>CAWGAJ010000002.1:0-1542276 GCA_963820545.1 Pirellulales bacterium
GGTATTGTCTCACCGCTTGGCCCATCTCGGCACAGCGCGTGCTTTTAATAAAAAACAATCACTTATCAAGGAGACACCCATGAGCGAGCCAGCACGCGTTGTCAATCCCGCCACCAATGATATTCCGCAAGAAATCCTCGATCTGGCTGATGCCATAAATCTATTGCCCGAGACATATCGGCAAAAAATCGAGCCCTTTATGTTCAGGGTTATCGAAAGCACCCGACGCCGACGCCGTATTCTTACGCTGGTTCAGGAGGCGCTCAGCCAATTACGGCTGGACATGAAATATCTGGCCTTCGATTTGGAAGCCACCCGCCGGGAACGCGACGAGTATCGCCGGAAAACAGAGGATGCGTAACCCCCCCCGATATATCCCTCATCAGCAGGGTTGTTGCCGTTGTAGCCTGAACTTAGTATGAAGTTAGTAACTCGCCTCAGGCGAGTTTTTAGTCGGAATCCCCCTGTTTGTATTAAGTTCATCTGGAACCAGCGGTATGGCTTTTAAAAGCGCCGAAAAAGTCGCCCAACGCGCGATCGATCTGGGACTGCTGAGCCAACAGCAGTTACAAGATGTCTTGGCAGCTTTCGAAGGCCGTAACATCAGCGAGGAAGTCGCCGAAGAAGAGTTTTTGCAAACTCTTGTGCGCCGAGGAATTCTCACCAATTACCAGAAAGAACTACTGATAAAGGGCGGAAAATCAGGATTCTTCTTCGAGCGTTACAAAGTGTTGTATCTAGTGGGCACCGGCACCTTTTCCCGGGTATATCGGGCGGTGCATTGTGATACCCACGAGATCCGGGCCTTGAAGGTGTTGCGCAACCGCTTTAGTGAAAGACCGGATCAATACAACCTGTTCGTCCGCGAAGGCCGCTTCGGCTGCACTTTACGCCACCCCAATATTGTCAGGATCGACGAGGTCGTCTCCCACGGCCGCACCCACTTTTTTGTGATGGAGTTCGTCGAGGGCCGAAACTTGCGCGATTTTGTCAAAATCCGCAAGAAACTCGATCCCCTCGAAGCCACTCGGCTGATGTTGGATATTACCGAAGGTCTGCGTTACGCCTTCGATCATGGATTGACGCATCGCGATATGAAGATGAGCAACGTGCTGGTTACCAGCAGAGGGCAAGCCAAGCTCGTGGATTTCGGCCTGGCTTCCATGGATGAAACGCTCACCGAGGACGAACTGGACCGCCTGCCCAACGCCCGCACGATTGATTACGCCGCCTTGGAACGGGCCACCGGGGTGCGCAAGGACGACACCCGCAGCGATATCTATTTTCTCGGCTGCATTTACTACAACATGCTCACCGGCGTGCCGCCGCTGCCCGAAACCCGCGACCGCATCCAACGCCTCAGTAAACAACGCTTTTTGGATGTCCTGCCCGTCCGAAAAATAGATTCCAGCATTCCGCATTGCGTGGCCGCGGTGGTCAATAAAGCGATGATGCTCCATCCGATCCACCGCTACCAAACACCCGCCCTGATGCACAGCGACCTGGAAATCGCTTATCGGCGACTCAACGAGATGGCGCATGTGGCCAGCGACAGGTCGTCGCCGGACGATACCCAGGTGGAAGGCGAAGATTCCTCGCCCTCGTTGTTGAGTTCCCCTCTCTTGGGCCGAACCGTGATGGTCGTCGAAGCGGACGGCCAAATGCAGGACCTCTTCCGCAAGGGTTTCAAAAAAGCCGGCGCGCGCGTGCTCCTGACCAGCGATCCCGGCCGCGCACTGATTCGCCTCCGCCAGGATTCCCGCATTGTCGACGGCTTGGTCGTTGACGCCGAACTTATCGGACAGCCCGCCTTGGAATTCTTCAATGAATTAACCGAAAGCCGCGACACCGCCGCGATTCCGCTCGTGCTCCTGCTGGGCGAGAATCAGAAAAAATGGCGCTTTGGCCAAAACCGCGGATCATCGCCGCGTTTTCATCATGCCGATTACCATGAAGCAACTCCGCGACTGCCTGGCCGAATTAATCAGCGCTAAAATCGAAAAGTCGGTCGATTGACGCTCTGGACGGCGGCTCTATAATGTTCTGGTTGATCAGCAACCAGAAAAAGGAGTAATCACATGCACAACGCCGTTGAAATTAAGGATGAGAATTTTGAAAGCGAGGTTCTCAAATCGCCTCTGCCCGTGTTGGTCGACTTTTGGGCCACCTGGTGCGGTCCCTGCCGGATGATCGCCCCGGTAGTCGAGGAATTGGCCGCCGAAAATGCCGACGCTGTCAAAGTATGCAAAATCAACATCGACGATAGCCCCAATACCGCGGCCGGTTATGGCGTCAGTAGCATTCCCACCTTGATGATCTTCAAAAATGGCCAAATCGTTGACCGCTTCGTCGGCGTCCAACCGAAAAAACGCTTGCAGGAAGCGCTCGATCAAGCAAAAGATTGAAGTCGTCCGCTTGCTGTTTTTCTGATCTGTGCGGTTGTGCTAATTTCCTAGTTAGCGCATTTTACCAATCTTGACTATTCAAGATCACAAAACATGGGAGGTAATATACACACTACTTTTAAAGTCAACTTGGACTGGTTTCATGCCGATTGAGTAGTTTGGGGGAATTTTATCGGCTGCGTGGACTTTATCGCGCAATTGCGAGTTCTTACCAAGGGGTATGACAATCATGTCCAGTACCAAAGCCGAGAGCAGTCATTCTGTCATCCCTAAAAAGCTCGGCAGTACCAGCCAGGATACCCGTATCGATGCCGCACATTTCCGCAGTGGGCAGGATCCCCAGCCCGCTTCGCCATCTATTGCGGAATCAACGGAGCAAGAGTCCCCTTTCGCAGCCGATGAACTTTCCCAGCCAGAATTGGAATTGGAAAGCCGGCGCATTGAGCGCCAAGCCGCACAATTGGCCGAACATCTGCGCAACCGGCAAAAAGACCTCGACCATCGCGAGGCGCAATTAAATGCGGCGATTGCCCAATTGGAATCCGATCTCCGCAGTGCGCGCATGTGGCTCTTGGAACAGGAGGCCGCGCACGACCAACAGCGGCAAAAAATAGACGCCCGGGAAAAGGAACTCCTGGAACGTTTGCGCCGCTTGGCAGCCACCGATGCGGCCCTAAAACGCCGCTTGGCATCCAACGCCGAGGCGGATCATCCGTTGCAGCAATTTCAGAGCGAAAGCCGGGAACTTCTCCAGCAGGCCTCCGCGCTAAAGGAAGAACGTCGGCAATGGGAAATCCAGCGGCAAAAGGAACTCGAAACAGCCGAAAATCGCCTTGCCCAGGCCCATGCCGAAATCCAAAAACTACACGAGCAATTAGCGGCCGGTTGCCGGCAACTGCAAGCAGAAATCCACTCTCAGCGGCAACGGCTCGTTGCCCAGCAGCGTCAAGGCCTGGCCGAACTGGCAGAAAAACGCCAAGCCCTACAGCGCCTCGGTGGGCAGGTGGACCAGCGTCACGCAGCGCTGGTGCGGCCTCGCAACGAGTTGCAGCAAACGCACCGCCAGACGCTGGAAATTTGTCTGGCCACCGAGGAACTTTGGGCCCAACTTTCCACTGCCGTCCCGCCGGCCGACTTGACCCGCTTTTTGGCCCAGATCCTGCGCCCGCCTGGCCGAGCAGTATCGGCTGGCCAATACCCAGTTGCACGGGCAGCGAAAAGAACTGGAGACAGTCCGCGCTGAATTGGCCCAACAGCACGAAAAGCTACTCCAGCAGAAGCGGCAATACAAGCGCTGGATGGCGCGCAAACGGGAAGAGGCCGATCAACAAACCTCCCGGCTTTTCGCCCGGGAACAAGAACTCCGCCAACAGCGCACACGGTTCGACGAGCAAGCGCTCCAGTGGCAGAACGAGCGCATCAAGTATGAGCAAGAAATCCGCCGCCTGCGTCAACAACTGGCCGAACGAAGCGAAGAGCCCGCCCGCGCTTAATATCTTCTGTTGCGGAAAGTTACTGTAGGGTGGGTGCTTGCACCCACGCAGTCATTTTTCAGCGAGATATCGCTTGCGTGCAAGCACGCACCCTACCACTATCTACGATGAACTCTTCTCCGCCATGGCGAGTCGTTCGGCGATCGGCGGGTGTCCGTGGAAGAGAAACACCTCCAGCGCATGCGGATGGGGATCGTCTTTGTTGAGCCTGGCCAGCTTGCGAAAGGCTGAAATATAGGCCGCTTTATTGCTTGTCCGCTCTAAGGCATAGCGATCCGCTTGCCGTTCATAATATCGGCTGATGAAGTTTTGCAACGGCTCCAAGACAAGGGCGAATATTGTGAGGATAAACATTAAAAGCGGCAACGTATAAACCGGCAAATGGCTGTAATCCAAGGCGATTTGTTCCCGGGCCATCCAGGCGGCTAGCAGACGGTCGCAGAGGAAAAATCCCGCCGCGCTATAAAAAATGCCTGCCGCGATCATCTTCCAGATGTGATGGAACACGTGATGCCCGATTTCGTGGGCAAAGATGACTTCAATTTCCTCAGGCGAGTAATCCTTAAGCAGCGTATCGCCCAATAGCACGCGCCGGGTGCGCCCAGTCCGGCGAGCATGGCGTTGGCCTTGACGGTCTCTTGGCTTAATTCCAGGCGGTAGACGCCTGCGAGGGAAAGGCCCGTGCCTTGCGCCAAACAGTCCAAGCGATCGGTCAATTCCGGTACATCGAGTTTTTCCACCTTGTAGAACAGCGGCAGGATCAACACTGGCGCTAACTGCCCCAGCACCACGCTCACCAGGAAAAACGCTCCCGCCGCCGCCAACCACCAGATTGCTCCCGTGGTCCAGATCAGCCAATAAAGCCCCAGCATCAGGACCGCGCCCAGTGCCAGGGCCAGCAAATTTCGCTTGGCATAACGCCACAGCCAGGCGGCAAACGTCTGCGTGCTCAGCTTGAATTGATGCTCTAAAATGTGCCCGGAGTAAAACGAAAGCGGAAATGACACCACGATATGTCCCGCCGTGACCAGCAGAAACAATACGATCAAACGAATTGAAGCCCAGCGTTCTAACAGAGAAAAACCATTTAACCCTGCCTCGACGGGCCGAGCCAACAACAGCGCGGCCACCGCCAAATAAACAATGTCAATGGCTTTGTCGGCCAGCGTACAAATCAAGCCCAAGCGGCCGTAAAGCTTGGCTTCGGCCAATTCCTCATCGGTCATCCCCACCGATTGCGAAAAGGGGACATCACTGATTTTTTCGACATTTTTGTCTGTCATGGCATATCTTCAGCCTCTTTTCTCGCTCAATAAATATCAGTGATGTCCCCTTTTTCGCACGGTCCAGGTCCAGTGGCGGTCGCTGGTGGCGCGAACCGATTCCGCTGCCACTCCCAGGGGCATGACCAACCGGCGAACCTCTTCCACGCTGAGCGCCGCGCGGAGCGAATCCTCGTACATCCGCCGCTGTATTGGATTCGCGCCGACCGTATAGGTCCGCGTTACATGTTGAAGCATAGCCTCGTCGTCGGGGCGCATCAAATCGCGGAAGAAAATCAGTCCCCCGGGGGCCGTCACGCGCCAGGCCTCATTAATTACCACACTGGGATCGGCAATGTGATGCACAATGCTGTTGGAAATCACCGTGTTAAATTGCCCGTCGCCGTAAGGCAGCCGTTTGCAATCGACCTTTTCCAGCCGGATGCACTCGGCCAGACTGGCCTTTTGCACATTGTGCCGGCCGACTGCGAGCATCTGCTCAGCCATGTCGACGGCCAGCACCCGGGCGTGGGGAACCTGGCGGCAAAGTTCGATCGGTATCAAGGCCGTGCCCGTGCCCAAATCGAGAATCTCGCCTGCCTCGGCCGCCAGGCCGGCCGCGCAGATCGGCCACGAACACGCGATTCACCTCGTCGTGGTCCATGGAATTATAGTCCAGGGCCTCTTCGATGGTATCCATGGCTTCGGCTTCAAGAATTCGTTTTAAAGTGGACATCACTGATTTTTTCAGGTCTTCCTTGGTCGGCCAGGGCCTCGCAGCGTGAAGTCGAGTCCCAAACGAGCAGCAGTCTCCCGCACCCATTCCTCTGGGCCTAAGGGTCGGCCTCGTTGCACGCATTCCCGCAGGCGCTCGAATTGCTCGTCCGGAATACTGCTATTGACCAATGCCGTCCAATTCCTTGGACGATCAACCGGCCACGGGCATAAGGCGAGTCCCTGCGCGCCGTGCTTGCGTCTCCATAATCCGCTCCAGTGCCATTGCTCCGCGCTCTTTACCAGCCTTGCACGCAATGCATTGGCCTCGACATATCTGCACAAGGCCAGAAAGTACTCGTCTTCCGCCACGGGAAAACTTTTAAAGCGTCCCTGGTACAGATGTCCCCCGCCGCGGCTGTGATAGTGCTCGTGATGTCGCCGAACATGCGTCACTCCCAACCACCCCATAAACCGCCCCAATGCCTGATCCGTCCTGGGCCGGACCACCAGATGCCAGTGATTGGGCATCAAGCAGTACGTCAACATCTCCACCGGATATCGCTGGAGTCCTTCTTCCAGAACCCGCTCGAAGGCCTCATAGTCGCCCGACTTATGAAAAAGCCGCAGACGACCGTTCCCCCGATTGAGAACGTGATATATCAAACCGCCTTCGATTGCTCGCGCTGTTCTTGGCATGAAAATAATTTAGTTTACCGCTTCAAATCCGTCAATATCAGTGATGTCCCCTTTTTGTTTTCCGCCGCGCCACAGTTTTCGAACGTTGTTTACAAATGAGTTTTGATGTAAAACATTTGGTCGCTAGAGCCGGCTGGTTGCTAGCACTGCAGCTGGTCAACTGCATTGCAATGTTATGCCTGATCTTCTTTTTCTTCGCCGCCGCCGTTTCTAAATTGTCATATTCATGACTTCTCTAACTTCATCAAGAGTTTTTGACGCTGTAGCTCTTGCCTCTGCAATTCCATTTCTCAGCGTTTGTTTTATAAAGTCCATATTGGATTCAAGCTCAATTCTCTTTTTACGCATGGGCCTAAGGTATTCATTAAGACTTTCTGTAAGAATCTTCTTCAATTGACCGGAGCCACCATTTCCAACTTGCGCTGCAACCGCTTCTGGTGATTGACCAGAAGATAACGAA
Source organism: Pirellulales bacterium (assembly GCA_963820545.1). Classification (GTDB taxonomy): domain Bacteria; phylum Planctomycetota; class Planctomycetia; order Pirellulales; family Thermoguttaceae; genus CAWGAJ01. The sequence continues at coordinate 7,034 of CAWGAJ010000002.1, forward strand.
ATCAAAAGCAACAGATTTGATACCTCTGGCCTATTGATTGGATCGTAGGTAATGAACCTTTCTGTATCTGTCTTTGCCTTTTTAATTAGGTTTGCGGTTTCATCCTCTGTTGCGCTAAGCATTATTGAATTATTTCTGCTCTTACTCATCTTTTGAGAGCCATCTAGTCCAAGAATAAGTGGAGATATGCTCAAGAGTGGCTGAGGTTCAGGAAAGACAGGCTTTTTCGCTGCAAATCTGTCATTAAACCTTCGAGCAATTACTCTTGTAAGTTCAAGATGTGGGAGTTGGTCCTTCCCAACCGGAACCACATTTCCTTTGCAGAATAGAATATCTGCGGCTTGGTGGACAGGATAGGTATACATTCCTGCATTGATTCTGTTTTGACTGGAGGCTTGAATTTCTTCTTTAACCGTTGGGTTTCTATCAAGCTCTGCATTGGTTACCAATGTCAAAAATGGCAAAAGCAATTGGTTTAGTTCTGGAACATGGCTATGAGGAAAAATGAATGTCTTTCCATTATTAGGATTTATTCCTGCTGACATATAGTCAATCGTAAGTTGTTTGACGTTAGCAGAAATAGATTCAAAAGTATCTCTATCGGTTAGCACTTGATAATCGGCAATTACTATAAACGTTCTAACGCCCAGCTTATGAAGCCTTACTCGATTCTGAAGAGAGCCAAAAAGATGTCCAATGTGAAGCCTTCCTGTTGGGCGGTCACCGGTAAGAACGCAGTATTTGTGTGGATGAACAATTAGGTCTTCTTCAAGCTTTTTACTTCGCTGTAAAGTTGCCTCAAATGTTCCATAGTCGATTTTGTCAGAAATTGTCATCTATGTTTCCTCTTTACTTTGTTTATCCGGCGGCGGCATTTTTCCTGTCATAGCCAACCCATTGTAAGCAACTGGTTAAATCTCAGGGGAATAAAAAGGGGACATCACTGATTTATCTGCGTCTTCTGGGATTAAACTGAGCGAGTAGTCTTAAGAACTTGATGTTATAGTGCATTTTGTGTTTATCGCATTCAATCGTGCGCAGTTCACGGCATGAACACAACCCGGCCATTCCCATAGATAAATAAATATCAGTGATGTCCCCTTTTTTACAGTTCTTCCCGCACCAAATCTTCGAATGTCTGCCGGCGGCGGATCAGTCTGGCCTGGCTGTTTTCGATGAGCACTTCCGCGGCCAGCGGCTGGGAATTGTAATTCGAGCCCATCACAAACCCATAGGCCCCTGTGCAGGCGATCACCAACAGGTCGCCGACCTGGGCCGTTGGCAGCCGGCGCTTGCAAACATATCCGCCCTCCTCCTGTGTAAATATATCGCCCGATTCACAGAGCGGCCCGCCCACGATCACCTCCTGCTCCGCTCGGCTTGTGCTTTCATCGGCGGGAACAATCGACATGGGATGGTAGGAACCGTAAAGTACCGGCCGGGCAAGATTATTAAAACCGGCATCTAGCAGGTAGAACATATTGTCGTCTTGGTGCTTTACAGCGCGGATCTCCGTCACTAAAAAGCCGCTCTCGACCACCAGATAGCGTCCCGGCTCGATTTCCAGTCGCAGCTCATGGCCGAACTCTTTTTGCAGACTCTTGCGCATGGCATCGCAAAGCACGAAATAGGCGTCCAGATCCATATACGAATCCGTAGGCCGATACACGGTCGGCAGGCCGCCGCCTACATTCAGGTAGTTAAGCGACGGGCCGATTTCCATCGCCGCTTTTTCTATTGCCCCGCAGACTTGCGTCAGGTGCTCCAGATCGGTTCCCGAGCCGATGTGCATGTGCAGGCCGGTAATGGTCAGTCCATGGCGCTGAGCCTTTGCCAGGCAATCGGCGATTTGCGTGTACCAGATGCCGTGTTTCGATTGCTTGCCACCGGTATTAACCTTTTGGTTATGGCCATGCCCGAAGCCGGGATTGAGCCGCAAGGTAATACCCACGCCCGGCAAACGAGAACCGTATTGATCGATCATGTCCGGCGAGCCGCAGTTGACATGAATTTTTTTCTGGACGCACAGTTCCAGGGCTTCGGCGCTGAAGATATCGGCGGTATAGACGATGGGCGGCGGATCGCCTTCAGCACTATAGCCGGCGGCCAATGCCCGGCGCACTTCGCCGGCGCTGACCGCGTCCACCAGCGCCCCCTGCCGGCGTATCAAATCTAAAATGGCCAGATTCGAACAGGCCTTTTGCGCGTAACGAACGCAATCAAAGGCGCGGAGATCGGCAATGCGCCGCAGAATCATCTCGGCGTCGTAGACGAACGTCGGCGTGCCGAAACGCCGGGCAATGTCCAAAATCCGCACGCCGGCAACGTGGCTCAGCAAAGCAGGATAGTCGGGTGGAGTGGGCATGGGAAAAAACCGATGGTTTGGCGTGTTTTACATCATCTCCCCTCGCCGGGCACCACGCAGTGGTCGGGGAGAGGGGCAGGGGGTAAGGCCTTAACACCCAAAGTATACAGATTATCCTCTCAAACGAATTTTCTCAATCCCTAACTATCCTGTTGAAGTACAGTTAGGTAGGTTGCATGAAATGTATCAACCCTGGTTTAATCATGCCCAATTGATTGGTGCGTTTCACGTTATATCTATGGAAAACGCAACGGCATAGGGTCGAACCCCTTCTCCCCCGTGAAATCGGCGATGGATCGAAGCCCTGTACCGTGCCCTGGGCCAGAAACTTCCGGTTAGGAAAAATAGGTTATCTTTGTGCGTTCCTATTGAAATTTTCACTTTAAACGGTCTTTCCTCCGAATCATTAAAAATGTTTTGTGATGTTTATTATGCTTTCAAATAAGGGGGGGAGTCATGAAGACTTTCGTTCGACAAGTATTGTTGTTAGCAGCCGCCGTGGCGTGTCAAGCAGGGCTCGCGCTGGCCGAGGACATTCACTGGATTTCCAATGGCGATCCATCGTTGACCTTGGTTGGCGATGCGAAGGTTGCCCAGAATGAGCAGGCGCCGTGCACATCGTGTGGTCCGACATCATGCTGTGGTGAGGAGTCGTGCGGCGAGTGTGGGGCGTGCGGCCCCTGCCTCGGCTGCGATGAATGCCCGCCCTACGGCATCGTAGGCATTTTCGGATTCGACTCCTTCAAGGGCGTCAGCGATTCCTCTTATTCCAGCAACTTCGGCGCCGTGACCGGACTGAACGCCGCCGTGCCCGTGCCTGGCCTGCGCGACTACGGCATCGGTTGGCAACTCGGCATGACCTACGGCGTATACGATTTCGACGGCCGGATTAATTCGGTCAATGACGCACAAAGCCAACAGCAAACCTTCCTCACCACCGGCTTCTACCGCAAGGCGAGCGGAGACCAGCAATTGAGCTTCGGCCTGGTGTACGACTGGATGTTCAACAACAATTGGGGCGCACTAACCAACGCGCCAACCATGGGCCAGTGGCGAAGTCAGTTCGAATGGGCCTTCAGTGGCAGTAATGCCGTTGGCGTCTATGGCTGCGTGCGGGACCGTTCTTCCGTGCAACTCCATAATGGTTTTCCCGTCACGGACCGGCCCGTCAGTCAAGTGAACCTGTTTTGGCACCATAAGTTCGAGTCGGCCGCCGACAGCTATCTCTGGGTCGGCCTTCCTCAGAGGGATCGGCTTAACGGCGACGGCAGCCTCGGCGACTGGATCATCGGCGCCAACATCCAGGTGCCGCTCACCCAGCGGTTGGCACTGTACGGCAATGCCCAGTATATGCACCCCAGCGCCGCCGCCGGCGCCTACGCCAGTATGGAAGCCGATTGGAACATTGGCGCGGGCATCGTGTGGTACTTCGGCGGAAACGCCGTCAGCCACTCGATCAACGGCAAGTGCTGGCTGCCTTATATGCCCGTGGCCAATAACAGTACTTTCCTCGTTGACGAATACTGGAACACCCCTCCAGGCTAGAACACAATACTGAATGGCGCTTAGTTAGAGGTAGGGTGCGTGCTTGCACGCACCCTATTATCTCCCTGAAAAATGACTGCGTGGGTGCAAGATTCAGCGCTATGTTTGCCAAGCAAGCGCAACTTGATCGCAACCAGTCTGTTCAATATGTAAAGCCGCGACGGGCACCAACCGAAAGTTGGTCGGTCGCGGTTTGGTTGTTGCGGCCGTTAGGCCGCGCTCGCGGATTAGGTCTAAGGCTCCATACCCGCGACATTTACTACAAATTCTCACTGTGGATGCAAAGCATCCGCCCTACGGCGCCAATAGGTTAATAAGTCGTTTTAGTAGCCGCGAAAGTCTTTCAGAATTGATACGCCCAATGACGCCGGAAATCTCGCTGCCATCTGCTGCATAGAGATAGCTGAGTCGAATAGCTGAAATGCGGTGCAGTCCCGAGGCGGGAAAATCCGCGTCGTTTGGATCAATCAATTCATCCCAGTCAGGTTGCAGGTCGTGTAATTGCGTGCTGATGCCGCAAATTAAGATGTTCTGGAACGGTCCGGGCAACATCGCCAATACCAAAGCGGGACGCAATTTTAGGGGGCCTCCTGTTATTTGCGGCAAACGTATTAAGATCACATCGCCGTGCTTCATCATTCAAGCTCCGGTTTGATGTCCGCTTCCGAGTAGTTGGGCTCGTCATTCCCGTAAGCCTTTGCCAACTGTGCTCGACCGAATACCCGCCAGGCTTCACATTCTTGTTGTGTGCTTAAGAATTTGGCGAAATCAATAACTTCGCCCAAACGATTTTCGGGCAGTTCCAACAGAATCTGCTCCAAGGCTTCTTTTGTGGTCACGGCAAACTCTCCGATATTTCGTAAACGCCGCCCCTCATAACTTCATTATAGTATATTACTCGGCGCCAAACAATTATGCGATCCTATGGAGGGTGTATGTAAGACGACTTTCATAGTCACCTTATCGCAATCCGTTTGAATTCTTCTAAAAATGCCGTCCTAGCTTCTACCGTCGATAGCCTCGGCACGGCGATCGGCGGCAGGTCCAAGATTGTATTAATATCTCTCCAAACTGGTTGTTCTGGCCCAAAAAGATCCCGGCGCTCGCGACGGAGTTGTAGGAAGTCAGCATCTTTGAGCAGATTATTTAATTTGGGTTCCAGTGGCCAGGGTAGCGAAAAACGTTCTGCCACGGCTGCCATGATTTTATTCTCAATCTGCTCGAAACGCAGCGTGCGTTGCCCCGTTTTCCATTTAAGCATCCTCTTCACCGGTTGCTGAATGTCCCACAAGTAGGCCTCGGCAGCATCATGCAGTAGCCCCCAAAGCGTCAAATATTTGTCCTCTTCTTCTTTTTGACTCCCAGTCCTTGGCCGCAATGTCCGCGAGACCTCTATTGAATGTTGGGCGACGGTGTAAGGCATGGGCGATTGGCCACCGAAGCGGAATGTATGGGCCAAACCATGCGCAATATCCTCGAGGTGAACATCCTCGGCTCGTGGCCGAAGCGGATAAAACTTCGTTCCAGAGCGTGTGCACAGCCACGGGGAAGGCATGGAAGTGGACTAGTGTTAAGTTTCAATTTTTGATGCGGATTGAAAATTCGATTCTCTCGCTGCAAGCGCTCCGGAAGAATCAGCCAAGAAGCAGAAACTATGCTACCATATGATCTTCTTTCCTTCTCGGAGAAGAGATTGGAGTTCATATATACGCAGATTCAGTACGCTCTTCTCTAACTCATACCTTAACGTATTGATAATTGCCCCCCGCTATTTATATTTCGAGATCCTTCGCTTCGCTCAGGATGACTCCTGAATCCGGATTTCTGAACCCTGAACCCCGACCACTGACCTCCGATCCCTGACCTCTGATCCCGAATGCTGAACCCTGAACCCTTTGTTCCGGACCGACACGGTCCGGCTCTTTTTTTTGTTTGCGTGGCGTGGGTGTGGGAAGCATCTATAAGGCGGCCGAAACACACCACCGCTATGGGGGTGTTGACCGGGGTGTAATGTCCAACTATAGTAAATTTTTTGAGCAGGTTGGAGACTGGAGAATAAACGCAGAAGTCAGAACGCAGAACTGATTACTGAAAACTGTAAACTGATAACCAACTAAAATGTTTGCCAAACGAGTAATTCCCTGCCTCGACGTGGATCGCGGCCGAGTGGTAAAGGGCACGAATTTCCTGAATCTTCGTGATGCCGGAGATCCGGTCGAGGTGGCAGCGCGTATGAAGAGGAAGGGGCCGACGAACTGGTTTTCCTGGATATCACGGCCAGTCACGAAGGCCGCGATATTATGCTCGACGTGGTGCGCCGCACGGCCGAGGTAATTTTTATGCCCCTTACCGTGGGGGGTGGCATCCGTACCATCGACGACATTCGCGCGTTGCTCGTGGCCGGGGCCGACAAGGTGTCGATCAATTCCGCGGCCTGCCGCAACCCGGAGTTCGTGCGCCAGGCTGCCCGGCGCTTTGGCAGCCAATGTATTGTAGTGAATATCGACCCAAAACGTGTTATAAAGGATAATAAAGAGTTTTGGGAAGTGCATATAAACGGCGGCCGCGTGCCCACCGGCTTGGAGGCGGTGGCCTGGGCCCAAGAAGTCCAGCGGCTTGGCGCCGGCGAGATTGTGTTGACCTCGATGGACGCCGACGGCACCAAGGACGGCTACGATCTGGAGATAACCAAGGCCGTTACCGACGCGGTGACCATACCGGTGGTAGCCAGCGGCGGCGCAGGTTGTCCCGATCACTTGGCCGACGCCATCCTCCTGGGCGGCGCCGACGCCGCCTTGGCTGCCAGCATTTTCCATTACGGCGAGTATACTATCGAAGAAACCAAACGCCTCATGGCCCAGCGCGGCATTCACATGCGCCTGAAATAGGCCGTAGGCTGTAGGTAGTGAAGAGTGAAGAGCGGAGAGTTTAGAATGCTGAAACCTGAACCCCGAATCCTGAACCCTTCTTTCTGTCCACTGCCCACCGTCCACCGTCCACCGTCCACTGCCCACTAATCCCTAATCCCTAATCCCACTTTATTATGTCCTCATCTTCATCCATAAACGACGCCGAAGCACGGCGATTTCTGGGCAAACGCCAGGAATTTGAAGTCGACAAATTGTTTCGAGCGCTGGTAAAGTTGGAAGGCAGCGATCTGCATTTGAAAGTGGGCCTGCCCCCTTATATTCGCGTCGACGGCACGCTGCGGCCCTTGAATCGCGAACCGATCGACGACGATGAGATGGTCCGCCTGATTTTTCCCATGCTCGATTTGCAGGAAAGGCGCAAGCATCTCTTCGACGAAAACGGGGGCGTGGACTTCGCTTACTCCTTGAAAATCGACAACATGCCTTGGCGATTCCGCGTCAACGTTTTACAGCAAACCGGTCACGTGGGCCTGGTGGCCCGGCGAGTGAACAATACCATCCCCGACTTCGCCTCCCTCCATCTGCCTCCCCAACTTGAAGAACTGTGCAAGTTTCCCCAGGGGATTATCCTGCTGGGCGGGATAACCGGTTCGGGCAAGAGCACCACCATCGCCTCGATGCTCAACTGGGTCAATCATCATTATCGCCGTCACATTCTCACGCTTGAGGATCCGATTGAATACACCTTCATCGAAGATAAGTGCCTGATCAATCAGCGCGAGATCGGCATGGACGTAAAAGACTTCAAGATCGGCATGAAACACGCCGTGCGCGAGGATCCGGACGTGATCCTGGTGGGCGAGATGCGTGACGCGGAAACCCTGGAAACCGCCATCCAGGCCGCGGAGACCGGGCATTTGGTCTTTGGCACGATCCACGCCTCCACCGCGGCCAGTTGCATCGGCCGCATCCTCGAATTCTTTCCTCCCAACATGCACGCCGGCATCCGCAGCGGCATGGCTTTTAACATGAAATCCGTGCTCGTGCAAAAACTGCTGCCTTCGATCAAGCCGGGCGTGGGCCGCGTGCCGGCCTGCGAGATCATGACCTTCTCCCTCAGCGTGCGCAAGCTGCTCTTGGAGCAGCAAGATGATAGACTCCCGGACGCCATCCGTCTGGGGCGCGACGACGGCATGCAAGACTTCGCCTGGAGTTTGAAGGACCTTGTGGAAAAAGAGTATATCGACCGGGCGACCGCTTTCGAGCACGCCCCCAATCCTGACGCGCTGAAAATGGCTCTTAAAGGCATTGAATTACGAGATTCGGGGATGCTCTAATGCGTCGTTTCCTTTTTATCGCCGCCGTTGTTGGTTTTTTAGTATTATTCGCCGCCGCCGAGCTGCTGGCCGCCCAAGGCGAATGGCCGTCGCTTCCCATCAGCGGCAAGACCTGGCGCGGACCCGGCTTCTATCTCAGTTGGATAAAAATGCTCGCTGCCTGGCTCCTCTTTCTGCTGTGGGTGAAAACCACCGACTGGGTCAACGTCGACTGCCAGGAAGTCAAGGCCATGGATTACCTCCGCTGGAATCCCCTTGTTTTTGGTCCCTTTATGGCCGCCTTTGTGCTCTTTTGGCTGATCCCTTATTTCTGGGTCGGATATCTTTTGCTCTTTCTCGCCTACCTGGCGCCCTTGGCCACCTTCATCGTGATCCGCAACTCCAAGGTCACTAACGATCTCCAGGTGCTCACGCCGGAACATCTCCGCTATTTGTCGGCCTACTACTTGAACAAGTTAGGCCTGGACATCCCCTATGAAAAACCCGATCCGCACGAAACCGGCCCTCCCATAAAAGTCTTCGCCCATGGCGGCGCCGACGAGCGCGCAAACAACGCCCGCTTGTTGGCCGCGCGACAATCGCCGGCTTTATTCACGGCCCGGGAAATCATCGCCGAGGCCCTGGCTTTTCGCGCCACGGCGATCATGCTCGATTACACCCCGGAGTCGGTGGGCATAAACATCATGGTCGACGGCATGTGGATCCCCCGGGAAAACATGGAGCGTAAAGAGGCCGATCCGGCCCTGATCTCCCTGAAGTTGCTCAGCGGACTGAATCCCCAGGATCGGCAGAGCCGGCAGGATGGCGCTTTCGCGGCCGAATTCAAATCCATTCGCTATTTGGCTGCCCTCTCCACTCAGGGAACGCCCACGGGCGAGCGGGCGGTGGTGCAATTCGAGGAAAAGAAAATCCGCTATAAAAGCCTCGACGAACTGGGCATGCGCCCGAAAATACAGGAGCAACTCAAGGAACTCTTGGCCTTGCCCCAGGGGTTTTTGCTCTTTGCCGCCGCCCCCACCAACGGCCTGCGCAGTTCCATGAGCGTGATCTTACACTGCACTGATCGCTTCACCCGCGAATTCGCCGCCCTGGAAGAAGAAAACAACCGTTACGAAGCGGTGGAAAACGTCCCCGTCATTACGTACAGCGCCGCGCAAGGTCAAACGCCCGAGGAAATACTGGTAAAGGTCTTCCGCACGGAGCCGAATGTGATGGTGGTCCGCGACCTGGTCAATGCGCAAGTTGTGAGCATGATGTGCCGGGAGATCATCGAAAAGCGCTTGCTGATCGGCACCATCCGGGCCAAGGACTGCGCCGACGCCTTGCTGCGCGTATTATCCATAGGCGTGCCTCCGCTGGAATTCGCCAAGGCCGTTTCCGGCGTGCTTTGTCAGCGTTTGGTGCGCAGATTGTGCGAGTCCTGCAAGGAGGCTTATGTGCCCACCCCGCAAATTCTCCAACAATTGGGCATTCCCCAGGGCCGCATTTCCGCCTTTTATCGGCCCCGCCTAGCCGATCCCGACAGACCCAAGGAAATCTGTAGAACCTGCAACGGCATCGGTTATTACGGCAGAATCGCCGTTTTCGAGTTACTGGCCGTGGGCGACAACGTGCGCAGAGTTTTGGCAACTAATTCCAAAATCGACCTTCTCCGCCAGGCCACGCGCAAAGACGGCATGGTCAGCCTTCAGGAAGAAGGCATCCTCCTGGTGGCCAAGGGCATTACTTCCTTGCCGGAGTTGATGAGAATTCTTAAACAATAAAGAGTGGAGAGTAAAGAGTGGAGAGTAATTCGGAAAAGATACTAGGGTAAAGATCATGATCACCTTATTGATTGTCGTCATCATCTTCGCCTGTGTGGCTCTCTTGCATCAAGACGGCATGTGGAGCAATGCCGTGCGCTTGATCAATGTGGTCACCGCGGCGCTGTTGGCAATGAACTTTTTCGAGCCGCTTGCCAATTGGCTGGAGCAATGGAAACCCGAGTGGACCTACCTTTGGGATTTCCTTTCTCTGTGGGGACTGTTCATCGTGATTTCCCTGATTTTCCGGGTCGCAACCGATTGGGTCTCGCCGGTTAAAGTGCAGTTTTCCGACTTAACTAACCGCATCGGCAGCACCTTTTTCTCCCTCTGGATCGGCTGGATTATGGTCTGCTTAACAATGGTCTCCTTGCACGCCGCTCCGCTGGCGAAAAATTCCTTCCGCGGAAGTTTTCAGCCGGAAGAGAGTATGTTTTTCGGCTTTGCTCCTGATCGGCAATGGCTGGCTTTCACGCAAAAGATGTCGCAAGGCCCTTACGATTGCTCCGTCAGTGAAGCCGAATGGAAAGCCGAAAAGACGATCTTCGACCCCCGCGGTGAATTCATGCCCAAATACGCGACCCGCCGCGCCAATCTCGAAAACAACGTCAAAAAGTCCAACAGCCTCTCCGCCTCCTCAGGCGGATCCTGATTTCATGGCCAAAGACGGAAAAAAAGGTTGAAGGATGAGAGAGGAAGGATGAATGCAGAACGAATAAGGATGAATATTAAAACCTGAATACTAATTACTGAAAACAGAGAACTTTATAAAACCACTAACGGTTTCGCACTATCCACTCTCTACTCCGCCTTTGGCGGACTGCCCACTGTCCACCGCCCACTGCCCACTATTTCCTGTTCTTTGATCCCTAAATATGTCTCACCAGTTTCACTTGACAGATTTCCAGGATGCGGAGGTCGCGGAATATCGCTCGTTTAGCGGCTGGGCCGTGGTAGCGCTGCTCATCGGAATTTTGTCGCCGCTAGCCTTGGCGGATCCCTTGGTCTGGGCAGTGCCCATCGCGGGGATCGCCATTAGCAGTTGGGCCTTACGGCGGATTAAGCAAAACGCCCCGGCGCTCTTGGGTCGCAAAACCGCTTTGGCCGGACTATGGCTGGCGGCGTTTTTCCTCGCCGTCGCATCCAGCGATTGGTGCTATCATCGCTGGCTCATCCGCAGCGAGGCTCGGCAAGTCGCCTTGTTCTGGTTCGAGTTGCTCGCCAAGAACCGGCCCGAGTCGGCCCTCCAATTAACATTGTCGCCCGAGTCTCGTCAGCCTTTGGACGCGCGAATTTGGGATTTTTACAAAAACACGAAAAAGTGGCGCAAAGCCTTGAGAAACTACGTTGCCGAGGGCAAACCGCAAGAACCGCCCCGGCTAGTGCGCACGCTTTTGGCCCTGGGCGATTCGGCTCAAGTTCGTTACTTAAGCACGCTTAGTCAGATATACATCGAATCCCAAGAATGGTTAACGCAATTGTACGCCCTAACCTTTGAAGAAGCCGGCGAAAAAAAGACCTTCTTCATAAGCATCCAACTTGCCCGGGTGCGCTTAAGCAACGGCCGCTCATCATGGCGGATCATCGGCGCCCAAGGCGGCGTCGGCCCAGACGGAAATAAACCGTCGTAGGTCAATAATTTCCCCCTGTCTGATTGCCTGGAAAATGGACCGGACAGACGCCGGATCGCGTCCCGCCCTACAAATTGGGGTGCTGTTCTTTCTCGGCCTTATCGGTTATGCTACCGGGAGTGAGGGGGGGGCACTAGACGAAATCAATAGGATTGATATAAAGTTTTTATTGTCCGCGGGAAAAACTCTCTATCCGGCCGACGGAGGATGCCATGCACGCAGCTTTTCCAGTTTTTTTGGCTCAAAATCCTTTGCCTTGGATGTTGAGTATCGGCTTTCTGTTGATCCTTGGGGCGATTGTGCTTCTGGTCATTCTGAACTACGGCGGGCTGTGGTTTCAGGCGTACATGTCTAGCGCCAATGTGACCCTCTGGAGCCTGATCGGCATGAGTTTCCGCCGCGTCAACTCCCGTTTGATCGTCCAAGGAAAGATCATGGCCATACAGGCGGGCATCGGCCCGGAAATTGAAACCGATGTCACCACCCGGCGCCTGGAAGCGCATTATCTCGCCGGCGGCAACGTCTTGGCGGTCATCAAGTCGATCATTGCCGCCCATCGGGCCGATATCGACCTGGATTTCGATCGGGCCGCCGCCATCGACCTGGCCGGCCGCGACGTGCTCGACGCCGTGCAAACCAGCGTCAATCCCAAGGTGATCGACTGCCCCGATCCCAAACGCTCGCAGAAATCCACCTTAAGCGCAATTGCGAAAAACGGCGTGGAACTGAAGGTCCGCGCCCGCGTCACCGTGCGCACCAATATCGAGCAGCTTATCGGCGGGGCGACCGAAGAGACGATCATCGCGCGGGTGGGCGAAGGGATCATAACCGCCATCGGTTCCTCCAACAGCCATTTGGAAGTGATGGAACAACCGGACAAAATCTCCAAGGCCGTCTTGAATCGCGGGCTGGACGCCCAGACCTCCTTCGAGATCGTCTCCATCGACATTGCCGACATCGACGTGGGCGAGAATATCGGCGCCCGCTTGCAGGCCGATCAGGCCGAGGCCGATTACCGCGTGGCCCGGGCAAAGGCCGAAGAACGCCGCGCACTGGCCACTGCCCGCGAACAGGAAATGAAGGCCGCCGTGGCCCACAACCGCGCACAGGTCGTCCTGGCCGAGGCCCAAGTCCCCCTGGCCATGGCCACCGCCTTCCGCCAAGGAAACCTCTATGGCAAGGGAAGCGAAGGCGGTCAGAAGGCGTAGGCCAGCACACCCTAAGGCGTAGGGTGCGTGGACTATCAGCAAACACTTACCGTCCTTTGTTAGAGTTCCTTAGAAATATTGATTGACGATCTCCCGCACTCTATTGAGCCACTCTTTGCGTTGCCCTTCGCTGCTGGTCACTACTACGCCAAACGTCTCGCGATAAAAAGTCGTCACTCCGCACAGGCCGAAAATACAGTTTTTCCAAAGGGTCTCCAGCGGATCACCGAACACGGCCAGCTCGCGCTCGGCTTGCGTATTGGACGTATTGAAAACCACGGCGGCCTTTGCCCTGAGCAATCCCACTGGCACGCCCTCGCCGCTATCGCCTTCGAGGAATTTGTAGGCCACGCCCGGTCGAATCACGCGGTCGATCCAGCCTTTAAGAATCGCCGGCGGTTGGCCCCACCAATTCGGATGTACAATGATTATGCCGTCGGCAGAGGATATCTCCCGGCAATGGCAATGGATTTCTGGGGAGATTGCTCCCTCTTGCGGAATTTCCGCACTGGGAAGAAGAGGATCAAATCCTTCTGCGTACAGATCGTGAAAAATAACCTGACGGGAGTTTTGCTTTAGCTCTTCCACAGCGGCCTGCGCAATAGAATGATTAAAACTCTTTGGATCCGGATGAGCAAGTATGACCGAGATCTGCATAAAATGTCCAAAAAGTCTCCTCTCCGGGCACCACCGGGCACCATGCGTAGCATGGTCGATCGGGGAGAGGTTGGGTGAGGGCGCCTGATCTATGCTCCAGCCTGCATGGGCATGTTTTACAGCAACATGATATCAATCATTACATGGCCAAACAAGTTTGACCATGGCGCCCGGCCTATCCCCGATTCTCTCCTCCTTCATCCCTTTATCGTTTCTTTCGCCCACTCCAGATCTTCGCGGAGTTCTTCGAGCGTCTCTTGCAGGCCGATAAAGCGGCGGCGGAACCTGCGCCAGGCGCAGTATGCAACCAAGGCCGAAAGGCCCAGCAGCGCCAGGCCAAAGATCAAGAGCCATCCAGTTCGGGCAATTCCCTGCCAGCCGTCGAGCTTTTCGGCAAGATAAATGGCCAAAAGCGGCAGGGCAGTCAAAACCATCACGGCCGCCGCACCCCAGAAGATCGCCAAGCGTTTAACATGAGTCAGATCGGCTTGCAGTTCCAGCCGGACGAGTTCCCAACGCAACTGGAGCATTTCGCGCATATCGGTTGACAAGCCGCGAAGCTCGTTCCGCAAATCGGCCAGCAGCGGATGATCCGTGGAACTCATGGCTTGCCTCCCGACTGTGACCAGATGCGCTGAATCTCTCGCCATAGGCCTTGCCCGAGGTGTTTCGCGGCATGGCGCACCGCCCGCAGTCCCAATCGGCGTAGTAAGCGGTTACGGCGAAAGCCGCCCGAGGCCGCCCATCCCACGCCAAAAGCTGCCAACAGGGCGTAGCCCGGATAGCGGATTGCATATTCACGCCAGGAAACAAGCCGGCGTCCCTCGCGGCCCGTGGCGGATAACCGATTGTTGATCCGCCGCCGCATGCGCCCGATGCGCAGGCGGAGCGCGCGTTTGCGATGTTGAAGATCGGTTACGGACATGGTCCGCTGTAACCTGTCCGCTTCATTCATCCTTCATCCTTTTTTAAAAAGTCTCTGGAACCAGCGCCCCAGGCAAAAGCCCAGTGCGGTGCTCACCAACAGGCTCGGGCCGGGATGTTTTATGACCGTCTCCAGTGTGCAGTCGATCACTTCGCCGACGGTGGTCTGCGCGCCGCTTTTATTTTCTCGGTCGCCTGGCAACAGACGTTATCGTAGAATTTTTGCGCCTTTTGCAGTTCGATCTTTGCCAGGCGCACGGCCTCGGCTGCCAAATGCACCTCGGGACACTCGCCCGTGTTCTGGGCGCATTGTTCACCAGCCGTCGCACTCCCGGCCGGTTGCTCAGGCTGATTATTGTTTGTCTCGGAACTCATAGTAAATCTCCCCTTAATTGAGTTATTCTGACTATCGAAATCTACTTTACCACAGACTAAAGGGCGTCGTTAAGCTCGAATTGACGCTTCAGATTATTCCTGATTTTATAGCTATTTTAGGCATTTTTGTTTTTATCCATAGAATCGCCGGCAAAAAAGCCGCTGGAATTACCCCCCAAAAACGGCGTGCTCGTACTTGAATCCAGGCCGTTATGGGTTTAGGATCAACCATGTCGTGAGAACATCAGTCAGTAAAATGGATTACGATATGTTCCGAAAATTTCTTTTTGTGCCGATTGTGTTCTTATCCTTGGGCCTGATTTTACCGGGCAATCTATGGGGCGAAGAAAAGAAGGACTCACCGACAACATCGCCTTTAGTCATTCCAGGTGATTCATCTGTTGCGGCATCCAAGCAGTCGCAGGAGGAAAGAATCCAACAGGCATTGGCGAAACCTATTGAGTTAACGTTCATGGAAACGCCCCTGGAAAAAGTGGTGGAAACCTTACACGATAAATTGCACATTCCCGTCCTCTTGGATAGAAAATATTTAGATGATGTAGGAATCAACGGCAACGCACCCATTACCTTTTCGATCTCCAATGTCTCGGCCAAGACAGCACTGGCGCTGATGCTCCACGATCTGGGCTTAAAGGCGATTATCCAGCATGAAGTGATCCTGATCACTACGCCCGAAGAAGAGGAATCCCAACTTGAAACTCGAGTTTACGATGTAGCTGATCTGGTTTGCCAAACCGATTCAACAGATGAAGAACCTGATTTTAACTCCCTCATATTGCTCGTTACGACATGTGTGTGTCCGACCAGTTGGGACACCGTTGGCGGCCCAGGATCAATTGTTGACTTTCAGTCAGTTGGTATTAAGGCGATAGTAATTCTTCAAACGCAGGAGATAAATGAAAAGGTTGCTGATTTATTAACACAACTAAGGTCGATGTATCGGGGAAGCAAACCTGACAAAAAAGCCGCTGTTGCTCTCCCAGGCCCAGGGCCTCAGCTTGTTGATTTTAAGCCCAAAGCATCGCCCTTCACGGCAGAGGAAGAAAAAATTCGCCGTATACTATCTCAACGGCTGACGTTGCAATTCAAAGAAGCTTCGTTAAGGAAAATCACTGAATATATCCATAATAATACCAACCTTCAGGTGGTCATTAGTCATAAAGTCTCCTCACTCGAATTCAATGCCGATACGCTATTGATGACCGTTGATCTTGTCGGCTTGGACCTGAGTGCGGCATTGGATTCAATGCTTCAAGAACACAATCTCGATTGGACCATCTATAAAGGAACATTAATAATTTCTTCACCCGAAGATATAGAAGATAACTTCTACGAAACAAAAACCTACGATGTTTCTGATCTACCTGCCTTCCGCATCAAGCAGGGAGAAACCATCCCGGATTATGAGCGGCTGATCAAAACCATCATCACCACTATTATGCCCACCAGTTGGGATGCCGTCGGCGGACCGGCAACTATTACTAGACATAATGGAAAAGGGATTCAGGCTATAGTAGTAAATCACCAGTGGGTAGTACATGATAAAATCTATAAGCTCTTGTCGGATTTACGCAAGACACGGAAATATCCCCTTACAAAGGATGAAATTGAAAAGCTTCCGCTTTACCAGCCTCCAAAGAGCGATGCCTTTAACCCATCGGCTATCCAGCCATTCTCGCTAATACTTCCACCTATGGAGCCGGATGCAAAACGCGACGCGGTAGTGCAGGGAAACAACCAATTTGCTTTCGCCTTATATTCGCAATTGCGGGAACAATCGCAAAAGAATTTGCTTTTCTCGCCCTATAGCCTTTCTACGGCGTTTGCCATGGCTTATGCCGGCGCCCGCGGTGAAACCGCCGCCGAAATCGCAAAAACCATGCGTTTCACTCTGCCACAAGAAGAAATGCCGCTGGGATTCCAGTCTTTACTGGACGCCTTGCCCGATGAAAAATATCCCGGATATCAATTAGTCGCAGCAAATCGGTTATGGTGCCAGAAAAATATATCTTTCCGAGAACTTTTCCTTCAGACTCTCCATGACCGCTTTCACTCGGAGTTAGGTTTAGTCGATTTTCAACAGCCGGAAATCAGCCGAAAAATGATTAACGATTGGGTGGAAGAGAAAACAAATCACAGAATCAAAGAATTGTTTGGCCCTGGCTCAATCTATCCACAACATCGCATGGTACTGACCAATGCCATATATTTTAAAGGCTATTGGGCTCATCGCTTCAATAAATCATCTACCCAATCAAGAAGGTTTTACATTGCAAACAAGAGCATCGGGGTGCAGATGATGTATCAAGTAGGCGATTTCCATTATGGCAAAAATGCTGAACTGCAAATATTGGAAATGACATATCTAGCCGACTCATTATCGATGGTAATCCTGTTACCCATACAGCTGGAAGAATTAGATAATTTGGAAAAATCCCTGACGGCAGAAAAATTCAAAGAATGGTCTGATATTTTGAGGAAGCAAAAGGTATCTGTGTCTCTACCACGATTCAATATGAACGCACAATACGACCTCTTGCCCAGCCTCAAATTAATGGGAATGAAAAATGCTTTCGATTCAAAAGCCGCTGATTTTACCGGCATTATTGCCAATGCCAGACCGCTTTGGCTCGACGCTGTTGTGCATGATGCCTATATTCAAGTTGATGAAGAAGGAACCAAAGGCACGGCAGCTACGGGAATAGGGGGTTTTGGCGTAGATCCACAAATTCCCATTTTCATAGCAGATCATCTCTTTATATTCCTGATTCGCGATACACGCACCGGCAGCATATTTTTCCTCGGCCGGATGATGGAGCCATGGTCAAATTAATCTCTCCTGTTTGAAGCTACAGCACTTTATAAAGTATAGGTGAAACTCATGATTTACGCCGCTCTGCTATCTATTTCCTGGTTAAATGTCTTATCCGCCGTCGAAGCGCCGCCGGAAAAAATCCTCTTCGAATTCGGCGCGCAATTCGATCTTGCCACGGTCGAGGCCAACGACGCCACGCCCAGTATTTCCAACAGCGCATTGCGCATTGCGACCGGCCAAAAAGAGTCTTCGCCCGGTATTACGCTCAAAGCGCCCGGCGACGGCTGGGATCTATCCGCCTTTGGTTACGTTACCTTGGCGGTGAAAAACGTGGGCCTCAAACCGGTTAGAGTTCTCTGCCGCATTGGCAACGCCGGCGCCGAGGGCGATGCCAACTCAATTAAGGGCACTGTCAGCCTTTCTCCCGGCCAACAACAGACCATGCATATTCCCCTGACAAAAAGATTATCCAAAGACATGGAAAAAGTCTATTTCGGCATGCGCGGATATCCCGGCGCTTATGACGAGGATTTCGGTATTGATCCGGCCAAAGTCAATCGGCTTACCTTCTTTGTGGAAAAACCCAAGGCCGAGCACGTTTTCGAGATCAGCGGCATTCGCGCCGGTGGCGCTATCGCCTTTCCCTTGCCCGCCGACCAGAGCAAGTTTATGCCCATGATCGACGCCCTGGGACAGTATATACATCAAGATTGGCCCGGCAAAATCCACGCACCCGAGGAACTGCAACAGCGAAAAACCGCAGAGGCCGCAGATTTGGCCGCTCATCCCGGCCCGAACGATTGGGACCAATACGGCGGCTGGAAAAGCGGTCCGCAGCTTACGGCCACGGGTCGCTTCCGCGTGGAAAAAATCCAGGGGCGCTGGTGGCTGGTCGATCCCGAGGGCCGGTTGTTCTGGTCCAACGGCGTCGATTGCGTGGAGTTGGGCCACGACCCGACGGCAATCACCGATCGCCGCCAGTGGTTTGTTGATCTGCCCCCGGAGGACTCGCCGCTGGCCGCTTTTTACGGCAAAAACCCCTTTCGCTCAAGAGGCTACAAGCAGAATCAGCGAGTCGACACTTACAATTTCGGCGCAGCCAATCTGTTCAGAAAATACGGCGACGAGTGGAAGGCGCAATTCTCTAGCCTTGTGCATCAGCGCCTGCGAAGCTGGGGACTG
The DNA here is from genome assembly GCA_963820545.1 of Pirellulales bacterium. GTDB lineage: Bacteria > Planctomycetota > Planctomycetia > Pirellulales > Thermoguttaceae > CAWGAJ01. The sequence goes on from CAWGAJ010000002.1 coordinate 25,766, forward strand.
AACACCATTGCCAATTGGTCGGACAGCGGAATCTATCTGCTCCACAAAACGCCCTATACAGCCACCGTTTACGTCTCGGCAAAATCCATTCGCGGCAGCGGGGATTACCAGAGCTGGTTCGCCGATGTATTTGATTCTGGTTTTGCCCGGGCCGTGCAAAAGGCCGTTGCCCGGCACAAGGAAAAAACGGCCGGCGATCCCTGGTGTCTGGGTTACTTTGTCGATAACGAGCTTCCCTGGGACGACGAACTTTCGCTGGCCATGGCCACTTTGGCCTCGTCCGCCACTCAGCCGGCAAAAAAGGTTTTTCTGGACGATCTGAAGGCGAAATACGAAACCATCGAGCGCCTCAACCAGGCCTGGGACACGCAACACGCCTCCTGGGATGCGCTGTTGGAATCCACCACGCCGCCGAAAATGGAAAAGGCCCGCGACGATCTCGCCGCCTTCTATGCCAAGACAGCCGAAAAGTATTTTCAAGTTTGCCGTGATGCGGTAAAAGAAACTGATCCCCAAGGGCTTTATCTGGGTTGCCGTTTCGCCGGGTATAACGATCTAACGGTTTATGCAGCGGCCAAATATTGCGACGTGGTCAGTTTCAACAAATACTTGCGCAGCGTGGCCGATCTGAGCCTGCCCGAGGGTGAAGACAAGCCGATCATCATCGGCGAGTTCCACTTCGGCGCACTCGACCGCGGGCTGCCCCATTGCGGTCTGGTGCCCACTGCCAATCAGCAAGACCGTGCGGAGTCGTATAAAAGTTATGTCCTCGGCGCGATAAAAAATCCGCTGATCGTGGGCGTGCATTGGTTCCAGTTCAGCGATCAGCCCTTTACAGGCCGCTTTGACGGCGAGAACTACCAGATCGGCTTTGTCGACCTATGCGACACCCCTCATCCCGAAATCACTGAAGCCTGCCGTGAAGTCGCCGCAAAAATGTATTCCATCCGGGAAGCGGAATAAAGTCACGGCAAATGCCGTAAAAATCAGTTTTTATAAAAGTATGGTTTCGTAGTCCAAATAGCCCGAAGGGCTTGAAATATGACAGCCCAGGGTCGCCGCGCAGCGGCTACCCTGGGTAAACGGGATAGAAAATCAACAAGAAAAACCCCAACGGGGTTTCGGAGAAGAGTGACCATGCCGCAATCCTTGGCCAACCTATTGGTGCATATCACCTTCTCGATAAAAGAGCGTCGCGCATTGCAAAACCATGATCTTCGCGATGAGATGCACCGATATATCGCAGGGGTCTCAGCCAAACTTGCACCGCAGCCGGACCCATGTGGCCGTGAACACCTAGCGCGGCAAAATCACAACAGCATTCAAGGCGCCCATCTCCCGGGCTTCCTTGCAAAAATTCTCAATCTTTGGGTGTGTAACCATGTTAGCAGCCATATTAAAGATGCAAGGAACCGTTAATGATGTTGTCTGATGAAAAGTTATGATCAATGCTTTTATTTACCTTTCCTACCATAGGTATTATTTTTTAAATTCTTTGAGGTATTTTCCAAATACTTTTTGGAATAAAACTGTTTTCTCATAAAGTCAAGCAAAATAATGTTTGGCTTCATTCTGATTAAATATTCCAGATACTTCCTTTTTGATTTTTATTCTTGAAGCAACCGCCGCGTCCACCCATTCGGCTTTTTCGACGATTTCATTTTCAATTTTTTTCTGTTGTTCGCGTAAAAAATTGAACAACTCCTTGTTTTTACTGATATAAATCTCACAACCGAGCAAGTTTTCTCGAGAGTTTATTGTTAGCGCAACATGTGCATCGGCACTTCCCATACTTACATCGTACCAATGTTGTGGGCGTGGGGTTTGCAGACGTATTTTTGTATCACTCTCACGAACATAATCCCTGAATTTATTCCAAAAATCCAATTGCTGAATTTTAGTATCCGTCAATACACCACTCGCCGTAGTCTTTATTGCTGTTGCCCATTCGTTTTTACTAACAACGACCTCAAATTTTGGAGCTGGATTTGAACCCTCAATCTGCCAAAGCTCAATTTTAATCAAAAAGAAACCGATATGTTCGTCGGTGTGTTCGTTTAACCAATCAACTGCTTTTTGGTGTTCTTCTCTATAATCACCAACTATCCAAATAATAATTTCAGCGTCATATCCCGACGCATAAGTAATAATTTTGCCTAGATGATCATGATTTGTATTTTCAAGTTGATTTTCAATGATGATTTTTCTTCCTGAGCTTTCTTCTTCCGCTAAAATATCAACATTAAATCGTCCAACATTTGCTTCGGTTTGAATTAGCTTAATATCAACTCCAATTTCCTCGCTTAAAAGAGTAAGATTTTCCGTTTGGGCGAGCCAATTTGTAAAATCAAGGGCTTCATGTCCCCAAACATCTCTTAACTCAACTGTATTTAATTTGGATAAATTTTTTTTCATGGTATTATTCCATCCCTTGTCGCCAAGGCAACTTTCGTAATCATCCTTGATCGGGTATGCTCTCCAGGTCGAGTTCCTCGGGCGGGATGAGGACCGTTTTACCGTTGCGCCATACGGTCAGCGGTTGGCCCTTTTGTTTGTGTTGCAGTATCGCGGATTTAGCCGCCAAAGCAATTGCCTTGTCGATGAGCGTGCCTTCACGAAAAATCCGGGAAATGTCTTTTTCTGCATTACTTGCCATGCGAGTATTCCTTTTCGATCTGCCGCCAGATGGTCTCATCGCCCAGTTGTTCAACGATATCGGCTTTCCCGGCGGCAATCAATCGAAAATCGGCCACATCTGAATTATCGTACATTCGCCAGGTAGTTGCCATGGGTTGGTACAGCGAGAAAAAATTCCGCAGGCCCGAGTGATATCGACGGATAACCGTATCTGCCGGCACATCGTGGCCACCCATGCGCACGCGATCCTTTACCCTATTCAGCGCGAACTCAACGCTGGGCAGCCACAAAAAAACCAGATGAAATTCATAGCCCGATTTAATCAAATCGGCAAGCCAGGGCGCGAGGGATCGGCTGGCGAGCGTTGTCTCAAAAGCAAAACTGCGGCGCTGCGCCCAACTCTGTAATGCGAGTAAGCATGATCGCGCTTGCCTCCAAAGCGACAAGTTCAGGGCTGAACGCCGCCAGACCGAGAGCAATAGTATCAGCGTTAACAAACTCGACCACACCTAGCGTATTTGGGAGTAAAGTTGGTGCAGCAGTTGTTTTACCAGAACCGTTCGGACCTGCTAATACAATAACACTCGGATTTGCTTTTTCCATAATGATCGCGGTTGGGGGTTGATCAATACATTATCGTCGAGGTTGCCGGGAAACGCGGACGCTCAATCCGATATCAGCGCCGATTGCCCGAGCGTAGCACTCTATCTTAAACATAGCCAGTAGTTGGTATCTTTACAATATAAACAGAGTTTTGACAAAGGAATTGCGAGTGATTTGCCCTCATCCTGACCTTCTCCCAACGGCTCGACCTGAGTTCGCCGAAGGTTAGGGAGAGGGGACTTTAGAATGGGCTTACTCCAACCCGACGTTAACGTCTTTCCCGTGCTGATCGAGCCAATCGAGCATTTGCTTGATGCTGCCAGTGGCCAGGGCGATGCAAGTGTCGGCCGCGCCGTAATAAAGGCGCAGGGTGTCGCCGTCGGGTTCCAGGATATAGCCGCAGGGGAAGATCACGTTACTGACGTCGCCGAAGCGCTCGTAGCTGGTTTCCGGGCCGAAGACCCAGGCATCGCCGCGGCGCAGGCAGACCTCGGGCGTTTCCCGATCGACCAAGGCCAGTCCCACCCGATACAGATCTCCCGAAGCCGTTTGCTTCACGCCATGATAGATCAACAGCCAGCCCGCCGGCGTTTCGATGGGCGGCGCGGAAAGGCCGATTTTGCCGGCATCCCACCACGCCCCGCGCCGGGCGTGCATAATCAGTCTATGGCTTCCCCAATGTCTTAAATCAGGCGAATAGGAAATCCAGATGTGGGCGCCCTGGGGGCTCACGGGTCGATGAATTAATACCCAATATTCTCCGATCCGTTTAGGCAACAACGCTGCATCCTTGTCCTCGGGAGGCATGATTTGTCCGAACCGCTCGAAGTCGTGAAAATCTTCGGTCAAGGCCAACGAAACGCCCGGCCCGCCTGGCGAATAAGAGGTGTAAACGACGGCGTATTTGTGGATGTCCTCGAGCCATGTGATCCGCGGGTCCTCGAGGCCCCAATTCTCTTCCGGATATTCTTTCGGACATGGCATGAGCGTCGGCGTCGGGTCGATGATCCAGCCGTCCACGCCGTTGCGCGAGCGCACGGCGCACAAATGCGACACGCCCCGCCGATCTTCCACGCGGCAAAGCAGCAGGGTTGTGCCGTCAGACAGGCGCGCGGCCCCGGCGTTGAAAATCGTATTGACCGCATACGGCCAAAGCTGGGCGCTAAGCAGCGGATTGACCGGATGCCGCTTAAAAAGGGCGTCACGCTCTTGCGAGTGATTCATGGCGATATCTTGGCAAACTTCTCAGCGACTTTTACCGACTTTGGCGCCCTGGTGAGCCCTTTGGCTTTGCTTGGTTCTCGGTCGGCGGGGATAATGTATTCCAACAGTTGCAGTTCCGCCAGCGAAAGCAGAAAAACCAGCGTCGATTCCGCGCCTTGATTGGCGCTAGGACCCTCAGTCGAAAGTCCGTCGCAGCAACCGCCGGTCAACGGATCGTATAGCGCCGTGCCCACGTCGTTGCGGCCGACGAACCATTCGAAAGCGCGAATCGCCTCTTGTTTCCACCACGCTTGACCTGTGAGATGGTAGGCATCGATACAGGCCGAAATAGTGGCATGGGCCTCGATCGGCTGCTGATCGAAGCGGGCGCGGTTTCCACCACGGGGATAGAATCCCTGGTTGCCGACGGGCAGAAAATGCCCTTCACTCGAGGTTTGAATCGAAACCAGCCACTCCAACGTCTCCAATCCCGCGGCTTCCATTGCCTTTTGTTGCATCCCTTGCCCCGAAAGCAACAGCGCATGCGGCAGCGAGGCGTTGGCGTATGTCAGTTGATCTTCGAACCAATTCCAAGCGGCGGAAGTATTTTTTTGATAGACCTTGTATAATCGCTCGGCAAGCGTCGCGCGCATTTCTTGCGCTGCCCTATCGCCGGGAAAATGACATAAGTATGTATTCAACGCGATCAGGGTAAATGCCACCGACCGCAGATCGTCAAACTCGCGCACGGTCGGCAACGTCCGTTCGAACAACCGCGCCGCCGCCCGGCGCAGCCCTTCATGCCGCGATCGGCCCAGCACCGTGGCCAATCCCCACAGTGCCCGGGCGTGACTGTCTTTCGAGCCCTTCTCCTCGAGCCAGCGGCGGTCGTAGCCCATGAAGTTGCGGAAGTGGCCGTTTTGATTGTTGAATGCGTGCCACAAAAATGCCAGGCAACGCGACGCCAACCCATTGAGTTGTCGCAGGCCTTCCTTGCCCAGTTCTTCCAGTAAAACCGCGAAAATCAAGCCCCGGGCGTTATCGTCGGTGGTGTAACCTTCCGAATAGTTGGGCACCGTTCCGATGGCGTGTTGCAGGATGCCCACGTCGTCGGTCATCCGGCTAAGATGTGACAGATTGAAAGGCGGCAGTTCGATCTGCCCGTCGGCCAGCGTTTTGGCGTAGTAAACCACGCGCGGCAAGGCTGCCCGTTCCTGCCACGCCCGTTCGAAGGTCCGCATATACTCCTGGGCCACCGCCGGCCAAATCATGTTTCTGCCGCAGAGGTAGGCTTGTTTGCGAATGGCGTGGCGTCGGGTTTCGTCTTTGACCAGATCAATCACGGCGTCGGCCAGCGCTTTTGCATCGCCGAAGGGGACTATAATCCCTTTGCCGTCGGCCAATAATTCTTCGGCGTGCCAGTAGGGAGTGGAAATAACCGCCTTTCCCGCCCCCAAGGCATAGGCTAATGTGCCCGAGGTGATTTGTTCCTTGTTCATATACGGCGTTACATAAATGTCGGCGGTGCCGATGGCTTCGATCATTTCTTCCTGGCTGACGAAACGATTGTGGAAGATGACATTTTGCTCGACGCCCAATTTCCTCGCCATCAACTGCAAGTAAAGCCGATAAGATTCGCCCTCGGATCGGACAACGTGCGGGTGCGTGGCGCCCACCACCATGTAGACCGCGTTGGGACAGTGCTTAAGCACCTCGGGCAGCGCCTGAATGACGTTCTCGATGCCCTTGTTGCGGCCTAACAGCCCGAACGTCAAAATTACGAATTTCCCTTCGACTCCGAAATGATCTTTGTAAAAATTCGGATCCGTGAAAGGCATGTCATATATGCCGTGGGGTATGAAGACCGCCTTATCCGCAGGCACGCCGTAGCGATCGCGCAGGAATTCTATTCCCTTGTTGCTCATGGTCGCCACGCGCTCCGAGCGCTCGACAATCTCCGCCAGCACTTCGCGTTGAATGGGATTGGGTTGGCCGGGAATAGTGTGCAAGGTGGTGATTACCGGAGCGCGCAGGTCGCGCAGCAGCGAAAGAACGTGACTTCCCTCCGGTCCCCCATAGATGCCGAACTCGTGCTGCAAGCAAACGAGGTTTACTTTATTGATATTCAAAAAGTCGGCCGCCTGTCGGTACGAGGTAAGATCGTTTTGCCGCAGTTCAAAGCGCACCCGGGGCGGGTAGTTGTAGCCCGCCTCGGTGTCGTTGACCGGCACCGCGAAAAAAGTCGCATCCGGGAACTGCGCGGCCAGCGATTCGCACAAATCGGTGGTGAAGGTGGCAATGCCGCATATCCGAGGCAAGTAGTTACCGACGACGGCGATTCTTTTCATGGCAGTATCCTCCTGCTAAAAGAAACAGAAACCATTTCGCTAACCCGCTAAATTGAGCGGGCGGCAACCAAAAGATGCAGCACTTTGCGCTGATTTTTCCAGGCCTGTATGAAACCTATAGGAAAAAGGTGTGAATTTCTTTATTCAGGCCTTTAACTCACCGAAAATTGCACTTCGCTTGGATTTTCTGATTCTTTCAGCATTCTCGACGTTTTTGGACGTCAAGTTTTCCTATTCCAAGCAAAACCAACGTATTATTTAACATGGCAATGACGTCGCAATCACTGTACCAACTATACTATAGGCAAACGAATTCTCCTGAATTGGCAGGGAATAGACGTAATTACCATCATTAAGTCCACGTTATTCATTAATCTGAATATAATATATATGTGTCTAAGCGGCAATAGGCCACCCCCCTATCACGGTGCCAATGAACCGGCAAACACGCTTTCTTGTATAATTGACTAGATGGATTGTTACTATGAAAACCATGAATAAGCACGCCGGTCGTAACTCTTTGAAGGTTCATCGTTTGCCGATCCGGTTTGAAAACGACATTCGGCGGGTAATTACCCGACCATTCGACCCCGGGGGGGAAACACGCATCCGCAAGATCATCGATCGCGTCGCTCAACTCTCGGAGGGCGAGGTCGATCGCGTTTTAGGCCAGGTGCTGGATAAATTCCAAAGCCGCCACAAACAGATCACGGCCGTTTTTGACGAGCATTATCAAGCGGCCGCTGCCCTGGCCGGCGAAACCGAGAACATCTCGCCTAAAAAGCGTTTGTTGATCGGCTCCTATCTCACGGCGGAATATTCGATCGAGTCGGCCGCGCTGTTTAATCCCTCCATCGTCAAACATCGCAACCAATGGAATCTTCCCCCAGGGGCGGTGCGCTTCATCATGAGTTTTCGCGCCACCGGCGAAGGGCATCTTTCCTCGATTGTTTTTCGCGACGGGATTCTCTATGCCGATCATACCATCCACATGGAGCCACCCAGCCGTTATTCGCACCGCGTGCGCACTTCGCCCGATCACCAATACGAAAAACATCTTTTCCACCAAAAACTCCGCGACATTGCCGTAGACGAGACGGCCGCCGGCGCAGTGATGAATCTGCTGCCCGATTATTTTACCTTCAGCGAACTCGAACGCGCCATTGCCAAGGCGGCCGAAACGGCGCCTGAAAAACTCGTTTACGACCAGGCCCGCAACAGCCTGTTATTGCTGGCAAGATCGAATTACCAGTTGGAACTATCCAAAGACGCCGAGGCAGCCGAAGTGGTAATCTTCCCCCAAAGCAGCAACGAACGCTACGGCATCGAGGATTTGCGCATGGTCAATTTTATTGATGACGACGGCGCGACCACCTACTTCGGCACCTATATCGCCTTCGACGGTTATCGTATGCTGCCGCAGCTCATGGAAACCACCGATTTCCTCCGCATCGGCATACATACTTTGAACGGCGCCCGGGCGCAAAACAAAGGCATGGCCTTGTTTCCCCGCCGCATCGACGGACATTATGTGATGTGCTCCCGCGTGGACGGCGAAAATCTCTATATCATGTACTCCGATATCGTCCACTTCTGGGAAACCGCCGAACTCCTGCAAACGCCGAAATCCTCTTGGGAATTCGTGCAGATCGGCAATTGCGGCTCGCCCCTGGAAACGCCCGAAGGCTGGCTGCTTTTAACCCACGGCGTCGGGCCCATGCGAACTTATTGCATCGGCGCCATGCTCTTAGACCTCAAGGATCCCATAAAAGTCATCGGCCACCTGGACCAGCCGCTGATCACCGCAACCGAAGAAGAACGCGACGGCTACGTGCCCAACGTCGTCTATACCTGCGGGGCAATGATCCATAACGATTATCTTTATATTCCCTTCTCCACCTCTGACCACATCACCCGCTTTGCTTATGTCTCGCTCCGCCGCCTGCTCGAAAGACTGGTACCATAAAGGATGAAGGATGAGGGATGAAGGATGAATAAAGCGGATAGCGGACAGGGGACAGGAGAACGCAAAACGAAGAAGGTGGAAGGATGAAAACTGTTTACTGAAAATCCCCAAGAAACCGCTTGCGGTTTCGCACTGTCCACCGCCCACCGTCCACTGTCCGCTACTCTACCAACACCAGTGCATAGTAGTTCTGCGGTTCATCTTCCGAGCGCACCACCTCGATCGGCAATCCGGCCGCGCGGGCAGTGGCAAAAACGTCGATGCCCGCGGCCTCCATCGAGGGCCGGGCCAACTCGGGATGCTTGCAGGCAGCGGCCTTCCCGCGTTTCAGTTTAAGCACAGAGCACTGTTTGCACATCCAGCACGGCCCGCACAAAAAAGCAAAGGCCTTATAATAGCCGGCCAAAAAAATTTTATCTTCTAATTCCAGGCAGATTCGCCGCAAGGTCTTGGTTTGATCGCCGTGCAGCAAAATGGCCGACTGATACTCGTCGAGCATCTTGCGCGTAGTCTCCGGCGTGGGCGAGTAGGGAGGGCAGGTCAGACACTGCCCGTATTCCGAGCAGCCGAACTGGCACCGCAGCCGCACCCAAGTTGCCGTAAACACTTTTTGGGATGAAATCACCACGGCATCCAATGCGCCCATGCGCCGGGCTTCCTGGCAAAAAGTTTCAAGCTGTTGGGGTGTAACCATGGTGCTCTTGGTTAGACTAAAGGTCACAGATTCAGGAACCGTTTATGGCGATGTCAGATGATTATTACGGTATCTGACCTTATCATTCTGGAAGCTGGGGAACTAGGATTCGAACCTAGACTAACTGATCCAGAGTCAGTCGTGCTACCGTTACACCATTCCCCAGGATTCTTTGCTTTTCAGATTCTTCGCTGCGCTCACAATGACATTACTATAAGACGTCTCTCCCCCAGACGGGCGAGAAATCGCGCCTCATGCACCTTGTAAGCCTAGATATCAAATGGGCTTGCGTCAAGGCCGCGCTATGGGGAGTTGACGCCCTTGATGCTTTACACCTAGAATCGGCAGCAGACTATATATAGGCTGGAGGCCGGAGGGAATAAAAGCGGACGGCGAACAGCCAGCGGCGGAACAAAGGCGGAGGACGGAACTAAAAACACGGAATGCTGACTGCTTTAAACTGTAAACTGATAACTGTAAACTGATAACCGAAATCCAATGAATTTCGGCTAGAGGGAATTTTTCAATGGCCATTCTCCGCGCTTTGCATGGATTCGATCCCGGACAGAGTTTTCCCTTGGACCGTCCCCTGGTCGTGCTGGGCCGGCATCCGGCTTGTGATATTGTATTAGAGTCCGGGTCCGTCAGCCGGCAGCATGCGCGGATCACGAATATCGAAGGCAATTACTATCTCGAGGACCTGCACAGCCGCAACGGCACTTCTCTCAACGGTCATTTGTTGTCCGATCGGCAAATGCTCAACGATAACGACGAGATCGGCATCTGCGAATTGTCGTTTGTTTTCCGCTTAGCGTTGCCCGAGGCGGGCACCCAGCCCGACGCGGTCCAGCAGACCGTGCGCCGGGAATCGGCCACGATCGTCGACGACGAGCCGCTCGACTCAAGCTCGACGATCATGTCTCGACTGGAAATTTCCTCAGATGCATCGAGTATGCGTCTACAGGTCAACACTGAGGCCAAACTCAAAGCAGTCTTGGAAATCAGCCGCAACCTCGGCCGGGCGATCGAACTGGGCGCGGTGCTCTCCAAACTACTCGATAGCCTCTTCAAGATTTTCCTCCAGGCCGACCGCGGATTTATTGTGCTTAAGGATCCCCAAGCCGACCGCTTAGTGCCCAAGGCGGTCAAATATCGACATGAAACAGACACGCAAACCATCCGCATCAGCCGCACGATCATCAACAGCGTAATCCTCTCGAAACAGGCGATCCTCTCGGCCGACGCGGCCTCGGACGCGCGTTTCGACATGGCCGAGAGCATTGCCGACTTTCACATCCGCTCGATGATGTGCGCGCCGCTGGTGACCACCGAAGGCCTTGTCTTGGGCGTAATTCAGATCGATACTCTCGATCCGCGCAATCGTTTCAATCGCGAGGACTTGGACGTGTTGGCCAGCGTGGCCTGCCAGGCGGCGTTCGCCGTGGAAAACGCCCAATTGCACGAAACCGCCCTGCGCGAACAGGCGCTGAAGCGCGAGCTGGCCGTGGCTCACGAAGTGCAGCGCGGACTGCTGCCCGCCCAATCGCCGCAGGTAGCGGATTACGATTTTTTCGATTTTTATGAACCGGCCAATGCCATAGGCGGCGACTACTACGACTATGTGGAACTCTCGGGCGGCCGCCTGGCCGTGGTCTTAGGCGACGTGGCGGGCAAGGGTATTTCGGCCTCGCTGTTGATGGCCAAGCTCTCGGCCGACGCCCGATATTGCCTGGCCAGCGAGCCCACGCCCGCCGCGGCTATCGCTAAACTCAACCACATGTTCTGCGCATGGGAGGATCGCTTTGTCACCCTGGTGGTGGCCGTACTCGATCCGCTTGGCCATCAGGCGACAATCGTCAATGCCGGTCACTTGCCGCCGCTTTTGCGCCGGGGCAAGGACGTCGTCTTGCCCGTGGCCGAGGAAATCGCCCATCTACCCTTGGGAGTCGATAGCCATACTACTTACGAGCAATGCGCGATTCCTTTGCATCCCGGTGATATACTTATTCTTTACACCGATGGAATTACCGAGGCCATGAACGCAAACAATGAGCTTTACAGCTACAAGCGCCTGCTGGTCCAGTTGTCTTCGGACGCCGAGAGCGTCGGTCTGCTGGGCAGGCGGATTCTCGACGACGTGCGCAAATTTGTCGGCAGCCGGCCACAGAGCGACGATCTCTGTCTGGTCTGCATGGGCCGACGAAAAGAAGGATGAAGGATGAATAAAAATACTGAATGATGAATGTTGAATTCAAATACTGTAAACTGTGAACTGTAAACTGTAAACTTTCTACAACCGCTTGCGGTTTTGCCCTATCCCCTATTCCCTACCCCCTAGCACCATGGCTTCTTCTATTCATTATCTGGTGTTCGACGTGGAAAGCGTCGCCGACGCTGAACTGGTAGCCAAACTGCGTTATGCCGGGCAGTCGCTAACGCCGGCCGAAGCAGTGCGGCTCTATCGCGCGGAACTTATGGAAAAGTTCGAGAGCGATTTCATGCCTTACAGCTTTCAGGTTCCCATTGCGGTGGCCGTGGGCAAGGTGACCGCCGATTTCCGCCTGGAAGACGTGGTGGTTTTGGATGAACCTCTCTTCCGCCCTCACGTGATTACCGAAAATTTTTGGCGGGGCTGGGAAAAGTATCGCCGGCCCACGCTGGTCAGTTTTAACGGCCGGGGATTCGATTTACCGCTTTTAGAGTTGGCGGCGTTTCGTTACGGCCTGAGCGTGCCGGGATGGTTCCAAAGCACGGGCAAGTCGTTCGACCAACCGCGCAGCCGCTACAATATCGCCGCCCACATTGATCTGTGCGAATTACTCACCAATTTCGGTTCCACGCGATTTACCGGCGGACTGAATCTGGCGGCCAATCTCCTGGGCAAGCCGGGAAAAATGGACGTCCAAGGCTGCATGGTTCAAGACCTCTTCGATGCAGGTCGCCTGGAAGAAATCAATCACTATTGCCGCTGTGACGTTTTAGATACCTACTTTGTCTTTCTCCGCACCCGGGTCTTGCTGGGCCAATTAAAACTAAACGACGAACAGCAACTTATCGCCGAAACCAAAGCCTGGCTGGAATGTAAGGCTCCAGACACCCCGGCCTTCCGGCTGTATCTCGATCACTGGGGCGATTGGCCGAATCCTTGGGAACCCCCCGGGGGGTAGCATATATGCAAAATCAATCCTAAAGAACAATTCACTCCCGGGGCGCAAAATAGCCTAAAGCGGTACAAATGGAGGGGGCCAACCGCACTTTTCTCCCCCCACTGCGATCCGGGAATTTGGTTTGCTGGTCCTGGTCGCATTGACGGAAAGCCGATAATCAGGTATACACAAGTATACTTTCCCGTCGCCTCGGAGAGTTCCCCTGCGATGTCGAACCATGCCAAAGAAAATTTGCAACGCTTAGTGGCAGCGGCGGGAATGTCCATTCACCAGGTTGCGAAACTCACTGGTCTGGATAAACGCACCATCCGCGGCATCTTAAACGGGGTGAAAAAGCCGCACGCCCGCACGTTACATCGCCTGGCCGAAGGATTAGGAGTATCGGTAGACGAGTTTTTCCTCGATCCCGCCCAGTTGCTCTATCGCCGTTTCGATCGGCTGACCAATCCCCTGGTCGAAGAGATCGTTTCAAGTCATGCCGCTTTATTCGACGGCTGGACCGAAGCCGATTTCGACGAGCTTCACAGCCGCGTCGGCATGGGCGGACCGCTCACTCGGGAAGGCGCGCTCTATGCCGTCCAACATATGAACCGCAAGCGCGAACTCCATGGAAAACTGGATGTGCTTCTGGAAAGCAGCCACGCCGAGGTAGCCGCCGATATCCTCGACGTGCTTTACGAAAAGATCGCGTTGCTGCATAAATCGCCCCTTCTGCCGCCTCTCCCACCGGGGAAAGGCTCGGATGATTGCGATTTTCATCCCTAATGGCCACAGAATCTCAACAGGGAAGCCCGCGAAAAGGCCCTTTTTTTCCATCCGGGTATATTGTCGAAAGGCAATAAAATGCTTTATTATTATATTTTAAAGCCTATCCCTTAAGTCCTCTCTCCCTTTGGGAGAGGATTAGGGTGAGGGCATTTTATACTACTTAGGTCTATTAAATTCTGTGTTGGGATAAGATCTTGATGACCGACTCACAATGGCGCGATCTCCTGCGCGTGATTGAAGGCGAGTTGCTCACTCCCATTCCGGCCGGACTGATTATCGACAGCCCTTGGCTGCCCGGCTGGGCGGAAATCTCGATGCTGGATTATTTCACCGACGATCGCCTGTGGTTGGATGCCAATCTCAAAGCGGCGCGGCAATTCCCAGGGATCATGTTTCTGCCCGGCTTCTGGGCCGAATACGGCATGTGCACCGAGCCCTCGGCCTTCGGTGCAAAGTGCATCTGGCAGGAAAATACCTTTCCCAGTGTGGGCAAGATGCTGCATCGCTATGAAGATGTACATAATCTTACCAAACCGAACTGCCGGACCGACGGCCTGCTCCCCTTTGTCATCAATCGCTTGCGCCGCTGCCGCGGGGCAATCGAGGCGGCGGGGCACCGCATCCGTTTTGCCGTCTCCCGCGGACCGCTGAACATCGCCTCCTATTTGCTGGGCCACACCGAAACGCTCATCGGCGTGAAAATCCAGCCCGAGGAACTCCACAAACTGCTTTCGCTGGTCACCGACTTCATCGTCGACTGGCTCGTCTATCAAGCCGGATGTTTCGACTCGATCGAGGGAATTTTCCTCCTCGACGATTTGATCGGCTTCTTGGGCGATAACGATTTTCAGCAGTTCGCTTTGCCCTATCTCAAAAAAATCTTTGCTTGTCTGGACGTCCCGGTGCGGATGCTGCATAACGACGCGGCCGGACTGATTACGGCCCGCTATTTGTCGGCCATGGGTGCGAACATCTTCAATTTTTCCTTCCAGCATGGTTTTGACCAGATCCGTTCTCTAGCCGGCGAATCCGTGGTATTACTAGGCAATATCCCGCCCCGCGACATAATGGCTCAAGGCTCGCCCGAGGACGTGCGCCAAAGCGTAAAGGCGGCCTTGGCCTCTATTTCGGATAAACGACGTCTGATTCTTTCCTGCGGCGGCGGCATGCCTCCACTTGCCTCCTCCGCCAATATCGAAGCCTATTACAATGCAATCACCTCATAAAGTGGCGTTTTTTACACATGACCAACTCTAACCAACTCTCCCGCAGACAATTCTTTGCCCACGGCGCCGCCTTGGCGGCCGCGGGCCTGGCCGTGCCTTACTTTATTCCCCGCGGCGTGCTGGCCGCCAACGACCGTCCCGGCGCAAACGACCGCGTGGGCGTGGGCTACATCGCCGCCGGACGCCGGGCAATGCAGCTCCCCCTGCCCAAGGACGCACAAACCGTGGCCTATTGCGACGTGGACCACACACGCGCCGATCAGGCCGCCGCCAAGGCCAAATGCCTGGCGCTGTATGACTACCATCAACTCTTGGATCGCAAGGACATCGACGCAGTCATCGTCGCCTCGCCCGACCACTGGCACGCCCTGCATACAATCCACGCCTGCCAGGCGCGCAAGCATGTCTACGTGGAAAAGCCCGCGACCTTGACCATCGCCGAGGGCCGGCTCATGGTCCAAACCGCGCGAAAATACAATTGCATCGTACAGACCGGCAGCCACCAGCGCTCCATGCCCGCCAATCGCCGCGGTTGCGAATTGGTCCGTAACGGAGAGATCGGCAAGGTCCATGAGATCATCACTTTCAATTATCCCAGCCCCTGGGAGTGCCGATTTCCCGCCCAGCCCGTGCGCAAAGGACTTGATTGGGATGCCTGGTGCGGTCCGGTCGAGCCCATACCGTTTAATATGGACATCTTCATTCAGCGGAGTAAGCCCGGCTGGATTTCCATGCGCCCCTTTTCCGGCGGCGAAATGACCGGCTGGGGCGCACACGGACTGGATCAAATCCAATGGGCCCTGGGCATGGACCAAAGCGGACCGCGCGAAGTTTGGGTCGAAGGGCCAAAATTCGATCCGCCCACCTATACCGCCCCCGAATCCGTCGATCGCGGCAACGCACAGTGCGCCAAGCCCATGGTCTTTTTCCGCTACCCCGGCGATATTGTGGTAAAACTCGACGACGGCCCCCACGGCGGCGCGATCTTTATCGGCGATAAAGGCAAAATCACCATCGACCGCGGTATCTGCAAGGTCGAGTCCGATGGACAGGTCAAAGATTCCCTGAAGGACTCCAACGAAAACCTTAACCTGCAGGAGCACCTGCAAAACTGGTTCGACTGCATCAAGTCGGGCAAACTGCCCGTGGCCGATGTCGAAATCGGACACCGCAGCGCCACGGTCTGCCACTTGGGAAATATCGCACGCTGGGTCGGACGCAAACTCACCTGGGACCCCGAGAAAGAAACCTTCCCCGGCGACGATGAAGCCAATAAGTATCTCTCCCGCCCCATGCGCGAACCATACCAGCTTCCCCAGTCGATATGAGAATTTGTAGTCAGTATGAGAATTTGTAGGGTGGGACAACGTCCCACCATCTTATTAACCTTTAATTCGTAAACTTACAAAAGTAGGAAATAAATCCATGTCAAAACCAAAAATTTTCATGTTGATGCTCTGCATGGTGTTCATGATTTTAGGCAACAGCAGAACATCCGCCGCCGAGGACAAGAACGTCCCGCGTGTAAAAATTCAACAGGATCAGGAAAAGGGACAAATCAGCATAACCATCGACGGCCGCGAAGCGTTTGTTTATTGCTATGGCGATAAAGTGGAACTGCCGCATCTTTATCCCCTGCGTAGTCCCTCGGGCAAATTGCTGACCACCGAGCAATCCGAGCCTTGGCCTCATCATCGTTCGTTCTGGTTCGCCGATACGGTCAAATTGGCCGGACACGAAAAAGTCTCGGATTTTTACAACTGTTTTTATTCCAGGATTGACAAGAATGATCCAAATTCGCCGTTTCGCACTCGAATTCGTCTGGTGAAGGTGCTCTCGCAAGACGTCACCGACCGGGACGCGACCCTCCAGTTACAACTCGCCTGGGAGGACGACGAAGGCAAGACGCCCGTGCTCGATCAACTCTGGCGCATGCGGATCGTGCCCTTGGAAAAGGGTGAATATTTTCTCGACATGCAATTTACCGTCACCGCCGCTTATGGCGACGTGCAGTTTACCAGCGATAAAGTCCATTATGCCTGGCCCTACGTGCGCATGCACCCGCAGTTTTCCGTCGATAAGGGCGGGACGCTCACGAATTCCGAGGGCGGAGTAAAACAGGCGCAGACCGACGGCAAGCCCGCCCGCTGGGTCGATTATGTAAATACCGTCGAGGACGCGACCGAAGGACTGGCCATCTTCATTCCCAAAGAAAACGATCCCCCTGCGCCGCTTGGCTCACGCGCAATTACGGCACCTTCGGCCCGCGCCGCAGTAATGACCAAAGCGGCACCAAGTTCACGCTTGCCAAAGGCGATTCGCTTGTACAGCATGTGGGCATTTTGATGCATCAGGGCGACGTGAAAACCGGCCAGGTTGCCGAACGTTACCAGCAATTCATCGAAGGAAAGTTGTAATAAGACTTTCGTTCCCAGGCTCCACCTGGGAACGAGGTCCGCCTGGGAACGAGGTATTTAGTGGTTTTATAGAAGGGGAATGATAAATCATGCTCAAAAAAACCGTTCGTTCCGGAATTGTCGGCTCCGGCTTTTCCGCTACTTTCCACTTCGAGGCCCTCAGCAAGGTTCACGGAACCAATGTCGAGGTAATCGGCGTGCATTCCATTGATCAAGCACAGGGCAAGGCCTACGCCGAAAAACGCGGCATCCGCTTCTTCGACAGCCTCGACGCGATCATTGACAATGTCGACGCGATCCACGTCTGCGTGCCGCCCATCAGCCACGAGCCGGTGTCGGTCGCCGGATTGAAACGCGACAAGTTTGTCATCTGCGAAAAGCCCCTGACGGGCTATTTCGGCGACGGTACGGAAAATTTCCACGGCGATCGCTTTCCCAAGCAAACCGCCCTCGAAGCGGCGCTGAAAAGTGTAGAACGAATCCTTGCCGCCGAGCGCCAAAGCAAGGGACGACTGCTTTACGCCGAAAACTGGGTCTACGCACCGTCTGTGCAAAAGGAACGGGAAATCCTGGAAAAGACCGGCGCCCAAATCCTCTGGATTCACGGCGAGGAAGCCCATAGCGGCTCGCACTCCAAGGAATACGCCTATTGGAAGTTCTGCGGCGGCGGCGTGCTGATCGGCAAGGGATGCCATCCCCTGACCGCAGCCTTGTATCTGAAGCGCGTGGAGGGCCGCGCGCGCGACGGCAATCCCATCCGCCCCGCCAAGGTCTCCGCGCACCCACGCCCTTACGCGCTTGAAAAATTTCCGCGACGAGGGACACATCCGCTGCAATTATCACGACATCGACGATTTTTCGGCAATCCACGTGGAATTCGACGACGGCATGATCGCCGACGTCTTCGCCTCCGACATTGTCCTGGGCGGCATCCATAACTGGCTCGACGTCTGCGCCAATAACCACCGCGCACTGTGCAATATCAATCCCAACACGGCCATGCAGACCTACAATCCGCTGGAAAAAAACTTCGCCGATATCTACGTGCTGGAAAAAATCGGCACCAAGCAAGGCTGGGCTTGCACCTCGCCCGACGAAGATTGGTTCACCGGTTACCCCCAAGAGATCGAGGCCTTTTACCGCACCATCGCCTACGGCCAGGAGCCCGAAAGCGACAGCCTGCTGGCCGCCGACGCCATCTCGACCATCTACAGCGCCTATGTCTCCGCCGAACGACAAGGCGCCGCCGTGGAAGTAAAAACCTTTCGCTAATTGGAACTGCGGAAGTATTGCGAAAGTATTTGTGTGCCACTGCTTGCTTGCAAGCAGTGCCGATGCCAGTAGAACACTGCTTCTACGATGCCACATTACTTACCCGATACCCAATAAACTTCAGGCCGGTCGTAGCGTTGCATGAAATCGCTCGATCCGTTACAATGGCGAAACTTGTTTTTCTGCCGAGAAGCAGCAAGCAGTGGCACACGTCAGTTTGTTGGAAGCTCTTACCCAAAGGAAGGTCGTTGGCCATGGTCGATTCGACATCCGGCGCCGGTTCTCTTGGCCCTCAAAGCGGACAAAAATCCTGGGTTTACGAGTTAAGCCGTTATCAATGGTTTGTCTTGTCGGTCTGCACCCTGGGCTGGGTTTTCGATTGCATGGGCCAGCAGATGTTCAACGTGGTGCGCAAACCCGCCGTGGCCGGACTACTGGGCCTGGCAACCGACGCGCCCAATGTGGATTATTACGGCGGCATCGCCACCTCGCTGATGCTTATCGGCTGGGCCACCGGCGGAATTATCTTCGGCATTCTGGGCGATAAGATCGGACGGGCCCGCACCATGGTCCTCACGATTCTCATCTATTCCGTCTTCACCGGCGTCAGCGGTTTTGCCCATAACTATTGGGAATTTATCTTGTATCGTTTCCTTTGCGGACTGGGCGTGGGCGGACAATTTTCCGTGGGCGTGTCCTTGGTCGCCGAATATATGCCCGATCGGGTCCGTCCCAAGGCCTTGGGTTTGCTGCAAGCCTTGGCCAATTGGGGAAACGTGACTGCCGCCTTGATTTACATGGGATTCGGCCACTTGGAAAAGATTAATATGATCGACGTGGGCTGGTCGTGGCGCTGGACTTTGGCCGTGGGCGCCCTGCCCGCCATCTTGGCCATTCCCGTGTTCCGCAGTCTCAAAGAACCTGAAAGCTGGCAAAAGGCCGTGGCCGAAGGAGTCCAAAGAAAAAAGGCCGGCTCGCTAAAAGAACTTTTCGGCGATCCCCGCTGGCGTCGCAACACCATCGTGGGCATGATCCTCGCCTCCACCGGAGTGATCGGACTCTGGGGCATCGGCTTTTTCAGCGTGGACCTGAACCAATCTGTTTTCCGCAAAATTTACGAGACACAAGAACGCGAAAACGGCGAAGCCGAAAAAGACCGCCAGTTTATCGCCATGATTATTGCCGCTCCCCAGGAAGCCGCGGCGGCGGTCGAAAAACTCCAGCCCAAGTATCTTCTCTCCGAAAAAGCCGGTCAAAAAGACGCCATGCATATTTTCGCCGCGATTGCCAATCTGTCCCAGGAAAAACCAGCGCTCTCCCCGGAAAATATCATCTTGCAGGTCGAAAAGAAATATCCCCTGTCCTCTACCCAGGCGCAAGAACGCCACCAGCGCCTGGCGGCCTATCTGACTCCGCCCGCCGCCTCTGATCTTGGTTTTCTCCAACACGTCGAGCGGATTTTAGCCCGGGCAAAAAAAATTAACGGACAAGTAAGCTTTTGGGGCAGCATCACTTCCGTGTTGTTTAACATCGGCGGATTCTTCGGAGCCTATGCCTTTAGCTATATCACCGGGGGAATAGGACGCCGCTGGGCATTTGCCGTGTCATTTTTGATGGCCGGGGCCAGCACCTGCATGGCATTCCTCTATATGAGCAATGCCTTCGATGTTTTTTGGATGACGCCGCTGATGGGCGGCAGCATTTTTCTGATTTTCGGCGGCTACGCCATCTACTTCCCCGAACTGTATCCCACTCGGCTGCGCAGCACCGGCACCTCGTTCTGCTATAACATCGGCCGCTATGTGGCGGCCATTGGCCCTTTTACCTTGGGCATGCTCAGCAGCGAGGTCTTTAAGAACTACGAAGAACCGATGCGCTATGCGGGCACGACGATGTGCACGATTTTCCTCATCGGTCTGCTCGCGCTGCCCTTTGCCCCCGAAACTAAAGACCAGCCCCTGCCCGAATAAGACCGAAGGATGAGAACTGAAATCTTATTTCTGATAACTGAAAACTCTAATGAAACCGCTTGCGGTTTCGTACTAATCACTAACCACTGACCACTCTCCACTTGACAAAACCGCCACTCCTTTGGTCTTCATGTGTTCGATGGCCTTTTCCACGTCGCCGGGGTGAAGATTTACGCCTCGGCAGGCATCTTGGATCACGTGGGTCTTGAATCCTAACTCCGCCGCATCCAAGGCCGAATATTTCACGCAGTAGTCCGTCGTCAGCCCGCAAATATAGACCTCATCCACGCCTTGCTGCTTCAAATATTCGCCCAAGCCGGTCGACTTGCGATGGCCGTTGTCGAAAAACACGCTATAGCTGTCGATTTCCGCAGCAGTGCCTTTGCGGAACACCCGGTCGATTCGCCTGCGGTCCAACGCGGGATGGAAATCAGCCCCCGGCGTGTTTTGCACGCAGTGGACCGGCCAGAGGATTTGCGGCAAGCCGTTTAAGTCGATCACCTCGCCCACGGTTCTGCCCGGATGGTTAGCGGCAAAACTGCCGTGATTGGCCGGATGCCAATCCTGCGTGGCCAACACCAACTCGAACCGTCCCTGTAATCGGTTCACCAGCGGCACGATCCGATCTCCTTCGGGCACGGCCAGTGCCCCGCCCGGACAAAAATCGTTTTGTACGTCGGTAATAATCAAGGCCTTCATGGATTTGTTATGCCAAACGCAATCCCTTGTTCCCAGGCGGAGCCTGGGAACATAGAGCTATGTATAGTTCTGCCTACTCTTTATCGAAGCGGTGCAAATCCGCTCCCCGAGCCATACCGAGGGCGTCAAGGTATTCCTTGGTGGTGATCGGTCGGTCGATCTCAGGATAGCAACCGGAATGGCCCGCAGGGTGATATTGAGCCATGATGTTGACATAGGTGTTAGGCGAGATTTCTTGGGCGAGGAAATGCATGACCTCTCCTGTGCCGGCCTGACCGTTGGGCATTATCAAGTGGCGTACCAAAAGCCCGCGCCGGGCAATGCCATGGTCGTCCAGGACCAGGTCGCCCACCTGGCGGTGCATTTCCTTCAGGGCCGCCTGGGCCATCTCGCCGTAGTTTTCCGCATTGGCAAGTTGCTTTGAAACGGCCGGGTCCCAAAACTTGAAGTCCGGCATATAGATGTCGATCACCCCGTCCAGGAGCCGCAAGGTATCCACGCTGTCGTAGCCGCCGGAGTTATAGACCAATGGCAGGCCAAGTCCGTCGCCTGCCGCCTTTACTAAGGCCTCTAAAATCTGGGGGACCACGTGGGTGGGGGTGACGAAATTGATATTGTGGCAGCCTTGATCTTGCAGATCGAGCATCACCCCGGCAATTTGCTCGGCGATCATTTCCCGGCCGTGTGCTTCCCAACTGATGTCGAAATTCTGGCAAAATACGCAGCGCAGGTTGCAATTGCAAAAGAAGATCGTGCCCGAGCCGTGCGTGCCCCTTAAACACGCCTCTTCGCCGTGATGCGGAAAAGCATTATTTACCAGCGCGTATCGGCCGCTGCGGCAATATGGCTGGGGCTGGCCCCCATGAATTCGATCGGCATCGCATTGCCGCGGACAGAGGCGGCAGTGGGCCAAGGCTTCGATAGCCAGATTCGCCCGCCGGGCCAACTCGCCGCTCTCGTACAGAGTCAAATATGATGGATAGATAAAAGATCGCATGAGTGTACCAGTATGACACTCTCGTTTCGCAGTTGTACTGTACTGGCGAGACGCCTGCCGCCCAACCGCAATGTAATCATTGTGTACGCCCACACAACTACCGGGTCTAAAACAATCTAAAAAAAGCCCGGGGGTTGCGATCCCTGGGCTTGGTAACGTTAAAAAAAAGGGGTTTTTCCGGTTTCTTAAGGCTGCGGATCCGGGTAGCGGTAGATTTTTCCCTCGTAGTTGCGCAGCAGCAGGTCGTCGCCTTCACGGCCGACCACGGAGTTGGGCTGCAAAGGGATTTTGCCGCCGCCGCCGGGGGCGTCGATGACATAATTGGGCACGGCATAGCCGGTGGTAAAGCCCCGCAGTCCCTCGATAATCTCCAGCCCTTTTGAGACCGGCGTGCGGAAATGGGCCGAGCCATAAATCGGATCGCACTGGTAGAGATAATACGGCCGGACCCGCATCATTAGCAGGCGGTGGACCAGCCTCTTCATGGTCTCCACGTCGTCGTTTACGCCTTTAAGCAGCACGGTCTGCGAGCCCAGGGGAATGCCGGCGTCGGCCAGCCGGGTGCAGGCCAGGTACGATTCCGGCGTGCATTCGTCCGGGTGGATAAAATGCAGACTCATCCAGAGGGGATGATGTTTACGCAGCATCCGGCACAATTGGGGCGTGATCCGTTGGGGGAGCACGGCCGGCATTTTGGTGCCGATCCGCACGAACTCCACGTGGGGAATCTCCCTTAGCGAGCCGAGGATCCAGTCCAGTCGTTGGTCGCTTAACGCCAATGGATCGCCACCGGAAATAAGCACGTCGCGAATGGCGGGCGTGGAGCGGATGTAGGCAAAGGCCTGTTCCAAGCGGGCCTCTAGGGGGGCGATCTGCCCGTGACCGACCATGCGCGACCGCGTGCAGTAGCGGCAATAGCTGGAGCAAAAACCGGTCACCAGCAGCAGCACCCGGTCCGGATAGCGGTGTACCAGGCCGGGAAGGGGACTGTTGGCCTCTTCGCCCAGGGGATCGTCGGCTTCGCCCGGGGCCTTGTAGAACTCATCGCTAGTCGGAATCACGGTTCTGCGGAGCGCTTGGTTGCGGTCGTCCCGGGAAACCAGGCTCATGTAATAAGGGGTGATGCTCACCGGCAGCAGGGTATTTTCCTGCGACATGGCCTGCCGTTCGTCATCTATAAGCCGCAAAAACCGTTCCAATTGGCTCAGCGTCCGGATGCGGTTGCGGGCTTGCCAGCGCCAGCAATTCCACTCCCCATCGCTTATATCGGGGTAAAAAGCCTTGCGAAAGGCCCGCGTTTGCAGCGTGGTCCGGGCTTGCCGGCCGGGAAAACCGCCCGGCCAGAAGGGATCTCGCTCCGCAAGACCACGCTTGGATTTCCGGCGGGAGACAGGCGCCGCGAGGCGCGGGGAAAGAAGTTGGGACGTAGTACCCGGAGGCTCTTCGTCGCAGTACGAACACGCATCAGCTTCTGCGCTGGTCATTCAGGTTCTCCTCGTGGCTGCCACAAAAATCCCAGGCTCGACATCCTCATCGGCCCCTGGCCTCCGCCGCGGCAAGGCCCTTATTGCTTGGTTATTGCTCTGTGACAGTTTTACTTTAATCATTTCGGCAATTTCAACCGCTCTTTTGAAATCAATTCATACAGCGATTAAGAAAAAAGTCAAGAGGAAAATAATTTGGCTTCCAATAAGAGTCTATCTCGAGAGCCCAAATGTCATCCTGAGCGTAGCGAAAAATCTCATTTACCGAGGTTATAGGCGATAGGTTGAAGGCTGACTGCTGATGGAGGAAAGTTCGGGAGGTTCTTCGCTGCGCTCAGCAGTGACCTATTAGGCCTGCGCCATGCCCTATCAGGCCTTCAACAACTCGACACAGATGCCCCCGGCCCGCAAGACGCGATGCACGCGGGTAAACCACAGCTCCTTGTTCCATTGAAGCCCGACTGCCCGGCAAATGCGGGCTAATTCCCGGCGATTATAGGTCCGACACCGCCACATAAAGCTGGTACAAGCCCCGGTAAAATTGTCCTCGGTGGTCAAAAGCAACATGCGGGCTCCAGGTCTCATTACCCGGCTCAGTTCGGCCAGCCCTACCTGCGGATCAGGCACGTGCTCCAAGACATAACCGCAGGTGACGCAATCGAAGCTGTCCGCGGGGAAAGGCAAGCTGGTAAGATCGGCCACAATATAGCGGGGACGGTCGCTTTTTAAGCGATTTCGTGCCCGGCGGAGCATTTCGTGGGAAAGGTCAAAACAGCAGAGATTGGCCTGGGGATCGGCATACTTTAACAAATGTTTGGCAATTTGACCTGCTCCGCTGCCCACGTCGAGGATATTTCGGGCACCGCGCAGGTCGAATTTTCGCTCTTTAAACAGCCGTTCGCCCAAAACGGTGTGCAGCGAAAGCAGGCTGCAAGTGGCCAACATCGCCCCTTGGGGCCCATCGTAAACGTCGCGGACTTTTTCCCGATATTCCTCGAAACTCACCTGGCGAATCAGGTCGTTTTCCAATAGCCGCACAAAAAACTTCTTGCGCGGCTGCGAAAAGGGCGACAAATGCCGATGTCCGGAACGTGTTTTATGTTCGGTTTTGGATGCCATGAGCTTTCGAAGCTTCGTGGAGCCTGGAGCAGGCGCCTTTACAGGCCTCCCGATGTCCAGACCTTGCCAATTGAGTTCAAAGCCGATTTCCGCTGCGACTTTTGTCGGTTAATATACTGTAACTCCAAGAATTATCGCTTAGGAACCCCCCACTACAAAACGCATTTAGGTGTCCATTCAGCCCAATCAATAGATGGCTAGTTATAAATTACCAAGCAGTCGGAAAAACTTCTAGCCCGACCAGCACTATAGTCAGACAATTTTTTTAGTCTACCTTTACAACCAGTTTTTCCCTCAATCTGTTGTCTGCCTGATATACTGTCCACTCATAATACCAGGCGAGCGATTCGGCCAGATATCACTGCTTCCCGAAATGACGTAACTTCTCGGCCGACCGATCAGCCTCATTCCCGCCCGATTGCTCTTTATAAATGCACGTAAATACCTAATATTGCCTTTTCCGGGAAGACTAATTTGCCTAATCTACTCATTTTCTGGTCATTTTCCCCTCTCATGGGGTCAAGAAATTTAAAGCCTATCCCAATATTCCCATCTTCCTTTGGGAGAGGATTAAGGAAAGGAAGGAAAGGGCAGCTAACATGTTCCACCAAATAATAAATCCCTAATACTGAATTCCTTGGTATTACTCCAACCGCGCTTGACAATTAAGGTATTTCCCTCAGAATGCGGCCATCCGCGCGGGATTTTGGGCCAAAGCTAAAGGAATGATCGGATGAGCGGCATTGGCAAGTTACTTGCCAAGCGGCCGGAAAATAGAACAATTATTGATGTCATGAACCAAAAGTTGAGCTTACCGCAGCCTCCCCATGCGCCCGGCCGTCCCTTCCGCGCCGCGGTGATCCGCGGTTTGGGGGCTTTTTTGCCGCCGCTCTTGACGGTGTTGATCCTGATTTGGGTCATCAACACCACCAAGTCTTACATCATTGAACCGTTGACGTATGCTGCTCGGGAAGGATTGGTCTGGACAATGGCCGATATCCGTTACGAGGTTCCCCAAGCCAAACCCACGGATCAGACGGCCGATATCGGCGGTTATATTTACCGCCGGCTGCACAACGGTACGTTCATTCCGGAATATGTGTACGATCGGGTGCAAAAATCACCCGGCATGGATCCCATGCCCGCCAACGGCGAGGAAATTTATCGCCGCTACGTCGAATTGACGGTATTGCGCCCTTATTATGCGATTCCCCTGTTTTTAGCGATTTTTATCCTGCTGCTTTACTTGCTGGGAAAATTCATGACCGTCGACGTTGGCGGCTATTTTACGAATCTGCTCGAAGGAGGCATCCGCCGTCTGCCGCTGGTGCGCAACGTTTACTCCGCCGCCAAGCAAATCTCCGACTTCATTTTTTCCGATCGCGAATTCGAATTTACCCGCATCGTGGCCGTGGAGTTTCCCCGCAAGGGAACATGGCAGCTCGGCTTTGTCACCGGCGAAGGTCTGCCCGAAGTCCGCGCTGCCATCGCCGAACCGATCCTCACGGTGTTGGTTCCCTATTCGCCCTTGCCCATCACCGGTTGCACCATCACCGTGCGCAAGAGTGAATGCATCGACTTGAACATCACCTTTGATCAGGCCTGCGAATACATTGTCAGTTGCGGCGTGGTGGTGCCGTCATTAAAACTCGAACGAATGCAATCGCCTCCCCCGGCCCTGCCGCAAGAAAATCCTTAAACGGTAAATTATTGTGGGCAGTAGGCGGTGGGCAGTGCGAAATAAAGTTCCAGTTCTCAGTTTTCAGTTTACAGTTTTTGAATTCAGCATCCAGCATTTTTATTCATCCTTCATCCTTTATCTCTCGCCCCTCGTCCCTTTATGATTCTCCGCCTCGGTACCCGTGCTAGTGCGTTGGCCCGCCATCAGGCCGATTGGGTGGCAGGGCAATTGCGAGCCTTGGGCGTTGAGGTGGAACTAGTACCGATCACTACCAGCGGCGATAGACATCAGGGGCCGATCCAAGACATTGGACAGGGCGTATTCACCAAGGAGATTCAACGGGCGCTATTAGAAAACCGCATTGATTTGGCCGTGCACAGTCTGAAGGACCTGCCCACCGACGCTCCCTCGGAGTTGATTCTTGCCGCTGTGCCCCAGCGCGGGCCGTGCGGCGACGTGTTGCTGGCCCCGAAATGGAAAACCCTCGACCGTTTGCCCGCCGGCGCACCAGTGGGCACCAGCAGCATTCGTCGGCGGGCGCAACTGCTGCACGTCCGCTCTGACTTACAGTTAAAAGACATTCGTGGCAATATCGATACCCGCCTCAGAAAACTGCACCAAGGCGAATTCGACGCCCTCGTCTTGGCGCAAGCGGGTCTGACGCGCCTGGGGCTTGACTCCGAGATCACCCAATTCTTGCCCTTGTCGATCATCTTGCCAGCCGTGGGCCAGGGCGCCTTGGGACTGGAAACCAGGCGCGACGATCAATCAACCCGCGCGGCCGTCACTCCGCTTAATGATCCTCCCACACACCAAGCCGTGTTGGCCGAACGAACAATGCTTGCGGCCCTTCAAGGCGGATGTCTGGCCCCCATTGCCGCCTGGGCTCGCTGGGAATTAAATCGCCTCACGCTCACCGGCCGGGTATTAAGTCCCGACGGCCGCCAAAAATTAGAAGCCACGGCAGACTCCACTTCCCACGAGGCTATTGATCTAGGCCGCCGCGTGGCCGAGGAACTTCTCCGCCAAGGCGCGGCAGAATTGATCCACCTCGCCCGGTGCAATTAGGCATCCTCACAAAACCTCTATTTATCTCGCCGTGAATACACGGCGGGTTATCAATAAAATCAATGACTGCCGAGCTGACTGTATCGGAGGATTAAAGGAGGATTAAAGGGGACGCAGCTCTTTTTTTCACAATACCACCCGACAACACTCAGAGTATGCCTACTTCGTTTGCTGATTTTCCACTGCACGCAGCCTTGGGTATGTACTGATCAAGAAGTAGAGCAGGGGGAATGCGCCGAGGACGATGATAATCGTATCGGGCACGATGCGCCAGGTGCCGAGGGTTTGGATTATCGGCAGTTCATAGAACGCCGCGCTGCGGGCAAACCAAAAACCTTGATCGTAAGAGTACCAGGTTTGCAGCAGGCCGATGGGCAACAGGCCCGTAAGAAACATCAAAAACAAACCTCCATTGAGGCCCCAGAAGCTAAGCTTCAGAAGGCCGTCGCTCCAATACTTGCCTTCCACCAATCCCCGCCAGGAAAAGAGTATCAAGGCGATGGCCAACATGCCGTACACGCCGAACAGGGCAGTATGGGCGTGATTCGTTGTCAGGTAGGTGCCGTGTTCGTAATAGTTGATGATCGGCAGATTGATCATGAACCCGAACATGCCCGCGCCCACAAAGTTCCAAACGCTGCTGGCGGTAAGGAAATACAGGGGCCAACGATAGGGGAAATCCCCGCCCTCGGCCCGGATGGAACGATATTCCATCCAGGCCCGAACCACCAGCAAAATTAACGGAATCGGCTCTAGGGAACTGAACACGCCGCCGATGGCCAGCCAAAAGCTCGGCCCGCCGTACCAGAAATAGTGATGCGCCGTGCCCGGGATGCCGCTCAGGAACACCAAAATCGCCGTCAGGTACGCCACGCGCAAGGCCGAGCGAGCCCTGACCAGTCCCAGCGTGACCAGGAACAGCGAAATCACTGCCACGCCGAAAAACTCAAAAATGCTCTCCACCCAGATATGCACCACGAACCAGCGCCAGTAATCGGCGATCGTCAGATGCGTGCCGCGCCCGTAGAACAATCCGAAACCAAAAAACACCACTACCAAGACGGCACTTAGCACGTAGAAGACGATCAGCGAGCGTTTGTCGGCTGTTTCTTCGTTCTCTTCCGGGCTGCGTTTTAAGATCGGCGCCATCGCCCGATAGACTATGACCAGCCAGAATATCAAGCCGCCGAAAAGCAGAATTTGCCACAATCGTCCCAATTCCAGGTACTCCCAGCCTTGATGTCCCAGCCAGAACCACACTGGCCCTAGATATCCTTTGATGCCCAGCACTTCGCCCAGCAGGCTGCCCACGGTCACTGCCACGACTGCGCCAAAGAGGATGTTGACCAGCAGTCGCTGGCCCTTGGGCTCGCGGCCGGCGACCAAGGGGGCCAGATAAATCGCCGTGCCCATCCAGGAGACGGCAATCCAGAGGATCGCCAACTGCAAATGCCAGCTTTTCGCCCAACTATAGGGATAAATTTCGCCGATGAATTTTACGTAAAAACTGCCTGGATGCACCGTATAGTGCGCCAGCAGTCCGCCGTTAAAGATCTGCACCACGAACAGCAATCCGGCGATGAGAAAGAACTTGGCGCTGGCCAGTTGGCTGGCAGTCACGGGCATCCTTAAAAGTTGATACGCCGCCTCCACCGCGCGCGACTCGCCGTAAAAAAAACCATAGCGATGAACAACATATACCACTATTCCCAAAACGGCGAATAAGGAAAGTATCGAGCCGATGCTCCAGACAGCGCCTCGGTCGAAGCAGTGTTGCCCACCGAACGATCCGAGGGCCAATTGTTAGTATATGAGTACGAGTGGCCCGGCCGATTGGCGCTTGCCGCCCAAGCGGTCCAGAAGAAGAAATCGGCCAGGTCTTTTCGCTCGTCGGGCGCGGTAATCGTATCCTTCAAAAAACCGTAGTGCGGATCGCCTTCCGAGAATTCATTTTTCCAATAAACGCGAATTTGCTCCAAGGCATATACTTGGGCAGGCGTGAGCTCCAGTGTTTTGGTCTGGGGGTCATAACGATTCACATGAATTTGGTAAATCACTTCAGTATCAATTGCCCGCTGTCGTTCGGCAGGCAATTCGGCATAATCGCCCGTGATGGCCAGAAAATCGCGCATGTACTGCCCCATCTTATGCAAGGTATCCGCCGAGAAATCCATTCCCCGCAGCGTTCCATGTCCCCAGACGCTGCCATGGTCCATCAATCCGTAGCGCTGGTAAACGTCTTGACCGCGTAAGATGGTATTCCCGTCGCTTAGCAGCGTTTCACCGGTAACGATCTTTTCCGGAATGGGAGGCACTTTTTCCCTGGCAAAATAGCCACCTAGCAGTAAAGCGCTCATGCTCAATACAAAGACCACGACGGCCGTATTACGCAGTCCCTTGACACCCATCACAGTTCTCCTTTATTTGCGCATCACTATAAGAGCAATGTCGGCATGTTACAAGAAACATTCAAGCCGTACTTAGAGAAAAAAAGGGCTCTTTAAGGCCGCTGAATACCTGGCAAAGATCAACCTTTTTTTCATTAAGGCCTTCTCTGCAAAGTGGTTTTGCTTTGAAAATAAATCCGCCGCAGTCAAAGAACTGCCGAGGATATCAAAGCCTTGCCGCGAGGGAAAAGATCCGCCTCAGAGGCCTTTTCCTTTTCAGAAGGCAAATTCCAAACCGGCAAAGGCCCCATGATATAGCAGCGTGCCGCCCAGATAAGGTTTGGCATTATCGAGACTGACGCTATTAACCTGATCTCCGGCAATGGCGACCCCGTCGAGCCACATCACTTGGTAGCCGCCTCGTATTGATAGATGGCTAGTCACCTGAACTATGCCCGTTAGTCCAATCTCGCCTAGGAATGCAGTATGGTCGATTTTATCGCCTATAGTTCCCAGATCTCTGACGTTCATCGCCAGATCGGCATCGTTACCGAATACGCCCGCCTTAATCACTCCCTCAATGCCGAAGCGGGGACGGTTGATAAAAGCCACGGCCAAGCCGATCTGGCCGCCGTAAAGATGGTTGTCGACATTGGCTTCTAAATACAACAGATCGTTAATTGTACCGCTAATATCTTCGTGTAGTTCCAGGTAACGGAAACCGGCCAGCACGCTAAGCCTTTCCCAAATAGGATATCGTAAATTAATTTCCGCGCTATGCAGCCTGGAAATATAATAGTAATTGACTACGTCTCCCAGATACAAGGGAATTTTATCTTCGTTGAAATACCTAAAAAACGCGTCTTCCTCGGGCAAGATGGTCTTCGTGGCCGACCAGCCATCGATGCCGAAGTAGCCTGCTTCCACATCGAAACCAAACAGGATGTCCTCCCCCACGATGCCCACGCGCGGGCCAACGGCCCAGGGAAAAATAAAATCCTTCGAGTTAAACAGTTCGCTTCCGCCGGTAGTCTGCAACAAGGTCGATGATTTTCCCCCGGAACGGCTCATAATCATGGCGTCGGCCGATGCGGTCCAGGTGGCCCCTGAATCCAAGCGGTTGCGAATGACAAACAATTCGCTGTCCTTTGCCGCAGGCTTGTTCAGTTGATAGTTTGCCAGCGTAAAAGCCAGATCCCCATCGTCTCTGACCTGTGCCGCGGCCATGCCGGCCGAAAACAAGAAAACCGATATCAACACTAACGTGATTTTGGGGCAGGATTTCATTTTCTGTTCCTCCGTGCAACGGCAAAGTTACATCGCGCAGAAAACTAATTTAGGCCTTGGACGAGTTAATTAAATATTGGCCTTGAAAAGGAGTGGAATCTTACCCAAATCCGTCATTCCGCGTCAATTCCAAAAAGAGGAGTCATTCACAAGTTTTGTTAGATAGTAAATTACCACTTCTCTTATCTGCAATGCGATTATAAGTACTTTACTTACAATTACTTATGTACAGCGTCTGCTGTATAGGCTAAAAGATGTAGGCCCGAGGCTTAAGGTAGTGGAGAGTGCCGAATGAAAAGTCCTGAACCCTGAACCCTGACCCCTGAATCCTTATGGCTGCCCACCGCCCACTAATTTACACTTCTTTATTCCCTCACTTATTCCCACGCAATCGTAACCGGCATTCCTGGTTGAATTCCCAGCCGCTGCGCGGCATTATCGCCCACGATTGCCAGTTCCAGGCGTCCATTTGATCCAATCAGGCGCAAAACGTTCCTTGTGGTTGCTCGGCATAGGTGTGGTAGATGCCCCAGGTTTCATAAATATTACAGACAATACAGGCCCGCCTATCAGTCGGTCGGCCAACGAGCATCTCCGCGGTGATATTGGTAATCACGTTGCCGAAGGAGTCGATTTCTAACACCGTGCCATCTATGCGCTCCTGGCCGATCTGCACCCCAGGCCAAGCCAATGCGGTAATTTTTTCCAGCGCTGGTCCCAGCTTTTCGGGCGCTAATCCCAGACTTAGGCGCGCGGCCGCCGGGGCCATAACGTCTCGCCCATGGAAGGTTGAGGACACCTCTGTGAGCCAATACCGAGATTCCGTGAGGCGGATGATTTTCTCCGCCGGAGTGCGGGCAACCAAACGGCTTAACAGCCCGTTATCCGGAGCAAGATATTGTTGCGATCCGATCCGGGCGTAAACAATCGCCCGCTGGGTTCCCACCCCCGGATCGATCACCGCCACATGGATTGTCTCCGCCGGAAAACGCTCGGTCACATCATCTAGGACCACGGCCGCGTACCGCACGTCCTGGGCAGGAATCTCATGAGTGATATCCACGATTGTTACCGCGGGATTGATCGACAAAATCACCCCTTTCATTGCCGCCACATACGGACTGCCCGTGCCGAAATCAGTGGTCAAAGTAATGATACTCATTGATAACACCCCCCCCGCGTTGCATTCTTGCTATAACGCCTATTCTAATCTTAACGGCTTCCTGGCAAGACTAGCTGTCTTAAAACAGTCTCCCACGGCCGGCCAGCAGCTCTTTATTTCCCTTAAAGCTATATATGTATGTTGTCATGCTATATATGTATGTTGTCATGAGCTTTTTTTGAAGTAGGGACAGAACGCTCATAAAATCTTCGCCGAGATTCTCAGATTATTGCGGGTATGTTGATCTGAAAAAGTAAAGTTCAGTCCCGGCCATGTTTCAGTTCCAGATTCTTTCCATAAAGAGATCACCCTGTCAAGGCTCAAAATCCGTTTGTGCACTCCGCTCTTTCAGGTATTGCCGTCGTCATTGATAAGGGGGACGGATCATGTCGCTTAAGACCGTGAAAGTACCCCCGCAAATCGAGCCCATTTTCGCCCAGATGGAGCCGCTGGTCTCGAACTTCTTTTCTTCGTGCATATTCAAGCCCGAGCAGGGCACGATCGAGATCGGCGATGAACGCTATATCTTGATCAGAGGGGCTGCGCTGTCGATCGAGTTTTTTGCTTTGATAAAACGACTTTTCGGAGCAGGGCGCGAGGCCGAGGCCAACGAGTTCGCGCGGAACATGCTTTTCGATTTCGCCCACGCCATCGGCAAAGCCGACGCCGAACGATTTCACGCCAAAATGCACCTGGAAGATCCCGTGGCTCGGCTTTCCGCGGGGCCGATCCATTTTGCGCACAGCGGCTGGGCCTTCGTCGACATCTTGCCCGAGTCCCATCCAGTTGCCGACGAAAGCTATTACCTGATTTACGATCATCCCTACTCCTTCGAGGCCGATGCCTGGCTCCGGCACCAGCAGAAATCCGCCATGCCCGTGTGCGTGATGAACGCGGGCTATTCGTCGGGATGGTGCGAGGCCAGCTTTGGTCTCTCTTTGGTTACCGTGGAAATTCTCTGTCGCGCGGCTGGCGATCACGCCTGCCGGTTCATCATGGCCCCGCCCGAAACCATCGCCGATCGGGTCGAAGAGTATGTCAAACACCGCCCCAAAATCGCTTCCCGGCTGCAAGAAAGCAACCTTCCGGATTTTTTCACCAGGAAACTTTCCGAGGAACGCCTGCGCCACAACGAGATGTTGCGCGCAATAAACCGCGTGTTCGAGAAATCGTTGACCTGCCAAAACGAAGCGGACTTGGCCCGCTTATGCCTGGCTGAAGCGCAAAACCTCACCAAGAGCAAGTTCGGCTTCATCGGCGAAATAAACCAGGCGGGAAGTTTCGACGCCTTGGCCGTGAGCGACACTGGCAGCACTTCTTCGCACATTACAAATGTTGATGCCCTGACATCCGGACGTAATCTGGCTATCCGCAACATTTGGGCAAGCGCGATCAAGGAGGGTAAAGCGGTAATCACAAAAGATTCCTCCGGCCTCCCGGATGCCATCGGCATAATCGAGGGCCATCCGTCCCCGAAGGCCTTTCTCGGCGTTCCTTTGTGTGAACGAGGAAAAATTATCGGCATGATCGCTTTGGTCAATAAAGAACCGGGCTACGATACCTACGATCAGAAAACCATCGAATCTCTGGCCACCGCCTTTACCGAAGCTTTAATGCGCAAACGCGCCGAAAGCCAATTGACCAAAGCCAAGGAAGCGGCTGAAGCCGCCAATCGGGCAAAAAGTGCGTTTTTGGCAAATATGAGCCATGAAATCCGCACGCCCATGACGGCGATCCTCGGCTTTTCCGATATTCTTTTGGGCGATGCCACCAGGCAAGAAGCCAACGAAGCCGCGCGAATCATCAAACGCAATGGAGAATATCTCCTCTCCATTATCAACGACATCCTCGATCTTTCGAAGATCGAAACGGGCAAGTTCGAAATCAATTACAAGGCCTGTTCGCCCGCCCAGATCGTCGCTGACGTGCTCTCCACAATGAAGATCTCCGCCGACGCAAAGGGGCTTTCCCTCTCGCTGGAATACGAGGGAAATATTCCGCAAAGTATTCAAACCGATCCCTTCAGCTTGCGGCAAATCCTGGTTAACCTCCTTGGCAACGCCATCAAGTTCACCGAAATCGGCGGCGTGCGGGTTGTAATCCGGGCCGAGGGCGGCGCCGACGATCAAGCCAAGTTGCACTTCGACGTTATCGATACCGGCATCGGCATGTCGGAACAGCAAATCGACCTGCTCTTCCAACCTTTTTCTCAGGCCGATACATCGATGCATCGCCGCTTTGGCGGCACCGGACTAGGCTTGGCGATCAGCCAACGACTCGCCATGTCCCTGGGCGGAAATATCACGGTGGCCAGCATTCCCGGCAAAGGAAGTCGGTTCACGATCTCCATCGACGCCGGTCCGCTTAACGAAATAAAATCCCTTGACCTTCATGCCGACGATCAGCAGTCCTATTCACCAGCCTCTATAGGTGATCTGAAACTAGATTGCCGCATTCTCCTGGCCGAAGACGGCCCGGACAATCAGCGCTTGATAACCTTCGTTCTCCGCAAGGCCGGAGCTGATGTGACCGTGGCGGAAAATGGACAAATTGCCGTGGACCTCGTCCTGGAAGCGCAGCGCAATAACGTCCCCTTTGATCTCGTTCTCATGGACATGCAAATGCCAATCATAGATGGCTATGAAGCCACCAGAACATTGCGCAAAGCCGGCTATAAAAAAGCGATCATCGCCTTGACCGCCCAAGCCATGCTGGATGATGAAAAAAGATGCCGCGAGGCCGGCTGCGACGGCTATCTTTCCAAGCCCATCGACCGAATCGAGTTGCTCAAAAGTCTGCAAAACTACATCCTAAAAAACGCCTGCTGCTGAGCGCAAAAGCGACAACCGGCCGGCTGAGGATTCAGGGTTCGTAGTTCAGCACTAACCACGCTCCACTTTTTTCTAACCTCCAGCCTCCGGCCTACAGCATAGCGATTAGGGATTCGGGTATAGGGATAGCATTTACCGTTTAGCCGGGGCACTCGTGCCCGGTGGCTATTCGTCCTCAGCATCTGTCCCCTAAAAAATAAGCACCACCGGCAGCATCCTACTGCCGGTGGCGCTCTATCGTCGCACGACGATTACTAAGCGAGCCGGAGAGGGGTGGCTGCCGACTCGCTGAAACAACAGGAATTATATCAATCTCCTGTGAAAATAAGGCTATTGGGTTTCAGATAAATAATCTTGGCTTGCTTTATTTTCCCGAACCATGGCATTACTTACCTGAGTATCAATAAGTGTCGTGCTTACGCCTCGCGAAAATTTGCTTGGTATCGCAAAACTGACGCGATATTTCCAACACCAGAATGTGCACTTATTTTTGCTTTGTCAAGTCACCTCATCAAGTTTGACAGGTCGGTTTTCGCGGGCAGATTTCAGCACCGCTTCCAATACGCGCTGGGTTTGGTAGGCGTCTTCGAAGTCGGCAATCGGCACAACAGGGACTTCGCCCGCCAGGGCCTGAAGAACGTCGTAGGCCTGATTGATAAAGCAGTGTTCGTAACCGAGAATGTGGGCATCGGGCCACCAGTTGGCCACATACGGATGATCGCCGCCGTGGGTGCACATGATCGTGGTCCAGCCTTGAACGGCTCGGGGCAGCGTGGCGTCGTAATATTGCAATTCGTTCATGCGCTCGAAATCGAACTTAAGCGCCCCTTTTGTGCCGTTTATCTCGAAGCCGTTGCGGTTTTGGTTGCCAGTGGCCTGGCGCACGGCCTCGAAAGTGGCCACGGCGCCGCCCGAAAAGCGGGCCAGGAAAAGCACGGCATCGTCGACGGTCACCTTGCCTTTGCCGCCGGCGCTCAAGCGGCCATGGGCGATTCCGCCCGTGGCCACGCCGGTAGGCAACGTGCGCTCTTTGATAAACGTTTCGGCAATGGCCCCGGCAATTTCGGTAATCTCCTGCCCAGTGACAAAACGGGTCATGTCGATAACATGGGCATTTAGATCGCCATGGGCCCCGGAGCCGGCCAAATTTTTATCGAACCGCCATAACAGGGGCACGTCCTCGGACGCCCAATCTTGCAAATATATTGCCCGAATATGCCGAATTTCACCCAATTTACCCGCTTTAACCAATTGATGGGCAAAGGCCACTGCCGGAACGCGCCGATAGTTGAACCACACAAATGTTTTTACCTTGGCGGCCTTGGCGGCGCGGACCATTTCGCGCGCGTCGTCGAGCGTGCCGGCAAGTGGTTTTTCGCAACACACCGGCTTGCCGGCGGCAATCGCGGACGTTGCCATCGGAGCGTGCAAGAAGTTGGGCGTGACTATGTCGACCAGACCGATCTGGGGCGATTTGACCAGTTGCTCCCAGTCGCTCCTTGCGTTTTGCCATCCCCAATTGTCGGCAAACGCTTGGGGATTTTCCTCGGCCTGGCCGAAAACAGTGTGCATTACCGGGATGATCGGCGGCTGAAAGAATTTGGCAACTTGTCCCCAGGCGTTTGAATGGGATCGGCCCATGAACCCTTGACCAATCAAAGCCACATTGATGGTTGCCATGGATGCTCCTCGCCGAATTTGTTGTATTGGAGTAAGTTTATAGACCGATTGCTTTTCCTTGACAAGTGCCCAAGAAGAAAGGTGCATCTGGCAATTCCGCACGGTTCCGGGTACCATGCTTCAAGGAGCCGGATGGATCGGTGAAATTACCGATACACTGCTGGCATCAGTTATTCAGGAAGATATAGGAGGTCATGGAATGTTCAATAAATATAAATCGCGGCGGGCTATCTGGTTGGGAATGGGAATTGCAATAGGTTTGACGCTGGGATTGATGGCCGGGGGGCTCTGGCCGCAAACGCCGCTGCATGCCACGGCCACCGATCGAGTGGACACGCTGGCCATAGCCACCGGGCTGGTGGATGAAGACGTGGAAGCAATTTACTTTTTGGATTTTCTTACCGGCGATCTGCGGGCGCTGGTCATGGGAAAACAAGCCGGACAGTTTTGCGGTTTTTTTAACATCAACGTCGCCGAACATTTAGGCATTGATCCCGGCAAAAATCCGCGTTTTTTGATGGTCACGGGCATGGTCAACTTGCGCCGAGGCGGAACGCGCATGCAGCCCAGTCGCGCAGTGGTTTATGTGGCCGAGGCCACCTCGGGTAAAGTGGGCGCTTATGCTATCCCCTGGAATCCTTCCCTGGCGGCCGCCGGACAAAAAATCGCGCAAAATCTTATTCCCGTGGCTTTGGATCAATTCCGTCCCGCCTCGGGAAACATTGCACCAATAACAAACATCAGTCCGCCCCTTACGAAATAGTTTCAATTATTCAACAGCCATGGAAATCACGGTCAATGATCAAACCCATCAGGTGGCTGACGCAGTCACGGTTGCCGAGTTGCTTCAGCATTTACAATTAAGCGACAAACCCGTGGCCGTGGAAGTGAATCACTGTTTGCTGCCCCGACAGCAACACGCCGCACATCGGCTCTCGGCCGGCAACCGGTTGGAAATCGTCACCCTGGTAGGAGGAGGATAAATTAACATGGAAAAATCACGCGCCAGCGATGATCCGCTGCGGATTGGCTCGCACACGTTTTCCAGCCGCCTGATCGTGGGAACAGGCAAGTACGCCAACTATGAATTGATGCGACAAGCCTTGGATATTTCCGGCACGGAGTGTATTACCGTGGCCGTGCGCCGCGAAAGGCTGATCGACGCCTCGGGTAAAAACCTGCTGGATTTCATCGACACTTCACACTACACAATCCTTCCCAATACGGCAGGCTGCTTTACCGCCGAAGATGCCATCCGCGTCGCCCGGCTGGGACGCGAGATCCTTACCCAGTTGAATAATCCCGGGGCGGATTGGGTCAAACTGGAAGTCCTGGGCGATGCGAAAACCCTGCTGCCCGACCCGCTCGCCACGGTGGAGGCCACGGAAAAACTCGCGGCCGAGGGATTCCAAGTGCTCGTCTATGCCAGCGACGATCCCGTGGTGGCAAAAAGACTCAAAAAAGCCGGCGCCGCCAGCGTGATGCCCGCCGGCAGCCCGATCGGTTCGGGTCAGGGAGTGCTCAATCCCAATGCCATCCGAATATGTTTGGAATATTTAAAAGAAAATGATCCCGAGTATCCGGTAATCGTCGATGCCGGCGTAGGCACGGCCAGCGATGTGACCGTGGCCATGGAACTAGGCGTGGATGGCGTGCTCTTGAATACCGGCATCGCCCACGCCAAAGACCCCTTGCGCATGGCCCAGGCAATGCGTCTGGCCGCCGAATCGGGCCGCCTGGCCTATCTTGCCGGACGGATTCCCAAAAAACTTTACGCTACCGCCAGCAGTCCGCTGGAAGGAAGGATTAGTGGATAGTGGGCAGTGGAGAGTGCAGAGTGGCGAGTGGGTATAGGGTTACTGTCATTCTGAGCGGAGCGAAGAATCTCCCCAGCTCTCAGCTTTCAGCCTACAGCCTAAAACCTTTGAGATCCTTCGCTGTGCTCAGGATGACATTCGCGACTAATTCCCAATCTCTAATTCCCTATCTTCTATTCCTAATCCCTTGTTCACGGTGTTGTTCCGGCGTTGGGCGGAGTTGTTGGCTGATTTGTCGGAGGATTGTTTGACTGATCTGACTGATTTGTCGGCGGAGTTGATTGCTGCGGCGGAGTGACGGGAGCAAGTGGCGTGGGTGGTTTAGGCGGGGTAGTTTTGGTATCCAAGCGCCAAGGTGAAGTCAAGGGGATAGTTTGACCGATTTGAGGGAATTGAGCGAAAACGCCAAAATTTTGCCCCTCATGTCCCATGGCCACCAAAACCTTGCCGCTATGGCCCACCGTGGTCACCAGTCCTCCGGTGTCGGTAGTACGGATCTGCACCTGGGGTACGCCATTGGCATTCATGGTCTGAATAATTCCGGCCTGGGCATTCTTGTCGACGCCGGCAATGATCATCGGCTTGCCCTCGGGATCGGCAACTACCATGGCCTGGCATTCCGTCCTTACGGCTTTAAATAGCGTAGATTCGGCCAATCCCACCGTGCGAATATGTTTGCCCGATGCCTCGTTGAAATGAAACTGATCGCATTGAAACTGATTGCATTCGCCCCCTTGCAACACGACCAGATCGTTGCAGAGAACCTTTTGGGCGGTAATTTCGCCGGCTTTTAGATCCACTGCGCCGAATCGTCTGGTGGGCAGAAACTGATTGCGACGCGCAATTCCCAGGGTCAGAAAAAGCAGCGGATAAACGATCCAGCGTTCGCGGGTAGACATGAGAACACTCCTGATATGTTAGGGATTGGGGATTAGGGATTGGGGGATCGGGGCCAAGATGTTTAATTTAAAAATAGGTGCATTACGCCCATGTCGATTAAGTCTAATAATACCTAAGTTTCATTGAGACATAATGTTCGATTACTAATTCCAAATCTCCAATCCCCAATCCCTTTTGTTATGTATTGATTCTCGCATACCCCATTTGGCAGTCAAGGAAGGCAAAATCACTATATTTTTATAAATGTTATCACGATATTCTAAGTGCGCACTTAATCTACTCAACTCGAATTTATATAGGCAAGAAATAACCCATATTGTGTTTGTTGCCCAATATCCCACAATGGAATCACAGCCCGTTCCCATTATAAAAACGTTGGAGCGTCGCTACAGGCTGAGGTTTTGCTGGCGCTGGCTGGTGATTCCTTTCTTGGGAATATGTATTTGGGGATGGTTTGACGTTCGTCAGCGCGGCTATCTGTATCCCCAAACCCCTTGGGAACACAAGACCGATTTGACCGTTTACACCGAAGCGGGAGCGGCCTTTTTCGACGGCCGAAGGCCTTACGAGGTGTGCAGTCCACGGGGGTGGACGTATTTGTATCCGCCCTTGTTTGCCATGGTTATGGCCCCGCTGCACGTGCTGCCCACGCAGGATCAGGTGATGATCTGGTTTGCCGTCTCGTTGCTTATCTGCTGGGGATGTGTATACGAATCTGGGCGAACGCTGGCATACTTGCGCGCCAATGACGAGCATGTGAGCCAGCACTATACGGCGTGGTTTCCCTGGTTGGGCATTGCCGCCGTGTGCGCCGCGACCTTGCCCGTGCTCAATTGTTTGCAGCGCGGTCAGGTGGGCATTTTAAAATTGTATTTGCTGTGTTTGGGATTGCGCTTGGTCCTGAGCGGTCGCACATATTGGACACGGATGCTGGGCGGCGTGGTGTTGGCCTTGCCCATTGTGTTGAAAGTTGTCCCTCTGCTGCCGGTGAGTTTTTTGGTGTTTGTACAATTTGTGACCTGGGCAAAAAGCCGTTGGACGAGCACGTCTCGCCCCGCTGGAGCCAGCCGACGCGCGGCCGCTTCGTCCTTGGGACTGGTATTGGGAATGTTGTTGTTCTTTTTAATTGTCCCGTCAATGCTGGTCGGCTGGAAAGCCAATTGGCAGCATCTGCAGACCTGGTCGAGTTTCATGCTCACCAAGGTGGACGATGGCGGCGAGGATCCGCGTTCGGGAAATTCCCGCGCGGTGCGCAATCAAAGTCTGCATAACGCGGTTTATCGCCTGGGTAATTTTGCCTGGTACGCGGCCACCGGGGGGCCGGACGATCGATTGGTGGAAAATTTATCCCGGCCCGCAATGATCATGGATTCGCCGCTTGCGGAAGCCGTATTGCTGGGCGTGAGAATCGCCATCCTGGCTGCATTGGGAATCGTGGGCATCCGCCTGGGCATGCGCGGCGACGCCCTCAGCCAGGCGACGGCCTTTGGCCTGGCCTGCGTGGCAATGCTGGTCGTTTCGCCGGTTTCGCGCGGGCATTATTTCATGCTCTTTGCGCCGGCTGTTTTATATTTGCCTTTATGGCTCGACCGGGAAAATCATAAAAGGGCGGCGATAGCGCTTGCTGTTATACCGATCGTGCTCATCGATCTGCATTACATCTTTCTCGGATTCGCCGGGCGCGTGGGTCTGCTGGGATTGGGCATGACCGCCTGGCTTTTGGCCGCGCTAATTATCGTTGCCAGGAGCGATCTTAAGACCGCGGCAACTTCATTCTCGGAAGATGTTCCGCTCGAAGAATTCTTGCCCGTAGCCAGGCA
Organism: Pirellulales bacterium; assembly: GCA_963820545.1. Classification (GTDB taxonomy): domain Bacteria; phylum Planctomycetota; class Planctomycetia; order Pirellulales; family Thermoguttaceae; genus CAWGAJ01. The sequence continues at coordinate 66,969 of CAWGAJ010000002.1, forward strand.
AGCGGCCTGAACTTTTTTAGAACTTCTAACAAAATGACGTGTGCCACTGCTGGCTCGTCCAGCAGTGCTGTATAAAACGTCGAATATACACTGCTGGCTTGCAAGCAGTGCCGTTTGAAACGCTGAAAAAAACACTGCTTATGAACAGGGCACCGACGGGCACCATCGGGCACCGTGCGCAGCATGGTCGGCATGGTCGATTGGTCGTGGCACACAAAATGTAAGTTTTCTTCATTTTGTTCGAATCTTATTAATACCGCGTTACGACGACGTTGCCTGGTTGCAGAGTTTCGCCGGATTTGACGGAAAAATCCTTTTCGCCCCACTCACCGTAATCGTGGAAAATCGAAATCCGATAAGTGGCGCCTGAGATTAGTGCGGGAAAAGTGCAGCTCTAAATAATGGCACTCGTTTTGCAATAGGCGGGGGGATTGTTGTACCCTGCACGCTGCTTGGCCGAGCAGGCGATTTACCGATTCGATTTACTAAGCCATAATATAAATAGAGCCTGCTAATCTCTCTTTTCCGATGAGCTTGCCATGGTTTATAGAACATTTTGGTTATGGTTACTGGTTTTTGCGTTCGGCATTCTGGGCTGTAGCCGGGCTCAGTCTCCTAGTCTCGTGGCGGAGGAGAAAAAAACGCTCGGTGCATGGCATCCCGGGGAAAAAGTCACTTATAAATGGCCCGACGATTTCAAATTGCCCTTGGAAATTTACATCGAAACGCCCGAGGTGCCCCGGGAAATTCAAGGCCCATTGCCACCGATCGGAGAAGTAAAAAAACAGCCCACTGAACAGCCCGCAAAGAAGTTTCCCTGGATTTTCTGAAGCCCCCGGGGGGGCCGAATCCCGGCATTGGGTTCAGTTTGTGCAATCTATTTACTGAGCCGTTCATGAAATATGTTCGCCCTGAGGGATGAAAAAGCCCTCACCCTAGCCCTCTCCCGGAGGGCGAGGGGACAGTTTTGTAGGATCGATAAGCTGTCAACAAGAAAAACATTAAAATCGACAATACTTGAAAATCGCATAAAATATAGGTGGCAAGACACCAACGTGTTAATACCTCGCAGACCGTGACATTATGAGGACATTGATTCCCGCCGTGAATTCACGGCGGGTTAAATGTGTGGATCAGAGATGGGCAAATGTTATTTTGTTGCTGATTTGCATTTGTTTGCCAACCGCTCAAAGGCGTCGCGATATTTGCTCGATATGATCGCCGCCGCGGCCGAAGCGGAAGACTTTGTGCTCGGCGGAGATATCTTTGATTTTCGCTGGGCGCGGACAAAAAATCACCGCCAAACCGTGGACAAGGCCCTGGCTTGGCTTAAGGACCTGGTGCGACCTTGTCCGCGGTGTCATTTCCATTTTGTGTTGGGAAACCACGATTTCCATCAAACACTCATGGATCGTCTCGCCGATTTAGCCCGAGATTTGCCGAATTTTTCCTGGAATTGCTATTACGTGCGCTTGGGCAACAGCATTTTTTTGCACGGCGACGTGGCCGATCGCAAAAACCATAATGCCGAGACGTTGGCTGCCGCCCGGGACCAGTGGCTCGACGCCCGGCGTCGCGGTCCATTCCTCAGCGGGCTGTATGACGTGGTCGTGCTGACGCGATTGCACAAGCCATTGCCGCGCTTGGTTTATGCGAAGCGTGTGGTGGCGCGGCGGATTCTTTCCTATCTAAAACAGATCGGCCAAGGCCCAGCGGCGGGCGTACGCAACGTATATTTCGGTCACACCCACAAACACATGACCAATTACGAATACGGCGGCCTGATCTTTCACAGCGGCGGGGCGCCGATAAAAGGCCTGGAATTCCACATCCTTGAGGCGGTGACGTAATGATTAACTGCTTATCTACCAATAGGTTGCGATATATTGGTCAACCGATTTTAACTTCAGGATTGACGATAATCAAATAATTATGCATCTACGAATACCGGGGATTTGCTTGCTTTGCCCAACTAGCCCAATTAAGATCAATAATGTAAGTATAGTGGCTGAAAGTGGCTACGTATTGTAGGTTTCACGAGTCTAACTTGCGCTCCTGCTTCTGATAGAATGGCAGTTATAGTGGGAGCGCTTCGGATTATCCACCTATGGAATCGGAGATCATACCCATGCGTTGTCGAACCATTGGTCGTCGAGCGGGTTTGCTTTTTGCTGTAATCGCCGTGGCAATTTTTTTGCCGGCACGTGCGTTTACTCAAACAGGGACCAGTACTAGCAGTACTAGCGGCAGTACCAGCGGCAGTACTAGCGGTACTACAACCGGTTTTACCGAGGCAGGCGTGGTTGTGGACGCCGAAGGCGTGTTGCGCTCGAAGATATATATAGATCGGGGCGGCCAACTCACCTTGGAGCGGATTGCCGCGGCTAAGGCCACACTCGATCCAAAAGTAACAGCCTCTAGCAAGCTGCGGAAAATATCGCTAAACCGGCTGGAAGAGATCGTCTTGCAACAACAAGGCGTGCTTACCGACGAAATGCGATACTTGGCCGGTTTGCAACGAATTCAATATGTCTTTTACTATCCGGAATCCAAGGATATCGTGCTGGCCGGACCGGCGGAGGGCTGGATCACCGATCTTTCCGGTCGCGTGGTGGGCATCAAAACCCTTCGGCCGGTCGTGCAATTGCAAGATCTGGTAGTCGGCTTGGCGCGTATCCGCCCAAAGGCAAATCTGTGCAAATGATCGGCTGCTCAATCGACCCGAGTCCCGAGGGCCTTGCCGCCATGCAGCGATTCCTCAATTCCATCGGTTCATACGCCACGCCTAATGATACGCAAACCATCGTCGAAGGACTGCGCACCAACCTGGGCTATCACAACATCAGCGTCCACGGCGTTTCGCCCAAAACCCATTTCGCCCAGGTGATGGTGGAAGCCGATTACCGCATGAAGCTCATTGGCATCGGGCTGGAAAAACCGCCCATCAAGTTAGTTAGTTACGTGGATCGGGCCAGTTTTGGCGACGTCAGCCGCAACGCCCTGCAACGCTGGTTCTTCACGCCAGATTATCAATGCGTGCGCGTGAGCGACGACCAGTTGGCCATGGAGCTGGTGGGCGACGGGGTAAAACTCGTGGGCGAAAACGAACTGGTCTCCGAGGGCGGCCAGCGCCAGATATCCGGCGGCTTTAATAAAGCCAGCCAGGCCTTTGTGACCGGCTTTACAAAAGTTTACCCCGAACTGGCTAAACGATCGCCTGTTTACGCCGAGCTGAGAAACCTCATCGACATCGCCATCGCCGCGGCCTTCATCCAACAACAAGATTATTACGGCAAGGCCGGCTGGTACATGGCCTTCCTCGGCGACGAAGGGAAATACGCCGTCCAGGCTTATAACATCCCCAAGACCGTGGAAACGGTGGTGAACGCCATTTGGAAAGGCAACCACCTGATGACTCCAGTGGGCGGCGGCGTGGAAATCCAGCCCGCCAAAGCGATAGAGTCGGATAAACTCATGGCCGACGAGAAAGGCAAAGTCGCCAAACTCCGCGAGGAAATCAAAATCAATTTGGCCAAAGGCCAATGGTGGTGGGATTAGAGTCTTTGTGATGATATTTAAGCGCATTTTGCGCATCTTGTAAAGCCGCGACGGGCACCAACCGAAGGTTGGTCGGTCGCGGTTTGGTTGCGGCCGTTAGGCCGCGCTAGTTTATTTTCCAAAATAAAGGCTTCTTACACAAGTCGCCAAGGGTGTTGATAGGCATCCCCTTGGCGACTTTTTTATTGAATGTAACCAAAAAACGGTTCCTGACACCTTTTTTCCCTGACACCTTTATTCCCCCCTTTATTCCCCTTTTATTCCCTTCCATAACTTTTCAATTTACAACAGTCTGAAGCGACTGTGGCAGGTCCGGGCAATCATGACTCTGTCATTGGGACACCATTTGGGGAGTCTACCCCCCATTGCAAGCGTGACTTTTGATTTCTATAATATTTTTTTAACTGGTTAAGTCATCAATCAGGAAAAAAGACGGACACGTTCATCGTCCGCTTACATTCCGCACGCGGATGGATAACTCGGGAGCATGTCTAATTCGTCTATCCGGCATGGAGATATAGGAGTATGCTATGTGGTCAACAAAGCGCAAATCTATAGTTCCAGCAGTGTGGTTTGCAGGTGTTTGCCTGGTGATTTCCTGGGCAGGGACAGTTTACGCCCAAGAAACCCGGCCACAGGGGCAGATATATCCTGCCCCCTGCCTCCGGAGGTACGCCGCTTTCATTCCAGATCGAGGCGGAAGCAAAATATATTGCCGCACAAGGCGCCTTCCTGGAATCGGCGGCCATTGCCAGGAAGATCAACGCGGAAGCAGTCGCACAGGAAATCCAAAACTCGGTGGATTTCGTCGATGCGTATTTCAAGCGACGCGCTTTAAACAGAGAAGTGGCGCAAAAGGAACGGGGTGGCAATTATCTGGAAATGGAAGCTCGCTACCAGGAAGTGATGAAACAGAAAATAGACAAATATTTTCAAGATACTCTTCGAGGCGATGTGACCAGGGAATTGAATTGGTTACTGCGAGAATTGTACATCGTGCAGTACATGAGCCCGGGGGATCTCGATCCATTAAACTCCCCGCTGAATAAGGAGACCCTGGAACAAATTTATCTTACCGATGGCGGCCGCGCTGGCAGTAAACTGGTATTTACGGCCGGCGACGGGGAAATGCTCAAAACGCCTTGGCCCTATGCATTAAGCAGATCGGAATTCGCCAAATTGCGAAAGGATTTTGAAGATTCCCGCGAGGCCGTGGTGCAGGAAATTCAAGCAAACGGCCGTGCGGGCGAGGAAAGTAGTGAGCGGATATTGAAGGCGGTGAACCAGTTACTGGTCACCTTGGAAGCAGTTTATCCCAATGAGGATCGCGCGGATCCAAAGGTTTTTCTGCGGTATAACTCGGCTAAGAGTTTCTTGCAATCTCTGATAGTGCAAGTTAATCGCGCATTGACTACCAATGATCCCTCGGTCTTCAATGGATCACTGAGCTTTAAGGGAAGCACATTAGTGGACTTGATTCAACACATGTGTAAATTGGGACTGATGTTTGACCGGCCCCAAGAAGGCGGCGAGCGCGTTTATGCCAGCCTTTTCACCCAGATGCGCAATCTATACCTGACACTGGCATCGGAAAAAAACACAGGCAATTTGCCTGCCAAGTTAAACCGATAGTTCACATTTTTCAGTTGCACAATTTTATCACAACAACATGGCCGTAGAAATCCTCATTCTTTCCGGAGTTCGGCAAGGCGAGCGGGTAGTGTTGGACGCAACAAACTTTCGCGTCGGGACCAATCCCGATTGTGCGGTTTTTTTTGATCCACTGCTCGACACAACTACGGCAAATCGATCGGCCTCGTTTCGCTTGATGGAAGACGGATGGTACATAGTACACACCACCGGCACCATCCTCATCAATCATCGAGCGGTCACCGGCCCAACGCGGATTCGATCAGGTGACGTAGTGCGGATGTCAGAATCTGGGCCGGACTTTTCCTTTCGCATCGTGGCAGGCACCGCGTTCCAGGGGACGAAATCACCCGCCGTGGCGACCAATTCGCCAATAGTATCCGCTCCCTTAGGAGACTCCTCAGCCTACGTAGGCCTTCCAGTTGATTCACCTGTGACAATGGACCCTACTTGCCCAAGCGCATCGGTACAACTTCCCCGTATACCGTCAATCTCTGCACCACAAGACATCTCAACGCTATCTATAGGGGCAGGATCAGATCCTGGGCGCATCTCCTGCCTCGATTCCTGCATCGTCTCCCCTCATTATGCCTTCGGTGGAACAGAATTCGACTAAGGCAGGAACAAAGGAACGTTGGATACTCTGGATCGCGAGCGGAGTTGCAATTTGTATGGTCTTAGTTCTTCTGCTGCGCGGGCTTACGCCCGCAACAGTGCATGTAACAGTGAATACTCCCCTGTTAAACAGGGAAGATGGCATAACATTCGTAAAGGAAGATAAGAAAACCGCGCAACCGGTCAATCAGACACCATCGGCTCCACCGACTCCGGCAGCAACGCCCGCAGCGACTCCTCCGCCAACGCCTTCACAGACACCAACGTCTTCTCCGCCTCAACTGCCAACAATAGAGGAACAAATTACTACGCAAACGAAGGACGCTGTGTTTTTAATACAAGTGGAAAAGGCTGATAACTTCTGGCCCTTTGCCACATGCTGTGCAATCGGGAAGAACACTTTGCTGACAAGTGCCCGGGAAGCGTCTAGGCTTTTCCAGTGGCGGAAAGATCCGCAGCAGGGATTTAAAATTTGGATTACAAATCCGGCAAGCGGTATCAAGATGGCAGTTAAGGACATTTATGTTAATGCCGTCTTCTTGACCCTAAACGACAAGCCGGACGATTGGATTTACTATGATTTGGCTTTACTCACAGTTGCAGAAGAATTACCCAAGATTATCCCCTTGGCTTCTCTTGAGGAAACCGCCCAATTACAACCGGGGCTCACGGTATATTGCTATGGTTTTACTCATGAAGGCGGGAAGATCACTGAATTTGACAGTTTTCAGCCACAGATTATGCGGGATAACATTTTCATTATCACTGCACCACCGAATCTACCTTCCCACCCTCGATTGCTCCACATAAAAGGAAAGCTCTTCAAAAATGCTTTTGGCAGTCCTATCATGAATGCTCATGGAAAGATCGTTGCGGTCTACGGCGAGATGATGCAAACTCAGCGCGATTCGGGAGCGGATGTTGGACAGCAAGGAATGGAAATTCACTATGCCCCTGTACTGAATCCGGAATTGATCAACCTGGGATTAAAGCGCGAATACGGAAAGATCTGGATATCACCGGACCTTTACAAAATTGTCTCCAAATCGCAAGATGAAAAATGAGCACTAGTACCTCTGCCGTCTCTATTGAAAAGCAGCCTCCCGTTGGGATTGATCTGGGCACAACTTACTCCTTAGTCACTTATCTGGATGCGATGGGCCGGCCAACAACCGTGCCAAACAGTTGGGGTGACTTGCTTACGCCTAGCGCCGTATTCTGCGATGATGATGTGATCGTCGTGGGCAAGGAAGCAATAAAAAATGCCGCTCTGGCGCCGGATCGCTATGCGGAATGTTTCAAGCGTGACATGGGCGGCATGATTTTCCGCCGCAAAGTCCGCGATCTGAATATCCCGCCAGAGGTGCTTAGCGCCTTTGTGTTGGAACGTCTAAAAAAGGACGCCGAGCAGCGCCTGGGACCGATCCGCAAAGTGGTCGTGACCGTACCCGCCTTCTTTGACGAAACTCGTCGCAAGGCAACGCAAGACGCCGGTCGCCTCGCCGGTCTGGAAGTATTGGACATCATCAACGAGCCTACCGCCGCGGCCTTAGCCTACGGTTATCACTGTGGATTGCTCAATTCCCAGACTCAGACCGCAAATAGACCGCAGCAGGTTCTGGTATATGACTTGGGAGGAGGAACTTTTGACGTCACCATCCTGAGGATTGAAGGCACGCGGTTTCGCGCGCTGGCAACCGACGGCGATGTTCTGCTGGGAGGCAAAGATTTCGATGAACGGCTGGTCAATCAGCTTGCCGATAAATTTTTAGCCGCCCAGGGCGTAGATCCGCGGAGCGATCCGCAGGACGCCACGCAACTCTGGCTCGATGCCCAGGAAGCCAAACATTCGCTGTCCGAACGAAACAAGACGGTTGTGTGCTGTTTTCATGCGGGGATTCGCATGCGCATCGAAGTCACCCGTGATGAGTTCCATGAATTGACGCGCGATCTGTTGGACCGAACCGAAATGACCACATCGCTGGTCGTAAAACAGGCCGGTCTCGACTGGAACCAGATTGACCGGATCCTGCTCGTAGGCGGATCGAGTAGGATGCCTATGGTCCGCGACATGATCCGCCGTATTTCGGGCATGGAGCCGGATTGCACGCAGTCTCCCGATGAGGCTGTTGCCCACGGGGCTGCAATCTACGCCGGGATGCTGATGCAAAAAGATTTGTCGCCAGAAAAATTAACTTGCGAACTTATTAATGTCAGTTCGCATAGCTTGGGCCTGGTGGGCATGCATAAGCAAACACAAGAAAAAACCAATGTAGTCCTTATCCCTAAAAATACTCCGCTGCCTTGCCGCGCAGTCCGCAACTTCCGCACGGCGCGGGCTAATCAACGCAGTGTCTGCATCTCCGTGGTCGAAGGCGAAAGTCATAGACCCGAGGACTGTATCTCCTTGGGAGAATGCGTGGTTCGCGAATTGCCCGCAGGTTTACCTCAAGACACGCTCATCGAAGTGGAATATTGTTACGCGGCCAACGGTCGGATTTCCGTCTCCGCCCGCATCCCGACCATCCGTCAGTCGGCACGTGTGGAGATCAAACGCGATAAAGCTAGTCATCTTGAAGATTTGGATACTTGGCGCAAGAAACTGTTGATGATGCCAACTGATATAAATGATGGCTTCACATCCCACTCTGAGCCAGTGAATCTGAATGATCGGGAAAGCATGCTGAAGCATCTCGACGCATTGTACATAAAGCTAGGTAGAGTAACAGCGGGAGTGGCGCTTCCAACCGCACTCTCCCATAGCCAGACGGCGGCCTTGCAGGCAACCACGGAATGTACCCAGATGAAGTCCCAATTAAACGATGCCCAGTGCGCCCGGCAAACCGCGGTTAGCCGTTCCGAGGTTATCCGACTTGACGCGTTTTTAGCGCAGGCCAGGATAAGACTCCATGAGGCGCAAACGCGAGCTGATTTTGCCCATCTGGTTTTGGGGCGCGAGTGTGTTAGCACCGGCTTTCATCCACCCAACATGGAACGGGAAATTCAGGATATCCAGCAACTTCAAAAACACCTTGGAAGCCAGCGACCTCTGCACAACGGAGCTCAATTGCCTGGTTGACGACCATTTTTAGGCAGGCTAAAATGTGCCCCCATAAGAGTCTAAAGGCAGTAAAGGAGAAAGCGGATGTCTGAAGCTTTCGATCCTTATCACCGCTGGCTCGGTATTCCACCCAAAGATCAGCCTCCTCATCATTACCGCTTGCTGGGGATCGATCTGTTCGAGGTCGATCCTGAAGTCATCCGAGACGCAACTGAACGCCAGATGGCGCATGTACGGAAATATCAATTAGGTCAACACTCTGCAATATCGCAAAAGATTCTTAACGAACTTGCAGCCGCCAAGTCATGCCTTATCGATCGAGATAAAAAAGTAGTATATGATGCCGCCCTTAAGGCGAAACTGACTGCGAGCAACTCTTCTACAGAGCATTTTGATACACCATCACCGCCACCACCGCCGGCAGCGCCACCGTCGCTTGCCGAAGAACCCCTGTTGCCCACGATAAATCTGGCGGGAAAGGCTAAAACTACCGACCTTTTCGGTTTAAGAGGTTCTTGGCGAACTAATAAAAATTTGCCTTTTTATATTGGATTGGGAACCGCTGTAATATTAGGAGGCATTCTGGCAACGATATACGCGACGCGTGGCAATAACCAGGATGCTAATATCCTAAATTCAAACAATGGACTTGCGCAATTCACCGCTCCCACTGAAGAAAATACACTCAAACTCCCTGCTGAACGCGATATGCCCGGCAAGGAAAAACCAGGGGAACAAATAGCCGGTGAAAGTTTAGCCAAAACTCCGACCGCCGACGATCACAATACCCTTGGGGATAATCACGGTAACACTGGAGAAGATCGGGGGCGAGTTTTTCCCATCACTGGCAAAAAAGAGTTAAAACCGCTTATCCCCAAAGAGCCAAAAACAGATGATCATCAACAACCAAAGCTGGTTATACTATCTCATCCCACTCCTGAATCGCCACCCAAAAAAAATAAACCGGTATCAAAATATAAACCAGATTCTCCACCGAGTTTTCCCGCTAGTACAATAACCTTGGATTTACCTTTCGGAAAAAAATTTAACAGTCGGCTTTTCGATGTCAATTTGAAATCTGTTGAAAATAAATTAGAAGATATGTTAAAAGACAAAGATGATATAGGAAAAGTATTTATATTGCACTCTTCTATTGGTAAGAGCTTAGCTGAGCAAGATAAAGGTAAATTGGATGGTGCATACCTAGCCTTCTATAATGATGATATTCCTTTGATTTATGCCAACTATATTGATGGCATGCGTAACGGCATCTTTAAAAAATGGAACGAAGATGGGCAGCGGGTCTATTGGTGCGAATACAAAAAAGGTGTTCGTCACGGGTTCTGTTGCTATTTTAAAGATGATATTTTGCGAATGCTGTATGAAATAAAATTCGATAAAATCTACGCCATTCATATTTGCAATAATAGTGAATTGGAAAAAAGCTTCGATTCACTTAATGAAGCAGTTGCTGATGAAAATGCCAAAATGTTTATTGACGAAGTCAATAAGATTGAATCAGAATTAAAGAGTATTGAAACCGCATATAAAGAACAAATCAAAAAAGAGGAAATGCGAATACGTCAAGAGAAAGCCGCTGTTTTAAGCCACCGAAACTCCCTTGAATATCAAAATAGAATTAACCAGCGGCGTGCACAATATCAAGAGATGATCGATACACTTCGCCATAAAGGTGGCATATAATAAACCAAGTCTTTGGCCGCAACCAAACCGCGACCGACCGACCTTAGGTTGGTTCTCGGAGAGGGGACGTAGGGGAGGGCGAGAAAAGGGGCGAGAAAAGGTGTCAGGAACCGTTTCCACACTCAAGGAGGAGAAAAAGGGGGGGGAAGGTGTCGGGAACGAATGTCACCTTTTTCTTTTCTCATCACGCCCGGCTGCAAAACGCAATCCCTTCGATTTCCACGAGCAACTCGGGACGGCACACGTTGGCCACGGTGTAGACCACCGGTATTTCGCCCAGCCGCGCCCTGCAGGCATTCTGAACCACGGTATAGTCTTCCTGCCGCTTGATGTACACCCGCACCAAGGCCATGTCGTCGAGCGTCGCGCCGAGGCCGGTCTGCCCGTGACGGCGGAAGTTGTCCTCCGAAATCAGGGCGGCAATGTTGTCCAGAGTTTCCCGGGTTTGCCCCCCGACGTCGTCGACGTGGTGGGTTTCGGAGTCGATGATGCTGGCCGTGCCAGAGACCAACACGCTGGTCACCCCACCGCTGACAATTGCCATGGCACGGGAGAATTTTGGTGTCGTTGGTCCATAGCGATGGTCGTAATCGTGGGCCGCGGTCTGACGTGGGTTCTCCAACGGCAGGCGCACCACGTCAGGCCGGTCGGTGGCCAAGGCCAGGCAACTCATCATCACGTCCCGGCCAGAGGCGCCGATGCAGGTGCTGGCCGGGTAAGAGACACGACTCGATCCGCCTTGCAGGCGATCACCGGTAAACCACAGGTTCTGGTAGAAGTCGTTACGGGCGAGGTTCAGTTGCTGGTATCGCGGCACTCGGTTTTCCAGCCCGGTGATGTCGCCCAAGTAGAGCCACGTTCGCACAACCTGATCGTAGCGAAACCCCGAGGCGACCAGTTCGTTGTCCAGTCGCCGAAAGACATCCAGCGAGCAATCATAGACGGTCTCGGCGGACGTTTCGGGGACGACGGTCGCACAGTGGACCCAGGTGATGCCGTCGTGCCGAGTGGTCACGGTCCGCTCGCTCAGTCGCTGGATTTCCACTCCTCCGTGCCTGTGGCCGACTCCCAGGACCTCGATTTCCAGCAACTCGCCTCCGCAGGGCGCCTGGGGAATGTAGCTTATGGCCGGCAGTTCGTTGCCGTAGAAATCCCGCATGATCTGCCGGCACGCCTCGACCTGCTGGATATCGCGCATGAAGACCGCTTGGTGGACGATCGAGCCCGGTGCGCCTTCCTCGTGGGTCACGGCCTCAATGGTGCGGAGCGCATCGTGGGCTTGCTGTTGCAAATCGTCGCCGTTGCGCGGGACGGCGCTGGCGAAGACGTGCCTTGCGCCGTTCAGGTCAACGACGGAATACCCCACACCAGCGCTCGATTTTTTAAGGATCATTGGTATGTGCATTGGAAAATATAGTCGTGTTAGTTAGGTCCCCCGTAGGTTTGGTCCGGTGGTCCGGCTTTCGGCGACCCATCAGTCGTGGCATCCCCGGAACCGATGGCCCGCAACAGTTCCTCTTGTGGTATGGTTACCGGCCCCGTGACCAATTCCGGCACGTTATACGTCTTGAGCCAGGTGTCATAAAAGGTCGGGTCTTTCTGCGGCAGGACGAACGGCTTATGCTCCCGGCCCTCCGGGTCGATATAGCTGAAATACGGCCTGGCCAGCAATCCGTTGTCCCGCTTGCTGCTGAAGACGATCCATCGCGAGTTGCTCGACCAGCAGTGCCACGACTCGCCGCGGCCGCTATTGCACTCCAGCCGCCGGTAGTTGCCGCTCTTGAGTTCCATCAGGTACAGGTTGCTGCTCGGCTGGTAGACGGGGAAGCCGCCGTAGTCCGACATGCAGAAGAGAAGGTAGCGGCCATCGGGCGAAGCCCTCGGCTCGCTGACGCTCATGCCGGTTTCCGAGGCCGCCAGGACCGTCTCCGGTTGGCTCCACGAGTCCTTGTCGATGTCGTACGGCACGCACATCAGATCGTACTTGATTTTCTTGAAATCCTCGATGGCGGGAGGTTGATCCCGGCTCCACAACGGCCTGGCGCTGCAAAAGTAGAGGACCTTGCCGTCGGCCGACCAACCGGGGAAGGTTTCCAGCCTGCCAGGATCAGCGATGCCGGGCGACGTGGACACGGCGCTGGTCTCGACATTCACGACCACCAGATCGGACTGAAGATCGAAGACCTCTCGGGTCTCGGCCCCGGCCTCGCGAAAAAACAGTCTCGGCTCGTTCATCGAGAAGGCAGCGGCCGAACCGCTCGGATGCCAGGAGGTGTAACTCGGCGGCTTCGGCGCGGCTTTCGTCTGGGTCTTAAGCCGGACCGCACGGCCATCGCGCACGACGATCATTCCCGCTGCGGCTTTTTTCTTCTCTACTCCCGGACGAACGTGGAACGAAAACAGGTCGGGACGGTTGTTCGGGAAACTGTGACAATTCACGCAGCCGCCGAACGAGTCGTTGGTCAAGATCGGCGATTCGTCGTAGTTCTCCAGGTTGCGCTGGTAGATTCCGATATTGCGGGACAAGTGACTCAGGGGCCCTATCAGCCTGTAAACGAGATGCGAATCGATTTCCTCCCGGGCGACGGCATTCTCGATCGAGTCAAAGCGGGACCAGCGGCCGTCCTTGCCTTTTGCGTAGATGTCCAGCCCGATCCGGCCTCCGCGGTTTTGATAGAGCAATTCCCGCCACGGCCGCAGGGGAATGACAATGCTCGGACTGCGTGAGCCAATGAGGATGTCCTCGCCCCCGGCCCCATGGATCCGCACGCGATACTCGACTCCTGGTTCCTCCACCAAGAAATTCAGCGGGGCTATGTTGGGTGGAATGACGGTTTCGCTGTAGTCGGGCCGAATCCGCGGAAGGCGCTGGGTGGCAGTCCACTCCGTCGGGAGATCCCGCCCGGCCGGTCGCCACCAAGCCACAACGACCAGCAGCGTCAATGGTACCGCAACAGTCGCGCCGAGAATCAACTTTCGGCTCCGCCTGTTCATGATCGTCTCCCGATCGTGTAAAAATAGTAGTAGAAGTAGCTGCCTCCCAGTTCGCGTGCCACGGCGGATTTCGCCTTCTCATTGGGGCCGCTGTAAGGACTCACGATCGCCAGGAAGCGGTGGTAATTGTTCATCGTTGACTCACTGATCTTTCTGCCGCGGAAGAAGACACCTGAGTCGGTAACCACAACATCTTCAGGGTGGTTGGTTCCGTAGATCAGTGTCGCTTCCTCGTAAAGTGTCGGGACCGCCGGATAGGAGAATTTATCCAGGAAGGAGAGTGATTCGACTGCCGCTTGCACATTGCCAGTTACAAGGTACGTCGCCATGAGGTACTCAAAAGCCATTCGATTCTGGGTATTATGCTCCAGTGTCTTTAACAACAAAACGGGAATAATAGGGCTGACTCCGCCGTTGCTGTAAGATTTGCTAACTAGATGAAGGTCATCTTCCAAGATCATCAGCCGGCGTGTTCGCTGGATATCCTCGTCGTCCGCAAGATTGGGGTCTGTTACGAGGCGTTGTAGATATCCTTCGGCCCAGCGACCCCAGACGAGATCATCCCGCAAGACATTGAGGAATACACTTGCGGCGGCCATTTGACCTTTAATCATCTTCACCAGCGCCAGGCGTTTGAGCGTTCCGCCGGAGGGCCACACCTCCAGCATTTCGAGTGCCAGGTGCTCGGCCTCGTTGACGCGCCCCAATTCTAGGAGCAGATCACATGGTTTTCTCAACATCATGACACTGGGAACCTTTTCTTTATATAATTGGGGCACGATAAGGGGCATGTAAATCTGGGGGTAGAAAAACATCTGATAGGGTAAGCACCCCGTGTGGTACAGCGCAAGATTGACGTCGAGATTAACGCCGGGCGAGTAATACCGGGGCGGCAGATTCCTGACTTTCACGAGTACGTCATTCCATAGTCGATGCTCGGCGCAATAGTCGATCTCCAGAAACACCTTGAATTCCCGATCCAAGAAGTAGGATCCCACCGCTGCTGCCAGCGATAACACCAGGACCGTCCCCCCTGCCCAGTGGAGCCACAAGATACCTGTCGACTCGATGGTGCGTTCCGGGCGGACAACCTTCTTATGTTTCTTACCCTCACCGTGTCCCAGCGGATTTTTCCTTTTATTCGACTTTCGAAGTCGCTGCAAAAGTGTTTTCGTCGAATCGCTGGCGGCTTGCCGAAAGACCACAAACAGCGCACATGCAGGGAAGTAACTGTAAAGGAGTATCACACGCCAGTCCATAAGTGTATTTTTGTAATCATTTAAATACGGTACCTGAAAATACAGAGAGGCTAGGTTGAGGTAGGCAAGAGCGGCAGTGAGAACGAACTTCACACCGACGGCGGCCAGTAGGAGAAACACCCCTGACAGCCACCGTTTTTCGGCCAGCGCTTCATAGACCACGCAACACGCCACGAAACAGTAGTATGCTCCGCCCGTAACGTAGTACAAGGCGGCCGAGATCATGACAAAAAGAGCCAGACGCAACCATGGTCGCCACATTGGCACCCTGCTCCAGCCGTTGGCCGTAGTCATGGCCAGTGCCAACCCAACGATCACCGACGTGTGGAAAAGGTAGTGGCTGTACAGCACCATGAGGAGAATTCCTGGGATCACCCATGTGCCACCGATGTCCGCACGACCCGATGCATTCATGAATCCGATCGTCGAGACAAGAAGGAGCCACGCGGTCGCGGCAACCGCAATTGCACCTGGCCAGCCGTAATAGCACAACTGCACAAGCAGGCTGTCCATCCACTCCAGCAGCGAGCCGGGCTGGCCTGTGAAATCCGTGAAAAACCGAAGGTTCCACAGAAAGAGCTTTTCACGGGCCTGGAAAACCAGGCGCATATCCACCCTCGCGTACAAGTACCAGGCAAAGAGCGCCACGAACAGGACGACGCGCGGGGAAGAGAGCAATGCCAATCGCGCAAGGACCGCGGGAACTTCACCGCTGACGTTTCCGCAAACCCGGATTGGCCAGGAATGGTGTGGTCTACCGAAGTCCCCGTCGTTCTTGTCACGGTCGTCCTCAGTGCTTGGGCCCACTCCCCTTCGCGGTCGAATCCTGCGGTCTCTCGCGGAATGCGGAGCTTACCTCATCTAGCTTAATTGGATTTTTCAAATGGCAACTATCTGGATACGCTCGCGGCGATAAATACTCCTTATTTATTGTAATTACAAGTTATACGAGTCGCAAATATACGGCACTGCTCCTGTGAATAGGTGAAAAAAGGTGAAAAAAGGTGTCAGGGGTGAAAAGGTGGGTGAAAAAAGGTGTCAGGAACCGTTTTTCGGGGAAAATTTACGTGGACGGCCTTGGGGGCGGAATGCCGATTGAAGGCCGAAATGTTTTGTTATTCGTTCGACCCAGGTTTCCGTTCCAAATGGTTGACCTCGGTTAGCGCATAAGCGCAACGCGGCCAACTCCTTTTCCGTCTCGGCGCGGTTCACGCGACGCAGCCAATCTCGCGGAATCGGTTCTGGCCAACCGGACAACATGACTTGCGCTGTGGCATCGCCGAACTGACGCCGCCAAAGACTCGACCATTTCCATTGTTCCGCTTTAGCACAAAGGCCGGCGCAATGGATTTTGTTCCACGTAACGGCACACCGACCATAGGTGCTCGTCCGATTCAACCAGAAAAGACTTGAAACGCCCTTGGTACACGTGCCCCGATCCGGTCGAGTGTCAATGCGCGTGCCAACGGTGGGTGTGCGTCAACGTGATCCAGCCCATGAAGGCCGAAAGGTCTCCCGACTGCCGAGGCCAAACCACCAGATGCCAATGATTGGGCATCACGCAGTAGGCCAACAACCGTATCTTCGTCCGAGATACGCCTTGTTCCAGAATGCGCTCAAATGCCTCGTAGTCTGCCGCCTTGTCGAAGATCCGCATTCGGGCGTTCGCCCGGTTCAGCACGTGATAAACCAACCCGCCGTCAGCGGTTCGTCGTGGTCGTCCCATGACGCCACCTTATCAAAATACCTATTCCAAGTCAATAACGGTTCCTGACACCTTTTTTCAAGAATGCGCAATTTGGGTAATGTTGGAAAGCTCTGATTCAGCAAATCGATCTGGCGGTCAAAGTGTATAACCGATAAAAATATCGCTCGCCGCGACGGTGCTAAGAGGGGGCCGTATTTCCCGCTATTTAGTTCTGTATTTGCATTGCTTCGATGACAATACGACCATGTTGTTTATCCGCTGATCGGCAGGACGATTCTCCCATGTCGCCGACGGTCCCACCGCGGACGAGAGGGGGAAAAGGCTGCTATTTGTTGGACGCAGTTAAGCGCTATCTGCTGAAGAGGCCGTGCGTGTGGATTCCCCTTTTGTTGTTGCTTGCGGCAACGGCGATCTTTCGTTTTACCAACTTGGATTTAATCCTTTCCCGGCCGTTTTTTGTCAAACCCGGTTTGTCTCTGGAGTCGCAGCCGCGCTGGCCGCTTAAGGTTGCCGAGCCTTGGAGAACACTATATGCGTTGGGTGTTTATCCGGCCTGGATTATCGGGGCGGGCGGAATGCTAGTCTTTCTGATAAGTTTTATTTGGTCGAAACTGAAACCGTATCGAGACGCGGGTTTGTTTTTTGCCTTGCTGCTTGCCCTGGGGCCGGGCTTGCTCGTGAACGGAATCTCCAAACCGTATTGGTCGCGGCCGCGTCCACATCAAACAATACCTTTTGACGGTGAGCAAGAATATTTGCCCGTGGGCGAGCGAGGCGACAAGCCCGAGAGTTATTCGTTTCCCTCGGGACACGCCTCGATGGGCTTTTACCTGATGGCCCCGGGATTTGTGCTCTATCGGCGCCGGCCGGGGTGGGCAGCGATGTTTTTCGGCCTGGGTATGGCGGGTGGATTAATCATGGGGCTTGCCCGCATCGTCGCCGGCTCGCACTTTGCCAGCGACGTGGTTTGGTCGGCGGGCATGGTTTACTTCACCGGTCTGGCGCTATCCGCTCTTTTTCGTTTTGGGGACAGTAAAATAGACCGGGCACAATCTGTCTCCGCCTAGTTAAAACTCATATGCAGGTCTGGTTTCAGTGTGCCCAGGGCTTTTATGACTCCTTCTTCAATTTCCAGGTGGATGCGGGTGCCGTTGGCGATAGGCTGATAGGTGAGGGTAACGTGGTCTTTGGCGCCGGATTTTTCCAGCGCGACGGCCATGGCCTTGGCCTGTTCATCTTTGTTGAATTCATAGACGAAGCGGGCGATTTTCGCGGCCGAGACCACAATTTGCAGGGCGGGAATTTCCTTGTCGGCTTCGGCTACTGATTTGTCGATGACTTGTTTCATGGTTTTGGCGGCATCGCGGCCGGCCGCCAGGAACACCTTCTTATCGCTGGTGCCCAGCACCACGTCGAGAGTTTTTCCCAGCACCGCAGTCCATTGCTTCTCCGTGTCGGGTATGGTCAGCGAAACGGTTTGCAGGGTGAAGTCTTTATAGGTTTCCGTATGGGTCTTTACCTGTGGATCCTTTTGGGCTTCCGCGATGATTTTTTTCGCCGTGCTTTCCAGTTTTTTTCCCTCGGCCACGGCGCCGCCGGCAATGAAGGTCATGGCATTTGGTTTTAAAATCAAAGCCTGCGCCGTGGTCGGAGCGTTTCGTTTCGATGGTCTTATTCGCAATGTCCGACAGATCTTCGAGCAATTCCGGGGTCAGATTGAGTTGTTCAAGGAAGGGGTTATGCTTTTTCAGTTCTTCCTGGACGGAGAGGCGGACGTAATCCAAGGATTTTTTCCAGCGCGACGTCGGCGTCGGTGAGCGTGCCGGTGACGTTATAAGTAGGCGCGGCGCCGGGAATTTTCAGCGCAGCGAAAGCGGATTTTCCCGGCTTTGACTTGGCCATTTGTTTAGCCAGTTCGGTATCCGGTTTGGCGGTCAGATCCAAGTCGAGAATGACTTTCTTCGCCGTCCGGTCGACATTCAGGCCCAAGAACGCTTCGTCCAACTCCACGGCGAGTTTTTTGATCTGCTCCATATTTTGTTGAAGCATTTCCGTGCGCACGGCATGTTGCTCGTCGCTTTCGCCCGGTTGGCGCTGCGCCGCCATTTGCATGAGCATCTCCAGGGAAGCGAATCCCTGTTGAAAGGCGGCGTCGGGAATGTTTTTCGCTAATGCCCGCACGGCCAAGAGATACTTTTTGGGCCGATCGCCGAGCAGAGTTATGGGATCGTCGGCCACGGCGTCAAAAGTTTTCGTTGTAAAGCCGATAAAGGCCCATTTGCCGCGCTGTGTAACATAGGCTCGACCCTTGGGAAACCGATACACCCCGTTTTCGGCCTTGAGGCCCTCGCCGGTCATGGGATTCTTGACCAGTCCCATTAGCTGATCCAAATTGTTGACGGGCACAAAGCCATAAGATATGAAGTTCGGGCTGCCGTCGGACAACGAGACAATGCCAAATGGTTGTTTTTGATCCAAACCGCTCAGGCCCTGGCCTTGGGTCATCATGGCGATCAGGCCCTCCAGGCCCTTGGCCAGTTCTGGTTTGCCGCCAAGTTTGCCGATTATATCAATGTCGGTCATTAATTCGCTATAGCCCGCACAGGAAACGATCGACACGGGCTTCAACTCTTCTGCCGCACTGATCGGCGGCGCTAGGCCGAGAGTTGCTGGCGGCGGTGCTTGCACCGCGCTGATGGACGGTGCCAAGCCGAGAGTGATAAACGACAGAATGAGGATCAACATTGAAGAGATGATTTTTTTCACGAGTGGTTCTCCTTTTGGCATAATAAATGGACCACTGATTTTTAAGATTATAGGTTGGCAAGTTTACTGTAAATAATAAGCGCATACCGTAGCTTAAGTGGATGTCCAAGTTTCATAAGTAATTCGCCGGCGGACGAAAATTCTTGGAGAATCAAGAGAATTTTTTAAAAAAAGGCAAAAATTCGTCTTTTCGAGGGAGACAATCGCATCACTATTGAGCGGCGGGGTAAGCAAACCAATGATACTACTTCAAATCGAAGTATTATTATCGTTCGCGGAAGGTGATGCGACCTTTAGTCAGATCGTAGGGCGAGAGCTCTACCCGGACGCGATCGCCGGGCACGATACGAATGAAGTTTTTCCGCATTCTGCCCGCCACGTGGGCGATAACCTTATGGCCGCTCTCCAGTTGCACGCGAAAACGCGTGTTGGCCAAGGCTTCGGTCACCGTACCGTCGACTTCAATTGCTTCGTCTTTTTTTACCATAGATCGCTCCGTAAATCGGGCCCGCACTGATCGCTTATCACTTATCTTAACATTTTCCTGGCGGCCGTCCAGACCGGGAAAAGGGTTCAGGATTCGGGGTTCAGGGTTCAGTACTAGCATGGAAAGTAAAATCCTGAACCCTGAACCCTGACCACTGAACCCTCTGTATTACAGAAGTACCAAGAGTGTCACGCCGCCGACCAGGGGAATCAGGAAAAGGAGGGCGATTTGGCTGAGTAAACGCCAGCCACCCAGCAGACCGGCAATCGCGGCCTTGGAAACCATGTTGGCCATGGCGGCCACGACGATCAAACGCCAGCCTTCGACGAGCACGGTAGGGTCGCTTAGCGACATGCGCGCCGTGGAAAGCGTGATGGCGTCCATTTCGGTCAATCCCGAAAGCGCCGCCACCAGGAACAAGCCCCCTCCGCCGAAAAAAGCCTTGGCCGCGGCCAAGGCGAAAAGCACGAGCAAATACAAGGCCCCAAAGACCAAGGCCGATTTCATTTGCGTGGGATTCTTTTGATCGGGCATGGCATAAGGCTGCCCACGATCGCGATACCAAATGGCCACCGCGGGAACAAGCGTTGCGCCCATCATAATGACGACTGGTCCCAAGACGTGCAGGAAGAATTCATACTGCGCCACAACGCCCACGGCAATCAATACCCGGACATAGGAGACCGCCGAGGCAATTATAATCACAATGGCGGCGATGCGTTTATCGAGTGAATTGTCCTTTGCCTGCCGGGAATAGCTGACCGTGGTGGCAGTGCTGGAGATGGCCCCGCCGAGAATCCCGCCCAGCAGAATTCCCGCGTTGCGCCCGAAAAGCTTGTAAACGATATATCCGCCCAGGCTCATGCCCACGATCAGCACCACCATCAACCAGGTTTCAAAAGGATTGAAGACGTTCAACGCGGGCGGCGAAATGCCCAGCAAACTCGAAGGGCCGAAGTTTTTATTGGGCAAGACCGGTAAAATGATGCAGCTTATTAACACGAATTGCATGATGGCGCGGAGATCCTCGTCGCCCAGTTTTTTCGCAATACTGTGCAACTCCGGTTTGAATTGCAGCAAAACCGCCACGCCGCCGCCCACGGCCACGGCCACGACCATCGGACCAACGGCCAGATAGGCCCCCACGGCAAACATCACCAGCATTGCCATGTCGGTGGTGGTCCCCTGATGGGGATCCGGCTGCCGAAGCTGGAACAAATGGCCCACGATTATCACGGCCACCACGCCCAATAGCGCTGCGGCCACGATCCACACGCCTAACGAGTCGGCCATCAATGCCGAGAGCGTTCCCAGCACGGTGATCAGGGGAAAGGTGCGCATGCCGGCAATGCCGGACGCGGCATGTTCGCGCTGTACCCCCACCAAAAGGCCCAAGAGCACGGAAATGCCCAACTGCTGAAAAATAGTTGCTTCCATGCTAAAAGTTTAGCACGTTTTTATGCTTTAGGCTGTAGACTGTAGACTGGAGGCCGGAGGAATGAGGTCCGTAAAAAGTGAGGAATAAAGAGCGTAACGTGAGAAGTGCTGAACCATGAACCCTTGTTGCTGCCCACTATTTACCATCCACTTAAGATATGATCCGATTCTTCGCATCCACCCGGACGACCGTGGGTTTCAGCTTTCGGGCCTCTTCCTCGGGAACCGCTGAGTAGGCCAGCACAATGACAATATCGCCGGGTGCGCCCAGGCGAGCGGCCGGGCCGTTTAAGAGCATGGTGCCCGATCCCGCCGGGGCCTCGATCACGTATGTGATCAAGCGCTCACCGTTATTCAGGTTCAACACATGGACCTGTTCGCCCGGCAAAAGAGCGGCTGCCTCGATGATCTCGCGGTCAATGGCGATGCTGCCTTCATAGTCCAGTTCGGTGCCGGTGAGCGTGGCCCGATGGATTTTCGACCTGAGCATGAACCTTTGCACGCGAATTCCCCCGGACAAAAAACATTGATCCCGATTGAATAAATACAATATTATTCAAGGCCGTGACAACATTCCAACATCTGAAATGGGTTGTCCAAACACCTCAGTATGACGTCCATTTCTGATTATTTCAACTGATAAATAAAAGAGGCGGAAAGAGACAGGTGCAAATCCTCTTTCCGCCAAATTAGGTCCGTTACCGCCGGTTCACAGGTGTGGATTCGCCTGAAGGGGGGAAAGAAGCGATCCTCACACCTCCAGCAGTTACGGACTATCCTCTGTTGATTTTGTTTTGAATTAAGTTTGAGTGGTGGATTGTTGCGTGTGCCACTGCCTTCTGCCGCGGACACGATGTTTGGCCATTTCTTGGGCTTGCTTTTGCCAATACGCTTTCATCTCCTCCAGGGTTACAACGCCATCTTTGTTGGTATCCATGGCCTTGAATCGCTCTTCTAATCTTTTGGCCAGATCAGGATGTTCTTTATTATCCTTGGCATTGCCGAGGAACTCGTCTAATGTGAGTTTGCCATCTTGATCCTTGTCCTTGGACTTAAACCTGTCCTCGACGCTCATCCGCTGTCTTTGTTGTCCTTCATTCTTTTTTGTTTGCCCATCCTGGGCATAGGCAGTGCCTAATCCAAAACACAGCGCCAAAGCGAAAACGGTAAATACTCGTAGCATCTAGTACTCCTTAAAAAAAGTAAAAAATTGCCCCTTTCCATAGTCGGGGATTCTAATTACTTTAACCCCGAAGTATGTTACGTGTTTCGCAATGCTTTCGTTCGGGACGGCTTGTATAATGTTGCCGAGGAGTAAACAAGCGGTATTTGCGGCATTTTTCCCTGCCCAAATACCCCATATTACGCCTATCCGCAATTACTTCCAGAATTACCGGGTTATACCCCACTTAGCTACTAAAGTTTATTTATGAGTAAAAAAGATTATCTCACCGCGCCTATCGCCACCGACAAGATGCCGCCCGGAGTGCCGTACATCATCGGCAACGAGGCAGCGGAACGATTTTGCTATTACGGCATGCGGACCATTCTAGTCATTTATATGACCCAGTTTTTATTGAACCGCCAGGGTAGCTTAGAAGTGATGACGGAAGAAGGGGCGAAAACCTATTACCATCTTTTTTGTGCCGGAGTGTATTTCTTTCCGATCCTAGGCGCGATTATCGCCGATGCCATTTGGGGCAAATACCGGACGATTTTTTATCTTTCTTTGGTTTATTGTTTGGGAAATTTCGCCTTGGCCG
Organism: Pirellulales bacterium; assembly: GCA_963820545.1. Taxonomy (GTDB): domain Bacteria; phylum Planctomycetota; class Planctomycetia; order Pirellulales; family Thermoguttaceae; genus CAWGAJ01. Next base: position 89,971 of record CAWGAJ010000002.1, read on the forward strand.
GAGATCAAACGCGGCTGGGACTGTTTTTGGGTCTGCTGTTGATTACCTTGGGGTCGGGCGGCATCAAATCGTGCGTTTCGGCGAACGTGGGCGACCAGTTCGGCCCGCGAAATAAACATCTCTTGGAGAAGGTTTTTGGCTGGTTTTACTTTTCCGTCAATTTCGGTTCGTTTTTTTCCACGCTGCTTACGCCATTTTTGCTGGATCATTTCAGTCGGCAGGACCTTTACGGCGAAAATGCCAAACACCTGGGACCGGCAATTGCCTTTGGAACGCCGGGAGTGTTGATGGTCACGGCCACATTTATCTTTTGGCTGGGCCGGAAAAAATTCGTGCATATTCCCGCAAAGGGGAGCGAATTTCTGCGAGAAGCTTGCAGTATGGAGGGCTTGAAGGTCATCCTCAAACTCAGCGTGCTTTATTTGTTTATCGCCATGTTCTTTGCCCTCTACGATCAGACGGGTGCGGCCTGGGTGCTGCAAGCGGAAAAAATGGATCGAAAAATACTTTTCTGGGAAGTTAAGTCTTCGCAAATTCAGGCTGTAAATCCGCTGTTGATAATGCTGATGATTCCCCTGTTTACATACGCCGTCTATCCGGCGATCAATAAAATCATCCGCTTAACTCCGCTGCGCAAGATAGGCATAGGACTGTTTCTCACGACTTTGTCCTTTGCCATCTCTGCTTGGGCGGAAATTCTCATCGGCAGAGATCTCAGTTATAAACCCACGGTTTTATGGCAAGTTTTGGCCTTTGTGGTTATCACCATGGCCGAAGTGATGGTATCGATCACCTGTTTGGAGTTTTCCTATACTCAGGCGCCGAAAAAAATGAAATCCTTGGTGATGGGAATATTCTACCTCTCGGTAACTTTCGGTAATGTATTTACGGCGGGGGTGAACTACTTCGTCCAAAATCCCGATGGCTCAACTAAACTAAAAGGAGCGGATTACTACTGGTTCTTCACCGCTATGATGCTGCTCTCCACGGTTATGTTTAGTATCTACGCCGTTTTTTACCGGGAAAAAACCTACATCCAAGACGAGGCGACGGAAAACGTTTAGCCCCGTGCTTCGCGCCGGGAGAGATAGATAACTGCACAACGTCCCGTTACATTTTCCCCATTCCAGGAGAAAATAATCATGAAAGAAATCGTTGCCGACCCCAGGCTGGTCGCCTATTGCGGATTGTATTGCGGCGCTTGCCACGCGTACCTGCGCGGCAGGTGTCCGGGTTGTCGAGAAAATCACAAGGCAACCTGGTGCAAGGTGCGGGCATGTTGTCGAAGCAACGAGTACGCATCGTGCGCGGACTGCAAGGATTTTCAAAATCCCAGCGACTGCCGGATGTTTAACAACTGGATCGCCAAACTGTTCGGGCTGATCTTTCGCTCCGATCGCGCAGCCTGCATACGCCAGATACGCCAGGTGGGTATCGAGGGACATGCCGTGGAAATGGCAAACAACAAAAGGCAGACCATCAAGAAATGATGGATTGCAGGGCAGGATGACAATTGGGCGGTTATTTATTCCCGCCAAGTATAGATGACGTTGGAGATCAATCGTAAAAGCATCAGCAAAGGAACCATGAGCGCCAGGCAGGCAAGCATCACACATGGTATTACCCAGCCCAGAGCGAAGATCTCAGCAGTCCGGTTCCAGATCGGAGCCCAATAGATAATCACAAACAAAGCCGCCAGACAGAGGAACGGGCCGTAAGGTATTTCCTTGTCGCGGATAAAGATCAGTCGCAAAATACCCACCACCAACGCGGCAAAGGGGGCCAGGAAAAAAATAATCAAACAGGCTTGCCAGCCGAGAAACGCGCCGATCATGGCCATCAGGGTCACGTCGCCGAAGCCCATGGCCTCCTGGTTCAAAACGGCCGTGCCCAGAATGCGAACCGCCCAGATCAGCCCCGCACCGACGGCCATGCCGACCAGCGCGCTAAGGAGCGAGGTCCAGTTATAGCCATCGTGATACCAGACGCCCGTGATAAACAATATTCCCAGCAAGCACATGCTCGAGATCATGTAGGTGTCGGCTTGTCTTATCAGCCTTGCCCAACACAGTGCCAACGCCCGACGCCAGCCATGGCTCGCGTACCAGGTCCTGGGCAGAATAGCAAAGCACCATAACATCCAACACGCTAGTGCAATGGCCAGCGATCCAAAGTGGGGAGCACCATCGAGAAAAACCGGCCATGAGTTGAGAGAAGTAATACGCAAAAAGTTGACATTCCATACACCCATGGGTTGCTCGAACACATCGGGCAGCAAAGACCACGGCAATTTTGCGATGAGAATTAATCCCACGAGTGTACCTGAGCGCGTGATGGCATCGGGAATGATCTTTTCGTCCACGTCGATCAGCGACGCTACGAGCATCAACCAGATAAGGATCACGTGTACTAGATACTGCTCATGCAATACAGCAAATACTAGCGGAAATAACGCCGGATTTATAGGTCGGGGCACATCGGCCGGGAAAAGAGCAAGTTTATCGATCTCCCAATAATAGAGTGCGGCCAATCCCAGTCCGCAGAGCAATTCCACCAGCAGCGGGCGGATCCAGAAGCCCGAGCCGTATACTGGGCACTCACGTCGCAGTGCCAGCCAACCGAAAATCGGCAAGCGGTCGAACCAGTGCCGGGCCGGGACGGCAGGAGAGGGCCTCATCCAATGACTAATTGGCCGCGGATGCCAGGCCAAACCATAGACGGCCAGATTGGCTATTCTCCCGTATGCAGTTCCCAATAGAAACAGCAGGATCAAACGGACTTCCAAGGGAATGGCAAGAATCAAATGCATGGGAGGGCTTTAGGCTCTTTTACTTGTTCCCACGCAGGAGCGTGGGAACAAGAATTAAATGTTTCGTTTACTGTTTCGGCACTTTCAGGCGGCTGAGAATTTCTTCGGTTAATTCCTGGGGTGTGCGATTTTCAGTGTCAACGGTTAAATGGGCAGTCTGACGATAAATCGGCTCGCGCTCGGCAAGCAGTTGAATGATCTCGTCCAATGGACCTTTGTCTGTAAGGCTGGGACGTCGCTGGGTGGTAGTGGCGTCGGCCGACATGCGTTTGAGAATTGTTTCCGGCCGGGCGATAAGCCAGACCACCTTGCCGCTTTGCCGCATGGTGCGCCGATTCTCTTCTCGCAAAGGCGCTCCGCCGCCGGCGGCGAGCACAAGTTTTTCCCTACGGCAGAGATCGGCAATCACCCGGGTTTCCCAATCGCGGAAAGCCCCTTCGCCGTCCTCGGCAAAGATTTGGGCAATAGTCTTGCCCGCGCGGCGCTCGATCTCCACGTCGGCGTCGATCCAGTCCCAGCCTAATCGCTGAGCAAGAAGTTTTGCCAGCGTGGTCTTGCCGGTCGCGCGATAGCCGATGAGGGCGAGAATCATAGTTAGGGGTAAGGGGTGAGGGAAGGGATGAAGGATGAGGGATGAATACCGAAAACGGATCACTTACAAGCATTTATTATCTACTAGTTACTCGCCTCTCACCCCTCGCCTCTAATTAATATTTTGCCGCGCCGATTGCCCGGCGGATGGTTTCGCGCATTACTTCGGCCGGACCTTCCTGTCCGGTGAAGAGTTTAAATTGCAGGGAGGCTTGGCGCACGAACATATCGATGCCGGTAATCACGGTGCAGTTGCGGCTGCGGGCGTCTTTTACCAGGAGCGTGTTTTCGGGGTTGTATACCGCGTCGAAGACGATCATCGAGGGGCGGAGATGGTGCTTGTCGTAGGGTGTTTCGTCCACATTCGGATGCATGCCCACGGGCGTGCAGTTGAATAATAAATCGGCGGAGAGCGTATGCCGGGCGCCCCAGTCGAGGTAACGGCAATTGAAATTTTTCGCCAAGGTCATGGCTTGGCGGGGCAGGCCGTCGCTAATCACGACTTGGGCGTCGCGGTGGATCAGGCCATAAACGATGGCCTTGCCCACCCCGCCGCGCCCAGGACCAATGCGGTTTTTCCGCTGAGGAGATGTTCTGTTTTTTCCTCGTGGCCGCCTTCCTGGCGGAGCACATCTTCCAGGCTGCTCATGGCCGCGTGATAGTCGGTGTTGTATCCCAGCCGTTTTTGCCCGTCGAAGATCACAGTATTGGTAGCCCCGATGCCGCGCACGGCGACGTCGGCCTCGGTGAGCTTCTTGATGATTTCTTCTTTGTGCGGAATGGTAACGCTAATGCCGCGCAGGGAAAATTGGGTGGCCTCGTCGATGAATTTCATCAGGTCTTCCCGGGGCACGCGGAAGGGAAGATAAACTTTGTTCATTCCATAATGCCGAAAGGCCGCATTGTGGATCAAGGGGCTGAGACTGTGGCCAATGGGATCGGCCGCCACGCCGTAGATTTCGGTCTGGGCGTCGATCTTGTCGTAGTTATAGATTTCGGTCATCTGCTGAAAAGAAAGCTGGCCGGGGGCCAACGTCCGTTCATGATGGAACGTGGCATAAGTAAACGGTGCGCCGAACTTTCCCGCGAGAATACGCGAAGGAATGCCGATGTCACCCATGCAAATGCCCACGGTGGGCACTTTGCTTTGCCGGCTGAGGCGCAGCACCCGCAGGTTGTCGTGGGGGTGGTTGGCCATCACGCCAATTTTAATAATGTCCGGATCAAGCTCGCACAAGCGGCCGTGGATTTCCTCTAAATTTTCCGGGGTTTTACGGAAGTCGTGATAACTGATGATCCGCTTGGTGCGGCCGAAACGCGGAATCACACTGGCAATGTCATACTCCAGGTCGACGTATTCCACGCCCTCGGTGATGGCTGTGCGCAACAATAACTGGCGTTGTTCCTCGGAACCGATGAACTTGCCGCCGTCGGCCGGACGGCGACAGGTGATCACCACCGGCGAGGGCCGATCGGTGACGAGCCTTTTTATGCTCACCTCGCCGTTAATATAGTCCAATCGCAACTCCGCCAGTTGAGCGCCCTGCTCGACCAGGTGGCGGTGCTCCGCAATCACGTGTCGATGACGGCCGCGGCCTATGCTGACACAGATCATGGTTAGGGATTAGAGGATAGGGAATAAAGGATGGAAAATGCTTCATGGTAGATAAAAGAAGAAGTTTATTTTTTGGCCGATTCTTTTTTGGCCGATTCTTTTTTGGCCGGCTCTTTTTTGGCCGGCTCTTTTTTGGCCGGCTCGGCGGGTGCGGCGGCGGGAGTTTCAGCAGCGCCTGCCGCGGCAGTCTCCTCTTCTTTCTTCTTCTTTTTCTTCTTCATCGAGAGCTTAAACACGCGGACCTTGGCTAAGCCAAAGGGGCTATCGCCTTCCTGCCAGCGGTCGGTCGCTTTGAGGCGTTGGATCCGCTCGGTGCGGCTGAGTACGCTTCTGGTGCTAACACTCCCGCGCCGCACCTTAAGACTTTTGTCCATTGTCATGAGAATCAATCTCCTTTAGGTGAATAGTTCCCATTAATTCCACCTTTAGGGCAATACCTGATAAATAAATTAGGTGATGCACTGGACTTTTCGGCGGCATACCCCTCTGTTGGGCAATAGGATCATACACCTTCTATATCGATAATAAAGATTGCCATTAAGAACCTGGAAACAAATCAGTATAGAAAACAACCTAAATAGCTGCAATAACTTGTCTCGGCAATCATTGTGAAAATATGACAATGGCTCTTTAGCCATTAAAGATCTGTTCTAAAAACCTAATTTTCCGGTATAAACTAGTGTTTTTTAACGTCCGCAAGTCGATAAATCCTTGAAAAGCGAATCAATTGAACTTAGATGGTCTTTTTTGCGTCTTGTAAAAGCCGAAGGGTAGGCATATCCTAAGATGTTGGCAATAAAGTAGTTGCATTGCCAGTTACGGCATATAATTCCCAAGAGAATAGGTGAATTCCGTGTGCGCAGTATCCAACTCCAAGTCGGCGGCAGGCGCCCAGCCTTCGGCCGCCCTTTCCGAGAAATCCCCAATCACCAGCGGGGCCGACGTCGTGGTGCAGACCCTGGTGAATCATGGGGTGGATACGATTTTCGCATATCCCGGCGGCGCCAGTATGCCCCTGCATCAGGCCTTGACGCGCTTCCGCGATCGGCTGCGGGTAATTTTGCCCAGGCACGAACAAGGCGGCGGTTTTGCCGCGCAAGGCTACGCGCGCAGCACCGGGCGGATTGGGGTTTGCATGTCGACCAGCGGCCCGGCGCTACCAACATGGTCACCCCGTTGGCCGACGCCAAGCTCGACAGCATTCCCCTGTTGGCCATTAGCGGACAAGTTGGAGCGCCGGTAATCGGCACCGACGCCTTTCAAGAAACACCCATTGTCGAAGTCTGCCGGAGCGTTACCAAACATCATTACCTGGTGACCAAAGTCGATGACATTGCCCGCGTGGTCCGCGAGGCTTTTTACGTGGCCACCACCGGCCGACCGGGTCCGGTGCTGGTAGATATCCCCAAAAATATCCAACTCATGCAGGTCGCGCCCGACTACAATACGCCCATGCAATTGCCGGGCTATCGCGTGGGATGCGAACTGGCCAAGCCGCAGGAGATCGAAAAAATCGCCGCCTTGATCCGCAATTCCAAGCGCCCGGTAATCTATGCCGGCGGCGGCATCATTTTGGGCAATGCCAGCGAAGAACTCTTCGAACTGGTCGCCAAGACCAGCATTCCCGTGACCACCACGATGATGGGCCTGGGCGGATTCCCCGGCGATCACCCGCTCTCGCTCGATATGCTGGGCATGCACGGCAGCATCTACGCCAATTACGCCGTGGATAACGCCGACCTGCTGCTGGCCTTGGGCGTGCGCTTTCGACGATCGGGTGACCGGAAAAGTGTCGGAGTTCGCTCATCGGGCCACGATCGTGCACGTCGACATCGACGCCTCGGAAATCAATAAAATCAAACGGGTGGACCTGGCCGTTTGCAGCGACGTCAAGTACGCCTTGGCCGAATTGAACAAGATCGTCGCGGCCCCGGCCGATCTCAGCGAATGGCAGCGGAAAATCGCCGTCTGGAAACGCGACGAGCCCTTCAGCTACAACCTCGATTTCCCCGGCATTCTGCCGCAACACGCCATCAGCCAGTTGTACCAACTGACCAAGGACCACGACACCTATATCTGCACGGGCGTGGGCCAGCACCAGATGTGGACCGCGCAATATTATAAGTTCCGCAAGCCGCGCCGCTGGATGTCGAGCTGCGGGCTGGGCACCATGGGCTTTGGCCTTCCCGCCGCCATGGGAGTGAAGGCCGCCCATCCCGATAAACTCGTGATCGACATCGACGGCGACGGCAGCCTGCTGATGAATATTCAGGAAATGGCCACCTGCTTCTGCGAAAAACTTCCGGTCAAGGTGCTGCTCTTAAATAACATGCACCTGGGCATGGTCGTGCAGTGGGAAGACCGCTTCCACGCTGCCAACCGCGCCCATACGTATCTCGGTCCGATCGACCATCCCGAGGCCATCGGCATGGGCAACGGCATCACGCCGCAGGAACGGTATTATCCCGATTTTATTACTATCGCCCGGGGCTTCGGCTGGGACGGCCGCTCAGTGTCAGCCAAGGACGAACTAGTTCCCGCGATAGAGGCAATGCTGAAAGCCACGGGCCCCTACATCCTCCAGGTCCAAATCCCTTACCAAGAGCACGTCCTGCCCATGATCCCCGCGGGCATGACCGTGCGGGAATTGATCAAGGAATAAATCTTAGTAGTGGGCAGTGGACAGTGGGCGGTAGATCGCACCATCTTTCGCTACGCTCAGAAAAACCATTCCCACGCCGGAGCAGAGGAACGAGGAAAGAATTCCTGGCATTGGCCGTTAGTGCCGTGTCATTATGACTTCGACGAGCTCAGTCGAGCTGCGTTCTGCATTATTATTTCCCTTGTTTGCTGTCGGCTGTAATCTGTTCCCCGATTTATGGGGTATATTGACTAACTCTGGATTATATATTATAATCGCCGAGTTCTTTTGTAGAAAAATATTTGCCAAAGGACACACACTATTGTTTCATAAAGTCCCGACCGGTGAGCGCGGTTAGGTTGCGGCCGGTAAGGCCGGGCTATGGGGAGGGCGGACATGTCGTGTAAACAAGCGGTCGGGATGTTTGTGTGCCGTTGTTTCGACTCTCTAGGATTTATCGTGGCGGCGATTCTGTTACTGAGTCCGTCCGTTACGGTAGCAGTCGATAAGTATTGGAATGTCTCAAGTGGTGATTGGTCTGATAGCAGTCCGTGTCCTTGGAACCCTACCCCAGAGCCTACTTCCAGTGACATTGTCTATATTGCCAACGGCGGAACGGCAAACGTGACCCAATCGAGTGAAGCCTGTAATAATCTTTATCTGGGCAATTCCGGCACCGGACATTCCGGGACGGTCCAAATGACCGGCGGCACGCTCTCTGAGTCATGGGCTTATATCGGTAATTCAGGCATCGGCACGTTTACTCAATCAGCGGGAACCAACACAGTCTCCTTTTTTCTTTATCTTGGTTACTATTCTGGCAGCAGCGGAACTTACAACCTGAGCGATTCGGGTCAGTTGTCCACAAATTACGAGTTAGTTGGCCTCTCGAGCACGGGCACTTTCACTCACACGGCGGGAACCAATACAGTCTCCAATACTCTCTATCTTGGGTACAGTTCCGTCGGCAGTGGCACCTACAACCTGAGCGGTTCGGGGCAGTTGAGCGCAAATTCCGAGGCAGTTGGCGTCTCGGGCACAGGCACTTTCACTCACTCGGCGGGGAGCAATACATCCAATACACTCTATCTTGGTTACAATTCCGGTGGCAGCGGAACCTACAACCTGAGCGGAACGGGGCAATTGAGTGCTCAAACGGAGTACATTGGATGTGACAAGGCGGGAACGGGGGTCTTCAATCACTCGGCGGGAACCAACAATGTCACCGATCTCAAACTTGGTTACGATTCCAACGGCAATACAGGCAGCATCGGAACCTACAATCTGAGCGGCACGGGGCAATTGTCCGCATGGTCGTCTGAGATAATTGGTGAAAGTGGAACTGGGATATTCAATCACTCGGCGGGAACTAACAACGTCACCAAGCTTTCACTTGGTTACTATCCCAACGGCATCGGAACTTACAACCTGAGCGGCACGGAGCAGTTGTTCACTGCATTCGAGAATATTGGTTACTATGGCAAGGGCACTTTCAATCAGTCGGGGGGAACCAACAACGTCATCGATCTCAAACTTGGTTACAGCGATTACAGTTCTTTCAGCGGATTCGGCAGTTCCGGAACCTACAATCAGTCAGCGGGAATCAACAACGTCGCCAATCTCACACTTGGGTCCTATACTTCCAGCAGTCTCCACGGCACCGGAACCTACAATTTAACGGGCGGAATCCTTAGTCTGAATTCCATCAGCGGAGCTTCTTCTAGCCTAGCCCACTTTAATTTTGGCGGTGGGACAATGCAGGCAAGCGGTGCCTTCACCACCACTCTGCCTATGAATCTGACAGGAATCGGCGGCAATGCCAACATTGATACCGCGGGTTATGCAATCACGCTTTCAGGTGTTTTGTCAGGCACGGGCGGATTGAATAAACTCGGTGCCGGCACACTGACGTTATCTGCAGGGGGGAATACTTTTACCGGAGCGGTCAATTTAAATGGCGGGTTGATCAAGGCAGCCGCTCTAAATAGGCTTGGCAATGGTACCACTTTGAACTTCAACGGCGGCGGATTGCAGTTTGATGGCGTGTTTGATCTCTCGGTGCGCACAGTGACCTTCCAAGCCGGAGGCGCTACACTCGACACACAATCGAACAATATCATTTTAGCCAATGCAATCGGCAATGGGGGCACTGGTGGCCTGACAAAACTTGGATCTGGAAAACTGACACTCAATGCCCTTAATTCTTATAGCGGCGACACCATTGTCAACGGCGGTACGCTTGTTTTTTCCGGCGGAATTGATGCCGGCGGCACTTCGTTTATCGATGTCCAGTCGGGCACGGCCGTTTTTGAGACGACGAATGTAGACAAGGCGGATCTTCATATCACCACCGCTGCTTTAGCAATATTCGAAGTGGCCAGCGGCACGCACGAGATTGGCTCGATCGAAGGCAGTGGAGGAACACAAATAGACGACGGCGCCACGCTCTCTGTCGATTCCATTTATCAGGGCGGATTATACATCGGCAGCGGCGCGAAACTCATCATCCACGGGACTACCTGCGAGCCGCTAGGCGACACATTCACTCCCGTTCCCGAACCCTCCATGCTCGTTCTGCTCTGCGTCGCCGCCTTTGGCCTGCTGGTCTCTTCCTGGCGATGGCGAAAGAGGGCATTGTAGGACGACTTTGAAAGTCGTTCCCATAAAACCATTCCCACGCCGGAGAATGGGAACGAGGGAAAATCTCAGCGGTGGACAGTGCTCCGGGTCACTGATGAGCGCAGCGAAGAATCTCTTTAGCTTTCAGCAATCAGTAGTCGGCTTTCAGCCTGTATTTTTCATTCTGTATTATTTTGAACTAATCACTAACCGCCAACTACTATCCACAAATCTATCATTTGCGACCGGGTGGTTACCACCCGGGCGCATAGATCATCAATTCCATGCCTGGAGCTTGACAAATGGGGGGGTGCTATGGTAAAAATGGGAGTGTCGTTAAGTTAGATAAGTTTTACCCTGATTTCAGGTGGGAAATCTTGGTTCGTTTGATAACAGGAGGTGTATCGTGAATTTCCGATCTGCGGGGATCTTAAGTTGCTTGGCCGCGTTGATCGCGGTCGGTTCGGTCCAGGCCATAGAGATCGACGACTTCGAGGGGCTGACCATCTGGGCAATCAACGGCCAGAACGGCTGGACCGCCGACTCGTCTTCCGCGGGCGTGGGACGGGATTTCACCCGCAACAACAACCAGTTCCTGCTACTAAACGGTGGAAACAACGATGTCTACAAGTCTCTAGGCGCCGCCTCTATCCTGGACGGGCAGACGGGCACGCTCTTCTTCCGCTTCATGGCCACCTCGGCCTTATCTAATCACGGCATCGGCGTTACGGACTTCGACGCCACCCCCACCTCGTTTAGCAACTACCGCGCGTCCACGCTAATTTATAACGATACTCGCAACGTGAAGATGCAGGGCAGCAGCGGCAGCAACAACGTCGATCTGACCCTGAACGGCGGGGCCAGCGGCATTGCCCCGCTTGAGTGGAACGACGCCTGGATCGTAGTGAACAACTCCAGCGACACGGCCGACTTCTATCTCCGCCGCGCCGATTCCGAGGATCGCTACCTGGTCGGCTCTGGCCTGCCGTTCCGCAACGGCTCGACTACCGCAACCATCGACAGGTTTCTTGCGCGGGTTTCCAGCGGCACGTATGACAATGTGGTCATCGACGACATCCACGCCTGGGCTGGCGGCGTTACGGCCGGGGACGGAGAAATTCCGGCCGCACCGGCAAGCCCCACAATCGACGTGTCGGCGCTGTACGGATTCTGCGCCGAACGCCTCAACGCCATCAACAGTTGGCTCCCTCAGACGACGTACCTGAGCACCACGTCAACAAGCGGCAGTTGGACCCCGTCCGGCACGGGCAACTCTGGCATTTGGACCAGCGGCTTCTACCCCGGCGATATCTGGCAGATGTACCGGTATACTGGCAACACGATTTATAGCACCACGGCAGCGTCGCGCACGGCTGGCCTCGAAGGCCAGAAGTATAACAACGGCACGCACGACGTGGGCTTTGAGATCTTCAACTCCTTCGGCATGGGCTACAAGCTGACGAACAACAGCGCCTACAAGGACATCATACTCACCACCGCCACCACGCTATCCACTCGCTACAAACCGGTGGTCGGCGCAATCCAGTCGTGGGGCAACAAAGATTCCGGTGCGTACCAGGTGATTATCGACAATATGATGAACCTCGAGATCCTCTTCTGGGCATCGAAACACGGCGGCAGTTCGAACCTCTACGATATCGCGGTACAGCACGCCCTGACCACGCGCGCACAGCACGTGCGCCCCGACGGCGGCACGTACCACGTCGTCGAGTTCAATCGGACCACCGGCGCCGTGATCGGCAAGTATACGTCCCAAGGCTACAGCAACGAGTCGACCTGGTCGCGCGGCGAGTCGTGGGGGGTTTATGGCTTTACGATGACCTACCGCGAGACGGGCGACACGCGGTTCCTCCAGACGGCCACGCAACTGGCCGACTATTTCCTCAACCACTTGTCGGTGGCCGGCCTGCCGTACTACGACTTCGACGACCCGGCCAACCCGCCGGCCTATGACACGGCCGCCGCGGCGATCGCCTCCGCGGGCCTTTTGGAATTGATGTATTACGTGGACGACACCGACCGGGAGCGGTACTTTAATGCCGCCAAGGGCTTGCTCCTAAAACTCTCCGGCCCCGGCATCCTCTCCGACGGTACGCCCTTCGAGAGCATTCTGATGCAAGGCAGTACAGGCCATAACGGCTCCTACCGCGTTGGCACGAGCTACGGCGATTACTACTACCTTGAAGCCCTTGGGCGCTACGATGCCGCGGTGAACCCAATTACCTGGACCGGATCGGTCAGTTCCTCCTGGAACCAAAATCCGTCGGCGTCGGCTCGGAACTGGAGCAAGAGCGGCACTTCCGCGTGTTATATGGATTTAAACAATGTAATCTTCAACGACACCGCCGCCAATACGACGGTCAACATCGACTGGGATTATGTCCGGCCCGCCAGCTTGCTGTTCAACAATTCTTCAAAGGACTATACGCTGCAAGGCAGCTACCCCATCGTCGGCATGTGCTCCCTGATCAAACAAGGCACCGGCAAGGTAACAATCACGGTTCCCATCGGCTATAGCGGATCGACCGTCATCGAGGGCGGCACAGTGGAGATCGCCGGGGGAATTAATGCCAACGGAACGTCGCTTATCGACGTCCAGGCGGGCAAGGCCATTTTGAAAACAGTGAATGTGAACAAGACCGATCTTGACGTCAATACCGCTGATTTAGCGACATTCGAAGTGGCAAGTGGTCTGCACGAGATTGGCGCGATCGAGGGCAGCGGAAGAACACAAGTAGACGATGGCGCCACTTTAATTGTCGCATCCTTTTGCCAAGGCGGAATATACATTGGCAGCGGCGCGAAACTCGCCGTCCGGGCGAGTGTCGGAGAGCCGCTAGGCGACACATTTGCTCCCGTTCCCGAACCCTCCACGCTGGTTCTGCTCTGCGGCGCCGCCCTTGGGCTGCTGGTCTCATCCTGGCGATGCAGGAAGAGAGATTTGTAGGACGACTTTGAAAGTTGTCCGTTCCCGCGCGGGAGCGTGGGAACGAGGGAAAATGAAGGTGTAAAATGATGGCATGCCATGTAGCGGATTTGCATCTTCAAGACCGTAATGTTTGCGTCTTAAGCGCGCGTTATTCCCGGTTGACCGGGCGAATAATTCTGGGGGGAATTCTTGTTGCCCTCTGTGCATCTTTCGCGCGGGCCGAGGCGCGGGTCGATACTTTCGTGGTGAGTACGACACATCAAACCATCGACAATTTCGGCGCCTCGGATTGTTGGATAGCGCAAGCAGTCGGCGGATGGACGAACACGGCGGCCAAGGAATCTATCGCCGATTTGCTGTTTTCCACCACTTCCGGCATCGGGCTGAGTTGCTGGCGGTTCAATTTGGGCGGGGGGATCGATTCGACAATCACCTACCCCCAGAGAACCGTCGAGACTTTCGAGCCTGCCCAAGATCAATATGTATGGACTAATCAGGCCGAGGAACAATGGTTCCTGGCCGCCGCCAAAGCGCGAGGGGTGCCGCAATTTCTGGCCTTCGTCAACAGTCCGCCCTCCTGGATGACCCGCAACGGCCATACTTATTGCCCCGACGATAGCGGCACCACCAACTTGAAGAGCGGTTACGAGCAGCTCTACGCCCAATACCTGGTCAATATCCTCAAGCATTTCCGTGACAATCCCGATCCCGCCTTGCAAATCAACTTCAATTACATCAGTCCCGTAAACGAGCCGCAATGGACCTGGACGAGCTCGTCGCAGGAAGGCAATCGGGCCAGCAACAGCGACATCAAATCCTGGATTCAAGCCCTTTACTCCGAATTGAATAACCAGGGCATCAACACCCAAATCGCGGCCCTCGAATCGGGCAGCATTCCCGATATGTACGGCAGCAGCCGCGATTTCGTGGACAGCTTTGCCGGCAACCCGGCCGTCAACACGAAGATGGGCAAGACCATCAGCTATCACAGCTATTGGTCCGACGATCCCTCTACGCAGTTGATTCAAAACCGCCAATCGCTGGCCAACAAGTTGGCACAGTATCCCGACTGGAAAGTATGGATGACCGAGTACTGCATACTCGGCTCCGGCGGTCCGGGGCGGGATTTGACCATGACCACCGCGCTTAACGTGGCGCGGGTCATCCATTACGATATGAGCGTGTCCAACGCCTCGGCCTGGCAATGGTGGTTGGGCATGTCGTCCTACAATTATAAGGACGGCCTGGTCTTCGTCGACTTGAACAATCAGACCTTTGTCGCGTCGAAACTCCTTTGGGCCTTGGGCAATTACAGCCGCTTTGTCCGCCCGGGAGCGAAACGCATCGATTTCACCGGCAACAACAGCACTCCCCTCGGACTCTTGGCCAGCGCCTATCGCGACGACACCACCCACAAGATAAGCGTGGTATACGTCAACCAGAATACCGGCGGCGTCGAAGTGCAGCCCAATTTCAACAATGCCACCGGCTATCAGACGGATTACATGACCCCTTATGTCACTTCCGATACGCCCGGCGACGACTTGAAGCAATATGCCCCGTTTTTGGTTGGCTCGGCTTATACCGTGCCGGCAAGGGCGGTGGTGACTCTCCTCAGTGGAACCTTTAACGAGAACAACGATGGCAAGATCTTTCCGGCGCTGACCGGGAGCCGTTCATATACCTTGGGATCGGGCATCTTGACGATCGATCCCGGCGAGGGAACCTACTCGGGCGTTCTCAGCGGAGCAGGCGGGATTCGCAAGAGCGGCTCGGGTACGTTTACACTCAATACCCAAAACACTTATAGCGGCGATACCATTATCAACGGCGGCACGCTGGCGTTTGCTGGCGGAATTAGTGCCGGCGGCACGTCGCTAATCGATATCCAGGCGGGCACGGCTGTTCTAAAAACCGTGAATGTGAAAAAGACAGATCTTGATATCGCCACTGCTGCGTCAGCGACCTTTGAAGTCCTCAACGGCACGCATGAGATTGGCTCAATCGAGGGCAGCGGAAGAACAAAAGTAGACAGTGGCGCTACTTTAACCGTCGCCTCGCTCCGTCAGGGCGGATTATACATCGGCAGCGGCGCGAAACTCGCCATCCGGGCAACTGTCGGAGAGCCGCTAGGCGACACATTCACTCCCGCTGCCGAACCCTCCACGCTGGTTCTTCTCTGCGTCGGCACCCTTGGGCTGCTGGTCTTTTGCTGGCGGTGGCGAAAGAGGGCATTTTAGGATGATTTAGAAAGTCGTCCATTCCCACGCCGGAGCATGGGAACGAGGGAAAGTAAGATTCTTCGCTACGCTCAGAATGACGTGAGTTCCGTGCGAATGTGGAGCATCTGCCATACGGGCCGCTTTTCGCTCTGGTCCCAGATGGGATTTCTCGCTAATATCTATTGCCCCAAAGTGCGTTATTCGTGCCTGCAATGCTAGCAAATAATCCACAGGACAGGTTCGCTTTGCCGGAACGGCCTTTATTAGCTTTCAGCGATCAGCATTTGATATTCAACATTCATCATCCAGCATTCATCTTTTTTATTCATCCCTCAACCTTCATCCCTCATCCTTTTTTCTACAGCCTACAGCCTATAGTCTACTGCCTAATCTCACAGGAGGTGCGAAATGGCTACTGATGCCAGAATGGCAAGTAAACAGCGCTATCAGGATCAGCAATTCCACGGTGAATCTCCACGGCCGGAACCCAAGCGCAGGCATTGGTTTTTGCGACTGGGTTTCTTACTCTTTTTGCTGGCGGCGTTATTTTGGTTCACTCCGGTTATTATTTGCAAAACGCCGCTGCTGGGCTGGATTGTTCAAAAAGCTTCGGGCAATTTAAAAGGCACGATTTCGATTCGCTCGGCATCGCTGGGATGGCTTTCGCCGATTGCCATAGGCGGGATCGAGGTCCGTGACGAGGAGAATAACGCGCTGCTGTCGGCGGCCGCGATTTCCAGCGATAAAACCCTGCTGCAACTGCTCCGCAATTACACCGATCTGGGCCGATTCCGCATCGAAAGACCCACAATTTCGCTCGTGCTGCGCAAGGACGGCAGCAACGTGGAAGATTTGCTAGCGAATTTCCAAAGCAAAACTGAAGAAAAGAGGCCCACGAAGATGTCGCTTGAGTTGGCAGTGGTCGACGGCACGCTCAAAATCATCGACCAGGCGGCCAACCAGAGTTGGCAATTCGAGAAGCTTAATTTGATCCTCGACATGCCGGCCGACGATATTCAACCCATGACGCTGAAGGCCTCGGCCCAACTGGCCGATTCACGGCAGCCGGGCAAACTGCTCGCCGATTTGAAGATGAAATCGTCGCCGGACAACAAGTCGAAAGATTACGGCGATTTAGTTGTGCAGTCGGAAAATCTGCCCTTGGCCGCGGTGCAATCGCTGGCCGGACGTTTTTTGGGGCCAACTAGGCTCGACGGCCGCTTGAACAGCCAAATCCACGCGGTTTGGGGCGGCGAAGGGGCCGAGGATAAAATGATTATCCAGGCTGATGTCGCTACAGAGCAGTTTGTCTTTGCCTCGCCCCTGCTGGGCAGCGACGTGGTGCAATTGCCGCAAGTGCATGCCCTCGGACAAGTAACCAAGTCGGCTAATCGGCTGGATATTGAAAAAACCGCGCTCCAGTGCGATTTGGGCAATCTTACCCTGTCGAGCGGCATGACGTGGGAAGATCGAGGCAAGGGCCTCTCAGCGGCTTCGCTCTTGCGGCAACGCCATGAGATTGCCGGTCGCGTGGATCTTGCCCGGCTGGCGGCGATGCTCCCCAATACGCTCCACATCCGCAAAGAAACACAAATTACCTCCGGCCAGGTGCAACTGGCTTTTTCCAGCCAGGCGCGGACAAGTGCCGACGGTCAAAGCAACATGGCCTGGCACGGGCAGATCGAGGCCGACAATCTCGTGGCCGTGGACAACGGTCGGCAATTCGCTTGGCAAAAGCCGATCGCGGTAACATTGGACGCCCACGATACCGCCCTGGGCCCTGTCGTGGATAGCCTGAAATGCGAATCCGAATTCCTCAAAATTCACGTCGCGGGCACGCCCGAGGATCTGGCCGCCTCGTTGAGTTTCGATCTTAAGCGGCTGGCCGATCAGTTGGGGCAGTTCGTCGAGTTGGGCAACGTGCAGCTTGCGGGCGAGGGCTGGGGCAATGTGAATTGGAAACGTAATGACCAGGAGCAATTCGATGCCGACGCCGAACTGCAACTGCACAACCTGCAAGTGGTTTTGCCCGCGAGCCAGCCGTGGCGCGAGGAAAATCTGCTTGTATATTGCACGGCAAAAGGTAAAACCGACGGGACCGCCAACACCCGGCTTGATGCCGCTGCGGTGAACGTCAAGGCCGGCGAGGATCGGCTTACGGCCCAGTTGCTCCAGCCGGTGGCCGACCTGAAACAGGGCGGTGTGTGGCCGGTGCGAGTGCTGATGCAGGGACAATTGCAATCTTGGACCGCCCGGCTGGCGACATTCTTGCCGCTTTCCGATTGGCGTCTGGCGGGCACGGTCGAGATGGACGTACAGGCCACGGGCTCGAAAGAAGGCGTGAATATCGGCCAGGCGAAGATCAATGCCAGCCAATTCGTGTTGGCCTCGGAATATATAAATATGGAAGAACCGAAAGTGGAAATTTCAGCCGCGGGATCGTGGAATCAGCAGCAATCCCGCCTGCAACTTGCTCCCGCCGCGCTCAGCATTGCCAGTTTGACGCTCGAGGCCGACAACTTCTTGATGGCCATGCCGCAGAACGGTCCCTTTCAGCTCAGCGGCGCAATAAAATATCAGGGCGACCTGGGACGCATCAGTCAATGGTTTGTTGATCGCAAAAAACCGCCCACCTGGAACCTGGCCGGACAACTGGCGGGCAATGCAGTGTTCAAGCAGTCGGCCGGGCAGGTGCAATACGAAACCGCCGCCGAGATCAATAATTTGGCGGTGGCCGATTCCAGCGGCGGAGCTTTTCGGGAACAAGTGGTCCGAGTATCGGCAAAGGGAAATTATGAAACCAAGTCGGGCGTTCTGCGCTTGGAGCAGGCCCAAGTGGCTTCCAGCATCATTGCCGTTAGCGCCCTGGGCCAACTCGCCACATTGCAAGACCAATCTCAGGCCAATATCGAAGGGCAAATCAGTTATGATTTGGATCGGCTTTGTGGTTTGTTGCGTCCATATTTGGGTCAAAATATCAATTTTTCGGGTCGGGGTTCAGGACCGGCATCGTGGCGCGGTCCACTGTCACTGGGTGGAGCCCGGGCCAACACCGCGATCAAATGGGACGAGGCTTATTTATATGGATTCCGCATCGGATCCGCCGAGGTTAAGCCCACGCTGGCCGACGGAGTTGTGCAGATCGAACCCATGGAGCTGTCGGTAAGTCAAGGGAAAGTGTTCTTGGCGCCTAAGGTGCGCCTGGCGGCCCAGCCCATGGATTTCACTCTGCCTGCCGGTCCCTTGGCGCAACGAGTGCAAATCGACCCGCACATGTGCTCAGCCCTGCTGAAATACATCGCGCCGGTGTTGGCCGAAGTAACCTCGGTGCAAGGGGCCTTTTCCATCGAGTTGGATGGCTGCCGGCTGCCGCTTAACGATCCGGCCAAAGGCGAACTGGCCGGGCGATTTATAATCCATTCGATTGAAGTTGGGCCCGGTCCCCTGATCCGCGAACTGGCCATCCTCCTGGGCGCGAAATGCCGGCAAAACTCCGCGCCGAATCGGTGGTGCCCTTTAAGATGGTCGACGGCCGGGTGTATCATCAGGGATTGGAACTTATCTTCCCTGATTTCACCATTCGCACCTACGGATCGGTGGGCTTTGATCAGACAATGGCTGTGATGACCGAAATGCCCGTACCGCCCAAATGGCTGGAAAATAATCCGCTGGCGCCGGGCCTGCGAAATCAAACCATTCGCATCCCGCTGGCCGGCACGCTGCAAAAACCGCAACTCGACCGGGCAACAATGGATCAGCTCAGCCGGCAATTTATCCGTAATGCCGCGAAAAACATGCTGGAAGATGGCTTGAATAAAGGTCTGGATCAACTGTTCCAACAGCGAAAGTAAGCATAAAAAAGGGGCACAGGGCCAGGGAAGAGTAGATAGTAGATAGTAAATGGATATAAGTGCTCAGTTTTCAGTATTTAGTATTCATCCTTCATCCCTCATCCTTCATCCTTTTATTCTAATCTCCAAGTCCTGTTATGAAACTCATTCTCCTGGGCACGTCCGGCTATCATCCCAGCGATCGGCGCCATACGCCGTGTATGCTTTTTCCGCAGTGCGGGGTGGTTTTGGATGCCGGAACCGGGATGTATCGGCTGGGGGATTACTTGCAGACCGAGGAAGTGGATATTTTTCTGACCCACGCCCATTTGGATCACGTTGTTGGATTGACATATCTGTTTAGCGTGATGTGGATTCATCCGCTGCGTCGCGTAACTGTGCATGGACAAGCCGAGAAACTATCGTCGATCGAGCGGCATCTTTTTTCCGCGGACTTGTTTCCTAACCTGCCGCCCTGCGAATTCCGCCCGCTAAGTGATGTAACGCCGTTGGCTGCAGGCGGTCAATTGACGCATTTTTCTCTTGTCCATCCGGGCGGGGCATTGGGCTTTCGTCTGGACTGGCCCGGCCACAGCATGGCCTACGTTACCGACACCACTGCCGCAGCGGATGCCGCATACGTGGAAAAAATCCGCGGTGTGGATCTCTTGGTTCATGAATGTTATTTTCCGGATACTTATGCTGAATTGGCTATGAAATACGGTCACAGTTGCACCACCCCGGTGGTTGAAGTCGCCCGAAAAGCCCGTGTGGGCCGATTGATTCTTACGCATATTAACCCGCTTGCCTCTGCCGAGCAGGCGCTGGACCTCGCCGCTGCCCAAAAAATCTTTCCACATACTCAAATAGGCGAGGATCTAATGGAAGTGGACTTTTGAGTGTAGGGCTGAAAAGCAAGGTCTCTTGCCGGCAGAAAGCCGCCACCAGGGCATTTCTTATATCCTTGGTTTGTAGGATGGTTTTAAAAACCGTCCTACAGTGCACAATTATTATCTGAATATGCGCTGGCGGGACGCCAGTGGCACACGATGGCTGATATGATAGAATGATCAGTCCTGGGGATATTGAAACCAGCGTAGGACGGTTTTAAAAACCGTCCTACAGAAATTCGCGGCACGAGTGCCGCGTTTTAACATTTTTTTATCCACAATCCACTCTCCACTAAAATGCCCAGCCCTAATCCCCGCTATCTCGTGCCGTTCCATCCCAAGGGCGTGCCGCACTTTTTCGCCGACGTGCTGGTGATCGGCAGCGGATTGGCGGGATTGCGCGGCGCTCAGCATCGATCCTCGATTGTCGGTGGTGATCATCACCAAGGACTCCATTGACCAATCCAGCAGCAGTTACGCGCAAGGGGGCATAGCCAGCGTGTTCGATCCGCGCGACCGCATCGCAGACCACGTGGAGGATACCATGCAGGCCGGGGGCTCGCTGTGTGATCGGGTCGTGGTGGAGCGCGTGGTGGGCGAGGCTCCCCAGCGAATCCAGGAATTGATCGACTGGGGAGTGCAATTCGACCATCAAGGCGATCGGCTGGCCTTGGCCCGCGAAGGCGGACACAGCCACGACCGCATTGTTCATGCCTTGGGCGACGCCACGGGCAAAGAGACCATGCGCGTGGTAATCGGCCGCGTGAAAGAATTTAGCAACGTGAAGATTTGGGAAAATACATTCACCCTCGATCTGCTCACCCATCAAGGGGCTTGCCACGGGGCGTTGGTCTGGAACCAGCGGCACGGCAAAACCATGGTCTGGGCAAAGCAGACCATCTTGGCCAGCGGCGGGGCAGGCCAATTATATCGCGAGACTACTAATCCCGAAGTCGTCACCGGCGACGGCATGGCCATGGCCTATCGCGCCGGGGCCGAACTGTGCGACCTGGAGTTCATGCAGTTCCATCCCACGGTTTTGTACATCGCCGGCGGCAGCCGGCATTTGATCAGCGAAGCCGTGCGCGGCGCCGGGGCTTGGCTGGTGGACCGCCACGGGAACCGCTTTATGACCGACTACGATGCCCGCGGCGAACTGGCCCCACGCGACGTGGTCAGCCTGGCCATCGTCAGCCAGATGGAAAAAACCAAGCATCCCCACGTTTATCTCGACCTGGCGCATCTCGATCCGCAGTGGATTCGCCAGCGGTTTCCCGGCATTGCCGCCGTGTGTGCCGAATTCGATTTGGATATCACGCGCGATCGCATTCCCGTCCGGCCCGGGGCGCATTACATGATGGGCGGGGTTACCGTGGATATTAATGGCCGCACCAGCTTGCCCGGTCTGTGGGCCGCGGGCGAAGTCGTCTCCAGCGGGCTGCACGGCGCCAATCGGCTGGCCTCGAACAGTCTCATGGAAGCGCTGGTTTACGGCGCTCATGCGGGCGAGGGCGCGTCGCAGGCGGCCGCCGCGATGCTCGATTCTTTCCAGGCACTGGTGGTGGAAAATCCCCAGGTCGAGCCGTCCGCCGAGCCCTTGAATCTGGCCGATATCCGCAACTCGCTAAAGAGTCTGATGTGGCGCGACGTGGGCGTGCGCCGCGATGCCGAGGGGCTGACCGACGCCAGGGAAAACATCAATCACTGGTGCCGCTACGTCCTCCGCGGCAATTCTCCGCTCCGGTCGGCTGGGAACTGCAAAACATGCTTTGTGTGGCGCGGTTGATGATCGAGGCGGCCGCGCGCCGCCAGGAAAGCCGCGGCGCGCATTACCGCATCGACTTTCCTCACGCTGACAGCGAGCATTGGAACAGCCACATCACCTTCCACCGCGAAGAACACGGCAAATAATGCGATAAATGCCAACCAGCTTTGCAGCATTACTATTCCCGTTAGGAGCCGCAATCATGAATATTAAATCTATCCTGCGTATCTCATGGATTGTTCTCTGGCTGGCCGGATCGGTATTGAGCCAGGAAGTCCGGTATGTGATTCATATAAGTGTGGACGGCGGCGGATCGAGTTACATTCAGCATCTCATGAACGCCGAAAAACTGCCCAACTTCAAGTGCTTTCAGACACAAGGCGCCTGCACTTTCAATGCCCGCACCGACTATGATTACACCATTACGCTGCCCGACCACACCACTCAGCTTACAGGCCGAGCAGTTCTCGGCGTCGCTGGGCATAACTGGACCACAAATACCAATCCTGCGTCGGGTCAGACCATCCATAGCAATAAAGGCTCCTACGTCGCCAGCGTGTTCGATGTCGTACACGACAACGGTCTGCGCACTGCCATGTACTCGGGCAAGACCAAATTCAGCCTGTACGATATCTCATACGATGCCGCCCACGGTGCGGCGGATACGATCGGCGTTGATAACGGGCGCGACAAAATCGATACCTTTGTCTACAATAAGAATTCTGCGGCCCTGACCGCAACTTTTATCGCCGACATGCAATCTAATCCATTTAATTTTGCTTTTATCCACTACGCCGATCCCGATGTGGCCGGACACGGCAGCGGTTGGGGCAGCGCCGAATACAATAACACTTTGATCGCGATCGACGGTTACCTGGGCCGGATTTTCAACTTGGTGTCGTGCAACGAAACTTTGAAAGCTAAAACGTTCATTGTGTTGACCTCTGATCATGGGGGATCCGGAATAAGTCACTCCGATGCCGCCGATCCGCTGAACTACACTATTCCGTTGCTGGTCTGGGGGCCGGGCGTTGCAGCCGGGGCGGATCTGTATGCCCTGAACACTACCACCCGGCTGAATCCCGGCACTGGCCGGCCCGACTACTCCGCGCCGATACAGCCCATCCGCAATGGCGACGCCGCGAACCTGGAACTAAAATTACTGGGGCTTGAACCCGTGCCGGGATCCACGATTAATTCCGCACAGAACCTGTCCCCTTTTGTTAGGCGGCCCTAAAGCATAATCTACAATGTCGAGGATCTTGCAATCGCAACCGCGACCGGCGGTCGCGGCTTTATGGTTCTGCAATTTGAAATTTGCATTAGGCAATTTTCAATTTGCTATCTTGCATTCCTCTCGGCAGGAGTGCCGTGGCTAAACAAGATTCTCTGTCCGCTGTCCCCTCTTCTCACACCGTCAGTACGATCTTGCCGGTAAGCGTGCCGGCGTGGCGGAGGGTGTTGTCTTCTTGCAGGCGGTGTGCCTCGGCGGCTTTGGCCAGGGGCAGGGTGCGGCCGATGAGCGGTCGTAATCGGCCCTGGGCCATCCAGCGGTTGATCTCCGCGGCCGACTTGCGTTGTTCCTCGGCCGGCGCATTGAACATGGCGAATCCCAAGAGCGAGCAGTCTTTCAGATAGAAGGGACCGACCGGAAAGGGCGGACGTGAATCGCGGCCTGCCATGACGATAATCCGCCCGCGCAGGGCCATCTGTCTGACGGCCATGTCGAAATCTTGTTCCCGCAACGTTTCCCACCACACATCCACCGGGCCGAACTTGCTCAAGGCGGCTTCCACGTCGGTGGTTTTATAGTTGACCGCCACATGTGCGCCAAGCTGGCGGCAGATCTGCACCTTTTCATTGCTGCCGGCAGTGGCGAATATTTTTGCGCCGATGGCTCTGGCCATTTGAATCACGCACGATCCCGCCCCGCCCGTGCCCCCGTGGACGAACACTTTTTCTCCCATCTTCAGATTGGCCACGCGGAAACAGCCCAGATGTGCCGTCAGTCCCACCAGGGCAATGGCTGCCGCGTTGGCGTCAGACACTTCCTCGGGCGTGGCATAAAGCCAACATTCATCGACCGCGGCGAATTCCGCGAAAGTTCCTTGCCGGCCTAATAATCCCTGATTGCTGCCCCAGACCCGATCACCCCGTTTGAATTTAGTGGCTTCCGGTCCGACCGCCTCGACGACTCCGGCCAAGTCGCAGCCCACGATGAACTTTTCCGGTATGTCCATCTGATATATTCCTGCGCGAATGTAAGTATCCACGGGATTTACAGCCACGGCTTTCACCTTGACTAACACCTGTGAGCCGATCGGTTTCGGCTTGGGCAAACTGCCGAAGACGATATTCTCCGGGGGACCGACTTTTTCGATGTAAGCGGCTTTCATGTCAGGCCCCTTTGCCACGGAATAGCAACACGCGATGCTTGATCAATGCCTGTTTTGATAAGGATCCAAACTTGTTCTAATTTTCATGTCGATACCCGTATCTTGTAGGCCGCCGCATGCGGGGTAGGCGCATAGGTACCGATTTAATCTAGCAATGATTTCGTAATTTTATGAATAATTCATCTTGCTACACAAGCCAAATAAACCCCAGAGCGGCAATTTTATAGAAAAAATATGGCAATTAAGCGGGAAGAACGCCTTTCTGCGGCGATTGCCAACGAAAGTCTGAATCTAATCCCCGCTATAGTATGTCTTTTTAGATAGTAATTCTTGTAGTTCATTATGGTGGCAAGAGACCACCGGAATGAGCCCTAAACAAGAAATTCTTGAAACCAAGCTGGGAATGTTTTTCCTTCCATTACCAAACATGCTTACTTTACTTGCCGGCATAGTTTATGGCGTCTTTTTTTCACGCTCAACCGGCAGAATCGCCAATTCTTCAGCCGCTTTCATCCGTCTAAATCACTGGCATAATCAGAAAACCGAAGAGTATCGAGAGCGCAAAAAGCCGGGGAACTCGACTTTGTCCGCATAATCCCTGCACTCCATCTTCTGAAGCTCGTTGTATTCGGCATTCTCCGAAACTCGCTCACATTCGGCTTAGCTTGTCAGAAGTATGCTTGGTTGCAGAAAGTTGTGCCGGCGCGTCGATAGTTGTGTTGGGCAATTCAGGAATGCTTCGGCTGACGATATTTACCGCCATGACTAAAACCACACGACGCAGGCAAGTTGTTTCAGTACAATCACCCCTGGAAACCTATCTGCGCGAAATCAACGAGACTTCTTTGCTTTCGTCCGAGGATGAGCATCAATTGGCCATCGCCATCGGCTCCGGCGACAACCAAGCCCGCGACCGCATGGTCCGCGCCAATCTGCGCCTGGTGGTAAACATCGCCCGGGGCTATACCGGTAAAGGTCTCAGTCTTCAAGACCTGATCGAGGAAGGCAATCTGGGCCTGTTGCGGGCAGTGGAGGGTTTTGATCCGGCCATCGGCACTCGTTTTTCCACTTACGCCAGTTATTGGATCAAGCAATCGATCAAACGGGCATTGATCAATTCGGCCAAAACCATCCGCATTCCCGCCTACATGGTGGAATTGCTTTCCAAATGGCGCCGGGCCAGCACGCGCTTGGCCGACGAGTTGGGTCGCACGCCGACCCCCGAGGAAGTTGCCCGGGTGCTGGGCCTGCCGCGGAAAAAACTACCCATCATCAAGAAGGCCATCCGCATTTACAACCTTACCCCGCAGACCGATCAGGCCGATGCCGGCTGGTCGCTGGGCGAAATGATCATGGACGAACGCATGCGAACGCCCGAGGATGAACTTGTCGATAACGACGACCTCAAGCACGTCATGCGTCAACTGGAAACCATGGACCTCCGCGAGGCCACCGTGCTGCGCATGCGTTTCGGCCTGGACGGCCATGAACCGCGCACCTTGAAGGAAATCGGCGAAACCCTGGGCCTGACCCGCGAACGCGTGCGGCAAATCGAAACCGAAGCCCTGAACAAATTGGCCGATAGTCTCAACGGCCCCGTCGAGTTCATCGACGAGGTGGAACAGGACTCATTCTAAATCCCGGTCTTATGCATTGGACGAAGGCATCGGGCGATTCTATATCAATCAAACCGCGCCCCCCCTTTAAGACGGATCCGGAAAGCAGTAAGTGTCATTCAAGGTAGGGTGCGTGCTTGCACGCACGCGATATCTGTGCCACTGCTTGTCCCCAGTCGAACACTGCCTTAAATTGCCCCGTTTGCCGTTGACACTCTATGGAGCAAGATTACAATTTGGGGTTTCCCCGGTGCGGATTTTTCCTGCCCGGGGTTTGCCTTTTTTACCCGCCTACCGATGGATGGCATCCTCGTATCAGGAGTACGCCGTTGGAAGAAGCCATTCGCAAAGCCGACGTGCTGATCGAAGCCCTCCAATGGATCCGCCAGTTCCGTGGCAAAATCATTGTTATTAAACTTGGCGGCCGTATCATGGAAGATGATCGGGCGATAAACGATCTGCTCTTGGACATCGTGTTCATGGAAACGGTCGGCATGTGGCCGGTCCTGGTCCACGGCGGCGGCGCAACTATCAGCCGTGTAATGGAAGAAGCGGGACAGGAACCGCGCTTTGTCCAAGGCCGACGTTATACCGACGAAGCCACCTTGGATATTGTCGAACGCGTGTTGGCATACGAAATAAACGAGGATCTTGCCCGGAGGATCAACGAACTCGGCGGCCGGGCTCAATCGTTAAATTTTAAAACCACCATTGTGCTTCGTGGCGAACGCATACAACTGCCCGACGAAAACGGCAATCTGCTCGATCTCGGCTATGTGGGCAATGTCACGCGGGTTGATAAGGCTACTATCAAAAACCTCTGCCATGCGGGCATCGTGCCGGTGATCCCCTCGATGTGCATCACTAAAGAGCGGCAAAAACTCAACGTCAACGCCGATACCGCCGCCACCGCGGTGGCCCAGGCCGTGGAAGCGGAAAAACTCGTCTTTCTCAGCGACGTCAATGGCGTGAGGCGCGACAAAAATAATCCCGATTCGCTGATTTACTCGCTCACCGCCCAGGAAGCACGCGAACTAATCGTTAACGGAACCATCGACTCGGGCATGATCCCCAAAGTCGAAGCCTGTTTGGAAACCCTCCAGCGCGGCGTGCGCAAGATTCATATTATCGACGGACGCATGCGCCACTCGCTGCTCTTGGAAGTCTACACCTCCAAAGGCGTGGGAACGCAAATTGTAAAAGAATAGTGGAGAGTGGTGAGTGGATAGTGGTTAGTGAGGAGTATTAAATTAATAGAAACCGCTTGCGGTTTCGCAAATACGCAAGGGTGCCACTAGTGCTGCCCTGGAAAAATACAGCCAGCTTACCCAGGTGTATATTTTCAGAACCTGCGAACACAATTGCCTTAGAACCTGTCATTATAGTTTTGTGCCCACTGCCTAGCATCTAGTAACTTCATTAGTTTTTAGGAGCATTGCCCGTGACTGCCAATCGACCTCTAAGTTCCGTGGAAACGATCAAACTCTTCGAGCACTACGTAATTCCCAATTACGGCCGTTTTCCCGTATCATTGGTCCGCGGCGAAGGCTCGTATGTCTGGGATAGCGAAGGCAACCGCTACTTGGATTTGTTTCCCGGCTGGGGTTGCAATTTGTTGGGCCATTGTCCTCCCCCTGTGGTCGAGGCGGTGCGCGATCAGCTTGGCAAACTGATTCACGTGCCCAACACCTGGTACGCCGAACTACAGGGACTTTGGGCCCAGGCCTTAAGCGAGCGGAGTTTCGGCGGACAGGCGTTTTTCTGCAATTCCGGCACCGAGGCCAATGAAGCCGCCATCAAGCTCACGCGGCTCCATTCGTCCAAGCCGCGTTACAAGATCATTACTTTCGAGGGCGGCTTCCACGGGCGCACGCTGGGTTCAGTTGCGGCCACGGCGCAGCCCAAGTATCACGAGGGTTTAGGGCCCTTGATGGCCGGCTTTGTCTATGCCCCCTTCGGCGATTTGGATGCCGTGGCAAAACTGATCGATGACGACACGGCCGCTTTAATGATCGAACCGATCCAGGGCGAAGGCGGCGTGCGCGTCCCGCCTGAGGGTTTCTTGGCTGGCCTGCGCAAACTGGCCGACCAAAAAGAACTGCTCTTGATCTTCGATGAAGTGCAAACCGGCTTTGGCCGCACGGGCGAATGGTTCGCCTATCAGCACTTTGGCGTCCAGCCGGATATTATGACATTATCAAAGGCGATCTGCGGCGGACTGCCCGGTGCCGCCATGCTCACCACCGCCGAAATCGCCAAGAGTCTGCGCCCGGGAATACACGCCTGCACCTTCGGCGGCAATCCCATCGCCGCCCGGGCAGGACTGGCCGCCATTGAAATGATCGAACGCGAAAATCTCCTCGACCGGACCAAACACCTGGGCGAACTGTTCCGCGCGCGTTTGGAAGAACTGAAAAATCAATGCGATTTAATCCGCGAGGTCCGCGTTGAAGGCGCGATGATCGGCGTGGAACTCACCATCGAAGGCGCCGCCACGGTCCGGGCCTGCCTGGAGCGCAAACTGCTCGTCAATTGCACCAATGGCACGGTTATCCGCCTGCTGCCGGCCATGACACTCGCTGATCAGCAAGCCCACGAAGGTTGCGATATCCTCGCCGACGTGCTTAAACGTCAGGCGAAAAACCACCTGCCGATACAATGAAACAAAATTTGGGGACTGTCCCGATTTTCGCGTAGCGAAAATGGGACTGTCTCCTTTGCAGACATAACCTTTGACCTCTACCGCGGAGCGCTGCGATGCGAAACCTGATTACCCTGGCCGATCTCAATTCGGCGGAGATCGAACGCATCTTTTCCATTACCGAAGACCTCAAAACCAAGTTCGAGGCCGGACTGCGCGAGTCGCTTTTGCCCGGGCGCATGATGGCGCTGCTCTTCGAAAAGCCTTCGCTCCGCACGCGCGTCAGTTTCGAGGCGGCCATGATCCACCTGGGCGGAAATTCCCTCTTCCTCGGCAGCGAGACCGGCTTTGGCAAGCGGGAAAGCCTGGCCGACTTCGCCCGCATCTTGAGCCAATACGTCGACGTGATCGTGGTCCGGGCGAACCGGCACCAAACGGCGGTGGAGTTGGCCAAGCATTGCACTTGTGCGGTGATCAACGGGCTCACGGATTTCGGCCATCCCTGCCAGGCCCTGACCGATCTGTATACGATCCACGAATTGGTAGGCAGGCCTGAAGGCCACACATTGGCTTGGGTAGGCGATGCCAACAACGTGGCGCGAAGCCTGGCCTTAGGATGCGGCAGATTAGGCATCAAAATGATCATGGCTACCCCGCCGCGCTATCGCTTTTCCGAAAAAGATCTCACCTGGATCAAGCGTCAAGTGCCGCAATTAGAGCTCACCGTGACCGCCGATCCAATCGAGGCCGTGCGCGACGCCGTAGCCATCTACACCGACGTCTGGATCAGCATGGGCCAGGAAAGCGAAAGAGAAGGCCGCCTGAAGGATTTCGCACCCTATCAGGTGAACGCCGAACTCCTCTCGCACGCCCAGAAAGGCGCGTTTTTCATGCACTGCCTGCCCGCCCATCGCGGCGAGGAAGTAACCGACGAAGTGATCGACGGCCCACAAAGCGTCGTGGTCCAGCAAGCCGCCAACCGCATGCATGCCCAAAAAGGCATCCTCGCCTGGCTCCTGGCGGCACAAGGGTAGTGGAGCGTGGAGAGGGAAGAGTGACGAGGAATAAATATCCATAAAGCCGCGACCGTTGGTCGCGGAATAATCGGTCGCGGAACTATTTTGTTTAACTCCGGCACTCGTGCCGGGAGCATTCCGAAGACGTGGCCGCCGAGGTGGACATGAACGTCGTTATGACCGGCAGCGGACGCTTCGTGGAAATCCAAGGCGCGGGCGAGGAAGCCACCTTCGATGATAAAGATCTTGAAAAACTCATCTCGCTCGCCCGCCGCGGCATCGCCCAACTCACTGCTTTGCAGCGCAAAACCCTGGGCAAACACTGGCCTTTAGAGTGAAACAAAAAGCCCATCCGCTTATATTCTCAATTGATTAAATTCTGCTATAATATAAAGTAAAGTGGAATTCGGTAATGCTTTGGAGTTGAGAAAATGAAAAACATTCAGTTACAAACCGAGGTGGGCCCCGACGGCGTACTAAATCTGCGCGTACCACTCGGGCCAGAAGAGGCAAAAACACCAGTCGTTGTAACAATCCGGTCTTTGCCAGCCGCTTCGAGCGAAATTCCATCTGAACAACTAGAGTGGCATGAGTTTGTCAAGCAAACGTATGGTTATTGCGCCGGTTTAGGACTAGAAGAACCGGAGGATATGCCCCTGCCGCCTTGGAGTGGCAATGGATGAAGTTTCTTCTTGATACAAATCCGTGCATCGTGTATCTCAATGGCCGTTCTTTGGCCCTGCGGCAGCGTCTCGATGATGAAGGCGATTCAAATATCGCCGTTTGTTCCATTACCTTAGCTGAGATGTATTATGGTGCCGCCAAGAGCAATTCACCTGATAAAACGCTGCCAAAACAACAACAATTTCTTTCTCGTTTTCAATGCCTATCTTTCGATAATTCAGCCGCGGCAGCATATGGTCCAATCAGAACCGAGTTAGAACGTAGTGGAACGAATATCGGGGCACATGATATTCTCATCGCGTCGATTGCCATTGTCAACAATCTTATCCTGGTGACCCATAACACGGGAGAGTTCCTGCGAATCCCAGGGCTGAAGGTCGAAGACTGGCAAACCGATGCGTAACCTCAAAAATCTTCAATCCCAAGCAAAACGGGCCATGCGCGGATGGCCCGTTCTTCTTGATGGTCGATTATCTTAGGTGCTCTACGCCGCCGACTTCCGCCGCCGCCAAAAATAGGCGAGCAGGCTAATGGTGCCGACACCGAGATAGATGATACACGAAGGCTCAGGAATTATATGTATATTATCTAAATCTACAAGAACACCTAATAGTTCCCATGGATATGGTTCTCCAGGATTAGATACGCCAGTCAAAACGGCTACATCAATATCAAATCCAAACCAATAATATCCATCGGTTTCAAAAGCCGGAAATGATAATTCCTCCCATTCTGAATGAGTTTCAGAAAAACCAAATACCTGTTCCCCGTAATTACCTCCACCTCCAAATACCCTAAAACTGATATCTGCACAACTAACAAATATTGGTCCATATAAAAAGATTTGAACTCGATTAGAACGAAATTGTAATAGCAATTGTTCACCAGAATTTGCATAAAATTCTTGTCGCATCCAAATATGGCCTTCAGATATATCATTATCACCATTTCTAGCTGCAATAACACCAAAATGGGCATAATTTTGCCCTTCCGGAGCATCTGAAGGCGATGTAATAATTTCTTGTTCATCTGTATTAAGATTAACACAGTTCCAATGTGTTATATTCCAGGAATCAAATCCATTCTCGAAACCCCCGTTAATGATATCTGCCTGTAGCGAACGAGGGAGGAGAGATAAAGCCAAAACAAAAAAAACTAATAAAAGAAAAAGACCATAGATTCTGGACTAAACATGTTTTTCATTGCATGACGCCTTTGAAATTGATGGCAACTTGTTACTACGGAACAAAAAAATCAAAAATAGAAAGTCTCCACCAAGGAAAACAAACCTTGCGGGAAACAGGCCCACTGCAAGTGAGCAAACAAAAGAATGCACGCCGGGCGGTTCTGATACTTTTTCAGTAACCGGATGTCCGGGTGCTAACGCTGCCTCTTATTGAATGCCAATTATATTTGCATCTGATTGATAAGAACCAGACCACAATTATACCGCCGCGCCCCCCCCCGACGTCAAGTATCCGGATGAGAAAAATGGGAATGTTTTTAGAGGGGGTGAAAACTGCCGAATTATCCGAAACCAGAGGGGGATGAGACATGTTGAATCACAAAAAAAATCTACTGGTAGAAAAGGATGAAGGCAGAAGGATGAAGGATGAAAAAAATCGTACATTAGACAAACTCGTAGGGTGCGTGAAACGCACCATTAAATTTTCAGCACTTGGCGATAAACTTCTGCAACGCCTTCGGCCATGCTGCGTTCGGAAAATGATTGGACCTGACGTTCCAGAGCGCTTTGACGCAGGGCCGACCAGTCGTAGCGGCCTTCAATCACGTCGGCGATGGCTTGGGCGAGTGCTTGGGGATCGCCCGGCGGTACGAGCAGGCCGTCTTGACCGTGGCGCACGGCCTCGGCAGTGCCTTCCACGTCGGTGGCCACAACCGGCACGCCGGCGGCCATGGCTTCCAGCACGGCCATGGGCAGGCCTTCGCCAAACAAACTGGGCATCACAAAAAGATCCATGCTTAAAAGTTCAGAGGTAATATCGTGTACAAAGCCCATCCACTCGATTATGTCTTGTAGTCCCAGCCGGGCGGCCAGGGCGTGAATTTCCTTCTCATAATCGGGCGATTCAAATACACCTACGGCCCGCAGACGCACCGAAAAGCCCCGCTTGCGCAGAAGTGCGATTGCCTGAAGCAGAACTTCGATCCCTTTGCGCGGGCGGAACAGCGCCACAGTGCCCAAAATCCACTCAGCCCGGGGAGACCGGCGAAAAGGAATTTCGTAAAGCGACGGCACGCCGTTGTGGACCACGGTGATTTGTGCAGGATCAAAGCCTTGTTGGATCATGTGCTCTTTGAGACTTTCCGAAACCGCGATCAGCCGGCTTGCCCGGTGCAGGCTTAGGCGTTCCACAAGACTATTGATGCGATTCAGCCACGGCCGGGTAGTATTTTGCAGAGCGGGGCTATGAACGTAATAAACCATGGGCACGCCGGAGAGCCAGGCGGCCAGGCTGCCCACCATTGCCGTGCGCACCGTGTGGCAGTGAATCAGATCGTACTGCTCCTGGCGTACAAGGCGGGCAATTTTCCGGGCCACGCCCAAACTGAGCCTGGTTTTCATGGGCAGGTTATAAAGCGGCGTTTTTTGCGACTGGCGCAGTTCGGCGAAGTGCCGGGGTTTTACACAGGCGAAGCCGACATCAAATCCAAACCGCGGCAGGTCTTGGGCCAAAAGGTCTTGCACTCGTTCGGCGCCGGCATAATGTTCGCCGTTGATCAGGTGGAGCACGCGGGCAATAGCGGTGGCGCGCGGCGCTCGGACCTGGACGACTGGCTCGACCGACGGCGCGATCACCAGCGGCGTCATCTCAGGCAGCAGATTATCGGAAGAAAGCATGCTCATCAATTTCTGATTAATACGCATTTTGCCTCAGGATCACTACCCAGGCGGTTTTCAGCAATATTTTGATATCCAGCCACAGCGACCATTCGCGGATATAGCGCAAGTCGAATTCAATGCGTTTTTCCATTTTTTTAGGCGTATCTGTTTCGCCCCGCCAACCGTTCACCTGGGCCAGGCCGGTGATGCCCGGTTTGACTTTGTGGCGCAGCATGTATCCCCCGACTTGTTGACGGAATTGTTCATTAAGCGCATTGGGATGCGGCCGGGGACCGATCAGCGACATGCTTCCTTCCAGCACATTCAGGAGTTGCGGCAGTTCGTCGAGCGAGGTGCGGCGGAGAAAGGCGCCCAATTTGGTGACGCGGGGATCGTTTTTTGTGGCCTGCACGGCCGCTGCGCCGTCTTCGCAGACCGTCATGGTACGGAATTTCCACACGCGGATCTCTCGCCCGTCCAGACCGTATCGCCGCTGGCGGAACAGCGCCGGGCCGGACGAGGTGCATCTGATGCACAGGGCGATAATCGCGATGGGTATGCCCAGCAAAAGCAAAAGCAGACTGCCGAAAACAATGTCGCAGAGCCGTTTGGCCATGCCGTCGACGCCGTAAAAAGGCGTTTCGAATACGCTCACCACCGGCAGCCCGAGGATGTCCGTCCAGCGGGAGTGCAACAGTTCGAAAACGAAGAAATCCGGCACCACGTAGACCGAGGCCGTGGTGTCGCTCAGCCGGCTGAGCACGCCGCGGATGCGTTCCTCGGCGCGCATCGGAAAGGTGATGTAAATGATATCGACTTCGCCTTGTCGGGCTTGCGCTACAAGGTCGTCAAGGTTGCCGATGCGCCGGCCCAGGTCTAGGGGGACCTCCGGCGTGCGTTGGTCGTCACGATCGTCGTAGAAACCCACGAGTTTCAAACCCATTTCTGGTAACTTTTCAATATTCCGCGCCAATTGAAAACCCAATTCCGTCACGCCCACGATGGCAAAATTCCGGCTGTTGTAGCCCAAGGTCCGCAATACGCGCTGCAATAAGCGAACTGCCAGCCGGCAGCCGATCATCAATACCGGGGCCAGGGCGAACCAAGTGAACATGGCGCGGCGGGAAAAATCTCCGCTGTATTTGGTAAAGAAACCCAAGCCCAGCAAGAGGAACACATTGACGCCCCAGGTGAAGAGCGAGGCGAGGATTTCCCGCTTGATTGAAACGCCGCGCCAACTGCGATACAGCCCGCTTAGTTCGGCAACCAGATAGTGCAAAATTATGGCCGCTGATCCGGCCAGCAAATAATATTCGATCTTGGTCCAGCGGGCCCAGGATTCCTGCGACGCTATTGCCAGCCCAACGGCAATGCACACGGCATCTACCAAGCGATACAGCACACCGCCCGCGGACCACTGCTGTTTAATACGCCGCAAAGGAACGGACATGGAAAAAGACTACTCCCTCTAGAACCTCAGTAAAATAACGTCGGCTATTCAATCATTGAATGTCGCTTTCCCAGAGACATGCCTTCAATTCGAAAAACGTTATTTTTCTGCTTGCCAATCCCATAAATCTTGTTCAACCTGTACCGGTTTTAACAATCGTAAGGCCAATCCCAGTCAATCCGGCCTGACCGCCGCTTCAGGATTATCTGCCGGAATAATAGAGAACCGCTGTTCCCGCTGGTAAAAGTATACGTTAAAGAAAGGATGCAATTGGCCAAAATGCCTGCGGTTTAGCATTTTTTCGGCGGCGATTCATAGTCCAGAAAACAACGTTAGGCAGGGTGTAATAAATGTTTTGGAATAAATCAATATAAGCCCGCGGATTGCAACCCGTGGGCTTAAAAAAACATTTATCTGAGTCTCGATAGACATCAATTAATTTCCGCCAAGCCGTCCAGCCAGGCCTCGATCAGGGTCGCTTGATTGGCATTGCGATCGATCTGCTGTTGGGCTTCCAGGCAGCGATCCAGCCGGGCGGCGGTTTTTTCCACGTCGCGGCAGTAGTGCCTGAGAGTCTCATCCACA
Organism: Pirellulales bacterium; assembly: GCA_963820545.1. Classification (GTDB taxonomy): domain Bacteria; phylum Planctomycetota; class Planctomycetia; order Pirellulales; family Thermoguttaceae; genus CAWGAJ01. The sequence continues at coordinate 125,136 of CAWGAJ010000002.1, forward strand.
AACCCATCCAGCTCGGCGTCGTCCGACTTTACCGCGCCGTTTTGAGCCCGCAGCAGTTGGCGATAAAAATCCGCGGCAAAACCGATCACCCGATGCAGGCGCTGCCGCCTTAACGCAGCCTCTTTGCCGGCCTGATCCACGAATTTCACTGTCATTTGCGAGAGCGAAACGCTATTTAGCCTTTCTCCTGCCAGGTGCTGCAATAACGCCTTGCGGAACGTCCACAGTTGGGCATCGGCAAGTTCGCTGGCCCGCTGGATGCTGCCCTCGCTCAATTGGGCCAAACGCCGGGCCTCGGCCTGATCTGGCACCAGCCCTTGCGCAACCAACAATTGCGCGACTGTGTCGACGTCCAAGGGCTGAAAGCGGATCAGTTGGCAACGCGACCGAATCGTGGGCAATTGCTTGGCCGGACTAGTGCCGATCAGTATCAACACCGAACCCCGCGGCGGCTCTTCCAGGGTTTTCAGCAAGGCGTTGGCGCCCTCGGCATTGAGATAATCGGCATCGTCGATCACGGCGAGCTTGCGCCCGCCCATGAATGGTTTAAGCGCAATGTAATGACAGAGTCCTTCGCGGCGCCGATGTTCTTTATCGCCGATCAGCAATTCCAGCGGAATGAACGACTTGTCGCCGGGCTTGCCGATCAATTGAAAATCGGGATGCGTGCCGGATACAACCTGGATGCAGGCCGGACAATTTTCACACGGATCAAACGCCTCTTCCGCGCGATTTTGACACAACAGCGCTTGGGCAAGTTTTATGGCAAAGCTGCGTTTGCCTATTCCCGGCGGGCCGACAAATAAAAAACTGCTCGCCAGTCGTCCGCGCTGCACAGCCCGGCGGAACTGCTCTACAACCTTGTCGTGTCCAAAAATGCCATGCCACATGTCAGGAGATAGAGGATAGGGAATAGTGAATAGAGTCTTTGTGATGATATTTCAGCATATTTTCCGCGCATCAAGTACGTTAGTTTGTGCAGTATAATATAAAGCCGCGACGGGCACCATCGGGCACCAGGCGAAGCCTGGTCGGTTGGTTGGTCTCGTTTTGGCGGCCCGGTCGGCGCATAGACGACCTCAGCCGGGCAGCGGCCGCCTATCTGGCCCGACGCCATTTCCGCTATTCGGCCCGCGAAATCGCCTCCGCCTTGGGCTACCGCAGCCACGGCGGCGTTCACAATGCCGTAAAACGCGTTGACCTCGCCCCTGATACGCTCAAAAAAAACGTCGATAAGCTAATGCAGAAATTCTACTAATGACTAAGTGCGCTCTGACCCCAAAATCCCACTGACCCCAAAATCCCATTAAAATTTACCCCTACGTTGACAGGTTTGAATGCATATTATAAGATATAGCACCAATGATTGAGGGGCTATTGTCAGACATACCAAGAGGCAGCGATATTATCCCGGCATAATGGATTAGTGGTTTTTTCTAGTGCGGGATAATCTGGATTGTTCTTCCATTACCCGAAAAGGCGGGGGATTCCATTGAATCGATTTGTCCTTTTTGGCAATAACGCTTAGGGGAGATATTTTAATAAAATCCAAATATTTTAATAAAATCCAAATAAGGAGTATCAATTATGTGCAAGTCACTAATTGCCATCGGAATTGTGGGCATTTTACTGCTCGCGGCAGTATCGGCCAATGCCGCAGTCGAGTACACCGTAAAGTACTTGGGCGTTTTCTCGCCAATGGCCATCAATGCGAATGGGGATGTTGTTGGCAACATAAGTACCCCTACTTATTCGACCGCCGTGCTCTATAGCAATGAAGTTCTAACTGAATTGAATTCATTAGAGGGATTGGGTAGTTATGCATGTGATATCAATGACAATGGACAAATAGTAGGAAATTATATGTTGACTGATGGAACCTATCATGCGTTTTCGTATATCAATGGAATCATGTCCGATCTAGGCAATCTCGGTGGCATAAGTAGTTTTGCCGATGGAATCAACAACACAGGGCAAATTGTGGGATGTATCGGCACCGGAAACAATAACTATAGCGCCTATCTTTTGAGCAATGGCATCTTGACCGATTTGGGCAATCTCGGCGGTTCGAGAGTTTTTGCCGAAGATATCAACAGTAGTGGTCAGATAACAGGAACTTCAAATATACAAGATGGATCAGGGCGTGCATTTATTTATAAAAATAACTCAATGACTAGCATCGGAACCCTCGGTGGATATAGTATGGGCTTAGCAATTAACGATAGCAGACAAATCGTTGGAGAATCAAAGACTTCAACTGGTGTTGTACATGCATTTCTTTATAGTGAGGAAGAGATGATAGATATCGGTGGAGATAACGGTATCAGTGCTGCTTGCGACATCAACAATAATGGGCAAATTGTTGGAATCATATCGAGCCTAAATCACGCATTTCTATATAGCGATAATGAAATGATTGACTTAAATACTTTGATTGATTCAGGTGTTGGGGTGACTTTATGTATAGGAGTTGGCATCAGTGACGCAGGACAAATCCTTGTAAGCGGATATTACAATAATGATCTTTCGACGGGAGCATTTTTGCTTACTCCAATTCCGGAACCATCCATATTTGTCAACTTAAGTATTTTTTCTATTATGCTAATTACTTTTATATGGAGACAACATATTCAATATTTAAGGAAATCAAATATTTTTTGAGTCGGAATTAGAAAACCAATAAGGAGATAGCTATGTTTCGTTCCTTGTTTGAACATTATAAATCGAAAAGGCAAAAACACTTAAAAAATGCTCCCAAAGGAAAAAGTCTTTTGAGTATATGGGGTCAGAGCGCATTTAGTCACTAGTGGAAAGAAAAAGGATAATTCCGTAATTACCGGCGCAGAGTGGTTTAATAAAATTAGACAGCATCGTTAGAAAGACACTGTTGGACAAGCCAGCAGTGGCACGCGGCATTTTGTTGGATGTACTAAAACACTTCCGTGGATTCTTCTTGCAAGACGGGCTGGGATAGATCGCGGCTGGTCAGTTCCGCGCGGAAGTGGAATTGGCCGGCTTGTTTGGTGCGTACGCGCACCCGATAGATCAACGTTTCGCCCGGCCGGACCTCCATTATCGGATTGAAATTGACGGTCTGTCGATCGATGACATACTGGGTGGGGCCCGGTCCAGTGGTGCCCAAGGGAGCGGGGACCATGCCCTCGGGAACCATGGCGATCACCGTAACTTGACGGTGCACCGTGTTACCATTGTTGACCACGGTAATCTGATAGGTCAACTCCTTGCCCGCCGTTACCGGATCGCGCAAATCAGTAACGGTCATGGTCAAGCCGGATGAAGCCGGAGTCGTGGCCGGAGCGATTCCGCTAGGGGGCGTTTCTTTCGGTTGGATTGTGCCGGGAGTCGCGGCCTCCGGGGTAGACGAGCCCAATGCCGAGCGGATCTCCAAAGAGGCCTCGGTCTCGGCCTGTGCGCCCTCGCTGCTGGAGACGCTCACCCGATTGCCCGCCTTAAGCGATGTCTTTGCGCAGCGAAATTGTATTTTGATTTGTCTGGAGGCCCCGGCCGGCAGCGCAGGAATTATCCACATCAGGTTTCCGCCTTCGGCTTGGAATCCTTCCGTGGCAAAGGAGGGCACGAGGGCCGCATCGGCGCGGTTGACTATTTTTAGATTAGTCAGCGTGCGGTTGCTGGTATTGGCGATTTGGATCACGAATTCAGCGATCTCGTTAACCATGCGCTGCGGGGGGGCGTTTTGGGTGACAGAGATCGTGGGCACGCCGGCCGCGGCGGATGGCCCCTTGCTGGGCGGCGTGGTTTGCGGTCCGTAGCCGGGCGTGGGCTGCGGGCCAATCCCCGGCGCGGCGCCCGAGGGGGGCGGGACGCCCGGTGGCGTGACGCCCGCTCTAGGCGTCCCTTCAGCCGATACGCTCAGGCAGGCACTGCGCCTGGCCAATATTGCATCTTGTCTAAATACTTCAACGGTGTGACAAAGCTGACCGGCTTGGGTAACGCGGAAGGTGAGCTCTAGTTTTGCCGATCGACCCGGGCCCAACTCGCCCAGGTCATATTCAATAATTCTTTTTTCTTTCGAAGCGGGATGTTCCAATCCCGGTTCAAAACGGTCTTTCACCAACAGGTTGCCGACAGCGGTCTGGCCCCGATTGACAACCTGGATCTCAAAGGTGGCTTCGCTGTTGATGCTGGCCACGCTGGGTCCGGTAACTTTTACGTCGATCAAAGCAGGCGCGGCCGCAGGCGCGGTAATGGTGGTCGTGGCGCAATCGCTGACCTTCAGCCCGCCTTCGGCGCTTACGTCCGCGCAATTTGACAAACTGCCTTCTTTTTCCCCGCGGTAATTAATTTCGATGGTTCGATGTTGCCTGGGGCCCAATTCGCCCAGGCGCCATTGCAGCCGACTGCCGCTGGTTTCAGCGGGCGGATTGCTGCTGATATATGTCAAACCATTGGGCACGGTATTGCTGGCAATCACGTTTTTTGAGGTCAGGTCGCCGGGATTACTCACGTCAATCCGGTAGGTCAACGTGCTGCCTACAGAACCCGTTGCCGGACCGCTGATCTTCACGGCAATATCGGCGGCCGTCCAGGTTTTCATGGTCGAGCCTTTGCCCACCGCCATGCGCTGACCGTTTCCACCCGGCAGTTGCCCGGACCGGATGACCTCGATGCAAATTTGATTGGTGCCGTGGGCGGGCGATTTTTGAAAGATTTCCGCGTTTGCCTGACCGGCGGCGTCGGTAGTCACTTCCACCGACGAAGCACCGTCGGGCGAGAAACCGGCGGGCGGTCCGCCGGTGATGGTGTATTTCACCTGCCAGCCCGGACAAGGACTTTGATTCGATTGCCGCGTGACCGTAGTGGTGAAAACGTGTTTCGTGCCGGCGGGATTGATTGCCGGAGGGGGGAAGCGCCAGGTGGCGTCTACCCAGTGGATGGTGGCGGTTTTCGTGCGCGCATCCCAAGGCGATATCTCGGGAGCCACCACGGTCACATAACTAGTGCCTTCGATCGGCGAGGTGATGCTGATCCATCCTTGCCCGCGCGTGACCGAAACGTCGTCGGCCGGCGAGGGCGTTCCCCGCGTCAATTGCTCGTCTTTGCCCGAGGTGCTGCCGATGGCAAAAGTGCTGTTGACGATCCCCGGCCTGTTGAAATCGCCCAGCAAAACGTCGAGGTAGTCGTTTTTGCCCACGGCGACGAACTGTCCCACGCTGCCCTGGGCAACGGTCCATTCCAGGCGTCGATATGTCCGCAGATAACCATCGGCCGCGCCTACGCCGGCAACCAGCACCACTTCGCTGCCTACAGGGGCCACGGTCTCGCTGGGCGTGAGCATCAGCGCCACGTCATCCCAGGAAAGATAGCCCCCGGACGAATATTGATCAGCAGGATTAGCCGGATTGGCGGGCGCCGGCGATTGGGTAAAGATGTGCTCGCCCGTGGGATCGATGTGGGAAGTCTGCAACGAGTTACAACCCCCGGCATTCATGGCGCAAACTATCGCCATGAGAATAAGGCTTCGGTAGCTCGCCCCTGAATGCCTCATGGCCCAATCCTCGGCCTGGCAGGTGCGTATGGTCCCGGTATCTTCACCGAGAAGATTCCACTATGAAAACAGTAACATATACTTTGGGCAACATGTATTTTTTTTGCAACATGGATTGTTGCTAAAAGAAAACATGCCGGAATAATCAATATTGTTGATAAACATTATCATGGAACTGGCAGATTTTACAGCATGTCTTAAGATGTAGTTATTGGCCGAACGGGACTTAGTCTCGCAGATTGAGAAAACAATCTTACCCCCCTATTGTTGCTATTTACAAAGCCGAGTATACTATTTTCTGGTTATTAGAGATTGTGATTAATAAAGATAATCGGGTATTTTAGCAATCTCTTTTTCGCTGGCGTCGGGAAAGGGCATTTTGGGGGAGACTGTATTATGGCTGTAGATTTCGATCCTTATTACAAATGGCTGGGCATCCCGCCCAAGGATCAACCGCCCCATTACTATCGCCTTTTGGGAATTGAAGTTTTCGAGTCTGATGCGGAAGTCATCGCCAGCGCCGCCGATCAGCGCTTGATGCTGGTGCGCACCTTTAAAAACGGCCCGAATGTGATTCTTGCGCAAAAACTGGAGAAAAAGATCGCCGCGGCCAAGAGTTGTTTACTTGATCCGGAGAAAAAAGCCGAATACGACGTTTCCTTGCGGCTTCAATTGCGCCTTCAGCCATTGCCCGCACCTCCGCCGCCTCCGCCTTCTTCCACAGCTTCGCCCCTTAAGCAGGGAAATTACCCTCTGCCGCCCCCTTTGACCCCCACGGCGCCGCCGAACCTCGCCGACGCCGACAGCAGCGCCAGTGCAAATCCCCTCGTCGCCGTAAGAGAGTCTTTCGATTTGTTATTCAAGTTTCTCCGCCGCCACAAAAAAATGGTTTCGCTGATTAAAAAATTGGTAGGCGCCGCGGTAGTCTTCATTATCATCCTCTTGGTTTTTGCACACGGCAAAGACCTCTGGACTTTTACCTTCGATCAAACTTCAGCTCTGGTCGCCAAAATCACCGGCTCCTCCGAGGGAAAGCTGCCGGAGCGTATTATCAAGACGAGAACCATCCCCGGGGCCAAGCCCCCAGTCCATGCCGAGTCCACGGGGAATCAATTCCCGGAAACGCCTTTGCCGCTCCCCGGGGAGAAAACCGAGGCGGCAGTCAGTCCCGGCCAGTCCAGCCCTGTTCCGCCCCCGCCCGGCCCGGACAATACTCAGACCTTGCCCGCCGCCACGTTGCCCGCCGACGCGGCGGCCAATTCGACGCTCGGCAATTCTTCGGCCGTTGCCGCGGCGAATAATTTTCAAGGTCCGCCCGCCGATCTATCGTCAACTTTAGCGCCGGAGATAATCAGTTTGAATTTGCCTTCGGGAAAAACCTTCAAGACGCGACTTTTCAAGATCAACTTGAACTCCATTTTTGAGTTGTTTATGGATACAGTCAAAGACGAGCAGGTGATCTTTCTGCTCCATCCCGACGGGATCGTCTCTGCCTTTGCCGCGCATGACAAGGGCGTATTGAATGGAATTTGCATGGCCTTCTCCGAAGACCGCCAGCCCATGGTCTACGCCAACTATATCGACGGCCTTTTGGACGGCATGTTAAAAACCTGGAACGAAAAAGGCGAGCGCGTCTATTGGTGCCAATATGAAAAAGGGGTGCGTCATGGTTTTTGCTGTTATTTCAAGAACAATCAATTGCGGCTTCTCCTGGAAATAGACCGCAATACGATTATCGGCGTTCATCTTTGCGCAAACGGCGCTCTGCAAAAGAGTTTCGCTTCCGCTGCAAAGGCCGCCGACGACGTCGAGGCGCAAAAATTGCTCGATGAAGTGGACGATTTGGAAGCAGAGATAAAAACCAACGAAATCGCCTTTAAAAAACAAATCAAGGAAGAAGATGCCCGCTTGCGCCACGAAAAGTCGGGCATGATGAGTCCGCAAAAACGCGCCGCCATTCAAGATCGCCTCAACCAGCGCGTCATCGAAAGCCAGGCCTTGATCAAAAATCTCCGCAAATTCCCCAACCTCTAACGGACGCGGACCCAGCATGACAAAAATGTGCAAAAAGCGAACCTGTCCCCCTTTTTATCGGCTGCCGAAAATGCCCGTGGCGTACCAGACGCCGTTGGTGCCGCGTTTCATGTCATAGCCAAATTCCGGCTGAAACTCGCGAACCGCGCTCCAATGGCCGTCGGATAGTCGCCAACAGCGCACGCACTCCACGGCCGCCTCGACCAGATTCTCGCCCGGCCAACTCTCGGCGCAAACTTCCCGGGCGGATAAAGATTGCAATTTGGCGGTAATGCGCGGGAAACGCGATTCCCAAAAGTGATGCCCTTGCAGTCGAATGTCGGCCTGATATTGCGAGTGGCTTTGCGCTTCCTCGAACAAAGCGGAATTGGGCTCGCCCGCAGTGCTGGCCGGCTTGTCGGGATGTGTGCGCACGGCGTAGATTAGCGTGCGCTGCGTGAGCGTGCCCGGCGGCAGGTCGAGGATCACCGCCATTTTTTCCGGCGTGTACCAAAGACGCCGCGTGAGGGGAAATGTACTGACGACCGAGCCGGAAAGCCGGGGATCGTCGCTGCGAAAGTCGATAATCGCAATGCCCGGTTGGCCCAGCATTTCTTTAAACGCCTCCTGCTCTATTAAAACAACTTTTTTGCCGTCCATGATTATCAAGGCGTCCAAAGGCACTTGCAGGCATACGTATTCTATCAGCTTGGCGCACACCAGGGGATCTTCGAGCGTTTCGGACTGGAATCGATTGCAATCGCACTGCCCCTGCGGATCGCAGAAATAAACAAACAGCAATTTTTTTTGCCGCTGGGCCGCCTCCATGGCCCGGGCGTAATCATTCTGCCAACGGATCGAGGACTCCGGTTCGCCTGCGGCCGCCGCAAGGCAATTGCAGTTAAGCTGGGAGATACTCATGGAAAAACCAACAGTCAAGAGGCTGACAAACATCACCATGCGCCGAGAATCAGTAAATCGCATCATCTCTGGCTCCTTTACTGTTACCGTGGTGAATAAGCCTGACGTCAGCCAAGATATCTTGATCGTCCTTGAGCTTCGAGAGGCTTAATTAGCAGGTGATAGGTGATGGAAGGTATATAATCAATGGGATGATTTATACTGCCCTGTAGTGGGGTGTACAGTAATAGTTATTCCCAAGAAAACGATTATTCGGGCAACCGTATGTGGTATTTTTGAGGGAGGGTGTTTATCCAGAATTCGTGTTGTTCGAGTGGATAATAACTGGTAAGCTAGTTAGCCATAGGCAACTTTTCTGGTTTGCTGGATCAGGCTATTGGCGTTGAGTTGTGCGGCCAGCAAAGCGGCTTAAGTCTAATGGAATGTAAAATCAAGTCTATTGCCCGGACTAACTATCTAAACCCCACTGGAAGTAAGGAATTTCAGGATGAATCCAAACAGGATGTACCTATCTTTCGTCGCGACGCTATTTTTGTCAGTTGCGGCTGTAGCAAACAATGTTTTTGGCGAAGAACCAATTGCCCCGAGAAAAGATCCCCTCCCGCAGCTTCTCGCCGCTTGTCAGGAGGCGAAATCTCATTTTCGTCCGCTTACCAATGCGGACCTCATGGCGGTGAAGGCGGAATTAGTCGCCGCCCTGGACCGGCTCGACGAGCGACTGAAATCCGCCGGCCCCAACGGTGATGACTGGCGAAAATTTCTCCTGCTGGAAACCCTGCAAACCCTGTTGCGGCAAGAAGGCGTGCCCAGCCGCGAGCGCATCAACGAGGTTTATCAGCGTTTTGCCTCGGGGAATGAAGGACTGGGATTGGTCTGGTTTGTTGACGTTCAATCGGCCTTGAGGCGTCTGTATATGGTCGTGGGCGCCGTCGGAAATCCACAAATTCCCGCGCTATACGAACAAACTCTCGACAATCTCGCCAATAATCTGCGGACCTTTGACCAAAAACCCAATACCGAAGCATCGCTAGTCATCAGCGAATCCATCCGCTGGCTGAAAGATTTCGGTCAGGCGCCGGAGTTGGTCGAGGCCGTGGGGCGGCGCTTCAATTATCCCAACCTTTATCTGGAAGTTTCGGAGGAGTTTGTTAACGCCGGCGTCGGCGGGCCCGTGGACGACATCACACAGGTGCGCGATTGCATTCTGGGCACCGACATCTATGGCACGGGTCATACCGTCGGCCAGACCACGGCCGATCTTTTTCCCTACACCGGACACGCCGTGGTCGATGCCTTGCTTTTCGCCACCACCTACAGCCAAACCACCGGCTATCACCACCCGGTATGCATTTATGCCAACGGCACGACCCGGATCGGCGCATGTAAACGGCTTTGGATCGATGAAAATGGCGTCTTTTCCCACCCGGCGGAATCCAATGCCCTCACGCAAACCTGCATTACCGACATTCAATCCTGCTCCGGCCGACAACTAATCGAACGCATTGCCTGGCGAAAAGCCGGTAAGCAAAAAGCCACCGCGGAATATATCGCCGCGCGTCACGCGGAACAGCGGGTGAACAATCGCATCGACGCCCAGGCCGACGAAACCGTGGACAAGGCCAATCGCGATTTCAACGAAAAATTCCGCCGCCCGCTTTGCGAACACAAATTGTTCCCCGAGCGGTTAAACTTCAGTACCAAGCAAAAAGCCTTGCAGGTGGTGTCGCTCGAAATGGGCAACTCGCGCCTGGCCGCCCCCACGCCGCCGCCGGATGTTACCCACAGCGACATGACATTACGCGTCCATGAATCAATGATCAACAATTTCGTCCTGGACGCCCTGGGCGGCATGACCGTGCACGAAGATAAACTCCAAGCAACAATAATCGACCTCCTGGGCCGGCTGCCGGAAAAATTAAAAGGCGACGAAGACCAGGAGCCCTGGGCGATTACCTTTGCCCCCCGTCAACCCATTTCGGTCACTTTCGCCGATGATGGTTTTAAGATCACCATCCGTGGCAACGAGTATTTCAAAGGCGAAACTCCGCATCCGGCCATGGATATCACCGTCTCCTATAAAATCGAAAAAACAGCACGCGGATTTAAGGCCGTGCGCCAGGGCGACATCCAAGTCTTTCCTCCCGGTCGGCAACAGGTCGGCGGCAAAGAGCAAATCATCCGCGAACTGCTCACTAAACGCTTCAACAAAATCTTTGAGCCGGAACTGTTGGGCGAGGGCTTCACCTTTTCCGACAAATGGGAAAAAGTGGGAAAGATGCAGCCCATCGAACTGGTCTGCCGCGACGGCTGGCTAACCATCGCCTGGAAACGTGTTCCAGCCGAGCAAAAACTCAATTGATCTGTGTGTTACTTAGAGAAAATGTCATCCTGAGCGCAGCGAAGGATCGCATTTTGAGGTAATAGGTCACAGGCTGAAAGCTGACTGCTGATGGCTTAAAAGAGATTCTTCACGTCGCTCAGCAGTGACGGTAAGGATTTGTCAGGCTCTAGCTCAGCCTGCCGAGTTTGCGCATATTCTCTCTCCTTGGGCATTATCTCCAGTCTCTGGCCCACAGCCTTAAGTCTCTCGTCTCCAGTATTCTTCCTATAGTCTGGGCTGACACTGATTCACCCAGCCGATCCATTTGATAATAGATAATAAGGGCAAAATGCGTTATTAACGAAATATAACAAAACCGCATTATTCTTGCCGGTCGCAAAGAAGTATCAAAGTTTATCAAATACGCTGCCGATATCAAGTTTGCCGATTTCTCCGTCTGGGGACCCGCGCCTATTGCGCACGCCTTGGACGGAGACGGCAAGGGGGGAAAACTGTGAAAGACCAACGGGTCAAAAGTACTGAAACCAAACCGAACAGGAATGCGAACCATGTGTCGGCAGTCCCCCCTACCCATCGCAGTGATTGCGGCCTGTTTTGTTCTTCTTACAGGATGTCATCCGCAGCAGCCGTTTTATTTCCACGAGGATCAGGACCTTTCCCACTATAAGGGGATGGCCACCGAAATTGAATATCCCGACGTGGAATCATGTACTTTAAGCGACGTGGAAGGGGCCCTGCGCCCGTTTTCGCTACAAAACAATCAGCCCAAGGAAGTCTGGGACCTGAAACTCGAGGATGCCATCCGCAATGCGCTTTGCAACAACAAGGTGATGCGGTCCATAGGCGGACAAGTACAAGGGCCGCCGGAATTTCTGCTCCGCAATTCGCAACTTGCTCCCACGATTTACGATCCGGCCTTGGCCGAAAGCAATCCTCGTTCCGGCGTGGAAGCCGCCCTTTCGGCTTTCGACACGCAATTCAGCACCAAGATATACTGGAACAAGAATGACGAACCGCGGAACGTTTCTCCCCTTGCCTGGGACTTCATGCCTCCGCAACTTCAGCAGGACTTGGGCACTTTCCAGGCCCAATTGCAAAAGACGACGGCCACCGGCGGCACCTTCTATTTGCGGCACAATGTCCGTTACACTCGCGAAAACGGCGTTAGTCAGGATGGAACAAAGTTCAATGACCGAGATTTCGGTGACGACTGGAATGTAAACCTCGAAGCCGAGTTCCGCCAGCCGTTGCTGCAAGGGGCGGGCGTGCAGTTCAACCGCATTGCCGGTCCCGGCGCGGTTTCAGGCGTGTATAACGGCGTAATGATCGCGCGCATCAGGACCGACATCGCCTTGGCCGATTTCGAGGCCGCGGTCCGCAACCTGGTCTCCGACGTGGAAACCGCCTACTGGGAGTTATACTACAATTACCGCACCCTGGATGCCGTTATCGCCGGGCGCGAAGCGCACTGTTAACCTGGCGGAGAATTTATGCCTTGTACAAGTTCGGCGCAAAAGGCGGCGAGGCCGAAAAAGAGGCCCAAGCCCGGGAAAATTACTATCTCTTCCGCAGTTCAGTGGAACAAGCTCTCAGTTCCTTGTACGATACAGAGGCCAAACTGCGTTATCTGATGGGGATCGCGGCCACCGACGGCCGCTTGATTCGCCCCATCGACGAGCCCACCACCGCCAAGATATCGTTCGACTGGTACGAATCCAATGCCGAGGCCCTGTCCCGCAGCGTGGAACTCCGCCAACAAAAATGGGTGGTAAAACAGCGCGAGTTGGAACTTATCGCCGCGAAAAATTTCCTCCTGCCCAGGTTGGATGCCGTGGGCCTTTACCGTTGGCTAGGTTTGGGCGACCAATTAATAGTCTCCAGCGGCGGCACCGGCGACATATTTTCCCCAAGTCCAAACGCCTACCAATCCATGACTAACGGCACTTACCAAGATTGGCAAATCGGTCTGGAATTGAACATGCCCATTGGTTTCCGCCGGGAGATGTCCGGCGTGCGCAACGCCCAATTGCAGTTGGCCAAGGAACGGGCAAAATTGCAGGAGCAGGAATTGGAACTTTCGCATCAGTTGTCTTTTGCCATCCGCGACATGGAGGCTTCCCAGGTGCTCAGCAAAACCAATTTCAACCGCCGCATAGCCGCCCAGCGGCAAGTCGAGGCCGTAAATGCGGCCTATGAAACCGGCACAATCACCATCGACGTGCTGTTGGATTCGCAGCGCCGCCTGGCCCAGGCCGAAAGCGACTACTACCGCTCGGTGATTAATTACAACAAGGCGATCATGGGGATTCACTACCGCAAGGGTTCGCTTTTAGAGTACAATGGAGTTTACTTGACGGAAGGCCCGTGGCCGGGCAAGGCCTATTTCGACGCCCGGCGCCGTGCCCGGGCACGCGATGCGGCAGTTTACATGGACTATGGATTTACGCAGCCCAGGGTGCTCAGCCGCGGGCCCTATGAACAGCAAGCCGACGGTTCAACGGGAGTTTTCGGCGGTGAGGGGCAAAGTCCCCAGCCCAGTGATTCCGCTCGGCCCGAGCTGGTGCCCACGCCCGAGCCGCAGCCGATCGATCCCGGTTATCAACCCGCCGGATCGGAACCGGCGCTACCGGCTGAACCCGCATTGCAGGACCAGACGAGTACGTCGGCGGGCAAGGAGCAAGCCGTCCGACTCACTGCGGCCCTGGAAAATCCGTCTTGGAAGAGCGTTTCCAAACCGGCAGTGCAACAACTAGATTATCAATTCCAAAACTCCCCTCTCCCCTTGGGAGAGGGCCAGGGTGAGGGCCTTGTAAACTATAGCAATCCACTAAAATTCAGTTCCGGGGCAACATCTGCTTCCGCAAGTTCCACCGCCCATGAATCTAGCGCGAATCCATCGACTGTTGAATCTAATCAGCCTGCTTCAGGCTGGAAGAGGATATCACGTTGAGGGCTTGGCGCAAGAGTGTGGCGTGAGCCGGCGCACGATTTTCCGCGACTTGGAACTGTTGCGCACCTCGGGCGTGCCATTGGTCTATGACGAGGATCAACAGCAGTATCACATTGGCGGCAGCAATTATCTGCCAGCCACCAATTTTACCGCCGCAGAGGCCCTGGCGCTGATAGTCCTCTGTCACGAAATGGGCGACCGCACCGGGCTGCCGTTTCTCAATCCCGCGCAGCGCCGCGGTAAAACTGGAAACCGCCCTTCCCGGCCGGCTCCGCGATCAGCTCCGGCAAGTGGTCAACGCCCTGCACATTCAGCTTCTGCCCAGAATCCCTTGGAGGGCAAAAGTCCGATCTACGATCAGTTGCTTTCCGCGCTCACCCAGCGGAATAGCGTGCGCCTGCGATATCGCAGCCTCAACGAAGGCAGCGAAATCCGCACCAAACTCAGCCCTTATGAGTTGTTTTTCAGCCGCCGCAGTTGGTACGTGGCAGGACGCTCCTCGCTGCACCGGGCCACGCGCACTTTCAATCTCAGCCGGATCATGGAGATTGAATCCCTGGAAGATCGCTATAAAATTCCCCGCGGTTTTTCCCTCGAACGTTTTTTGCGCAACGCCTGGCATTTGATTCCCGAACCGGGACCCGATTGGGTCGTGCTTGTCCGTTTCGGCAAGATGGTCGCGCAAAACGTGGCCGAAGTGAACTGGCACAAAACCCAAAAACTGACCTTCAACCCGGACGGCACGCTCGATTTCCAGGTGACCGTTTCGGGCTTAAACGAAATCTCCTGGTGGATCCTTGGCTATGGTGATCAGGCCGAGGTGATAAAACCGCCCGAACTGCGACGGCTGATCGCCCAACGTGTTGCCCGAATGGCAACGATGTATAATTCATAACTACCGCGACCGATGGTCGCGGCTTTACAACGCAAGGTACAACATGACGGGCTTGTTTTTTTCCATCGACGGCGGCGACGGCGTGGGCAAATCCACGCAAAGCGAACTCTTTTGCCAATGGTTGCGTCAGCAAGGCCGCGACGTGATTGCCTGCCGCGATCCCGGCAGCACGCGCTTGGGCGAGGCGGTGCGGGAATTGCTGCTTAATCGCCACGATCTGGAAATCCATCGCCGCAGCGAGATGCTGCTCTACATGGCGGCCCGAGCGCAGTTGGTCGAAGAAGTGATTCGCCCCGCGCTTAAGCAAGGCAAAATCGTGGTCAGCGACCGTTTTTTGCTGGCCAACGTGGTTTATCAGGGCCACGGCGGTGGCTTGGACATCGAAACCCTCTGGCAGGTTGGGCGCGTATCAACCGGCGGCCTGCTGCCCGACTTGACTATCGTCCTCGATATGCCGGCCGAAAATGCCGCGGGCCGAATCAACCGCCAACTCGACCGCATGGAACAACAAGGCGGCGAATTCCACGCCCGGGTCCGCGAAGGTTTCTTGATCGAAGCCCGCCGTCAGCCCGGAATCGTGGTCATCAACGCCGCTGGGCCAATTGAGCAAGTCCAAGCCGCCATGCGCCACGCCGCGGAAAAGTTATTGGTAGGTGGGAAGTAGTAGGTGGAAGTTTATTGATACTCAGGAAACTAATGTCATCATTTTTAGTCGGAGGCGGGCCGTGTCGGCCCGGAATTGCCGGGACGATATGGATTAAAAGCAATTATGCCCCGATACGTTATTCTAAAACATGAAACTTCTAGCGGACTGCATTTCGATTTCATGCTCGAAACGGGCAATGTGCTGAAAACCTGGTCATTGCCGCAAGCCCCTGAGCCTGGACTGGAAATGGACGCCCAAGCCTTAGGCGATCATCGCCTGGCTTATCTCGATTACGAAGGCCCTCTTTCCGGCGACCGTGGTTTTGTTGTCCGTTGGGATCAAGGCACGTATCAGTTGGAACAACAATCCGAATCCGAATTAATCGTGCGATTAAGCGGCAAGAAACTAACCGGCCTTATGTCGTTGCGACATTTCCCCTTCGCACAAAACTCCTGGCGATTTTCCTTCAATCCATAAAGAGAAAAAAGAGAGAAAAAGGGGACGCAGCTCTTTTTGTGCCTTTTTGTGCCTATGAAATTAAAAGAGAATTACTCTATGACTGTCAAACTCAGAATTTCTATTTTGGTTGTTTTCTTTGCGAGCATACTTGTTATGCGGGTTCCCCGCGATGCCATCGTATCGGGTGCTTGCAGCCAGGGTGACGACGTCAACACACTTGCCGTTGAACCTTCTCTCGAACAGGAGTTTGAGAATCCGCCGCCAGCCGCGCGGCCGGAGGTGTTATGGATGTGGATGGGCGGAAACATCAGCAACAGCGGCATCACTCGCGATTTGGAGGCGCTGAAGGATGCGGGCTTTGGCGGTGCAACGGTCTTCAGCCTCGCGGATGTTTGCACGCCGTGGGCCGGCGTGATCTCCAATTGCCCCACCCCGGAAATCGTTACATTCAACGAAAAGTGGTGGAAACTGGTGCGCCATGCGGCAAGCGAAGCGCGACGACTTGGATTGCGCTTCGGCGTCCACAATTGTGCAGGCTATGAATCGAGCGGCGGACCGTGGATCATGCCGGAACTTTCCATGCAGGAAGTCGTGTGGGCGGAGACCCGTGTAAGCGGCGAATTGAATTTCTCCGGCACGCTGGCAAGGGCCAAACCGAATTTGCGAGCGATGCAGCCGTTCCCAGTTTACAACCCGACGACAGGCAAACTGGAAAAACCGGAGATTGCGGCACGGCGCGAATTTTATCGCGACATCGCGGTGTTGGCTTTGCCTGCGGCGGGCGTCGTGACGCGCAAAAAATTATCAATCTGACTGCAAAAATGTCGGCTGACGGCCGGCTCGATTGGACCGCGCCTCCCGGCGACTGGATCATTTACCGTTTCGGTCACACCACAATGTGCGCGTCGCTCCAGCCTTGCCAATGGGAAGCCATCGGCCTGGAATGTGACAAGATGAGCCGCGAGGCGGTCGAGTTTCATTTAGACCACATCATCAGCGAGGCTAAGCGGTATGTGGGCAACCTCGTCGGCAATGGATTTGATTATTTTCACTTCGACAGCTACGAAGCCGGCATGCCGGGATGGACGCCGAAGATGCGCGAGGAATTTTTCGCGCGTCGCGGTTACGACCTCACGTCGTTTCTCCCGGTGATCGCCAAAAGAACTATCGGAAGCGACGCGGATTCCAAAAAGTTTCGAGATGATTTCCAGCAGACAATACGCGATCTTTACCGCGAAAATTATTTTCCGGTGATTGAAAGCAAGTTACACGCCGCCGGGTTACAATTCATGTGCGAGCCTTACGGCGGACCGTGGCGTATCAACGATGTCGTTCTTCGGGTAGACCGTATCATGACAGAGTTCTGGACGACCGGCGGCAACTACAACCCCGTCGAACTTACGCCGACTGTCGCGGCAATCCGCGCCGCCGGTCGAAATCTCATCGAAGCCGAGGCATTTACCGGCGAGCCGCGCGAGAGCCAATGGGCCGAGACGCCCACCTGGCTCAAGCCCATCGGCAACGCGGCATTTTGCGACGGAGTGAACCGTATGGCCCTGCATCGTTTTACGCATCAGCCGTTCGACGATCGCTGGAAGCCGGGTATGGCGATGGGACAATGGGGCACACACTTTGACCGCACACAGACGTGGTGGGAACCCGGCAAGGCATGGGTAAAATACCTCGCTCGATGTCAGGCGCTGTTGCAATGGGGCGAAATAGTGACGGACAAAAACGACTTCGCCGTAGCGGAAGCGTCCGAAAAACTCAACCTCCGTTCGATCCACCGACGGAAAGGCGCTGCGGATATTTTCTTCGTCGCGAATCTCTCGCGGTCAAGCGGCGCGGCAAAATGCTTTTTTGCCGTAAGTGCTAAGCAGCCGAAGTTGTGGAATCCCGTTACCGGCGAAAGACGCGAATTGCCGGAATTTGAAAGCAAGGACGGCAAAACCTTCGTGCCGTTGGAATTCGCGGCGGCGGAAAGCTGTTTTCTCGTATTCCGTAAACCAATTTCCACTCCGGCCAGCATCAACAGTTCCCGAAATTTTCCAGAATTGAAAAACGCGAGCGATATTTCCGGCGCATGGCAGGTAAGTTTCGATCCGAAATAGGGAGGCCCAAAACAAGTAACATTTGACACGCTCGCCGATTGGACGCGGCATTCTGAAGAGGGCATCAAGTATTATAGCGGCGCCGCTACCTATACAAAGGCGTTTGATTTGCCAAATCTTGATGAGCAAAGCTCGAAATCTCGAATCTGGCTCGATCTCGGCACAGTCCACGCGCTGGCGGAAGTCAAACTGAATGGAAAAGATCTCGGTGTCGTCTGGACCGCGCCGTGGCGAATTGACATCACATCCGCAGCAAAAACGAAAGACAACATCCTTGAAATCAAAGTCACAAACGTCTGGGCCAACCGGCTCATCGGCAACGAACAACAGCCCCCGGATTGCGAATGGGGCAAAGGCGATCAAGGGTTTGGCGGGCCTTTAAAAAGATTTCCCGATTGGTTCGTGAAAGGCCGGACGCGCCCATCAACCAATCGTTTTACCTTTACAACTTGGAATTATTTCAACAAGGAATCGCCGCTCGTGCCATCCGGATTACTCGGACCAGTACGTGTGATGTTTGAAAAATAGGGGAAAAGGAAGGGAATATTCTACTTTTTGATAAGCGGGTAGCCCAGGTTCTCTGAACCTGGGCGGATTGGCCGCCAATTGAACTTTTTTTACGGGGCACGGCGGCTATCGAACCTCATATCCGGCGGCTCATCATCATTTTCGTCCAGCACACTCCTCACCTTAGAGCGGATTAGTGCCGGGTGGTCAATGCCGGCTGCGGACCGACTGACCGATTCAGACCCGGCGATTGTCCGCGAAGTCCTACAGCAATTTGTTTCCCGTATTACATGCAAATGGGAGCGTAAAGGTAAACGTAGCCGATTGATCGGCGGAACCGTGGAATTAAAGGCACAAACCCCGTTTTCTATTAGCCCCTCTTCCCTATCAAAAACCCCGTTTTCCAGAACCCCGTTTTCCGGTGACTCTTCTGTTTTTGGGGTAGCGGCGCAAGCATCTTCAAACGTGCGCGTTTATTTTCCAAAATGCCCAACGCCGCCAATTCTCTCACATTTTCACGAAACTGCATGCAGTTTCGAAATCCATTATAAATAAACTCGATTTGACCATTCCTGTCATTAATTCAAATCACTCTATCGCCCACTTTTGAATTAGAATTGGGTGTAACCGGTCTTCCGCTAGGCAACGAGCGACCAGTTTAAGTTTTTTATTTTTCTCCAGTAGGAATACAACCGACGTTTTTCCTGGGCGATGCGATAACTATGGAACTCCTCCCATTGGCCGTTGACATATGTGGTCCGCAAGTCGAGCATGGCTTGGGCGCCGGGGATGGTCCAGCGCATTCCGGCCCGTTCCATGCGGTCTTTCACCACGTAACGGCAGGCGCCTTCAATCACGCCGCTGGCGATTGGGTAGCCGGCGGCCAGGTACTCGTCGTATCGCATCCGCGACAGGTTTTTTTGCAGGTACTTGCAGAGTGTTTGCAGCTTTTGAAGTTTTGCGCCTCGCAAACTCCGTTTGGTTGCCATTTGCCGCAGGCCGCCGATCACGGCGCCGGCTTTGCCCTGGAGGACTCTCAACAACCGCTCCCGAACGAAGGCGGCCGCTTCGTCGCTGCCTTCGCAGTGGAAGAGGTAAGCCGCCTCCCACAATCGCGGCGTCACGTGCAACAGGTCCAAGATCTCGACGAGCTTTTCTCCCGGAAGGGCTTTGCGGCCCATGATCCACAGCGACCGCTGGCCGTCCATCAGGCAAACCACTTTTTGTCGGGGACGCCGCCGGGCCTTCACCTCGCGAACGATCCACGCGAAGACCGTTTCTTCGCCGTCCCGCCACTCGCCTTCGTGTTGGCCACTCAAGCACGCCCAAAGCCGTTTCTGCTGCGCCACCGGCTCGGGAGACGACTTTTCCTTTTCCGCCGTTGGCTCGCGAAACAACGCGGCTACCACCGCTTCGGCCGTGCGATATTTAGGATCGACGCTGTACACGCAGCCCACCGCCGCCATCTGTTTTTTGTTGGCTTTTTCCCCTTTTTTGCGGCGGCAACCGGCGGGAAGTTCCCGGGCAGGACGTCGCATCGGCACGCCCTTGTTGTCGGCCGTGACCACCAAGATTTCCCCTTCCTCTGCGGCGGCCGGGGCCGGCAGGGACTCGCGGAAGTCCGTTACGCTTTCGGCCATCTGCCGGTTCATCCGCTCCAGACTGTCCACCGGCACGGTCAGGCCGAGGATCCGCTGCAATGTCTCCGCCGCGCGGGCGAAGGCGTGTTCCACGCCCAAGACCTGCGCCCAATCCTGCAAAACGTAGGAATATACGCTCTCGGGCAATTGCAACCGAGCGTCCAAAGGAACGGCCTCGATCTGTTGGCCTTCCCGCGTTCCGTACGCCGTTCTCTCCAAAGTAAATTCCCCAAAAATCGAATGATAACACCGCGGATGCCGTTCCTCCAAACGTTGCAACTCGCGACCTTCCGGCATCGTGAAGGTTTCGCCGACGTCACCCGTCCCTTGCAATCTGAAAAACTCCTCCAGGGCTTGCCGCCCAAGGGTCAGCAGACGTTGCCAAATCCCCCGCTCCACCTCGTGCACGGGTTTTCCCGCCTCCGCTGCTTGCTGCACAAACCGAAACAACTGGGCCATCGATTCCAACAACTCCGGGAGCTTGCTCCCACTCGCTTTTTGTGCCATCATCATGATTCGGCCTCCTTGCCTGGGAAATTCATTGCGGTACATCAACAATGTTTTCCCAAAGGAGGCCGTTTTTGTCAGTATCAGTTTTTGCTAACTCCAAGCTAATTCACCCCTTCCGTCAACGCGGAAGACCGGTTACACCCATTAGAATTGATATTATTTCGTCTTCACACGAATGACCGTCAGCGAGTATGGCGGGGCGGCGTACGTGAACGACTTGCCGACTGTGATTGACGACGTTTCCGGCAAGACCTGGCGAGGATTCGCAAAGGTGTCGGTCGCATTCGGATCGCCGGCAAGCACGATCTTCGTCGCGCTTGGATCAAATTGCGGCAAATCCAATTCGACTTGCGCGGCCGCGTTAAGGGGCGATACGTTGACGATCTTAACGATCACGTCTCCGGTCGCCTTATCCTTGACAGTCGAGGCCGCGAAACATTCGCCCGGCTGGTCAACGATGTCGAAAATCATTTTGTCGTCGAGGAAGCATTTAATCCGGTTGCCGTCCACTTCCACGCGGATCGAATACCAACGGTCGTTTTCGATCTTGCCCGGCACTTCTCGGCCGATAATGTCTCTGGCGGAGCCGTGGTTTTTCTGAATGGCGTGTTTGGTATTGCCCCAGCCGCCGATGTTCCACCAAAAGTCGTTGCCGCCGTCAACGGGGCCGAATCCGACGAGGAATCCTTCATTCCCGCCGGTCTTCTTGGCCTCGAGCGTAAAAACGTACTTTTGCGAATTGAATGTCCCAGTGCAGCGGGAGATGGCCGGTTGCGCGCTGGACGTTTGACGATACACGCCGTCGGCGGCCTCCCATTTCCCGGCGTTTGACGTCCAGTTCTTCGCATTTTCCTGCAATGGCTCGCTTAATAACGTCTCGGAGCCGTCCGTGACTTTCACGTTTTTGTACTCGGATTGTGTATTCCACGTTCCCAGGTGAACGCCGTTTTTCGCCGCGACAATTTCGGGCGCCGCATACGAAACCTCAGTGGAAACGTAGGAATCGCCCGAATGCATGCCAAACAATTGCTGTACGTAATAATTCACGGTCGGAACAACCACCGCGTTGTTAAAATAAATCAGGTTCGGATTCCATTGCGTATGGCGATCCTTGCCCAACAGCGGCGCGTAAGACGCCATGCTCACGACGTCGCCGTTGCGTTCCAAACCGGTCATGTAGGCGGCCTCGGCCAGGGCGTTATAGAGCGTATTTCCCTTCGAGGCGTATTCGCCTAGATAAACCTTCGAGCGACTGCGTTCGTACGAATCGTACCGCTTCAAATTGCCGAGAAACCAACCGGGTGTTTGGTAGTAATGTTCGTCGACCATCGGAATCTTCTGCTCGTTGGCGAATTTCCAACCCTCGTCAAAATCATTGCCCGAGGGGGACGGGCCGACGGTGCCAACGACAATGATCTCGGGATACTTCGCATTGACGGCCTTGAGGATCATTTCAAATCGTTCGCGGAAGCCGGGCGTCTGAGCGTCTTCATTGCCGATGCCAAGATATTTCAAATTAAACGGCTTTGGATGACCCGCGGCTGCGCGTTTGCGCCCCAAGTTGACGTTTCCGGGCCGTTGGCATATTCAACAAGGTCCAGAACGTCTTGAATATAGGCGGGCATGTCGGCCAGCGGAATACAATGTTGCCCACCGGGCGAATTCTGGCAGCAGACTCCCGCGGCAAGCACCGGCAACGGCGTGGCCCCCATGTCTTCGCTAAATTGGAAATATTCAAAGTAGCCCAGGCCGACCGACTGGTGATAACGCCAGATATTCTTCTGCTCTTTGCGTTGCTCGATCGGCCCGATCGTGTCTTTCCAGCGATAAATGTTCGCCAGGCCGTAGCCGTGCGCCAGGCAACCGCCGGGAAATCGCACAAACTTCGGCTTTAAATCGGCGATGACTTGCGCCAAGTCGGCTCGCAGTCCGTTCACGCGATTTTTAAACGTTTTTTGCGGGAAGAGCGAAATCGTGTCGAATTGGAACGTTCCCGCGCCCGTCGTCAAAACGACCAGGCGTGCATCGGCCTCCGAGGCCTTCGCTTCAATCGCGGCGGTATATTTTTGCCACTTGTCCGTAAGCGAAGAAAACGTCGCTTCGCCGATAGCGTCGCCGGATTTACTTTCTATCCGCACGACGATCAAAGCGGGCGAGCCGGCCGTTAGCCGAGCAAAGAGCGAAACGTCGTATTTATCGCCCGCTTTTATGGGAAAGCCGTCAAACCCGGAGTTCATCAGTCCCACGCCCGAGCCGCCGCTGGCCACGGTCAAAATGGCGTAGTGCGGATTGTTGGCGTTAAGCGGGTCGGCCGTTTCTACGGCAATATTCCCTTTGCCGTCGCCTCGAGTGACAAGCGTCCACGAGGTCAAAGAGTTCCAATCCCTGTTATCGTCGGCGGAATACTCGAACGAACGGTTTTGAACCAACTCGGCGTACAGCCCGCCGTCGGCGGCGTAGTTGATGTCTTCAAAAAATATGCCAAACAATTCCGGGCCGATGTCTTTGCTCGGCTGCGTGCCGTGGATTTTGACGACGGCCTTCGTTGCGGGTGAATCCTTTTGCTCCGGGGTGTCGGCGGCGATTGCGACGCGGGGCGAAACAAGCGTGAACGTTGCGGCAATTGTAAATACAAGAAAGACGGCAATTCGGTTATTCATGGTTTTCGCTCTGATACGGTGGTGATTGGATAGGGAAGTAAAAGCCACATCTATTATAAAAGACGCCAAGCGAATGCAAAATATGCACGATTTTACTGATCTTATGGGCTATAAGCCTATAAGGCATGAGCGGGTAGCCCAGGTTCTCTGAACCTGGGCGGCTTGGCCGCAAGAGGTAAATGAATACTACTGTGGATTAAAGAAAACTAATTCCTTTGTTTGGTGACGCCCGAGATATAAATTTCATTCTGGCCCAGCCGGAGGGTTTCGATCTTCACCTCGAGGTCTCCGGCGTTCTCGGGCGGAGTCGTGGATAGCAAGGCCACCGGATCGCCGCCCATCTGACGCCACTGGAGCCGCCACTGAGACCGCCGCGCCGCCTCGGAAATGCCGTCGAGCACGTTCCCCAAGGGCATGGGCAACAGACCTGCCCGGGCACTTACGATGCGCAAGGCCAACGCGTTTTCTTCCGGCACGTAGGGCTTTACGGTCAACGTCAATACCGTGGAAAAAAAGCCTCCCTCATAACGACACGCCAGTACGATCTTATCCGACTCGATGCCCACGCGCGGATCGCGCATAAAAGGCGGCAGTGCGTCAGGATGATTGTTTATCAGATCCACCGCCAGCCAGCCGTTGATCTGCTCGGCCGTGAACATGGCTTGCCACTTGCCCGACCTCCTCACATCGCTGACCATGGCGGCCAAGCGCTGGAGCATCTCCGCGCTGCCTTTTTCCCGCACGGCTGCCCCAACCACCAGGGCCTCGCGATAAAACTTCGGTTCGTATTGCAGGGCCAGCCACACGCCCAGTAGCAATGCAATCAGCATAGCCAGCAAGCCGCTGCCGATCAAAAAACCAAGGCGAATTCTTCTGGACATGAATAAATCCGCTGTCCCCTGTCCCCTGTTCGCTGTTCCCTGTTAATCATACAAACCGCAACAGGGCGTAGTTCTTTTTGCCCGTGCGCAATACCATCACCGACTCGCCGGCCAGATTGCCCGGACCAAGTTGGGCATCGATCTCTTCGATGCGGCGGTTATTCACGTAAGCGCCGCCCTGCGTAATTATGCGCCGGGCTTCGCTTTTGCTTTTGGCCAAGCCGGCTTCACAAAGTGCGTCGACGATCGAAATGCCCGGGCCGGCCAGCCGATCGCGGGGCAATTGCCTGCTGGGCACGTCGGCGAAAATACTGATCAATTGGGCGTCGCCGAGTTCGCTGATCTCCGCGCCAAACAGCACCTCAGTGGCCTTTTGGGCAATTCGCAGGCCCTCGGCGCCGTGCACCAATTGGGTCAATTCCTCCGCCAGCCGGCGCTGCGCCGCGCCGGCCGGGATCGGCTTTATGCGCGCTTAATATCGACTCGATTTGCTCTCGGTCCAGATCAGTGAAGAATTGCAGGCATTTGCCCACCTCGGCGTCGTCCAGGTTGATCCAATATTGATAGAACTCATAAGGACTGGTTTTATCGGCTGCCAACCACAGCGCGCCCGACTCGGTTTTGCCCATCTTCGAGCCGTCACTTTTGGTCAATATCGGGC
The DNA here is from genome assembly GCA_963820545.1 of Pirellulales bacterium. Lineage (GTDB taxonomy): Bacteria > Planctomycetota > Planctomycetia > Pirellulales > Thermoguttaceae > CAWGAJ01. The sequence goes on from CAWGAJ010000002.1 coordinate 149,858, forward strand.
AGGTCATGCCGTAGAGTTGCACGCCGCGCAATCGCCGGGCAAGATCAATACCGGCCGTGATATTTCCCCACTGGTCGCTGCCGCCGACCTGCACCTCGCAGCCAAAATGGTCGTAGAGATACACAAAATCATACGCCTGCAAAAGCATGTAACTGAATTCGGTATAGCTCAGGCCGGCATCGGTCTTTTCCAGCCGGTTGCGCACCGACTCTTTAGTAAGCATGACGTTAACGGGAAAATGTTTGCCCACGTCGCGCAAGAATTCCAGGTAGCCGAATTGGGTCATCCAGTCGTAGTTATTCACCAGCAGGGCGGAATTTTTTCCACAATCGAAATCCAGAAAGCGGCGCAATTGGGCCTCCATGCCGGCCACATTGGCCGCAAGCACGTCGAGCGAGAGCAGGTTTCGCTCCTCGCTTTTTCCGCTGGGATCGCCGATCATGCCCGTGGCCCCGCCCACTAGCGCGATCGGCCGGTGACCGGCCCGCTGAAAACGCCGCAAGATCATCAAGGCCATCAAGTGCCCCACGTGCATGCTGTCGGCCGTGGGATCGAACCCGGCGTAAACCGTGCGCTGCCGCTCGCTTAAAAACCGGGGCAGATTTTCATCGTCGGTAGTCTGATTGGTCAACTCGCGCCAGGAAAGTTCACTAAATACATCAAGCATCTTAGTGGATAGTGGATAGTGGTTAGTGGATAGCAAGTAAATGTTCAATAAAATTTTCTCTTCACGGCTTTGCAAAGTCCGCTTATGAGTAGACCTATTTCATCAGTTGTTTCGTTAATTGTCGAGGCTGACTTGTCCCCTATATATCCCAGACGTTAAGTGATAAAACTATCTCCACTTATCGTCGTCGGCGAACGGATTCATGCCGCCCATGATCTTGGGTTTGGGCAGGGCCTTCAGGGCATGCTCGGCCAGGCGCAAATCTTCCCTGGTGGTGATCTTCAGATTCACGGGCGAGCCCGGGACGACCGTCACCTTTTTCCCGATCCGTTCGACCAGTTGCGCGTTGTCCGTGGATTGCAGCCCTTCTCGCTTGGCATAAGCCTCCAGGATCAACTCGCGGCGGAAGACTTGTGGGGTCTGCGCCTCCCAAAGATTTTGCCGAGTGACGGTTTCTTCGATCTGATTGTTCGCGCCCAGGCGTTTTATCGTGCCGCTAATGGGAACGGCAAAAATGGCCGCGCCGGTTTTCTCGGCCGCGTTGAAAATCTGCGTGATCCACTCGTCGCAGATGCAAGGCCGGGCAGCATCGTGGATGCAGACGAAATCGGCCTGCGGTTTCACGCGGGCCAGCGCCGCCTGGACCGAATCGGCCCGCTGGGCGCCGCCGTCTATTACCTCGATCCCCAAAATGGCGATATTAGCCGAAAACTTGAACTCAAAATCCGCCCGATCTTCAGCCGAGATCACCAAAATCGTCTGCACCACGTCGTCTCGCGCCAAGAACCGGTCGGCCGAATAGAGCCAGACTGCCTTGTTGGCCAAGGGGGCAAACGGCTTCTTATAGTTTTTATCCTTGAAGCGGCTGCTGCGACCGGCGGCCGGGAGAATTACTGCGAATTTAGCCACGGCATGGTTTCCTTTCAGCGGAAAAATACGGGGAAAAATATTATTGTCCGGTTTTGGCAGAAGTCGTCAAGGCGGAAAGTTTAAGCAGTCTGATAGAATGTTCCCCCTTGGGCCGCCAAATCTAAAAGCAATTGGGGCACTTGCAGGCGAGGACCGATCGACTCAAACGGCTTGAGCATCTCGACCACACACGATGCTCCAATTGCGTCGGCCCACCAGAGCAACCCGCCGCGTCGGGCCGGAAAGCCCAGACCAAAAATTGCCCCCAGGTCGATATCTCGCGCACTGGACGCCTTACCATCCTCGATTATCCTTGCCGCCTCCAATACCATGGCCAACATCAATCGCTGGACAATTTGGTCTGGTGAATGTTGACCGGATGCTTTTGCCCAGCGGGCAACGATTTCACTGGCGGCTGGATCAGGGCGAAAGGGCATTTCCTGCGAAAGCGGATCGCTGTATGAAAAAAAACCCGCCTTCGATTTCTTCCCCAATCTTCCCGACTTGATAAATGCCACCAGCAACGGCGAGGGTGTTATGCGCTCGGGAAAGGCCTCGGCCAGACTCCAGCCGGCCTGGAGCGTGGTGTCCAGGCCGATTTCATCCATCAGGCAAAACGGCCCCTTGGCCATGCCGAACTCCATTGCGGCCCGTTCGATCATCTCCAGCGAAGCGCCTTCCATGAGCAGTTCCAGGGCCTCGGTCAGATACGGCAGCAGCAAACGGTTGACCAGAAATCCGGGCCCGTCGGTCACGACGATGGGCAGCTTGCCGATAACTTTGGAATGAGCCGCGATCGCGGCAATGGTATTATCCCCGCTTTCGACCTCCGCGCACGATTTCCACCAACGGCCTTTCCCGCACCGGATGAAAAAAATGCATGCCGCAAAAACGCTCGGGCGAAGGAATGCTTTGCGCCAATTTGCCGATGGGAATGGTCGAGGTATTCGAAACAAGAATAGTATCAGGCGCCAGGAATTCTCGCAGACCGGCAAAAAGTTCCTGTTTAGCCAATAATTTTTCCTTGATCGATTCGATTATTAGATCGCATTTTGCAGCCTGGGCCAATTCGGTGCTGGGACAAATCAAGTTTTTGGCCTGTGCAAGAATATCCTGCCTCTGGCCCGTTGCGATAAGTTCCGCCGCCACCCGTTGGCAAATCGTTGCCAAGGCCGCTGGATCGCGATCGATAATGGTAACCGGCAGATTGTGTTTAACATAAGCGGCGGCAATTTCTGCCCCCATGACCCCCGCCCCAATAATGGCCACGGAGCGGATCGCACCTTGATCGCTGGAATCGCCGGCGATGCCAGTGTCTTGCCGTTTCCACGCCACCAAGGCCTGGACGTTTTCCAGGGCGCGGGCGTGAAGCATATTCAGATCTGGTACGTTGTCGAAGGAAAACACACTTAAAAAATCCTTAATGCGCTTCTGTGGTTATCGATAGTCAGGAAGCAATTTCAGTGTATTAATATGGTAAAGCCCACGGGTTGCAATCCGTGGGCTTAGTATGTTTATCTCCGCAAATCCTCTCACGGCTGCGTTTGGCTCTGGTGCCAGCGTTTCCAGCGCAGCATTTGTTCGGTAGTGGTTGTGGGCGCCTGGCCCGCATCTTGAGCCACGTCTTTTCCCACCACCTTGGGCAGGCTATCCAATGCTGCCCGGGCAACGGTAAGGTTATCGTTTAGCAGTTGAATCAATATTGCCGTGAAGGCAGGATCGGGAAAATCGCCCATGGCCCGGGCCGCCTTTGCGCGGGTCTTTGGATCGCGACTATAGGCCAGACGCTCCAAGGCCGGTTTGCCGGCCGTGATCGCCCAATTTGGTCAAGGCCAAACCGGCCTCGAGTTGGATTTCTTCATTCGAAGAACCCAACAAGTGAGAAAGCGGCTGTGTATCGGCCATTTTTCCCGCTGCCGCCAAGGCCCGCGCCGCGGCACAGACCACGGCCTGACTCTTGTCTTCCAAAGCGGCAGTCAGCACCTGCTCGTGGCGCCGATCAGGATGCTGGGCAAGATGCTCGCACGCCCGGCGGCGGACTTCGGCGGAATCGTGACCCGCGGCCGTGTAAGCCAACTCGATCGCCTGCGGCGAGCCATCGTCGGCTATTGCTCTCAGCACGCTCTGCCAGATCAGAGCGTCAGTTTCAGTGCTCATCAATTGCGCCAGTCGCGCGATCGCCAATCGGCCCATGGGTTGCTTGCGGGTGAGTTCCAGCAGTTCTTCAGCGGCGCGGCGGCGATCCGGCACTTCCTTGGCGGTTAAATGATCCAAAATCACAAAAACCTGCCCATAATGCGGCAGCACTTCGCGGTAGAGCGGCTCGGGCAGCAGCAATTTCCGATCGAGGTGTAACTGCTCCAGGGCATCGACCGTTGCGGGACCGTAATCCCCGAGTGCTTTGAAGTTTCCTTGTTGAATGAGCCGTTCCACTTCGGCCACTTCCGTCGCGGAGGCTTTTTTGACGTTCTCTTGCACCCCGGCTGCTTGTGAGAATGACGCCGCCAAACCCACATTGAATTGATCGTGAAATAGTTGACGCAACTTTTTCAGCACTTCGGCCCGGCGTTCCTGCGGACCTTCGACCGGAAATTCCGCGGCCGGCGCCCATTTAGCGGTCAAGTGCGCGGCGGCGGCTTTGCGCGTGACAAAGGCCGACTTGGTCATCGCCGTAAGCAGGATCGGTCCCGATCGCTCCAGCGGCCAGGCATCCAGGGCTTGCACTGTTGCGTGTTGAACTTCAGCGCTAAAATCCTCCAACAGACGATCGGCCGCGGCTGCCGCGTCCCGATCGGGGAACAAGGCCAGCGCCTCGGCTACTTTTTGCCGCACGCGCCAGGATTCGTTGCCGGCGGCTTCGAGCACCGCTTGTTCCGCCTTTGCCGCGCTGAGCGCGCCAACGGCCTGGACGCGGATCGACTCATGGGGATCTTTCGCTAATTTTTGCAGCTTTGCCAGGGCTTCGTTGCCGCCCAAAATTCCCAGCCCGGCAATAGCGGCGTATCGCACGCGCATGTCGTTGTCCAACAGCGCGGCGCGAAGATACTCCATGGCCTGAGGATGCCGCTTCGAGGCAATCGCCTCCAAGGCCGCAGCCCGCAGGCGATAATCGCCGTCGGTTCGCAGATCAAGGGCCTCGACCGGCAACGCGCTTTGCTTGCACGCCCTCCAGGCCTTCAAGGCCTCCAAACGCACATTGGCATCAGGGCTTCGCAAGGCCTCGATGAAGCACGAATCGCTGTTTGCTTCCACATGTTTTGCCAAACCGCGGATCAACTCGGCGTGCAATTCGGGGATGTAAGGCGTTTTTTTCTCTTTCCCCGTTCGACCGTATTGTTTTAGCAGCTCCCGCAGCGATTCCGCGGTCTGCGAATCTCGCAGATTAGCCAAGGCCTCTACGGCCGCTGAGCGCATGGGCAAGGGAAGCTCGGGCGATCGCGCAGCCTCTACCAAGCGCTCCTTTGCGCGATTGTTGCCGCCGCGGCCCAAGACAATAGCGGCATTTGCCGCTACGATGGGATCATTGTCGGCCAATAAGGCTGGAAAATCCGGCTGGTGCTCGGTCGGTCTGGCTATGATTTCCTCCAGGTTCGGATATCGCCAGCGAAATTCGGCCGTGGGTTCCACGGCATGGATCCACACCGAGCGGCCCCGGCCTTTGGGATCTTTATCCACGCTGCGGGCCAGCACCGCGCGATCGGCCGCGGAAATGGCCTTAGAAGCAGACTGTGCAGACGCCTCAGACCGCGCCGCCTCTTTGTTAGCCACTTTTGTATCGTGGGGAGCCAAGGCCAGATCGGGAAATTCCCCGCTGCTTAAACCGTGGCAGCCAGTGATCAGCGGAACCGCCAGCAGTCCCAGGGTGATGATCACACATTCGGCAGTGCGCTTGAGGTAAAGCCACACGATAGGCAAATCCTTTTGCCAAGGCGGGAGTGTATGTTTTTATTGATATTCGGGGGCTGAGATCACGGCCTCTTTTCCACCCAGGCCTTTAATTTGGCCTGGCAGCCTTCCGCTGTTTTTTGCAGTTCTGCATCCGCGAGTCTGCTATTATCCAGATCCTTCAACAGATCGTCAAGAATTTTCTGGAGTTCCTCCATCTGCGCCTGATCTTTAGCCAGTGGTTTCAGCCCTTCTAAGCCTTCCATTGCCGCACTCAACCGGGTTTTCATGCGGCGTCGAGAGACGGGCGTGCCGGTTTCCTTGACGCTTTTTAATTCCGCACTGCAAGCGTCGAGCATCAGTTTCCCCAACGTTTTTGCCAAACTGGCGGCGTTTAATCCGCTCGCCTCGGCAAGTTTCAGTTTTCCCAAGGCTTCGGCGGCGGCACAACGAACGGAAAAAGTGGCCTTGGAGTCGCTAATAGCTCCCGCCAGCACTTGCACCACCTGATTGTTATTGCCCAACACGCCTAAGAGGCCGAGAATCTCGATGGCCTGCATGCGCATCCATTGCTGGCCGGGAGTAGCGTCTTCGGCCGACCTGGCGACGACCGCTACTTTGAGCATCGCCGTAAGCACATCCTTCTGAAGTTGCGGATTATTCAATCCCGGCGGCGATACCTGACGATTGATGCCGATCAAGGCCGCGATCTTCACCGGCTCGATCTGATTGGCATCATTTACCGCTGCTAGCAGAACCGGTAAGGCGTCCGCTAAGGGCGGGGATTGTGAGGTGCTTTCCACGGAATTTAGTTCGCCGATAGTCAGCATGGCGTTATAGCGCACCACCGGATGGTACTTATTGCTCTTTGCCAGCTTATTCATGTAAGCCAGCGCCAACTCGTTAAGATGATCGTGGACCTGACCGCTTTTGGCCTGCCGCAAATGGCTTGAAAGCTCCTTGTGATATTCGGATAACGGCTTGCCAAGAGCGTTTTGCTGGGTCCAGCGAGGAAACGCATAAGTATTGTAATATTTATCAAAGTCATCTTTCTGCTGGTCGTTGCTAAAGTTGCCTGCGCGGAGGATTGAATTTATGGAAGCCAGATTCTGTTTCTGTTTTTGGTCGATCGGGTCCTCGGCCCCGGTGATTCTCGTCGCTGCCTCATCGCCCTGGGCGAAAACATGACCAGATAGCACCCCACCCAATAGTAGTATTGAGGAAAGAAAAAAAACCCAAAACAACTGACGACTTTGCGAAAAAAGACTCTTGTGGGAACCCATATTTTTAGTAGTGGGATTATTTCTAACCAGGCTGAGAAAATAGAGATCTTATATAGGCTACCAACGATCGATGAGCCCTGTCAAGTTGGGCTGGGCAAAGGGGGAAAATCAGACATTCCAGGTTGAGTCGTTTAAAGAAAATCGTTATTTTCAGTGTATTCCTGCCCTACCGCCTGATTCATCGCTTTTTAAGTTCGCCTATGACTTTACTTTACACCGACCCTCGCTTTTTAGACCATGACACGGGCACTCATCCGGAGTGTGCCAATCGCATCCGGGCGATTCCCGAGCGCCTGCAAAAGGCCGGTCTGCTGGCAAAATGCCGGCAAGCCGGAATTCCAGCCGGTTTCTCGGCAGCGCCTGGCTCGCATTCATTCACCCGCATATATCGACGAGATCTGGGCCTACGCCAAGTCGGGCGGCGGGCATATCGAGGCCGACACCATCGTCAGCCCCGCCAGTTACGACGTGGCCCTGCTGGCCGCGGGCTGCGTTTGCGATGCCGCCGAGCGGATCGTGCGCGGCGAAGACACCCAGGCATTATGTTTAGTGCGCCCGCCCGGCCATCATGCCATGGCCAACCACGCCATGGGCTTCTGCATTTTCAACAACATCGCCGTGGCCGCCCGCATGGCCATCGACGATTTGGGACTCAGCCGGGTGCTGATCGTCGACTGGGACATCCATCACGGCAACGGCACGCAGGCCGCTTTTTGGGAAGATCCGCAAGTCGGCTTCCTTTCCATCCACCGCTGGCCGTTTTATCCCGGCACCGGCGACGAGGACGAGACCGGCGGCGGACCGGGCCTGGGCACCACGCTGAATCTGCCCGTAGTTTTCGGCACGTCGCGTAAGAATTATTTAACACGCTTCTCCGACAACTTGGAAATTATTGCCGCCAAAATCAAGCCGCAGTTGGTGCTGATCAGCGCCGGCTTTGACGCCCACCGCCTGGATCCGGTGGGCAATCTGGGCCTGGAAACCGAAGACTTCATTCCGCTAACCAACGCCGTGCTGGACGTGGCCGATACTTATGCCAACGGCCGCGTGATCAGCGTGCTCGAAGGCGGCTACAACCCCGACGCCCTGGCCGACTGCATCGCCGTGCATTTAAGCGAAATGCTCAAACGGGGAAAATCGTAGTATCACATCTATTCTAAAATGATGCTTACAGTCGCCTAACTCCGTACTATATACTTTAATTTACGCACCAAATTAGCGTAGTCGCGGCCCTACTTGGCTAATCGGCCAAAGGCCCGAACCAGCCGACTGAGGATCGCAACCGCCAGATATGCGCTTCCCGCCAGGAGGATGATCACCGGTCCGCTGGGCAGATCGATCGGATAGCTCACGGCGATTCCCGCGGCGACTACTGCCGCGCAGAAAATTATGGCCAGCAGCATCATCTGCCATAATTGCCGGGAAAAATAGCCCGCCACTGCCGGCGGAAGGGTCAACAGCGCGATCACCAGCACAATGCCCACCACGCGCACCAAGAGCACCACGGTCAGGGCCGTGAGGCACAAAAGCAGCAAATAAAACGCCTTGGCCCGCACGCCGCGCAAGGCGGCGAATTCTTCATCAAAGCAGAGGGCCAGAAACTTGTGATAAAAGCCCACGCCCACTGCCGCCACCAGCAGATCCATGCCCGCCACCAGCCACAGATCGCGACTGGAGATCAGCAGGATGTTTCCGAACAGATAACTCATCGGATCGACAAAGCCGGGAATTTTGGCGAGAAACACCAGGCCCACGGCCATGCCAATCGCCCACACCGCGCTGATCACGGTATCTTCCCGCTGCTTGGCGTATAAACTGACCAGGCCGATAATCAGCGCCGAGATGATCGCCGCCGCCGCTGCCCCGTAGATCGGATCGCACCAGGTCCAGCCGATAACCTTGTCCAGATAAATCGCCGCGCCGATGCCGCCCAGCACGCAATGCGCGATGGCGGCCGCGATGTAGGTAATTCGCCGCGTCACCACGTACGAGCCCACTATACCCAGCGAAATGCTGGAAAGCACGCCCACCAGCATGGCGTAGCGAACAAAAGGAATATTCGGATCGCAAAGGGCTTCAAAAAATTCACTCATGTTTATGTTCCATTGCCAGATGGTCACCGTGCCGGACCATGCGTACCTCGCTGCCGTAGATGTCGCTGATCATCTCGCCGGTCACTTGCCGGGTAGGATGCACCACTACCCGGCGATTAACGCAAATTACCTTCTCCACCAGATTCGATACGAATCCTAGATCGTGCGTGACCATGAGGATGGTCATGCGCTGGTTCAATTCGCGGAGCAAATCCCAGAGCCGGGCTTCGACCAGCGTATCGACGTTCGTGGTAGGCTCGTCCAGGAGCAGCAAATCCGGTCGGCTGCAAAGCGCCCGGGCCACCAGCACGCGCTGGCGCTGGCCGCCGGAAAGCGAAGCAAACGGCCGCCGGCAAAACTCCGCCATGTCAACCTGGCGCAAAACCTCCAAGGCTGCAAGACGGTCCACGCGCTTGGGCCATCCCCAAAAACCCCTCAATCCCCCTTGGCCCAGTCGCCCCATCAACACAATGTCCATTACCGTGACCGGAAATTGCGGATCAAAAAGCACGTGCTGCGGCATATAACCCACGTTCAATCGGGCCTGCCACGGCGCACGACCAAACACGCGAATCTCGCCGGCATCGGGCGTCAGCAGCCCCAGGATCAGTTTTACCAGCGTGGTTTTTCCACCGCCGTTGGGCCCCACGATGCACACCGCTTCGCAGGGGCCTACCTCGAAACTCACTTTCTCCAACACCGGCACATTGCCGTAGGAAAAAGATACGTCACGCAGTGAAACAACAGGCTCGGCTGTCATGGTTTTTACTCCGCCACAAACCTCGTTCCCACGCTCCGCCACAAACCTCGCTCCAGCATGGGAACAAGAAAACTATGTATTACTTTTCCCGATTGGTTTCATCAAATGCCTTTTCCATTTTACCGGCCATATCTTGCAAGTTGGCAATTACATTCTTGTCCATATCATTTAATGACACGATGCGGCCGCCTATGGCATCGGCAACGGTCTGTGCGCTATGCTGATCGAATTGCGGCTGGACGAAAATGACCTTTGTGCCGTCGGCCTTGGCTTTTTGAATCAGGCGTCGAAGTTGGCCGGGCGAGGGCTGTTTGCCGTCGGTTTCGACCGCTTCCTGCTTTAGCTGGTAACAATCGCCAAAATAGCCGAATGCCGGATGATATACATAAAACGTGCGTCCCGCATACGGCTTGAGCGCCAAGCGGATTTTCGCGTCCAGGGCATCCAGTTCTTGCTGCAAGCCGGAAAGATTTGCCTTAAAAAAACCCGCATGATCGTGATCGATCTTTTCCAAGGCCGCGGCAACATTTGCCGCTTGCACTTTCAACAGTGGCGGCGAAAGCCATACGTGGGGATCCAGTCCGGTCGGCGAATCACCGTGCGCATGCCAATCGTCGCCTTTGCCTTCATCCGCGGCGCGGGCAACCGACAGGTGTCGTTTTTCGATGCCTTTTGTAGTATCCACCACGACCAGTCCAGGCTGTGTGCCGCGAATTTTCTCCAGCAGTTGATCCTCAAAAGGCAGGCCCACCTTGAAAAACAACTTTGCCTTTTCCAGGGACTGGATTTGTCTTGGCCTGGGCTCGAAGGTGTGCGGATCCTGGCCGGGCTGGATGAGCGTTTCCACGCGAATCCACTGGCCGCCGATGCGTTCCACCAGATAAGCCGCCGGCGGAATGCCGGCAATCGCCTGCACCGGCTCTGAGGCGATCGCCTTGGCCGCGGTAAGCACGGCAATCATTATCGCCACGATCATCCACCGCATCATGGCCGACCCTTTCTCTTCCCAGACCGCTTGCCTATATCGCTCCGCGCCACGCACACCAGATGCACTGCATGGCAATCCGTGCATTCTTCCAGGGCATGATCCTTGGCAAAGGTTTGCCAATGTCTGCGCTCGTCGGGCGTGAGGATGCCCGAGCCTTTGCACAATGGGCAAACGCTATCCAAGGCGCTCAAAATTGCCGAGCGGATAAACTCCGAGCGATTGTCAATGCCCCGCATGGCGTTCCACAGCGGTTGATCAACTTTGAAGGTGACGATTTCTTGTTTCTTCTTGGGCGACATCGAAACACCAGTTTACAGTTTTCAGTTTACAGTTCTCAGTTTTCAGTTTAGCCGCGAGCCGCAGGCGAGCGGACATTTGTTCCAGGGCAGCGGGAGAACACGAGCCTTAATAATACATTGTATTACCATATAAGGATCGAGCAAGCCCCCCAAAGCGACCTAAAAGACGTAAAAGATAGTGGGTGAAGGTCGATCCGCATCCCTTTAGCGGTTCACCAGCGCAGTGTGATCGTCTGTGGCCCGGTTGCGGGCAGCGTGACCGACAGGCGGCCGGTGGACGCATCATAGTTGAATTCCACCGCCTTGCTGCCAGCTTCGACAGCCTTTGGTGATTTCTCGGTCCAGGCGATAAATTCGCCGCCGTCTCGCAGCGTAACCTTGCAGGCCCCTTCGTCGGTCCAGATTTTTTCAGTCACGGCGCCGGTGCTGTTGAGTTTGTCGGCCAAACCCAGCACGGCCACGCCGCGGTCGATTGGCGCAAACGAAACGATCTCCCAGTCGCCTTCGGCGAGTTTTATTGGTTCGCGGTCTGTGAGCTTGCATCGCCAGACGCGGTTGGCCTGGTGGGCAAAGGCGACAAACTCCTCACCGGCCAGATCGGGCGCGTCCGAGGGCGAAACCGTACCGGCAATGGTCACACGTGCATCCTCGGCCGGGTGATAGTTGGCGTTAAACACGCCGATCACCGCGCAATCGCGATTGTAGTTAAAAACCTTTAGCAGCACCGGTTCGTGCAGCACGTCGGCAAACAGGCAATCGCGCGTGGGCCGGCCGATGTTGTCCGCGCGCAGCACGCTGCCGTCGGAAAGGACCAGTTTTTTCAGTAGTTTGAAATCGTGTGCGTCAGGTTTATCCGACACATAAACCGGCCCGCCCGACACGGCTCGGCCGGCGGCGTGAAACGAACCCATCTGGTGCCCGGACTGGAACATATCCCAGTCGGGCTGCATGAACTCGCCGAACCATACGCCCATCAGGGCATTGCAATAAATGTGTAATCCGTGGGTTTCGGGCCGGCGCGGCCAGAAGTCAATCGAGGTGCGAATCAGGGTGGATTGCGGCGCATCATAGTAGGTTTCCATGCCGTTAGACATGCAATTGATCAGCCGGCCGTTGAAATTAGCAACCACTGATTCCTCCAAGGCTACGCGATAGGCATGGCTGAGGGCGACTCGGCCGCCTTGGCCCAGGGCCACGCCTTCGATTAACGCCTGGCTGTCGACTTTCACGCCATCCACGCCCTGGGCCTTCATGCGCTGGTGATAATCGCTGAGGAACTTGCCGCTTTTTTCGGCCGAAACAACGCCGACCAGGGGCCCCCAGTGTTTCACATTCATCTCCGGCATTTGGCTCATGATTCCCGGCCCGAACAGCCGGGGCACGTCGCGCACGTCGTATTCGGGAAACGATTTTCCATCCACGCCGCCCCAATAGCCGTTGAGCGTCTGCCAGACGATAAAAAAGCGGATTTTGAACTGCTCCTTTGCCAACCGGACGGTCGGCGTCAGATCGCCGCCAAAACGCCGGTTAGCCCCTAACGACACCAGGCGCTCCTCGCCCGTGGGCATACGTTTATAATCCTGCCAGCCGTCGTCGAGAATCATAAAGCGCGGCTCCACGCCGCCGGCAACGAACGATTCCAGTCCGCTGCGCACCTTGTCGGCCGAAACCTCGCGATAGAACGCATCCCAAGTGCACCAGCCAAAATAATCGGCGAAATCGGGCACGGGTTTTTCGCTGCGCAGTTTGCCCGTGCCCAAGCGCTTGATCACCGCGCGGGCCCCGGCAGCGGCCATCTTGTATGGATCCCGCCCCACCGAAACAAACACCGCCACGCCGCCTTTGCCAATCGTAAACGGATCGTTGGTCTCGCCAGTCAAGACTAAACCCGTTGGACTGCCGCCAAGAGAGAAGCGAAACACATTGTCCAAGAGCGGCACAAGCTGCACTATGTCGCCCAATTCGGTCTCTGCCATGAGCCATTGCGTTTCAGGTTTCACCTCGGCTGCCGTCTTTCCAGTCAGAGGATTCATCCAAAAAGGCTCGTAGCGGTGTGCACTGGTAAAACGCCGCAGACCCTCGATTATGCCCAACTGGGTTTGCTGGAAGGAACTCATATTGCCGGCCGTAAACCGCAAAAAAACGCCCGCGCCCGTGGGATCGTCCACCAAGGCAAAGCCCCGAGGAATATTCTTCAATATCGGGCGGTTGTCGCAACTGAGCGTTCCTCTGTTCAGCGAAAACTCCGCCGCCAAGCCGCTGCCACATAACATAACACCCAGACACAAAGCACAAAGCATCAATCGTGAGCATAACACCGGCATGATTCACCTCTGATTAATAAATAACTAATTACTCATTTATACATCCCAACACCATCGCTGTCAAAAACAACGCGGCGGTCTCGACACGTAGAATGCGCGGACCGAGATTCACCGTGCGCCAACCGGCCGCAACGGCCAGGGCCACTTCTTCATCGGTAAAACCGCCTTCTGGACCAACTGCTAAAAACACGCGCTGAGGAAATTCCTTGGCTCGCAACGCTTTTATGCCTTGTGAGGAATCCTGTGGATGTGCCAGCAGCCGTAAAGGCTCCTGCCGGGTCTCGGCCACGAAAGTATCCCAGTCGAGCGGTTCGGCAATTTCCATCAGTCGATTGCGCCCGCATTGTTTCGAGGCCTCGATCACCGCGCGATGCAGTCGCTCAAGCGCCTGTTGAACCGGCTGGGCGACCGCCCGAGCGGTCTTAAGCGGCACGATTCCGCCCACGCCCAATTCCACGGCCTTTTCCACCAGCCATTTTTGCCGCTGGCCCTTGGGCAAAGCCACGCCGAGGCTGAGCACAAAGGGCAATTCCCGATCGACTTCCTCTCGGCCAAATACATTCAGTTCCACATGATTAATTCCAAACGTTTCCACGCTGGCCGGGAACTCGGCCCCGCTGCCGTCGAATAAAACCACCCTGGCGCCACGCCTTGCCCGCATCACGTTTATCAAGTGATGGGCTTCAGAACCGGTCAAAGACGCCTTGTCGCCAATGATCAGTTTTTCCACAAAATAGCGATCAGCCATGATATTGGAGAGTGCAGCATGAAGAATGGTGAGTGGCTGGAATTAGTTTCGGATTTAGGGGACCAATACCCGTCAAGTTCGTTAACGATTGTACCGAAGAGAGAAGTGATACGGGAAGAAGTAGGGTAATGTAATATATACCGGTTTTCATTTTCCCCATTCTTCCCCGATTGCCCAAAGTTCGGCTCATTATACGGCAAGGAGGCCGAAATCGATGTACCAATCGCATTGGGGTTTGCGAGAGTCGCCGTTTCGCGGCGCACTGGTCTGGCAATTTCTCCAAAAGAGTCCAACCCACGAGGAGGCGCTTGCCCGAATGCATTTTCTGGTCGATAACCATCGCCGAATGGGATTATTAATGGGTCCCTCGGGCAGCGGCAAGTCTTTGTTACTGGAGCTCTTTGCCGGACAGGTCAATCGTCGCGGTCTGCCCGTGGTGAAGATCAATCTGTTCGGCGTAGAGCCAGCCGAGATACTTTGGTTGCTGGCAGCAGGTTTAAAACTAAATCCGCACAGTTCCATCGCAAAGGCCGAACTTTGGCGTATGATTATTGATCGGCTGGCGGAATTTCATTACCAGCAATTGCATACCGTGATTCTCCTGGACGATGCCGATAGCGCACATGAAGACGTGCTTACTCAAGTCACCCGGCTTGCTCGGCACGACGGCTTGGGCGAAACACGGCTGACAATGATCCTCGCCGGCCGGCAGGAAAAAATGCGACGCCTGGGTGAACAACTGCTCGAACTGATCGAATTGCGCATCGATCTGGAGCCTTGGGAGCCCTTGGATACGGCGAATTTTTTAAAGTACTCTCTTACTGCGGCCGGGCAAAAATCTCCGGTCTTTTCCCCACAGGCGGTCGCCCGACTGCACGAACTGGCCCAGGGCATTCCCCGCCGCGTTTCGCAACTGGCCGATCTTTCTCTCTTGGCCGGCGCCGGCCAGAATCTCCAACAAATCGACGCCCAAGTCGTGGAATCGGTGTATCAAGAATTATGCCCGGCACAAGTCTAGGGCAGCTTGAACAAGGATTGCGTTTTCACGATGGCGTAATCGTCGGGGAAGGTGTGGAAGGCCTGGATCAGCAATTGCCGGCTGCGGGTTTCGATATTAATATAGCTTAGTGCGCCTAAGGCTATCCGTCCGCTGGAATCGAAGCGGTGCAACATGCCTTGGCGCAATCCGTCCAGGGTGAGTTCTTGTTGATAGGTCCAAAAAACTTCCGGTTCCACGGATTCGAGCTGGAAATTCATCATGTAGCAGGCCCCGCCGCGGCAGTTCACATAGTCGCTCATTTGGCCGCGGAGCCGATGAAACATCAGCCGCCGTCGCGTAGGCAAGGGATTCTGCGCCGAGGTGGCCACTTCGGTCAGCGTCAGTCCCGCATAACGCCAGGTCACCACGTGGCCCGTGCTGGTGATATCAATCCGGGCTTGATAATCGCCGCGATTAACGGTACGGGTGCAAAGAACCTGAAAAAGTTCAGGATGCAACGGCCGACCGTAGACGCGAAAAATTAACTCGGCAATTTTAGGTCTTACGGTGAGCAAGGCGATAACTCCTTCTCTTCTTTAAGGCCTCGTGATTAATATTTTTCCGTGCGGCAGATACCCTGATTATAATTAAAGAATCTTCCTCGAATAAAGGGCGCTTTGCCAAAAATAATTTTCCCGCAAGATCATCTTGACAAAAGTTAAACCACTTGTTCCGCGCAGGCAATTTTTGCGTTTTATGGTGGTGGATTCAGGGTGGCCCCGCAAAAAACATACCCAAAAGAAATATAAAATGACAATGCACTAATAATGATGAACCATTACCAATTGCAGCTTTAGGAAATTTTTATAGTTTCGTCATTCGTGCTTCGTCGTTGTTTCTGATCGTTAATAACTGATTACTTACAACTGATTACTGACAACTTCTCTAAAACAATCCCACCAGAATATCATAGACGGCATGTGTGCCCGCAGCGATGCCAAACCCTCGATAGATAAACAAGATAGAGAAAAAAACACCGGCCACGAAGCGAAACAAAAAACTGAACCAATAAAATGTGTCGCCTGCATGGCCTACGTAATGAGCAACAGCGAACACTAGACTACTTACCAGCACCGCTAGCACCATACTGGGTTTTTGCGCACTCCACCATTGCCGGATCAGCCACACTATTGCCGAAAGCAGCATCAACCGAAACAACAGTTCTTCATAAATTCCGGCCCCTAAATACACCACCAATTTGGCGGAGATATTCGCTTCAACTGTTTCCCCAACCGCAAAAAATAATGAGCTCTGTAAAACCGCAACTACCCGCAAGCATATAGCCAACAAGAGGCATTCGACAACCATGGGCCAGAGGACGCTGGGGGAAAAACGCCATGGCTCGTGCGTCAGATAGTGCCAGGCCCCCAAAATACATACCGTTAACAGCGGCAGCAGTAGATGTTGACTGAAACCCAACCGGTCGAGGAATTGCTGCATCCAGGCATAGGCCCCGTTTTGGACGCCCCAGATCAATACGCCCGCCTCGTAAATCAACAGTAGTGGGGCGATAAAGACCAGGCTTACTATGGGCCGCCGCGACTGCACCCAGTAATTTTCCGCACGAAGAAAAAATTGACTATGGATGGTTTGATCCGACATACTTGGCAATCTCGTTCGTTTTCGGAAATATTAAAAAACTTAACGATTTCAAATGGTAAATTGCAAAATGCAAATTTCAAATTGCAGAAGCTTGCTCAGAGTCACCTGGCTACCCGAATCCAACAAAAATGACTAAGATGATGGCGTTCATAATAGTTGTAAATGGCTTTTTTTAAACAGGATTCAGCGTTAAGTAATTACTTTGGTTTTTAATCCTGAATCCTGAACCCTGAATCCTTGCATGTCCAGCGTATTGCTCCCAGTTTACGATAAACTACTAAAGGCCTTTGGTCCGCAGCATTGGTGGCCGGGCCAATCGCCTTTCGAGGTAATGGTCGGGGCCGTTCTGACGCAAAACACCAATTGGCAGAATGTGGAGAAGGCCATCGCCAACCTTTGCCAGGCCGATCTTTTGGAACCTCACGCCCTTTATAACGTACCCATCGAAGAACTTGAAGAGCTCCTGCGTCCGGCCGGCTACTTCCGCGTTAAGGCCCGCCGCCTGCGCAATCTCTTGGAGTACATCGTAAAGCGTTACCACGGCTCGCTGGAGGCCATGTTTCAGACCGACTTACAAACGCTGCGCAACGAGCTTTTGACCATCAGCGGCATCGGACCGGAAACGGCCGATTCCATCTTGCTTTACGCCGGAGGATTGCCGGTGTTTGTGGTCGACGCCTACACCCATCGTATTTTTGCCCGGCACGGCTGGACCGGCTTTGACGCCGATTACCATCAAATCCAAGATTATTGCCAGTCTACTCTACCCGCCGACGAGCAATTGTATAATGAATATCATGCCTTACTGGTGCATCTGGGCAAGCATTATTGCCGAAAATCAAAACCCAAATGCCATGAATGTCCGCTTAGAGACTTGCTTCCCAACGGCGGCCTATTGGAACCTGAATATTGATAAAGAATGTTTAACCGGGACACTTGAGCCCGGAGTAAGGACGCATAAAAACAAGTTGACCAATTTGGGTGGCACGCCCTGAGGAACGAAGGGCGTGGTGGACGGCCAAACCACGCCCTTCGCTTCACTCAGGGACCTGCCACACTTGCCCGGTGTAAGACTACCATGACGCAGTGATAAAAGGTTTTCCAGTATGTCCTTATTCGAGGAAAGCGAAGCGGCACATCGGCGCGAAGCGCAACCCCTTGCTGCGCATGCGGCCGGTAACGCTGGACGAGTTCGTCGGCCAGCGCCACTTTCTCGGCGAGGGAAAGCTGCTCCGCCGATTATTGGCCGCCGATCGACTCGGTTCGGTGATTTTCTACGGCCCGCCGGGCACGGGCAAGACCACGCTCGCCCGGCTCTTGGCCCGGGAAAGCCGCAGCCACTTTCAGCAGATTTCCGCCGTGGCGGCCGGCGTAAAGGAACTGCGGGAAATCCTCGCCGCCGCTTACGATCGCCTCTCGGCCCAGGGCCAGCGCACGCTGCTTTTCATCGACGAAATCCATCGCTTTAACAAGGCCCAGCAAGACGTGCTTTTGCCCGGCGTGGAAGAAGGCATTGTGATCCTGGTGGGCGCGACCACGGAAAATCCTTTTTTCACCATCAATAGTCCGCTGGTCAGCCGCAGTCGGATTTTTCAATTTCAGCCGCTATCGATTGACGACATTAAGACTTTGCTGCTCCGCGCGATTGCCGATGCCCAGCGCGGGCTGGGACAATATCAAATCCATCTTCACGACGACGCCCTGGAATTTCTGGCCGAAGTCAGCGACGGCGATGCGCGCCGTGCCCTTTCGGCGCTGGAAGTGGGCGTGCTTTCCAGCGGCCCAGGTCCCATCGAGTTCACCCGGCAACTGGCCGAGGAATCGGTGCAGCGCAAGGCCGTGCAATACGACCGCCAGGGCGATGCGCATTACGATTCCATCAGCGCACTCATAAAAAGCATCCGCGGCAGCGATCCCGACGCCGCCTTGTATTGGCTCGCGCGCATGCTCGAAGGCGGCGAAGACGTGCGCTTCCTCGCCCGGCGTCTGGTAATTTTGGCCAGCGAAGACGTGGGCAATGCCGATCCGGACGCCTTGCCCCTGGCCGTTGCCGCGGCCCAGGCCTGCGAACTGGTCGGGCTGCCCGAATGCCAGTTGAATCTCGCCCAAGCAGTCACTTATCTGGCCTGTGCGCCAAAATCAAATGCGGCCACCACAGGCATCGGCGAAGCCCGCTCCGACGTGCGCGAAGGACGTCTGCTGCCCGTGCCGGTCCATCTGCGCGATGCCAACTATCCCGGTGCCAAGCGTTTTGGGCACGGCAAAGACTACCAATACGCCCACGACCACCCAGACGCCATCGCTGCCCAGGATTACCTGGGCGTGGAGCGGGAATACTATCGCCCCACGGATCGCGGCTTTGAAAACGAACTGGTGCAAAGGCTGGAAAAAATCCGCGCCCGACTACGGGAAGGAAAGAAAAAGGGGATAGAGGATAGAGAATAGGGGGATAGAGGATTCTGTAAAGCCGCGACCAGTGGTCGCGATTTTAGTCGTCTTGTTCCCACGCTCCGCGGCGATAGCAATGCTAGCATGATGAATTAAACAGACGATAAATTGTGAAAATAGAAAAAATTAAAAACCATGCGATAAGCGAATTGTGAAGCCACAAGCGCTTTTTTTAAGCCCTCAGAATACTTCATCCCTATCCCCTATCCTCTAATCCCTATCCCCTAATAATTCGGCATAGCTTTTTTTCCGGGTGTTTCGTATGATTCGCTCCCTTATCTCGACATATTAGTCAAAAAGCCCGTCAAGGAGGACGGACATGGACACGCTGAAGACCTTGGTGGTCATGGGAGTAATGGCGGCAGTAGGTTATGGAGTTTATGTTTCGGTATGGCAAAAGCCAGAGCCATCTACTTTGGATAACGTGCCGCCGTATACTACTCCGCCTACAGTGCAGATCCCCGGCCTTGGTTCATCATCATCGCAGACGCCCGGGGAAACCCCCAGCGGCATGACAAACAATCCCTCGGCATTGTTCGGCAACGGCAGCGCGTCCGGATATTCCGCCAATCCCACTGCGGATCCCGCTCCCGGCGGATCAATGGTTGCCGCTACGACTGCCGGTCTTGCGCCTGCCGCGAATCCCAGCGGAGCGACGCTGATCGCTCCTCCCGCTGCGGCCAGTTCAGCCAACGCAACTCAGCCTGGCACGTTGGCCGCTGGGCCGCCGAGTCTTTTAAGCAGCGGCACATCCAATCAAGTTCCGGCGGCAACTTATCCTTCATCGTCGTCGGCCGCCGCGTCCTTGCCCGGGGCGACGTCTCTTGCCGGATCATTATCCGACGGCAATTTCCAGAACAAATTCCTGGCCTTTATAGATGCCGTACAAAAGAAATTAGAAGAAGGCCGGCTCGCCGAGGCCCATTCAGTGCTTAGTTCTTTGTACGATAGTCCCGATCTGCCCCAGGCGCAGGCCGCACAAGTCACGGAGCTACTCGACCGACTGGCCGGCACGGTGATCTATTCGCGCAAACACCTTTTAGAGCCGCCGTACATTGTGCAGCCGGGCGAGACGCTCGATCAGATTGCCCAGAAGTACAATGTGCCTGCCACGCTGCTGGCCCGCATCAACGGCATTCGCGATCCGTATCATCTGGAACCGGGCCGGGAACTGAAGGTTGTGCGCGGCCCGTTCAGTGCCCTGATCCACCTGGAGAAGCACGAACTGACGCTCATGGTTCAAGGCCGTTATGCCGGGCGATTTGCCATCGGCGTAGGCTGCGACCAGCCCAAGTTGGAAGGCACTTACACCGTCTTGGAAAAGACTCTTTATCCCGCGTATCGCGGTCCCGACGGCGTGACGGTTTCCGGCGGCGATCCGCGCAATCCCCTGGGAAAATTCTGGATCGGCTTAAGCGAAAACGTCGGGGTGCACGGCACAATCGATCCGCAAAACGTCGGCCGCGACGACAGCCGCGGCACCATCTGCCTGGGCGATCGCGACATCGACGATCTGTTCGGCATTCTTTCGATCGGCTCGCGCGTGGTGATCCAGCGCTAAACAGACATCATCCTGAGCGTAGCGAAGGATCTCTGTTAGCAGGCATTTTCCCTGCAACCGGCAGTCTTTATTCTCTATATGCACCTAATCAGAAGCCCCCATTCACAGAGGGGTATTGACATATATTATTTGAACTGAAATAATGACGACTTGACTGGAGGTCTGATTTTATCCCCGGGGTGAGAAAAACTAGGGTAGGTATCATGTTTCTCAAGACAGTGCGCAGCGGTTTTGCGCAATGGGGCTTGTTTCTGGCAATCGCGGCGGCAGCGATTTTTTCAAACGGAGTATTACTGGTTAGTCCTGTAAACGCAAAAAGTTATATATATTATTACCCTTTTTATGCCACAACTAATACTCCAGTCATGTATTATTTTTATGGAACTAGCACGCTATCTGGTGGTACCTTAGCTCTCCATAATTATAATAGTTCCACAATAAATGGAGCTAGGCTACAACTTTCTAGCGCCACAGTACTAAATTCAAGTGCCACTCTCACTGCCGTCTCATCAGGAAATTTAACCAAGTCGAGTGCCGGCACATTAAGTTTATCAATAAATTCGAATACCTATACCGGCGCAACTATGATATCTGGAGGTGCAACGATAAAAGCCGGCGGCGCAATGTTGGCCGATCTCGGTGGAAGCATTGTTTCTGTAAACACGCCTGGCTCTAATACTGGATGTATCATTCTTTCTGGAACAGCCACAGCGACAGCAACTACACTCAACTCCATCAACCTCGGTTCAACAATGACATACACCGGCGGATCGACTGTAAATGCCGGCAGCTTAACTTTAGCGGGCGTGAATACCTATAACGGCGCAACCACCTTTAATGCCGGCACTCTTTCCGCTGGCACGTTAACACTTGCTGGAACAGGCACAATTGCAATTCCAAATGACACTTTCAACCTGGGATCATTAAACAGCACTACGGCTGCTTCAAGCACTCTCATACTGAACAACTCGGGCGTCTTGTCCGTGGATAATTCCACCCTTTCCGGCACTCCCTTAACGGTCACTTCCATCAATCCTGGCACGCTCAGCCTTGGATCGGGCTCGAAACTCGTGCTTAAGTCGATAACGGGAACGGGCGAATCGCCGATTGGCCAGACCGCGATGGATTCCGTGCCCGAACCAAGCACGCTGGTATTGCTGTTTACCGCCG
This sequence comes from Pirellulales bacterium, assembly GCA_963820545.1. Taxonomy (GTDB): domain Bacteria; phylum Planctomycetota; class Planctomycetia; order Pirellulales; family Thermoguttaceae; genus CAWGAJ01. Next base: position 171,634 of record CAWGAJ010000002.1, read on the forward strand.
GATTGGGCCTGATCATTATGTTCCTGGCAAAAATACCGCAAGCAGCGGTAATAGCTCACAGCCGACGAATAATTCTTCCTTCTCACTCCAGCGGTTCGCCGATGGTGTGCAGATAATTCGCCAGCCGGTCTTGGATATCGATCAGGTTTTGCCACTGCCGCATATCGAGTGTCACGTGATCGGACTTGGGTTTTGCATGGACCGATTCGATCAGTCCGCGGATGCGCATGTGAAGATATTGCAGCACTTCGGCCAATTGTGCGAGCTGGCCGGGACTGAGCGCGGAGGGCAGTTCGGGCGGCAAAAGCGTGTGCAGCAGAACCAGCGCGTCCGGATCGTCGCCGAGGTTCAATTCATAGTCCAGCGAAAAGGAGCCGGCTTCGCCTGCCAACTCTTCGATCGGCATGGTCACGCCTTCGGCAACATCCGCGCCGCGCAACGAGGCCAGTCGGCGGGCGATTTCCTCGCGCGATCCAAACACCAGCACGCTCCGCCCCAGGGAAATCACGTCGCCGGGCCGCAAGATCCACAGTTGCACGGTTTCGCCGTTGACCTTCGTGCCATTGGTGCTTTCCAGATCGGCCAGCACGATCTTGTTTTGGTCTTCCTGGATTTTTAAATGAAACCGGCTGACCCGATCATCGTTCAATTGGATGGCGTTGCCCTCTTCCCGCCCGATGGTCAGCGGCGTGGCCACTTCGGCAAATTCTCGCCCGCGATCGGCCCCGTCTATCACCCGAAATGTAATCATTGTCATGGTGTCAATACCCGAAAAGAATATGCCTCTCAACTACGAATTAGCTTATTGTATCATTATCCCGGGTTTATTATCAGTCGACTATCTATCTTCTACTATCTACTACCTACGCCTCTCCGCCCACACTTCGGCCAGCGAAATCAACCACTCCGCCGCATGGAGCATCTCGTCCAGCGAGGCCCATTCCAGCAGCGAATGTGGATTGTAAGCCCCACAGGAAAGATTGGGCGTGGGTAGGCCCAGTTCGGTCAGGCGCGAGCCGTCGGTGCCGCCGCGGACAATCGTGCGATTGGGTGTTCGGCCCAGTCTCTGCAGGGCCTCCTCGGCGTATGCCACCGCGCGCGGTTCCCGGGCGAGGCCTTCGGCCATGTTGCGATACTGGCGCTGGATGTCGATGGTGATTTTCGCCGCGGGAAATTCCCGCAGCACTTCTTCGGCCGCCTGCCGCAAGAGTTCTGCTTGAGCAGACAGTTGCGGCGCAGCGAAATCGCGCAGCAGAACCTTCAAGCGCACCTCGGCCACGCCGCCGACAATGTCGTAAGGATGCAAAAATCCTTCTCTCCCATCGCTGGCTTCCGGAGCTAATTGATCGCGGGGCAAGCGGCCCATAAAAGCCGCGGCCGCACGCACCGCGTTTGTCATCCGGCCCTTGGCAATCGAAGGATGAATGTTCACGCCGCGGATCGTAACCACGGCTTGGTCGGCGGAAAAAGTTTCCACGTCGATTTCATTGCCGGCGTGGCCGTCCAGCGTGTAACAAACCTCCGCGCCGATCTCGGCCGGATCGAGTTTGTCCACGCCCCGGCCGATCTCTTCATCGCAAGTAAAACAAATACGAATCGGGCCGTGACGGATTTCTTTGTGGGCCATCAGCCAGGCGGCGGTTTCCATGATCACGGCCACGCCCGCCTTGTCGTCGGCGCCCAGGAGCGTTGTGCCGTCGCTGGTGATAATGGTGTGGCCAACGAGGTGCGACAATTCAGGATTGTCGGCAAGGCGAATCACCTGCCGGCAATCGCCCGGCAAAGCCAAATCGCCGCCGCGATAATTTTCGATCACCTGCGCATGGATATTCTTGCCCGGCGATTCCGGTGAAGTATCGAGATGCGCGCAGAGGGCAATTATCGGCACGGCAAAATCGACTGTGGCGGGAATCGTGGCCAGGACGATGCCATGCTGGTTTTGCCGGGCATCGGCCAGTCCCATGGTTTGAAGTTCCGCCCGCAATAGCCGACCTAATTCCAACTGGCCAGAAGAACTGGGATAAACTTCCGCGTCCGGCTGCGAGGTGGTCTCTATATGCACATAACGCAGAAAACGCGCTAAAAGACGCTGCCGGTTCATCTTTGTTCGGCTCCAAATAAAACAAAAGAATCTGCCTGAACCCTATCTTCCCTAAAAAGTGTCTGTTCTGGTAGGGCTTGAGGCTTGAGACTCGAGCTTTGAGACTGTAGGCTGAAGGTAGTGAAAGATAGTAAAATGCTGGCCCCCGAACCCTTGTTGCTGCCCACTGCCCACTTTTTATCCCTATCCCCTAGCGCGGCCTGATGGCCGCAACCAAACCGCGACCACTGGTCGCGGCTTTACATGCTGAACAAACTACTGTACTTGATGCCGCAAAAAGTGCTTAAACCTCAAACAAAGACTCTAATCCCTAGCGCGGCCTGATGGCCGTAACCAAAGCGCGACCAACGGTCGCGGCTATATGATATACTGAACAAACTACTGTACTTGATGTGCGCAAAACGCGCTCAAATATCAACACAAAGACTCTATCCCCTAACTTATGATCGCCATTGTTGACTACGGCATGGGCAATCTGCGCAGTGTGCAAAAGGGCTTTGAAAAGGTGGGCCATAAGGCCATTGTAACCAGCGAACCTACCGAAGTGGCTGCCGCCGATAAAGTGGTCCTGCCCGGCGTAGGGGCTTTTGAAGATTGCATAAAAGAACTCCGCCGTAACAATTTGGTCGATCCGGTGCTGGAGGCCATTCACAGCGGCAAGCCTTTTTTAGGTATTTGCTTAGGGTTGCAAATACTCTTCGAGACCAGCTATGAAAACGGCGAGCACAAAGGTCTTGGGGTTTTTCCCGGCGAGGTGGTTCGCTTCCAACTGCCGAAGGGATATTCCATTCCTCACATGGGGTGGAATCAATTGAACATCCGCCTTCGAGCGCCGATTCTGGAGGGAATTGCCGAAGGAACGCACGTCTATTTTGTGCATTCTTACTATGTAGTGCCGGAGGATCAGAATATTATTGCCACCGAAACCGACTACGGCGGTCCGTTCTGCTCGATGATCTGGCATAAGAATATATTTGCCACGCAATTCCACCCCGAGAAAAGCCAGGCCGATGGCCTGCGAATCCTGAAAAACTTCGCGGAATTAGAGAGTTAGCAGCTTGCTGACGGGTGGTACGGGCATCTTGCCTGTATGTCTTCAGAAAAGCACTAGCGAAACGCCACTGCCACTCAATACATGGCGCTCTCTTTGGAAGTCTTTCTCCGGTTGTCCCGCTTGTGGATTGGGGATTTCTGTGTCATATTGCGTGTTTTGTTACTGCGTCCGACAATCCGGTGGAGTTGCAGACTGGTGGAAATTTGGCCGGCAATCGACATCCGCGGAGGTAAATGCGTACGCCTCCAGCAGGGGGACTATAAACGCGAAACCGTTTTTGGTACGGATCCGGCTGCCATGGCCCGGCATTGGGTCGATTTAGGAGCCCGATGTCTCCACTTGGTCGATCTGGACGGCGAAAAAGAGGGTCGGCCGGTTAATATCGCCAGTGTCGAGGCGATTGTGAAGACCTCGGGCGTGCCTTGCGAACTAGGCGGCGGCATCCGCAGCGATTATGGCATCCAGGAATTGTTCAAGGTCGGAGTCGCGCGGGTTATCATCGGCACGTTGGCGCTTAAGGAGCCGGATTGGTTGCGGCGGATGTGTCGAAAATATCCCGGCCGATTGGTGCTGGGCATTGATGCCCGTGACGGACTTGTGGCAGCCGAGGGCTGGCTTAAGACCAGCGACATGAAGGCAATCGACTTGGCCCGGCAATTTGCCCGCGAGCCGATTGCCGCGATTGTTTATACCGACATTGCCACTGATGGAATGCTATCCGGTCCGAACATCGCAGCGATGACTGAAATGCAAGCCGCCGTGGAGTGGCCGGTAATCGCCTCGGGCGGAGTAACCACGAAGGAAGATGTGGCTCGATTAGCCGCCGTGCCCATGGACGGCTGCATAATCGGTCGGGCGTTATACGAGGGAACCTTAACCCTGCCCGACGCCCTTGAGGCTGCGAAAATCAAAATATAAATCACGGTAATGTGTGCCATGGCTTACTTGTAAGCCGTGCCTAGTAAACTCCATTAAATGCACTGCTTGCGAGCAAGCAGTGGCACACACTAGAAAACATAAAGCCGCGATCAATGGTCGCGACAAAAAATCCTCGTTCCCAGGCTCCGCTTGGGAACAAGAGAAATATACGGACTTTATTTGGCGTATTTCCTTTTGCCAGGAAGGGAAATGTATGAAACATATTTTGGCAAAAATGATGATTAACTCCCTTTTGGCAATCTTAATTGTAAGCTGCGCCCAAGCGCAAGCCATAATTTCAACGGCAAAACTCAAAGAAGATTGGAAAAAAGCCGTACAAATTACCAAAAATGGAGACGAGTATATTGTCTGGGTTGAAAAAGGGTGGCTGCAAGTGCAAAGGCGCACTCCGGAGGGTGAAATAGATTGGCATATCGTACTGGCAAAAGTTACTGATACAACTCCCCCGACCATAGTTGCAGATCCCAAAACGAAAAAATTCGAGGTACGCTACAACCAAGGTCGTTATTTCGTTAGAGAAGATTTAGACGTTTTGCGATCCCTGCGGCAAAGGAAGACGGCAGATAAACAATGGCCTACTTTACATCTGGCGGCGGAGGAATATCAGCAGAAGGGTTCTGCTGGGGAGTCGCCTTGGCTCGGCGGGTGGGAAAGCAAATCATGGGTTGTTATAACTGTCGGCTCATCTCCTGATGCCATCGATTGCCTGGTTCGCTTGGCTTCCCTGGAAATGGATCGTAAAGGTTATAGATTTGAAGAAACGGCTTCCGGACTGAATCGGTGCTTCCATGGGGATAATTGGCTTCTGGACGATGGCGAATTTCTGGTGACGCTACGAACGTTAGAGGAAACAGTAAAACTAATGGCTTATAGAAAAAAGCTGATTGGTTCTCCGGCGCCAGAAATCGACGGCAAAACTTGGCTAAATACGGAAATGGCGCTGCCTTGGAATGACCTGCGCGGCAAAGTGGTTTTGCTTGATTTTTGGGGGCAGTGGTGCCAACCCTGCATAAATGAACTACCCCAAATACAAGAACTATTCACGAAATATGCCGATAAAGGTTTCGTCGTAATAGGCATTCATTCATCGTGGGGAACCGAGAAATTAAAAGAATTTATCGCAGAAAAGAAAATCGAATTTCCCATTATGGTAGATCAGGGACAGATAGCAACACGTTATGCCATCCCGGGGTGGCCAACTTACTTCTTGGTGAATCGAGATGGAAAAGTAACCTGGGGCTTTGGAGACCACTTGCCATCGGAAAAGCAAATCGAAGATCTACTCGCCGCACCAGCCCAAGAAAACCTTGAAAACATGATCCAGTAATGATTTAATTATATTGATCACATACGAAGGAATTGACAAATGGCCAAGTATCAAGTCGAGGACATACGCAACATCGTCTTTTGCGGGCACGGCTCATCGGGCAAGACCACGCTGGTCGACAAGATGCTCATCGCAACGGGCATGGTCGCCCACGACGCCAGCGTGGACAACGGCACTAGCATCTGCGACTTCGACGAGGAAGAAAAACATCACAAATACTCCATCGAGGCCAGCGTGGTGCATTTCGAGCACGCCGGCAAGCGCTTCAACGTGATCGACACTCCCGGCTATCCCGACTTTATCGGCCAGACCATCGGCGCCATGCGGGGCGTGGATACCGCCGCGATCGTGATCAATGCCCAGGCGGGAATTGAAGTCAACACCCGGCGCGTGTTCGCCGAAGCCAAGAAGGCCGGACTGGGGCGGATGATCGTGATCAACAAAATGGACTCCGATAACATTGTTTTTCCGGACCTGCTGGAAAGCATTCAAGAGCTGTTCGGCAAGGCGTGCGTATTGTTCAATGTTCCGCTTGGGCAAGGACACGAATTCCGCGGAGTGGCCGGCACGCTCAAGGCGCCGGCCGAGGTTGCCGGCGCGCTGATCGATCCCGGCGAGATCAGCGAGTCGCTCTTGGAATCGATCATCGAAGTGGACGAGCAAGTGCTGGAGCGTTATTTCGAAGGCCAGCCCCCCACCGACGAAGAACTCGCCCGGCTGATCCCGCAAGCGGTGGCCGAAGGAACGCTGATTCCCATGATATGCGTGTCGGGCAAGTCGGGGGCGGGCATGGCGGAACTGCTCGACGCCTTGTCCCTTTGCGCCCTGCCGCCCGCGCTGGTCAAACGCACGGCCAAGAATGCGGCCGGCGAAGAGGTGGAAATCAAGCCCGATCCGTCCGGTCCCTTGGTGGCGCAGGTTTTCAAAACCCGCATCGATCCCTTTGTGCAAAAGTTGAATTTCATCCGCGTATACTCCGGCACGCTGAAAAAAGATTCCAACGTGCCGGTCGTGGGCGTGCGCAAGGCTGTGAAAATCGGTGCCTTGATGGAAATGCAGGCCGAGGAAACCACTCCGGTCGACGACGCCGGGCCCGGCTGTATCGTGGCCGTGGCCAAAGTCGAGGAACTGCACACCGGCAGTTGCCTGGGCGAACTTGCCCTGCCGCCGATACCCTTTCCCCTGCCCATGGTGGGCCTGGCCGTGAGCCCCAAAAGCCGCGGCGACGAAACCAAGCTCTCCGGCTCGCTGCAAAAAATCTGCGAGGAGGATTCCACCTTCCGCCGCGACCTCGATGCGCAAACCAAGGAGATGGTCGTCACCGGCATGAGCGAATTGCATTTGCAGATCATCCGCGAACGCCTCAAACGCCGCGACAAGGTGGAAATCGAAACCCGCGAACCCAAAATTCCCTACCGCGAGACCATCCAGGCCAACGCCGATGGGATGTACCGGCACAGAAAGCAGACCGGCGGGCGCGGCCAATTCGGCGAAGTGCACATCCGCATGTTCCCCTTCCCCACGGGCGTTAAGGTCGAGGATTTCGCCGTCAAGGATCGTTTTCCGCAAATGAAGGATTTCCACTACGACGAAGATAACCACTTTTTGTGGATCGATTCCATCGTCAGCGCTTCGATTCCCGGCAACTTCATGCCCGCCGTGGAAAAAGGTTTTAAAGACCGCATCGAACGCGGCGTGATCGCCGGCTACAAAGTGCAGAACGTGTGCGTGGAGGTGCACTTCGGCAAGCACCACCCGGTCGATAGCTCGGAACAGGCGTTTAAGACTGCCGCCTCAATGGCCTTCCGCAACGTGTTCCAGCAGGCCAAGCCGGCCCTGTTGGAGCCCATCGTGCGTATAGAAGTGACCATACCCACGGCCAACGTGGGCGACATCAACAGCGACATGTCCGGCCGGCGCGGGCGCGTGCTCTCCATGGACTCGGCTGGCGGCGATCTGCAAACCGTCATTGCCGAGGTGCCCCTGGCCGAAGTGACCACCTACGCGCAGCCTCTCGAGCATCACCGGCGGACGCGGCAGCTACACCCTGGAACTAAGCCACTACGACATCGTCCCCGGCAACGTGATGCAAGAGATTATCGCCAAGGCCCGAGTCAAGGAAGAGGAAGAAGAATAGGGGCGAGGGGCAAGCGGCCGGTGTAAGCCGGCTGAGTAATTGGGGATTAGGGATTAGGGGAAAGATGAAGGTGGAAGGATGAGTGATGAATTAATCGACGAAACCGCTTGCGGTTTCGCAGGATTTGATTAAGGTATAGAACGTTTTGTTTAAGCAATAATAGTTTCGACTCGTTTTTTGCCTGAAATTGCACTCGCTCCAGGATGCTCAATGTCTCTTTCTGATCCTTTACAGCCCCTGAAACCCAGCCCGCAAGAACTCAGGGCCGCGCTAAAGGCCTTCAGGAAGCGCTTGAAACTCACCCAACTCGACGACCAGTCGCGGATCGGCGTTGGTCCGATGACCAGCGGCCGCCCGTCGGGAATCGTGGCCATCACGCCGCCCGACCAGTTCCCGCAGGCCGTCTGGGACGAACTTGCCCGGCAAGGCAAACTCAAGCGCGTAGGCCAGAGACTGTACGAACTGACTCAATTGTGAATATAGGGTCGGAATTATTCGTTTAAGCGATAAATCGTTCTGCCTCGTTTTTCACCTCCGCGAACGGTACATTCCCGTGCCGATGGCGGAGTAACGGGGCATGAAAGTTCGTGAAATTCTCCGGCTATTGAAGGAAGACGGCTGGATTCATGTGCGCACCACCGGCAGTCATCATCATTTTCGTCAGCCCGCGAAACCGGGAACTGTAACTGTACCAGGCAATCCGAATCATGACTTGCATCCCAAAACTTTAGGGAGTATTATTAAACAGAGTGGGTTAAGCAAGGGGAAAGAACAATGAAATACACGGTCATTATCGAACCAGGTCCGAACAACTATTCTGCTTACGTTCCCGATTTGCCCGGTTGTGTCAGCACGGGCGAAAGCTATGAAGAAGTCATGCGGAACATTCGCGAGGCCATCGAAGGCCATCTGCAAGTGATGCGCGAATTTGGAGATCCGATTCCGCAGCCGGTCATCCAAGCCGCTTGCGTGGAAATTGCGGGATGAGCGAATTAGTAAGTAGTTTTCCCCACGGACGTAAAACATCAGTCCTACTCTTTCTATTTCACTGTTTCTTCTCGCTCTTTTGCCGGCACCAGGCGGAAAGCGTTGTTGAACTCAACCACCTTGAGATCCTTGCCCATGGGCAATTCGCGCATAGCGGATTCGATTTTCGTTCGGTCGCCCACAGTCCGCTACTGTCTCCTCCTTCATCTATTACCGTGCTTTACTGTGTGTGATTGTGGCGCCGAATTTTGCGTCATTGGTCTTGCCTTTCAGATAGTAGTCGAAGAAGGCGGTGACCATTTCGTCGATCTCCTGGCTGCCGAAACCGGGGCCGTGGCCGGCGCCTTCGATGATATGGAGTCGGACGCTCACGCCCGCTTTTTTTAGGGCCTCGAAGAGCAACTCGCTTTGATTAAGCGGGACCAAAGGGTCTTGGTCGCCGTGAACAATCAAAAACGGAGCGGTGGTCGGTGTGATATACGTGATCGGATTGGCCCGGGCGGCTTTGTCTTTGTTTTCTTGAATCGGACCGCCGATCAGACGCGATTCGGGCGAGTCGGGCGGATCGTGCTTCATCGTGGCGTTGGGCAAAGCGCGGGCGTCCATTTGTAGCAGATCGCTGGGCCCATAGTAGTCGCAGACCGCCTGCACGCGGCTGGAAACGTCCAGGTTCTCGCCCTTATCGAACTCTTTTACATTGCTGCTAGTGCCCAAAAGCGCCACCAGATGTCCGCCGGCCGAATCGCCCCAGCGCCGAAATGGTCAGGATCTAGATCGTATTGCTTTGCGTCGGCGCGCAGCCAGCGCACGGTCGCCTTGCAGTCCTCGATTTGGGCCGGAAAGATGGCCTCGCTGCTCAGCCGATAATTAATGCTTGCCACTGCATAGCCGCGCTCGATCATGCGCCGCGCCTGGCAATTGGCCTTATCGCCCGAGAGCCAAGCGCCGCCGTGCACCCAGATGATAAGCGGCAACGGACGCTGCGCCTTTTCCGGCAGATACAGGTCCAGCAACAGACTTTTTTCATTGACCTGGGCGTACACCAGACCGCGTAAAACTTTTACTCCCGCCGGTTCTTTCCCAGCAGGATTATTTGCTTGCACACCGGTCGGCGAAGGCTGCTGCGCTTGAACCGGCAAGGCCAACCAAACGCCGCAAAACATGGAAATAACAAAGAAAAGTGTGACTATAAGCTTCATATCCGCCTCCGCATGCTAGGTATAGGCTGTAGGTAGTGGAGAGTTGTTAGGCTGTCCCTTGTCCCCAATTATCCTCCCATCTGCATGATCACTTCAATTGCCTCGTACGTAGCGGCAATGGCGAGTACGATGAATACAATAATATTTCCCTTGATGTTCATCACCAACGCCCGCACATACCGTGGCCATGGTTTTTCTCCCATAGCCGGGCGGAAAAGATAGATGGGCACAAGTATCGCGAAAAATGTGGCTAGTAAATAGCCTTCGCCTTCCAGCAGCAGCGTTCCCGAATGAAAAAGCATTCCCCCGGCAAGAAGCACGTGTGTCGGTGCAAGAACTATTCCCCACGCGGCGCCACGGATCAGTGTTATAACAACGCCTATGCCCGGCACTACAACCGATGGCACGGTAATCATAAGTAGGGAGCCTGCAAAGAAATTTATGAGCAGCGTAGTAACTGCCGCCAATGCAATATTCTTGCTACCATACGCCAGACCGGCTACCCCAAGCACTCCCGATTCACTCTCGATTTGTCCCCTTAATATTGTAAGCAAGAAATCTTGCAACAGGGCGCATCATATATCAGCAGCGTGCCGGCAAGGAACAATCCAAAAAATATCACGTGCATCAGACTAAACAGTCGCCAATGCCGGCCGATTTCGGCCAATGGCGGGCCAAGCCAGACGTTTGTAATCCGACGTGTTGCGAACAAGTAACACTGTATAAGCAAGCCCGAACCACCCAGCAAAAACAGAAACATTCCCACCACATAATTGTAGTGTGCAACTCGATCCATACGTTGCCCGCCGGCTATCATTGTAAATTCCTCGCGCGGAAACTGTTTTTTAATGTTCTCGATCTTTTTCAAATCTGCGAAGGAGATAATAAAACTGCTAATCAAGGCATTTCCATTGGGATCAATTGTCTCGCGAAGAGCCGGATCGTCGGCAGTGTAATATGCGTCCTGTCCGAGAGAAGCTGTTTTTTTAAGCAGCCCGACTACGCGCAGTTCCTGATCACCCGCCATTATCTGCTGGCGATCTCTGACAAGCGGATCGGCAAGCACTTCGTTTGTTCCCGGCCCGGGCAGCCTGCCCGAGGCCAGCATGTCTTCATTGAATCGTTGCCCAAAATCGGGAAAAAAGAGGATCTTTTCCTGGTGATTGCGTAAAAACGATCTTCCCAGGGAAGAATTTATGCCGCCCAAGCTATTGACCAACTTTTCAACATTCTCCTGCGCCGGCAAAAAATACACTGTGACTGGTGTGGAATTTTCCGCTTTTGCCTCGGGCTCTTCGGCAACAAAAAGAATTAATCGCTTGCCGTCCGGACCCATACTTTTTTGGCCCTCTTGATATGCAACGGCCATCAACGCTACACCGCCGACACCCGCCACCAACCAAATCAACGACCATATCCGACCCATAACAAGCCTCCTTATACATTTGCCTGCCCGCAATTATGCCAAATTCACTTTAAAACTCGAAGTGGACAGTCCACCGTCCGCTATTTACTTTTTTCCGCTTTGGCGAAGTCATAAACAAAAATTCCGTGGCCTACGCCGGCCTCGTCTTTGGACTGGGCCATCTGGAAGGCCATGAATCGGCCGTCGTCGCTAACGACCGGATTAGATGACTTGTAACCTGGATAATCAGTGAAGAATGTCAACCGTTCCATTTGTCCGCTGCCGTCGAGTCGCAGTTTCCAAAGGTCAACATAGCCGGGGCCTTTGTGGTTTTGCCGATCGCACTCCACCATGGTGTATTGGCCGTCGGGAAAGATGCCTTCGGGCTCATCGTATTGGCCGGGGGCATTGGAGTAATTGACCACCTTTTTGGTTTCCAGATTGATGCCGCAGACGTCGGTTCCCTGGTAGCCGTAGGCCGTGAAGGTGAGTTCTTGTTCTTCCGGCGGGCGGAAATTCTGCGGCTCCAAGGTGCATTTAAAGGGCAGATCGCTGGAGTTGATTATGAGCTTCTGATCCGCCAGTTTTGGTTTGCCATCTTCGTAAATGATGTCGGCCTCGTACATGCGCAACGCGCCTTTCGCCATCTCGTCCGGGTATTGATCGGCAACCTGCGCCCAGGCAATATGCATGCGTTTGCGGGAAACTGCGGGGCCTTCGCTGCACTTGGTCCCCAGCGGCACGGGCGGCCTGGTCAGGCTTTTATCGAGTACGTAGAGAAAACACTGCACGCGGCTGACGTGCGGATTTTTCGGATCAAACGCTTCCGGGCCGGAGAGCAAAATATCGCCGTTGGCCAGGTATAACGCCCGGGTGTAACCGAGGTGATAATAATGATGCGTCACCGCGCGGATGATCTTGGTGGCCACCTCGACCTCGTAAACATCACCGTAGGTCTTGCCCAGAAAGAGGATTTTTTTGCCATCGTGCGACCAGTCGGCCCGTTCGCCGAACCAGGTCAGGCGCGTGATATATGGTGGCAATTCGTCGGCCGGACACTTGCCGGCCTTGGCCGAATCGTCCGCCTCTGCCGCGTTAAGGGCGGCGGCGATAAAAAGAAAAACAAGCCAACTGGTTCCATGAAATAATTTAAGGATTGTCATAAGCATGATTCCTTTGTATTTGTGTCTTGTGGATGTAACATTTTCCCGGCGTGGTAGCTGGAACGGACAAACGGTCCGCTGGCCACGTGGGTAAAGCCGAGCCATCGGGCAGCATTGCCGATTTGGTTGAACTCCTCGGGCGGCAGATATCGCGCTACCGGCATTTGGGCCGGCGAAGGCTGGAGATACTGGCCCAGCGTGAGCATCCGGCAGCCGGCATCCAAGAGATCGGCAAGCGTATCGAAAAGTTCCTCGATGGTTTCGCCCAGTCCCAACATCAAACCGGTTTTTAATTGAATCCGGGGATTGCGTCGGCGGATGCGGCGGAACATTTCTAGGGTCCAGCGGTAATCGGCCCTGCGACCGCGGACCTGGGCAAACAGGCGCGGCACGGTTTCGGTATTGTGGTTGTAGACCTCCGGGGCGGCGTCGATCAGCAGGTCCAGCGCCGACGTGTTGCCGCCAAAGTCGGAGGGTAGCACTTCGATTGTGGCGGGCATCGCACGCCGGATTTCGGCAATAGTCTCGGCAAAATGTTTCGCGCCTCCGTCGGGCAAATCATCGCGCGTTACGCAAGTGACCACTACGTGCCTGAGCCCCAGCGTTTTCGCGGCCTGGGCCACGCGTCGCGGCTCGTCCATGTCGACCGGCCGAGGTTTTCCCTTCTTCACGCTGCAAAAACGACAACCCCGGGTGCAGACGTCGCCCAGGATCATGAACGTGGCCGTCATCTGTGCATAGCATTCCATCCTGTTTGGACAGCGTGCATGATCGCATACCGTTTGCAGTCCCAACTCGCCGATCAATTTTGCCGTGAAATGGTTGGCATTGCCCTTGGGTACGTTGCGCTTCAGCCAACGCGGCAGATGCCCGAGGGGCGAGGGGCGAGGGGCAAATGGATCGCAGTGAGACATATCGTTTACCCTAGGCACTTGTGCCCGATGTTGTCTGGGCAAATTATTCAATTATTTTTCTGTTTTCTCGCTTAAGCAGCGGATGGCCGGTGAACAGGTGGTATCGGTCGCAGCCAAAGGCCTCGCTTAGGCGGCGGACCAGGGCCGCGCGAACTGTAGTCATTCTAACCGGTCCGCAACGTTCGGCCACCATGCAACTCATGCGGGAGTCTTTCTCGAGATCGCAGTCTACCAGTCGAAACAGGCCCATGGGCGGATTAACGTTCAAATATGCCCCATAATACGTGACCCAATTGCGCACCGCCACGCCCAGGGCGGCCAGTTGTCCGGTGCGGCCCCAAATGCCATGCCGACCAGGCAAGACGCGGCCGTGGATGCCCAGGTCGTCGAGAGTTTCGATAATGCCCACCTGAAGCCGTTCTAAAAAATCGCCCACCGTAAAACCATGCCAATCCAGCGGCACTAGAGGATAAATCGCCAATTGGCCGGGACAGTGCAACAGGCAGCCGCCGCCGCGGTTGACATAGATCACTTCAAGTTGCCGGTTTTTAATGATGCGGCTATCTTTATTGATATCGCCCGACGAGCCGCCGCGCCCAACCGTAATAATATCGGGATGTTCGCACACCAAGAGCACAATTTGCCCGTCGTCGCGCCGGCCGACCTCGACCAGGAGCCGTTGTTGCAGCTCCAGGCAGCGAGCAAACTCCAGGCGATGGAGAAAAAACGCCTCCATGGCCGGGGCTGAAGGTCCTATATTGTTCATTTTACACTATACACATTAGAACTTGAGTTTATCCTTCAGACCGGGTAAAAGAGAGATTATAAATAGTGGAGAGTGGATAGGGGAGTGTGGAGAGTGGTTAGGGATAGTGGTTAGAATGAATATTGTAGAGCCGCGACGGGCACCAACGGGCACCATGCGAAGCATGGTCGATTGGTCGGTCGCGGAATGCCATTTTAATTTAAGCCCACGGGTTGCACCCCGTGGGCTTGGGGATGTTCGGGGATTATCGAGTGGCGAGACAAAAGGGAAAAAAGCGTTCGGAAACAAGCCCGAACGAACGAGCAATCGCACAGAACCGCAAAGCCGGCTACAATTACCTGGTGCTCGACACGCTGGAGTGCGGCATCATGCTCGTAGGCAGCGAGGTAAAGAGCCTGCGCCGGGCCGGGTGTCGTTGGCAGAGGCCTACGCCCGGGTAAAAGACAATGAAGTGTGGCTGATCGGCTGCGACATCGCGGAATACACCGAGGCCAACCGTTTCAATCATCAGCCCAAGCGTCCGCGCAAACTGCTCATGCACCGCCGCGAGATCAAGCGTTTTGCCGCCCAGGCATTTCAAAAAGGCCTGACGCTGGTGCCGCTCAAAATGTATTTTAAGGAAGGCCGGGCAAAGGTTCTATTGGGAATTTGCAAGGGCAAACAAAAACACGACAAACGCGAAGCCATGAAAAAGGCTGAGGCCCGACGCGACATACAAAGACAGATTTACAAGCATCGATGACACATCTGGTTATTTTAATCCAGCAAACACCCTCCTGTTGTGGTAATGGCAGGGCCTATTTTCTTGGTCTTATGGATAGAATCGACTTGCTGCCTGAAGTATTGTGTCGATCTAGATATTTTATTGTAAACCAGCCGCATACTTATGCCGTAAAAATTACTGGCGGATAGTTCCTTAACCCCTGGTGTAACGATTATGCCTGACATTTTACACCTTAGAGACGTAAAAAAGACCTTTCAGCAGCCGGATGGCTCAACGCTGCAAATTTTAGATGTCCCCAATTTCCGGGTGTCGCCGGGCGAGCAGATGGTGCTGGTCGGCCCCAGCGGATGCGGCAAGACCACGCTGCTGCACGTGATTGCCGGGATCAGCCGGCCGGACTCGGGCAAGGTGCGGGTCGACGACTTCGACATCACCTTGATGAGCGAGGCCGAATGCGACCGGTTTCGGGCCGAACGGATCGGCTACGTGTTCCAAACTTTCAACCTGCTTTCCGGTTTTACGGCATTGGAGAACGTGCTCTTGGCCATGCGATTTGCAAGGGGCCGGCCGGACAAGGCCCGGGCAAGGCAATTGCTCCAGCGCGTGGGGATGGGACATCGCATAGCCCACCGGCCCCCGATGCTCTCGGTGGGCGAACAGCAGCGCGTGGCCGTGGCCCGGGCCCTGGCCAACAAGCCCAAGCTGCTTTTGGCCGACGAGCCCACGGCCAACGTAGATTCCGGCCATCAGCAGCAAATCCTGGATTTGATCTGCGAGACCTGCGGCGAAGAGAACGTGGCTCTGGTGATAGTCACCCATAGTCACGAGGTGGCGGGAAAATTCAAGCGCGTCGATAAACTTGAAGAGTTCAATTTGGCAAGCAAAGCGTCCCCTCTCCCTTTGGGAGAGGGTTAGGGTGAGGGCTAAGCCTCGTTCCCACGCTCCGGCGTGGGAATGAGAAATTACTTAAAACTTAGAACTGATAACTGAGAACTAAAAAAATGAGTCTTTGGAAAGTTGCCTGGCGAAGCATTCGGCAGCGGTCGTTGGCCTCGGGATTAACGGCGTTTTCCGTGGGCATGGGCGTGGCCCTGGTGGTCACGGTGCTGGTCATCCACAGCGTGATCAGCCAGTCGTTCCGCCGCGGCGCGCAAGGCTATGATTTGATCATCGGTGCCAAGGGCAGTCCCCTGCAATTGGTGTTAAACACCGTGTTTCACTTAAGTCAGCCGCTGGAAAACATCCCTTACAGTTATTATCAGGAGTTTTTAGAAGGCCGTTTTGCCCCGGCCGTGGAGACGGCCATTCCGATCTGCACCGGTCACGATTACAAAGGCTATCCCGCGGTGGCCACAATTCCGGAATATTTTGAAAAACTGACCTACCTGGGCGATATGAAGTATCAATTTGCCGTGGGGGAGAACTTCAAAGAGGAAAATTATTATGAGGCCGTGTTGGGCGACGTGGCCGCCCGGCGCACGGGACTTAAGCTGGGCGACGTTTTCCAACCCGTGGCCACGGTCGGCGAAAGCAACGTGGAACATGGTCACGAAAATTTCAAGGTGGTGGGCATTTTGGCCCATACCGGCACGCCCAACGACCGGGCGATATTCATGAACATCGAGGGTTTTTGGCGCTGTCCGGCCCATGCGCAAGGCCCGACCTCCGGCGAAAAAATTCTCGGCGGTAAAAGCGGTGCAAGTACAAAGGAAAGCAGCGAAGAAAATCAAGCTCACGACCATGAACATGACGCGGAGGAGCCGGTGAACAAGGGCATATCGGCGATCCTGGTTTGCACCTACACGAAGGAAAAACCGCAATTGGCCTTTTCGCTTCCGGAGGTAATAAACCGAGAGCCCACGGCCCAGGCCGTGGCGCCTTCGCGGGTGATCGCCGATCTCTTCGATCGGATTATCGGCAATATCCAACTGCTGCTTTTGGTCTTGGCGGTGCTGGTGGTCGTGGTGGCCGGCATCGGCATCATGGTGAGCATGTACAACTCGATGAGCGATCGAAAACATGAAATCGCCATCATGCGCGCCTGGGGGCCAGCCGGTACACGGTAATGACGATTATTCTCATGGAATCGATCCTGCTTTCGCTGGGCGGCGGGGCCATCGGACTTTTGATCGGTCATGGACTTATCGGCGCGCTGAGCCCGACGATCGCCGACCAGACCGGCGTGATCGTCAGCGCCCTGGATTTCCAAACCGTGGAATTGATCCTGATTCCCGGCCTGATCGTGCTGGCCGCCATCGTCGGCTACCTGCCCGCGATGTACGCCTACAAGACCGACGTGGTGAAATCGCTGATGGCGGGAACATAAGAAGTTTAGCCGCTCCCCTACGGGTCGCGGCTAAACTGAAAACTGAAAGCTGACAACTGAAAACTCCTCCATGCAAATTCAAGAAAAATATATTGACGATTCGCTCGAAACGGCCGTGGCGGCGCCGGCACATTATCGGTCGCTGAGCGTGACGGCGATTCTCAGCGTGGTTTTTGGCATTCTTTCCCTGCTCACGGTTTTCGGCTGGGTTTTTTGGGTCATTCCGCTGATTGCCCTGGCCCTGGCCTATAGGGCGCTAAAACATATCCAGTACGCCTCCCTGGAGTACACCGGCGAAGCGTTTGCGCGCTGGGGGATTGGCTTGGCAATTTTGTTTTGGCTGTCGGGCATGTACATCCAGCATTATATTCAACGGCACAGCATTCCCTCCGGATACAAATTGATCACCTTCGACTATCTCCAGCCCAACACGGATCAACAAGGCGAAATCATTCCTCCCGCGGCTTTTGAATTGGAACCCAGCGACAAGGATCCCGACAAAAGAGTTTTCATCAAAGAAGGTTACATTTATCCCGGCCGGCGGAGCATCAACATTAAGGAATTCATTCTTGTGCCGACCCTGGGCCATTGCCAGTTCTGCACCAAGCAGTTAAAGTCGACGGAGATGATCTACGTGAAGCTAACGGGCGACCTGAGCGTGGATTATTCCTCCCTGCCGATTAAACTCGGCGGCAAAATGCGCATCGATCGCCAGCAGGTCGCCAATCCCTTCGGCGGCCTGCCTTATCAGCTTGAGGCGGATTATCTGCAAGAATGAATGCGGGATTAGGGATCAGCAGTCGGCTATCAGAATCTAATCTATCCGGTATAGCTTGGGCACGGGTATTTTACTGCCCAAGATGCGGCCATGAAGGGCGAGAAGCTCGCGGAAATTGCCGCGGAGAAAGGCGCAAACCGCTTCCGGCGGCGATTGTTCAAGCCACTCGTCGACCAAGGTTGCCACGAACTTATCGTAGTTTTTTTTCGACCGTCCGTGGGCGAAACAGCGCTTGCCGAAACGGCGGATATCGCCGTCGAATTTTGGTCCGATGTGCCAGAGTTCATGGAACACGGTGTCCAGTTTTTCCCGGAAGGAGAGATTCAAGAAGCGGGGCAGATAAAAGTTGAGGATGTAGAGCATTTCCCGGCCGTCGGGATCTTTTACTTTTTGCATTCCCCATTTGCGCCCGCGGCGGAGGGTATGCAGGTTCCCGCCGGGAAAACGCAGGGGCGTGAGCGTGGCGTACATGCCCTTCCGGGCGGGAGAGCGGGCTTGCGAATAACTGACGGCCACCCGGCTCATATCAATGTGTTGCAGCGTTTCCAGCCAGGACACAATATCTTCGCAGAGGATGCGGATCTGATGCGTGAAATTGAAGCCGCTAGTCACGGATAAGTCTTACTGCATCTGGCGTGGAAATCATCCCTGATCCTTGATCTATTCGTCCTGGGATTGCTCAGCAGAGGCGGGCTGGGATTCGTCTGAAACTTGATCGGCGCTTTCATCGGTATCAAAGGCGGGGCGGATGGTTTTTTTGCGGACGCGGTCGTTTTTGCCGACCAGTTCCAAAATCGCCCGGGTGCCGGCGTCGCCGATGCGGGGTTTGGGCAAGCGGAGCACGCGGGTATAGCCGCCGTCGCGATCGGCGAAACGCGGAGCCACCTCCGCGAAAAGAATATTCACGGCCTGTTTGTTTCCCAGCAGGCGCAACACGCGACGACGCGCACTGATGACCGGAGCCATGGCTTGGTTCCACTCCTGCCATTGCTGGCTTTCGCGCCAAGCCCGCCACTGTTCGCTGTGACGTTCGGCATCGGGCGCCAGGCGCGCGGCGGCTTCCTGCCAGGGCAGGGCGTTTCGGGCGATGCTCACGCAACGTTCGATCAAGGGCCGGACTTCCTTGGCCTTTTCAATGGTGGTGATAATGCGGCCCTTGGTTTTGGGGGCATTGTCTTCGTCCTCGGCGTCGCGTTCGGTCAACAGCAGCGCGCTGGCCAAGTTGCGGAGCAATGCTCGTTGATGACTGGGATTACGGCCGAGTTTGCGGCCGCGTCTGCGATGTCGCATGGTAGCGTTGTTTGCTTTGAAAAATGGGGAAAAAAGGGGACTATTGGCATATGCGGTTATCGTATAGGCGCGGGCACGCCGGCGGCGGGCGCATACCCAAGCGAAGACCAATATCGGCAAGTTTCTCGCGGACTTCGGTCAGGGTGGTTTCGCCGAAGTTGCGCAGCATCCAGCAATTGATCCTCGGAGCACTGCACCAGATCGCGCACGGTACTGATATTCTCGGACTCCAAACAATTAGTGGCCCGCACCGACAGTTCCAACTCGGCCAGGCTCATATTGAGTTTTGTTTCGATCGAGGGGTCGATTCCAAAGCTGCCCGGGGTGCGGGCTTCGCTGTGTACGGACGGTCCCAGTTCGGCATACTGCACAAAGGGATTGAGGTGTTTGCGAAGGATCTTGGCGGCTTCGACCAAGGCCATTTCCGGAGTGACCGAGCCGTTGGTCCAGATTTCCATAGTGAGCTTGTCGTAGTTGGTTTTCTGCCCGACGCGGGTTTCCTCGACCTCGTAACGGACGCGCACCACGGGGCTGAAAGCGGCGTCCACGGGAATAATGCCGATTTCTTGAATTTGCGTCGTGTGTTCGGTGGCGGGCACGTACCCCCGGCCGTTCTCGACCACCATTTCCATGATAAAGGGCACGTCTTCGGTCAAGGTGGCCAGCAGATGGTTCTTGTTGATCACATCCACCTGATCGTCGGTTTGCACGTCGCCGCCGGTGATGGGGCCTTTTGTGTTTTTTTCGATCCGCACGACCCGCGTCTGCTCATTGTAGCTTTTCACCACCAGCGATTTGACGTTCAGCACGATATCGGTGGCGTCTTCCACCACGCCCGGCAAGGTGCTGAATTCATGCTGTGCGCCGTGCAATTTGATTTGCGTCACGGCGCTGCCTTCCAGGCTGGAAAGCAGGATCCGGCGGAGGCTGTTGCCGATGGTCACGCCAAAACCTCGTTCGAAAGGCTCGGCAATGAACTTGCCGTACGTCGAGGTAAGGGTGGCTCGATCCGCCGTAATCAGACTGGGCAATTCTAATCCGCGCCAACGAATTCGCATGGGTAAACTCCGATCCAATCAACTATCGGCTTAAAGGGTGGTTACTTGGAACAAAGCTCCACGATCAGGTGTGTCTGAACGGGGATGGACGCATCGGCGCTCTCGGGCAAGCGGAGCACATGCCCTTCGGGCTGGGGACTTTCCACGCGGGTGAGAAACTCGGGGACCTCGCGAGGCACTTCGGTCAAGTTCGCCTGTACCAATTGCGCGCTCTGGGGACGGCTTTTGACCCGGATCACGTCGCCGGGACGAGTGAGATAACTGGGAATGCTCACCCGGCGTCCATTCACCGTAATGTGGCCGTGCGTAATCAGCAAACGGGCTTGCGCCCGCGAGCGGCCGAATCCCAACCGGTAAACGATATTGTCCAGCCGGCGCTCCAGCAGGCTCATCAATCTTTCGCCAGTGTTGCCTTTTCCTTTTTCCGCCAACGCGAACATCTTGCGGAACTGGCGCTCCAAAAGGCCGTAATGATTTTTCACTTTTTGTTTTTCCCGCAAATGCAGGCCGTAATCGGTGAGTTTGCCGCGCCGCGCCACGTTCATGCCCGGCGGGGCATCGCGGCGCTCAAAGGCGCACTTGGGCGTATCGCAGCGCGTGCCCTTGAGAAACAACTTCTGCCCTTCGCGGCGACACATGCGGCAGACTGGTCCATGTTGACGAGCCATAGGCTACGGAACTCCACGACAAAAAGTTTTCTGATTTTCCATAAACGCCGGGCACAAGTGCCCGGATTAAACTAAATTACACGCGGCGGCGCTTCTTCGGCCGGCAACCATTGTGGGGCAAGGGGGTGACGTCTTCGATGGATTTTATTTTCAAACCGGCGGCCTGTAGCGCGGTGATCGCGCTTTCCCGGCCGCTGCCCGGCCCCTTCACCTTCACGTCCACCTCCTTCATGCCGAATTTGATGGCTTTTTCAGCCACCTGCTGGGCCGACATCTGACCGGCAAAAGGAGTGCTCTTGCGGCTTCCCTTGAAACCGCAAGTGCCGGCACTGGCCCAGCACAGGGTTTCGCCCTTGGTGTCGGTAATCGTAATCAAGGTATTGTTGAACGTCGCCTTGATATGGGCCACGCCTACCGCCACGTTGCGGCGGGCCTTGCGGCGGGCTGGTGTTGCTTTTGCCACGTGTTATTCACTCCGCAAATATTTTTTAGTGATTTAATTAGTGCAGATCCTTGACGCCCTTCTTGCCGGCAACGGTCTTTTTCGGACCCTTGCGCGTGCGGGCGTTGGTGCGTGTTCGCTGGCCGCGCACGGGCAGTCCGCGGCGATGCCGCAATCCCCGGTAACAGCCAATGTCTTTCAGGCGCGCGATGTTTTGGTTGCGCTGCCGGCGGAGCTGTCCTTCGACCACGTAATCCTTGTCCAGCAAAGCTGCCAGGCGGGCCAACTCGTCTTCGCGCAACTCCTTTGCCCGGGCTTGAGGATTTACACCTGCTTTGTGGCAAAGATCACGGGCGGTCTTATGGCCCACGCCGTAAATGTACGTCAGCGAGATCACCGTAGGGCGATCGTTCGGGATGTCAACACCCAAAAGACGCGGCATATAACGCAACTCCTGTTGGTAAAGGTCGAATCCGCTTCAGCCCTGCCGTTGCTTATGGCGCGGATTGCTGCAAACCACGTACACCACGCCGCGGCGTCGTACGATTTTGCAATGTTCACAGATTCGCCTGATGCTGGCACGTACTTTCATGATCTAACACGCTATGAATGTTCAATTAATGATGCAAAGCACTTAAGTATAAATGTCTATAAGGTTATCATGCAAGACCCAGAAACCTGGGTAAAGCCGGGATTTTAGCCGATAAAACAGCCCTCAAGCCTTTTTCTCCGCACTCCGTGCCCCTTTCCAGAGGGAGGTAAAGGCAGGTTAATCTCCGGCGGCCAAGCCAAGCCGCCTATTTTATCTTAATTCCCCGTTTGGACCAGCCGTCAATACCATGGGACCGGAACTAGTCATGGCAACGGTATGTTCAAAATGGGCGCTTGGTTTACCGTCGCGCGTGGCTTGGGTCCAGCGGTCTCCCAGTACGTGTACTTCCTTCTTGCCCATGTTGACCATCGGCTCGATGGCGATCACCAGGCCTTCTTCCAAACGGAAGTCGGCGCTGCGGGGAGAACGGCGACGTGACAAAATTCGGCACTTGGGGATCTTCGTGCATTTGCCGGCCGATCCCGTGTCCGACGAATTCTTCCACCACGGAATATTTATGATCTTTGACGAATTTTTCCATTGCCGCCGCTATTTCGCTCCACCGCGACCGTTTGCCCATCAGGTCGATGGCCAGGAAAAGCACGTCTTGGGTGACGTCCAATAGCGACTTTTCCTGCGGTGAAATTTTGCCCACGGGATAGGTAACGGCGGCGTCGCCGCACCAGCCTTTGAGCTTGCAGCCGGTATCAATACTGACAATATCTCCTTCCACTAGTTTTCGTTGCGGGCTGGGGATGCCGTGGACCACTTCCTCGTTGATCGAGATGCAGGTTGCGGCGGGAAACGGCGGCCAGCCCGGCCGTGGAGTTGGGAAAATTCAAAAACAACGGTTCGGCATGATGCTGGGCAAAAAACCGTGCGATTTCGGCGTCGATTTCGGCGGTGGTCGCCCCCGGCTGGATCATGGGCTCGATGGCCTTTAGCGCGTGCCAGACCACCAATCCCGCTTGACGCATGGCGGCGATTTCGCGTGTCGATCGAAGTTGTCTAGGCGATCGCAACATTCCCTAATTTGTCAGGTTGGGTGCCACTGGCCGCTTGTCGGCCAGTGCATCGTTTGTCTGATTCTTATTCGTAGGCACGGGCTGACAAGCAGCCCGTGGCACCCGACATTTAATCGCGTTGAATCACTAACCGATCCAGGACGGTCTCGGCACGAGCGAAAATTTCCTCCACGCGTGCCCAAGCCATCGATACTTTTCAATAAGCCGCGCTGGGTATAATAGGCCAGCAATGGTTCGGTTTGCTTGCGGTAGGCCACCAAACGTTGGCGGATCACCGCGGGAGTATCGTCGGTCCGGCCGCGCCCGGCAAGCCGCTTGAACAGTTCCTCTTCAGGGACTTTTAATTCCAGAACCACGTCCAAGGGCGTGCCTTTTTCGGCGAGCATGACGTCCAGGGCCTCGGCCTGGGCGATAGTGCGGGGGAAGCCGTCCAATAAATATCCTCTTTGGCAGTCCGGCTGATTAAGCCGCTCGGCGATAATTGCGATGATGATGTCGTCCGGCACCAATTGGCCGGCGGACATGAATTTGTCGGCCTGCAAACCCACCTCGGTCTTGGCGTCGCGGGCAGCGCGAAGCATGTCGCCGGTGGAGAGGTGGGCGAGCTTGTATTTCTCGATCAGCCGGGCGGCCTGCGTGCCTTTGCCTGCGCCGGGAGGGCCGATGAAAACGATCCGCATGATGTAAATCCTTCGTCGATTGTAGGACAGGATTTCAGTCCGTTGTAAGACGGAATTTTATTCCGTCCAGGACGGCTTACAAATCCATCCTGACAGGTATATCTTCTCGTGTTAGTTGCTCTAACCCTTCTCCAACAGGCCGCGGTAATTGCGCATCACCAGATGGCTGTCGATTTTCTGCACCAGATCGAAGGCCACGCTGACGGCGATCAGCAGGGTCGTGCCGCCGTAAAAACTGGCCAGATTGTAATCGAGCGACGGGAACCAGGAGAGAATCAACGTGGGCACGATGGCCACCACGGCCAAGAAGCCCGCCCCCACGTAAGTGATCCGCACCATCACTTTTTCCAGATAATCGGCGGTCCGCCGGCCGGGCCGGTAACCGGGAATGAAGGTCCCGTAGTTTTTCAAGTTGTCGGACATGTCCTTGGGATTGAAGCTGATGGCCGTCCAGAAGTAGCAGAAGAAGTAGATCAAGACGATATAAAGGAGGTTGTAGGTAAAGGACTCTTGCCGCGGTGGAAAGCCTGTTCCGAGGATACCCACAAGCCATTCAGGGCTTCGGGATAGTTTTTGGCCAACGTACTGGAAGATCACCTGGGGGAACAGCAAGAGACTGCTGGCGAAGATGATGGGCATCACGCCGGCCTGGTTGATGCGCAAGGGCAGATACTGGCGCGTGCCGCCGTAGACCCGGCGGCCGCGCACGTGTTTGCGCTTTGGGTGGGAATGCGGCGTTGGCCTTGGGTGATAAAGACCACGCCGGCCATCACGGCCACAAAGAGCACGGCCAGGACCAGCAGGGTTTCCACGCCCACCTGTCCTTTCAGCCGCTGCCCAGTTCCATGCCGCGGCTTACCAGGGGTTTGAGCAGTTCGTATGCCGGCATCGGGCATGCGGGCGAGAATGCCCGCCATAATCAGCAGGCTGATGCCGTTGCCGATGCCGTACTCGTCGATCTGCTCGCCCAGCCACATCAGGAAGGCGGTGCCGGCGGTCATGGTCAGCACGAGCGGTGAACTGCCAGCATGAACGGCAAGGTGTCGCGGATCAGATATTCCTCATAGACCCAGCGATTGCCGACCATCAGTCGCACGTAAAACCAGCTTTGGCCCAGGCACAGGACGACCGTGGCGTAGCGGGTATATTCGTTGATTTTTTTCCGGCCGCTTTCGCCTTCTTTTTGCAGTTTCTCCAAGGGCGGATAAACGCTGGCCAGCAACTGGAAGATAATCGAGGCGGAGATGTAGGGCATGATTCCCAGGCCGAAGATCGTGGCCTGATTAAGACGGGTGGCGCTGAAAATGGCCACTTGCGAGATCAAGTCGGCCGAGCCCTCCCTGTCCTTGGCTCGAAGGCCGCGGTCATTTTGGTGGGATCGACCAAGGGCAAGGGTAATTTGACAGCCCACGCGGTAAATGGCCAAAAGCAGCAGCGTCAGCAAGATCTTCTGCCGCAGTTCGGGGATCGTGAAGATGACACGGATTTTTTCCCACATCGCTCGATCCTTATGAGATGAATCCTCCCGGCGCAGAGCGCCGGGGCTAACACGATAATCACGTGGGTTTTCATCTTGTTTTTCACCACGGGGGCTTTGCCCGGCGAGAACAATGGCCTGGCCGCCCGCCTTTTCGATTTTCTCCAAGGCCGAGCGGCTGAAACGGTGGGCCGAGATCTTCAGGCTTTTGGTCAGTTCGCCGTCGCCGAGCACTTTCAGCACATCGAAGCGGCCTTTGGCCAGGGATTTGGCCTTGAGCGCCTCGGGAGTGACTTCTTGGCCGCTGCGGAATTTGGCCTGTCCAGATCGCCGACGTTCACCACGGCCACGGTTTGCGCAAAGCGGTTGTGGAAACCGCGCTTGGGAATGCGGCGGACCAGGGGCATCTGGCCGCCTTCGAAAACGCGTTGCGAGGAATAGCCGGAGCGGGAGCCTTGGCCTTTGTGTCCGCGGCTGGAGGTCTTGCCGTGGCCGGAGCCCGGCCCGCGGCCGATGCGTTTTCGCCGTTTATTGCGCTGAATGCCGCGATGGATGTCGTTGAGGTTCATGAGAGCGAAACTCCCCGAAGCCGCTCGACTTCGCTCTTGGAGCGGAGTTGTTTCAAGGCGTCGAGCGTGGCTTTGACCAGGTTGATGGGGTTGGTGGAGCCGAAGCTCTTGGTGAGGATGTCGCGGATGCCGCAGGCTTCGCACACCGCGCGCACGGCCGAGCCGGCAATCACGCCCGTGCCCGGGCCGGCGGGAAGCAGAACCACCTGGGCGGCGCCGAACTGCCCCTGGACCATGTGCGGAATGGTGGTGCCGTCCAGGTGGATGGCGATCATGTTGCGGGAGCCGTCCTTGACGGCCTTTTCCACGGCCGGCGGGACTTCGTTGGCCTTGCCGTATCCCCAGCCGACTTTGCCCTGGCCGTCGCCGACGACCACCAGGGCCGTGAAGCTGAATCGCCGGCCGCCTTTGACCACCGCGGCACAGCGCGGATCTTGATCACCTTGTCGATCAGTTCGCCTTGTGTAGTTTCGGTTGACATAGGTTTGTCTTTGCATTCATATTTAGCCGCCGTGAATACACGGTGGGTAACAAGGAAAAATGCTTCGATTTCTCCCGGGGGTATTCACCCGGGGCTAAATACATAGTTTAAAACACCAGTCCCGCATTGCGGGCGGCATCGGCCAGGGCGGCCACGCGGCCGTGATACTTGTACTCGCGGCGGTCAAAGGCCACTTCCTTGATGCCGGCTGCCAAGGCCCGCTGGGCGAGCGCTTTGCCCACCACGGCGGCGGCGGTCTTGTTTCCGCCGTATTTCACTTGCTCCTTCAAGGCGCTTGTCCCTGGTGCTGGCCGCCGCCAGGGTCCGCCCGGCGTGGTCGTCGATAATCTGGGCGTAAAAGTGCTTGTGGCTGCGGAAGACGCTCAGCCGCGGACGGGCGGATACGCGTTTCAGTCGGTTACGGACGCGTACCCCACGCCGGCTGGCGTTGTCAACCGATTCGTTTTTCGTGTTTCATAATTACTTCACCATGGCCTTGCCTTGCTTGCGGCGGACCGGTTCGCCGAGGTAGCGGATGCCCTTGCCCTTGTACGGCTCCGGCTTGCGCAGTGCGCGCACGCAGCGGCGAACTGGCCGACCAACTGCTTGTCGATTCCCTGGATCACGATGTGCTGCTGGTCGGGCACGGTCACCTTGATGCCCTCGGGGATCGGCACCTGGAGCTCGTTGGCAAAACCCACGCGCAGCTGCAGTATTTTGCCTTGCACCGCGGCCAGGTAGCCGACGCCCATGATCTCCAGGCGCTTTTCGTAGCCTTGGGTGACGCCGACGACCATGTTGCGGATCATGGCCCGGGTCAGTCCGTGCAGGGCGCGGCTCGGCGCTCGTCGTCCCGTCGGCCGACAACGACCACCTGCGACGCTTCGTCGTAGGTAACCGAGATTTCCGGCCGGAATTCCCACTGGAGCTTGCCCATGGGACCTTCCACGGCAATCGTGTGGTCGGCGATCTGGACCTTCACTCCCTCGGGGACCGGCACCGGTTTTTTTCCGATCCGAGACATGGTATTTGTTCAACTCCTGTTTTTGCGTCGTTGCCACGAAGTTCATGGGGTGGGGGTTACCAGACTTCGCAGAGCACTTCGCCGCCGAGTTTGCGCTGCCGGGCTTCGCGGTCGCTGATCACGCCGCGGCTGGTGCTGAGGATGCAGATCCCCAGGCCGCCGAGCACGGGCTTCAGCTCGTCGGCGCCGCTGTAGACGCGGCGGCCCGGCTTGCTGACGCGGCGGATGCGGCGGATCACCCGCTCCCCGTTCGGGCCGTACTTCAAGTGCACGCGGAGCTGGCTGGCCGGCTTCGCCGGCCATTTCTTCCCAATCCCAGATGTAGCCCTCGCGCTTGAGCACTTCCGCCAGTCCGCGTTTGACCTTGGAAAGGGGCATGTCCACGTGGGGCCGTTCGACGCGCACCGCGTTGCGGATGCGGGTCAACATGTCGGCGATGGGGTCGGTCATCATGTGTATGGGTCCCTTTACCAACTCGCTTTCCGGACGCCGGGAATCAGGCCTTCGTCGGCCAGATTGCGGAAACAGATCCGGCAAATCCCGAACTTCCGATACACCGCCCGCGGCCGCCCGCAAAGCCGGCACCGCCGTACCAGGCGGGTGGAAAACTTCGGCGGGCGAAGCGCCTTGGCGATCTTGGATTTACTTGCCATGCAGTCTTGATCCTTGGTTCTGTTCGGCTAACTAGCTCTCGATCATTGTTCTGCGCGACCAACGGTCGCGGCTCTATGACTTGCTATCGGCGTCTTACTGCTCGCCGCGCAGCGGCATCCCCAATCGCCGCAACAACTCGCGGGCCTCGTCGTCGCTGCTCGGCGGTGGTGACCAACGTGATGTTCATCCCCTGTGGCCGCGTGAACTTGTCCGGGTTCAACTCGGGGAACACCAATTGCTCGGTCAGGCCGAGGTTGTAGTTGCCGTGGCCGTCGAAGGCGTTCGGGTCCAGCCCGCGGAAGTCGCGGACCCGGGGCAAGGCCAGCGAAATCAGCCGGTCGAGGAACTCGTACATCCGCTTGCCGCGCAGCGTGACCTTGCAGCCGATGGCCATGCCCTCGCGGAGCTTGAAGTTGGCGATCGACTTGCGGCTCAGCGTGATCACCGGCTTCTGGCCGGCGATCTGCTTCAGCGCCTCGACCGCTTCTTCCAGGTATTTCTTCTCGGCGATCGCCTTGCCCACGCCCATGTTGATCACGATCTTCTCCAGCCGGGGCAGCGAGAGCCGGTTGCTGCGGCCGAGCTGCTTGGCCAGGGCCGGCAGGACTCTTTCTCGTAGTGCTCCAGCAGTCGGGGCGGCGGCATGATCGGCTTCCTGCACCGGGGTTTTTTCGGCCGATTTGCTTTCTTCGCGGCTAGTCATAGTTATCTCTCGGCGTAGACGGCTTGACAGCCGTCCCATTATTTCTTGGCGTAGCGGGCCTTGGCGGGGCGATCTGGCCGTTGCCGGCGCCGCACTTCTTGCAGTACGTTCCTTTGCTGCCGTCGGCCAGGTAGCGGGCGCCCAGTGCGGGCGGCCGCGCCGCACGCTCTCGCAGACCAGCAGCACGTTGCGAAAGCGAGATCGGCATCTCCTTGGAGAGCCGGCCGCCTTGCGGGTTCTTCTGGCTGCGGCGCACGTGCTTGTACACGCGGTTGACGCCCTCGACCACCACTTTCCCGTCGTCGCGGTCCACGCGGAGCACCTTGCCGCGCGGCGCCGCGGTCGTCGCCGCTAATCACTTCCACGGTATCGTTGGCTTTAATCCACATCACACCACCTCGCTGGCGAGGCTGACGATTTTCATGAAGTTCCGGTCGCGCAGTTCCCGGGCCACGGCGCCGAAGATGCGCGTGCCGCGGGGGTTCTGTTCGTTGTCGATGATCACCGCGGCGTTGCTGTCGAAGCGGACGTAGCTGCCGTCGGGGCGGCGGGTGGGCTGCTTGCAGCGGACGATCACCGCCCGGACCACCGCCCCCTTCTTGAAGTCGCTGCCGGCAATCACGCTCTTCACGCTGCAGACGATGATGTCGCCCAGCCCGGCGAACGCGCCGGCGCGATCCGCCCAAGCACCTTGATGCACATCAATTCCTTGGCCCCGGTGTTGTCGGCCACGGCGAGTCGGGTTTGCATCTGGATCATGGTTACAATCCGTTTGTCGCCAATTTACTCCCGGCGCAAATGCCGGGTTTAACGTTATTCGCTGGTTGCTTCTGGTTGTTCTCGTTTTCTTTTGCGCGGGCGGCGCGCGCATCGCCGCCAGGTCGATCATCTTGCCTTTCTCCACCACGCGCACCAGCTCCCAGCGCTTCGTCCGCGACATCGGCCGCGACTCGACGATCTCCACCAGGTCGCCGCTGTGCGACTCGTTGTTCTCGTCGTGCACGTAGCAGATGGTCTTGCGGCGGAGGTATTTGCCGTACTTGGGGTGCTCGCACCAGCCGGGGAATTTCCACGCGGCGGGTCTTCGCCGTCTTGTCGCTGGTGACGACTCCGATCTCAACTCGCTTAGGCATGGACTGGTTCCTGCTATTGGGCGGCAGCCGTGGCAGCCGCCGCGGCGGCGCGCTGGCGCTCGCGTTGGATCGTCTTGATCCGGGCGATCAAGCGGCGCTGCTTGCGCAGCTCGCTGGGGGCGTCCAGCCGCTCGGTCTGCGCCTGGAGCCGCAGGCGGAACAGGCTTTTCGTGGCGTCCTTCAGCGTCAGCGCCAATTGCTCGTCGCTCATTTCGCGAAGTTCGGAGGCCTTGGTCATAACCGTATATCCCCTAAAGCGGCTTACACCGTGCCGCCGCTTGAGGAAGCGGACCTTCACCGGCATCTTGTGGGCCAGGCGGGCGAAGCACATGCCGCGCCGCCTCTTCGGTGATGCCGCTGATCTCGAACAGCACCGTGCCCGGCTTGACCACCGCCGCCCAGTATTCCGGCTCGCCTTTGCCCTTGCCCATGCGGGTTTCCAAGGGAATCGAGGTGATCGGCTTGTGGGGAAAGACGCGGATGTACAGGCGGCCTTCGGTGCGCAGGTACTGCTGCGCCGCGATGCGGCCGGCCTCGATGCGTCTGCCGCGCTGATCCAGCCGCCTTGCAGCGGCCTGCAGCCCGTAGTCGCCGAAGACGACGCGGTTGCCGCGCGTGGCGTTACCTCTTATACGTCCTCTTTGGCTTTTTCGGTGCTTGACCCGTTTTGGCATCAGCGCCATCGATGTCGTCCTCGCTATACATGCCCTGATTGATCCACACCTGCACGCCGATGTGGCCCTGGGCGATCATGGCCTCGGCAAAGCCGTAGTCGATTTTCGCCCGCAGCGTGCTGACAGCGGAATGGAGCCGGCGATCTGCTTCTCGCGGCGGGACATTTCCGCCCCGCCCAGCCGGCCGGCCAACTGGATCTTGATCCCCTTGGCGCCGGCCTCCATGGTCTGTTCCATCGCCCGCTTCATCGTGCGGCGGAAGCTGGCCCGCTTGTCCAACTGCTCGGCGATGTCCTCGGCCACCAGTTGGGCCACGATTTCCGGCCGGTTGATTTCCTCGATCTTGATGTTGATCCGCCGGCCGGTCTTCTTCTGCAGTTCTTTCTGCAGTTCCTCGACCCGCTCGCCCTTGCGGCCGATGAGCACGCCGGGCCGGGCGGAAAACAGGATCACCTTGACTTCGTCGCGGGTCCGCTCGATCTCGATCTTGGCGATCGCCGGGTACAGCGGCTTGCCGAACTTGTCTTTGCGATTCTTGATGAAGTCGCGGATCTTCTGGTCCTCGACCAGCAGGTCGGCGAACTCCTGCTTCGAGGCGTACCACCGGCTCTTCCAGCCGATCATGATGCCGGTGCGAAACCCGATCGGATTGACTTTTTGACCCATACTATCGATCTCAATTAACTTATGTATCTTGCTTTCCATTTTCAGTTTTATTCCAAGGCCACGCGAATGTGCGAGATCCGTTTCTTGATGATCGAGGCCATGCCGCGGGCGTGCGGCCGCATCCGCTTGAACATCGGGCCGCTGTCCACGCGCACGTCGACCACCATCAGGTGATGCAGGTTCGGCGCCCGCCGATCCTCGGCGTTGGCCAAGGCGCTGCGGAGCACCTTTTCCAGCATCCGCGCGCCGCGATGCGGCTGATAGCGCAGGATGTCCAGGGCCTCGTCGGCGAACTTGCCGCGGATCAGGTCGGCCAGCGGGCGGACCTTGCGGGCGCTGATCCGGTGCGAATCGATGTACTGCTTCGTATGCTCATGATGTTCGCGCTGCCGTTCTACTGCTTTTTTGCTTCCTTTCCCGCCGTGGCCGCGGAAGGTCCGCGTCGGGGCGAACTCGCCCAGCCGGTGCCCGACCATCTCCTCGGTCACGAACACCTTCATGTGGATTTTGCCGTTGTGGACCATGAACGTGTGCCCGACAAACTCCGGCACGATCGGTGCACGCCCGGGCCCAGGTCTTGATCGGCTCCTTCGTTCCCGACGTCGTTCTGCTTCTCCACCTTGTGGAACAGCTTGGGAGTGACGAACGGGCCTTTTTTCAGTGATCTTCCCATGGTAGTTTCTCTGTGTTTTCAGTTTACAGTTTACAGTCAATTTATAAAAAACTTATAACTGAAAACTGATAACTGATAACTTATTTCAATTTCAACTGTCCGTAGCGCCGCGACGCCGGCGACGGACGATCGCCTTGTTCGACGGCTTGCGGCGTTTGCGGGTGGCGCCGCCCTTGGCCGACTTGCCCGTGGGGCTGACCGGGTGGCGGCCGCCCTTGGTGCGGCCTTCGCCGCCGCCGTGCGGATGGTCGATGGGGTTCATGGCCGTGCCGCGGACGTGCGGCCGCCGGCCCAGCCAGCGTTTTCGTCCCGCCTTGCCCAGCACAATGCCCATGTGGTCGGCGTTGCCGACCGTGCCGATGGTCGCCCGGCACGCCGCCGGCACGCGGCGGATTTCGCCGCTGGGCAGGTTGATCTGCGCCCAATCGGCGTCGCGGGCGGCCAGCGTCGCGCGAATGCCGGCCGCCCGGCACAACACGCCGCCGCGGCCCGGCTGCATCTCGATGTTGTGGATGTCCATGCCCAAGGGAATCTGCGACGAGCGGCAGGCAATTGCCCACCGCCGCCGGCGCGTCCGTGCCGCTAAGGACCTGATCGCCCGCCTTCAGCCCCTCGGGAGCCAAGATGTAGCGCTTCTCGCCGTCGGCATAGTGCAGCAGGGCGATCCGGGCACTGCGGTTGGGATCGTATTGGATCGAGTTGACCACGGCGGGCATGCCGTCCTTGTTGCGGCGGAAATCGATCAGGCGGTATTGCCGCTTGTGTCCGCCGCCGCGATGCCGGGCGGTGATCACGCCCTGGTTGTTCCGGCCGCCCTTTTTGCGTTTGGGGATCAAGCAGACTCTTGACCGGCTTGGCGCCGGGCGTCAGTTCGGCAAAGTCGCTCACGGTCGCCCCGCGGCGTCCCGGCGTGGTCGGATTGTATCGGCGAATACCCATGATTTCAGTTCACAGTTTACAGTTCCAGTAACAAAAACTGATAACGCTATCAGAAGAAATTAATCCTGTGTTCTGGGTCCAACGTCACGATGGCCTTTTTCCAGGCCTTGGTCTCGCCCGAGCGGAAACGGGTTTTGCGCGGCTTGCCCTTGCGGTTCTGGGTGTTCACCCGCACCACCTTCACGTCGAACAGCTCCTCCACCGCCCGGCGGATGTCTTCTTTTCCGGCCAGCCGGTTGACCTCGAAGGCATAGGCGTTGCTGCGGTTGGCCTTGTGCATGCCCTTTTCGGTCACCAGCGGCCGGAGAATGATCTGGTGCGGCTGGAGGGTCAAGTTGGTCTGGGTGATCTCTTTGGCCATGACTTATCTTCTTACGATGCCTGTTTTGCGGCGAGTTTACCGCGGAAGGCGTCCAAGGCGGCGGTGGTCATCAACACCCGCCGCGGACGCAACACGTTCAGGGCGTTCAGCTCCGCCACCGGCAGCACCGACACGTCGGCCATGTTGCGAATGCTCTTGTACACGTTCACGTCGTAGCCATCGACCGCCACCAGCAGGCTGCCGTCGTCGATCTTCAGCGCCTTGAGGATCGCGGCCATCTCCTTGGTCTTGGGGCCGTTCGAAGGTCAGCTCGTCGATCAGCGTGCACCTCGTCGTCGGCGATTCTGGCGGCCAGGGCCATGCGCGTGGCCAGGCGGACGGCCTTTTTCGGCAGCCGATACGACCAGTCGCGGGGCAGTCGGGGATGAATGTCTCCGCCGCCGCGGCGAATGCCGCTGCGCCGCGAGCCGGCCCGGGCGTTGCCCGTGCCCTTCTGCCGATACATCTTCTTCGTCGTGCCGGCCACCTCCGAACGGCCTTTGGTCTTCGCCGTTCCCTGCCGCTGGTTGGCCTGGTACATGACCACCACGTCGTGCAGCAATTGCTTGCTGATGCGCGGGGCGAATTCGGCCGGATCGATCTCGTATTTGCCGACCTCCGCGCCGGTGCGATCGTAGACAGGCAAACTAACCATGTTTATATTTCCTGATCAACTAATCTCTAATCTCTTATGTCCCTAATTTATTCGTTGCTCTGATGATCACATATCCGCCGTTGGGGCCCGGCACCGCGCCGCAGACCACCAGGAGATTGTTCTCCACGTCGATTCGGACGACTTTCAGATTGCGGACGGTGCAGCGCTCGTGCCCGTAATGGCCGGCCATCGTGGCCCTTGAAGACATGGTGCGGATCGGTGTTGCAGCCGATCGAGCCGGCATGGCGATGCACTTTCTTCACGCCGTGCGAGGCCCGCTGGCCGTGGAAGTCGTGCCGCTTCATCACGCCGGCGGTGCCCCGTCCTTTGCTGGTGCCGATCACGTCCACGGCTTTGATTTCTTCGAAGATGTCGACCTTTAAGATCCTGGCCGACCTGGCAGCCGTCGATTTTTCCGCGGAACTCGCGGACGAACCGCTTCGGTTCGCAATCGGCCTTGGCCACGGACTGTACGCCCGCGGCGGCACGGCGTTTCTGACGTTTGCTCTCGAGTTTGGCGACGTGCCCGCGAGCGCTGCGGCTGGCAAGACGACGAGGCTTATCCAGATAGCCCAGTTGAACGGCCTCGTAACCGTCCCGTTCCTCCGTTTTCACTTGGAGGACGTGGCAGGGGCCCGCCTGAATGACGGTCACCGGAATCACTTCACCGGCGGAGTCGAAAATTTGCGTCATCCCGACCTTGCGGCCGAGTAGTCCAACTGCCATCGTTCTTGCCTTTGCTGCACGCGTGACGGGAACATCCGGTCCACAGCCGGGATTACCCGTCAGGCTTCCGGTACATAACTATTTCCAAACAACTCAGTAGTGTTTTTTAATACCCCTTCTCGCTCCCTTCCGGGAGAGCGAACTTTTTTTTAGATGAATTCTTAATGCCTGCTGGTGGCTTTGATCTTAATATCCACGCCCGCCGGCAGACTCAGCTTGTTGAGCGCTTCGATGGTCTTGGCCGTGGCCTGCATGATGTCGATCAGCCGTTTATGCGTGCGGATCTCGAACTGCTGCCGGGCCTTCTTGTCCACGTGGGGACTAGACTGGACCGTGTAGCGCTCGATACGCGTTGGCAAGGGAATTGGACCGTGAACCACGGAACCCGTCCGCTTGGCCGTGTCCACGATGTCCGTCGCACACTGATCTAGAATGGCGTGATCGTATGCTTCCATGCGGATGCGAATGATTTCGTTTGTCTGACCAGCCACGGATGTCCTCCGGGTAATATCCAATTTCCCGATTGCCAAAGAAACTACCGCCTTTTAGGCACGAAATCTTAGATCATATCGTCTGCGGAAATTGACGTCAACAGTAAGGAAGGGAATTTTTCAATAATATATTGTATGTCTTATCCCAAAATTGGCATATTTTCAGCCGGCTGCCCAATTTGCCAATGATTTCAATAAAAAGATGCAAATTGATGTACGGATTCCCTAAGAGACCGCCACTAATAAAAGGGAGGCGGTGCGGATGTGAAAACAAGCAAGTTTAGTTATTAAGTGGGGTTATCATCCCATCCTTATATAAAAAGGGATACTTTCATGCGACTTACCTTGCGGACCATGTTGGCATATCTAGATGGTATTCTCGAGCCGGAAGACACCCAAGACATCGGCAAAAAAATCGAGGTAAGCGTGTTTGCCGGCGACCTGATGCATCGCATTCGCGATCTGGCGCGACGAATCCGTTTGGCCCCTCCGGGTATCAGGTCGGAGATACCAGCCACAGACGCTGAAGCCGTGGCTGAATATCTCGATAATACTATGCCTCCGGCACAAGTTGTGGAATTTGAAAAGTCTTGTTTGGAATCAGATATCCATCTGGCTGAAGTGGCGGCCTGCCATCAGATATTAACATTGGTCTTAGGCGAACCCGCGGAGGTCGATCCCGCCACCCGACAGAAAATATACGAATTACCTGCCCGGTATCCGGAAATACCGTACTTTCTCGCCCATGGGACGGTCATGCCGCCGCCGCTTCCCTCCACTTATGCCGAGGATATAGGTATCTATGAGGAAGAAAAAACGCGAGCCAAGCCCACGATTCCCGAATACCTGCGGGAACCGACGAGAAAATACCGCTGGATCTCCCTGGCCACCGGGATTGCCTTGTCGCTTTGTGTGATACTCGTGTTGCTCAAAGCGCTGGGAAGGTTCGAGCCCGGCACGACCTTGGGAAAACTGCTGGTCACTTCTAAAGGCACGGAAGAGAACAAACAAGTAGCCATGGCTCCAAACAAAGGCGGCGCAACGTCCACAAAAACCGCGGCGGATACGTCCGCTAAACAAAAACCCGATAACAAAGCCATTGAGGTGAAGACCAAATCGGCCACCGAATCTGTCACCCCCGCGGCCCCGCCTGTTAAACAGCCTGCTGAATCCGCAAAACAATCCGCCGCTAAACAGCCGTCAGTTCCGGCAATCGTCCCGGGCAAGACGGAAACGACAACCGCACCAGGACCAGCCGATAAGGAAGTGGAGATCCCATCAGAAAGCGGCGCCACTACGCCTGCCGCCGAACCACAAAACCCGCCCTTAACCGGCACCCCGCCAAAGCCAACGCCGGAAAAAACTCCGCGCGGCCAGCCCGCTGCTTCTCCCGGCGCTGCAACAGCCGCTGAGCAACTATCACCTGCCGAGCCCAGCGAAATCGCCGCGGCGACAAGCAGTTCCAAATCAGCCGAAGAACCCCTTTCATCCGCCGCGGAACGGCTGGGGCGTTTGATGTCTGATGATCAAATACTGTTGCGATACACCTCCCCAGGCGGCGATTGGCAGCGAGTAGCGAGCAAAGAATTCCTTTGCGCAGGGCAACAGATGCTGGCCTTGCCCACCTATCGACCGGAAATGACGCTGGCCGCCGGCGTGAGCTTGCGAATGATCGGCCCAGCGGCGCTGGAACTCCTGCCGGGAAACAGCAGCGAAGCGGCGGGCATAAAAATCCGCTTGGGCCGGATAGTGATGATGCCCTTGGCCAATGCCGGCACGCGCTTGCGCATCGCCATCGGCGAGCGAACCGGAGTGCTTACTTTCGTGGATCCAGAAGCGGTGGTGGCGGCCGAGGTGCGCCGCCCTCGCGCGCGGGCGCCGATCCGGAAAGCGAACCCGGCCGCTTTGCCGGCGAACTGTTTATCACCACCGGGCACGTGCTTTGGGATGAACCGGCCCAAAAAACCAGGGAAATTGCCGCCCCAGCGCGATTGAAGCTCTCCGCGCAATCGCCGCCCGATGTAACGATATTTAGAGAAATGCCCAAGTGGATCGGCGGCGAGCCGATCAGTAAGTTGGAGCAAAGCGCTTCCCAGACAATTTTAGAAGCAATGACCTCCGCGAGGTTGGGGCTTAAGGAATTGGCCGATCATCGACGAAAAGAAGTACGCTGGCTGGCAATTCGCTGTTTGGGATATCTGGGTTATTTTGATCCTATGGTGATGGTGCTGAACGACGCCGCTTTCAAAAATGAATGGACCGACTACATCGAGCAACTGCAAGAGGCCGTGGGCCGCGATCCCGAAACTGCCGCTGCCGTGCGCCAAGCCCTGGAAAAAAGATATCCTCAAGCAGCCTCCGGCCTGTATCGCATGCTTTGGGGTTACACGGATCAGGACTTGGAATCGGGCGAAGACGCCAAATTGGTAAAATCTCTGGAAGATGAAAATTTAGCCCTGCGCGTGCTGAGTTTTTGGAACCTCAAAGAAATCACGGGCCGGGGACTCTATTATCAACCAGAACAAACGCCGGCCAAAAGACAACAGCCCGTTGTGCGCTGGAAACAGCGCTTGGAGGCCAAGGAGATCCGCATTAAATCGGCCGAAGAAAAGGCCGGCAACGCCGCCAGCGAAAAAGAACTCCCAGTAGCGGAATGATCCTGGTCGGGCAAGATATGGGGAAGCGGTGGGGAATTGAGCATAAGTGGGCAGTGGGCGGTGGACAGTGGACAGTTAATTACGGGCGAGGGATTCGGTCATAAAGCCGCGACGGGCACCAACCGAAGGTTGGTCGGTCGCGGCTTTGCTTGCGGTCACAGGCCGCACCCGGAAAAACATCCGCCCAATTCTCAGGTGTCTTCAATGCCTTGAAAATACGCTGGATAAATATATTCAATTTGCTTGGCAAAAAATAATATGGGTAATATATGGCGACCTGACTATCGAGCTAATTCCGAATGTATTGGTAATATAGGTTCTTCCGATATTAAGGAAAGATATGATTTTGCCTGTTTTGACATTGTTGATGGCATAGAGTCTTAACCAGGCCTAGAAGCTGGTTGGATATTTGTCTTTAAGGTGGCAGAGATAAGACGCAATCAAAGGACAGCAAGGATGCACGGGATACCTCGGGTACGTGTGGCTTCTTTGAGAACCGTTGCGGTGTTGGCACTCTTGTTGAGCGGGTGTACAAGACCCAGCGAATACGTGCGAAACGGTTTTAAGGTGGGCCCCAACTACTGCCCGCCCGCGGCCCCCGTGGCCGAACATTGGATTGACGCCGCCGATGTCCGCATTCGGAGTCAATCCGATGATATCATCTGTCGATGGTGGGTTGTTTTTAATGATCCGATACTGAACAACCTCATAGCCTGCGCTTATCGGCAAAACCTCACACTTCGGGAGGCCGGTTTCCGGGTGCTTGAGGCGCGATATCAGCTTGGCATTGCCAGGGGAGAGATCTTTCCGCAATCACAAACCGCATCCGGAAGTTACTCGCGTCGGGGCGCCAACCAGGTATTTTCGGACCAATGGAACTTTGGTTTTAATCTGGCGTGGGAGTTGGATTTTTGGGGCCGGTTTCGCCGGGCGGTGTTGGCGGCGGACGCCGCCTTGGATTCTTCAGTGGCAGGCTACGACGATGTGCTGGTAACGCTGCTGGGCGACATCGCCGTGAATTACGTGCAGATACGCACCGACCAGGAACGGATCAAATTGCTCAGCGATAACGTGGAGGTTCAGCGGGAGATTTATGAACTCGCTAAAAGACGACTGGGGATCGGCACCCTTGCCGAACTGGACGTCCAGCAGGCCGAAAGCACGTTGAAACAGACCGAGGCCGCCATCCCCCAGTTGGAAATCGACATGCGCCAAGCCGGCAACCGTCTGTGCGTTTTAATGGGCATGCCGCCGGTGGAGCTGCAAAATCTCTTGGGCTCCGGACCAATTCCCACGACACCGCCTGAGGTGGCCATTGGCATTCCCGCGGAACTGCTCCGCCGCCGGCCAGACATCCGCCGCGCCGAACGCGACGCGGCCGCTCAGGCCGAGCAGATCGGCATCGCGCAAGCCGCTCTCTATCCCGCCTTTAGCATTTCCGGCAACCTGGGATACTCCGCCAATAACTTTCCTAATCTTTTTACTCCCCAATCCTTCAATGGCAACGTGGGGCCGTCGTTTAATTGGAATATTCTCAATTATGGCAGAATCTTGAACAACGTCCGCTATCAGGATGCGCGATTCCAAGAACTCGTGGTCACTTACCAAAACACCGTACTCCAGGCCAACGAGGAAGTGGAAGACGGGATAGTGACCTTTTTACGCGCCCAGGAGCGCAAGCGAATTCTCGACGACAGCGTGAAAGCCGGGAAGATCGCCCGCGGTATCGCCCTGCGGCTTTATGGAAAAGTACAAGGCTTCGACTTCAACCGCTATGCGGTAATCGAACAGAATCTGATAACTCAGCAAGACGCCTGGGCGCAGGCCCAAGGGCAGATCGCTCAAGGTCTAATCGCGACCTACCGGGCACTAGGCGGTGGCTGGCAGATTCGTTTCAATCCGCCGCCGGTGGAGCCATTGGAAATTGCACCTGCTGCTCCCGTCCCTGGCGGGCGCATTCCCGGCGATCCCTCAATGCCGGAAGTGCTGCCCACTCCGCCCTCTGCTCCGTCTAATGCGCCTCAGCAGCAGCCATAGAGTCTACCGAGAGTCTTGGTTTCCTTCCCACCTAAATGCTTCGGCGAAGTTGCCTCCTCTATTCCCAGCCGATCAGGGCTCTTATTTTTTCGTGGAAAACACTTGACGTGCAAAAATAGTTTATGTAAATTAACTATATAGAATAATTAATCATTAAATCCTTTAATTTGAGCTACGGACTCCATCTAACAGGGGATGTGATAAAGTTGAAGTTAGGCCTAAAAAGCATGGATAATTCAAACAGATTTGAGGAAGCCAACCAGATTGCTTCGTTACTGCCGGCTCTGATGCGGCAGCTCTTTATGCTGGACGACGATCTGGCCGCGGATTTGCCGCTGGCCCAGTTACGGGTGTGTGCCATTTTGCGCGACGGGCCCCACCCCATGTCGGTGCTGAGCCGGGAACTAGGCGTATCTCTTAGCGCCATGACGCAGATTGCCGACCGGCTGGAGCGGGCCAAAATGGTCAGCCGCGTTGCCGAAGACAGCGACCGGCGCGTGCGCTGCCTGCAATTAACCCAAAAGGGGGAGAAATGATGCGCCGGCGTGAAGATTATCGAGTCCGGCGCGTGCGGACGGTGTTAAATCATATATCGCCTGAAGAGCGTAAAGAAATAGTGACCGCATTAGAGATGTTGATGCATGCCAGTCTGGCCATGGGAACAGAAAAGACTCCACACGGGAATCATCTTGTCGGCATGCATCGGAGGGGAGAGGAATTGAACATATCGAAGGTGATTTCATGAGGCTGCTGTTTAGCATTGTTGGTGTAATCGGAATTGTGGCGGGCAGCGCGGCGTATTATGTGAAGTATGTGGCCGCTGAACCGACGACCAGTTTCCGCACCGCGGCGGTTACTCGCGGCGATATTCTCTCCACCATCAAGGCCACGGGAACAGTGGAGCCGGAAGAGGTAGTGAATGTCGGGCGCAGGTCGTGGGCCGGATCAATGATTTTGGCATCGACCCCAGCGACCCAGAGGGTAAAAAAGATCGACTACCGCTCCGTTGTCCACGAGGATACTGTATTGGCTTACATCGACGACTCGGTCTATAAAGCCCAGCTCGATCAGGCCGAAGCCGCCTATCTACGCTCTAAGGCCGATCTGCAACAGCTTAAGGCC
Source organism: Pirellulales bacterium (assembly GCA_963820545.1). Lineage (GTDB taxonomy): Bacteria > Planctomycetota > Planctomycetia > Pirellulales > Thermoguttaceae > CAWGAJ01. Next base: position 212,251 of record CAWGAJ010000002.1, read on the forward strand.
AAATTGTTGCAGACCGAGCAAGACCGGAAACGGGCCGAGGAACTACACACAATCACCGATATACCTGGTACCACTCATCCGATCAAAGGCATTGCCGACAGCGATTACGATCTGGCCGTGGCCAATCACGAAGTGGCCAAGGCCAACGTGACCGTGGGAGAAGCGATGATTAAGCAGAGCGAGGCCTCTTTTGAACTAGCCAAAACCAATCTGGCCTACACCATCATCAAATCGCCGGTCGAGGGCGAGATTATCGATCGCCGGGTGAACATCGGACAGACCGTGGTGTCCAGTCTCAATGCACCTAGTATTTTTCTCATTGGCAAGGATCTGCGCAGAATGCAGGTCTGGGCATCGGTCAATGAGGCCGATATTGGACGGATCATGAGCAAGAAGGAGATGCCCGCACAGTTCACGGTCGACGCCTTCCCGGGCGAAGTCTTTCGTGGCAAAGTAGCCCAGGTCCGCTTAAACGCCAACATGAACCAAAACGTGGTCTTGTACACGGTGGTAGTGGCTTTCGACAACTCCGAGCGGAAACTGATCCCCTATTTGACTGCCAATCTCCAGTTCGAAGTCGATGAGCACAAAAACATCTTGACGGTGCCGACCGCGGCGCTGCGCTGGAAGCCCAAGGCCGAGCAAATTGTGCCGGGATTACGCGAGGCGATTGCCAACTCTTGCCCGTCACCGCCGGCACCAGATCCGCCCGGCCAGGCAAAGAATCGGAAAAATCCCCGCAGAATAACGAAGATCGCGGCCGGCTGTGGGTGAAAGACGGCAAATATGTCCGGCCCATAGAGGTGCAGATCGGCGCTAACAATGAAACGCAAACCGAGGTTTCAGGCGACAACGTGAAAGAAGGAATGGAAGTGATTGTTGGAGTATCACAAGACAATAATGTCGCCGACAGCGGCGAGACCACGAATCCATTTGGCCCACCCCAGATTCCCCCGCGGCAGCAGAAAGGCCACGCCGCCACCGCCATAACAACCAGGAGTTACCGTGGAACTGATTCGACTGGAAAACATCCATAAGACGTATCACCTGGGCGAGGTCGATGTGCCCGCGCTCAAGGGCATTTCGCTCATCTATTGCCCAAGGCGAGATGGTGGCGCTGATGGGCGCATCCGGCTCCGGAAAGACCACGTTGATGAATATCCTCGGCTGTCTCGATCATCCAACCTCCGGCGAGTATTGGCTCGATGGGGAGGACATGAGCGGCCTGACGTCCAACCAACGGGCAATGGTGCGGACCACGAAAATCGGTTTCGTTTTTCAAAATTTCAATCTGCTGCCGCGGACTTCGGCGCTGCAATAATGTGATCATGCCCCTGGACTATGCTCCGCAACGCTTTGCCGCGGCGGATAGCGCGCCAACTTGGGTAAAATATTACTGGACCGGCTGGGACTGACCGAACGCCGCGACCATGAACCATCGCAGCTTTCGGGCGGAGAGCAGCAGCGCGTGGCCATTGCCCGGTCGCTGGTGAACCAGCCGGCTTTAGTTCTGGCCGACGAGCCCACGGGCAACCTCGACTCGCATACCAGCGTCGAGATCCTCAAGATGTTCCAGCAGCTCAACGCCGAAGGCATCACGGTAATTCTGGTGACGCACGACGCCAATGTGGCTGCATACGCGCATCGGACAATACACCATCAGCGACGGTCAAATCGACGGCGATGAGATCCGCCCACCGCATTTTCTAGGAACTCCTGCCGGCGATGGAGCGTCTGCGCTGCCGCGAAATCCGCATCTTGCCGCGCCGCATTTCAAAGCAGATGGAGAGACAAAAACCACGATGGAGGGCCGCGTTGCCGCGATCACAGCAAAAAAAGATCTGCCCGCCCCGCAGGCCACGCCAAAGCCCGCCGCCGCCAGTCCCTTGATCGGCGATGTGCTGCCCAAGACCCATCGCAAAAAGCTGCCTTTGATGATTCCGCATACATTTCTGACGGCGCTCAATGCCCTTAGGCGCAATAAAATGCGATCGGCCCTGACCGCCTTGGGAGTGATTATCGGCGTGGGCGCGGTGATTGCCATGATGGGAATCGGGCAAGGATCGAAAACTGCCCTGCAAAAGATCATTGCCGGCATGGGGGCGAACATGCTCATGGTGCATCCCGGAGCGGCCGCCAGCGGCGGCATCAGCTTTGGCTCCGGGAGCGTGATGACGCTTACCCCGCAAGACGCCGAGGAGATTGCCCGGCAATGTCCGGCCGTGATTACAGCGGCGCCCATTGTCCGGCGCGGCGCAGATAGTCTACGGAAACCGCAACTGGGTTCCCATGCAAATCAGCGGCACCACCCCGGCGTTTCTGGTGATCCGCGATTGGGAAGAATTTTCCGAGGGACAGATGTTCACCGATCGCGACGTCCTTAACGGCGGCAAAGTATGCGTCATCGGCCAGACCTTAAAGCGGGAACTATTTCAAGATGAATCGCCCATTGGCAAAGACATCCGCATTAATAACGTTTCTTTCAAGGTCATCGGCGTACTTTCCCGCAAGGGTGCGAATATGATGGGCATGGATCAGGACGACATCGTGCTGGCGCCGTGGACGACGATCAAATACCGCGTTAGCGGCAATAATCTGGGCAGCGCCAATCAGAGCGCGGCCGCGGCGCCGCCGACTCGCTCAATCAGGTCAACACCCTCAGTAATCTTTATCCCGGCTCCACTGCGCTTTATCCGACACCCTCGGCGGTCCAACAGGCCGATACTCCCCAACCGGTTCGCTTCGTCAATGTGGACCAGATTTTTATCAAAGGCCGCGTCAACCGAACAAATCCCCCAAGCCATGGATGAAATCACCGCGCTGTTGCGCCAGCGGCATCGGATACACGCCGGCGAAGACGACGACTTCAACATCCGCAATATGACCGAATTCACCAACGCCTTGCAGGCCACGACGAAGCTGATGTCCGCCTTGCTGCTGGTCGTGGCCCTGATCTCGCTGATCGTCGGCGGCGTGGGCATCATGAATATCATGTTGGTTTCGGTAACCGAACGCACCCGGGAAATCGGCCTGCGCATGGCCGTCGGCGCCAGGTCGCATCACATTCTGCGACAATTCCTGGTCGAGGCCGTGGTATTGTGCCTTTTCGGCGGGGCCTTGGGCATCTTGCTGGGGTGCGGCGCTTTGATTTTAGTGCGGACCATCATGCGCTGGCCCACCGAAATTTCCCTTACCGCGATCATCGCAGCAGTGGCCGTCTCGGCCACGGTGGGAATTGTCTTCGGCTTCTATCCCGCCTGGAAGGCCTCGCGATTGGATCCCATCGAAGCCCTGCGATACGAATAGGGGACGGGGTGCAGCGGACAGGGAACAGAGATTAGCGTTTTTGTGTTGACATTTGAGCGGATTTTGCGCATGTTTCAGAGCCGGGCCGTGTCGGCCCGGTTGAACAATAAATCAGCCGGACTGACACAGTCCGGCGCTGCTCTTTGGTTGCGGCCGTCAGGCCGCTCAGCGCCAAAAAACCGCGGCTGGCGGTAAAAGAATCAAAGTAAAAAATGTCAGCAAACTATTATGTATTGAGTAATCCCCCGTAGTCATACAAGTTTATCTAAAAGCTGAAATCCTAAACAATCCGATTAAATGGGGGAAGCAAGAGCATACAGATTTGGTGGTATCATACTACTAAAAAATACTACTCCGGCTAAAAAAACCGATTCAAAGTTTACCCCCCCCCAACCAATCCCCCTTACGAAAGTCCGGCAAGAAGCTAGACTGTGATAGATTTACAGTAGTACTTTGGGGTACAAGCAGGTTGCATTTGTGCCTGGGGGCAATTCCGGGTAAAATAACCATTTTCTGTCCATGACTCAGCAGGAGGATGCGGTGTGATCCAAGAAAGGAGTTCACCTGGTGGAGATCAACATTTCGATGCGGCATGGGCATATCAGTGAGACGACGCAGGACAAAATCACAGAAAAGTTGAAAAAGTTGCCGCGAGTTTTCGACCGCATCACGGCGATCGAGCTGAAGATCGACATGGAGCATCGCGAGATGCCGCGGGTCGATTTGAAAGTTTCGGCCAAGCACAAGCCCGATTTTTTGGCGTCCAGCATGTCAGACAATCTGCTGGGCTCGATCGACAACGTGGTGGAAAAAATGGAACACCAATTGCGCAAACATAAAGGTAAGGTGCAAAACCGGCACCGGCAGGGTAATGGTCGCGGGAAACAGGAACTTGCCCGGGGATTTAAAGCAGAGGATTAAGAAGAGAACCATTCTTGCGCTGACCAACCGCCGGCAGAACGGATTACAACCGCTCTGTACGGCAGCGGCGGGGAGACGAATAACGGAGAAATACTGCATGAAGTTTGCCGACTTTGTCTGTCCTGAGGCGATACGCGCCGATCTGGCAGCGGTAGATAAGGAGGGGGCCATTAGGGAGATTGTGCAGGCCCTGCTGGATGCCGGGAAACTCGCAGCCAGCGAAAAAGAAAGCATCGTCAAGGCGATTCTCAAACGGGAAGAACTAGGCAGCACGGGGATCGGCCGGGGCGTGGCCGTGCCGCATACCAAGCACCCCAGCGTGGACCACCTGGTGGGCACGGTGGCCGTGAGCCGACAAGGCGTGGATTTTGCCAGTCTCGACGGCGAGACCGTAAACCTGTTTTTTCTCTTGATGTCGCCGCCTGATCGGCCGGGCGATCACCTGCGGGCCTTGGAGAACATCTCCCGCCGTTTGCGCGACGACACCTTTTGCCGCTTCCTCAAGCAGGCCAAAACCGCGGAGGAAATCAAACAACTCCTCGACGAAGCCGACAACAATCAGTTTGGATCCTGACCGAGAACATGTCCGACCAAAAAGTTATCCAAACCGTGGTGGTCACCAATCCGGCAGGACTCCACACCAGAACCGCCACCGACATCGCCAAGCTGGTGCGCAAGTCTCAGCTCCAAGGTGGTGTTAAGCAAAGATCACAACCACGCCGACGGCACCGATGTTTTAGCAATCGTGGCCCTGTACGCGCCCTGCGGAACGCAGGTGAAGGTGGAGGCGACCGGCCCCGACGCCCGGGCTGTTTTCCAGACCTTGGAGCCCTTGTTTGGCGATTACGAAGAGAAACAGAACCAAAAACAAAAAAAACCAAAAAAATAACAATTTCCGCAGCCCTGCGGGCCGGGAGACCGAGGAAACCCCAGGCGTTTGAGCTTGCCGATCAGCTTGCTCAGCCAGCATTTTTTCCATGCAAAAGTTACAGGGAATTGCCGTATCGCCAGGCGTGGCCATTGGTGAAGCATTGGTGATGGACAACGAGGGATTTCGCATTCCTCGTCGTTTCGTCACCCGCGACGCCGTGGTCGACGAGTTGGAACGGCTCGATAAAGCCATCGCCGCCGCCGCCGCCGAGATCTCGCATCATCGCGACGCCGTGGCGCAAGAACTGGGCGAGCAGTACGGGGCGATTTTCGAAGCCCATCTGCAAATGCTGCAAAGCGTTCGCCTCCACGGCGAATTGGAAGAGATGATCCGGCTGCGTCATTACTCGCCGGAGTATGCCGTCAGTCGCGTGCTGCGCCGCTACGCGCAGGTCTTTCAGCGCCTGGAAAGCTCGCACCTGGCCGAGCGGGCAACCGACATTTTCGACATCGAAAAGCGTATGCTGCGGCATCTTTTGGGCCGCCGCCGCGAAGGCATCGCCCATCTGACCTCGCCCGTGCTGATCCTGGCCCATAACCTGACGCCCAGCGAAACCTCTAACCTCGACCGCCGTTTTGTGCGGGGATTTGTCACCGAGATCGGCGGGCCCGGCAGCCACACGGCCATCGTGGCCGAGGCCCTGGAAATTCCCGCCGTGGTGGGCACGGGACCGTTCTTGACCGAGGTTTCCGGCGGCGAACTGGCGATCATCGACGGCGACAAAGGCCTGGTTATTCTCCAGCCCGACGAGGAAACCCTCGCCCTCTACCGCCACGAAGCCCAAGAACTGCGGAGCATGGCGGCCAAGTTAAAACCGCTCCGCGATTTGCCGGCCGAAACCCTCGACGGCGTCCGCGTGCAACTTTTGGGCAACATTGAATTCCCCTACGAAGTGGATCATTGCGTCGACCGCGGCGCCGACGGAGTAGGCCTTTACCGCACGGAATTTCTCTATCTGGGCAGTGAAACCGAACCCACCGAAGAGGTGCATTTCGAGGCCTATTCGCAAGTGGTTAAGGCCATGGGCGATAAGCCGGTCACCATCCGCACCTTCGACATGGGCGCCGATAAGATGCCTCAGGCTCCGCGCCCGACGAGTCCCGCAATCCGTTCCTCGGCCTGCGGAGCATCCGCCTGGCGCTGAGGAATCTGCCCATGTTTCGCATCCAGCTTCGCGCGGCGTTGCGGGCCACCGCCTTGGGCAACGTGCAGATCATGTTTCCGCTGATCTCCACGCTCTTGGAACTGCGCCAGGCAAAAATGGTCTTGGCCGACGTGATGGAAGATCTGGAGGAGCACGGCATGCCCTACAATCGCGACGTGCCCATCGGCATGATGGTCGAGGTTCCCGCCGCGGTTATGATGCTGGACCTCTTCGCCGAGGAAGTGGATTTTCTCAGCATCGGCACCAACGATTTGATCCAATATACGCTGGCCGTGGACCGCAGCAACAAGGACGTGGTGCAGTTGTACAATCCGGCCGATCCCGCCGTATTGAAACTGATCAATATGTCGATCCAATCCGCCGACCGGAAGAACGTGCCGATCAATATGTGCGGACAGATGAGCGGCAGCCAGACCTACACCATGTTGCTTTTAGGCCTGGGACTGCGGCGCTTCAGTGTCGCCCCCAGCTCGATTCCCGAGATTAAAAACGTGGTCCGGCACGTAAGGCTGGAAGACTGCCAGGCGATTACCGCCAAAGTCATGTCCATGGAAAACGCCCGGGAAATCAAAAGCTATCTGAATGAAGAAGTAAAACGACGCATGCCCGAGGCGGCGGCGTGAAAGTTAGGGGATAGAGTTTATTATTTGAGATTTTGTGTTTATTGTTCAATTTGAAATTTACAATTTGCATTTTGCAGTTTGCAATAATTTAATTTATTTCCCGGCCGCTACGGCAGTGGCGGGAAAAACTCGAACTAATGGTTCGTTTACGAGTACGTATTCGCTTTAGCAAGCAGGACGACCTGCGACTGATTGGGCATCGAGACTTGATGCGCTGTTTCGAGCGGCTTTTTCGCCGCGCCGGAGTGCCGTTGGGCATGAGCCAGGGATTCCATCCGAAACCGCGGATGACGTTCCCCTTGCCGCTGGCCCTGGGCATTACAGGCGCAAAGGAGATTATGGAATGCGAAATCACCGAGCCCTTAAGCGCCGAAGACCTGTTGGCGCGGCTGAAATCGCAGGCGCCGCGGGGATTGATTCCGCATGTGGCGGAAATTCTTCCCGCGGAGGCCAAAAAAGCCCAAGCCCGCAGTGCCGTCTACCAGGCGGAGATTCCGCCGCCGCTGGGGGCCGGTTTAAACGAGCGGATCAAAGACTTGTTGGCTCAACCAACCCGCATCATTGTGCGAGCGCGGGGCCGTTCGCCCATCGATCTGCGACCCCTGCTGGCGGAATTGACTTTCAGCGAGGGCTTGCTCAGAATGCGGCTGTTGATCAATCAGCAAGGCGGCGTCGGTCCCCGCGATGTGCTCGCGGTTTTGGGACTGGAGGAGCTCGAATCGCACGGCGTGCATCTGACGCGCACCGCCGTGGAACTGAGCGCCTGACGCTTTGCGCGGACTGCCGCTGGGTGCGGGAGTCGCGCGGCGGGCGAAGCAATACTCGTCGGTTTTGCCGAATTAGAAAGATATACTATGAAGCAGGAAATGCTAATCAACGTCTCCCAACCGGAGGAATGTCGCATCGCCGTAGTCGAAGACGGAGTGCTGGAAGAACTCTACATTGAACGCACCGGGCAAAATAACTATGTAGGCAATATCTATAAAGGGATCGTCGTTAACCTGGAACCGAGCATTCAAGCGGCGTTCGTCGACTTCGGCGTGGGCCGCAACGGTTTTTTGCACATCAGCGACCTGGAACCCCAATACTTCCGCCAAGGCGGTTTTGATCCGGAGAATCCCTTCGACCAGCACGGCGGCGGCGGCCGCAACTCGCGGCGGGGAAACGGCGGACACGCCTGGGCCGAAACCACTGAATTCGACGATGAGAAAGCCGCCGGCGGGGCGCCCGGCGTAAAACTACATTTTCCGGCGGCCGCCCGCGCTTCAAACCGCCCATCCAGGATATCCTCCGCCGCGGAGATGAGGTGCTGGTGCAAGTGATCAAGGAAGGCATTGGCAGCAAGGGGCCCACGCTCTCCACGTACATCAGCATTCCCGGCCGTTACCTGGTGCTCATGCCTGCCCTGGGACGGATCGGCGTGTCGCGAAAAATCGAGGATGAAGCCGTGCGCCGGCAACTGCGCGACATTATGTACGAACTCAATCCGCCCAAAGGACTGGGATTCATCGTCCGCACCGCCGGCAGCGACCGCACCAAACGGGAACTCTCCCGCGACCTGGCCTATTTGCTCCGCCTCTGGAAAGTGATCGTGCGGCGGATCCGCAAACTGCCCGCCCCGGTGGACATCTACGAAGAAAGCGACATGATCATCCGCACCATCCGCGACATCTTCACCGCCGAGGTGGATGCAATCTATATCGACGAGCAAAAAGCTTACGAACGAGCGCGGGAATTTTTACAACTAGTGATGCCGCGCAATGTCAGCCGGCTGCAACTTTACGAAGGCAAAGAACCGCTCTTTTATAAATACAACCTCGACGACGAAATCGCCAAAATCCACCGCCGCTCGGTATCGCTGAAATCGGGCGGCTCGATCGTCATCGACCAGACCGAAGCCCTGGTGGCCATCGACGTCAACAGCGGCAGTTTCCGCGCCGAAGACTCGGCCGAAGAAACCGCCTATCAGATCAATCTCCTGGCCGCCAAGGAAATCTCCCGGCAAATCCGCCTCCGCGACCTGGGCGGAGTGATCGTTAACGACTTTATCGACATGCGCAAGGAAAAACACCGCCGCGGCGTGGAACGGGCGCTTAAGGACGCGGTGAAACGCGATCGGGCCCGAACCAAAATCCTCCGCACCAGCCCCTTTGGTTTGATCGAAATGACCCGGCAACGCGTGCGCACCAATCCCAAGCTGAGCGCCTACGCGCAATGCCCCAGTTGCAACGGCACGGGCATGGTGAAAACCCCGGAGAGCATGGGCCTGGAAGTGATTCGCAAACTGATCATGGTCAGCCACCGGGGACAGATCGCCAAAATCACCGTTACCGTGGCCGAGGAAGTGGCCGATTATCTGAATAATCGCAAACGGCACGAACTCGCCCGCCTGGAAGACTATGCAAATATCACCATCAACGTCCTGCCGGCTAAGGGAGTTCCCCCGGAACACCTGGTTGTCGATTGCCGAGATAACGAAGACCGGGAAGTAAAATTGGGAAAAAATTAGTGGGCGGTGGACGGTGCGGAAATAATGTTGGTACGGCAGTTGAACTGCCGTACCAACATTTGTCTTCAAACGGCGACGAACTTGTCCAATGCAATCGCCACGTCGGGGAATTGTGACAAGATTTTTTTATCCACCGTCACCAGCGGAACGCCCAAATCCCGGGCCAAGGCAACATACTCGCAGTCATAAGCCGAGCAACTGCTTTCCGCCGCCAGACGAAGAACTTGCGAGGAATCCACTTCATACTCTCGTCCGATCATTAGTTTTACGGCTTCCTCCATAATCACTTGTGCCGCTTCCAAGGTCAGCAAACGTTTTCGAATATAATACGCCAACACATTGCGAATTTCGCTGCGCCACAAGGGCGGCGAGGCCCAATTAGAGTCTTTTAGTAGTGCCGCCTCGGCCTGTTTCGAGCGATCACTTTTTAGAAACAAGTAGCCAATGACGTTCGAGTCAACCACAATCATGCCCGCCCCGCTCTTTTAGCTTTTGTAAACTGCACATCTGTAATCGGGTGGCTGCTTGTTTTTTCCCGCAACCGCCGGGCATTGGCTAATATTGTTTCTACATCTACTCTCCGGCCCCGCACGGCGCGCTCGATGCAGACGATGATCTCGCTGTTGATGCTGCGATGATTGGCGGCGGCCGACCGACGCAATTGCTCGTACAAGGCATCCGGAATGTTTTTGACTGTGATGTTTGACATGGCATATTCCTTATAATCCATAATGGAACCGTTATAATACCATTATGGAATCTTTTTGCCGGAAGTCAAGTCTGAAAAACGTCCGGCTCAAGCCCCTCGTCCTCCCCGTCCTTGGCGAAACTGCGTCCAATAGCGGCAAATCCAACTATTTCCCCCTTTGCCGGGCGTAAAACAATAGGCCAGCAAGAGCGGATGCCAACAAGAACAATGTGTCCGGTTCGGGCGCCACGGTCAGTATCAGGTCGTTGCCTGACTTGGACATGGATGCCAGCAACCCACCGACAGTGCCGGAGAGATTAGCGCCTAGGTTGCCGGAAATTTTTCCCGCGTCGATCAGCGTGTAAGTTCCCGCACCAAATCCGTCGAGCGCGGTAAAGTTGAAATCGGAAAACTGCTGGCCGTTGAGGAACAGAGTATAAGCGGCCACAACACCGGTGATGGAGATCTTGTCACTGGCTGCGGTGGTGGCCAGATCAAAGTCGAGCACTGCACCGGAGTTTAACGTCAGATTGCCCGCAAAAAATGTGAGCGTGCCTATACCGTCACCAGGCTTGATATGGCTTCCGGCGTCGGCAACAATACTGCCCTTTACGGTTCCAGCGCCTTCGAGAGTTTGCACACTGCCGAGGCTCAGTCCACTCGTTATGGTGAAACTGAAGGTGGCGCCACTTTGCACATCAATGAGCGAGGAAGAGCCTATTGATCCTGTATCGTGTAAAGCCAGCGTGCCTTGACTGATGGTGGTTATGCCGGAGTAAGTATTGGCGGCGCTAAGGGTCAGCGTGCCGGAGCCGAGTTTATTCAACCCGCCGGTGCCCGAGAGAACACGGGAAAGCGTAACGGCACAGCCCGCGGTATCGACATTCGCATTGCCACCGTTCCCGGTCAGTGTCATGGGCAGTGAAGAAGTGAATGTGCCACTGGCTTGCAGCGTTCCCCCGCCGAAATTAAACGTCGCCGTGCCGGAACCTTTAGTGATTGAGCTTGTAATAAGCATTCCACCGTTAAGGTTGTAAGTTCCGATGGAGCCGGGATTATAGCCAAGACAAAGAACATCATTGATTGAATTTGTGCCGCCGGTCTGTGTGATTGTTCCCGTGCCGGAGTAGCCAACATACTCATTATATTCAGCGGACAAACTGCCGCCGGTTATGTCAACCGTTCCGGTATTGGTCGTGCCGAGAAAAAGGGAGTAGCAGGTTTCGCCAATTTGAGTTATTGTTGCCTTACCGCCGTTTTGAATCCAGGCGGCGTCTGAATGGGTTGGTTGGATGCCGGTCTGCCAGTTGGCGGCCGTGGACCAATCGCCGGAAGCGACGTTCCAGAAATAAGTTGCTGCCGAGGCAACAGACGAATTCAATAGCAGCATCGCTATTGCGCCCAACGTGCAAATTTTTATACGGCAGTTGAAAGAGGCGGCAAGATTTTGTCTATCCGGCATGGCGAACCTCATCAAAAAAGTTCCATATCAAGCTTGGCAAATACCGTTGGTTTTTTAATCGTTACAATCCTGTTCCCATGGTGGGCTGCGAGAACCAGGGAAATCATGTTTAAAACAATCTTTTGATCTTGGGATCAGGCAAACATCTCGCGAAGATGCAAAGGCGCAAAGAAAGAGCGGATAATTTCCGTGCTCTTTGTGCCTTGGCGTCTTGGCGAGAGAGGATTGTCGGACTGTGACAATGGATTACGAAAAACTTTGAAGCGGCTTGTGTGTTACAACGGCTTCATTGCCTTTCGTGTTAGGCACAACAAAAAACACGCTGCCTTGCATACCAGAAGATTTGCAAATACCCGAGGTTCGCCCCTTTTAGGAGCTAATTCCTTTTAGGCAACCGTCCTGATTCTAAAATAGGGTTATTGATTTGTCAACTTTTTTACTGAAGATTTTATATCAAAATCAAGGTGGGTATAATAGACACCCTAGGGAAGGAGGCGTGTTTTATAGCCTCGGCATGTATGAAAAACGTTTTTCCCCATCGAAAAATGGACCCGTCTCCGTTCAGCGTAAAAAAATTGTGTTCCCACGGAGGACTGCGGGAACAAGATAAACTACAAGGCGGAGCCGTTCAATTCAGCGCGTTCACACGCCGGAACGTGTTAACGAAAATTATGTCTATAGCCCTTGTAAAGTCGATTGTAGTTCGATTAAACTTAATTGTTTTGGTATCAATCATGGGCGATTTATTCTAGGAAACCATCATGTATGCGATTATTTCGGACGGCGGACGTCAATATAAAGTAGAAGAAGGCCAAGTGCTGGACCTCGATCTGCGCGACGCCTCGATTGGCGATGCAGTGAAATTCGAGCGGGTTTTGGCCATTCGCGACAACGAGGGCCTGAAGGTGGGCCGGCCGGTGCTGAAAAAAGCCACTGTCAGCGGCGAAATCGTGGGCGTATCGCAAGGCCCGAAATTAGTGGTGCAAAAATTCCGCCGCCGCAAAAACTCCCGCCGCAAGACCGGCCACCGGCAACTTTACACCCGGGTGAAAATCACCGGCATCACCAGCGGCTAGCAGATTTCAAACTCTCTTTTTCGCAAGATGTTATAAATGCTAGCAGACGCGCTTTTTTAAAATTGAACGCATCTGATTGGACACAAGTGCCGGAGATAAACGGCTGCATGCTGGTGTCAATAATGCCGTAAGTTCCTATTTCACAAGGCATTTTGGCAATAGATTATTTAAAATAACGCGGGCCCTTGACTTACTCCCGCAATTAGTAATAATTCCTAGTAGCAATAAGACGAGCACCATGACCCTCAATAAATTTCCCCGAAACACCAGGCAGCGCCAAGTAATTCTGGAGGAACTCCAGAAGATGAGGACACACCCTACAGCGAGTAGACTGTACGTTGTTGTACGGCGGCGGATGCCCAAGATCAGTCTGGGAACCGTGTACCGCAACCTGGAACTGCTCAGCCGCAAGGGTCTTATTCAGAAAATTAAATTTAGCAGCGGCGAAGCCCGCTATGACGGCTCAATAGAAAATCATGATCATTTGCGATGTATTTGCTGTGGGAGGCTCGACGATGCCCCCGGCCCCCCTCTGGCACTTTACCCCAGCAGGAAGCATAGTCGAGGTGGTTATAAAATAACCGGGCATCAACTAGAATTTTTGGGTATTTGTCCGCAGTGTCGGCGCGGCCAAGATAAATGAAAAAAATAACTGAAAAGATTGCCTGATCCGCCGCCCTGGTTTGGGGCGTTAACTAAAAGAGAACTGGCTCCCAAAGACGTAAACTAACAAATGAATGGGTTGCTCCCGGGAGCCAGTTCTCATTTTGTTAACGGCAGTATATAGTTTACCATATATCCGAGGGAAGCAAAAGACCTTTTTTCAAAAGGAGAGTGTTTATGTTGGGTACGAAAGTCCAGGAAGCCTTAAACAAACAGATCAATGCCGAGTTGTTTTCGGAATATCTTTATTTATCGATGTCGGCATATTTCGAAACGCAAAGTTTCAAGGGGATGGCCCAATGGATGCGCGTCCAGGCCGGCGAGGAACACACGCACGCCATGAAATTTTTCGATTTTCTCAACGATCGCGACGGCCGCGTGACCCTCTCCCAGATCGAGGCCCCTAAGAACGAGTGGAAATCGCCGCTCGACGTCTTCGAGGAAGCACTTAGGCACGAGCAGAAAGTAACCGGCTTGATCAACGATCTCTCGAATCTGGCCTTGGCCGAAAAAGATCATGCCGCCCACGATTTCCTGGAATGGTTCGTAAACGAACAAGTCGAGGAAGAGGCCAATGCGCGGACGATCGTCGATCAGCTTAAGCTGGTGGGCGATAACGGTACGGGGCTGTACATGATCGATCAGCAACTCGGCCAACGCACCGCCGCCCCCGCTCCGGCCGGGGCGCAATAGAAACATGAATAATTGCAAATTGAAAAATGCAAAATGCAAATTTCAAATTGCAGATCTCTGCAGACCGTTTTAACAACAATTATTTAGCGGCATGAATAATGCTGAAATGATAAACGTTTTTCCTTTCCACAAGAAATTATCTCGAATCTCATAGGAGTATTACAGTCAATGTGTACTTTGGTAACCAAGGCGGCCCCCGATTTTACCGCCACCGCCGTGATGCCGGACAACTCGTTCGCCGAATTGAAACTTTCCGGCTATCGCGGCAAGTACGTGGTGCTGTTTTTCTATCCCCTGGATTTTACCTTTGTTTGCCCCTCGGAGATCATCGCCTTCGACGCCGCACTGGAAAAATTTCAAAAGCGAAACGCCGCGGTAATCGGCGTCAGCGTGGATTCGCATTTTACCCACCTGGCCTGGAAAAACACGCCGCGAAACAAAGGCGGCATCGGAGCGGTTCGCTATCCGATGGTGGCCGACCTCAGTAAGAGCATCGCCCGGGATTATGGCGTGCTGTTGGAGAGCGGAGTGGCCTTGCGCGGATTATTTTTAATCGATAAAGAGGGCATCGTGCGCCATGCCTTGATCAACGATCTGCCCATCGGCCGCAGCGTGGATGAAGCCCTGCGCATCCTCGACGCCTGGCAGTTCCACGAAAAGCACGGCGACGTCTGTCCGGCCAATTGGCGCCAGGGCGAGGAAGCCATGAAACCCACCGCCGAAGGCGTGGCTGAGTATCTCGCAAAACATGCAAATAGCTGAGCGTGGCAAAAACTAATTCTCCTGGTTCCCACGCTCCGGCGCGGGAACCAGTTTTAATCTGTGAACTATAACTAATTCCCATTCATGTTCGCCATTGTGGCAAATATCGCATCCGAAAGTTGGCTGGTGCTCGGCCAGATGGCCCCGTATCTATTGTTTGGCTTTCTGGTGGCGGGCTTTCTTTCGGTGTTTCTTGCGCCGCAGTGGATTGAGCGCCACCTGGGCCGAGGCGGTTTTGGTCCGGTGATCAAAGCGTCGCTCTTGGGCGTGCCTTTGCCATTGTGTTCTTGCGGCGTAATACCGGTCTCGGCCTCGATTCGCCGCCACGGTGCCAGCCGCGCGGCAACCATCTCTTTTCTTCTCTCCACGCCACAAACGGGCGTGGAGAGTATTGCGGTGACATACGCGCTTTTGGGGCCAATATTCGCCGTGTTTCGGCCGATCGCCGCGTTAGTCACCGGTTTGCTCGGCGGCGGATTGGTGCAATTGCTGGGCGAAGGAGACGGCGCAGATGTATCGGCTGAGGCTAATCCCACCGCTTGCACCGAGGCCTGCTGCGTCGACAAGGGCTCGCGTAACATTATTTGGCGGGCGATTAATTATGGATTCGTGACTTTGCCCCGCGACATCGGTGGCGCACTGCTGCTAGGCGTGTTGGTGGCCGGGGCGATCACGGCAATCGCGCCTAGCAATCAATGGCACGCGTATCTGGGCGGGGGAGTGGTTTCGATCCTGATTTTAATGGCCCTCGGCGTGCCGATCTATGTTTGCGCCACGGCCTCGGTGCCCATTGCCGCGGGTTTGATCCATTTAGGCGCTTCGCCCGGCGCGGCCTTGGCCTTTTTGATCGCCGGGCCGGCCACCAACGCCGCCACCATCGCCACCACATGGAAATTGCTCGGCCGGCGCACCGCCGCAATATATTTAATGACCATCGCCATAAGCGCAGTCGGCTGCGGTTTGTTTTTAGACTGGCTGTTCCGCTTTGTGCAAAGCACATTGCCGCAATTGGATCATCACGTACACCAGCATGAGGCTATGTCAGGCGGATTTTCTACGTTTTGGGCGGTGCTACTTCTGCTGGTAATAGGGTTTTCCTACCTGCGCTTGCCGCGAAAAGAAGCCGGTATAGCAGTAGAAGGCGAGTCGGAAAGCGAAGAATCTCCTTCCGCTGCTTCGACGGCGACATTGGAGCGTCTGGAATTTACCGTCTCGGGCATGACCTGCGACCATTGTGCCCAGACCGTTACTCGGGCTCTTTGCCAATTGCCCGGTGTGCGGAGTGTGGAAGTGCGTCTAAAGGACGCTCGGGCAGTGGTCGCCGGCGAGCATCTCGATGCAGCACGCTTGGCCGCCGCAGTGAACGCTCTGGGATATGAGATGCGCTTGCACGGTTCTTCTCTTAACTGAACCGTGGTTATAATGTCGGATATAGGCAAACCATGAGCACAAAACTTCGCGAGAACGTCTACTGGGTGGGTTATGTTGATTGGACAATGCGCGATTTTCATAGTTATGATACCACCAGCGGCACCACTTACAACGCCTATTTGATCGCCGACGAAAAGACCGCGCTGATCGACACGATAAAAGCGCCTTATGCCGGCGAATTGCTGCGAAAAGTTTCGGCCTTGTGCCATCCGGAGTCGCTGGATTACGTGGTCTGCAACCACGCCGAACTGGATCACAGCGGCGCATTGCCCGAGGTAATGGGCGTCGTGCCCAACGCCACCCTGGTGTGCGATAAAAAATGCGCGGAGATCCTCGCCGAACATTTCGATGTTTCCCGCTGGAAAACTCAGGTCGTGGGCACGGGCGACGAGATCTCGCTGGGGCGAAGAACGTTAAGGTTCGTGGAAACACCCATGGTCCACTGGCCCGAGTCGATGTTCACTTACCTGATGGAGGAAAAACTGCTCTTCTCCATGGACGCCTTTGGCCAGCACTATGCCAGCGCGGAACGCTTCGACGACCAGTCGCCACATGGCACAATCATGGAAGAAGCCAAGACCTATTATGCCAACATCTTCATGCCTTATGGCAAGTCGGTCAAAGCCTGCCTGGAGCGCATTGCGGATTTGCCCATCGAAATGATCGCTCCCAGCCACGGCGTGATCTGGCGGCGAGACGTGGACAAAATCTTAAGCGCCTATCGCCGCTGGATGGATTGCCCGCCCACACCCAAGGTGTTGGTAATCTACGATTCCATGTGGGAAAGCACCGCGGCGATGGCCGAAGCAATCATCGAAGGGGCGAGCCAGCCCGGCGTGCAAACAAAACTGATTCATATCCGTCGCACAAGTCTTACCCGCTTGGCAGCCGAGCTGTTGGACGCGGCTGCGGTGGCCTTTGGCACCTCGACGCTCAATAATAACATGATGCCCATGGCCGCGGCCGCACTCTGCTATTTGGAAGGACTCCGCCCGCGCAATAAATGCGCTTTTGCCTTTGGCTCTTACGGCTGGGGCAAAGGCTCGATTGAAGAAGTGGATGAGCGACTGCGGACCATTGGCTGGGAAATTCTCTGCGAGCCCGTCCGGGCGAAATACCGGCCCACGGCGGCAATTCTCGACCAGTGCCGTCAGGCCGGCAAACTCCTGGCCGAAAAGGCCCTGAGCCTGACCGCCACGCACCCACCTCACTATTGACAACGCAGATATTGTGAGTCAATTCTTGCGTATCTTTTTGTTTACTTGAGTTTATAGCTTTCATCCACTTCGTGATCATTTACGGAGTTTTACTTTTGTGCATCGGTATTACCTTCGTTTAATCGACTTGGCAGTAGTTGAGTTAAAATTGCTCCATTTGCCTCAATCTTTTTGCCAACTCGCCGGATTAATTTCATATCCACCAATTCATTCAGATCGCGGGTAAGAGTCTTAAATGTTTTTTTGGCGTAAAGTTCCGCGATTTCGGGTGTAAGTCGTCTTACTTGGGAAGGCAAAACCCTGCATGGATCTGCCTTAGGCAATTCTAACGCCAGTAATCTGCGTCGCTCAACTGCTTCTCCTTTCTGTCCCCGAAACTTTCGATAAACATAGTCACGCCATGCAACCTCCCATTGGTACATCCGTATCTGTTTAATTTGCTCGTCCAGGGCATCGCGAAGTCCGCGAATTGCATAACCGAGGAACTGGATCGGACCTTCAGGCGATTTGCTTGCTAAATTGAGTTGCCGGTAATATTCGGTTCGCGTTTGATTGTAAAAGTTACTAAGTAAGTGAGCCACAATCGAAGGCGTTCTACCTGACAAGAGGATTTGAAATTCTACGAGCCGGGCTGTTCGGCCATTTCCGTCTGCAAAAGGATGAATCCAGGCGATATACAGATGGGCCATAATAGCCCTTATTACTGCGAATCCAATTGATATTTCTATCTCAGGAGGTTTTATCTCATTGTTGAGCCATTGACATAATTGTTCGATCAAGAACTCGCATTCTTTCCATAAGACACCCCTGTAATTGGCTACTCCTACGGAATGTTGACGGAATTCACCAGGAAAAGTCTTATCCTCCAATGGCAAGTTCTTTAATACTCTGCGATTAAATGTTTTGATTCGTGCTACCGTTAATTGAGTATCTTTGCCACTTAAAACTTCTTTTCCGATGGCATTACAAGTCCGCACAATGTTGTCGATTTCTTTTCCAAGATACTCTTTAGATTCAGGTAGTGATGTTTTTTTTACAATTCGATCATGTACCTGATCTTCTGATAATGTATTGCCTTCAATAGCTGTAGTAGCATGAACCCCTTTTGCTAAATAAAGCATGTGAAGATCCCCAGCAACTTCTGGGGGCAAAAGTGCATTAGCTACATGTTCAATTTTTGACTGAATAGCTCCCAAGTCCATCCAAAGACGATATGGAGCTCGCTTTAGATCAAGGCTGAAGGTTATCCATGGATGAGTCTTTTTGTATGTCCGTTCCGATGTCCTTTTTGTTGTCTCTATTTGTGTCCCTCCCATGTTTATATCTCCCCGCTATAAGTATTAACATAACTTGTTTAATAATAACTACTTGAGATATATAATTGATCTAAAACAGAATCTATTATTGAAATTCTAGCATTCATATCATGTCTGGTCAAATGTAAATAAATACCGTATATAATGTCCATATCAATAACCCCATAGAACTGTCAAGAGCCCTTAACAGAATTAAGGGCTGGTTATATACCACCAACAAGTATCACACATTCAACATTTAACAGGCCTAGTAATTCAAATTGACCAATTAGACCTTTCCTGTCTTCCCCTTGCATCATTTGTTTACGCAGATATATTGGATGTTTCTGAATTTTTAGAAGCAAGCACCCTGTGGGGAGTGATTACATGGCGCAAGAATGTCAAGTTTGTGGAAAGAAGCCCGTCGTTGGTAACTCGGTAGCACATCGCGGCAAGGCCAAGTATCTTGGCGGCGTAGGCACCAAGATAACCGGTATTACGCGGCGCAAGTTCAAGCCGAATCTCAAGCGGGTCCACGTGAGCCTGGCAAACGGCACGCGAAAAACCATCCGCGTCTGCACGCAATGTATCCGTAGCGGAGCAATTGTCAAAACCGTGCGCCAAGCACCGTTTAAGATGATCAAAACCGCGGAAAAGAAGTAGATGGGCAATTTTATTTCTCTCACCTCTCGCCCTTAAACTCTGTCCCCTATCAATGGCTATTTCGCGCGAAGAAGTGGAAAAAGTATCCTTGCTGGGCCGGCTGTTGCTCGAGGAAGAAGAACTCGACACCATGACCCGCCAGCTTGGCGACATTCTGGGATACATGGATTTGCTCAGAGAAGTGGACACTGGGCAGGTCGAGCCCATGGCCCATGCCCTGGACGTGGCAAACGTGTTCCGCGATGACCAGGCCCGGCCTGGTCTGGATCGTGAAGATGCCTTGGCCAACGCCCCGCACCGCGACGCCGAATGTTACCTGGTTCCGGCCGTGCTGGGCGAAGTGTGAAAAAAGCTGTCAGCTATCAGCTTTCAGCGGTCAGCAGACAATAACAAGTAGATTAGTTAGATAATGTATGGCACTGATCGATCTAACGGCCACAGAACTTCTGGCCCGGCTTAACAAGGGTGTAATCACTTCGGTCGAGGTTACCCGGGCGTTTCTTGATCGCATCCGGCAGTGCGATGGCAAAGTAAAGGCCTTTTTACGCGTAGATCCACCTGCCGCGCTGGAGCGGGCCGAAGAAATCGATCGCCGCCGCCGCGCTGGCAAACCGCTGGGACGCCTGGCCGGCTTGCCCGTGGCCATCAAAGACCTGCTTTGCACCAAAGGCGAGACGACGACCTGCGTTTCGCGGATTTTGGAGAATTTTCGGCCGCCTTACGATGCCACGGTAATCAGCAAACTCAAGGCCGCCGACGCCGTGCTTATAGGCAAGACCAACATGGACGAGTTTGCCATGGGCGGATCGACCGAGAACTCGGGCTTCTTTCCCACCCATAATCCCTGGGACCTTTCCGCATTCCCGGCGGTTCCAGCGGCGGGCCGGCCGCTTGCGTCGCCGCCCGCATGGCCCCACTTTCCGTGGCTAGCGATACCGGCGGCTCGATCCGCACTCCGGCCAGCCTATGCGGCATCAGCGGCATGAAGCCCACCTATGGGCGCATGAGCCGCTATGGACTGGTGGCCTTTGCCAGCAGCCTGGATCAGATCGGGCCTCTGGGATGGACGGCCGAGGACGTGGCCTTGCTTTTGGAAGTGCTGGCCGGATACGATCCGCTGGATTCGACTTCGATCAACGTGCCTGTGCCGCTTTATTCACAAACCATTAGTCAGCCGCTGGAAAACCTGCGCATCGGGCTGGTGCGCGAGCATTTCGCCGCAGGGCTTGATGCCGAGGTGGAAGCATCCGTGCGCGAAGCAGTACGCGTGCTGGAGTCGCTGGGGGCCGCGGTAAAGCAAGTTTCCCTGCCGCATGGCAAATACGCGGTGGCCACTTACTACATCATCGCCCCTTGCGAAGCGTCCAGCAATTTGGCCCGATATGACGGCGTCCACTACGGCCATCGCACCAACGAAAAAGAGATGGTCGCCGAGTTGGAGGCCCAGCGCAGGGAGTTGCAAAAGCGCGGCGATACGGCGGCCCTTAGCAGTCTTGATAACGCACTGATCCGCATGTACCGGCGCAGCCGGTCCGAAGGTTTTGGAGCAGAAGTAAAACGCCGCATTATGCTCGGCACCTATGCCCTTAGCGCCGGCTATTACGAGGCATATTACAAAAAGGCGCTCAAGGTGCGGCGCCTGATACGCCAGGACTTTGATAAGGCCTTTGAGGAAGTCGACCTGATTGCCGGGCCCGTCACTCCCACGCCGGCCTTCAAACTAGGCGAAAAAGTCGATGATCCGCTGGCCATGTATCTTTTCGATCTTTACACGGTGAGCACGAACTTGGCGGGCATTGGCGGGATGTCGATCCCCTGCGGATTCTCTTCCTCCGGTCTGCCCATCGGCATGCAACTGCAAGCGCCGCCGCTGGAGGAAGAGCGTCTGCTGCGTGCCGCCTACATGTTCCAACAGTCCACCGACTGGCACACGCGCAAACCAACATTGTAGGACGGTTTTGAAAACCGTCCCACAGCGAACCTTGTTCCCATGCCCCGGCGTGTCAACACACTGAGATCCTTCGCTATGCTCAGGATGACGCTAGAGCTCAGGATGACTGCATCAACATGAGAAGTAGCCTAGAGTCTTACTGGAATTCCCCGTCCGGCCAAGTATTCCTTCATCTGTCGGATCGTGTACTTGCCGAAGTGGACAATTGATGCGACTAGTACGGCGTCGGCGTGGCCTTCGCTGATCGCTTCGTAGAGGTGTTCTAGGGTTCCCGCTCCCCCGGAGGCAATTACCGGCAGGTCTACTGTGTCGGCGATGGCACGGGTCATGGGGATGTCGTAACCGGTCTGTTTGCCGTCGGTGTCCATGCTTGTGGGCAGGATTGCCCCGGCCCCGAGATTTTCAACTTTCTTGGCCCACTCTACCGCATCGATGCCCGCCCCTTCGGTTCCACCACTGACTACCACTTCAAATCCAGAGGGTAATTTGCCAGACTTACGTGTGTCGATGGCCACGGTGATTTTCTGGGAACCGAACTTCTTTGCGGCCTGGGCGACCAGTTCCGGGTTGCGTACGGCAGCGGTGTTGATGGAGACCTTCGAGACCCCCACGTCTAGCAGGGCTTGGATATCGTTGAGGGTGCGAATGCCGCCGCCCACGGTCAAGGGGATGGAAATCCGCGCCACGGTGCGTTTCACTGCCTCGATCAGGGTCTGGCGTTTCTCGATGGTAGCGGTGATATCCAGAAAGACGAGTTCGTCAGCGCCGGCATTGTCATAAGCGGCGGCGTTTTCGGCCGGATCGCCCACCTCCTTCAAGTTCACGAAATTCACGCCCTTGACCAAGCGGCCGTCCTTTACGTCCAAGCAGGGGATGATTCTACGGTAATCCATGCGATAGTCCTTTGCTGACACGGTAATGAGCCAATTTGTCCGGTACGGGCTGCTCATGATACATGCGGACGGATTTGTGCGGCCATCGATACAGCCCGCCGGGCCGCCAACCCGATTCAAGTTTCTACTGTACGGCAACAAACCGTGGACTTCAAGCCCCTCTGGAAAAAGCACAAAATTCATTTGCGTTCCGGATAACAGTTACCCCTCGTTTCTTCTATCAGGGTGACATTTTCTGAATGATGGCGACGGAGCCCCTTGGAAAATCACCAGGAATTGGTTAATGTCAGAGCTTTCAAAGTATCCGGAAGACACCCCAGGGCGACTGGTCTTATGTGAGCCTGCCAATCGCGGCGCACGTCGCCGGAATTTAAACTCAAAATAAGCCAGGAAAGAAAATGGACTACCGGACATTTGTGGATCAGCAGATTGCAAGCATCAAGGCATCTGTAGGAAACAACCTGGCAATAAACGCCTTAAGCGGCGGTGTCGATAGCTCGGTGGTTACCGTGCTGGCGCATCGCGCCTTGGGAGTGCAACTGAAGTCGGTCTTTATTGATAATGCACTGATGCGCGAGGGAGAACCGCAACAAGTAGTGAAAACTTTTGCCGACATGTCCATTCCCGTGGAACTGGTCGATGCGCGTAAGGAATTTCTCGATGCGCTCAAAGGACTGACCGATCCGGAAGTAAAACGAAACGCGATCACAACTACTTTCTACGCGAAGGTATTCGGACGGCTGGTTCGTAAAACCGGGGCCACGTGTTTGCTGCACGGCACGATCCTCACCGACATCGAGGAGAGTGTGGCCGGCATCAAGCGACAGCACAATATCCTGGCGCAATTGGGGATCGACCCGGAGAAGCAGTTCGGTTATCAGGTGTTGGAGCCGCTGATGGATCTTCGTAAAGATGCCGTGCGCGAGGTGGCAAAGTTTCTGGAGCTTCCGGCAGAGATCATCAACCGCATCCCCTTCCCCGGTCCTGCGCTGGCCGCGCGGATCGTGGGAGAGGTGACCCCGCAGCGGCTGACCACGGTCCGGGCCGCCACGGCGATTGTCGAGGAAGAGCTGGGTGACGGGGGGGCGTTCCAGTACATGGCAGTCCTCCTGGAAGACAGGGCCACTGGCATCCGCAATGGCAAGCGGGAGTTCGGCGAGATCATTGTAGTGCGCTCGATCAATAGCATTGATGCGAGAACGGCCATCCCCGTGGAACTACCCTGGGCGAAGCTGCATCGGCTGTGCGAGCGGATCACGGCAATCCCAGGCGTGAATCGCTGTCTGTACGATCTCACGCCCAAGCCCCCGGCCACTATCGAATACGTTTGAGGCGCTTTTCTAAACCATTACTCCTTTAGTTGGGGCGCACTTCGCCCTGGGAAAAGCAGGACCATGCCAAAACGAGATGACATTCATAAGGTTATGATCATTGGCTCGGGGCCCATCGTGATCGGCCAGGCCTGTGAATTCGACTATTCCGGCACGCAGGCCTGCAAGGCGCTCAGGCGGCTCGGTTACAATATTGTCCTGGTAAACTCCAATCCGGCGACCATCATGACCGATCCCCGCATGGCGGATGTCACCTACATCGAACCCCTGACCGTAGAATCCTTGGCCGAGATCATCGAAAAAGAACGGCCCGACGCCCTGTTGCCCAATCTCGGCGGCCAGACGGGCTTGAACCTCTCGTCGGAACTGGCGCGCCGGGGCGTACTGGCAAAATTCGGCGTCCAGGTGATTGGGGTTCCGGTCGATGCCATCGAGCGCGGCGAGGATCGTTTGGCGTTCAAGTCAACCATGGAGCGCCTGGGCATTGATATGCCCCGAAGCGAAATCGCTCACACTGTGGAGGAAGCCGAGCAGATCGCTCTAAGAATCGGACTGCCCGCCGTGGTCCGTCCGGCCTATACATTGGGAGGCACCGGCGGCGGACTGGTTTACAATCTGGAGGAATTAAGAACCGTTGCGGCACGCGGACTATCGGCGAGCCTGATCGGGCAGATTCTTATTGAGGAGTCGGTCGAGGGCTGGGAAGAACTCGAGTTGGAGGTCGTGCGCGATGCAAAGAACCAAATGATCACCGTGTGTTTCATCGAAAACGTGGATGCCATGGGCGTGCACACGGGCGATTCCTACTGTACCGCCCCCATGCTCACCATCGCTCCCGAGCTTCAGGCCCGGCTGCAAAAGCACTCTTATAACATTGTCGAATCGATCGGCGTGATCGGCGGCACGAACATCCAATTTGCACACGACCCGAAGACCGGCCAGGTAGTGGTGATCGAAATCAATCCGCGCACATCGCGTTCTTCGGCGCTGGCCTCAAAGGCGACTGGTTTTCCCATCGCCTATGTTTCCTCGCTGCTGGCCGGCGGGCTTACCCTGGATGAAATTCCCTATTGGCGCGAAGGCACGCTGGAGAAGTACACCCCCTGGGGCGACTATGTCGTGGTAAAGTTTGCCCGTTGGGCGTTCGAGAAATTCGAGGGTCTGACCGACCGTCTCGGCACGCAGATGCGGGCCGTGGGCGAAGTGATGAGCCTCGGAAAAACCTACAAGGAAGCCTTCCAGAAGTCGATTCGCTCGCTGGAAATCGGCCGCTATGGCCTGGGATTCGCCCGGGACTTCCACAAACGTTCCTTGGACGAACTGCTGGCCATGCTCGCTTATCCTACCAGCGAGCGCCAGTTCATCATGTACGAGGCGCTGCGCAAAGGCGCTGACGTGCAGACGCTTTACGAAAAAACCTACATCAAACCGTGGTTCATCGAGCAGATGAAGGAGTTGGTCGAGCGCGAAGAGGAGCTCTTAAAGTACAAAGGCGGCATGCCACCCGACGAGCTGCTCATCCAGGCCAAAAAGGAAGGATTTGCTGATCGCTACCTCGCCAAGCTTCTCGGCGTTGCCGAAAAGGAGATCCGCCAGAGGCGGTTTTCGCTGGGCCTTGTGGCGGGCTTTCATCCGGTACACGTAAGTGGTGTGGAAAATGCCGCCTACTATTATTCCAGCTATAATGCCCCTGAAGCCACTCCCGCCTCATTCAAACGTAAGATGATGGTCCTCGGCGGCGGTCCGAACCGGATTGGCCAGGGCATCGAATTCGACTATTGCTGCGTGCACGCGGCATTTGCGCTGCGCGACGAGGGTCTGGAATCGATCATGATCAATTGCAATCCGGAAACTGTCTCCACCGACTACGACACTTCCGACCGCTTGTATTTCGAGCCGCTAACGGTCGAGGACATCTTGAATATCTGTCACAAGGAGCGGCCCGAGGGCGTGATTGTCCAGTTCGGCGGCCAGACGCCCCTGAACATCGCCGCCGAATTGGCCGAGGCGGGAGTGAAGATCATTGGCACCACGCCCGAAACCATCGAACTGGCCGAAGACCGCGACCGTTTCCGCCAGATGATGCGCAAACTGGGCATTCCCGAGCCGGAGTCGGGCATGGCCTGTAACCTGGAGGAAGCAGTGGCCATCGCCCGCGAGATCGGCTATCCGCTCATCGTGCGGCCGTCCTTTGTCTTGGGCGGCCGGGCAATGGAAATCGTCCACGACCAGCGCATGCTCGAACACTACGCCGCTGCGGCAGTCGATGTTTCGCCCGAGCGCCCGATCCTGATTGAAAAGTTCCTCGATAACGCCATTGAGTCTGAAGCCGACGCCATTTCTGACGGGCAGGACGCCTTTGTTCCGGCAGTAATGGAACATATCGAGCTGGCGGGGATCCACTCCGGCGACTCGGCGTGCGTGATTCCGCCCATCAGCATCCCGCCCAAACACCTCGACACCATTTGTGAATACACCCGTCGCATCGCCGTGGAATTGAAGGTCGTGGGCCTGATGAACATCCAATATGCCATTTGCCGGGACACGGTGTTTATCCTCGAAGCCAATCCCCGGGCCTCGCGCACAGTGCCGCTGGTTTCCAAGGTCTGCAACATTCCCATGGCCCGCCTCGGCACGCAGGTCATGCTGGGCAAGAAACTCTCGGAACTGGGTTTGCAGCACGGCAAGATTCCCCATTTCGGCGTAAAGGAATCGGTTTTTCCCTTTAACATGTATCACGAGGTCGATCCCTTGCTGGGACCGGAGATGCGCTCGACCGGCGAGGTGCTGGGCCTGGCCGATTCATTCGGCCTGGCTTTTTACAAGGCCGAGGAAGCAGCCCAACAACGGCTGCCTCTGGAAGGAACAGTGCTGATCACCGTCGCCGACCGGGACAAGCCCGCCGTGCTGGAAGTGGCCGGCCGTTTCGCCGAACTCGGCTTTAAGATCAAGGCCACGCAGGGAACGTGTAGTTTGCTGCGGGACCAGGGCATTGCAGCCGAGCCGATCCTGAAAATGCGCGAAGGACGGCCCAACATTGCCGACGCCATCGTAAACGGCGAGATCCAACTGGTGATCAACACCCCCAGAGGCAAAGTCGGCAAGGCCGACGACGCCTATATTCGCACCACCGCGATCAAGCGAAAAGTGCCTTATATCACCACGCTGGCCGCCGCGATTGCCGCCGCAAAAGGGATTGCCGCCTCCCGACAAGGACGAGGCCAGGTCAAGAGTTTGCAGAGATATCACCTTGACATTACATAGTTTTTGTTGCGGAAAGTCGATTTTCGTCACCCTGAACCTGAGTGAAGTATCATAGGGTGTGTGAAACGCACCATTTCAATTTCAAAAAGATGATCGTGGTGCGTTTCACGCACCCTACGAAACTCCGCAGTTCGATCAGCCCTGGGCATCGCCCAGGGGAATCTGTTTGAACACGCCCTTCAGTGCGCTCAGGGCGTGCCACACGACCGGCAGGTAGGACGACTTTCAAAGTCGTCTTACGGCATTATCGAGAAGTCAGATGGAAATTGTGCTCATTGGCGCCGCCGACCACTTCGGCTGTGAGCGTGGTTTGCTTGTTGTAACGGGCGGGGATGCGTTCTTTGGGATCATCTTCCGAGGCGGTGGAAATTTTTACGTTATGCGAACCGATCAGTGCGCCCTTGGCGTCGCGGAGATAAATGAGCTCGTAATGACCTGAATTGTCGGTGACCGCCATCGAGGCGTGTCCGCCGGATTTGGGCTCAAAGAGCACGGCGGCATGTTTTAGCGCCTGGCCGTCGAGGGTGACTGTGCCTTGAACCCGGCCCAGTTTGGGCCCTTGCCCGCCACATGCGGAAAACAATACCGTCGCCAGCAGCGTGAAAATGAGAAGGCTTTTTTTCATAAAAAAGAGAATAGAGATGCAAATTATCCATTCAGATTATACAAAATGCCCAAAATCGCGGAATTGGCCTGGGAAAGGAATTGAAGAAGAAGTTACACTGTATCCACCCGCACCCTAACCCTCTTCCGGAGGGAGAGGGGACTCAAGACAGGTTAAAAATATGTAAATCTTTTCTCCTCTGATCCCCCTTTTCTCCGCTGCGAAGGCTTGTTAAACTGTTTAGTTTAGGAGTTATGTTAACAAGTATAAGGTAGGAAGAGATTTCACAAACAGGTGGGAGGAAAGTGCTTCGTAGGGAAGCGTCCCGAACCAACCGGATGGAGTGGTCGCGGTAGCAGATGAGCGTTACAAAACAGCGGAAACAAGAACTGATTGGGCAGTATCGGCTCAGTCCGACCGATACCGGATCTCCCGAGGTCCAAGTAGCCCTTCTTACGACGCGGATCAACGGCTTGACCGAGCATCTGCAAAGCCATAAGCGGGATCATGCGTGTCGGCGCGGCCTGCTGATGATGGTCAGTCGGCGGCGGCGGCTGTTGGATTATCTGAAGAAGGTCGATCCGCAGCGCTACCTCGACATTATTCGACATCTGGACATCCGCAAATAGCGGCGGGGAAGCTTTTTCGCCTGCTTTCCGCGGCGGCTCGCCCGGCGGAAAACGGCGTCGCTGGTAAATTTTTCGGCGCGCGTTAAGCGGCTTTTTCCTTCGGCTTTTCTTTCCAGCCGTGATGTGCAAATCTCGCCATCAGATGAAAGTGGGAACTAACATTGAAAGAACGAATTGAACGTCAAATTGGAGCATGTACGCTCTCTATTGAAACCGGCGAACTGGCAAATCAAGCAGCCGGCAGTTGTCTCGTGCAATACGGCGATACGGTCGTCTTGACGGCGGCCGCGGCAGGGGCGCCTCGGCCCGGCGATTTCTTTCCGCTCACCTGCGATTATCGCGAACGGGTGGCGGCAGCGGGAAAATTCCCCGGCGGATTCCTCAAACGCGAGGGACGCCCCACGGTCAAGGAAGTGCTCACCTCGCGGCTCATGGACCGGCCCATCCGGCCGCTGTTCCCCGAATGGTTCGCCGACGAAGTGCAAGTCATGGCCACGGTCTTGGCCAGCGACCGGCTGAACGATCCTGACGTGCTGGCCATGAACGGCGCATCGGCTTCCTTGGTACTCTCGCCGTTGCCTTTCCAGGGACCGATCGGTTCGGTCCGCCTGGGCTGCGTGGAAGGCGAAATCGTCGTCTTTCCCACCCATGAGCAACTGGAAAAAAGCGAACTGGATTTGATCGTCTCGGGCAGCAAGGATTCGATCCTGATGATCGAGGGTTTCGCCACCGAGATGCCCGAGGACAAAATGGTCGAGTGCGTCATCGCCGCTCACCAGTACATCCGCATCATCTGCGAAATGCAGGAAGAACTGCTGGTCAAGACCGGCAGAGCCAAGGGCCATTACGTCGCGCCCGAGCCCGACGGAGTTTACGAAAAGCTCAAGGAAAAATATTACGACGTCTTTGCGAACGGCCAAGCAAACCGAGGGCAAATTGGCCCGGGCCGAGGCCTGCACGGCGCTAAAGCAGCAAGTCATCGCCGAGATGATTCCCGATCCCAAGGCCGAAGGGGCCGTCACGGCCGAGGCCTTCGAAAAGGCCTGGGCAGCCTTGGAACAACGATTGGTGCGCGACTTGATTCTTTCCGGCGTCCGGCCGGACGGCCGCGACGATAAAAAATTGCGGCCCATTACCTGCCAGGTCGACGTGTTGCCGCGGGTGCACGGCTCGGCGCTGTTCCAACGCGGCGAAACCCAGGCGATGGCCACGGTCACCTTGGGCACCGGTCGCGACGAGCAACGGGTGGACGGCCTACAGGAAGAGTATACGCAAAAGTTCATGCTGCACTATTATTTTCCGCCCTATTCGGTGGGCGAGTGCCGGCCGATTCGCGGACCGGGCCGGCGCGAGATCGGCCACGGCGCCCTGGCCGAACGCAGCCTGAAAAGCGTGTTGCCCGATCCCGCCGTTTTCCCCTACACCATCCGCATTATTTCCGACATTTTGGAATCGAACGGTTCCAGTTCCATGGCCACGGTCTGCGCGGCCACGCTGGGCTTGATGTCGGCCGGCGTGCCCATCAGCAATCCGGTGGCCGGCATTTCCATCGGGCTGGTGAAAGAAGCGGACCGCTACGTGCTGCTGACCGACATCCTCGGCGAGGAAGATTACTACGGCGACATGGATTTCAAAGTGGCCGGAACGCAGAACGGCATCACCGGCATCCAGTTGGATCTGAAGATCAAAGGCATTGACGAGGAAATCATCCGCGGCGCCTGGCCCTCTCGCGCGATGCGCGCATCGAAATCCTCCGCACCATGCTGACCACCATCAACCGTCCGCGGCCGGAGATCTCGTCCTGGGCGCCGCGCCTGCTGCGGACCCGCATTGATCCGGAGAAGATCGGCTTGCTGATCGGCCCGGGCGGCAAGATGATCCGTTCCATCCAGGACGCCACCGGCGCCTTGATCGAGGTCGAAGACGACGGCACGGTCACCGTGGCCTGCTATAACATGGAAGGGGCCCAGGAGGCCATGAAACGGGTCGAGGCCCTCACGGCTTCGGTGGAAATCGGCAAAATATACGACGGCCGGGTGATGAGCATCAAGGAATTCGGCGCCTTCGTGGAAATCCTGCCCGGCAAAGACGGCCTGTGCCATATCAGCGAACTGGCCGACGAATACGTGAATAGCGTCGCCGACATTTGCAAGGTGGGCGATCCCATGCAGGTAAAGGTGATCTCCATCGACGATCAGGACCGCGTAAAACTCAGCCGCCGCGCCGCCCTGCGCGAACTTAACCCAAAAGGCGGCAACGGCAACCGCGGAAAATGATTTTTTAAAGCGGACAGCGGACAGGGAACAGGGACGGCAAAACCGCTTGGGGTTTCGCAATTTCCACTGTGCGCTATATTCTGACCCCTGTCCGCTATACCCTATCCCCTATTTCCCATGCCCCGTTCTTCAGCCGAATCCGCCGAGGCCGTCAACCAAAAACTGGTCGATCAATACACCGAGATTGCCCGGCTGGCCGGCGCTTTGGCCCATGAGATCAAAAATCCGCTCTCCACCATCCGCATGAACATGGAATTGCTCTCCGAAGACCTGCGCGAGAGCGATTCGCCCCGCGACCGCCGGGCAATGAAGAAAATCGAACTGGTGCAAGGCGAGTGTCAGCGCCTGCAACTGCTCTTGGATAATTTTCTCAAATTCGCCAAGGCCTATCACCTGCGCAAAGAACCCTGCGATCTGAACGCTCCAGGTTCGCCGCGTGTTGAATTTCTATCGGCCCAAGGCCCAGGAAGCGAAAATCGAGGTGATCGACTACCTGGCCAACGATCTGCCCACCGTGCTTTTGGATCCCGAGGCCTTTCACGGCGCGCTTTTGAATTTGGTGCTCAACGCCGAACAGGCCATGCCCCACGGCGGTCAGCTTGTGGTGCGGACCTACGGCACGCCCGAAGGCGTGGCCCTGGAGTTGATCGACACCGGCTGCGGCATGGACGATAATACCAAGTCAAAAGTTTTCGACGCCTTCTTCTCCACCAAGCGCGGCGGCTCGGGCTTGGGCCTCTCAACCACGCGGAGAATCATCGAGACCCACGGCGGCAGCATCAGTTTTCAGAGCGAAGTAGATCGCGGCACGCAATTCACCATCAAACTGCCCGTCCCCGCCCGCCTGCCCGGCGACGTGACGTAATATTTCTTGCAATCCCAGGGTGTAATCCAATGAGTTACAAACCCAATTTGAATTGGTCGGATATCTTTTTAACCTGTTCCTTTAATTCAGGGTCCAATTCCACCGCCTTTTGCAGGTCTTTTTTGGCCTCTTCGGTTTTCCCTAAAATAACTTCAGCATGTCCTCGGTCAAAGAATGCCTTAACATATTTCGGATCGAGTTCGATGATTTTGGTATAGTCATTAATGGCTTCAGTGTATTTACCCAATCTATAGTATACATTTCCTCGCATGTGATATGCATCAGTATTATTGGGATCGAGTATGATGGCCATGTCATTGTCCAAAATGGCTTCCGTGTAATGGGCTAATCGGAGATGAACAAGTCCTCTATTGTAATATGTATCGGCATTTTTTGGATCGAGTTCGATGGCTTTGGTCATATCAGAAATGGCTTCCATATATTGGTCTAATTTATAGTATGATACTCCTCGGCTGCGATATGCTTTAGTATTTTTAGGATTGCATTCAATGGCTTTAGTAAAGTCGGCAACGGCTTCAGTGTATTGGCTCAATCGATTATAGGCATTTCCTCGGCCGCTATAAGCCGCGACAGATTTTGAGTCTAGTATAATTGAAATAGTGTAGTCAGCTATGGCTTCATCATATTTTCCCGCTTTGACATAGGCACTTCCTCGGCCAATATATCCTAAAATATATTTAGGATCGAGTATAATGGTTTTGGTATAATCTGAAATAGCTTCTGCATATTTACCTAATCCATAGTATGCATTTCCTCGGGAATAATATGCATATACAATATTTTTGTTCGCGTCAGAGATGGCTTGCTTGTATATGCCCAATTCTTTATGGGTTGTATCTTTGGCAATAGATGCCACATTATCTCCTGTATCAAGTTCATGGGCTTTACTCGAATGGGAAGTTTTCTCAGCAGATGGCCCCATTTTTTTATAGGCATGCATTTGCTCGAGATATACCTTGGTATTGTTCGGTTCAAGTTCAGTGGCTTTAGCCAAATCAGAATCGGCCTCCGTGCATTTGCCCAATTCGTTATAGACTTCTGCGCATAAGATATGCCACGGTATAGTTGGGGTTCAATTCGATCGCTTTAGTCAAGTCAGAGATAGATTCATTATATTGCCCCAATTCCCGATAAGAGATTCCTCGGCCGAAATATGCAAGGATATTGTTGGGATCTAATTCGATTGCTTTGGTCAAGTCAGAGATACCCTCGTTATATTGCCCTAATCCCCGATGAGTGCTTCCCCGGCCGAAATAGGCGTTTGAATTTTTTGGATTGATTTTGATCGCTTTGTCAAAATCCGAAATGGCTTGTGAGTAATGGGCCGAAAAGCAGTAGGCAGCTCCTCTACTGCAATAGGCGTCGACATTTTCTGGATCAAGTTCAATTACCTTGGTGTAATCAGAAATGACTTTATTCCAATCACCTGAATAATAGTATGTTTGACCTCGGCTGTAAAAAACATTAATGATGGCTTTGGTAAAATCAGTGACCGCATCTTCGTATTGGCCCAATATACCATGAATATATCCCCGATCGATATATGCATTAGCATTTTTTGGATCAAGTTGAATTGCCTTGTTTAAGTCAGAGATGGCTTCCGCGGACTGGCCCATTTGCAAATACATACGCCCACGTCTGCAATAAGCATAAATATTTTTTGGATCAAGCTCTGTGGCTTTGTAGTAGTCAGAAATAGCTTCGTTATATCTACCTAAATTAGCATATGCTGATCCTCGGTTTATATATGTAACTGCACATTTCGGATTTATTTTAATAGATTTGGTGTATTCAGAAATGGCTTCCGTGTATTTGCCAGATTCAAGAAATTCAAATCCTCGACAATGATAGATACCAGCAAGAATTCCATTTCTATCCCAAATTTGAATTCTTCTGGGGATTCCTAACGGATTATTCTTATCCCTTATCTCCCAGTAATTGCCAATTTCATCGAATTCTTCTTTAAAAACAAATGGTTTGCTGACGAAATGATATGTCAAATCCACCATTATGATCTTGGTATCGCTCAAACCAACTAAGCAGGCTACGTGCCCTCCTTCCACTGGTGAAGAACCAGTAGCCCGTTCTATGACATCAACAATTTCGACGGCCAATCCAAGAGAATTACCCACTATATAGAACAACTGGGAATAACTAAAACAATTGGCTCTCCTGTCTTTAATTGCCTTACCCAAATCATAATAATCATAATAATGGGGGTCGTCGACAGCAGAAAGCGATTTTTCAATCAATTGATATAGTTCTCTCGCGACATCCTTTTCCACCTCCGCAACCTGAGTTGCTGATATCTTTTTCTCCAGTAAATCATTCTTTGCTTGATCGAGTTTTTGCTTCCAAAGGGCATACTTCAAACCGCCAATAATTTTCACCAAGTCTGGGCCTACTTCATCGGGATAGTCTAACTCTCTGACAATTTGTTTGATCTCTTTGGCAACGGCGTAAAATGCAGTTTTATTTGCAGGCGGAATATCGGCAGACATTTCGTCGAAAGAAATATTTTTGCCGCATGAACTTGCTAGAACCAATTGGGCAAGCAAAAAAACAACGAATGCCTTTATGCAGCCCTTTTCTTTGATTCTTTCGTTCATCTAATTAGCCTTCTAAAAGTGAATTCCGCGGAAAAGAGGGTACACCAGCAGTGGATTCTCAAAGTGACATTGCTTTCCAGATTGATGCGTGAAATCGACTTTATCCCCCCCGGCAGCTATATTCCCGCAAGATAATCATCTTTTTTACTATAACCTCTCGCTTGCGAAAAAGTAACGGGTTCTGGTCGAAAACGGCCGCTTGAGGTATCATCGTCAGCATGAAAGATGCCGCAAAAAACTCCAACGACCAGCCCGGCCCGGCGGCCGAGGTGCTGATTATCGACAACGACGTATCGCACGCCGAGACCGTGGCCGAGAGCCTCCAGCGCGTGGGGTTCCACTGCCGCGTGGCCAGCTCCGGCACGGAAGGGGCGCGCCTGATCGAGGAAACCCCCTTTGACGTGATTATTACCGACCTGGTGATGAACGATATCGACGGCCTGGGCATCCTCTCGCGCGCTAAGGCCGAACAGCCCGATGCCGAAGTGATCCTGATGACCGGCTACGGCACGGTTCCCTCGGCCGTGGAGGCCATGCGCAAAGGGGCGTTTAATTATCTGCTCAAGCCGCTGGACATTGCCCAGCTTCGGGCCAGCACGGAAAAGGCCGTCGAAAGCGCCCGCCTGCGGCAGCACAAATATCGAACTCAAAAAGCGTCTGGATGAAAAATTCGGCTTCGAGGGCGTGGTGGGCGACAGCCCCGCAGATGCGCGAAGTGATCGAACGCCTCAAACGCATCGCGCCGACCAATGCCAGCGTGCTCATCCAAGGCGAGACCGGCACGGGCAAGGAACTCGTGGCCCAGGCCATCCACCAGAACAGTCCGCGCAAAAACAAGACCTTTCGTGGCCCTCAACTGCGCTGCCCTAAGCGAGAATATTTTAGAGAGCGAATTGTTCGGGCACGTCAAAGGGCGCGTTCACCGACGCCTCGACCGATCGGGTGGGCAAGTTCGAATACGCCCACGGCGGCACCATGTTTCTCGACGAAGTGGGCGACATGCCCGCGCCACGCAGATCAAACTGCTCAGGGTCTTGGAAAACGGCGAGATCACGCGCGTGGGCTCGAACGAGCCGATCAAAGTGAACGTGCGCATTCTTTCGGCCACTAACAGCAATCTGGAAGACGCCATTGAAAAGGGCACTTTCCGCAGCGATTTGTATCATCGGCTGAAGGTGGTCACCATCCGCCTGCCCACGCTACGCCAGCGGAGCCAGGATATCCCCATGCTGATCGATTACTTTATCAAGCAGTTTGCCGCCCAGCACGGCAAGCAGATTCGCGGCGTATCGCCGGCCGCGCAGCGCAAGTTGCTCACTTACGAATGGCCGGGCAACGTGCGCCAACTCCGCAACGTGGTCGAGAGCATGGTGGTGGTCGATTACGACGGTCTGTTGGACGTGGACGATCTGCCCGAGGAACTGGCCGGCCCTGCCGAACCCTCCAGCGAATCGGCCGCCATGTCGCTGGCCCACCTGGTGGGCAAACCTCTGGACGAAATCGAAAAACTCTTTGTCGCCGAAACCCTACGCCTGGCCGGCGGCAACCGCGAAGAAGCCGCAAAAATGCTGGGCATCGGCGAAAGGACGCTGTATCGGAAAATAAAGGAGTATGGGTTATAGGGATTGGGGATTAGGGATTAAATATTTATTGCCCAGGCACTTGTGCCCGGCGTTCAGGGTACTAATTGAAAACCAAAGTTTGTTATATCCGCCCGGTTTTCTCGCCTATGGACTGAGAGTAGCCTAAAAATTACAAATCATGATTACGGCAGGGAGGCTATTTTCGTGATTTTGTGTACCTATTTCCCCCCCAAGGCAATTTGTCTGAAAAGGAGAACGAAAATGCCCCGGTTTCCGCAATGCGTGTTTGTCTTAACTGCCCTGGTCTGGGCGACCCAGGCTACGGCCGAGGACGCGTACTATAACATCGCTTTAGACAAACTTGAACTGACCGAAGTGAAAATTCCCAAGGGCGAAACACAGTTCGACTGGCGCAACATGCAACTCTGGGAATTTATGCGTCCCTATGCTGTTCTGGACGGGGAAGGCGAGGTTTATGTGCAAACCTCAAGATCCTTGTTATCCGCGACTCCGAGAAGCGATCAGGAAGACTACAATCACATTACCGTTTGTGCTCCGGCGGGCAGGGATGTTAGCGGACGGCTGTTTCTGCCTAAACTCGACTGCACCGGGTACGAGTTGGTGAAATTTAAAATTCTCGCCTCGGCCGCCGACAAAGACGCGAAAAACAAATTCCTCCAAATGAAGATCAATCGCTACGAGCAGCTTTTGAATCGGAACATTGCCGGCGGGGCGTGGTTCCGGCATCAAGTTCGCCAAGCACAAAAAGACCTGGGCCAGACACCGGCCGAGATCCTGGATTCTCCGCGGCCCATGATGGGACGTAGGAACCGATTCGAGGACGTCGACTCGACTTACGACCTCTTCACCGGCGGCCGGGCGATCAGCGAAAACCTCCAACTCGACCGCATTCTGCCCCCTGCCAAGCCTGGTGAAGAGACCGTGGCCGTTGATTCGCTTGAGGGCATCACGATTCAGGAAATCGATTGGAAGCCGCTTTTGGAGGGCCTCAATCCCCAGCTCGATCCCCTGGCCGACAAGGTGCCCTTCGACCAGCACGTGGTCTTTTTCCCCACGTTCCAGGCGGCCCTGACCATCTCCGATGAGACGAAGAACGTGCCAGGACTGTTTCTCAAGATGGCGGAGCGGCATTCCGACGACACATCGACAAATGCGCGTTACGAAAAACAACTTTGCCTGACGGTAAGCGGCTTGGCGCGGCTTTTGGGGCCCAAGCTGGTAAAGAGCGTGGCCCTGACCGGCTCCGATCCGTACTTCTTCACCGGCACCGACTTGGCCGTGCTCTTCGAGTCTCCCCAGCCGGTCGTGCTCGAACAACTTGTTCTCGCCCAAGTGAGCTTAAAGGCCCAGGCCCAGAAAGACGCCCAGCCGATCAGCGGCGAGGTCGCAGGCGTCTCTTACAAGGGCTTCCGTTCGCCGGACCGCAGCGTCTCCGCGTACGTTGCCCGACTCAATGGAACCGTGGTTGTCGCCAATTCGCCTTATCAACTCGAACGTTTGGCGAGCGTGGCCAAGGGTGAAACAAAACCGATTGCGGCGTTGGATGAATATAAATTTTTCCGCAGCCGCTACACCCTGGACGATAAGAACGAGACGGCCTTTTGCTTCATCAGCGACGCCACGATCCGCCGCTGGTGCGGACCGCGGTGGCGGATCGCCGCCAGCCGTCGCGTGCGCGACGCCGCCGTCATGGCCGACATGCAAGCCGGCCAACTCGACCGGCTTGTGGAAGGTAAGATCAAAACCGGACCGATTTACACTGATCTGCCCATTGCGGCAAAAGGCGAACTGCAACTTACTCCCGACGGCGTTGTGTCCTCGGCGCTGGGCTCGTTCGACTTCCTGACGCCCATTGCCGAAATACCCCTGGACCGCGTGAGCAAGGCCGAGGCCGATGCCTATAACCGTTGGCGCACGGGCTACCAGAGCAATTGGCGCTGGGCCTTCGACCCCATCGCCATCCGCCTGGGCGTGGAAAAGAAAAAACTCTCGGCCGATATGACCGTGATGCCGCTGATCTGGGGCACGGACTACCGGGAGTTCATAAACGTGTCGCGCGGAGTAAAATTTCCCGCCGACGCCGGCGACTTGCACAAGACATTAGGGCATTTTATCCTGGCCATCAACAGAGATTCGCAACGGGTCCGCTCCGGGGCGGACTTCTTACGCCTGATGGCGCTCGGAGTTCAGATAGATTTCTTAAGCTGGCTGGGCAATCACGTCTGCGCTTATGTGGACGACGATCCCCTCTGGGACGAACTGGCCAAGGTCAAGCTCGAAGATCTCCCAGATTTCGTTAGAAAAAATGTCGGACGAATACCGCTGGCTTTGCGCGCGGATGTGTCGAGTGGAATGAAGCTCACGGCATTTTTAGTGGCGCTGCGGGCCTTCGTCGATCAGACCGCCCCGGGGATGACCAACTGGGAAACGCTGACTTACAAGGAGCAGCCCTATGTGAAGATCACGCCCACCGAACGCGCCCGCGGCCGGGAAAACGAAATGGAGAATTTGGCCATTTATTATACCGCTTCGGGCGATTCCCTGCTGCTTACTCTCAATGAGGCCCTGTTGAAACGCTCGATCGACCGCCAACTTGCCCGGGAAGAGGCCCAAAAGAAAGGCGAGAAGCCGCCGGAGATCGAGCATCCCTGGCTCGGAGAAAGCATGGCCCTTGCCGTGGAGGGAAAATATTTACAGTTTGCCGGCATTTTATCGTCACGATTCCAGCGGCCCAGCCCGATGCAGGCCGGCTCGTGGAACAACCTGCCCATCCTGAATGAGTGGAAACGGCGCTACCCGAACGAAGACCCGGTAAAGCTCCACGCCCGGTTCTGGCACACCGAGTTGGTCTGTCCCGGCGGCGGAAAGTACGTTTGGAACGAGAAGTGGCAAACCATGGAATCGACCGTGTACGGTCATCCCGGCGAGCCCAAGGAAGGTCCGCTCCTCATGCCGATCTACCAGTCCTGGGAACGCGGCGACTTCGGCCTGACCTTTGAGGAGCAAGGACTCCGCGCAAAAGTGCTGCTGATACGGTGAGAAAGAAGGGACTAGGGGATCGGGAATAGTCTTTGTTTGAGGTTTAAGCACTTTTTGCACGCATGTTTCAGAGCCGGGCCGTGTCGGCCCGGTTGAACTATAAATCAGCCGGACTGACACAGTCCGGCTCTGCTGTTTGGTTGCGGCCGTCAGGCCGCGCTAGGAAATAGATGTGTAGGCCCAGCTTTGCCAGACACATTCCTCCATTTTTGATGCTAAGTGTCGGGCATACCTGGAACATCCACATCTTGCCACAACTTGTGACTTCATCATAAAATAATCTCAGCGGTAGGCATCTGATCAGTCCTGTGGTTCTTTTTATCGTACAGCCCGCTGATGTCCAAGCGCAACAACTCTTCCCCGAAGCATACTTCCCAGACTCGGCCGGGCATTTCGCTTCGCTCGACTACACATCTGCGCGCTGGCAGGCGGAATTCTGATTGCCATTGCGGCCTTACTCGTTTATCTCCCGGCCTTAAGCGGCGGCTTCATTCTTGACGACGACGGGCTGTTGACCGACAACCCACTGATAAAATCATCTGACGGCCTGTACCGCTTCTGGTGCACCACCGAACCTACCGACTACTGGCCCATGTCTAGCACTACACTATGGTTCGAGTGGCGTCTGTGGGGAATGAACCCGACCGGCTACCACATCACCAATCTGCTCTTGCACGTTGCCGCATCATTGCTGATTTGGGTCACGTTGAGGAAGTTGTCT
Organism: Pirellulales bacterium; assembly: GCA_963820545.1. GTDB lineage: Bacteria > Planctomycetota > Planctomycetia > Pirellulales > Thermoguttaceae > CAWGAJ01. Next base: position 251,463 of record CAWGAJ010000002.1, read on the forward strand.
CTTCCCGGCGCTTTTTGGGCAGTGATGATCTTCAGCGTACATCCGGTGAACGTGGAGTCGGTGGCGTGGATCGCCCAGCGCAAAGGCCTGCTGGCAATGCTGTTTTTCCTGTTGTCGATTCTGTGTTATCTAAGGCAGTTCTCAACGAGTTGTGGGGATAACGCCCAACGTAGCAGGCACACTCCGTGTGCCGGTACCGCACACGGAGTGTGCGGTCTACTTACAGGCCGTTGGTACTGGCTGAGCCTGGTGGCATTCGTGTTGGCGATGCTCAGCAAGGGCTCGGTGGCGGTCATGCCGGTGTTGCTGCTGGGGATCGTCTGGTGGCTGCGTCCTCTGACCAAGTGGGACCTGGTGCGGACCGCGCCGTTTTTCGTGGTTGCCGTGGTGTTGGCGGGAGTGAACGTGTGGTTCCAAACACACGGTACGGGAGTAGAATATCGGAGCGTTGGTTTTGTCGAGCGTCTGCTGGGCGCCGGGACGGTGGTGTGGTTCTACCTTTACAAGGCGATTTTGCCGCTCAATCTGGCCTTTGTTTATCCGCAGTGGCGCATCGAGAGCGGCAATTTGCTCTGGTGGCTGCCGCTTATGGCGGCGTTGGTCGTTACGGCGGTGCTCTGGCGGTATAGAGCAGGCTGGAGCCGGCCTTTATTGTTTGCCTGGGGTTTTTTCTGCGTGGCATTGGCGCCGGTGCTGGGTTTTATAGATGTGGGTTTCATGCAGTTCTCGCCGGTGGCCGACCACTATCAGCACATTGCGCTCATCGGAGTGATTGCCTTGGCGGCGGCGGGGTGGAGCAGATGGCATGAGCGCACGCGCGGGGCGGCACGCTGGGCGGCAAACGTCGCGGCGCTAGTGGTGCTCTGTGCGCTCATGTCGCTCGCCTGGCAACAAAGCAGGTTCTACAGCGACGCCATTACGCTGTACCAGGCAACGCTGGAAAAAAATCCGGCATGTCCGCTGCTTCACAACAACCTGGGCTTTGTGTTGATCCAAGAAAATCGGCCGCAAGAGGCGATCGAACATTGCCAACAAGCCCTGCGCCTTGAGCCTAACTATGCCGATGCCCATAACAACCTGGGCACTGCCTTGGATAAGACAGGCCGGCTGCCGGAGGCAATGGAACATTACCGCCAGGCCCTGCTGCTCAAACCCGATTACCCCCAAGCCCTCTTCAACCTGGGCGGCGCTCTGGTTGAAACAGGCCGGCTGTCGGAGGCGATCGAACATTATCGGCAGGCCCTGCTCCTGAAGCCCTACTTCCCCGAGGCCCACAACAACCTGGGCTACGCCTTGGCCAATACAGACCAACTGCCAGAGGCGATCGAACATTACCAGCAGGCCCTACGACTGAAGCCCGACTTCCCCGAGGCCCACGACAACCTGGGTCTCGCCCTGGCCAAAGCGGGTCGGCCGCGGGAGGCGATCGAACAATTCCAGCAGGTCCTGCGCCTGAAGCCTGACAACGCCAACGCCCACAACAACCTGGGCCTCACGCTGGCCAATACAGGCCGGCTGCAAGAGGCGGTCGAACATTACAATCAAGCCCTGCGCCTGAAGCCCAATTATCCTGAGGCCAACAACAATCTGGGCAATGCCTTGCTCCGGGCAGGAAGAATGCAGGAGGCGATCGAACATTACCGCCAAGCAATACAATTCGATCCCAACTTCCCCGAGGCCTGCTTTAACCTGGGCATTGCCTTGATGCAAGTAGGCCAATTACAGGAGGCAAGCGAAAATTTCCGGCAAGTCCTGCGCCTAAAGCCTAACGATATCGAGGCATATTACAATTTGGCGTTGGCCTATGCGCGCCTGCAACAATCCTCCCAAGCCATTGCCACGGTCCAGAAGGCCTTGGAACTTGCCCAATCTCAGGGACAAACGTCACAGGCCAAGCAAATTGAAGAGTGGCTGAATTCCTACCGCGCCAGCTTATCCAAACTCCCAAATGCAACACCCGCTGTTGAATCCGCCTCGCCGCCACATTAGGATGGAAAAAGATGCTATGGATGCGTCCGCGCGAACATGTCGATAAGCAAACCTGTCACAATTTTGAGGTAATAAGGAGTATCATACATGGCCATTAAAGGTCTGACCATCATCGGGGAATCGATTAACGATTCGGTTCCCTCGACCAAGAAACTTTTCGATGCCGGCGACATCGCCGGAATTTTGGAGCTGGCCCGCACTCAAGACGAAGGTGGAGCGGCGTACATCGACGTGAACGTTGGGCCACGCCCGCCGCAATTCATGGCCGAGATGGCGGGAAAAATTCAAAGTGTGACGGCCAAGCCGCTATCGATCGATACGCCTGATCCGGCCATTGCCCAAGCCGCCTTGGAGACCTACGATCCCCAGCGCCGGCGGCAAGAAGCCGATCCTCAACTCCATTAGCGCCCTGCGCGTGGGAATGTTTGACCTTTACCGCATCCAGCCCTTCATGCCGATATTGTTGGTATCCGAGAATGTGGTCGGCGGCCGGTCGCGGCCATGCCGCACCGCCGCGGAAACTTATGCCGCCGCCAAATACATGCTCAACACTTTCCGCGACCGCTGTCCCGGAGCGACCACTGCCGATTGCATCATCGACCCGGGCATAAGTCCCATCGGCAGCGATTCCGAAGGCAACCTGCATCGGCTTATCGCCGCCCTGGAATTGATCCACACGGATCCCGATTTTACGGGCGCGCACGTCTCCGTGGGTTTAAGTAACTTTACGGTCATGTTGCCGACCAAGGCGCGGACGGTTCCGCGGTTAAAGGCCCGCTGGAAAGCGCGTTTCTCACCAAGGCCATGCCTTTGGGATTGGACATGGTCATCGGTTCGGTGAAACGAAAGTACGAATTGCTCGCCGGCGATCACACGGCCATGATCTGCCTGGAAGATTGTTTGAAGCTTACAGGTTTTGACGTGTTGCTGCGAATCCGCGAATTTTATGTGTAAAAAAGCCTTTATCTCCTTTTTTAGGGAGCTTGTTTTCGTTGCAAAATCCCCTGCACAACGTATATTTTCCTGGATAAATCAACTCCCGGCGCAAATGCCGAGGCTAAACATAGTGCTCAATTTTTTTAATCCGCAATCCCTGGCCCCTGACCTCTGACCCCTGACCTCTGATCATGTCCGACAAATCGCGAACTCTGCCGCCTGATATTGAAATCACTCGCGCAGCCAAGTGGCTGCCCATCGAGGAAGTTGCCGCCAACTTGGGTATTCCCGACGAGGCCTTGGAGCATTACGGCAAATTCAAGGGCAAGGTTTCGCTCGACTTTTATCACAGCCTGGACAATGCCCCGATGGGCAAGTTGATTCTGGTAACGGCCGTTACTCCCACGCCCGCGGGCGAGGGCAAGACCACCACCAGCATCGGGCTGTGCGACGCGCTTAATCGCATTGGTAAGAAGACGACCGTCTGTTTGCGCGAGCCCTCGATGGGGCCCTGCTTCGGCATGAAAGGCGGAGCGGCGGGCGGCGGTTATTCCCAGGTCGTGCCCATGGAAGACATTAACCTCCACTTCACCGGCGACTTCCACGCCATCGAACTAGCCCACAATCTGCTGGCCGCCATGGTCGACAACCACGTCCAGTATGGCAATCAATTAGAACTTGATCCCCGGCGGATCATTTGGAAGCGCGTGGTCGACATGAACGACCGGGCTTTGCGCAACATCATTGTCGGGCTGGGCGGGATCAATAACAGCATGCCCCGCGAAAGCGGCTTCGACATTACCGTTACCTCGGAGGTGATGGCCTGTTTGTGTCTCACCGAGTCCATCCACGATCTCAGGCAGCGGCTGGGGCGGATCATCGTGGCATACACCCGCGATAAAAAACCCGTCACCGCCACCGATCTTAAGGCCCACGGGGCGATGACCGTGCTCTTAAGAGACGCGCTGAAGCCGAACCTGGTGCAGACCTTGGAGAACAATCCGGCGCTGATCCACGGCGGGCCGTTCGCCAATATCGCCCACGGCTGCAACAGCGTCATCGCCACGAAACTGGCCCTGCGGCTTGCGGAATACACCGTCACCGAGGCCGGCTTTGGCGCCGACCTGGGCGCGGAAAAATTCATGAACATCAAGTGCCGCAAGGCCGGCATTAAACCCGATGCCGTAGTGATCGTGGCCACTGTGCGGGCGTTGAAACACCACGGCGGCGTGGCGCTAAAGGACCTCGCCGGGCCCAATCTCGAAGCCCTTGACAAAGGCGTGGAAAACCTGAAAAAGCACATCGAAAACATCCACCGCTTCGGTCTGCCCGTGGTGGTGGCCATCAATCATTTCGCCACCGACACCGCGGAGGAAATCCAATTCATCAAGGACAAGTGCGCTTATCTGACCGTGAAAATTGTCACCGCCGACCACTGGGCCCGCGGCGGCGCCGGCGCCGAAGAACTTGCCCGGGCCGTAGTCGATATGATCGAAAACACCAAGACCGATTTCTCTTTACTCTATCCCGACACCTGCACCCTCTGGCAAAAAGTGGGCATTATTTGCCGGGAAATCTACGGCGCCACCGACGTGCTGGCCGATAAAAAACTCCGTGAAAAATTTCACGCCCTGCAAGAGGCCGGCTACGGGCATTTGCCCATCTGTATGGCCAAGACCCAGTTTTCGCTCTCCACCGATCCACTTTTGGTGGGCCGGCCCAAGACGTTCGACGTGCCTTTAAGAGACGTGATGGTCGCGGCCGGGGCGGGCTTTGTGGTGGTCCTGACCGGCGAAATCATGACCATGCCCGGCTTGCCCAAAACCCCCGCCGCCGAAGTGATCGACATCGACGAAAAAGGCCAAATCGTGGGACTCTTTTAGTGGCCAGTGGACGGTGGTCAATGGTCAGTTTGTTTAGCCGCGAGCCGCAGGCGAGCGGGTAATTAGTGGTCAGTGGATCGGGAATCGGGAATTAATAGAAATATATTACATTTAGCCCCGGCGCTTGCGCCGGGAGATTTATTTATCGGCCAAAGAGGTTTCGCACGCCCAGCGAGAAGATGATCCACAGCGCGCTAAACGTTTCGCGGATATCGATTTTAGATTGGCCGCGCCGCCGATCCGGGAAAACAAACGGGGTTTCGCCGAAGCGGGCGCCCAGCGCTTCAGCGCCAGAGGATTTCCTCTTGAAACGAATATCCACGGCTGCGAATGGCGTCGAAAGCGAGCTTTTCCAGCAGAGCCGCGCGATAGCAGCGGAAACCGCCGCTGCAATCCGTAACTTTCAGACCCAAGAGCCAGCGCGAGTAAGTATTCACGCCCCAGCTCATCAAATGGCGTTTCCAGCCCCAGCCTTCCACGCCGCCGCCGGGTATGCGGCGCGAGCCGATCATCACGTCCACGGCCGGGCCGTCGGGCGGATCCATGCCGCCCACAAAATTCGGCAGACATTCAGGCGGATGACTGAAATCGGCGTCCATGTTCAACACGTATCGATAACCGTGCTCGATGCCGTATTTCATGCCCGCGATGATGGCCGTGCCTAAACCCAGCTTGCCGGACCGGTGCAGGCAAAACACCCGCGGATCTTCCTCGTGCTTGCGATCGCACCAGGCGCCGGTGCCGTCGGGCGAATTGTCGTCGATCACCAACAGGTGTGCATCAGGCAGATGGCGGAAAATTTCCTCCACCAGTAAAGGCAAATTTTCCAGCTCGTTGTATGTGGCTACCGTAACCAGTGTTTTTTCTGAGTTGGACATTAACATATATTCCTAAAGAGTTTAGCCCGGGCACTTGTGACCGGTGATTATGACTTTTTGCACCGATCGCAAGCGATCGGGCTAAACGGGTGTTTATTCTCTTTACGATCATCAATATTATTCGATGGATACTTCATGTACCATTATACTTTATATTTTGAATTGTCGGCACGAAGAAAGCAATATTCCACAATCAATCGGCGCTGTTCCACTCCACTTTATTGGGAAAGCCGATCCGTTAGAGAGGAAGCCCGGAAGCGGGAAGCTCGATGGTTTCTCCTATGCTAGGCGGCTGGAATTGCTTGAATTCGCCCCCTTCCCAGCAAACCCATTTCAGGGATGGATCTTCCAAGGCAACGCGGAAGCGAAAAAGGACCTCCGCCGGCCGGCCGTCTTCGGTCAACTCCTTAATAGTGATGCTGACATTGGGCAGTTCGATCGTCTCGCCTCGCGCCAGGGGATGTTCCATGTCATAAAATAATAGGGATAACGGCGTGCTGAAGTATCCCGATTTTGGATGCAAAATGAGGGAGCGTTCATCCAAACGGCGCACGGTCAACGGTGTCGATGCCGGCGCCAATGCCAGCGTGCTCCTGGGCAACGGCTGCCCATCTACAGCCCAGGAGGTCAGCATGTGGATGACCTCCACGGGTAGAGGATGGTTTACGATGACTAAGTCCCGATCGTAATCCGCCGCTGTTATGTCGGGAATCATATGAAGGCTGGCCAGGAAATGGCTGGGGCCTACTGGATTCTTGGCAATCAGCAACATTCCCAATGGGGCGAATATAACGTGTATAAGAACTAAAATCCCGATTAGTGCGGCCTGGGGCAAGCGGCGAGCGAGCGACTTGCCTCGCCAGAGCTCCCCGCTCAGGGCCAGGGCCAGATATTGTCCCAGCAGCCCCATGGCGCCAATTCCAACGTATGTCAGTTGCCTGTTCTGTGGAAAGGTCGAACAGATCGGAACTGTGGCAAGCAACATACCTAGCGTCCAAAAGCGCGCTGTGGCGCTGCGGTGTAATAGAGACAAAAAGAAGATGGCTAGGATCGCCATAAACGCTACACCAATTAGATAAAGCCCAAGAACTCCGTGTGATTTGAGCAACAAAGAGGCTTCCGCGGGTGGAAGGGCCCATTGGCCCAGCAACAGAATAGGTGTTCGCAGGAAAACCAATTCGAGAAAACGAAGAGGGTGTGCCCCGGGATCCAGAAATGCATCAGCAGATATTCCTGAAATACCATAGTCTTGCCAGGACCACATGGTGCGCCAAATAACAACCACGATGACGTATGGCATGATGGTGGCAAGCCGGTTTTTCCAAGTGCCGCGATCTAAAATCAGCGCGTAGGCCAAGAGGTAGGCCGCGGCGCCAATGCCTGCTTCTGCGGATAACAGGTTCATCATCAGCAGGACGGGTGCGAGGATGGCTCCGAGACGAGAGCCGTGCCGCCGCCATTGGTGATGAAAAAGAATTGCCAGAATGCCGAAAATGGCAGCCAACAGGGCGTTGCGGTTACATAACAAGGAGGCTGGGGTGGCGTGTGAGTAGTCGACGGCGAAAAGGACTATTGCCAATCCGGCGGCCATGGTTTTGCCCATAATCTGGCGATATAACAGCGATGCGGTAAGCAGCAATAGCCCGAACCAAAGCAGGCTATGGGCGTGCATGATGTCAGGTCGATTGGGCCATAGATCATAATCCAAAATGTGAGTCATGGTCGTAAGTGGTTTCCAAAATGCGCCGCGAACTCCGGTAGACATCCACCAGGGCGCCATACCGATCTCTTTCATGCGCTGGTTGCGGTGGACATCACCATCCATGAAACGGAACATGTCGGTTTGGGCGGGGCGAACCTCTGAGTAGACTGGCGATTGGACGAGAAGCCAGCGTTGGTAATAATCGTCGAGGAACCATCCAATATTCAATGATGGCAAGACCAGAAGCACTCCCACAAGAGCGGCAACCGGTCCCAACCAACGCGAAACCAGTATTTTTTCCATAAACTTACGAAACATCTTTAACCTACAGAATGTTTTTTAACTAAAAATATGAATATTGAGATCTCTCCATTCACTAATAACCACCCACCTTGCAATACTCCACAATCAACTGACGTTATTTAGGTCCACTTTATTTGGAAAGTCAATCCGTCAGAAAGGAAGCCCGGAAGCGGGGAGCTCGATACTCTCTCCAATCCCAGGCGGCTGAAACTTCTTGAACTTGCCCGATTCCCAGCAAACCCATTTCAGGGACGGATCTTCCAAGGGGACGCGGAAGCGAAAAAGGACTTTTGCCGGCCGGCCGTCTTCGGTCAACTCCAAAACTGTGATGCTAACATTGGACAGTTCAATCGTCTCGCCTCGTGCCAGTGGATGTTCCGTGTTGTAAAATAATCTGGATAACGGAGTGGTGAAGTAGCCCGATTTTGGACACAAAATGAGCGAGCGTTCATCCAAACGTTGCACGGTCAGCGCGCTCGATGCCGGCGCCAACACTTGCTTGGACCTTGGCAATGGCTGTCCATCGACGGCCCAGGCGGCGAATGCCGCAAACGGCGGCGCAGGATGGTTTACGATAATCAAGTCGCGGTTATAATCCGCCGCCGACATGCCGGGAATCACTTTCAGGCTGGCGAGGAAGTGACGGGACCCCAATGGATTCTTGGCAATCACCAACATTCCCAATGGTGCGAATATAACGTGTATAAAAACTAACATCCCTATTAGCACGGCCTGAGGCAAGCGGCGAACGAGCGACTTGCCTTGCCATAGCTCCCCGCTCAGGGCCAAGGCCAGATATTGTCCCAGCAGTCCCATGGCTCCAATTCCAATGTATGTCAGTTGCCTGTTCTGTGGAGAGGTCGAACAGATCGGTACTGTGGCAAGCAACATACCGACAGCCCAAAAGTGCGCTTCGGCGCTGCGGCGGAGCAGAGGCAACAAGACAACGGCTAGAATCGATAAAAATGCCACGCCAATCAGACAGAGCAACAGAACATAATAAGGACTGAGGATGAGGTGAACTTCCGCTGGCGGAAAGGCCCATTGGCCAAGCAGCAGGATGGGCGCCCGCAAAAAGATCATTTCGATAAAACGGAAGGGGTGCGCTATGGGATCCAGATAGAAGGCGATCAAATCGTCTGAAACTCCGTAACCCTGCCAGGACCACATAATCCGCCAAATAACGACTACGATGATATATGGTAAAACAGCGGCAAGCCTGCGTTTCCAAGTGCCGCAATCCAAAATCAACGAATAGGCCAGTATATAAGCCATAGCGCCGATGCCCGCCTCGGCAGATAACAGGCTCATCATCAACAAGATGGGGGCAAAGAATGCTCCCAAACGAAAACCGTGCCGACGCCACTGATAATGAATATAGATTGCCAGAATGCCGAAAAGAGCTGCCAAAACTGCGTTGCGACCGGCCAAAAAAGTGGCCGGGATGGCATGTGAGTAGTCAAGGGCGAATAAAACTATGGCTATGCCAGCGGCCACGGTGCTGCCCATTATTCGTCGATACAACAGCGATGCGCAAAGGAGCATTAGAGCGAACCAGAGCAGGCTTTGTGCGTGCATTATGTCGGGCCGATCGGGCCAGAACTTGTAGTCTACAATATGGGTTATGGCAGTTAGCGGTCTCCAAAATGCTCCTCGGATTCCAGTAGATATCCACCATGGCAGCAAGCCAATTTCCTTCATGCGCTGGTTGCGATGAGGATCTCCGTCAAAGAAACGAAACATATCGCTTTGGGCAGGGCGAATCTCGGAATAAACCGGCGATTGGACTAGAATCCAGCGTTGGTAATAATCGTCGAGAAACCATCCAATGTTCAAGGATGGTGAAGCCAGAAGCACTCCCACAAGAGCGGCAGCCGGTCCTATCCAGCGATTAACCAGTATCCTTTGGACGAATTTGCGAAACATGCCCAACGGCTCAAGATGCTTTTTATCTAGCGGTATGAATTTTGAAGTTTCTCATCTGTTTTTTTCTAGGACCGATAGTAATCGACCGTCCGCCGCAGGGCTTCTTCTAAATCTATTTCAGGCTTGTAGCCCAGGTAACGGCGTGCCTGGGTGATGTCGGCCAGACTTTCGCGCACATCGCCGGAGCGGGGCGGATTGTGACACGGTTTTATATTCGTTCCCAACAGTCGATTGAGTATGTCAATCAACGTCAATAAGTCGGTCGACTGGCCGTGGGCGATGTTGAATGCCCGGCCGGCGACATGGGGGGCGTCGGCGGCGAGGAGATTCGCCTGCACAACGTTCGAGACAAAACAAAAATCGCGCGATTGCAGTCCGTCGCCGTAGATGATGGGCTGGCGTCCGGCAAGCATGGCATGAATGAAAAGCGGGATTACTCCGGTGTAAGGACTACTTGGATTTTGGCGGGGTCCGAATATATTAAAATACCGCAGCGCCACGGTTTCCAAACCGTATGTGGCGGTAAAGGCATGGCAATACAATTCGCCGGTCAATTTGGCGACCGCATAGGGCGAGAGCGGCGCCAGCGGGTCGGTTTCACGCCTGATGCCACCGAATCGATTACCATAGGCACTGCTTGATGCCGCATACATCAAGCGTCTCACTCCGGCCAAGCGGGCCTCGTTCAGGAGGATCAGCGTGCCGGTCGCACAGGTGGAATGAATGTCCAGGGGACGTTCCACGCTCAGCGGCACGGATACCAAGCCGGCATGGTGAAAGACGCAATCCACGCCTTGTACGGCCTTGGCCACGGCCGAAGCGGACAGCAAATCGGCCTGCACGAACTCGATCCGGTCGCGAAAATTCGCCATGTTGGCCAAACGGCCCGTGCTCAAGTTATCCAACACACGCACTCGATCGCCCCGGGCAACCAATGCCTCAGTAATGTGCGAACCGATAAAACCCGCTCCGCCGGTCACCAAAAAAGTACGCATCGAACACCTTAACCAGAGAAATTGGGGATTAGGGATTGGGGATTAGTTTTTAACATCACCATCAATTTACTATATAAAATGTTCTATTTTACACTATAAAACAGGTATTTGGCAAGAGTACTCGGAATTAATTCATGTGGCTTGGAGCGTGAAAAAAGGATGCAGGACGAGGGGTGAAGGATGAATGTAAATGATGCATGCTGAATTCATAAACTGAGAACTGAGTACGAAAAACTTAATTTTGCATTGTCCACCGTCCACTATTAACCCTTTACCATGAACCATTTACTATTTACTATTCCCCTCTTCTCCCGCCCCTCATCATCACCCTGTCACTTGATTGATCATCCCCATATAGAAAAACGCCAAGCGAAAAATCACCATGATAATCAGCGCTGCGATCACCATCCACACCGCAAAGGCGGCCACGGTATTGATTGTTTTCAGGGCAAACTGGGCTTGTTCCTGATATTGATGCGACAAATGGGCCATTGATTCCACCAGTCTTCCGCCCTGCTCGCCCACGTCAGTGGCATGGAGAAAATCATCGGGAAAACAGCCGGCCTGAGCAAAGGCGTCGTAGATGGAATTTCCCTTTTCGATTTGCGCGTCAATAAAATCGATTTGCTCGGTATAGCGTGCGTAATTCGTGCTGCTCAGGCTCAGGCGCAGGCGCGGCGCACTTCCATGCCCGCGTTAAACGTGAGATGCAACGACCACGCCAAACGCGCCAGCGCCAACTTTTCCAGGGCTTTTCCCAGGCCGGGCAAAGACATCAACGCTCGTTGGACGGGACGCGTCCACGCCAATCCCCGACTAATGGAATAAATCGCGAACCATATCAGCCCCGCCACGGCGAGCAGGAAAAGAAGATAGATCGCCAAGCCCCAATTTCCATAAAGGCCGATTCCCAATAGATCGATGTCCGAACGGGTCATCTCGCGGATGGCGCCCATGATCCAGATGAGAAATCCGATCGCGCTTAACGCCATCGCCAGTTCCACCAGCGGCCAGGTAATGGACGCCAAAAACTGCCGCCGCAGCGTAAGCCGGTTTTGGTAATGATCGGCCAGTTGAGCAAAGACGACGTCCAGCCGGCCGGTTTGCTCGCCGACTTTGACCAGCTCGCGAAACAGCAGGGGAAAGAACTCGCCGGTGGCACTTATGGCGTCATAAAGGCTTTCGCCCCGGTTGATCATTTGACTAATGACCGCCAGGCGGCCGCGGCTACGGCCCCTGGCCCGCTGGGTTTCTCTGGACCAGATGTTTCTGGCATCGATTCCCGACTCCACTGCCACAGACAAGCGATGGCAAAGTTGGCTCAATTCAGAAGTAGAGATGCGAGCGAAAAAAAACATGTAAATGCTTTTTTTAATAGGGAAAGGTATGAGGGCCATCACGGCAAAAAGATATAAACGCCAAAAAAACGCATGCTTCTCCGGCAAGCCTGGTTGCCTATTTTAACCTGTAAATATAGTATATCATTACCCATGATTATCATCGATATGATAGTGCCCGTGCTAGCTTCCATATATAGGGAGTAAAACGTTAAGACCCACTACTAATTGTTTTCTTTACTTAAACAGGCGTCATTCCACGAATCTTATTCCTAATCTGCTATTGTGGGGGGAGATTCGAAGCCCAAACCTGCCGTCCAGTTTTTTTCGCGTGGTTGACCATTTTTGCCTTTCCGGCTATAATCTGCTCGCTGCTCGTAATAGCGGAAAAGACAAAGGGAGTTGTCAGATTGTGGTTCTTAGCGCGGAATGGATTTCGCCAATATGGCCACTAAGGAGCTAACGGTGTCAGGCGGCTTGTCGTTCGACACCAAAGAACGCGTTAAACAGGCGGTCGATATCGTCGATCTCGTCGGCAGTCATATTCAGTTGCGCCGTCAAGGGCGCAATTATGTCGGCCTCTGTCCTTGGCACGACGACACCCATCCCAGCCTTCAGGTCAATCCCGAACGCCAGTCGTTTAAATGTTGGGTCTGCGACATCGGCGGCAACGTATTCAGTTGGGTGATGAAGACCGAGGGCGTGGAATTTCGCGAGGCCCTCGAAATGCTGGCCGATCGGGCGGGCATTACCATCGCACATCCAAAGGCCCGCCGCGGAGAATCACCCGCATCTCCTGCCGGGGTTTTCGATAAGCGCACACTCTATCGGGCCATGGCCTGGGTGGAAAAACAATATCATCGCTGTCTTATGGAATCGCCCCAGGCCGAGGCCGCGCGCCGTTATCTCCAGGAGCGCGGCATCGCGGCCGAGAGTATCAAAACCTTTCGGCTGGGTTTCTCGCCAGCGGAAAACAATTGGATATCGCAGCAGGCAATCAAGAGCGAGAACGCGGGAAAAACAGCCGGCCGAATCAAAATTCTCGAAGCCATCGGCGTCTTGACGAAATCGTCCGCCAGCGGCGAGTATTACGACCGCTTCAAAGGCCGGTTGCTGTTTTCCATTCGCGATGCCCAAGGCCGTCCCGTGGGACTGGGCGGTCGAGTGCTGCCCGAGGTGCCCACTATCAGTCCGGCCAAATACGTCAACTCGCCCGAAACGCCCCTTTTTAGCAAAAGCAAGCTGCTCTACGGTTTGGATCTGGCCCGGCAGTCAATCCGCAAAAACGGCACGGCCTTGGTGATGGAAGGCTACACCGATGTGATCGTCGCCCATCAATACGGCTTCGACAACGCCGTTGCCGTGTTGGGCACCGCCTTGGGCCCGGAGCAGATCAAAATCCTCAAACATTATGCCGACCGGATAATTTTGGTTCTCGACGGCAACGAGGCCGGTCAGCGCCGGGCAAACGAAGTTTTGGAACTGTTCGTCGCCGCGCAAATTGATCTGCGGATTTTAACTTTGCCCGAGGGGCTCGATCCGTGCGATTTTCTCCAGCAGAAAGGGGCCCAAGCCTTCGCCGAACTGATGGCCTCCTCGGCAATCGACGCTTTGGAACACGCCTTTGCCACGGCCACTCGGGGCGTGGACGTGGACCGCGACGTTCACGCCGCCAGCCAGGCCTTGGAGCGACTAGTGGCGATCGTGGCCAAGGCCCCGCGACTTCGCACCAGCACCACCCGGGAAGACCGTTTCCGCGAGGAAAAAATCCTTCAGCGCCTGGCGGCCTGGTTTCGCGTGGATGAGGCCGAGGTGCGCAGACATCTGACGGCCCTGAGGCGGCGCAGTCAAATTCGCGCCGCCGGTCCGCCGGCAACGGAACAGGCCCAGGCGGCCCAACCCGCTCAGGCGCCGGAATTAAACGATCCTTATCTGCGCGAGTTATTCGAACTCCTCTTGACGCATCCCCAGTGCCTGCCGCTGGTTCGTGATCAACTCCCCCTGGAGTATTTGGGCACGGGAATTTGCCGCCAGATTTACGATACTTGTTGTCGGCTGGCCGATACGCACGTCAATCCATCGTTCGACCGGCTGATGCTCGAATTCGACGAACCCGCCGTGAAAAGCCTGCTCGTGCAACTCGACGAAGCGGGTCAATCGAAAGGCGCGCGGGCCGGCAATCCCCAGGACTTAGTTTGCGAGTTAATCAAAAATTTTCAGCAGAAGGAGGCAGAAAAACAACGACCACGACAAATCCAAACACTGCGTGAAGGCGGCTTGGACGAAAACCGGCAGCTCGATATGCTGAAGGAAATCCTCCGCCGAGAACGCGGCCGGCAAGGTATTACCGAGCCCACGGACGGGTAAGGGCCTTTGCCCGGCATTTGCCCCCAAGCGCGTTTCGCCGCTTATGGGGGGAAAATATTATCGCATCCCTTTCCACCCAGCGCGTCGCATGGACGCGAAAGGAGCTGTAAGAAATGGATCTCTTCGATAAGGACTTGCAGGAACTTGTCGCCAAGGGAAAATCCCAAGGCTATCTGACGTACGACGAAGTCAACGACTATCTGCCCGACGAAGAAGTCAATCCGGAACGGCTCGATAATCTCCTGATCGCCCTGGAAGAAGAAGGCATCGATCTGGTCAACCATCGGCCGGAGCCCAAGTTCTACGATCCCGCCGAGCAAGAAGAGCAGGAACTTGCCGGCTCGCAAATCGAGGACGACTATGCCGCGCCCGCCGCCGAGATCATCGCCCTGCCCGGCGAACAGACCAAATTCAGCAGCGATCCGATCCGCATGTATCTCAGCCAGATGGCCGAGATTCCGCTCTTGACCCGGGCCGAAGAAATCTCCCTGGCCAAAAAGATCGAAGTCACGCGCAAGCGCTTCCGCCGCACGGTCCTGGGCTGCAACATGGCCCTCAAGTCGACGCTGGCCACGCTGACTAAAGTATTCAAGGGCGCCTTGCCTTTTGATCGCACGATCAAGGTTTCGCTGACCGAGTGCCTGACCAAGGAACAAATTATTTCCCGGATGCCGCATAATTTGCCCACCTTGAATCACCTGGAAAGCGAAAATCTCCGCGACTTCGCCAAATTATTGAACAAGAGCACGCCCCCGGACGAGCGCAGCGGCCCGAAAACGGTTCATCCGGCGGCGCCGCAAAATGCTCACCCTGGTGGAAGAACTCAGTCTGCGCACGCGGCGCATTCAGTCCATGATGCGGCACATGGAGGAAGCGGTGGCACGCATGGAAGAAATCCGCCGCCGCCTGCGGCAGATGATCGACAATTCGGCCACGCGCGACAAACGGGCGAATCTGCGCAAGGAACTCCGCGACTTGATGCTCCAGACTCAAGAAACCCCCAACAGCCTCGGCAAACGCTGCCTGCTTATGCGACGTCAATATCAGGATTACGAGCAGGTCAAGCGCCAGCTATCGGGGGGTAACTTGCGTTTGGTGGTCTCGATTGCGAAAAAATACCGCAATCGAGGGATGAGCTTTCTCGACCTCATACAGGAGGGTAACACGGGACTCATGCGGGCAGTGGATAAATATGAATATCGCCGCGGATATAAGTTTTCCACGTACGCCACCTGGTGGATTCGGCAGGCCATTACCCGGGCAATTGCCGATCAGGCCCGCACAATTCGCATCCCCGTCCACATGATCGATGTCCTGAGCAAGCTGCGAAACGTCTCAAAACGCTTGCAGCAGGAACTGGACCGCGAGCCCACCAGCGAGGAATTGGCCGTCGCCGCCGACATTTCAGTAGACGAGACCCGACGGGTATTATCCATGGGAAGGCATCCGGTAAGCCTTGACCGACCGGTCGGAGAAAGCGAAGATAGTTGTTTTGGCGAATTCATCGAAGACGGTGGATTGCCCCGACCGGAAAAGGCCGCCGCCAATGAACTGCTTCGCGAACGCATCGAACAATTGCTCAAGACGCTTACCTATCGCGAACGGGAAATCATCCGCCTGCGCTACGGTTTGGGCGACGGCTACACCTACACGCTGGAAGAAGTGGGGCGCATTTTTAAGGTCACCCGCGAGCGCGTCCGGCAAATCGAGGCCAAAGCGGTCAAAAAATTGCAGCATCCCGTGCGCAGCCAGCAGCTCGCGGGATTCCTCGAGCGAGCGGCAGGCTGAGACTGTACGTCCAGCCGCTGGTTCCCCAACCAGCGGCTTTTTTTATCGACCTACTACAATTGTTGGGTTGGCACTTAAACTGCCACCCCAACGAAAACTAAATACCCTATCTTTTATTCCCTATTTCCTATCCCCTAACCAACATGCCCGCACCACAGACTGTTAGCACGGAGATCCTTCGCACACTACATCGTATCCATCGCCAGCTTAGCGATTTGAAAGAACGTCTCCAGCGCGGCCCCAAACAAATCAAGGCGGCCGAGGCCAACGCCGCCCACCGCGAAACGCTGCTCGTAAAAGCCAAAAACGAAGATAAAACCTTTCGCATCGCCCTTGATCAAAAGCAACTGCAACTCAAATCGGCCGAAGCCAAAGTCAAGGATTTGAAAATTAAACTGAACACCTCCCAAAGCAACCGCGAGTATCAAACCCTGTTGGAGCAAATCCAGGCCACCGAGATGGCCAATAGCGTGCTGGCCGACGAGATCCTCGAAGCCCTGGATAAAGTCAATGAATACAAAAAGAACGTAGAGCGGACCGAAGCGGATCTGGCCGCTGCCCGGCAAAGACTGGAAAAAGTCCGTACCGAGGTGACCCAGCAGGGACCGCAAATTCGCGGCGATCTCAGCCGCCTGGAAAAAGAATTAAAACAGTCCGAAGCCTCCTTGCCCGCCGAGGTTCGCGAACCTTATCAGCGCGTGGTGCGGCACCGCGGCGAGGATGCCCTGGCCGCGGTGGAAAACCAATGTTGTAGCGGCTGCAATCAGCAGGTGCCGCTGAATCTCTGCACAAAGATCATGATGAACCAGCCGGTGTTCTGCAAAAGCTGTGGACGCATGCTCTACATGACCGAAGACAGCAAGTCCCGCCAGCGGGAAGAGTAAAAAAGCAGTTTAGTGCGGCCATGGAACTGAAAGATGGATAGCCGCATGGGCATTTCTCATCACTACAAGGCCTTCCTGTCTTGCATTATTTTGACAACGGCCGTCGTGCGCCGGGGACGAGTTCGTGATCAAAGGCGCCATTCGCGGCTGTCACGATCCCTCTCGCATCATTGCCGCCGAAGGCCGGTACTGGATTTTCTCCACCGCCAATAATCTCAATCTTCGCTCGTCCGCCGATCTGCTTAACTGGCAATGGGAAGCACATCCCTTTTCCTACCCCCGCGGCGTGCCTGAATGGATGGAGAATTACCTGACGGGAACCGACGGCAACGGACCCTGGAACCTTTGGGCGCCGGATATTATCAAGTCGCAAGATAAGTACTTGTTGTTCTATTCACGGAACTGCGGCCGGAAAGACCAGGATTTCACCGTCTGCGGCGTGGCTGTATCCGGTTCGATTGCTCATCCACAATGGATTGACCAGGGTCTGGTGCTGGAAACGGATCTTAACGCCAAGCACTGGCGGGTGATTGATCCGGCGCCGGTATTTGATGCCGAGGGGCGATTGTGGCTTGCCGTCGGATCATTCGGCTCGCCCAACGCCGATGGTTTCCGTGAAGGAGGCATCCGCATTTTTGAGCTAAATCCTGCTACGGGGAAACTGAAACAACCGCATGACCAGGGAATCCGGCTGGCCGGCTCATGGATCGAGGCTCCTTATATCCACTATCGAGGAAAATGGTACTATCTTTTTTTCAACGAGGGTCAATGCTGCCGGGGCAAAGATAGCACTTATTTCATCCGCGTTGGCCGGTCGCGGAGCATTACCGGATCCTATGTGGATCGCAAGGGACGAGACCTGCGCGATGGCGGAGGTACCCTGTTCATGTGGTTCGATTATACCCATAACAAGAGTACGCCTCCTCCACAGCCGGGAAAGGGCCTTCTGGGACGCGAGATCGGTCCTGGTCATGTGGGCATCTTCACTATGCCCGATGGAAAGACAGACGTCCTAAGCTATCACTACTACGACGGCAACACTACAAACGGTGAACCGACGCTCGGACTCCGCGCCATCAAGTGGGACGCGGACCAGTGGCCTCATCCTGAAAAGGATGTGTATCATAACCAATAGCAGGCCGTTACAAACAATTGAATGGCAAAACAAGAATTATCAGCAATACCAATCATGTTCAACGCGCGCCTTGGTGCTTTGGTTCTGACGGTTTCCGCGTCGCTGGCGATGGGTCAGGAGATGACAGCCGAAAAACATCAGGCGAATCTCGACAAACTATTGGCCGCCATGCAGCGGACCATCGATCAAGGTCCGTACAAGCCGACCGATGAATCGTTGTCCCTCTATCCCGTGCCCGAATGGTACGCCGCCTCCAAGTTCGGCATCTTTATTCATTACGGCCTTTTCTCCGTGCCCGGCTATTCCGGGGTCGGCTGCTGGTACGGCAACAAGATGTATGATCCCGGCCATGACGCGTTTAAGTTCCATCGCGAGAACTTCGGCCCGCAGGACCAGTTCGGCTATAAAGACTTCGCCCCGCATCTAACCGCCAGTCAGTTCGACGCCGACCAGTGGATCGGCCTTTTTAAGGAATCCGGGGCGCGATTCGTCGTGCCGGTTTCTTGTTTCCACGACGGCTTCGCCATGTGGAACTCGACGCTGACCGATTGGAACGCGGTCAAGACGGGTCCGCGGCGCGATTACGACGGGCTGCTGGCCGCCGCTGCCCGCAAGCAGGGCCTGAAATTCGGTGTCTCCTGGCATGCCTTCTTTCGCCCAGATTTCTTCCAGACCGGCAGGCGCGACGGCACCGACGTGCGCCCGCCGCACGCCGGCACGCCATGGTCGATCTACGGCCCGGCCGGCGGCAAACCGCTTTCCCGTGATTTCATCGACGATTCGCTGGGCCGGCTCGTGGAACTTGTCGACGGCTACCAGCCGGACCTGATCTTATTCGATTTCGACACGTACCTTGTCCCGCGGGAAGACTTGCTTCGCTTCACGGCCTTCTATTTCAATCGCGCGACTCAATGGCGCAAGGGAGTTGTGATCCATGACACACATGAAGGACTCTTTCCCCGCTCGATCGTGTTGGATTTTGAACGCGGCAAGTCGCTCGGAATGCGCTCGGACCTCTGGCAAACCGACACCTCGGTAAGCTGGCGCGACTGGAGCTACATTAGAAACGATTCGTTTAAGACCACTGAATACTTGGTGCACGAGTTGGTGGATATCGTCAGCAAAAACGGGGTGCTGCTGCTGAATATCGGGCCGCGGCCGGACGGCGGCATTCCCTCCGATCCGCAGCGCCTGCTGCGCGGAATCGGTGCATGGCTAAAGATCAACGGAGAGGCGATCTACGGCACGCGCCCCTGCTGGGCGTTGGGCTTTGGCGAAGGACCCCACAACTCGGGCGGGGGCGGATTCTCCGATACCGCGATCGCATATAACGCCCAGGATTTTCGCTTCACGCAGAAGGACAACGTAGTCTATGCCATCGCCATGGCATGGCCGGACGTCGACGATCATTTCCTGATTCGATCGCTGTCTGACCGATCGACTTTCGCCACCGGAGGAATCGCCGATGTTAGGCTGTTGGGTGCGAACGAACCGCTCGACTGGAAACTGACTCCGGAAGGACTCTGGATCCGCCGTCCGGCCCGTCGTCCGTGCGACTGCGCGTTTGCCTTCAAGATCATCATGCAAGGGATCGGCGTCGAGAAGCTTCATGCGGAGCGAATCAACGACAAACAGATACAGATCGACCTGCGCGTCCGCAATTTTACCGCGCGGGGCGGCGAACAGGAAATCGCGCTATTCGACAATCGGCAACCCATCGGCGGAACAACCGTCTCCGTGGGCCCGTCGGAAACAGTCTCGCGATCGGTCCTGCTGGAAGCTCCGCTGACCAATGCCGTGGAAATCATTACGGCGTCCGCGCCAGGCGCCAAGCCGTTCGTCGTGCAGGATGAGGTGGTCAGTCCGCCGACGCCCGGCGACGGTTGGAAGTGTGACGGCAAGTCGATGCTCGCGGCAGCGGGCCTGGGCAAGTTCGAAAAGCTGACGATTTCGCTCTGGACGCGAACCGAAAGCCTGCGCGAACCATATACCGCCTTGCTCAACACGCGCGGCTGGGATGAGGGCGGCCTTCATGTGCAGTATATGAGGAACGGGCATTTACAGGTGTCGCTGAAGATTGCCGGCAGCGTCTCGGAGTCGCAGTCCACTTCCGAGCCGGGCCTGGCCCGTGGATGGCGGATGATCACTGTAACCTATGATGCCGCGGCACGCCGGGCGGAATTCTATGTCAACGGCGAACTGCACGGCCAGGTGAAGGTCGACCGCGATTCTCCCATCAATCTGGACGCCTTCACGTTAGGCGGGTGGACCGGCGGCGTACGCCGATTCCATGGCCAAATGGCCGATGTCCGGATCTACAAGCGCGTTCTCTCCCCGCCGGAAATCCGGGCCGTTCTGGAGGACCGTGCGAGCACGAACGGCCTCGTAGCGGCTTGGAATTTTACGCCATCGGACGCCGGTGTGGTCCGCGACACTTCGGGACACGGACACGATGCTTCGTTCGTCAAATAGGAGGAATGCAAATAACGATTTTCAAACGTTATTTACACAAAACTCCTTCCCGCGATGATGTGGCCTTAGCCACGGAACGCGTGGAAATAGTGCCGCTTGAAACCGGTAAAACCCCAACCATCTCATCCAACAGGGATCGGCGTGTTTGTCAGGCAAGGCAAAGATTGGTATGGGGCGGCAATTTTACCGATACTAGCCGAAGCAAAAACGGCCCCGGCTGACTAGCAGACGGCGCCGTCTGTTGCAAGAATATTTTTTAATGTATAAAAGCCCCCGCAAGCCGGTAGCCGGGCTTTCCGAATATTAATAATTATTCGGCGGGCAACTCGTTGGGGATTTTCCTTACGGCCAGCGAAAGCATGATCCAGCTCCAGCCGTTAAGCAGCAATTCCACGCCCACGAGAATGCCAATCACCCACAGCGCGCATTCCCCAAAATGGCGAAAAATCACTATACCTAACAGCAAAGTGACTGTGCCGTTGACTAAAACCCAGCCCCATTGAGCGAACCGCAGCGCCAGCGCGCTGGCGATCCTGAACGAGCCGAGCACGATAAACGTGGCGGCGATAAATAACGTCATTAGCACTGCCGATTCTCCGGGTCGTTCGGTAATGATAAAACCGGTGACTAAATAGAGAATGCCTACCAGCAGATGCAGCAAGAGCGCACTCCATTTGCCCACCCAAAACGAACTGACAATGGTCACGATTCCCGCCACCATCAGCAGGACGCCTAAAACCATGGCCGTGATCAAGGAAAAGGCAACCGTAAAAGGCGGCACAACTATGGCCGCCGTGCCGCAGAGCACAAGTAGGACCCCCAGCATGAAAAAACAGCACCAGCAGGATTTAACATGCCTGAATTCCTGGTACAATTGTTTCTCAATTTCGCAACACGCCGATTTCTCGTTCATGACCTTGCCCTTTCTTTGCACCAAGTGCTTCTAAGAGAACATAATTAACGACTGCGCACGACACAGATTTGCCCGCGACCTTACAGCGATCGCCGGCTTAAATTGCCTTGAACTTTAATTGCAACGCTAAAGCTGCCTTATAGAAATTATAGGTCAATTTTATGAAAAAAAGTGGCATTATTTCCCAAACTCCGATACGGATCGAATACCCCCCCATCCCCGTGGTGTAACTCTAATTAGGGGATGATATCTTCTGCCCACGACGGCTCCGACGCCTAGGCCATTTGCTGAAATTACCGGAAAAAAAGGGCCGCGATTTTTGCATGAAAATTTACTGAGGCAAGTGCGCGACTTCTTCGTCGGCCATGCTGCCCAGTAGAGCGTAAAGATAGGTGTCGATGTTTTCGTTGATAAAGTGTATTGATCCGTCGGCCATGCCAAAATTAACGCCGTCCGGGTGCTCGCTGCCGGCCGATTCGAAAAACCAGTTGTTAAATCCGCCCGGAGCGCCATCATCATAGTCCTCATGGGCAATCATGGTATTAAACAGCGTGGCCACGCCGGCAGTGGCCCAGCCGTCGTTACTGGTGCGGTTCGTTTTTTCATAGTCTTCAGCGCCGGGAAGTGGATGCAGGCGTTGCATTTCGCCGGTCATGATGGTATTGGCCAGACCGTCGCTAATCTCCGTGGTTTTCGTGGCCCGGTTGGGTGCAAAGATGCCGGTTTTTTTATCATCGAACAGCGTACAGCCTCTGAGAAACCGGTGGCTAATTTTTGGCGGACCCTTGTAGCCGGCGGAATATTCATTGCGCCAGCCGTTGCACCGGCCCAGACAGCCGCCGTAATCGGTGCCACCGCTGGTCCATTTCTGAAACATGATTTGTTCGTCGCCTAGGCGGATGCCGACGCGCCGCGTGGGACAGTAAAATAATTTTATGTCGGTCTGGGCAATGTCTTTATTGCCCAGTACGCTCTTCGAAAAATTCCACCGCGAATAAAGATCGTTCAGCTCGATGTAAGGAAGAATATACAGTATCCAACTTGTGCCTTGCATTCCCGAACTGCCGCTGGCTGCTTCTTCCCAGGGATCGTACCATGAGGAATAAGCCGGATATTGTGGCTTTACCACCGCGCCGGGCGGAAAGTGTTTGTGCACGGCGGCGTAATGTTGCAGGGCCAAGCCAATCTGTCTAAGTTGGTTGCAGCATTGCGCGCGCCGGCCCGCTTCACGAGTCGACTGTACTGCCGGCATCAAGAGTCCTACCAGGGCGCCGATAATGGCGATCACCACAAGCATTTCGACCAGGGTAAAACCAACTGCTCGGCCTTTGGTCATGTCGGCAGATCCTTTCCCTTGAACCTGCCCCCAAATCCCGGAATCGGCCTTTTGCTATGGCTATAAGATAATCTAACAAGCCGCGACTGGCAAGATACCCACAGCCAGGGAATTGCTTACGGTTATATTATGGATTTCTTGGCCTATGGCCGCCACAGAGCGGCTATAACAACACTCCTCTCCCTCCGGGAGAGGCTGGGTGAGGGAAAATTATGATGCAACGTTTTTTCGCCCTCACCCCGACCCTCTCTGGGCACCGACCGAAGGTTGGTCGGGAGAGGGGACGTTTTGTTAGAGTTGCTTAAACAAAAAACTGTGTTATTTATCTCCCCTGGCCTCTGCCTTGACGTACAACTCGGCCGGTGCAGACTGAAAATAATGGAACAACGCCGGGCAGAGCCAGCCTTCCAGAGGCGGATCGTCCGCGGCATACCAGTAGCCGCCGTATTCTTCCCGCTGCCGAATTAAACGTTTTTGCCAGCCCGGAAACGGCCCGGCGGAGAACAGCAGCCGGAATCCTTGCCGGGCATTGGGAATCTCACGCACCAGGTAGTCGATCATCTCCGGCACGCCGCTGACAAACGGCTCTTGCTGAAGACCCACGCCCGGATCATCGAACACCCAGGCGCCCAATTGCTCGACCCAATAGGGGGCAATAACCATAATCTGGTTGGCCATTTTGATCGCTCCTGAGCATCGCCTGGAAGTGCTGTTTTTCCTGCTTTGTTATATTGTTATATTATCTCCTATAAAATACCATCCAGGAGATACTCATGGCCACAACAGAACCAGGGCGTCGGGTAATCGAGGTCAATCAATCCCTCAATGGAGTTTCCGCTCCCCGGCTCAAATCCGTGCGCCCAGGAAAATCAGCGATTATCCCCAGGTGCCGAGGGTCTACTTGGAGGCGGCCAAAAAGCTCTCCAGTCCGTTTTTGCTCGGGCCGCCGATCTGTGACGAACTAATCGCATTGGTACGGCACCTTTTCAGCGAAGAAGAAGCGGGCGTGGTTCGGCACATGAAACCGTTTATCGGCAAAACCGCTACCGTTCTGGCCCAAGCCGAACACAGCTCCCTTGAGCAAATCGAACCGATCCTCCATTGTCTCGCCTTTGAAAAACGGGCGATCCTCTGTTACGGGCCGGAGAGCCGGAGGAAGTATTCGCTGGTGCCCATTCTCGGCGGGATCTTTGAGCTGGTGCTAATCAGCTACAATGTCGAGACGCTGACCGAATGGCACCGCCGCTTCATAGAATTGTTCGAAACGCTCTACGAAACCGGTTATATCACGGATTACACCCATGTCTTACCGCCGCCGCTACGCTACCTGCCCGTGGAAAAGGCCATCGAAAGTCATCCCATGGCGCTGCCTACGGATAAGCTGGAAGTGGTGCTGGATCAATTCGACACCTTCGCGGTAGGCAATTGCCAGTGCCGCACGGCAATGCAAGCGTTAGGACGAGGGTGCGGCAAACCAGTGGGCAATTGCATGGTCATGGGTGTGTGGGCCGAATCCTGCATTGAAAGAGGCATCTTCCGACGGGTCACGAAAAAAGAGGCCTTAGAGATCAAACGAGAGGCTCAGTCGCATGGGATGGTCAATTGGATGATGAACGTGGCGTCGTCCCAAGGGCAGTGTTCCTGTTCCTGTTGCGGCTGCTGCTGTCATGCCCTGCGGGCAATCAGTGAATTCAATGCACCGGGATCCATCGCCCCGCCGCATTTTCTACCCCGTTTCGATCTGACAAAATGCTCCTTCTGCGGCAAATGTGCAAAAACATGCCCGCTGCAGGCGATTATCGTGGATCTTCAGAACAAAACTCACCAGCATCGCCTGGAACGTTGCATTGGCTGCGGCTTGTGTATGCTGGCCTGCGATACAAAGCGGGCGATCGGCATGGAACCCGTGCCCGAATATAAATTGCCTTATCGCAGTTGGTATTCGTTCTTGTTTCATGCCCTGCCGGGCTACTTGAAAAAATCACGGCAAATAAAGCGCAGCCGGCAGTAGGTTATCCCCTTGAACTTCAATCATCAGCCCGCTGGGACTGATCCGCTGTCAAATGTCAACACTCTGATCGGCGGTGTAGCAATTTAGACACCCATCTAATGCCGGCGAAAGGCCTTTAATGTCGCTAACAACAGGTCTTTCCTGGGCTTTTATTTTTCCCCCCTCTCCGGCATGGAATATGCTCTAACCGTCTTATTGAGTTGGCGTCGTAAGCCCGGACGCCTGAATGCCGCAACGACCAGGAGTATTTCCATGAGGACTTGTGGAAGCAAGTTGCTGGATTCGGTACTCGGAGTGGTACAGATCGACTGGCTGCTGGTCCCCGTTAAAGAGTGCCGAGATACCGTGGCGGAACATCAATTGGTCCGCATGCACTTTCGCAAACCCCACGAACCGTGGGGCCCTGACGGCGCGTTTGTGATGCCCGTTCATATCCGCCGTAGTCGCCGCCGGGTGCTTTTCTTTCAAGAGTCCGGCCTGGAATTCTAGTCTTTTCGGGTTGTCCATGCCGTGTTTTATTAGATCGAAGGACGGATTTGAAATCTGTCTTACAAAAACACGCGCACCTAGGACGGATTTGAAATCCGTCCTACAACATGCCCACGACGAGCGTGGGCACGGCACCCTACGCCCGCTCTTATCCACAGGATCCCCACCGAAACGCCTGGGCCGTATAACTTCTCATTCAAGTCCTGGTGTCCCACTAGCCTAGCGGTCGGCAGGGGGTTTATAATACAGGAAGGATATTCAACTCTCAAAAAGTGCGGCCTAACCTGGGTGCGAGGATACTGCCATGCCTGTTCCCATGGAATTATCGCGAATCATCATCAGCGAAATCAACGAGCAGCAGGTGATTTATTTGAAAGAAGTGGAAGGGGAACGGACTTTTCCCATTATCATCGGAATTTTCGAGGCCACGAGCATCGACCGCCGGGTGAAGGGTTATGCCGCGCCTCGACCCCTGACGCACGACCTGATCGTAAGCATCGTGGAACAACTCGGCGGTGAGTTTCAGGACGTAGTGATCAACGAATTGAAAGATCACACCTATTACGCTCGGCTGCGCGTGCGGCACGACGGCGAACTGATAGAGATCGACTCCCGCCCCTCCGATGCCATTGCCGTGGCCGTCACCTGCAATCCCCCCTTGCCGATTTACGTCAACGAAGACGTGCTCAACGACGTGCTGCGGGAACAGTCGTAATAGTAATGCGGATTGCGAAATCCATTGACCTTTGCATAGCAAAACGCCCGGCCGACGGGCAGCAGGCCGAAAATCGAGCAAAAGATCATTCTGAAGCGGATCATTCCCAATGCAAACATCAATCTCACCGGTTGAAGTTGCCGGGGAATGAGAGCGCGTAAGACCTTATTGGGGCGGTTGTTTTAATCTTAACGAAACTGTCGCTCACAGTTTCCTCTGGCTGCCGACGATAATAAGGTTAGAACATCTAATACGCATTCTAATTTGAATCAGGGCGTCCACTAGACAAAAGCGAGCGTGATTTCGCATAGCGTAATCACGCGGCGATGCGCTGTTTCAGATGGAGTTGGTATAAAATGGCTACAGTCTTGATTACCGGCGGCAGCGGATTTATCGGCTCGCACCTCGCCTCGGCCCTGGTCGCACGCGGCGACGAGGTGACTTGCCTGGTCCGCAAAACCTCACAAATCAAAGACCTGCAACACTTGGGAGTGCGCCTGCTTTACGGCGACGTCACCGCAGCGGAAAGCCTGTTGAAGGCCGTTGCCGGGCAAGAGATAGTTTATCATCTGGCCGGCCTGACCACGGCCTTGAAGAGCAGGCATTTTTTCCAGGTAAATCAAGGCGGGACGCGAAATATCGCCCAAGCCTGTGCGGTCCAGTCCCCGCCGCCGGTGCTGTTGTTGGTCTCCTCCTTGGCCGCGGCCGGACCTGCCTTCAGTGGGCAGCCTAAAATCGAGTCCGAGCCTTCGCGGCCTGTGTCGGCCTACGGGCTGAGCAAACGCGGCGCAGAACGGCAGGCCGAATTGTTTGCCGATCAAGTGCCCACGACCATCGTTCGGCCGCCGATTGTGCTGGGTGAGCGCGACCGTGCGGGTTTGTCGATTTTCCGCTCCATCGCCAGACTCGGAATTCATCTCGTGCCCTGCCTGGGCCGGACTCGTTTCTCGCTGATCCACGCCGCTGATCTGGTGGAATTGATGATCCTCGCCGCCCAGCGCGGCAAACGGCTTCCCCCGCTAAGTCGAAACGGAGCGCCGGCCGGGCAAGGCTACTATTTTGCCGCCTGCGAAGAAGACCTGGTTTATGACGACCTGGGCAAACTGATTGGCAACGCCTTAGGATGTCGCAAAGTATTTCCTCTGCACGTCGCCCTACCCTTGGTATGGACTGTGGCTGCCGGCATGGATCTGGTTTCACAAATTACACAGTTGCCGTTTTATATGAATCTCGATAAAGCCCGCGAAGCTACCGCCGGCTCGTGGATTTGCTCTCCGCGCCGGGCCATCGAGGACTTGGGCTTTACCGTAAAAGCCCCACTGATCCAGCGCCTGCGTCAAACCGCCGACTGGTACCGCCAAGAAGGATGGCTCTGAATAGTGGAGAGTGAAGAGTGGAGAGAAAAAAAAGGATGAAGGATGAAGGATGAATAAAGCGGATAGTGGCGGTAGGCAGGGGGCAGTAAATAGTATTCAGGGATCAGGATTTGGGGTTCGGGGTTCAGCACTCTCCACTACCCAGTATCTACTCTCCACAATAGTACTGCCGCGGAATTTAAACGACTCTTGATAAGCATACAGGGCGGGGTGGCACTGTCGAAAGGGGCTGAGAGTGTGTGCCACCCAGCCCTTCAGTCGTAATGTCTTGTGTCTATGCCTCCCTTCATTGAGGTTTCCGCCAAGCAGGCCACTCAGCCCCCACTTGCGGTGTTGTGTGCGCCTGACTATGCTGCCGGAAGTGGAAATCATGTTACAGGGTAAGTAAGGCAGAGAAAATCAGTGGTTTCTCACTCCTGAAACTCGCCAAAAGGCAGATGAACTCACAAAGCACTTCCTGGTGCCGTTCTATCTAGAGGATGAAGCCAAGCCCATTCGGGATCGCTTGCCGCTATTACCGAAATCATTCGGATTTATTGCTGAAACCTTCCTTGATCGGCTCACTGCGACAATCGAAACGACCGCAGCCCCCTTTCTTCTTGCGAACGCAACGGCACACGACAAGCAATCTCAACGCTTTTTCATTGCTGAGCGGATCAGAGCACGCTCGATTGATGCAGAACCAGGGGAAAACGAACAAGCATTGGAATCTAGGCGTGACTCGGCTGCGCTTCAAGTTGCCAACTCGAAAATGGATGCTTTCACTAAGTCGGAAGAAGGTATCGATGCTCTTGTGTCCGAAACCGCAAGATTCTTGCTTCATTTGCACAAGACGACAAACATTCAATCCGTTTCCCGCGAGCTCTTACTCCAAGGCACAGTATCCACTTGGTCCGCTTTGGAGATGTTAGTTAGTGACGAGCTGGTATTGCTCTTGGACAGTCGACATGATCTTGTAACTAAACTACTATCTGATCCCAGCGCAAAGAAAAAATTCGAGTTGCCGAAATTGAACATTGAAGACCTCGCCTCGCTAGGCTTCGATCTTTCAAAACAGATGGGGCATCTACTATTTAAAGAGCGTGATCTGAGTAGTCTTCCTACTCTTAAGTGCGTTTGTGAAGCGCTTATTGACAACCCTGAGCTCAAAGAGAGACTTGCCTCGCCCGCGGTTTGGCAACTGAATCAAAATCGGCATCTGATCGTTCATCGGCGTGGAATAGTCGATGAAGATTATATAAAAAAGACTGGCTCTCCACTGAATCTTGGAGAGCAGCTCTCCGTTTTGCCTAGTGAATTTGAAGACCAAGTGCGACACGTTCTAGGAATTGGAGATGCTTTCTTGAGCGGGTTGGTTTCGGCTGTCAGCAATGCCTAACCAAACATTCAACATGAGCCGGCTAATTAAAACGTTAGCCTTGCCAAACCAATCTGTTATCCCATCTACTTAAGGGTTTCGTGACGCGCCTTGAATAACGACCGATTTCGGTATATGAGATCTTGGATCGACTTCTAGGGGCCAAGAGCACCATCGCCAAATAAATTCTGAATTTGCCGCGTTATATCCGGCCTGGATGTGAGCCTTTATCTTTGGTGGAACCAAGAATCACTCCTTTGTTAAAAGGAAGTACGATTGTATGAAAGCGCGTATATTCTTGTCGCATATCCTGCTGTTCGTTGGCCTTCTCGCCATGCTCATTGGAGCCATCGATCCGTTCGAGGGATCAGTCATCATTCTGCCTGGCAGCGGCCTGGTTGCAATCGGTGTGTTTCTCGCTAAGAGTCGATACCGCTTGCTACTTTGTTGGGCTTTCGTGCTGATAGCATTCGGTGTTGGCGCAATGTTTGTATTGAGTATGTTTGGTGGTATTGGAGGACGATACGGCCACTCGATGTGGTGGGGGCTGTTCCTTCTGCCCTACCCAGTCGGTTGGTTTCTGGGTATCGCGGGCATCATCCTTAGATTGATCGAATCCTTCAGAGGACGGGCACGGTTAAAAAAAGACATTCAAGGATAAGAGAACCAACCGTGGGTGGCAGCGAAAGCACTGTGTATAGACTGGAGGCAATAGACCGCAGGCCAGAGGTTAGTGATTAGCGAAAAATCCTGAACCCTGAACCCTATTTACTGCCCCCTGCCTACCGCCACTGACCGCTTTACTCATCTCTCATCCTTCATCCCTCATCCTTTTTTTGTTCTCCACTCTCCACTTTTTTCACGAAAATCACCTTGTCATCGCCGGGAGCATAAAAATCTTTTAATAAAGCCTCCTGGCAAAAACCGCATTTCAGGTAGAATTTTCGCGCAGCGGTATATTGATCGCGGTGGGAAGTTTCAATATAGATTTGCCTGCCTCCAGCGGCGCGAATGAGTTCCTCGGTTTTGGCCATCAGCGCTCGGCCGATTTTATTGCCCTGGCAGGTTTTATCGACCACGATCCAATACAAATCAAAGCTGGCTGCCGTAAGCGCAATCGGCCCATAGCACGCGTAGCCCAATACTTGGCCGTTCCGTTCGGCAAAGAGAAAATTATAACCGCTGGATGGTCCCTTGGCCAAATGTTCCTCGACAAGTTCCAGGGCCACTTCGATTTCCAAAGCTGAAAAAAGACCGGCCGCTTGAACAAGCTGGCGCACGACTTCACGATCGGCCGTCTGCACCTCGGGACGAAAGGCAACACTTTTAAATAACTTTTGATCTTGCGAAGCAATAGTCATGGTTTCCCTTATTCTAATGGTAATGATCGGTAGATTCGCTAACTTCGGCGGAAAGACTCGGCTGTTTTTCCCCCTCGCAGATGACGCAACCCTGCGCCAGTGTATCTTCTAGAATGCAAGCTATCGCCTCGTCAAAGGCAATGCCCGCTTGTTGCAACGCCGCTCTGAAACCGGCGTCGGGCGAGAGGCAGGGATTGGCATTCACCTCTAAAATCCACGGCTGGCCGTTTTGATCCACGCGGAAATCGACCCGGGCCCAGGCGCGGAGCATGAATAACTTCCAACAATCTCGGGCCAAATCCCCTAACCGCTCCAAAAGGGCTTGATCTGCGGGGGGAAAATCAAACCGCCGGGGCGTGTTGCGATATTCAAACGAATCCGCCCTCCATTTTGCCCGATGCCCCACGATCCGCGGTTTATCCGGCGGAAAAGCCGAAAAATCGATCTCCGCCGCCGGCAGCACCTCCAGGCCCTGACGACTAGTGAAAAGGGCCAGGTTGAATTCTCGACCTTCAATATACTGTTCCGCAAATGCAGGCCGGCCCGTGTGCTGGACCTTCTGCTCCAAGTCGCCGACGTGCTTCCCACTCGTTGCCGATGAACACCGCATCGTCGCCCAGGTCGCGTGAGGCTTGTTCCCAAACGCCCTTGATGATCCAAGGGCTAACGATCCCCGGCTTCTTGCCTTCTCCCTGGTCCGCGTCTTTGGCAATCCATGTCGGAGTGGGCAGACCAGCCTGGGAGAGCCGCTGTTTTGCCAATATTTTATTGGTCGTTAAAAACAGCGCTTCCGCCTGACTGCCGGTGTACGGCAAACCCAACGCATCGAGCACGGCAGGAGGTAAATAAACCAGCGAATCGTCTCCATGTAGTGCTTCGACCAGATTGAAAATCACATCGGGCTGCAACTGCTGGAGTTTTTCCTTCAATGAGTTTAAATCCAGCGTGCAGGGGACCGCGAAAGACTCGTGTCCCAGTCGCTTCAGCGATTGCGACACTGTTTCCACCTGGACCAAGACGTCCAGGTCTTCGACGGCGTCCTGCTCGGAAACGGCGTTATAAAGAATTACAACTTGCATGAATGCTTATTCTTTGCAGCGCTGATTGTACGATCCGCTGAATCAAGGAAAGATAGGAAATTCCCCGTAAAGTGCATAAAATCGGCAGGTCGGAGTGTTGGGGATGCAGCCCGGGCAGGGAATTGGCCTCGATGAAATTCGGCTCTCCCTGATCATCGCAGCGCAAATCCACCCGGCCCGCGTCGCGACAGCCCAGTCTGCGCCAAACCGTTAAGGCAATCGCTTCGCTGCGGCGTACGGCTGTATCGTCTTCGGCGCGTACCAATTTGTAGTGCACCAAGTCTTCGCACTCCTCCTTGTTGCGATAGGAATAAACCTCGGCCTCGGCATGAGGATGAAGAATGACTTCGACAGTGCCTAACACCTCGGCCTGCTCGCCCGTGCCCACTAGTCCCACGGTAAACTCCCGACCTGGTAAAAACCTTTCCACCAACACCGGCTGCCGAAATTGCCTGAGTAAATCTTCGCAAGCCCGGCGCAGGAATTTCCGGTCTACAATTTTTGAGGCCGTGGATATGCCCTTGCTGGTGCCCTCGGCCACCGGTTTAACAAAAAGCGGCAAGGGCAAATCAACATTGTCGACCTCTTCCAAGCGCTCGACCACTAAAAAATCCGCTGTAGACACGCCCGCCTGCCGGACAATTATTTTTGCCAAATTCTTGTGCAACGAGAGTGTCATGGCCAAGGGATCGGAAAAGGTGTAGGGAATCCCGTATAAATCGAGAATCGCCGGCACCTGCGCCTCCCGGGCCGTGCCGTGCAGTCCTTCAGCAATGTTAAAAACCAGATCCCAACCCTCGCCCTGAGCCAGCCGACTGATCAGTTTTTGGCCGTTGCCAATCCGATCGGTTTGGTATCCTAAGGTCTGCAAGGCCGATTCGATGCACTCGATCGTATCAGGCCGGTCGAATTCGGCAGTCTCTTCTTCTGAATAACCTTCGGCCAAATAATCCTGGCGCAGGTCGTAAGTCAGACCAATTTTCATGTCGGCATATCTATATATTTGTATAACATTGAGCGTCGTTTTAGCAGGCGGCAAACAATAGGTACAGTTTATTCCATCAATAACTACAGTTTATTACAGTACTGTAAATGTGGGAGTTAGACATTGTACTCCCAGTCTGGATGTAAAAAAA
The DNA here is from genome assembly GCA_963820545.1 of Pirellulales bacterium. Taxonomy (GTDB): domain Bacteria; phylum Planctomycetota; class Planctomycetia; order Pirellulales; family Thermoguttaceae; genus CAWGAJ01. The sequence goes on from CAWGAJ010000002.1 coordinate 283,831, forward strand.
CGGGGGGATAGAGACCAGGGATCAGGGACCAGGAATCAGCGGTCAGGAAGATGGGGTATAAAGATTCGGGTACCGTTGCTGCCTCGCCCGGATTTTTTAGAAGTAGGTAGCCAAGGATCACGAGGCAGCTTGCATCCGGTTTATTTGATGTTAAGATGAGTTGATTAGAGCGCATCTCACTTAAGCGTAACGTTTAGATGGCATTGGCGTCTCGTCAGTGTTGCAAAAACATGGGGAAAAATGCCTCCTGATAAAAACCCGCAAATGATACCAAAAACGTCTCGTTACTGAGGTTTTGTCAGACTGCTCTGAGAAACTATCTGAAAATTGCTCTCCCCCCCGGGAGAGGACCTGGATGAAGACTGATTTTTCCGTAGATTACAGCAAACAATTTCACTGGAAAATAAAACCTAAGAGTTTTTTGGATAGTTTCTAGAGCGAGGCTCAGGAGGGTGTAGCGTCCGTTTAGCCCGGCCACTTACGGCCGATGAATTTTCTAGAGATTCGATACGCTATACCATGGTGAGCAGCGCTCTAAGTGCCCGTGGCGCAACTGGATAGCGCATCTGTCTGCGGAACCGAGGGTTCGGGGGTTCGAATCCCTCTGCCCTTTTGCCTATATCAGTATCTCGCCAGAGGTTGTGATAAATCCGAGTGCCATTCAGTTCTGACACCTTTTTATCGCCCCTTTTTATCGCCGATCCCTTTTTATCGCCCGGGGCATTCACCTGGACAGAATGCCGCGTTTGGGCTAGAAATAGGTTATGCACGCGAACAGATCGCCGACGGATGGGAGGTTTCGGCTAGCGAATAGAGACTACGGCAGCACGAGGTAGACACTTTGACCGCGATTCTGGGCATTTCCGCGTTTTATCACGATTCTGCTGCTGCGCTGGTTATCGACGGCCGCATTGTCGCCGCGGCACAGGAAGAACGCTTCACGCGCGTCAAACACGACGACCGATTCCCGGTACATGCCATTGAGTACTGTCTCCAAGAGGCAGGTTTGGGGCCGGAAAAACTCGATTACGTGGGTTTTTACGACAAGCCTCTGCTGAAATTCGAGCGGTTGCTGGAGACCTATCTGGCCTTTGCGCCGGCAGGCTTCCGCTCGTTCTGTCGCGCGGCGCCGCTCTGGCTTCAACAGAAACTGCACTTACCGCGCGAGATCCGCAAGGGACTTAACAGCCAGTACCGGCGGAGATGTATCTTCACCGAACACCACCAATCGCACGCCGCCAGCGCTTTCTTCCCGTCGCCGTTCGAGGAAGCGGCCATACTCACGCTCGATGGCGTGGGCGAGTGGGCCACCGCCAGCCTGGGCTACGGCCGCGGCAACCGCATCACGCTCTCGGCCGAACTCCGTTTTCCACACTCGCTTGGGCTGCTGTATTCGGCCTTCACCTACTTCTGCGGCTTCCGCGTCAACTCGGGGGAATACAAACTAATGGGCTTGGCGCCTTACGGCGAGCCGATCTATGCCGAGTTGATCCGCCAGAAGCTAATTGACCTGAAGGAAGACGGCTCTTTTTGCATGGACATGTCATACTTCCACTATTGCCAGGGACTAGCGATGACCTCGCGGAAGTTCGCGCGGCTGTTTGGTGGGCCACCTCGATGTCCAGAGGCGCCGTTGACCCAGCGTGAAATGGATTTGGCCGCCTCGATCCAGGTGGTTACTGAGGAAATCATGCTCCGTGCCGCACGGCACTTGCACACGTTAACTGGAATGAAGAATCTTTGCCTGGCCGGTGGTGTGGCGTTGAACTGTGTGGCCAACGGACGGATCTTGCGTGAAGGCCCTTTCCAGGAAATCTGGATCCAGCCCGCCGCCGGAGATGCCGGTGGCGCACTTGGCACTGCGCTGTTCATCTGGCATCAGATCATGGGCAATCCGCGCACGCCTTGCCCGTCCGACTCGCAACAAGGCTCGCTCTTAGGACCCAGGTTCGCAGAGGAAGAGATACGCAATGTGCTAGACGGTCTTGGCGCCAAGTATCGTTATTTTGAAAACGAGGAGGACTTGTGCCATCATGTGGCCGAGTTGATTGCTACCAAGAAGGTCGTCGGGTGGGTTCAAGGGCGGATGGAATTTGGCCCTCGTGCGCTCGGTGGGCGGAGCATTTTGGGCGATGCCCGCAGCCCCGAAATGCAGACCCTGATGAACCGCAAGATCAAGTTCCGCGAATCATTTCGCCCTTTTGCGCCGATTGTGCTCCGGGAACGGGCCAGCGAGTTCTTTGAATTGAAGCCCGGTGAGGAAAGCCCTTATATGCTATTGGTGGCACCGTTGGTCAATGGGCAGCGCGTTGCCATTCCATCACAACCGCTCCGCGGCCTGGAGAAACTGAAGGTTGTTCGCTCCGCGGTGCCGGCCGTTACTCATGTCGATTACTCGGCCCGCATCCAGACGGTTGATCCACTGCGGCATGGCAGGCTTTATCGGCTGCTAAAGGCCTTTGAGGCCAAGACCGGTTGCCCGGTGATGATCAACACCAGCTTCAATGTGCGCGGGGAGCCGATCGTTTGCCGCCCGGAGGAGGCCTACCAATGCTTCATGGCCACCAACATGGACGTTCTGGTTCTGGAGCGTTTTGTCTTGACAAAGGGCGAGCAGCCCAATGCCCGGGAACACGCAATTGACGAGTATTTGGCAAGATTTGCGCCCGATTGAGATTGCGGAGATACTTCTTTACATGATTCGAATAGAACATAATCCTACCGGCCGTCAATTAACGGTATTCGGGCTGTTGTGGCTGGCGGCCTTCGGCATTTTGGGCGGAATGGCGTGGTGGAGGACCGGCTTGTCAGCACCGGCAGGCGGGTTCTGGACGATAGCCGCGCTGATCCCGGCGGTTGGCTTCCTCTGGCCCGGCGTGCTGCGGATCGTTTATCTGCTATTGGCTTATATAACCTTTCCCATCGGATTTGTGGGTTCCTATATCATTCTGGCCGTGGTATACTATTTAGTGTTGACTCCCACGGGCCTCATTCTGCGGCTGACGGGCTACGATCCGATTAATCGCCGTTTTGACCGCGACGCCAAGACTTATTGGACGCCTCGAGAACAAGACGAATCAACCGAGCAGTACTTTCGACAGTTCTAGATCTTCCCTTGGTGATTAAAATAAGGATTTTCACATATCATGTCTGACAAGCCCACCTGTACCAAACAAAACCACCTTGCCGACGTGTTGCGACGGCAGGCCGAGCAGAAGCCGCCGGGTTTGATAGGTGAGTTCATCGACTTCGTCCTGCACAACAAGAAATGGTGGCTGATCCCGATAGTCGTCGTGCTGTTGCTGCTCGGGCTATTGGTTTTGTTGAGCGGCTCGGGCGCGGCTCCGTTCATTTACACGCTGTTTTAAGCGTATATCCTGAAATTCTCCCGACACGTTTGGGAGAGCGGATTTTATCTTTACAATTTCGAGCGGTTAGCCGGCTCTTCGTAGGCACGGCCGGCCCGATAAAGTTCCAGGCGGCCCTTAATTTGTTCAGCCAATTGGGTCTGTCCGGAGTCGGCTGCCAGTTGGATCGCCTTTTGCGCGGTGGAAATCGCGTCTGTGAATCGCCCAGCCGCGGCGTAGGCTGCCGCTAAAGTGTCCAGGTATGGAGAAGACTTGTTCCCAGTCAGCTCGCAGGCCCGCTCTGCTAGGGAAATTGCCTTGGCCGGGTTGCCTCCGTGTCCGGCATCTTGCGTTGCCAGCAGCCAGGCAAGATTGTTATGGGCCTCGGCGCTGTTTGGGTTCCGTTTGATCGCTTCTTCGTATCGACTAATCGTGAAAACAGAATCGTTTACCCTTTCCAGTGAGTTGTTCAGGTTTTTTTTGATCTTAGCGTTATCCGGCATTAATTGCAGTGCCCGCTCGAAATGGGAAATTGCTTCTTGCGCTCTGCCCACGCCGACCAGGACTTCACCCAGCTTATTGTGAGCCTCCGCATAGTCGGGCTTGATTTCCAGGGCCTTCTGTAAATGGGCGATGGCCTCGTCGGTCTGCCCGCGGCGAGCCAAGAGAATCCCTAGGGTGTAGTGGGCCCCAACGTTATTGGGTTCGAGTTCCAGGGCCTTCTGTAAATGGGCGATGGCCTCGTCGTTCTGTCCGAGGCGGGCCAGGGCAATACCGATGTTGTTGTGTGCTTCCATGTAATCGGGTTTGAGTTCCAGCGCCTGCTTGAACTGCTCAATCGCTTCCTGAATCCTTCCTACTTGAACCAATGCGTCACCGAGGTTGTTGTGAGCCTCGACGAAGTCGGGATTAAGCCGCAAGGCCTGCTGGTAATGTTTGATCGCTTCTTCGCGTCTTTCGCATTGTTTCAAGGTGTCGCCGAGGTTTTTGTGCATCAGCGACCACCATGGCTGCTTCTCGACAACGATTTGCAAATGCTCGATGGCCACATCGAGTCGGCCGGACTGACTCGCCAGGTTGGCGATGTGTAAGTGCAAGTCTAAGTTATCAGGCGATTCGCGGAGCGCCGCCTCATAGGCCCTCCAAGCTGCCTGTAAGGCCTGCGGCGTGAATGCGAGTTTACGAAGGCTTTCCGTCCGCTCCATTGCTGCAGCCTGATTAATGGCATGGTCCATCTGGTTCGTGAACGGTGGCTGTGATATCAACGGCACCATAGCGTTGGCCATCTGATATTCATCCCAGGAGGTTAGCACCAGCGCTTCCGCACATCGCTGCCTGGAGGGAACCGGACCCGTCTTGCCGGAGCGGACGGCTTTGGGCAAGGCTTCGCAGACCTGGTCCAGAACAGCCCGGGCAAGGAGGTAGTTCCCGTCGAAGGTCAGGTGGACGTGCTCGTAGAACAGGTCCCCGCCCAAAATGCCGTTGGGGGCGAGATCGCTCTTTGCCAGTGCTTGCTCTGCATCGACCAAACGGACGCCAGCCGCTTCTTGCTCCGCCGCCACCTCACAGATGACAGCATTGATATGGGAGTCGGCGCGGAAACGGAGGACATCCAGGTCGCGGGCCGAAATGAAACGATCATAGGCCTCCGGGAACCGGCCCGCCGCCGCGAGACACCGGCCGAGACGGAACTGGAGGTCTGCGAAACGGTCGTCAATCCGGGCCGCCTCCTCGAACTGTGCAATCGCCTCAGGCCACCGCGAGTTGGTCTCCAACTCGACGCCAGACTTGTAGATCGACTCCCACTGCGCCAGACTCTTGGCATCCAGGTCGGGACGGTGCAGCGAGGCCAGCGGCGGGCAGTCTCTCAGATTGGTGGCCACCGTCGAGAGGATCACTCCGGCACCAGCCCGTCGGGCAACATCGCATATATCGATCAGGTTCTGCCGATAGTTCTTGTAGACAGCCTCCAGGCGCGGGTCATCGGCCGCCACTTGATTTTTAAGGAACATCTCCATGCCTTGCCATTGCGCAGGAGTACCTTTCTGGGAACCTAAGTAACTGACGACATCACCTATCAATTGCCCGATGCGGGTCGATTTCACCCAGATGCTGGCTCGGATAAACCTCAAGCGCGGCGACCATTGCTGAAAAACCGTCCCGGGGCCGTAAGGCCCAACGACCTCGTTGTTTCCCATGTACACGATAAAGAGGTCCGGCTGATGGGCGGCGCAGTCTCTGGCAATCTCCAATGCCACGTGCGAGTTGATTGCCGTCATGGCCGCATTCACGACTTCGAACCGCGTCCCCGGATACCGCTCCCGAAGCATGACTTCGAGGATTCGCCCGAAACTGAAAGACGGGTGTGATGCGCCCATCGCCGCGGAACTCCCCAGAACGAAGATGCGGACCGCGCCGGCGGGTTTGGCGGAGATGAAACACGTATGGGGTTCGCGGGCAAGGGCACGAGGAAAGAACCGCCACCCAAAGCGATAGTTGCTCGTGTAAATCCCATTGGCGTCCGGGCCGACAAAGAATGTCGTTGGATAACCATAGCCACCCAGCCGCAGCCCGAATTCCAGCACGGCGAAAAACAGCACCAGCGGAATAATCATGGCCGACAGCCGGAACAGCCATTTGCGCCGTCTCGTGATTACCGGCCGAGACGGCTTAGAAACGACCGTTTCCGACAGTCGAGTGGCCGCCGGATTCGTTGTGGGCATTTTTTTCTGCTTTTTCCGCTCTACTGACATTTTTTAAACCCCCGCACTCTGACATATTTTCATAATAGTTGAGTACCACTTACATTACTACATTGCCAGAATCGCTGACAAAAGGGGATGTCCACAACTGCAATTCGATGAAAACTGTGGAAAGAAAGTAAAATAAAGGGAAAATAGTAAAGCACCACTGGAAGCACCTCTACGTATAATTCAAGATCGTAACTCCTTAGGTGCGTTTACATTTGGGCAATTCCACCTTCCACCTTCGCAACCGAGGGTTGGGGGTTCGATTCCCTCCGCCCATTGACATGTGATTGGTACATGCGTACAGTATGGCAAAGTGTTGTAAATCTGCAAGTGAGAAATAACCTTATCCCCTGATTTTCATGGCAAATAAAAAAAGAACAACTCAACAGTTCTTATTCGATTGTGGCAAACAGGCCGAGCCGGTTTTAATCAGTGCTTGTCTGTTGGGTATGAGGCGTCCTTTACGCAGGTTTAATCCGCGCCACGGTTTTCAAGCGATCTTTACACCGTGGCCGCCGATCCTACCGCGTTCCTCCTAAGCGACTCTCACCGGCGACTGCGTTGCCTTCCGGGTCTTGCCAGCGACAGTGCCGTACTTGGCGGCGATTTTCTCGAGCAACGCGTTACGGAACGGATACCAGAGGCAGACCGGGACGGTCCCGATGCGATCATTTTCGACGTCTTCATAGGCGAAAACCGCCTTGCAGTTCTCCATGCGCGCCGCGTCGACCGCGTTCTGTTCCTCGAACGGCAAGACGGCGATGCGAAGCGCTGGCACGGGGCGTCGGCGCAGGGCGATCCGCTTGCTAAACCGTTTGGAAAGCTTGCGCACGAGCACGCGCCAACCGATCTTCAGCAGGCCCAGAAAACGGTTGCCGCCGGCCAGCCGACGGAAGTTGACGGCGCTCAAGAGCCACGGAGCCAGGGTCATTACGATCAGAAACCGACCCCGCAAACGCTGTAAGGACTTCTTGGGATCCAAACGGCTTAGCCGGGGATCAATCTTCATGAGCAACCCGATCAACTCAGCGGCGGCCTCAGCGAAAGGCTTGTTCAGGTAGTAGTTGATGCCCCGGTACTTCTGGCCGTCGGAGATCAGGAAAGAGAACGATTCGCAGTTGGGATGGACGCCGGCCAAGAGCAGCACTTCCGAATGAGGATTGTCTCGAAAGAAGGACCGGGGTTTTCGCAACCAGTACGATAATCCGGCGGGGATAAACTCCACTCCGCCCTCCGGGACGGCCTGGCTGACCATCTTCTCGACATCTTCCATCGTCGTGCGCCCCACGCTCTCGAACTCGCCCTCTTCCCAGTCCTGCGCCAACGGGATGATCCCCAAGTCGGATATCAGATCGCGGTTGTCGTGGCAGTACTGAAGCAACTCCGCCAGGGACTTGTCGTTGATACCCTTGCCAGCACAAGAGATGATCGTGATCCTTCGTTTGCTATGCTTCTTGAGGTTCTCGAGACCCTGGAGTTTCTGCTGGCAGGCACGAGGATTGTTGCGCAAGCGGGCATAGATGTCGGGCGTAAGGCCGTCGAGAGAAAAACGCAATCCAACCCAGGCTTGGCAAACCATCTTGCAGTACTCCTCGTCGGCAAAACGTAATCCGTTGGTCGTCAAGTGGACTTCAAGGCCATGTTTGTAGGCAATTGCGCAGATCTCCAGCAGGTCGTCCCGAACCGTGGGTTCGCCGCCGAAGAGCTGAATTACCGGCTTGGGGTGAATTTTCGCGATTTCGGCGAAGAGGCGCTCGAAGTATTCCAACGGCGGGTTGAAGTCGAAGCCCATGCCGCGAAGCTTGGCAATGCAAATGGGGCAATTCATGTTGCAGCGATTGGTGATGTCCACGAATACGACGTTCGGATTGTGGTTTTTCCGGCAGCGGTCGCAGTGGAGCGAACACGCCTCAGGCTCGGTGGCAACGTCGCCCCAAAGATCGCGTTTGGCCTGCCAAACGCTGGCATCTGAACTCACCTGCCACTTGTTCGATCCGCAACTCGGGCAATCCTTACGGATCCAAACTTCTCCCTCGGAGAAGAAAAACTCCGCGGGAACCGGGGCGCGGCAGTAATTGCACAGAGCGACGTTCGGTTTTGGCACGGCTGTAACTCGTTATATATCCATTGGTCTGGAGTGACTGCCCAGGCTGCGGGTCTAGTGAAGACAACCTATTGATACCAGCGCCGCATTCCCTCACATGGACAATTACCCTTAGGAGTTGGTTATCATAATTGAAAGATTCTTCACAACCAATAGGATTTGCCCAGAATGCTGCTAGCTGGTACGCCGGCCGGCTTTCTTGTTTCTTGGCTAAAAGGCAAAGAGCTAGTTGGGACACGACGGCATCGGTCTTCCAATGGATCCACACTCAGGGTGGTAAGGAATGCTAGCACATAATTTACAATCTCCGAGGAGCGCACATCTTTTTCGCAACCGAGGGTTCTTTGCCTATTCTGTGCATATTGAAGTAAAGTTTTAACATTTACAAGGCTCGAGTGCCCAATATCGCAAATTGTACGGCACCATAGAGGGCACCTATTGGACGCTACCATCAATACCAATGCTTCTCTCTTTTTGCCATACTGTTATTGTTACGCGCGAGGCTACAAGACCTTGCTGGCTGCATTTCAGCCCAGAAACCACCTGGGGATTCACGTAGGAAACAGCTCTCTCACGGCGCTTCCTCTTGAAGCTCGCCAGAATAGCTTTCTTCGCCTCAGCGAAGTGGCGCGTCATTATGGTCTAAGCGTTCGCACTTGCGCATGCAAAAATCCCGACATCCAGTCTGACTTCTATAACATCTCGGGCAAATGGCTGCAATCAGACGACGATACCAAACAACTGGGCCTCTTCGATCACCAGCCTGGAGTTTGTCGGATAATTTGAAGATGGATGGCCCGCCGACTTACGGCGAAAAGAAATACGCTCCTCGCCGATGGTATTGAGCAAAGATGGAGTCAAAAGCCAGCACTCTTGCCTCGCACTCCTGAAGCAATAGCCTGATTTTTGTGAACGACAAAAGGATTGACGACTTTCAACTAGAAAAGTACGCTGGTGAGGGGTTGGACAAAGAGGTTTGGTAAGGATATTCTACTTTTATATGAAATGCAGAATGTGCCATTTTGGTTCGTCTTTTCTTTCCAGGGAACCTTCGTTTCGCTGTTCAGAAGGAGCTATACGATGAACGCTCAGACACACATCGGCTGGATGATATTTATCGCAGTCTGCGCTTTGCCGGTTTGGGCCGTTGACGAGGCCAAACCGACCACGGCGGCGGCAGACAGCGGCAATGCGCTGGGAATGGATATTTATGGCAAGATTCGTGCGCGCGAGGGCAATTTGTGCCTCTCGCCGTACAGCATCGGCAACGCCCTGGCCATGGTCTACTGCGGGGCGCACGGCGAGACGGCCTCCCAGATGGCCAAGGCACTCCATCTGGATGTTGATGCGGAAGAGACGGCTCGCTCTTTTTCCGCCTTGCGCGAATCGCTGCTCTCGCCCGACCAGCGCGAGAACTACACGCTCACCGCAGTCAATCGCTTGTGGGGTCGGTCGGGCGTAAAGTATCTCGACGCCTATCTCGACCTAACCCGGCGGTCCTGGGGCGCACCGCTTGAGACCGTCGATTTCGCGGCCGACGCGGAGGCCGCCCGCAAAAAGATCAATCGCTGGGTGGCCGACGAGACCCGGCAGAAGATCGAAGAATTGTTGCCCCCGGATTCGATCCACGGCGATACGCAACTCGTGCTGACCAACGCCCTCTACTTCCTCAGCCATTGGGCAAAACCGTTCGAAAAGGACAATACGGCCCGCCGCCCCTTCCACGTGGCGCCCGGGCAAACAATCCAGGTCCCCACCATGTACCAGGAAGGGCACTTCGGCCTGCGCAGCCGCGACGGCATGCAGATCCTGCACATCCCCTATAACGGCTATCGGCTCTGGATGGCCATCGTCGTGCCCGAGAGGATCGACGGACTTGTGGATGCGGAGCGGCTGTTGCGTCCGGAGAATTTGGCCGGCTGGAAAAGCACCGAGATGAGAATGTTGCAGGTCTACCTGCCGAAGTTCAAGGTCTCTGCCCAATTTGATCTCACCGATACGCTCAAAGCCCTGGGCATGAGCTTGCCGTTTCAGCCCGAGGCCGACCTCTCGGGCATCACCGGCCGGCCGGATCTGATGCTCTCCGGCGTTTTTCACGCCACCCTGGTCGATACGGCCGAGCAAGGAACCGAGGCCGCCGCGGCCAGCGCCGCGGTGCTCATGCCCACCGCGGCTCCGCCGGGGGAAATGAAAGTCGTGCGCGTCGATCGTCCGTTTATATTCTTCATCTATGACGAAGAGTCCGGCGCGATCTTGTTCCTTGGTCGAGTGGTCGATCCCAGCATTACGCCTCGTTGAAACAGATTACATAGCCTGCATTTATCACCATCGTGTGCCACTGCTTGCTTGCAAGCAGTGCCGAATTGCTAACTTGCGACAACACTGCTTACATGTAAGCAGTTTCACACTGTTTTGTAACGTATTGCTTTGATGAATAATGCGGGTTATACGCTTTCTAATTTAAATGTCCGCGTTTATTTACCAAAATGCCCAATGCCGCCAATTCCCTCACATTTCGCAAGAAACCGCTTGCGGTTTCGCAATCCATTATAAATAGAGTCGACTTGACCATTCCTGTCCCTGATTCAATTCAGTTTATCGCGCACTTTTGAATTAGAATTGGTATAACTGCAATCGTTGACAAACGTACGATAACCCGTTAGTATTATTAGTGTTATGGAAAGCGGCTTGATTTTCAACATCCAGCGGTATTCGATTCACGATGGCCCGGGCATCCGCACGACCGTGTTTTTAAAAGGCTGCCCGCTACGCTGCTCGTGGTGCCATAATCCCGAAGGCATCAGCCCGGAACCAGAGGTAACTGTCCTCGAAAACCGCTGCATGCAGTGCGGGGAATGTCGGCTGGTTTGCCCGCAGGTCAAGACGTCGGGTAATGGTTCAAGGACAGACCAACAGGCACGTTGCATCCGTTGCGGCGCCTGTGTAAAAATTTGCCCCACTGAAGCCAGGCAACTGGTCGGTCGCCAAATAAATGTCCAGGAACTACTAGCCGAGGTGCTAAAAGATCGCGTTTTCTATGAGCAGTCCGCCGGCGGCGTGACGTTCTCCGGCGGCGAGCCCCTCATGCAGCCGCGTTTTCTTCAGCGCCTACTGGAAGCCTGCCGGGCTGACGGAATTCACACGGCCGTGGACACATCGGGCTACGTCTCAAGGGAAGACCTGCTATCGGCGGCGCCGCTGACAGACCTTTTCCTCTATGACCTGAAGGTCATGGACGATGACCTGCACCGACAATGGACGGGCGTCTCGAATGCCATCATTCTGGATAATCTCCATGCCCTGGGAGAAATTCACCAGAACATCTGGATTCGCATGCCGCTGGTACCTGGTTTCAATGATGACCCTAAGCACCTGGAGGCTGTTGCCCGTTTCGCGACTTCGATTCCCGGCGTATGCCAAGTGAACCTGCTGCCGTATCACAGGACAGCGGCCCACAAGTGGATAAGCCTGGGCAGGCCGGACCAATCGGGCGCACACCGAGTACCCACCGCCCAAATAATAGAACGCGCGATAGATACATTCCAGGCTTTCGGACTGAACATTCAGATCGGTGGTTAATACCATGAACGAAAGAACAGCCAGACTGCGACGCGCGAGCCTTGATGCTACGCCCTCGATTTCTCCCGAGCGGGCCTCACTGATCACCGACTTCTATCAGGCCCACGAGGGAAAATACTCGGTGCCGGTCATGCAGCCCGCTCCTTCTACTACTCGTGTGAGCGTAAAACGATCTACCTGGGCGAGGATGAGTTGATCGTGGGCGAGCGCGGCCCGGCGCCCAAGGCCGTGCCCACCTATCCGGAACTAACCTGCCACAGCCTCGAAGACCTGCGCATCCTCAACTCGCGGCCGAAGACGAGCTATGCTGTTTCCGAGGACTGCATCAAAATATACGAAGAGAAGATCATCCCTTACTGGCGCAACCGCAGCATGCGCGACAAGCTCTTTGCGGTGCTTCCCGATGAGTGGCGCGCCGCATACGACGCCGGCATCTTCACCGAATTCATGGAGCAGCGCACCCCGGGCCACACGGTTCTGGACGACAAGATCTATCGCAAGGGCCTGCTCGATTTCCAGCAAGAGATCGCCGCGGCCATGGCGGGCCTGGACTTTTTGGGTGATGCGCAGGCATATGCCAAGCTGGAGCAGCTTAGGGCAATGGACATCTCCTGCGACGCGGCCATCCTTTTCGCGTCACGCCACGCCGAGCGCGCCGCGCAAATGGCCGCCCGCGAATCCGATCCGTGCGCAAACTCGAACTAGAAAAAATTGCCGAGGTGTGCAGACACGTGCCGACATACGCGCCGCGCGACTTTCACGAGGCGCTGCAATCCTACTGGTTCTGCCATCTGGCGGTGATCACTGAGCTGAACGGCTGGGATTCGTACAGCCCCGGTCGCCTCGATCAGCACTTATTGCCGTTCTACCGCCAGGGCCTTGCCGATGGCACGCTAACCCAGGAAAAGGCGCGGGAACTGCTCGAAGCCTTTTTCGTCAAGTTCAACAACCACCCGGCGCCGCCCAAGGTCGGGGTGACGGCTGCCGAAAGCGGCACGTACACCGACTTTGGCAACATCAATATCGGCGGCCTGCTGGCCGATGGCGAGGACGGATCGAACGAGCTTTCGCACCTGCTCTTGGACATTCTCGACGAAATGCACATGACCCAGCCCTGCAGCAACCTCCAGTTGACCCGCAAAACCCCCGACGCGCTGTTGAAGCACGCCCTGCGTGTCATTTCCAAGGGATATGGATTCCCCTCGATCTTCAATACCGATATTGTGATCGAGGAACAACTTCGCATGGGAAAGTCGCTCGCCGACGCCCGCGCCGGCGGATGCAGCGGCTGCGTGGAAACCGGGGCCTTCGGCAAGGAGGCCTACATACTGACCGGCTATTTCAATCTCGTGAAGATCCTGGAGCTGACGCTCCACGACGGCGTCGATCCCCGCACCGGCAAACAACTCGGCCCGCGCACCGGAACTCCCGACGCCTGCGCTTCATTCGACGCGCTGCTGGAAGCCTTTCGCGCGCAATTCCGCCATTTCCTGGAGCTCAAGCTCCGCGCCAATCAGCTTATCGAGCAGATGTACGCCGCGCTCATGCCGGCCCCCTTCCTTTCCGTTATTACCGACGACTGCATCCGCAAAGGCAAGGACTACAATGCCGGAGGCGCGCGCTACAATAATAGTTATGTACAGTTTGTGGGCATTGGCAGCCTCACCGATAGCCTTGCGGCGCTGAAACAGCTCGTTTTCGAAGACCAAGCCATGCCCTTAAGCGAGCTGGTCCGGGCACTAGACGTGGATTTCGACGGCCAGGAAATCCTCCGTCAGCGCTTGCTCAACCGCATGCACAAGTACGGTAACGACGACGAGTACGCCGACCAGATCATGCTCCACATGTTCCAGATGATTATCGAGGAGTTGGACGGCCGGCCAAATACCAAGGGCGGGCATTACCGCGTGGAGATGCTGCCCACGACCAGCCACATCTATTTTGGCTCGGTCACCGGGGCCATGCCCGATGGACGCAAGGCGGGCCTGCCGCTCTCCGAAGGGATTTCTCCGGCCCAAGGCGCGGACCGTCACGGCCCCACGGCCGTGATGAAGTCGGCCGGCAAGATGGACCACGTGAAAACGGGCGGCACGCTCCTGAACATGAAATTCTCACCCTCGCTGGTAAGCGACCAGAACGGCCTCGACAAACTGGCGCACCTCATCCGTAGCTACTTCCAACTCGGCGGCCACCACGTCCAGTTCAACGTGGTGCGCAAGGAAACCCTGCGCCAAGCCCAGGCGGCCCCGCAGCAGCATCGCGACCTGATCGTGCGCGTGGCGGGCTACAGCGACTACTTTTGCGACCTCTCCCGCGAACTCCAGGAAGAAATCATCTCCCGCACCGAACATGGGGTAGTGCAGGAAGAGGTCTGAGGTTAGGGGTCAGAGGTCAGCCGTGTGGCACGCCCTGAGGGACGAATGCGTGTGGCACGTCCCTGAGCGCAGCGAAGGGCGTGGCGCCGATGCAACTCCCGACTCGCCCAGTCCGCCTTCGGCGGACTCACAATACACCACTTAGGCCGGAGGCGGGGGGCTGGAGATGAAAGGCGGAAGGCGTAGGGCAAAGAGATGAAGGATGAGGAAACTCAAAACCTCCTATACCTGCGGCACAGCCCGTGAAAGTAACCCGCCACCATAGGCACTGCTTCTGCGAGGGCACCGACGGGCACCGTGCGCAGCATGGTCGGTTGGTCGTGGCACACATTCCATACCCTTTGAAGCAGGGGCACCCGTGCGGTTTTCTTAAAAAAACGGTTCCTGACACCTTTTTCCACCCCACCTTTTTCCACCCTGACACCTTTTTCCACCCACCTTTTTCCACCTTTTTCCTCCGTTCTGGCTGGAATCCTCGACTCAGGCCTGATTCATAGAAAACGTATGAGTTTACGAGATGCGAAGAAGCTGCATGACACGCCTTGTAATACGGTCGTTATTCGAGGCGCGTCACGAAACCCTTGAGTAGATAGGATAACATCTCGGTTTGGCAAGGCTATTCTGGCTGGTTGGCTGTCTTCCAGTTATCGCGGACAAATCGTCGCTCTATAGAAATCATATAAAGTCCGGTCCAACTGCGATGCCACTTCCATCCCTTCGCTGTGCCAGGCGCATTCGCTTCTATCCAGCGTGCCGCCAAATCGGCGGACAGTTCCTTCCCACAGCGCGGGCAACGGGGACTCGCTCCATGTTTAAAACGACCGCCGCACTCGCACGGCAGCAACTCTTCTTCTGCTTCCTTCGGAATTGCTTGATGGACACGGACTTTCGTTCCCTTCGATAACTTCCAGCCATCGAGCACCGCAGTGCGACCGCACTTCTCGCAATACGCGTATGCCGAGTCATTGAAGCCGGTGTGGATGATACCGTACTCGAATTCGGCGTCACAGTGCTCGCATTTGCCTTTGTCGCTCATCTTATGGCCTAACTTCTCCTGTAACGTGATTTCCACTTCTATTAGCATAGTCGGGCGCACACACCGCCGCAAGTGTGGGATGAGTGTCATGCTTGGCGGAAACCTCAATAAAGATAGGCATAGAACAAGACATTAAGAGACAATGAATCACGTTGGTTGGGCAGCCTCTCCCAATGTTTGCACACGCCTGGATGGCACACACTCTCAGTCCCTTTCGTTTGTGCCACCCCGCCGACCCTCTTGGAAAACGCTTTTCTTAGAGTTCCTTATTTTTTCTCTGTCAACTCTTGGTAAATAATCTCCACCAGGCTCGGCCACCGACGGCCGCCGGGCGTGGCCGGCTGATCGGCGCCGGCAAACGCTGCTTTCACTTCGGCGAGCGTTTTTCCTTCTTGTACAAGGGCTTTGACTTTGATCTGCTTCTCTTCGATCTGCGCAATCAATGCCTCGATGGCCTTTTTGTCCACTCCGTCGGCGTGCCCGCTCAGGAAAACGTCCGCGTCCAGTTGGATGATCGCCTTCAACACCGTAACCAGGCCAAAAGAGGAACCGTGTTTATTGGCGTGAATCAGGGGATCACGGCCGATAAAAACAAGGTCGCCGACAATCGCGGTCTTTTCCGCGGGAATGTAGATCACGATGTCGCCGTTGGTGTGCGCCGGACCGTAATAGAGCAGTTGCACCTCTGTATCGCCCACAAACAGGGTCATATCCCGGGAGAAGGTTTCATTGGGCAGCGGCAGTTTCGTCGTCGCGGCGGCATTGGCCTGCGCAATGTCTTGCCGAGTGTTCGTATGGGAGATGATCGTCAGGTTTGGCGGGAACCCAACTAGCCCGTTGACATGGTCGCCGTCGCTGTGCGTCAGCACTACGCTTTGCACCGGTTTATCCGTAACCTTCTTGATTTCCGCCAACATCTGACTGGCTGCTTCTGCGTTGATCTTGGCGTCGATCACGAGGACTTCATCCGGCCCAACGTAAAAAAACGTGTTGCCGATCCCTCCGCTCACCTGATAAAGGTTACCCCGCACGTGCTTTGCAATAACCGGCTCCGACGCCGGGCGACCGCGCGAAGGCTGGTCTTGCTGCTGCGCCCGCAGCGACGACAAGGCCAGCGAACTGACGCACACGACAAGCACAAGAATCCTTTTGGTAAACATGGAAGTTTCCTGCAATGTAACAGGGGTGATAAGATAGTCTGTTTGGTGGTTAGAAAAGCAACAGCCTCCGTCTATGTTTCAAGAGAAGTTCGCTTGATCGAACCATCTTGCCAAAGGCTTATTTCCGTTTGATAAAAGCGAACGTGTGTTGTTAAGTAATTGTGTAATGTCAGTCCAAAATCAACCGCGCTCGCCGAAACCTGGTCATGGCCCATACAAACAATCCCGCGTCCAGCGCAGTCAGGGCCAATGCCGCGATGGCAATCATGCGCGCTGTACCTACTGCTGTAAAAGTCTTGACCAAACCAGCCCTCCACTCCGCCGGTAGTGCTTGAACACCTAAAATCGCTCCGAAAAGCAGCACCATAACCGCTATGCTCATTGTCTGCTGGGCCTGCCGCACCGTTGCGGCTCGCAGGGAGATCAGGATGCCGGCGCTTGCCGCCAAACAAGCGCAGAGGAGACTGAATACAACCATCCCCAGACCTGCCGCGGTAGGATAGAGCAGCAGTTTGCCCTGTCCGTGAGCGAGGTTTACGGTTATCAATCCCAACAGCAGACTGGTCCAGGCTGCTCCAACTCCATATCCCACAGCCGCGCCGGTCTTTCCACACAAGATGGCCAGGTCTGAAAGACGGCTGGTCAGCAACGTTTCCAGCGTGTGCCGCTCGCGTTCCCCGGCAAAAGAATCGGCAATCACCGAAATCACAAAGACCAGCGGTATCCAGATCCCGGGAAAGAGCATCATGGGCGATTCAACCCAAGCGCGTCCCATTTGTAAGGGCAGAAAAATGCCGAAAATCCCCACGAGAATCAGCAGGCCCAGCTTGCCGCGGCCGCCGCCCAGAGTCAGAATTTCCTTCCACTCCTTCCACATCACCGTCCCTATGTCGGTAATCATTTTTCTTCCTCCATCAGGTTCAAGAACACTTCTTCCAGGCTGGCATGATCTCGGCGCACCTCTTCGACCTGCGCCGGCGCTCACAATCAAGCTCACCAGCGGGGCGGTGTCCGTTGCCTTGTGCAATTCAACCAAGAGACGGTTATCTTGCCGTTCGACGGCGAGTACCTCCGGCCGCGCCCGCAACGAAGAGATTAGCTCCTCGGAAAAGCCGCGCCCGCGAACTTCCACTCGCGGCGCCCGCTGTTGGCTCGCAACTCATTAGGGCTCCCCACGGCCAGCAGTTTTCCCTGCCGAATCACGCCCACTAATCCGCACAACTTTTCGGCTTCTGCAAGGTTATGAGTGGTAAGAAATACAGTCACCTTCTCGCGAGCGGCCAGCGCCACCAAATCCTCGCGCACTGCCGCGGCGGCCATGGGATCAAGACCGGCCGTCGGTTCGTCCATGAAGATCAATGACGGGCGATGAAGCAGGGTTCGGGCAAATGCCAGCTTTTGTTTCATCCCCCGACTCCACGTCCCCACCGTGTTTTTCCGCCGTTCCCACAATCCCACGTGAGTAAGGAGTTCTTTGATTCGGGCTTGCCGTTCCGTGCGGGACAGACGCCAGATTCGCGCGTAAAATTCGAGATTGTCTGCGGCGCTCAGTCGTTCGTAGAGACCCGTGTGTTCGAGCAGCGCGCCCGTTTGACAGCGAATCTCATTCGCCTCGGTTCGCGTGTCGAAACCCAACACCTCGGCCCGTCCTTCGCTTGGCTCCAGCAAACCCAATAAAAGACGGATTGTGGTTGTCTTGCCCGCCCCATTGGGCCCTAAGAATCCAAAGATGATTCCCTGAGGCACTTCTAAGCTGAGGTGGTTTACTGCTCTAATAGGGCCAAAATCCCGCACCAGATTGTCTGTGCGAATGGCGAACTTGTCCATACCTCTCTCCATTCCGACGGCTCGCGCAGCCGATTCGCTATCGCCTGGGGCATATCGTGGAATATATCGTGCGCCTCCGGCCAAACTAAGCCTGTAAGCCGTTTTCCACTTGTTTCATTTTAGACGAGTCCCCTAACACTGGAAGTGGGGGACCTAATGCCTTCCTTTGGCCGATGTCTCTGGGAACATGGCCGGAAACCCACATCAATAGTCGTTCAAATTCCGCGTCATTGCTTCTGTGGAGAGTGGAGAGCGGGTCGTGGGGAGTGCTGAACCCTGAACCCTGAATCCTGCCCCCTTTTTTCTCCCCTGACTTGCAGCACCCATCTTACAAAGGCAACGGTAGCTTATAATCGGACTTAAGAGTATGATATAGCTATGCCAGGTTTGGGACCCGATAATCCACGTCATTTTGAAGGCGCGGGAGGGAAAGGCTAGTTGGAGGGTTCGCTGGTCATGGAACAATCCAAATCCACGTTCAGCGTCGTGCAGGAATTCGACAATCTATATGTCTTGGTTCGTGGGACACGTTATGCCAATGCCTTAATCGAGGCAAAGCAGGCCTTTCAAGCCCAGGATTTCGTCAAAACGCTGCGCTTGGTGCGCGATACCGGCGAGCTTCACCGTTGCACTCATTTACACCTTATTCAGCAAGATCCCGAGAAGGCCGGCGGAAAAAAAGAAGCCCAAATAATTCTCGAAAAACAAGCCAAGATAAAAGACACGCTCGATCGCTTTGACAAGCTTGTGGAGCGCCTGGAGAAAATGGCCAAGTTAACGCCCGCAAAACCCAATACGCCTGTTTCCGCAATACCTCAGCGAAGCGCCAAAGACACGCCGGCAAACAGCGAGGAAGATGTGATGGACCAAAGGAAAGGCCCGGCAGTTTCCATAATTGACACGGGCTCGTTCACGCAACTCCAAATGTCCGCCCAGCAAACTGGTCTTGTGCCCAATGCCGATGCAATTGGATTTGTGAGAGATCATGAATTTCGCACGGGGGAGTATCAGCAGGCTTTCAACCGCATTGATGGTATTTTCATGCATTTGAGGACCGCGGCGGAACAACGTGCGCAGCGACTGCGCCAGGAAGACCTTAATTACCACAGCGGAGTGCTGAAAATGTCGCCCAAGCAGTGGATGATAAAACAGCAGCGCGACACTGCCGAGACACAGATCATCGACAGGACTCTCCGTTATTTCGCCCGGGTTTTGGACGGGCTGCGCATACTGATGAATCCCTCCCACGATGATTCACCGCAAGGGGAACAAAAGAGTTAGCCCGTATTTCTGCCCACCTTGATCTTGTTGTCAACAGTGTGCCACTGCTCGCCGCAGGCGAGCAGTGCCTTATTGAAGCCGCTTGCCTTACCGGTCGAAACCGCTATTCGCCCAATCGACCTTGTTTACTTGACATCCGCGAAGAAGCAGATCACGCGCTGCGAAAGGTTATCGGCGAGCAATTGAATCTCTCTGCCGTTCGAGGAACATTGTTTCGCGTCGATTACATGAATCACCTGGACCCAGGCCCCGGCGTCGGGCATTAACTCCGCGAGTCGATTGGGCGACTGCTCGAAAAAAGATTGATTCCAATAGTTCTGTTTGCGTTGGGGAAATAAGGCGAGATATAAAATGTCCATTTCCACCAGATCGTTGAAAAAGTGCGTTCCCAGCGAGACGTCGGGAATCAGATCCTCGCGCATGGCCACGATTTCACAGAGCACCGAGATATTGTCGATCTCGGCGAAGACCACGGGAACTCCCAGTGATGGCGTGGAGGTCCCCCAGCGCCCGGGACCGAGGAGCATGATTTTCCGCGGCGGCGGAGACTCTTGCAGGTGCAGCAGTCGTCCAATCAAACGGGCGATGGTATATCGATCTTGGACCGAAAGTTTTGCATAAGTCGCCGGCGATACATACACGAAACGATCGATAGTTAACGCGCGGCCCGTGCCGATTACCGCTCCATGCGCTTCCAGGAGCAGATTATCGCGCGCGACCGACGCGGGCAGCTCCACTAAAGCTTCGTTGGCCGCCACTTGCAGCGGCCGACATTGCAGCAAATTAATCTTATACTGATTTGGCCGGGAAAAATTGGCCGTGAACTCGATGTCCACCGGATATTCGTATGCTGCTTGCAGGGTGTCGAGCATCTTGCGCATCTCGGCAACAAAAGATGTATTGGAGAGCAAATAATCAAAGCTGAGCACGGCGTCGGGATCCCTGGCCAGGGCCGATTCCGCAGCTTGCGGGACGCCGTCTCCGGCTGCGGCGGTTACCACCGGGAGCGGCAAACCGACGCTCTCGCGGATCACGTCCCGAAAATCCTTGGACACCAGTTGATTAGCGGCCAGATCGAGTACGTCGACCTTGCGTTGGGTGAATTGACGCACTTCGTCGAAATCGCTTTCCGGCCGGAGCTGGGGACAATTCAGGGCCACCACGCGCGTATAATCGTCGTCCGAACGGTTCACGGCGCGAGTTCCCAGGCCGAAGACCAGGCGCAGCACGCCCGCCCGCGGATCGATGTTCTTGTTCCAAACGTAGGGATTCAAGGAAAGCCCCACGCCCGCCACGTGGGGATAAAACAAGCCGCCGTACCATTGTCCCGACACACGTTGCACCAACAGCGACATCTGTTCGTCGCAATCGAGCAACTTGCGCTGCGCGCGATAACGCAAGGCTTTTTCGCTCATGGAACTGGCGTAAATAGCTTTCACCGCGGAGATGAAATCTTGCAGGCGCTTATCGTGCGGACCTTGATTGGCGCAAAACTCGCTCTCGTACTTGCCGGCGAAAGCGTTGCCGTAATTATCCTCCAGAAGACTGCTGGAGCGGACAATGATCGGCGACTGGCCGAAGTAGTCCAGCATTTCCGCGAATTCTTTGACGATATGATCGGGAAAAGCGCCCGAGAGGATGCGCCGCCGGGCCTCGTCCACCTCATTGAGAAACGTGTCCGGATCCTGTTGTTTTTGCCGCAGCCACCAACAGCCGTTTTCCACCAGGAAGGAGTAAAACACGTCGGAGCCGATGAAAAACGAATCGTGGGCTTCGAGCGTCTCATTCCAGGACGGCGCGGATTTGGCCAAAATCGCCCGGGCCAGGAGCATGCCCAGCGATTTCCCCCCGATCAATCCCGTGCCGATCATCCGTTTCCAAATGGCCAGCACGTCGGGCAAGGTAAAATAGTTTTGCGCGAGTTGCAAAACGCGCTGATCGCGGGAGATGATCATGCGGAGCAATTCGGGCAGCACGCCGGCGACTTCTTCAGCGGGCTGGTGGCCGCGCTGGATCTCTTCCCAAAGTTCCTCGGCCTGCATGAAACTGCGATTCCATTTACCCAAGCGAAAGCGCACCGATTCCAGCCCCGCCCAGGGCAGGGACGTCATGATTTCCGCGATCGTAACGCTTTCGGTGACGGGCCGAAAGGCCTCGCCGCGCCACACGTGCAGCATGTGCATGGTCGGCGAGTAGCGATGCTGCACTTTCAACGGATGAACGTAGAGCGATCCGCGGTGCCGATAAATGTCCACCAGAATCTGCGTGGTCATGGCGATGGGGCGCGTGGCGTGAAAACTATGCCCGCCCCTGATCAAGGGAAAATAGGCCATGGCCTGGCGATCGAGAACATAGGGACAGGTGAGCATGAAAAAGTTGCCCAACATCCGGTCGCTGCACCACGCGTCGGCCAGAGTCGATAAACAGTCGAATATATAATAAGCGCCGGATCCGCCCTCGCTAATCACCGCATGGATCTGCTTGATAAACTGCTCAAATCCTCCCCGGGTTTCCAGTTTTTTTATCTGTACCGGCAAATCTTCGGGAAGCAACGGCGCGTGTTCGGCAAAACGAAAGTAAACTAATTTACGCCCCTGCCTAAGCGCATGTTGACAAAACGGCACCGCCAAGGGCACGAAATCAGCAAGGTCGTCGACTTGCCAAACGAGATTGTCTCCGGGGATGAGCCCCTTAAAAACCTGATCTAAACCCGGTAGTCCGGTGCTGAGTTTCGTATCGAGCATAATTCGTTGCGTTGAATATAAGATCCGCGCCTGTCATTCACAGCATAGCAGATGGGCGGCTCGATCAACAATGTTTTCCCCGCTCATAAAACTTTATCTAACAATTCAACGCCAAAAAAGCCAGGGTGTTATTATCTTTGACGGCGCTGTTGATATATCACCACTGCTGATCAGATCGTGAACAGCTCTTTAAGTCTTTTAATAAAAGGGAATTAGGCAGTTTTTATTGCCTTGCTAACTGAAATTCCTGGTGGATCCGAGTCATTGACCTTCGCTCATCGAGTTGTTTGAGCCCTCTGGTTCCATTGATTAAGTCTTTTAATGTTAATGCCTTATCTTTATTTCATCTTATAAATTCCTTTTGGCATGTAAGATGCTTGTAAACGCAGGTGTTTATCGGGTATTTCTGCATGTCAAGCTTCCCATTTTTTTACCTTAAAAAACCATGACCTCTCGATCACCGTTAAACACCACCGGACGTTTTGAAATTGATCCGAATTTGATCTGCCAAAAACCGGATCGGGCCCTAAAGAATCTGAAATATGTGGTTTCCGCGGTCGATGCAGACGCCCTGAAAACATGGAACGATCTGTGGGATGAATTGAAAAACGTGGCTACTATTTCGGGCATGATCATTCCGGAGATGGAGCAGGGCTTTTGCCCGACTTGCGGCTGGGCCGATTTTTTAGAGAAATTCTGGTTGCTAAAACATTATCTGGACTACATCAATCACCTCTGTCAAGCGAGCCCGCCGTCCATTTAACCGAGGATTTGTCGCCGCTCCTCCCCGCCAAACATGCAACGCCGACAGGCGCAACACCAATATATCGCATCTTTACTTGCACCTAATACTTCAAGGAGACATACATGGCACAAATTGTAGCTGATCGAGTCGATTATTCATCTCTGCCCGACTGTTCTTCGCAGGTCGAGGATTTCATGGAAAACCTTGTCGCCCGAAATCCAGGCGAGCTGGAATTTCATCAAGCCGTGCGTGAGGTGGCGGAGTCGGTTATGCCCGTGATCGCGGCCAATCCCGCCTATCGCAAGCATAAGATCCTCGAGCGCATCGCGGAACCGGAGCGCGTGATCATGTTCCGCGTTCCCTGGATCGACGATCGCGGCGAAGTGCAAATAAATCGTGGTTTCCGCATCCAAATGAACAGTGCCATCGGTCCTTACAAGGGCGGCCTCCGCTTCCACCCCACCGTCAATCTGGGCGTGCTCAAATTCCTGGCCTTTGAGCAGGTGTTCAAAAATAGTTTGACCACCCTCTCCATGGGCGGCGCAAAAGGCGGATCGGATTTCGATCCCAAGGGCAAGAGCGACAACGAGGTAATGCGTTTTTGCCAATCGTTCATGAACGAGCTCTTCCGGCACATCGGACCCGACACCGACGTTCCCGCCGGCGACATCGGCGTGGGCGGACGCGAAATCGGCTACCTCTTCGGCCAATATAAGAAGATTGTCAATCGTTTCTGCGGCGTGTTGACCGGCAAAGGCATGTGCTACGGCGGTTCGCTAATTCGTCCCGAAGCCACCGGCTACGGCGCGGTGTATTTCGCCGAGGATATGCTGGCGACGCGCGGCCTGAATCTCTCCGGGAAAAAGGCCGTGGTTTCCGGCTCGGGCAACGTGGCGCAGTACACCGTGGAAAAATTGCTCGAGTACGACGTAAAGGTGCTCACCTTATCCGATTCCAACGGCACAATCGTCGATGAAGATGGCATCAACGCGGAAAAGCTGGCTTGGGTGCTGGACCTGAAGAACAACCGCCGCGGACGCATGAGCGAGTACGCCGAGCACTTCAGAACGGCCAAGTATCTGCCTCGCCAGAAACCCTGGGCCGTGCCCTGCGACCTGGCGTTTCCCAGCGCCACGCAGAACGAGATCGAGAAAAAAGACGCCGAAACCTTGGTGTCCAACGGCTGCATCTGCGTCTCGGAAGGCGCGAACATGCCCACCACTCCCGACGGCGTGGACATGTTCTTGAAAGCGAAAATCCTCTATGGTCCTGGAAAAGCGGCCAACGCCGGCGGCGTGGCCGTTTCCGGTTTGGAAATGACGCAGAACGCCGGGGTCATGCATTGGCCTCGAGATGAAGTCAACCGCCGACTCCGCCAAATCATGCATTCCATTCACGAAAACTGCGTGACCTACGGCGACAACGGTTCTTTCATCAATTACGTGCAAGGCGCCAATATCGCCGGGTTCGTGAAAGTGGCCGACGCCATGCTGCAACAAGGCGTGGTATAATTTCTCATAACCGATACTTCGATGCGAGTTTCCGGTGGACGTTTCCTTTTTTACGTCCGCCGGAACTCTTTTGGACCATAAAAGATTGCACATAAAATACCGGCCCATGCTATTGTATCTTCTCAGTGGGATTTTTTTGTGGTAAAATATTATTCCCCATGAACACGGCATTATACGGGAAACAGACTGCGAACCGGATTTTGCGCAGGGTCGAATTGGCTCCGCAAATCTTCGAGTACGTCATTGCGGCGCCGCGCGTGGCCCGCAAAGCCCGGCCGGGACAGTTCGTGATCGTGATTGCCGGCGAACACAGCGAGCGCATCCCCCTGACGATCGCCGATTTCGATGCTGAAAACGGCACTATTACCTTGGTGCTGATGGTCGTGGGTACCAGCACGCTTAAACTTTCCAGATTACAGGCGGGGAGCAATCTCTACGGCTTAATCGGCCCCTTGGGGATGCCTTCGGACGTCACGCCGCTAGACACGGTAGTCATGGTGGCCGGCGGTTTGGGCGCGGCGCCGATTTATCCCATTGCCAGGGCCTTTGACCAGGCCGGCTCGCGCGTGATCACAATTCAAGGCGCCCGCACTAAAAACCTGTTGTTTTGGAGCTATCGCCTGGCAACGGTCAGCGATCAATTGATAATCACTACCGACGACGGCAGCGCCGGAATACGCGGTTTGGTCACTCAGCCGCTTAAACAAATCCTGGAAGAGGATGCCAACCGACGTATCGGTTGCGTATACGCCATCGGTCCGGCCGTGATGATGAAATTTTGCTCACAGACCACGCAGCCTTTCGGCGTGCGGACCATTGTGAGCCTCAATCCGATCATGGTTGACGGCACGGGTATGTGCGGGGGCTGTCGGGTGGAAGTCGGCGGCAAAACCCGCTTCACCTGCGTCGACGGTCCCGAATTCGACGGACACCTGGTCGACTGGAACCTGCTGTTGTCCAGACAAAAAACTTACCTGCCTCACGAAAAATGTTCTATGCAGCAAGTGCAGCAAGATGATTAAAGCAGATCCCAGCCGGAAACAGCGAGTCCCCATGCCGGAACAGGATGCGGCGATCCGCGTGAGGAATTTCCAGGAAGTTCCCTTGGGATATGCGCCCGACCAGGCCCGGCTCGAAGCGGAGCGCTGCCTGGGGTGTAAAAAGCCCTTCTGTGTCGAGGGCTGTCCAGTGCAGGTCGATATTCCCGGATTTATTCGCTCCGTGGCCGAGGGAAACTATATTGCGGCGGCGCGAACCATAAAAAAAACAAATTGCCTTCCGGCCATTTGCGGTCGCGTTTGTCCGCAAGAGAGCCAATGTGAGATCAAGTGCATTTTGGGCAAAAAAAGCCAGCCCGTGGCAATCGGCCGTCTGGAGCGCTTTGCCGCCGATTACGAACGGGAGCACGATCATGCCGAATTGCCCGACAAAATGCCGGCCACCGGAAAACGAGTCGCCGTGGTCGGCGCCGGTCCCGCCGGGCTGACCGTGGCCGGCGACCTGGTGCTCCTGGGGCACGAGGTGACGATTTTCGAGGCCTTCCATCTGCCCGGCGGCGTATTAACCTACGGCATCCCTGAATTTCGTCTGCCCAAAAAAATAGTCCAGGCCGAGATCGACTATCTGCGCCGGCTCGGCGTGCGTTTTGAACTCAATCAGGTCATCGGGCAAACCATTGCCATCGATGAATTGTTCGCGGAGGAAGGCTATCACGCCGTGTTTGTCGGCGTAGGCGCCGGTCTGCCGTATTTAATGGGAATTCCCGGCGAAAATCTGGGCGGCGTGTATTTAGCCAACGAATATCTCACGCGCGTGAATTTGATGAAGGCCTACGATTTTCCCGCGGTCGACACGCCCGTGGTGCGCGGCGCAAGGTTTGCGTTATCGGCGGAGGCAACGTGGCCATGGACTCGGCCCGGACTGCGCGGCGTTTGGATGCCGAGCAGGTCACGGTGCTCTATCGCCGTTCCCGCGCGGAAATGCCGGCCCGGGCCGAGGAAATTCATCACGCCGAGGAGGAAGGCATTCAATTCCGCCTGCTTTGCACGCCCGTGGCTTACTTTGGCGACGAAAAAGGCATGGTCAAACAAGTGCAATGTCAGGAAATGGAATTAGGTCCGCCCGACGATTCCGGCCGGCGTCGCCCCATACCCAAGGAAGGCAGCTTATTTACCCTCGATACTGATATGATCATTCTGGCGATCGGCTCCGGGGCAAATCCGCTCTTGACCCGGCATTCCCCGGCAATAACGTTAAATAAACGGGGTTATATCGTAACCGACGAGCGCGGACGCACCGCCAGGCCAGGAGTTTGGGCCGGGGGAGACATCGTTACCGGCAGCGCCACCGTGATCCTGGCCATGGGGGCCGGAAAAGTCGCCGCCGAGGATATTCACAAATTCCTGCTTGCCGCCCCATCCGCACCGACTTGTGTATGGTAAAGACTGGATTGATTATGATAACATTAGACGTCGTAGATCCTTGCCGAACCGCGAGTAGTATCCGTTCTTATTCGTATTAAATCCCCATAATTTTCAACCGGAACTGCGTTTGTGAACGTTCAGTTCATTCACCAACTTTATTTTAAACTTGCGATAACTTTCCTCTTGGCCTCGTTGGTGCCATTGGGAATTGTGAGCCTCTATACCATTCACGCCGCCGACTCGCTGATCGAAAGCATAGTCACCAACCAGTTGGAAAATCTCGCCGCTGAAAAGCAGCAACTCCTGCAACGTTGGATATCCGAGCGCGTGGCCGATCTCGAAGTCGCGGCCAATTCACCGGTCGTCAAGTCTCTCGATCCCGCCTCGATCGATGCCCAATTCCAAATAATGCATCTTCAATACAAGGTCTATCCTTGCTTCGTCGTTGCCGCCGCCGACGGCAAAACCATATATCATAGCTACCGCACCGGCGTGGGCGAGAACGTCGCCGACCAGCCTTGGTTTCGGCAGGCGATCTCCGGAGAGCGCTATATGTCCGCGGCGCATATCGAGGCCGAGGACCGCGAATCGGTCTTCGAACTGGCCGCTCCCATCTTGGACGACAGCAGCCGACCCAAGGCTGCGGCTTGCTTGACGGTCAGCACCGAAGCCATTCGTCACGGCGTACTGAAGGTCTCATTGGGCGCTACCGGCGAGTGTTATTTGGTGGATCAAGCCGGCACCTTTCTGGCCCATCAAGATCCGGCGCGGATCTTGAAGAGCAATATCTCCCGCTCGGACAGCTTTACTCATATCTTTCTCAATAAAACCGCCCGGCCGATCTACACCGATTATCGCGGGATATCCGTTTTCGGCGCTTCCCGCGCGATTCCCGGCACCGAATGGTTCGTAGTGGTCGAACAAGACGAAAAGGAGGCCTTCGAGCCTTCTTCTCAATTGCGCTGGAACCTTTATCTGACCCTCCTGCTGACGGTGATGTGCGCGGTGGGTATTTCGCTCTTTTTGGCGCATTCGTTGGCCACGCCGATCCGCGAACTCAGCGACGCCACCCACGCCTTGGCGCAAGGCGATTTTCAACACAGCCTCTTGCACACGCCCAGCAAGCGGCGGGACGAGGTGGGCATGTTGCACCGCGCGTTTCAATACATGGCCGCCCAACTGCACGATCGGCACGCCAAACTGGAAATCCGCGTAGGCGCCACCGAGGCTGAATTGCTGCAAACCGACCGTCGCCTGCAAATCGCGATTTTGGCCGCTGCCCGGGCGGAGCATTTGGCGTCCTTGGGCCGCTTGGCCTCGGGCGTAGCCCACGAAATCCGCACACCGCTAGCCGCCTTGAAGCTCTACATGCAATCCGCGCAAGAGGATCTGGACATCTCGCCGGAATTCAGCGAGGATTTCCGGATCGCCTTGCAGCAGGTCGAACGCATCGAGAACACCGTCAATCACTTTCTCAATTATGTGCGTCCCCAAGAACCGGTTTTGACCAAGCTGGATTTTCCCAAGCTCATCCATGATGCGCTGTCTGTGGTCCGTCCTCGCGCCAACCATCAGAAGGTCGATATCGCCCTGACATTATCCTCTCCCCTGCCCACGGTTTTGGGCGATCAAAACCAATTGGGCGACGCCTTGATAAACCTGCTCGTGAACGCCTTGGACGCCATGCCCGACGGCGGCTCCTTGAAACTCGCCGTGGAATCCGCTACAACATATCAAAACGGCAAGTCGCGAAATGGGGTGCGATTGGATGTGATTGATAACGGACCCGGCATCGCGGAGCCCGATCTGGAAAAATTGTTCGAACCGTTCTTTACCACCAAGGCCTCGGGCTCCGGGCTGGGCTTGAGCATTGTGCAAAACACCGTGCAACGCCACGGCGGGACGGTTAGCGTCAACACCCAACCGGACCGCGGCACCACTTTTTCGCTGTTCTTGCCGGCCCCGGAAGAAAAATAATTTTATCATGGCCAAGTTGCTGCTGGTTGATAACGACGAAGGTTTAATTCATTTCCTCACCCGGTTTTTTCTCAATCTGGATTACCAGGTGGATGCCTGCATTGACGGCGGCGCTGCGCTGGGCCGGCTGGCCGCCGAGCAGTACGACGCCGTCCTCTTGGATTACAAAATGCCCGGCCTCAGCGGTTTGGAAACACTCCGCGAAATCAAACACGCCCATATCAAAACGCCGGTCATAATTATGACCGCGCACGGCACCACCGAAACCGCCATCGAGGCCATGAAGGCGGGGGCTTACGACTATCTGCTGAAGCCTTTCGATACCGAAGAACTCAAGAAGATCGTGGCCGACGCGGTGAACGTCTCCCGTTTAATGAACGAGGTCGTCAGCCTCTCGGGCGCGGCCGCCGCGATTACCTCGACCGCTCACCCGGCAACCCAGTTCGTGGGCAATCACCGCAAGATGCAGGCCGTCTTCAAGCTCATCGGTCAAGTGGCCGCTAAAGACGTGACCGTGCTGATCACCGGCGAAAGCGGCACCGGAAAAGAATTGGCGGCCCGAGCCATTTATCATCACAGCCACCGCCGGGATAAGCCCTTCATGGCCATCAACTGCGCAAGCATTCCCGACACGCTCTTCGAAAGCGAATTGTTCGGCTACGAGCCGGGCGCTTTTACCGGCGCCGACCGCCGCTATCCGGGCAAATTTGAACGCTGCCACGAGGGAACGCTTTTTTTCGACGAAATCGGCGATATGTCCTTAAGCACCCAGTCCAAAGTGCTCCGCGTGCTCCAGGAGGGCGAATTCGAACGACTGGGCGGCGCCGAGACGATCAAGGTCAATGTCCGCATTCTCGCCGCCACCAATAAAAGTCTCGAGCGGGAGGTCGAGGCGGGACGATTCCGCAAGGACCTCTTCTACCGGCTGAAAATCATCACCCTTCACTTGCCGCCGTTGCGCGAAAGAATGGACGACGTCCCTTTACTCGTGAATTACTTCGTCGCCCGCTTCTCCGCCGAATACAACAAGCCCTTGCGATACGTCTCCCCGCAGGCCCTTGCCAAGCTCCGCGGCAATGCCTGGCCGGGAAACGTTCGCGAATTGGAAAACTGTACTGCGCCGGGCGATGCTCATCTGCCAAGGCGATGTGCTCCTGCCCGAACACTTGCGCTTCGAGGGAGAACACGGCCCATCCTCCGGTTCCGACGCCGACGAAGACCGGCCCCAGGGATTGAAAGAGAAAATCGACGCCTTGATCCCCGATATCCTTCGCCTCGCCGGCCCCGGCGGCCATGCAAACGTCATCGATCTGGTCGAAGAGGCAATCATCACCCGGGCCCTGAAAGAATGCGCCTATAACCAGGTCCACGCCGCGCGACTCCTGGGCATCAGCCGCAACACCCTGCGGCACCGCATGAAAAAATACGGCTTGGAACATAACTTGAATTGACATAATATGTTATCAAGTAATCAGTTATAATCACACTTCGATTGCTCATCGGTTTACGAAAGCTAATCTATCCAGCGTCCTGATTTACCTCCCTCCTCCCCACCTTAGTATGATTTTTTGAAATACACACCAAAATGTGTTGACAATTATGGGGGGTATGATAATATAATTCCTTGTGTAATGATTTTTTGTGGAGTTTATTGAACCTCTCTTAGTTCCATTCGTTCAATATTTAAGACGAGGCAGCGTCTGCTAATTCAACTTCTGTTGCTCGCATAAAACTGCATTCGCCGTTTGCGAGTCGTTCTCGGTTGGATATTTCCCAATTTTTTAGATTTTATGAAGACACCCTCTTTAATGAGGATATGCAATGATAAACCAATCGTATGACATTCGTTTTCTGATTATCATACCACTGCTCTTTTTATGCATTCCCGCCGCGCCGATTTGCGCTGCGATTACCGGCACCGGCGGTGTCACTCCCGCCAACCCAGTCAGTTGGTCCAGTTCCACTACTGCGTATGTGGGAGAGACGACCAGCGGCAGTGTGACGGTTGACTCCGGCAGCGATCTTCTATCTGCATATGCCTATATCGGATATTCCGCCGGATACATGGGCAAAGTAACAGTGGATGGTGCCGGCTCGACGTGGATTAATTCATATGACATCTCTGTCGGCCTTTCTGGCAACGGCACACTGAATGTTACTGGTGGCGGCAACGTTAGCAATTCCACAGGCTCCATCGGCATCTATTCCGGTTCAACTGGCGTTGTGACAGTCGACGGCACCAACTCGAAATGGACCAATAGCACTAACCTCTATGTCGGCCGCTCTGGCAACGGGACACTGAAAATTACAGGTGGCGGCAACGTAAGTGGTCAGTACTACGATGGCCAATTTATCTACAGTATCTACATTGGCTCCAATTCCGGTTCAACTGGCTTTGTCTCAGTTGATGGTTCCAACTCGAAATGGACCAATGGAGGTATTCTCTATGTCGGCAGCTCTGGCAACGGAACGCTGAACATCACCAATGGCGGCAACGTTAGCAGCAAGAACGGCTCAATCGGTTCCAATTCCGGTTCAACTGGCGTTGTGACAGTCGATGGTTCCAACTCGAAATGGACCCATGAATATAGCCTCGATGTCGGCGAGTCTGGCAACGGGACGTTGAATATCACTGGTGGCGGCACAGTTATCGTCAATAAAACAACCAATGCTGCTTACAACCCAGGTTCTACCGGGACGATCAATTTCGACAACGGGACATTAACAACAGCCGGCCTAGCGGCATCCCCAAGCCAACTGACAGGTACGGGCACTATCAATACCCGCGGTCTGGTAAGTGATGTCGATCTTGTGTTTAACTCGCCTGTCAGCCTAAATCAGACATTTTTGTTTAAATACCTTCCCAACCAGAATGTCACCGTAAAACTTGACATGAGCAATCCGGCCGCCTATGGTGATCTTGGTGCTGGTTGGAAAGGCGACGGTTCATTGACAATTCGAGATGGTATTACTGTTTATTCTATCTATGGTGATATTGGGCATCATACTACCGCAACAGGTGTGGTGACAGTGACCGGCACTGGATCAAAATGGGCAAATAGCTCTTACCTCTATGTCGGCAACAATGGCAAAGGAACATTGGATATCACTGCTGGCGGCAACGTAAGCAATTACGAAAGCTACATCGGCTACAATTCCGGTTCAACCGGCGATGTCACAGTCAATGGCACCAACTCGAAATGGACCAGTGAATCTAGCCTCGATGTCGGCCGTTCTGGCAATGGGACACTGAAAATTACTGGAGGCGGCAACGTTAGCAATTCCACAGGCTTCATCGGCATCTATTCCGGTTCAACCGGGGATGTCACAGTCGATGGCACAAACTCAAAATGGATTAATAGATCTATCCTCTATGTCGGTCGTTCTGGCAATGGAACGCTGAACATCACCGGAAGCGGCGCAGTTAGTAATACTAATGGTTACATCGGCTACTCTTCTGGCGCTACAAGCAAAGTGGCAGTGGATGGCACCGGCTCGATGTGGACCAATAGTTCGGCTCTCTATGTTGGCTATAATGGCAAAGGAGCATTAAATATCACCGGCGGCTGCACAGTTACAGGGACTAGCGTTTCGATTAATAATCAATCGCTGCTGGCAATAGATGTCGGCAATGGCAGTCAACTCACCATCAGCAACGGAACTGGCACAATCACCAACAGCGGCACGGTGCGCATCATGGCCGGGGCGAATGTAGCGGCAGGTATTCCGTATACGCCTATATCTGCCAGCACTTGGAGCGGCAGCGGTATTTATCAGCCTATCGGCGGCACATGGAATGCAACTGCTCACACTTTCACTGCTTCCCTGGTGCAACAGGGTTCGGCCGGCACGCCGTTAACCGTCAATCTTGCCAGCCTCCAGCGCGTGCTAGTCATCGACGATGTTAAACACTGGGTATTAGGCGCAAGTTTTGCTCCAGCCTCCACGTCGATCGACCTTACGGCCTCGACCATTAGCGGCCAGGTTCTGACTGATTTATTGGCCTTGCTCGACGCCGACCAATCGCTTTTGGGCGCCTGGCAGATCACGACCGGCAGCAGTTATGCCCTTCCCGCCTACCTCTCCTTCGACGTTGGCCCGGGGCGCTCCAGGAACGATTTGACCATATGGCATTACGACGGTGCAGCATGGAGCGAATTCGATGCAACCGATCTGACTTGTAATGGCGATTATGCGAGTTTCACGGTGACCGGTTTCAGCGGCTACGCCTTGATAACGGTGCCCGAGCCAGGCACATTGGCACTGCTAATCGCAGGACTCTTGTGCATTCTTGTCTATGTTCGGCTGAAGCAGAAATCTTGATCCGCAATTCTGCTTCTTCTAGCAATCAGATTGCTTTAGTTCGGCCTTTTCTACGGACGTATTAGCCTCCTCGATCAACTTCTTTCGCGCACAGCCTGTTGCGACTGCATATAATCCTGCCCTTGGGCGCGGGTGTTATGATTCTTTACCGGAGTCTTCCCAGGGGACCCAGATCCAGGTTGAGATCCTCGTCTTGAAATTCGAAGTGTTCTTTGAGCCTTTGGATTTCCTCGGCCAGCCGGCAGAATGTCTGCCCGAGGCGTTCGACCTGCTCGTGGGTCAGCGCGCCGGCGTCCAGGCAACAAATCGACTGCCGTTCGAGCAATTCACGCAGCATTTCCACCAACGTCGACACCAGTTGCGCCAGTCCGTCGCGGACGTTTTCCGGATCGAGGCGGATTTGCGGAGGTAAAATTTCCTTCATGGCAAAGCTCCTAGTCAGTCCGCTTTGCGCCCGTATCAATGGCGCAGAGCGTCAGTTGCAGGCGGAGGTAGATCATTTCGATATCGGCCACGGTGATCGTCAGATCGCCGGCGCTTCGGGCAGGCGCTATGGTCGGCGGAGTTTCGGCCAGTAACTGTTCCTGCTCGCGCATGATTTCGTTCAGGCGCCGATCGAGGTGCTGCACTTGCCGCATTGCCCGATCTAATTCCTTATTGCGGCGGACCTTCTCTAATTCCAAAATTGCCAGCCGGGCATGACGCCGCTGAGGTTCTTCCGCCTCGGTGATCTGGCCGCTTAGCGTCCGCAGATCTTGCAGACTTTTGTGTGTTTTGGCCGTCATGGGGGACTCCTTTCTTTGTGCAGGTTTCCCATCCGCAAGGGTTGCTCAGGCTCCCGCGCCACAAAATACCTTTTCGATTGCGGCGATAATTTCCGCGGACTCCAGCGACTTGCCGCCGCTCGTCCCTATGCCGAACTCGTCGTCGCCGTGAATCAAAATAACCGGCTGGCCAAGCTGCGCTGCCAGATGGAGAGCAAGAGTGGTCTTGCCGGTCCCTGCCGGTCCGGCAAGATTCACAGGGTAGCCTGCCCCGATATAGGCTAAGGCCCGTTCTACAATGCCTTCCACCTGGGGCGTTAAAACAAATTGTTTAGTCGGTCGAGGCTCAACCCCCATTGGCACGGTCAGCAGCGGCCGATGCTCGGCCTGCCGGTCTTCACCATTCCCTTGGTCCATCACATAACTCATCAATGGCATAAGAAACATCATTCACTTGCACCGATGTGTCGCAAGCGACTGCAAATCAGGAAAAATGGCCTCTAACCGCAGGTCTTCTGACTGCGGTTGGGACTCACAAAAATGTGCGCGCCACGAGCGATGGTAAGTAGCGGGAGTGGCTAAGAAATGATCTGCTCATTAGATGCCCCTTTTCCTCTGACTTCGTCAGCGCCTGCCCTTTTCCCTGACTTCGTCATCATTTGCCCCATATCTCCAATCTGATTCGTGGTCGGTGACAAAACCACGTAGTTCCCTCCACTAGTAATCCCCCTTAACGCTTTTTTGCAGCATTACGATGTGGATAAACTACGTAATTTTTTACCACTAAACAAACCGTACTATATGAAAAACCAAAGTCAAATCATCATGTGGGGGGTTAGAAACTCTCCGAAAAGTCCAAATGTCATCCTCAGTCCGCCAGAGGCGGAAAGGTTCTTGCCGGCAAATATGTCTATCTGGTGATAAATGCCTTTTCCCCCACGATTCTTCGCTTTGCTCAGCATGACGGGAATGTTTTGGGAAAGGCGATTAAATAATGATCTCTTGTTCAGTGGCGCCCATGTTGGGCAATTCAACTGGTTCGATTTCTTTGCCATTATCGAAAAATATGCGATTGGGGGCCGTTTTTTTCCCCTCTTTAATAATCTTCTCCAGTCGTTCCAAGACCGCAATATAAGTGTCGTTTGGGTCAACCGCGGCGACGGCCCCGCTAAAAGTTATCTGAATCGGCAGACCTTTGTGCAGAAAAACGGTCCTTTCCAGCGACTGCCGCCAAAACTCGGCTTTTTTCATGGCCGCATGGAAACCGACATCGAGCAGCACGGCCAGAAATTGCTGTCCCGCGTAGCGTCCCACCACGTCGTGCGTGCCGATATTGGTTTGTATGAACATGCCCAGTTGACAGAGAATCAGGTCGCCTGCAACCGGGCCGAATTTATCGTTCAGCGCACCGAACCTGTCGATATCGAACAGCAGAGCCGTCATTTGCCGGGTTTGATGCAGACCTTGTTGCCACCAATCTGAGAGTTTGGTCTCCAGTCCGATGCGGTTGTGGAGCTCGGTAATTGCGTCGAGCAACAATCGCTTTTCAATCTTATCCAATCGATTTTCATATCGGGCAATGGCCAGGAATGCTATTTCATGATCGTCGCGGAGTTTATCGCGGGCCACGCGTAGATTCCTGATTTCCTCGAGCAAACGCTGACTGGCCGCCTCCAGATCGGTGTGAAAATCCATATACTCAAGGTTGCTGAGCGTGGTTTCGACCTGGGCCGCCTGTTCGAGGTTGGCCATTTCGATTTCCTTGCCCAGCGCGCTCAGCTCGCCTAACTCGCCGATCCGGTTACGAAATGTCTCTGCCGCTTCGCTTTGTTCCGCCAAATACGCAATACAATCTTCGCGCAGCAGCCCAAGACAGGTCTCCACCGTGTCAGGATCGCAGTGGCCTTGGCATGCCCGCAATCTGGTGTCGATCTCGCTCGCTCGCATACTGCTTTTCATCATGGCGATGTTGAGACGGAGAATCGACGTTTCAACGTATTTCTCATCAAGATCCCATTTTTCCGCCGGGCCGGAGATAAGCGATTCGCCGGCATGGTCGTGATGAGCTTCACTATCGAGTTCCCAGGTCGCGCCGTCGGTAAGTTTATCCTCCCGGCCTACAGTCGGCATCTCTTGCTCTGAGTCCGACAATGCCTCTCCGATGGTGCCCGTAGTCGGATTATGGTATGCAACTAAAGGCGGAGTGGTAGATTCCGTTACTATTCGCGTGTGTTTTCCACACAATATGTTCCACGTCTCATGAAGTCCGCCCGGTCCATACCCCAAGTACATTGCCAAGGCAAAGCCCAGGCATATATTTAGCACCGCGATTATAAACGTTAATACTACCACGACCCGACACTGCCGATGTAACAGGGCTAACTGGCAAATCTATTATAGGTCGTAAAAAGAAGGCGGCAGTCCGTCCCCAAGGTCTCAAAATTCCTTATTAGAATCCATACAACACTCGGGTTCGGGTGGATAGCAGAAATATCCGCGCGTTTTTTCTGGCTTTACACTTTTTATCTACAATGGCGTTCTCCGATTATGGAAAATAGGGGGCTTTGCCGAAACTTTATGGAGATAATAGAGAAACATAATCACAGGGGCACAAATGGCCTGGTACTAAAACCACATTATATAACGGGGTTTAATCCACACTCCTCCATTATGAGCAATAGCCAGAGGAGTCCTGGATTGCGGGCAGTGAGAATTTCAGACGAGCAAGCAAATGGATCCTGCCCAAGGAACCCTTTTTGCCATCGACAATGACCCGACGGCCCGGAGGGCTTTGACTGCCTCGGCCTCATCGTTGGGGATCAAGTGCGAGCTTTTTTCTACTGCCGAGGAATTCCTTGATTATTATGATCCCGCGCTGGCAGGCTGTGTTTTAGTTAATCTGCGTTTGCCAGGCATGGATGGCCTGCAATTGCATGAGCATCTGGCGGCTTTGGGTAGTATTCTCCCGGTAATTCTGCTTAGTGCTGCTGCGGATGTATCCTTGGTGGTACGCGCCATGAAGCAGGGGGCCCTGGCCTTTCTACAGATACCATACCAGGAGCCTGAATTGATTGATACGATCCGCAAGGCTCTCGACCTTAACGCCCGCGTGCGGGAATCACTGGCCTTTCAAGCGGATGTGCAGCGGTGCCTGGAAACACTTACTCCCCGAGAGCATCATCTCATGGAGTTGGTCATTGCCGGCGTGCCTAATAAACGCATCGCCTATATTCTGGAACTAAGCCCACGCACCGTCGATCGCGTGCGCGCTAGCGTCTTCAGGAAAATGCGCGTTAAATCCGCGGTGGAGCTGGCAAATATTGTTGTTAAAAGCCAAATATCTGTCATGCAGCCCGTGAATTTACAGTTCCAATAGTTTCTCAGCCGGTGGCAATCGTTACATTCGGTACATATAGTTCTGGCATAATTCTATTTTTTATCATTCTCTTCACAAAAGTCTGGCCGGCAAGCGGGCTGAAAATCCCCGCCAGGTAGGGGCTATTTGTGCCCTTAGACAAGATGATACATACATTTTCTGCACTATACGCTACGCCCTATCTTATTTTATGGCTTTCTGACAGCCGTCGATTAACCGGTTGCCGTGTCCCGCGGCAATTCTTTTCGGAATAGTTGCGAAAACAGCGATGGCGTAAAAACGCCATCTCTCTGGTAATGACCGCAACCTATACATAAACAACGACTGTTTGGGTGGTTTTTTTTAGCCCTTACAACGGTCCGATCGAGGGGAAACGCGGCCGGAATCCCCCTGCCGACTTATGCCGCAAATGAGAATAACTACTAGATACGTTATCAACGAAGTTTCTTTCTCGTGAGTAGGAAAAATATATGGTGCCAAGCGTACTCGTGGCGGACGACTCTGGTACTATGCGGAAAATCATTATTCGCTCCCTGCAGATGCTGGGCATCCAGAACAGCGCTGAAGCAAAGGACGGCGACGAAGCGATATCCATATTCAAGCAAGGCGGCATCAACTTAGTATTGACCGATTGGAACATGCCGGGCAAGTCCGGCCTGGAAGTAATTCGCGAAATCCGCGCCCAAGACAAAGACGTCCCCATCATTATGGTCACGACCGAGGCGGAGAAACGGCGGGTCTTGGAAACGATTGAAGTTGGCGTATCAGACTACATCATTAAACCCTTCGAAGTCGAAGTGCTTCGGGATAAATTGAGAAAGTTCATCGAAATCTAATTTTCTTGAGCAGGAACGACGTCATTGGTATCGCAGAACCTTTCCACCCGCATCTTCCTGCCGGGGAAATAATCAGGCCCTAAATGCAACGTATTGCTGAATCCGGCGAGGTGAAAGAATGCCTTTAGACAATGACCAGATTATCGCCGAATTTGTGGTGGAGTCGCGTGAACACCTGGCGCACATCGAGAATCAACTCCTGGCCATCGAAACGGCGGGAGCAAATATCGACGTTGAATTAGTCAACCAGGTTTTTCGCGGTTCATTCGATCAAGGGAGCGGCGGGATTTTTCGGCTTCACGATCCTCGGCCAGCTCGCCCATGACTTGGAAAATGTGCTGAACCTGATCCGCAACCGCCAACTCGTTCCCGACGCCGCAGCCACCAATGTGATGTTACGAGCGGCCGACGCCTTGCGGAAGATGCTCGATAACATCGAACATTCCAACGAGGCCAACATCCAGGAACACCTGACCGCCCTGCAACGGATCATTGCCGGTGACAAGTCAACGCAAACCGCCCAAGGCGCGGTGCAAACACAAACCGCTGGAGTGGAATTGTCCCAGTTGGCCGAAGAACTGCAAACCCTGGTCAATCAGTTCCAAGTATAGCCACTGGTTTGGGGAGAATTTTACATACTAAAAAATCATGCTCCTTGGCCGGTCCAGACAAACCGGCCAAGGAGCATACTCTATGAAAAACTAGCCATCCATTGTCATTCTCCACAAATGAAAACAGAAACTCCCATCCGCGTACTGGTCGTGGACGATTCGGTTGTTTACCGTAAAATCGTCCGCGACATTCTCCTCGATTTACCGGGAGTGGAAGTGGTCGGCACGGCCGCCAACGGCAAGATCGCCCTGCAAAAAATCGAACAACTCCGCCCCGATCTACTGACCCTCGATTTGGAGATGCCCGAGATGGACGGGCTGGAAGTACTCCGGCAAATTAAACGGGCGGCCAACGATGTAGGCGTAATCATGCTCAGCGGGGCCACAACGCAGGGGGCAAAAGCCACCATGGTTGCCTTGGAACTGGGTGCGTTCGACTTCATTCCCAAGCCCGCCAGCGGCACG
Source organism: Pirellulales bacterium (assembly GCA_963820545.1). GTDB lineage: Bacteria > Planctomycetota > Planctomycetia > Pirellulales > Thermoguttaceae > CAWGAJ01. The sequence goes on from CAWGAJ010000002.1 coordinate 323,065, forward strand.
CTGGAAGAGCATATCGAAACGCTCCGCCATAATCTTCACACCAGAATCATGGCTTTTGCCTGCACCAAGCAAGTTCATACCATATTACACTCTGCCGCGCTAACTTCGTCTCAGCCTGCCGCTGCGTCGCCTGCTTATAAAAAAACTGAAATCCCGGCGCACATCTATAACGCCAAAAACAGGAGCACCGCTCGGCCGGAGGTCGTGGCGGTGGGTATTTCCACTGGCGGACCTCCCGCGTTGATTCACATGCTGCCACGACTGCCGGCCGACTTGGGCGTACCCATGCTGATTGTGCAACACATGCCGCCCGTGTTCACTAAGTCGTTGGCCGATGACCTCAACCGCCGCTGCGCCTTGACCGTTAGCGAAGCCAACCACGGTCAGCAGCTCATGCCCGGACACGTTCTTATTGCTCCCGGCGGAAAACAAATGAAAGTCGCCAAAGAGGACGAGCGGATCATCGTCCAAATCACCGACGATCCCCCGGAAAACAGTTGCCGGCCTTCGGTGGACTACTTATTTCGATCCGTTACCGAAATCTATCAAGGAAACGCCATCGGCGTAATCATGACCGGAATGGGCAGCGACGGCGCCATGGGATGCCGGGAAATGAAACGACACGGCGCCGCGATCATTGCCCAGGATGAGGCGAGTTGCGTGGTCTTTGGGATGCCCAAATGTCCGGTCGAGGAAGGCATTGCCGACGTGGTTGCTCCACTTGACTCCATTGCCGTGGAGATTGTCAGGCTGATCGGAAAAGGAGCATGAATTTGCAAGTCATCGAGAACGAGATCCCGATTGTCGCCGCGCTTGTGAAAGAACTTTGTGGTATTGTCCTCGACGAGAGCAAAGGATACCTCATCGAAAACAGGCTCAGCGGACTGGCCGAGGTTGAGGGCTGCACAAGTTTCAGCGAGCTCTGCAAAAAAGCCCGCTGCTGCGGCGACAAAACGTTGCAAAGTCGCATCATTGACGCGATCACTACCCAGGAGACAATTTTTTTCCGCGATGGCTCTCCCTTTGAAGCCTTACAGAACAAGGTGATTCCGGATCTAATCGACGTCAGAGCCGGCTCCCTCTTTCCCAACCGCATCCGCATCTGGTCCGCGGCCTGCAGCACCGGTCAGGAAGTGTATAGCATCGCCATGACGCTTCAGGAGTGTCTCCCCGACATCTCTCAGTGGGATATCAGAATTCTGGGAACGGACATCTCCGACGCCGCCGTTAAACAAGCCAGCCTGGGACGATACGCCAATCACGAAATTCAACGCGGCATGAAGCCCAATTTACTGCATAAGTATTTCCAGGAAGGGCCGGACGGCTGGCGCGTTAAGGATGAACTTCGCTACCTGGTCGCCTTCCAGCGGCGCAACCTCCTTGATCCATTTACTGACCTGGGAACATTCGACATTATCTTCTGTCGCAACGTCGCCGTCTACTTTGACGCGAAAACAAAAAGCAGCCTGTTTCACTGTTTGCTAAAACAGTTAAGCGCCGACGGATACCTGTTTGTCGGTTCTTCTGAATCACTATCGGACTTGGGAATACGATTTACGCCTTATCACCACTGCCGTGCCGTCTACTACCAACCAAACCAGCAGCCGGCAATGGCGATGGGCTAACAACTATTATTGAAAGGAGCATTACATGATCAAAGCTAAAGACGTCATGAATGCCAACGTGGTGACTGTCGATCCCGATGACACGATCGAAGACGTCATGTCTCTGATGATCAGACTGGGGATCAGCGGTCTGCCGGTGGTCGATATGACCGGCCAATTGGTGGGCATCATTACCGAGTTTGACCTGCTGGACATAGTTTGGGACCCGAACACAAGTCATAACAAAGTATATCACTACATGACGCGAGACATCCGTACGGTTAACGAGGACGACGACCTTACTGCTATCGCGGAAATGTTCCAAACCTTGCCCATTCGCCGCCTGATGGTCATGCGCGATAAAAAAGTCGTGGGAATTCTCAGTCGTCGCGACCTGATCTGGTATGTGTTGAAGATCAGAGGCCAGTTGCCCGAACCACAGAGAGAAAATTATGAAAAATTCAGGCCTTTAAAGTAATTTAAGGCAATTTTCTCCAGCAGCCGCATGATTTTTCCACCTACAAGAGACAAAATTTGTCCTAAAAGCCAGATCTTTGAAAAAAACTTGCTAATGGCACGGCATTTCCCTGCCCACATCTTCCAAATAGCCAAACGTATCCCTAAAATGAGCTACCCCTAAAGAGCTACAGCGGAAAATGACGATTGTGATTACGTGCCTTAAGCAAATGCACGAGGTTTACTATGAAGGTTGAATATATAAACCCCTTTCTCACCGCGGCAATATCGGTGTTCAACACCATGCTTGGGACCACGCTGATTCGCGAGGAACCATTCCTAAAAAACGGCACTCAACCCAACCATGAAGTCAGCGGCATGATCGGCCTTTCCGGCAAGGCCAAGGGCATGGTGGTGCTCAGTCTTAGTCGGGAAGCCGCGCTCGGCGCCGCCGGCGCAATGCTCGGTGAACGGCCCAAGGAGATCAATGCCGACGTTGCCGATGCTGTGGGTGAACTGACAAACATGATCGCCGGGGCCGCCAAGGCGCAACTCGAACACTTGCAATTGAGCGTGAGCCTGCCTTCTGTCATTACCGGCAAGACGCACTGTATTGAATTCCCCAAAAACACCCAGCCGATATGTATCCCCTTCAACTGTGAGTGGGGCGCCGTAACCGTGGAAGTCGGCCTCGTCGAGTAAGATGCCCCAGTTCCCAGCGAAAGTGCTGGTGTTTACTTGTGGTCTGGCTGTTTTTGCAGTGCCAGGTAACCCACGGCGATAAGTAGACAGGTTAACAGCATATTCGCGATCAATCCGCCGATCACTGCGATTGCCAGTGGTTGCTGCATCTGTGCGCCGGGACCAAGGCCCATCGCCAAGGGGACCAATCCGAAGATCGTGCACAGGCTGATCATGAGGATCGGGCGGAATCGCCTTCGGCCGGCGTGGATCAAGGCCTCATTCAATGGCAATCCGTCTTTTCGCAACTGGCCGATGTACTCGATCAGGATAATGCCGTTTTTCACATCCAGCCCGATCAGCAGAATTGCGCCCATAAACGACGAAACGTTCAGCGGCGTTCCGGTGATCCACAAGGCAAATATCGCACTGCCCAGCGATACCGGCTGGGCCAGGAATATCAGTAGCGGTAAAGTCAGACTGCGGAATTGAAAACCCAACAGCAGAAACACAATCGCGGCGGCCACGATCAGGACCGTCAACAGGCTGGCGAACGATTCTTGTTGCGAGCGGTAGTTGCCCGCCAGTTCCCAGCGATAACCGGACGGGAATTTGATTTTGGCCAATTGCCCTTGCAATTCGCGATTCACTCGGCCCAAGTCCCAATCGCCCAACTCGGCCGAGACCGTGATTACCGGCTGTTGATTCTCCCGCCATAGTTCGTTGGGGCTGCGCACGCGCTCGATTGTAGCAAGTTGCGCCAGCGTTACAAAATTATTACCCGGCTGCGTTGTTGCCGTTGTTCCCGTGGATGATGCATCCGATCCAGTCTGCGAGGAGGCCAGGCTGATGGGCAGGCGCGATAAGCGGTCGAGATCGAAGCGGACGGCGTCGGGATAGCGAACCCGGATGTTCATCAGGCGATCTTGCTGGGGCAGCGTGCTGGCCACTTGGCCGTAGAGGGCCGCGTTTAGTTGCGTTTCCACGTCCTGGGCCGACAGCCCAACCCGGGCGGTTTGCACGCTGTCGGGCCGGATGACGATGTCGGGATTGCCCAGCAGTACGTTCGTATTCACATCGGCTACTTTTTTCTCCTGCTTCCCATTGTTCGAGAATCTTGCCGACCTGCTCGGCCAGGTTGCGCAGCATGGCCAAGATCGGGCCCAAAGATTTTTACTTCGACCGGGCTTTTTACCCCGCTAAGGTCGTTGATTTGATCTTGCACCAGCGGCACGAATTCCACCGTGGCCAGCTCGGGCACTTCGCGGGCGAGTTGTTCGCGCAGCACGTCGAACAATTCCTCCATCGAGCGTCGTTGTCCCGGCGGCTTGAGGCTGATAAGGATGTCGCCGGTGAAAGGCTCGGTGGCAAAAAATCCCAATTCCGCGCCCGTTCGCCGCAGGTATCCGGCCACGTCGGGCGTGTTTCGCAGGATGGTTTCCACGCGTTGCAGAACCTTATCGGTTTGCGCAAGCGACGTGCCCACGGGCATCCAATAGTCGAGCACAAACGCCCCTTCATCCATTGCGGGCATGAAGCCCGTCTGGACGTGATTAAACAGCCACCAACCCGGCACTACGGCCAATAGCGCCAGGGCGATCGTCGATCGCGGAAATCTTAGCCCGATCCTCAGCAGGCCCTCGTAGCCGTTGACCAATTTGTCATAGATGGGGCCGGTCGAAGGCATTCGCCGGCGGGCCAAGTATCGCGCAGCCAGAACCGGTACCAGAGTGAGACTTACGACCATCGATACCAAGAGCGCTATCGACAGTGCAATGCTCAAGGACTGGAAGAACTGCCCCACCACCCCGCGCACGAACGCCAAGGGCACGAACACAAGGATTGTCGTCAAAGTCGAGCCGATTACTGCCCCGCTGATTTCGCGGCTTGCCCGGGCAATGGCCCCGTCGCCGGTTTGGCCTTCGGCCAGGTGCCGCGCGATGTTTTCCACCACGACCACCGAGTCGTCGATAATCAGACCGATCGCCACGGCAAGGCCGCCTAAAGACATCAAGTTGAGCGTGTCGCCGGTCAATCGTAAAAACAGGAAACTAATGATCAGACTCAAGCGGGATGGCCAGCGAAGCCAGCAAGGTGGCCCGCAGACTCTTGAGAAACAACAACAGAATCATCACGCTGAACATGCCGCCGATGAAGATCGCATCGCGCACGTTGTCGATCGCCGTGCGCACCAGCAAGCCTTGGTCGTAAACAGGCATGATTTCCACGCCGGGAGGAGCCGATTTGCGGGCGTCGTCCAGCACTTGCCGCAAATCGCGTGAGATGTTTAGCGCGTTGCCGCCCAGCCGGCGAAATACGGTTATCGCCACCGACTCCTTGCCGTTGGAACTAATGGCCACGGTGCGGTCGGCGTGTGAAATACTTACCCGTCCCAGATCGCGCAGTCGAATTGCCTGGCCGTTTTTTTCGGCAATCACGCGATCTTCCAAATCCATAGGATCGAGCGATTGCGTGTTGGTCAGCACCTGGTATTGCAAGGTTCCGCGATCCAGCCGGCCCACGGCCTTCATGCGGTGTTCCCTGCCCAGGCGGTCGGCAACCTCGGCGATGGAGATTCCGGCGGCGACCAATCGCTCGGGCTCGACCTCCACGAGAATTTCGCGGATGTCGCCGCCCAGCACCGTCACGTAAGACACGTCTTCGATGCGGCTGATGCGGGGCCGCAGATCGTAATAGGCGTAGTCGTACAGCGCGGCGGGATCGCGGCCGCCGGTCACCACGAAGGAAATGATGGGGAAGATCGAGGGCGTTTGCCGCTCGACAATAGTGCTGGTTCCGGGCGGAAGTTGCGATTCGACCTCGGCCATGCGGGCGCGAACGTCGTTGGTGGCCTGAACCATGTCGGTGCCGGGCACGAAGTCGATTTCAATTTCCGCCGCTCCGCGCACCGATTTCGAGCGCACGCGATTTACGCCCAAGACCACATTGACCGCCTCCTCGATCGGCCGGGTGATCGCAATTTCCACGTCCTTGACCGCCAGGCCGGGCGTTTGCACAATTACCACGATCCGCGGAAATGCAACTTCCGGATAAATACCGCTGGGCATGCGCAGCATCGAGAATATCCCGGCCACGGTCAGTACCATCGTGCTCAGCAGAATCAGGCCGAAATAGGGTCTGGTCAGCGTGAGCAGATTCCTCGGCCATCACCTGACGTAGGAGATTGTTCATCGCGTGAGGATGTTCTCGCTCATGGTGCGGCTCCGGCGGCCGGCTGGCTTGGAATCGTCGCTTGGGGAATGCCTTTTCCGGCGCGACCTTGCTGCCTTCCGGCAGATTGTAACCGCCTTCGACGATCACCGGCTCGCCCGGCTTAAGATCGGTTCCTTCGATTTCGATCCAGTGCTTGTCCTTCATGCCCAAACGGGGATGCAGCACAACCGTTTTGGCGTCGCGGACCACGCTCAATTGCGGTCCCGAGCCGAGATCGTCCACCGCTTCGACAGGTACCGCCAATACGTCGGCCTTTTCGCCGAACCGTAATCGCCGCCGTTACGGTTTGACCCAAGGCAAAACGTTCTTGTGGATTATCGATCAATATGCGGATGGGCAGATTGCCTGTTTGAGGGTCCACAATGTGACCGACAAAGGTCACCTTGCCAGAAACTGCTTTGGCTGCGGAATTTTCTTCCTGCCGCGAGGGCCTGTCGCAGGAACATACCTGGGCCGCTTGGCCGATTTGGATGCTGGCGGCGTCGAAGGCGGGAAGCCAGATTAACACATTTAGTTGCCGGATGTCGACGACCTCGCCGATGGGCGTGCCTACCGAAAGCGTCTGGCCTAATTTGCACGTGATCCGGTCTACCACGCCGTCGATGGGCGAGCGGAGCGTGAGCAGGTCGCGCTGCGATTGAGCAAGCTCGACTCCAGCCTCGGCGGTGTTGATATGGGCATTGGCCTCGTCAACGGCTTCCTGGCGCGGCCCTAGAATCAATACTTCCAGTTGATTTTCCGCTTTCTGTTGCGCAAGTTGGGCCTGTTGGACGGCCAACTCCGCTTCGAACAGTCTGTTGTTGCGGAATATCGCCCCGCTCGCGCAAAGGCCGCAATCGCTCGACGGTCGCTTCGGCCTTTTGCGAAGCGATTTTCGCTTCTTCGATAGCCAACCGACAACTTTTTTGTTCCTCGGGACGCGGCAATGATTGAAGCAATCGCAGAGAGCCTTCAGCCCGTCGCGCGTGGAGATCTTTTCCTGGAGATTCGCTTCGGCAAGTTTGGGATCGAGTTGCACGATCGGCTGCCCTGCTTTGACCCGCTCGCCGTGCTTAATGAGGATTTCCAGCACCTGTCCCTCGATTGCCGGGGCAAGAACGGCGGTTTTATCCAACAAGGCTTCGCACGTTCCCAAACCGTTTACTGTTTCCGCAATCGTCCGGCGCTGGACCTGGTACGGTTCGGACTGACACTGCCGGCCCTTCCTGTCGAATCCTCCTCTGCGTGGGATGAAGTTTGTGCGCCTCGACGGCCGCAACCGGCAATCAAGACCAGCATCGATAAAAAGACAAAAAAGCTGCACGCAAAGCAAAGTGCGCTGCGGTTGCGAGGTGCCGTGTTCATGGGCGCGAGTTTTCCGATTGCATAGTTTGCACAAGATGCCCAATAAGTTCTAGTAGAATAATGCTGAATAGCCTTGTACCCACTGAAAAAGCGACAAGCCGTGCCAACGCGTTTGCCGATGCTAGAAAATAAATGGATTTTAACGATCTTGACGAACACGATGATTTTATATTGGTGCACGAGTTTTCAACACCATGAGACAAGCGCCGGTACTGAATCTCTTGATAATTGCAGCGCTGGTATTCAGGCAGCGGCCGCAGAGCCCGCAAATTTTAATTATAATCCCCAGTCTGGCCATTGTGAAGCAATAACCAGCGTTAGTCAGCCGGCAGGAAATACACCGACAACCGCAGCATGTAGGACGGAATTGCATTCCGTCCAGGACGGATTACAAATCCGTTCTATAAAGGATCTTGACGGATTGCAAATCCGTCCTACGGGTACCCTTATTCCTGCCGACTGCCTTAGTCAAAACCAACAGTTTCAAGATGTTAGGGAGTTATCACAACCATCTCAAATCATTCTGGTACAGGCTTTGGTGGTTCAACCAAAACTTACCAATACGCTTGCCATTGAGCCTATTCCCGCCCCAAAGCCCTCCACTGGGATTGATCAGCCTCTCGATCCGCCTCCCAGCACCATCTCCTTAACGCTGGGTGCCGCTTTAGAGTGGACGCTCTCGTGCAATCCCGATTTGGTTGCCATACGGCAAAACCTCAATGTCTCGGCGGATGCGATTGAAGTGGCCCGCCGATTTCCCACCAGTCTGAATCCCACGGTGTCGGTCGACGTGCGGCCTTGGGTGTTCGAGCGAACGGCCGATCAAAGCGTCGATCAACTTGCCACCCTCGTCTCGGTGAGTTGGATGCAACCCCTGGAGTTCGGTCACCGGACCGCTTATCGAACGTCGATCGCGCGTGCCGCCTATTCGCAAACCCGCTGGAACATCTTGCAGAGTGAACTTCTGGCCTTGGTGCAAACCTATCGACTCCACCAGGCGGGCGTCTACCGCCAGGAGAAGCATCGCATCGCAGTGGAGTTAGCCGACTTCAACCAACGGCTTTTACAAGCGCTTCACCGCCAAATGCAGGCCAACCAGATTTCCGCCGCCGACGTCGTGCTGGCAGAGGTCGAAAATCAAACTACGCTCCAGCACGTGGAAACGGCGCGCCAAGAATATGTATTGGCGAAGACGGAACTTTGTCAACAGATCGGCGTGCCGCGATTGGCCGATACGGTCGAGTTGGCGGGCGAACTCCAAGCGCCCGATTACCGCGAGCCGGCCGACGATAAATCTCTCGTGCTGCGCCGCGCTGCAAAGCCGTCCTGAAATTCGCGCTGCCCGGGCCCAGGTCGCCGGGTCGCACGATGCCTTATCGCTCGCCAGGGCGGAGCGAATTCCCATCCCCTCGATCGGCCCGATTTACGAGAAAGACGAATCGAACATTAGCTTCTATGGCGTGGCGCTGAGCAGTCCTATTCCCATTTTGAACGCCGGCGCCACGATGGTTCGCCAACGCGAGTCGGAACATCGCCGCGACGTGGTAAGCCTCGAACAAACGAAACAGAAAGTCATTGTTCAGGTCAAAACCGCTTTGATCCGCTGCAACGAGGCCCGCCGATTGTTGGCTCAAACCAACGCCATCACCGCCCCGCTCCAGGAACAAGTCGCCCGCATGGATCGCCTCTACGAGGCCGGACAAGCGGACCTGGTGAAACTTTTTCAGGTCCGCCAGCGCTTGATCGAGGCCGAGAACACCAGGCTCGACGCCGTCTGGCAAATGATCCAAGCCTATGCCGATCTGCTTGCCGCGTCGGTGCGACTCCGCTCGTCACGGCGGTCCCCGAGCCTTCTTCCATCCCCTCCATGACCGACGGCCGCTAGATCGCTAATTCGTTCATATTTCCCACGAAACCGCTTGCGGTTTCGCAATCCATGATAAATAAAGTCGCTTTGAACATTCCTGCCACACCTTATATTCATTTCTTTTTCGCGCCAGGCAACTTTTTTTCTGTGCCGCCGATGGCTTTGCCCAAGATCAGGCTTTTCGATTTGGCCGGGCGCTTTAACAAGTTGTCCGGATCGATCACCACAAAAATCTCTTTTTCCGTCTCCTTTAAAACAAAGGGCCGTGTGCCTTCACGCCATACTTCATTGGGCATGATCGGTCCCGCGCTGTTCGTGGAAATCAGTCGGCCGTTCTTTTGCGGATGCCCCGCGTAGAATAAAACCGGAAATTTAGGGCTGGGAGCATTCCCCTGGTTGCGAATCGCCACCACAGCTTGCCATTGTCCGTCGGGTAACGACTCCAACGTCAGACCTGCTTTATCAAACGACACTTGCGCCGTCTGCCCGGGCTGAGCATTTACTATCGCATCCTTTGGCGCAACCATTTTTGTCGGCCCACCCATTGACCCCAGTGGTTTTACGCCCACATCGCTAAGGTACTCAAAACCCAAGTCTTGGACATAAGGCCGTGCCTGTACAATGGCTTTCTTTCGTTCTTTGTCTGTTAATTCGTTAGGCGCTACCGCCAATTCCAGCACCGTATGCGCGATCCGGCACTTTTTCTAATAGCGCCTGCAACCCATCCCAGTTTGTCTCCTCGCCTTGGAACGTCATCTTGTCCTTGCCGACCACGATGGTAACGAAGTGCCTCTCATGTGGTTCATCGGCGCTCTTTGAACCTTTTGATTGATGGGCCTGTGCCGGCTTGACGTCCGTGGAATTGTCCCGGCCCTCGTTTTCAGGCGCTACAAATAGCGCGATAACTTTATAATTCACGAAGAATAACCGGATATGTTTATCGGGCCGACCGTAATAGCAGTAGCCTTCTTCACCATTGATATTTTTATATAGCACGCCTGGGGTGAAGATTTTTCCCACATCAACCCTAGCCTCTCCAACAATAGTCTCCTTAGGCTGTCCAAGCACTTCCAGAACTTCATCCAGCGTAGAACCCAGGTGCAATCCGCCATATTTGAAGCCTGGCCCCGGCTTCTCGTTGCGCAGTTCAATAATAATTCCCTTGACCATAAACACACTCAGGCCTTTTGGATACCGAAGGCTGTAAATTTCGGGCAGGTTGTCTTTTTCGGCGTCTAATCCTTTCCAAGGCGATATTTGCCCACCGCCCCAGATGTATTCTGTTGGCTCGCCCAGAGTGTTAATAACGTCCTCAAGGGTGCCTCCCTCCTTGCTGAGTTTGGCAATCTTCTCGTCGATATCGTCCATAGAGAATGCCGGCGGATTTACGGGAGATTGCGCCTTGCCGGAGGCAGCGGCTTTGGGCCGCTTGACGTCCACCTTTCCGTTTTCCGAAATAGTCACCTTGCTCCCGTCCGGCACGTTGATTTCCTTGGTTTTCCCGTCCTTCTCCAGGCGAATCAGCACGCCCAACGACCAACCCATTCCGCCCAAAAATAGCAGACCGATGATCGTCGTCCACACAATGCGCCGACCGCGCCCGGATGCCGCCGCAACACCGCCTGCCGCCCGATAGGTTGATTTGCCGTTCTGGACACTGGAGTATGCAGACTGACCCAAGGCCGGACTTTGCGACATCGTCCGGGCCAAAAGCGCCTGAAGATCAGCCCTATCCGCATACGGAGCCAGCGCTGCCGCCACCTGCGCCGGACTGGCAAAGCGAGCCTCGCGATCTTTGGCCATCATCCGATCCAGCACGCCGGCCACTTCCGCGGGCACAGCGGGATTGAGCCGGCGGATCGGCGCCGCCGACTGACTGGCATGGCCTGCCATTTTTTCCACCGGTCCTTTGTACTCCGGACCGCTAAACGGGGCGCGACCGGTAAGCAACTTGTAGAACGTGCAGCCCAGACTGTATATATCCGCGCGGATATCAACGTTCCGGCTGTTGGATATCTGCTCGGGCGCATATAGTCGGCCGTTCCCATGGCCTGATCCGTAAAGGTCATCTCTCCAACTGTAGCCTGAACCGTGCCGGTCGCTTCTTCGCCCAGCGCCTGGTCCAAGTGAAATCGGGCCAGCCCCAGATCCAGAATTTTGATCTCGTCCTGAGGGGTCAACATCAGGTTCGATGGTTTGATATCGCGGTGCACCAGTCCGTGCTCGTGTACGTATTGGAGCCCCAGTGCCGCCTGGCGCACCGACTCGCAGGCATCCGCCACCGACATCGGTCCCGCGCGGCGCACGATCTCCGCCAGATCGAGTCCATTGATGTATTCCATCACCAGCATCGGCGTGCCTTCGATCTCGCGCGCATCGTGGGCCCGGACAATATGGCGATGATCCAGCTTGCCCACGGCCTTCATCTCGCGTTCGAATCGGGCAATCGCGCGACTATCGTTGACGCGGCCCAGGGTGAGCACCTTTAGCGCCACTATGCGATCCAGTTTGGTGTGCAAGGCCTTGTAAACCGTGCCCATGCCGCCGTGCCCAAGTTCTTCGAGCAGTTGATACTCCCCAAGCACCTTACCGCACATCGACCGGCTCAATTGCTCCTCCGGAGAATATGTCCGGTCCATTGCAATCCGAGCCCGGGCAACCGCCTCGCGACACTGCGATTCCTCCAAGATCGGATCCTGCACGGCAGGCTGGCGCAACTGCGACACAAACGTGTCGTCAGCGTCATCTATAGTAGCCAGTCCTGCCTGGCACTGCGGGCATGAGTCGAGATGGGTCGCTATGGTCTCCGAGGCTTCTTCGTCAAGAAGGCCCACTACATAGGCAAACAACCCGTCTGGGTTGGGACAGTTTTTGGCGGGCATTTTTCTGGCTCCTGTAATAGATCGTGTCACTATTAGATATAACGACCGCGCTTTGACACGATTTAGGATCGCCGCCGTAACACGATTATTTGCAAGGAGTTAAATTCACAACTTCACCGCAACTTGGCATCAAGCCATGACCGGTGGTCGCGATTTTAATTGCGGCCCAAGTACGCGTTAGGAGCACCGTTAAAAGAGATTCCCCATCGCGCCCATGGATTATCTCTGTTCTCAGAAGTAATCAGATGCGGACGCGATTTACTGGAACACTCGATCTATTTCCGCCTGCAACTTTTCTTTTTCATCAGGCGTGAGAATCTTCAGCATTTTTCGCCCATTTCGCGGCCAAATTGCCGCACATTATCGAGATGCTCATCGTGAAGTTGCTTTACCTCGGCCTTTTGTTGGTCGCTGACGCCGGCCTTATTCAGTGTGGGCGGATCAGTCAATGCCATATTGGCGATATTTCGGAAAGCCAGGTCTTTGTACGCCGCCAATTGCTCCACTGTGAGTATCTCCTCGAATTGTGCGCGGAGGTCGAGATTCATGCTCCTTAAGGGCTGCTGGGCTGACTGGGCCCGCCGCTTTTGTCGGTCGTTTCTGATTTTCGCCTCGAACTCCGCCTGTCTTTTTTTCTGCTCCTCCGGCGAAAGGTTTCCCCCGCCGCTCGTCGACCATCCGGAACTGATAGTGTAAAAAGTATTATTTTGCATTGTTTTCTGCTCTTCCGGCGGCAGCTTTTGCCATTCCTCCACGAGCTTTTCGCTCAGCGTGGATTTTCCGCCCAAAATATCCCGCACTTGATCCTGTTGAATTGTTGTCAGGTCCAACTGCTTTTGCACTTGCTCTTCGCTGAAATCGGGATAAGGGAACAAAGAAGGAACATAAATTTTGCCGATCTCTCCCCCGGCATCGATCTCCTGTGTATCAATAACTTCCGGCCCTGTCGGGCCAAGCGCTTCGTCCGCGAGTTGTGCCCGCTCAGCAGGATCCAAAACGGCCAGCATCTTGTCCGTTGTTTCCTGATAAAACTGCTGGATCCGGTCCATTTCCTCTTTTTGCAGCAAAAGCAGTTTTTCTTTTTGCTCTGCAGTTACGCCGACTTTTTCAAACATCCCGTGAGCAAACAAGAAGCCACGGGCATCCTCGCGCAAGGTAAGTTCCTTGAGGCTCCGTGTCTGCTGGGGCGTGAGAATCTTTTCAACCTGTTTTTGAATATCATTTTTCTGTTTAAGGTCCCATTGGCGATATTCCTTCATCATCTCATCCCGAGACATATTTCTTTTCTCTTCAAAAAATTTCTGCATATCAGTTTGGTAATTGGTTTGAATCTCCTGTAACTTTTTTTTCTGTGGGGCGGTAATTTTTAGTTCCTTCAACACGCTCTTTTCCCTGAGCAGCCTTAAATTGTAATTCGGCAGGATGATAATATCATCTTGATCGACATTGTCAGACTTGCCGCCGCTGGAGATTACCACAACGCCATTTGCCGACTTTTCGAGACCTCCAGACTCCTTGGCGGCCTGCCCATTGCCCTGTCCCTTAGCCTGCGGGGCTGTATAAAAATAGAGCTGGTTCGTCTCGTTCTGCGCTTCTCCGGCGTTTGCTGTTTTAGATTGCTCGCCCGCCAAACGCGAAGGCTGGATGGTTACAAGCAAAACGGCCGTGCCGAAAAGTATCAATAGTCCCAGATATTGCGTGCCTGCAAGCACGCACTCTACAATTTGCAACTTTCCGCAGTAGATACTATCCAAATAACCGGTAAATGAGCGATTGGATGCGTTCATGGCGACCTACCTTTCTGTTATGACCCCATTATAAACTTATTCTCATTCCAGCAGGCCGTCAAGTTCCTGACGCAATCTACGCAGCACCCGCGACTTGGCCTGATAAACTGCCTGGATACTCATCCCCAGTTCCACGGCGACCCGGGCCGGCGATTGTCCTTCGATCGTCGCTCGCTTGAAGGCCTCCCAGGTCCGCTCCTCGAATTCCGCGCACCAGTTCCAACCCGATGGCGCCACCAGGCGCTTTACCTCTCGCGCATCGCTGGCCTCGATCGCTTCAGGGGTTTCGGGCACTTGCAGTAACCGCTCTTGGGCATCGGTGCCGCCCAGGGCCGTTGGCCGGCCGCGCCGAGAACGGAAAAAATCTCGTATTTTGTTAACTGTGACGGTTCTTAACCAGGCGGCGAAACTGTCGCCGGGCCGATCGCGGCGAAATCCGTTGATGTGAACGGCGACCGCCGCGAAAACCTCCTGCACCAGATCCGGCGCATCGTCCCGCGCCACGCCGGCCTGCCTACACCACCGGTAGACCACCGGGCCGTACAGATCGGCCAGCCGCGACCAGGCCTCGGGCCGGCGCGATTTGATTCGCTCCAACAATGTTGAGGAGATCGAACTAGGCTCAGCCGGATAATCCCGGTTTCCTTCGGCTGTGTTGCTCATGCCTCTGCTCGCCCTGAGGGATGATAAAAACTCATATTAAATGATTGTAACCGCCCGCCTTTCTCATTGGAATAAGTGCGTATCCCATAAGTCCCCTCTCCGGGCACCGCGCAGCGGTCGGGAGAGGGTTAGGGTGAGGGCCAAATCGCAGTGAATTCCTTGTCGTCGGGAAGATTGCCATACCCTTGCGCCGCTGCTACAATTATCTTTATTGAGCAACTGCGGTGCCCTCCAACTCGATTGCCATCCATTTGACCTTTGCGGAACCTCTTTCTCACTTCTGCGATAAGTGAAAGGATCAAAGTCATGTGCAGGAATCGCCCACCCGGACCGGCGGGATTTCATCTTCTTTGGATCCCTTGCGTTATCATCTTTAGCGGCTATGTGTGCGCGGCGCCGACCGGGCCCCAAGACTCTTCGCCCCCGGATTTTCAATGGAACGTGTTGTTGGGCAACTGGCGCGTGATCGGCCCGTTTGCCAAACCCAATAATGGTGAGAGTGGGCTGAGAGTGAATTTTTTAGGCGGCGAACCGGACGTCGATCCCAACAATCCGGTGCAATGGCGAAACAACTCCTATCAGTGGAAAAAAATCCCGGGCCCGGTCGTCGATTTCCAGCAAGCATTCTCCACGGACGACAAAACCGTGGATAACGCGGTCGCTTACGCCTGGACGCAATTCAACAGTCTTGATGAGACATCGGCGGTCCTGTCCCTCGGACACGACGACGCCCTGCTGGCCTGGCTCAACGGCGAGGAGGTCTTTCGCTATGAGGGAGGGACCGCGGCCTATCTCGATCAATCTTTGGCCAAGGTCCGCTTACAAAAGGGTACGAATACCTTGCTTCTTAAAGTCGGACAGCTTGTTCGCGGCTGGGAAGTGCTGGCCCGGCTCCTTCCCGACGGCGTCGACAAACCGCTGATTACGCTCAAATGCGATGCCGATCCCCAGCAGTTCGTAAAAAATCTGCCTATTTTGGATATCGATCTGTTAGATGCCGACGCTAAGATCGTAACCACTCTGCGCAAGCGGTTTTCGCGTGAATAATCCGGAACGCGTGGAATTTACCACTTATGGTTCTCTTCCCGAGCCAGCACCGGTCAAGGCGCGCATCCGCTATCGGCACCCCGGCTGCGTCGATTACGATCAGACCTTTGATTGGCCGGAGGTCCGCGACGGAAAGCTTAAACTCACGGGAACCAGCAGAGTCCCGCTCAAAGGCCGGGTCGTCGATGTCAATACCGAAAAACCCATTACCGGGCGCAATTCTATTATGCCGGAACCACGCTCCCCAATCGCTCTAAAGCCGACGGTGCCTTCACCTTGATGAAGTATAATCCCTTCGCCGACACGATGTGGGTTGCCGCGCCCGGTTTCGAGGCCCAAAAAACTCGCATCCTTTCGCCGCCCGGCGGCGAGCTGATGGTCAAGCTGAAGCCCGGGGCCCAGGTGTTGCGCGGCCGCGTAACTACCGAAGATCAAAAGCCCATCGCAGGCGCCACGGTGCGACCCGGACTGTATGGCGATTGGAACCCTGAACCCACAACCGATAAGGAAGGAAACTTCGAAATTCTCGGCATCCCCACCGATAGAAAAGAATTATATCCCACGATCACGCATCCCGACTATGTGGCCAAGGACCGCTTCAATCAGCCTTTGGAGCAAAACGGGATTACCAAGGTAAGTTGGACTCTCCAACCTGGCTCAGTAATCACGGGCCGCGTGACCGCCAAGGACGACGGCCGACCGTTAAAGGGAATCCGCATCCAGAACGGCACGGACCGCTTCATGGGCAGCAATAGCGTGATGCCGGAAGCGATTACCGACGCCGACGGCCGCTTCCGCCTCGGTAGCGTGATATCCGGCCAAACCCTCATTCATGCCTTCAGCGACGATTTCGCCCCCGCCATGCGCGAGGTGACCGCCAATATTGGCAAACCCGTAGAGGTAAACTTCACCCTGGAGCCGGGCAATCCGGTAACCGGTCGCATCACCGATCCGCAAGGCAACCCACTGAACGACGTCTGGCTCGTGACCGACACCTGGAACGGCGTCCGCATGTTCAAACGCGAAACCCGCAGCAATGCTCAAGGCCACTTTGAATTTCCTCACATGCCCGATACCCCGGTCGAGGTTGACATCATGAAACAGAACTTTGTGAGCAATCGGAACTTCAAAGTTACCGGCGGAGAATCTTATGACCTCGTCCTGCAACCCGTGGTGACGCATACCATCACTATCCGCACGGCCGACACCAGCCAACCGCCCCAATCATTGGAGATCCATACCGGCTACAAGTGGTCGGAACAGCAACAAATTTACTGGCAACAAGATAATCGATACGATCGAAACTACAATAAGAATACCGGCGTGTTGGAAATCAAGGAATCCGAATCAGGCAACTATAAACGTTTTCTCCGCTTCCGTGCCCCCGGCTATCAGGAAGAGACCTTGGAGATGCCCGGAGTAGCCGCCGAGCCACAATCGCTGGAGGTGTCGCTCCAGCCCATGGGCACCATTAAGGGCCGGGTAGTCGAGGCAGCCACGGGAAAACCCATTGACGGAGTCACCATCGCTGTGGTGAGCAAACAAGACCGGCTTCGCTTGGACCAATACGTCAATTACAAAGACATCATGCGCGGCCTGGAGCGGTTCTCCGGCATTAAGGTCAAATCAGGCAACGATGGTTCCTTCAATATGCCCGAACAGGCCTGCAGAGCCGACACCGACCTGGTGCTCATCAAAGAGGGGCAAGGCTTCCATTACATCCCTAATGCCAAGGAAATGATCGCCGAGGGCGCCCTCGAATTACCCCTACCAAAAAATGGTGCTCTCGAAGGGCGGATCCTCGTGGCCGGCAAACCTTTGCCAGAGGAACGCGTCCACCTCGCCTGGATCTCCACTACCGGACGCGGCAATGAATGGGAGTTTCCCTTTGGCTGGGGCGGCCAGGCCACTACCGATAAAAACGGCCGCTTCCGTTATGAAGGTCTCGGACCGGGCCGCTATCGCCTGGCGCGCGTTCGCGAATTCAAGGATCCCAGCGGCATGGGCAGCATGTCCATGTACCTGGCGACCGAGGAGATCGTTATTCTGCCGGGCCAAACCCTGAAACACGACATCGTGCAGCCGGCCGGACACACCATCACCGGGCAGACCCTCGATCCGGATGGCAAGCCCTTGGCAAACTGCCAGATCTCCGTGAGTCGACGCAGTGAGAGAAATTCCGAGCGATTCGACGCGGCGCAAACCGACGGGGAAGGAAAATTCAAGTTTGCACACGTGCCCGCCGAAAAATTGGAGTTCTCCGCCGAGCACTACACCCGCAGAACAGACCAGCGTTACGGCTCGAGAGAGCTCACCTATCGCGGTTCCGAGCAGGTGCAAGTCGACGGCCCTATGAATGTAACGATTCATCTCAAGTCGGCCCAAGGAGGTTACGGCCCCGGGCCCTCGCTCGCCGGCCAGGTCCCGCCCGACTTGAGCGGCAAAATTTTCGATTCCGACCAACAGTTCAACTTGTCGGATCAATGGGGCAAAGTGGTGGTCCTCGATTTCTGGGGCATGTCGGTCGATCGGTCCGAGATCATGACGCCGGAAATGAAAAAAATCTACGAGGAGTATAAAGACCGGGACGACGTGGTGTTCGTTGCCGTGTGCCTGAACGGCGAAGAAAAAACCCTGCGCGAGTATCTGGAAAAAAATGATCTTCGCATGCAAGTCATTTTTTCCGGTCAAGGCTGGCAAGATCCGGCGGTGCGGCCCTTTTTGGCGCGCGGGCTGCCCTGCACCTATGTGATCGGGCGCGACGGCCGATTCGCGGCCGATGTGCTGCGCGGATCGCAAATAGCCGCCCCCATCAAAACCGCCCTGGAAAAACCCCTCGATCCGGCATTTGCCGCGGGCGCAAAGCCCGCGCGCCTGGTCGTCAAGTTTGCGCTGGACCAAGATGGCGCCGGACTGCCCGGAGCGACCCTGCAAATCAAGGCCGTCGACGCCCGGGACAAAACCGTGCGCGAAGAACAGCTTCGCGCGCCGGGATGGCCAGCCAAATGGTCTGGCTCTATCCTTCCCTGGAAAAAGGCGGAAAAATCACCGTCGCCGTGCGCACCGAAGGATTTGAAGAACAGACCAAGACACTCGACTCGCCGGGAAACCAGGCCGAACTCGTCTTCACCTTCACTAGTCCCCGGCATATCACCGGCCGCGTGACAATCGACGATGATAAAACTCCCGCCCCCAACATGAAGGTTCGTGCCTTTAGCAACGAAGGACTACAGCGCACTGCGACCACCGACCAACAGGGCCGCTTCAGCATCCCTGTTTTGCCCGGCGATTACTACGTCATGATGGAGGGAAACGAGCAACTTGCCCAAGTGATTCGCGATCGGGAGGCAACCAAGGTCCCCGCGAACGCCGATCCCGAGCCGCTGGCGCTCACGGCTTGCCACACAATTACCGTCAAGGGAAAAGTCAAGGACGAAGCGGGCAACGCGGTGGCCGGCGCAAAAGTTCCCTCGTCATCCGGTCGCAAAACGGTTGAAACTGACGACCAAGGACAATTCGAGATCTTGGGCGTTCCCGCCAAAGGGAAATTCATTGTCCAGGCATTTAAGGACAATAAAAGGGGATACTTGGAACTCGAGGACGTCGATCCTAAAGAAGCAATAGAAGTTGTGCTCGGTCAAACTCCCGGTTCGCGCGATGTGCTTCAATCCGGTCAAAAAGCGCCAAAGCTTCAGGCATTCTCGCTGGATACCGGCGCTGAGGCGAAGTGGAAACCGGCTGCCGACCAAAATACCCTGGTCGTCTTCTGTGCGCTCTGGCATCCGGCCGGACGCGAATTTCTAGGCAAAGCACAAACCTGGGCCAAAGACAACAACTCCAGCCTTGCGGTCTTCAGTATCGACTGGACCCCCCAGCAGGCAAAACGAAACCTCAAGTCGCTCCCTGCAATCAAAGATGTACTATACGCCGGCCCCGGCGGACTTGCCGCTTCAGCCGATTGGGGCGCCATCACCCCGGCCAGGGCCTTTTTGCTCTCCCCTAATGGTAAAATCCTGAAATCTCCCGAACCTTTGAACTTACCCTGATCAACCTGTTGACTCTGCCGTTGGGGAGTTTTAGAGTAGTTGAAGGCGTCCATATAATTACCAATAGTAATAACACCCCCTCGGAAAGGCACGTTCAATGCCCTTATTTGAGATCGAAACCGAGTCGCACATCATCATTACCTGGGCAGCCGACGAAGAGGCTGCAACCCACCTCGTTCAAGCGAGTTATCCCCATGAGACGCCGATTCGCATCACCAAGCGTCCCCGCGATACCTGGGTGATCTCCAAAGCCGCGTTAGGCATCGCCGGCCCTGCCGACCCTTGCCATACCGCCCGCGATTGTTTGGCCAAGGCCGCCGGCGACAAATTACACGCCATCCGGCTCTACATGCAAAAGACCGGCTCCGATCTAGATCACTCGCGCAAGGTGATCGAGTCGAATATGGTAATGGGCTGGTAAGCAAATCCAAGCCGCGGGAAAATTCATCCATGAACCGACATACAATACTTGGTTTCTTTTTTTGTGTCGCCTCTGCGGCAACCGCCGGCATGATTTTGGCGGCGGAAGAAAGACCCGAGGTCTCCTCCGGCGACGATGCTCCGGTGACCATCGCTGAAGACCAATCGTCCTTCACCTTGGCCAATGGCGTTATTTCGGCGCGGATCTCAAAGCAATCGGGATATCTCGTCTCCTTAAAATACCGCGACCTGGACCTGCTTGGTCGAGGCCACGGCTATTGGTCCTTCGTGGGCGGTTCGTTTTATTTCGGCCGAGCTACCGGCTTCGGCTCGCGTCGCGATTTTGCGATAAGTATGGATCCACAGACCAACGGCGGCGCCCGGGGCGAGATTTCCTGCAAGTTCGGTTATGAAAAAGATAAGGAGGAGGGCCTGCCGGCCAACGTGGATTGGCGTTACGCGCTAGGCCGCGGCGAACATGGGCTCTACACCTATGCCATTTGGCGCCACCCGGCCGGATATCCCGCCATTTCCATGGGCGAAGCCCGCTATGCAATTAAACTCAATCCCGACGTCTTTGATTATCTCACCGTCGACGCCAATCGACGCCGCGTTATGCCCTCCGGCAACGACTGGGACCAGGGCACTGAATTGAATATGAAAGAGGTCCGCCGCATGACCGCCGGCGTTCACTCCGGCGAAGCGGAGCATAAGTACGATTACTCCGCCATCTTGTTTGATACGCCCGCTTACGGCTGGTCCAGCACAAAACACCGCGTCGGCCTGTGGATCATCAATCCCAGCCTGGAATACATCGCCGGCGGGCCGACCAAGGTCGAACTCACCGGACATCTCGATTGTAATCCCGGTGGTCTGCCCACGCTGTTGAATATGTGGCTTGGCAGTCACTATGGCGGAAGCGCCTTTTCCATCGGCAAAGACGAAGACTGGACAAAGGTCATTGGCCCCTTCCTGCTCTACTGCAATTCCGCCGCGGACCACGAAGCCCTATGGCAGGACGCACTATCGCGCGCCGCCCACGAATCCAAGGCCTGGCCCTACGCTTGGGTTTCCGATCCCGCGTATCCGCCCGGCTCGGGCCGGGGAACTGCGCAAGGACGTATTCTGATCAGCGATCCCCTGGACCCGAATTTGCACGCAAGCAACATCCTCGTGGGATTGACCGCGCCGGATTACCCGCGCTGACCCCCAGACGTCGGGCTGGCTGGCCCGATAAAGTCGACTGGCAACGAAACGCCAAGGACTATCAATTTTGGACCCGCGCGGATGCGCAGGGGAATTTCAGCATTCCCAACATTCGGCCCGGCACTTACACCCTCCACGCCATTGCCGACGGCGTGTTGGGCGAGTTCAGCTTGGAGGACGTCAAAATCGCCGCCGGGGGCACGCTCGAACTCGGCTCGCTCCAATGGACTCCGCAACGTTACGGCCCCACGGTTTGGGAAATCGGCATACCCGACCGCAGCGCGGCCGAATTTCGCCACGGAGATCATTACTGGCAATGGGGACTTTACTACAAATATCCCCAGGAATTTCCCGATGACGTAAATTTTATCATCGGCAAAAGCGACTGGCGGCGCGATTGGAACTATTGCCAGCCGCCGTGGATCGAAGACGATGACGAGGTATACGACACGACCTGGTCCGTCACTTTCGACATGCCCGAGGCCCCTAGCGGCCAGGCAGTGCTGCGCTTGGCCATCTGCGGCAGCTTAAACAACAATCTGGCCGTGTCGGTCAACGATAAATCCATTGGCGAGACCGGCCGTCTGCCGCCCACCGGCGTTATGCATTGGGACGGCATCCGCGGCTATTGGTGCCTGCGCGATCTCACGTTCGACGCTTCGCTCTTAAAACAAGGCGCGAACGTCATCAAACTCAATTCGCCGGCCAATAGTTGGCGCCAGGGCGTGCTCTACGATTATCTCCGCCTGGAACTCACTCCCAACAAACCCCCGACAGAAACAAAATAAACATTCAATTGAAACTTGCCATGCAAATTACTTCCCCGCGGCGGCAAAGCACTTTTGGGCGAAGTCCCAGTTCACTTTGTTCCAAAAAGCCTCGACGTATTTGGCCCGCTCATTGCGATAATCGACATAATAAGCGTGTTCCCATACATCGATCGTCAAAAGCGGCTCTTTGCCGTGCTTCAGCGGCGTGTCGGCGTTGCCCAGGGCCATGATTTCCAGATTGCCTTTCCCATCGGCCGCCAGCCAGGCCCAGCCGGAGCCGAACAGTTTGACCGCCGCTTCGCTCATCGCCTTCTGGAAATTCTCCACGCCGCCAAAGTCGCGCTTCAGCGCCGCGGCCAGTTCGCCCGTTGGCTCGCCGCCGCCCTTGGGCACCATACAGTCCCAATAGAAACTGTGATTCCAGGCCTGGGCGGCATTATTGAACACAGGCCCGGCAGCTTGGATGACCACCTCGCGAAGCGGCATTGCAGCCTCGGGCTTGCCCTCGACCAAGGCGTTAAGGTTCTTAAAATACGCGGCGTGATGTTTGCCGTAGTGATACGTCAACTGCTCCTCGGAAAGGAATGGTTTCATCGCGTCCATGGCAAACGGCAGCGGCGGTTGTTGGAAAGGCATGATAACTTCTCCTTTTTGTGTTTGTGGTTTTGCATCAGCGGCCGACAGCCGATAGCCCAACGCAATACCGGCCCCGGCGGCAAAAGTCCCCGCGATAAATTCGCGTCGTTTCATGGCATTGTCCTCCGGCCAGAGGATTGTGACGAAAAAAGATGCTACCGTAATAGTAGCGCAAGACGGTGCGGATTCAAGAGCCACCCGGGTTGGTGGTGTGCGGCTCCAAATAGCACCGATATAGTTTTTCCGCTTCTCAAGGGCAGAATAGTAGTAGGTCAGGCTTTGCCTGACTCAAATACTTTTCCGCTTCTCAAGGGCAGAGAGTTCTTAAGAGATCGAGCGTCCGTTGGGTTGCTCCGAGCTGGTTTAGCACTAAAGACCGCGCCGGGCGCCCAGGGCAACGGCATAGTCGGGTTCTTCGAGGCAGCGTCGCACAAAGCGTTCCAGCTCCCCCGCGTCGGCAACTTCCACGGCCGCATCCTGAGCCAGCATCGCGCCCACAACGTCGCTAAAATTCCAGGTATTTGGACCAAACGACACTGCCGCCCCGTATGCCGCCGGCTCGATCATGTTCTGCCCGCCGCGCTGGCCAAAACTTCCGCCCACAAAGGCGATCCGCGCTGTTCCCCACCATGCGCCAAGTTCGCCCACCACATCGACCAACAAAATCCGCGCCTGTTTTGTTTGTTCGTCTTGTTGAGCACTGTAGGTCAGGCTTTGCCTGACAGTGGACGTGTCAGCTTCGTAGGTCAGGCTTTGCCTGACAGACGTGTCAGGCGGTGCCTGACCTACTAATTCGGTGCGCCGCTGCCAGGCAAGGCCGGCTTGCTCCAGCAGTCGGGCCACGGCCTCGAAACGATGCGGATGCCGGGGAACCAGCACCAAGCACAGGCGGGGAAATTCCCTGCTTAAGCGGCGGAAGATTTCCAGCACCATTGCCTCTTCCGGTTCCTGGGTGCTGCCGGCCAGCCAAACAATATCCTCCGGCGTAAAACTCGCCAGGGCGGCAAGGCGCCGGGTAGCGAAATTATCGCGGTCGGTCTGCGCCCCGTCGTATTTAATCGAGCCGGTTACCTGTACTGTCTCCGGCCGGGCGCCTAATTGCCGAAAACGCTCGGCATAAGTATCGTCTTGTGCGCCAATCAAATCGATCCGTCGCAAGAGCCCTGCGATCAGAGGCCGGATCCGGCAATAGCCGCGGAAACTCTTTTCACTCAAACGGCCGTTGACAATCGCTACGCGCGCGCCGTGGCGACGGGCAGCGCGGATCAGATTGGGCCAGAGTTCCAACTCGATCAGCACGAGCATGTCGGGCCGGATGCGGCCCAGGGCCACGGATACCGCCCAGGTGAAATCCAGGGGACAATAAAAGACCATCAGGCCGGGAAATATTTTTTGGGCCAAGTCCATGCCCGTGGCGGTGGTGGTCGAAACCGCGCACTCCCAGTCGGGCCGTTGCTGTTGGATCAAACGAATGAGCGGGGCTAAAAGATTGACTTCGCCCACGCTCACGGCATGGAGCCAAAGGCATGGTTTACCAGACGTGCGCCGCGGCACAAGTCCCCAAAACTTGGCGGCATATCCGCGGCGATATTTCCCTTTGAATATTGTCTGCCATGCCAGATAAGGCAGAGCCAAGAGAATCAGCAGCAGATAAATGAGATTGAGCAGATATGACACGAAGGGAATCCTTTCCCGATAATAGAATTCACCACTCATTGGCGTCTATCCGTTCACAATCTTCTTCGATAGCCTGGAGCATCTCTTGAGCGGATTGTGCATCAAGAGTGCCCGCCAAATCCAAAAAATGTGCGGCATGGCCTTTTTGGGAAGAGGCGGGTAGATTACTGGCGAAGTTTAAAACTTGCCGTTGGTCTTCTTCTGATAGTTGATTAATGCGTTTTAACAACTCCGCTTGGATTTCCGTGTTTGACATGAGATAATCCTTTCTGAACGACATCAGCATAACAATGAATTTAGGTGTCGATCTTCTTAGGTAATTCGGATAAGATGTCGACGGTAGGAGTTTTGGGTCCCCAAACAAGTCGATCGTGATGACGTTCCTGTAGCTTCATGTAATATTCAATTAACTTTTTTG
The DNA here is from genome assembly GCA_963820545.1 of Pirellulales bacterium. Taxonomy (GTDB): domain Bacteria; phylum Planctomycetota; class Planctomycetia; order Pirellulales; family Thermoguttaceae; genus CAWGAJ01. Next base: position 347,803 of record CAWGAJ010000002.1, read on the forward strand.
GATCGTGATCGCATTCCGCGGAAATTGCCATACGTGCCTTACGAACACGTTGCAATGGAGAGTCTGGTTCCATATTACGTCTCCTCGTCAAGGAATTCTATCGGTGTGACAATAGTTGGCACGAAAATATTCAACATAACATTGATTCTTCGGATATGTTGAAATTTTTTGGGATTGGCAAGATGTTTGCAGTTCCATGTTAGAAGAAAATCGCAACCATAATATGAAGCCAATGCTAAATGCAAGGCATCGCCGGCAGGTTCGGCAGGCATTATTTTTCTGGTAATGTACGTTTCCACGATTTCCATAATATCGAAATGTATCTTCAATATTGGTAATCCTTCCAACAGAGTCAAGGCGCTCTCTTTGGTTGGATAGTCGCCAAATTCCAGTTCACGTATCACCGCTTCACTAGTAACAAGATCATATTCCGTGCGTTTAAAGTCCCACCAATGCTGCGTCCAATTCTTCCGCGCCAGTGAATCCAGATCGGTTCGAATTTCGTGGTAAAAACTGAGAATTGTAGTTTTAAATGTAGACTTTTAGCAGAGACATTCCGAAAACTCCCGTGTATAAACAAACAGGGATTACCCTTACCTTTTTCTCATGCAGCAGTTTTTGAATTTTTTCCCGCTGCCGCAAGGGCAGGGATCGTTGCGGCCCACGCGCTGCTGGCGATTGCGGATGGGTTGCGGTTTGTGGTCCGTTTCGGTGCCTTCGATGGCGGCCTGCTGCTGGGCGGCAATCTCACCCACCCGAGCCGCGTCTTGGTGTACGGCTTCGGCCTGCGCCCAAGTGGAGCTCACAAAACGTTCGTCAAGCTGTTCCATCTTGAAGACCAGGTCCGTCACCCGCTCGCCCACCGCAGTCCACATCTGCTCGAAAATCTTCATGCCCTCGCGCTTGTACTCCACCTTGGGATCGACCTGGGCATAGCCGCGCAGGCCCACGCTGCTCCGCAGATGGTCCATGGCCAAGAGGTGGTTTTTCCAGGCGTCGTCGAGCAATTGCAAAAGCAGCGAACGCTCCATGCGCCGCATTTCCGGCCGGTACTTTTCCTCCACGGCCATGGCCAGATGAAAGCCCAATTGCTTGGGGCTGAGGCGGAGCATCTTTTCCGGCGGCAGTTCATAGTGATATGTATCGGCCAGCCAAAAGGAAAGCTTATTCAGATCGCCTTTTTCCTCGGCGGTGCGCAGGGCTTGATCGGCGGGAACGCCGGCGGGAAAAATACGCTCCGACCAGGCCAAGGCCTCTTCCAAGGCCGGGGCATAACCTGCCAACGAGCGGCGACTGTGATCGATGAGCAAGGCGCGGATTTCGTCGCGCTGTTTATTCTTCAGGTCCTCCAAATCCAAATCCACTGCGAAGCGGTCGCGCGTCCAGGCCACGAGTTGTTCACGGTCATAATGCTTGTGCCCGCCGGCATCGCGGGAAGTAAAATGGGCCAGAGCGGCCATCACCGGATATCCGAATTCCCGTTCCTCGTATGCCGCTTCGGCACGCTGGCGCACCAGTTCCTTGAAGGCGGCGGGCTCCATATTGCCCATCGCCGCCGGTTCCAAATCAACGCCGAACTTATAGCGTGCCCAGCCACATGCGCTACGCACGCCAAAATCGGGCTCCAGAAATCGTCCGCCCTCGCCGAGGTCGACCTTTTCCACCGCCGCCCGGGCGCGCTGGATCAATTCCTCGCCCACCTGATCGCGCCCCAGTTGCGCAAGTCGCGGTCGCGCAGGCTGAGCTTCCAGCGGCTGTTGACGGTTTTGGTCAAGGCTTCCCAATTCCACTGGCCGGGATCTTCCTCCTGGGGCAGATTTTCCTCGATGGCATCCAGCACCTCGCCCTCGACCATTCGCTCCGCCTGGTCCTTGGCCAGTTGCTGGGCCTGATCGAAGTCCAGGCCGCGGAAATCGCGGGCGTCCAACTCGATGGCCAACAGTTTGCCGGCCCACTGGGCAAAGGTTTCGGCACCGTAATCCCGGGCCAGAAATTGGTCGAGATAATGCTCGATCTGCCGGCTGATCATCTCCAAAATCAATTCTTTGCAGTTGCCACCGTTGAGGATATTCTGGCGATAGCCGTAGATGCGTTTGCGCTGCTCGTCCATGACTTCGTCGTATTCGAGCAGATTTTTGCGGATTTCGAAATTCCGCTCCTCGACTTTCTTCTGTGCCCCCTCGATGCGGCGGGAAACCATGTGACTCTCGATGGCCTCGCCCTCTTTCATGCCCAGCCGGGTGAGGATGTTTTTCACCCATTCGCCGGCGAAGATCCGCATCAGATCGTCTTCCAGCGAAAGGTAAAAGCGACTGCTGCCCGGATCGCCTTGGCGCCCGGCGCGCCCCTTAAGCTGCAAATCAATGCGCCGCGCCTCGTGCCGTTCGCTGCCGATAATGTGCAATCCGCCCATGCCCGCCACTTCGCGGCCCTCGGCCTTCATCTGCTCGCGCTGCTCGATTTCGTTCACCAGCGCGTCCCACTCCTCTTGCGGCGCTTCCAGGCGTGTCGGATATTTTTCCTGGAGCATGGCCCAGGCCATGGCCTCGGGATTGCCGCCGAGGATAATATCGGTGCCGCGCCCGGCCATGTTCGTGGCAATGGTGACCGCGCTTTTGCGTCCCGCTTGGGCCACGATCTCCGCCTCGCGCTGATGGTGCTTGGCGTTTAAGACCTGGTGCGCGACGCCGCGTTTTTCCAGCATGTGCGAGATCAATTCGCTCCGCTCGATGGAGACCGTGCCCACCAGAATCGGCCGCCCGCGGCGCTCGATGGCCTCGATCTTTTCGCGCGGTATGTTTTGCACCTCGTTTTTCAAACCCTTGGGCTCGAACGTAACGGCCTCGTCGCTTTCCCGCAGGATCCGCCCCAGCCACTCCTCGCCCTTCTGTGAAACCAGCACGTCCCACTTGTTCATGCGCTCGATCTCTTCGACGATGGCGGTGTATTTTTCCCGCTCGGAGCGGAAAATTACGTCGGCGTGATTGATCCGCCGCAAGGACTTGTTGGTGGGGATGGCGATCACGTCGAGCTTGTAGATTTTCCAGAACTCGGCGGCCTCGGTCATGGCCGTGCCGGTCATGCCGCAAATCTTGTCGTAGAGTTTGAAATAATTTTGCAGCGTGATCGTGGCCAGCGTCTGGTTTTCCTCCTTGATGCGCACGCCTTCTTTGGCCTCGACCGCCTGGTGCAGCCCGTCGCTCCAATTGCGCCCCGGCATCAACCGTCCCGTGAACTCGTCGACGATGATCACCTCGTCGCCGTTGACCACGTAGTTCACGTCGCGCTTGTAAAGGTGATGGGCTTTTAGCGAGTTGTCGATCAGGTGCGGCCATTCCATGTGTCCGGCGGTGTAAAAACTCTCCACGCCGGCCAATTGCTCGGCCGCGCGCACGCCTTCGTCGGTCAAATGGGCCGAGTGCTCCTTTTCGTTGACCTCGAAGTGCGCGTCCTTTTTAAGCTGCCGGGCGATGCGGTCGGCCCGGGCGTAACGGCTCACGTCGTCGTGGGCCGGGCCGGAAATTATCAGCGGCGTGCGGGCCTCGTCCACCAGGATGTTGTCCACCTCGTCGATAATCGCGTAGTGCAAGGGCCCTTGTGATTGCTGCAAATATTTGTCAAAGAGATTGTCCCCCTTGGCGGCCGGGCGCATGTTGTCGCGCAGATAGTCGAAGCCGAACTCGTTGTTCGTGCCGTAGGTGATGTCGCAGTCGTAGGCCTTTTGCCGGTCGGCCGTCTCCATGTTGCTTTGGATCGCGCCGACGGTAAGCCCCAACGACATATAAAGCGGACCCATCCATTCCATGTCGCGCCGGGCAAGATAGTCGTTGACCGTGACCACGTGCACGCCTTTGCCTTCCAGGGCGTTCAGGTAGGCCGGCAGGGTGGCCACCAACGTTTTGCCTTCGCCGGTGACCATCTCGGCAATGCAACCCCGATGCAGCACCATGCCGCCCATCAATTGCACGTCGAAGTGCCGCATTCCCAACACGCGCCGGCCGGCCTCGCGGCAGACGGCAAAGGCCTCGATCAACAGATTGTCCAGGGTTTCGCCCGCCGCCAAACGCTTGCGGAACTTGACGGTTTGCTCCTTCAGTTCCGCGTCGGTCAGCTCCTGATATTTGGGCTCCAAGGCGCTGATGGCGTCGATGGTCGGCTGGAGCTTTTTCAGATATCGGGCGTTGGATGAGCCGAAAAGGCTGGTCAGGCTGCGCTCAATGCCGCGGCCCAGTCCGCCGAAAAAACCGCCGACTATATCGCCAATTTGTGTTAATAGTTCTTCCATGGCATTAAGCCGAAGTTTTTTATTCTCTTAAAAGTAATATCAATCAATAGCTGGCGGTCAATCCGCCCGTGGCGGACCGGGAAATTTACACCAGTCCAGGTGGGGGTTACTAGCCGACTAGTGCGATGGTGTTTCCTTTTATAAATAACATGGACGCAATGCAAATTATCCAGTTTAACATATACAGGAAAATACAAGCGCATTTTACCTCAATATGCCAATTTACTCTGCCCGGCTGTTGGGGGTCAAGAACGAAAAATGTTATAGGATTAATCCGATTTTCCGGAGACCACCTAAATCATGCTTGGCTGTGTATGGCTTCCATGAGGCAACTTTTTCCGATTTCAAACAAGAAAGCAGTTGTTTTTACGAATATCTTATTGAGTCCTAGATTGCCAATGATACAATCCTGGGGCCAAGTGCCAAGTAAACTTGGCTGGAACAGCCGTGTGTCCTACTTAATAAGGATGATTGCTAACATCGGAGCAATGATATGCTGAAAATGTTCAATAAGTTCTCTTTGGCGGCGTTATTTATTTCCTTTTCATGGATTATTTCTATAGAAGTTGCATGTTTTAATAACAGTGCAAAAGCCGATGAAAGTAAATTAATTGGCCTTTGGCGGGCTGAGTACAAAGATTCCACCGGCGGCGCACATACTCGTTATTTGAATTTTAAATCCGATCAAAAGGGCAAAGCCATCGCCACCATGGATGAACCCGATGAGGACTGGTACGACATTCCCTTCCAGAAGTTAGTTATTAACGATAACCGAATTAATTTGGAATTATGGTGGGGATTGGAGAAGTTTGACGGGACAGTAAACAATGATTATTCAATAATCAAAGGAAATAGGATTGTTTACAATGAGAATGGGCAGAAGCCGATTGTTTACCGTCGCATCGATTCCAATGCTCCTTTGGCATTTAGGATTCCACGAATTGACAAATCCAGAAAAATTAAAAAGGAATATAAATACACGATACCCAGTGACAATATCGATGGATTTGCAACGGGGAATTTGCCGGATCTAGCCCCTGATTCAGCAAAGATAAACAATATGATGAATCGGATTCTCACATCTTCGATTCCCAACATTCACAGTATTTTAATCATGAAAGACGGAAAACTCGTGTTGGAAGAATATTTTTATGGTTATGATAAATCACGAACACACCGCATTCACGCGGTAACCGCGAGCTTTACTTCCGCACTGATCGGGATTGCTTGGGACAAAGGGCTTATTAAAGACCTGAATTCCCCGGTGTATGAATATTTTCAAGATCACAGCGATTCTCCTTGGGTAGCGGATAAATATAATATCACCATAAAGCATCTCTTATCCATGACGGCGGGTTTGGAGCGGGGTTCGTTAGCGGCTAATTCAACGCCTGATATTATAGAGCTGTACAAGAGCAAAAGCTGTCTGGAGTTCCTGCTTAACAAAAAACAGCACGAACAGCCTGGTGTGCATTTCTCTAATAACGATGGACTTTCTGTTCTTTTGGGAATTGTCTTGAACAAGGCATCCGGCATGTCGGTGCTTAATTTTGCGGAAGAAAATCTATTTAAACCATTGGATATTAAGAAATATAGCTGGGATGTGCGCGTCGACGGCACCGCTGGCACTGAGGGCGGATTGAAAATGCGGCCCCGCGACATGCTCAAATTCGGCCTCCTCTTTTTGAACAATGGGCAATGCAAAGGCCGGCGTATTGTCTCTGAAAAATGGATCGCCGAATCCACGTCGAACCACACGCCTATAGGCGAACAACCGTACGGCTATCAATGGTGGATCGGCAAATTTGTGATTAATCATCGTGTTGTCGAATCCTATTATGCGCGAGGCTTCGGCGATCAGTTTATATTTATTGTTCCAGAATTAGATCTGGTAGTTGCGTTCACCGCCGGCAACTTTTTCCAGCAAAATCGTCGGCCTTTGGAAATGATGGCGGAATACATCCTTCCCGCCTTTTTAACGCAAAAAGATATCCCCGCCGATCAACCTATATCCGCGGAAGATATAAATCTGCTCAAAGGGGACTATACGAATAACAACAATGAGATATTTAAAATCACAAACGAAGGGAACAAACTATTTGTTACCCCTCCCGGAGAACAACAACAAATAGAAGTATTCAAGATCAACGACAAACATTATTATGTCAAAAATCCACCAGTAGACGCCATATTGAGCGAAGATGAAAACGGAAAATTATCTCGCATAGAAATATATAGAAATGGACAAAGAACCGAAGAAATAAGAAAACAGTAAAAAAATGGCGTGAAAGACAAAAAGTTGGGGCGGCAGTTCAACTGCCGCCCCAACATGTACGAGGGGATTATATTAGTAGGACGGAATTGTATTCCGTCCCGGCAAAGGACGGATTAAAAATCCGTCCTACGGTTTTTTTAATCCAGGAAGCCCACCAGGTCTTGGCTGCGGCAGGGTTGCTGGAGTTTGCGCACGGCTTTGGCTTCGATCTGGCGGATGCGTTCGCGGGTCACTTTAAAGATGTGACCCACTTCCTCGAGCGTATAGCTATAGCCGTCGCCCAGTCCGTAGCGGAGTTTGATAATCTCCCGCTCCCGGTAACTGAGGGTCTTCAGCACTTTGGCGATGCGGTTGCGGAGCATGCCTTGGGTGGCGCCGATGGCCGGATTTTTGGCGGTGCCGTCGGGCAGCAGGTCGCCGAAGTGGCTGTCTTCGCTGTTGCCCACCGGCCGGTCGAGGCTGATCGGATAGCGGCTCATGGCCAACACCCGACGCGCTTCGTCCACCTGAGTTTCGCTGGCGTTGGCGGTTTCTTCAAGTGTCGGTTCTCGCCCCAGTCTTTGCAGCAATTTGCGGGAGACGTTTCGCACACGCGACATGGTTTCCACCATGTGCACCGGAATGCGGATGGTGCGGCTCTGGTCGGCCACTGCCCGGGTAATGGCCTGGCGAATCCACCAGGTGGCGTACGTGCAGAACTTGAAACCGCGGCGATACTCGAATTTGTCCACCGCCCGCATCAACCCCGCGTTGCCCTCCTGAATCAAGTCCAGGAAGTTCAAACCGCGGTTGCGATACTTTTTGGCAATCGAAACCACCAGGCGCAAATTGCCCTCGGACAGTCCGCGTTTGGCGTGCTGATAGTGCCGATAAATCTCCTTTAAATACCGCACCCGATTGCGCAGACTGGTGGGCGACTCCTGGGTCATGCCCAGGATTTTACGGTAATCGGCGAGCCAAGGTTCACGCTCCTTTAGCGGCCCTTTGCCGCCGAGATGCTCCTGAATCCGCCGGCGGAGTTCATCTACCCGCCGGCTGAATTCCTCCAGGGTTTTAATCATCGGTTCCAGGCGCTGCGTGCGCAAACCCAGTTCTTCCACCAGGCGCACGGCACGGCGGCGACGGCGTCCCAGCCGACGCCAGGCCGCGCGGCGCTGCGCCATGGGCCGCGACTTGCCGGTCGCCAGGTTGTAATCGCGCTTGTTCCGTTTAAGCAGTGTTTCCAGGGTGCACAAATTGTGCGGCAAACGCCCCAGAATCTGATGCTTTTCGAGTTGATCGGTCACCGATACCTGCACCGTGCGGTCGAAAGGCAGATCGCCGTCGTGCACCCGACGCAACACCTTCACCGCCGTCTGCATCACAAAGTCGCATTCCAGTACTATGCGGCGAAAGCGAGCGCGGGTGTGTTCGATCTGTTTCGCCAAAGTGACTTCCTCTTGCCGCGTGAGCAAAGGAATTTCCCCCATTTGGGTCAAGTACATGCGAACCGGATCGTCCGACCACGACTCCACCTCTTCGATGTCGCCCAATAAATCTTCAGGATTGACATCGAGTTCGGTATCGTGCTCTTCGTCTTCCTCTACCAGTACTGATGGATCCAGATCAGCCTCATCTTCCAAAACGTCGACGGCGTCTTCGACCAGTTCCAAGGCGTCTTCAGGCCGGGGCAGCGATTCGTCGTCGAGACCTTCCAACAATGCGTCGTACAAGGTAACGCTCCTCAAGTGATTATTTATTTAAGGATAACCACGAAATTCTACCACTAAATTTTCTTTTACGCGGGAAAGACTTGCCATTTGGCAAAGGATACGGCCTACGGAAAGAATTCGCGAGTTAAAGAAACCCACACGCCTGCAAATCCACCCCGGCCATCCATAGCCGGAAGTTTTTTTGTTCAATTTTGTCAACCAAATCCACACACCTCGACTCAGCGGAAAAGTTGACGCGGAACAAAAAGGATTCGCTGTCTCGACAGGGCATCAACTAACAAGGCGATTAAACGTTTTGCCTAAATAAAGACAAACGTACCCCTCGCGCCCGCAGGCATAAGATGCGCATACTGTCTGCTTGCTACCACACAACTTAAATTTTAGTTGGCTCTAACTCATTGTCTAGAGGCAAATTGAATGTTTTTTATAAAAGACCATAAATTCCAAAGTTGTTAATATTTACTTGTTAATATAGATAAATTAGATAATATGGGAAGGCTTTCAAGGCCAAATTAAAAATTCATATCTCCACGGTTTTTTGGCCATGCATATCATTCAAGCTTTTTTCGGAAATAGATATTTCGTTTGTTTGTGGTCAATTTGCCTTTGTTTCTAGTCATGATATTTGCAAAGTCGCGATCCCCCAACTCGCCAGAAATCCAAAGCATCGGTAAACTACTTCCCTGGAGAAATAACTGTGGACACCATTTACCTGCTTCCCTGTTCTTGTGGCCGGAAAATGCCCGTCAATCCGCGTCAGGCCGGAGAAAGCATTACCTGCACATGCGGCGCCTCTCTAGAAGTGCCTACCTTATTGAATTTGAGAATCCTCCAACGGGCTGAACTTCCTCCTCAGCCGGAGATACACAAAAAGGCCTGGGGCGCCGGACAGCGCTTAATATTCTTGGGTGTGATCGTTATCCTTTTTGCCATCGCCATTGGGGGATGGCTTTTCTGGATCCGACCAACCGATCCTTATGCCTATCTCAGTCAGGAGCAAATAAAACAGTCCGTGCCCGCACTCACCCCGATAGAAACTTGGCGCCTCTGGCTGCTTCTGGAAAAAGGCGGATTGGAACGTCACAAACGCGGATCCGAAATCTTCTTTGCCAGCCAACGCGCCCAATATTTAATTTATGGGGAACTTTTGGCGATACTTTCCGGAGTAGGATTAACATTGATCGCGGCCGGAATAATCGTAATCCGCTTCAATAAGAAAAAACATCGGCCCGCACGATCAGCAAACTGATAACTGATAACTTTTTTATGAAAGCAAAACTCAACACCCACGACGCCCAAACACTCCGCCGACTCAAGGAACTTGCCGATGCCGTGACTGCGGCGGCCGCCAAGCGCCGCGATCCCTACGTCGATGTTCCCACCCGCTCGCTCTCCAACGTACGTTACAACAAGTCCAAGCGGTTCCTCGAGATGGGCCGCAACACCAATCGCCGGCAACTGTTCAACCTTTCGCAGGCCAAAAGCTACATGCAAACCTTGCTCGTGGCCAGCGGCGCCACGCAACTGATCGAACAGGGCAAGACCACCAGTATCCGTGGTTTATATTACTTGCTGAAGCACACTATCGAGGGCGCCAGGGAAGAAACCTTCGCCGACCAGTCGGAGTGCGACCCGATCATCGAAGACCTGGAGGTGCTCCTGAGCACGCTCCGCGAGGAATTGCATCTTTACGCGCAAAAGCGGGGCGACATGGTGGGCGACATTGTACTTTTCGACAGCGGCGACGAAATCGACTGCGCGCGCATGGGGTCCGGCGGGTATGGCATTCCCTCGATCGTCGAGGCGGAGGTGATCCAATTGAAAAAATGCTCGGCCAAGTACATCCTCCACGTGGAAAAAGACACTGTCTGGCAGCGGTTCAACGAGGACAGATTCTGGAAGAAGCACAACTGTATTCTGACCCACGGCGCGGGGCAGCCTCCGCGCGGCGTGCGGCGCATGCTCTACCGGCTGCACAACGAGTTGAAACTGCCGGTTTATTGCCTGCTGGATAACGATCCCTGGGGATATTACATTTACAGCGTAATCAAGCAAGGCTCGATCAACCTGGCCTATGAATCGCAGCGCATGGCCATTCCCGAGGCCAAGTTCCTCGGCCTGCGCTCTAAAGATTTCAAGGAATGCGGCCTGTCCGAAAGCGTAACCATCGCGCTAAACGACACCGACCGCAAGCGGGCCAAGCAAATCGCCAATTATCCCTGGTTCACGCACAAAAAAGCCTGGCAGAAAGAGATCGCTCAACTCTTGCAAAACGGTTTCAAGCTGGAAGTCGAAGCGCTCATAAGCAAAGACATCAGTTACGTCACCGAGCAATACACCCCCCAGCGGCTTAAGAGCCGTGATTGGCTGGACTGAAGCAGTTGGCCCATCCGAGAGATTAAAGACTCGCTTGAAAAAACGGCTGAGAACGCCGCATCATCCCACCAGCATCACCACCAGGCGCTTGGGGCCATGCACGCCGAGAATCAGCGTTTTTTCAATATCCGATGTGCGGCTGGGGCCGGTGACGATCACAAACTCGCCGGAAAGATCGCGCTGGGCACATTGCCGGGCAATGGACTGCCAGGCTGCCGGCAAATGCTCGACCAACTGATCCATGCGGCAAGGACCACGCAAGCCGGCGGCAGGTAACAGAGCAAACGATCCTCGGCCGTAGGGCAAGCCATGAGACATGAGCCCGTGTCGGCCAAGAGGACTTCCGCTGCGACCAGCCCGACGCAAAGATCGGCCATTTCGCGCGGCGGCCAATTCGGCCTGGGCCATTGGATGTTTTGGGGATCGAGTTCCGCCATTGCCTCGCGGCAGATCGGTCTCTGCATTGCGCCGATTTTCGTCCAGCCGGAGCGTTTCATTAAGTCGGCCAGTTGCCTGCGCGCCTGGTCCATTGTGCCGCAGCGGATAACTTCGCCGCTTATCGCATTTAATTCGCTTTCAAAGAGCTGAGCCAACACTGCGGGATCGGAGGTTTGCCGCGGCCAGACCTCGGGCACGGGCGGCGCCTCGATGGGCTGCGCCTTGGATACTTCCTCACGAATTCGCTGTAATATGGCGTCTCGGCTGGTCATGATTGTTGAGTGTTGATTTGTTAGTAATTCGCGACCGACCAACCTTAGGTTGGTGCCCTTCGCGGCTTTATGGATATTTATTTCTCTCCACTCTCCACTCTTCACTCTCCACTATTTTTCCGCCACCAGGTGCGAAACGCCGGACCGGGAACTTGGGGCAACTGGCGGCCGCGGGTCCAAGCGCCGAGTTTGCCCGGATGCCAGGGCAAAAACTTCGATATTCGCACGCCCAGGCGCACGCCCCACATGGCCAGGCCGTAGCGTCGTGGTCCGGCCATGAACCAGGCCCACGTTTTCCACAACAGCCGTTCGGAAAACGATTTCATCGGCGAGGGCTCGTTGACGGCGCGATGTCGCAAGTGAACCAGTTGGTGCGCGATGTCGATCTTTACCGGGCAGACCTCACCGCACGCGCCGCACAGCGACGAGGCAAAAGGCAGTTTGCCGGCCTGCTTCATGCCGAGTAAATGCGGGGTGAGGATCGAGCCGATCGGGCCGGGATACACCCAGCCGTACGCCCAGCCGCCCACGCGCCGATAGACCGGGCAGTTGTTCAAGCACGCGCCGCAGCGGATGCAGTGCAACGCCCGCCAGGCCGCCGGGTCTTTGAGCACGTTAGTCCGTCCGTTGTCGAGAATGATAATGTACAACTTTTTGCCCGGCGCAGGACCGTGGATCAAATGGGTGTAAGTCGTCAGTTTTTGGCCCGTGCCGCTGCGGGCAAGCATGTTGAGGAACACGGGCAGGTAATTGATGCTGGGGATCACCTTTTCAATGCCCATCATCACCACGTGCACCGGCGGGGTGGCCGTGGAAAGCCCCGCGTTGCCTTCGTTTTCGATGACTACCACCGTGCCCGTGTCGGCCACGGCAAAATTGCATCCGGAAATGCCCATGCCCGCCTGAAGATATTCGTTGCGTAGATGTTTGCGGGCAATGGCCGTAAGTTCTTCGTGCACGGCGGTGAAAGGTTCGTTTAGTTTTTCCGCGAACAGCCGGCCCACGTCGGCGGCCGACATGTGTATTGCCGGCGTGACAATGTGCACCGGACGCTGCCGGGCCAGTTGCACGATATACTCGCCCAGGTCGGTCTCTACCGTGCGGATGCCCTCTGCTTCCAGCACGCTGGTTCAGCTCCATCTCCTCGGTGACCATCGACTTGGATTTAACCACGCTTTTGACGTCGTGTTCGCGGGCGAGATTGAGAACATGGCGGTTCGCTTCGGCGGCGTTCTGGGCGTAAAGCACCGTAGCGCCGCGAGCCGTGATGTTGCGCTCGAACTCGACCAGCAGCGTGTCAAGATTTGCAACGGCGTAAGATTTGATTTGCGAAGCCGCATCGCGCCAATCCTGGAAGTACGGAACGGCGTCGGTCACAGCGCGGTTGCTTTTGCTCGATTTCTCGGCATTGATGCCCAATGCCGTCGGCGCGCCGGGTTCGCCAAGCCCCTTGGTTTCCGGGGTGAGAAATTCGGCGCCGTCGAGATGAGATAATTTATGCGACATGTCCGAAGAATCGTTGATAAAAATGTACTCCGTTTATTGGGTCACAGATAAATAACGCCGTTAAGCCCACGGGTTACAACCCGTGGGCTTGGCTTGATTTATCATTCCGCATCGTGACATTACTTACCGGAATATCAACAAACTTAATTTTTTTACGCACGCAGGGCGATAATGGCTTCCACGTCGCTGGGCTTGACGTCGCCGCGTTCGCCCAAGGGACGGGGACGTTTAGAGATGCGTTCGGCGACCAGTTTGCCGGCCTCGGCGGGAATGTTGTAATCCTTCAGTCGCGTGCCCACTCCCAGCGAGCGGAAAAATTCCTCGGTCTTTTCGATGGCCGCCTCGATGCGCGTTTGCTCATCGCCTTCGCGCAGGCTCCATACGCGCTCGGCGTATTGCAGAAGTTTTTTGGCCTTCCTTTCGCGATAATATCGGATGGTGCCGGGATAAACCAGGGCCAAAGTTTGGGCATGATCCAAACCGTAAAGGGCGGTAAATTCGTGGCCGATCATGTGCGTGGACCAATCTTGCGGCACGCCGCAGCCGATCAGTCCGTTTAAGGCATTCGTGGCGCACCACATGACGTTCGCCCTAGCGCTATAGCTTTTCGGATTGGCCAGGGCCTTGGGCCCCTCTTCAATCAGGGTGAGCAGAATTGCCTCGGCCTGCCGGTCTTCCAAGGGAGAATTCACGTCGTAAGTCAGGTACTGCTCCATCACGTGCACATAGGCGTCCACAATGCCGTTGGCGGTTTGCCGCTGAGGCAGGGAAAAGGTCGTCGAGGGATCGAGGATGGAAAACTGGGGATAGACGTGCGGGCTGAGGAAGTACAACTTCTCTCCCGTTGAGTCCCGGCTCACGACCGAGCCGTTGTTCATCTCCGAGCCCGTTGCCGGCAGTGTGAGCACATCGCCCAAAGGCAGCGCCGCCAGGGGAATTTTGCTCCAATCTTTCATGAAGTCCCAAGGATCGTCGCCGCTGTAATAAAACGAGGCGGCGACGAACTTGGCGGCGTCGACCACCGAACCTCCACCCACGGCCAAGAGAAAATCGGCCTTTTCCTTGCGTACCGACGCAAGGGCCTTCAGGCACGTTTCGTAGCGCGGATTGGGTTCAATGCCGCCGAACTCGACCATGCACCGCCCCTCCAGGGCCTTAACGACCTGCTCGTAAACGCCGTTTTGCTTGATCGACCCGCCGCCGTAAAGCATCATCACCTGGGCCTCGGCCGGGATCAACTTTGGCAGTTCCTTGATAGTCCCTTTGCCAAAAACAATTTTCACCGGATTATAAAAAGTGAAATTGAGCATTAGTCAATCTCCCGTAAGATGACTTAAAAAGTCGTCTTATAAAAACGTATCACTCGGCACAAGTGCCGAGGCTAAACTTTTCTACCAGCTACTTTCTACCACCTACCATCTACCACTTTCCATTTTCCTCCCAGCCGGCTGTCAGCACTTCGGCGATGTGTATTGTGCGGATGTGTCGCGTGGCGGGATTGCGTCGCAAGATGCCGCCGATGTGCATCAAACAACTAATATCGTTGGAAATCACCACCTCGGCCCCGCTTTTGACGATGTTTTCCGCCTTGGTATGGCCCATGGCCAGCGAGGTGCCGGGCATCTTCACGCTAAAAGTGCCGCCAAAGCCGCAACATTCCTCGATGTTGGGCAGTTCGCAATAGTTCAGGCCGCGCACGCTGTGGAGCAACTTCAGCGGCTGTTCGGCGGCGCCTAGTTCGCGCCGGCTGTGACAGCCGATATGCAGCGTGGCTTTGTGCGGGAAGAAGGCGCCGGTATCGGTGATGCCCAGGATGTCGACCAAAAATTCGCATAGTTCGAAAACCCTGCGGCCCACGCCAACCACTTCTTCACACGGATCCACGTGCCCGAAAAACACCCGGCACATTGCCGCGCAGGAGCCCGAAGGGCAGACGATCCAACGGTGGCCGGCAAACACTTTGCAAAAGTGATGGATCACTCCCCGAGCCTCTTCCCAGTAGCCCGAGTTGAAGGCCGGCTGTCCGCAGCAGGTTTGGCGGTCGGGGAAAACCACCGGCACGCCGAACTGGCGCAGCAAGGCCACCGTGGCCTGGCCAATGGACGGATAAAACTGGTCGATATAACAGGGAATAAATAGCGCCACCGGCTCGCCCGATTGATATGGCGGCTGGTCCTGACGAGGCGCTGCGGCATGGAGGGAACGGATCATGTATAAAGCCTCTGCGTTTTTATACCGTCCAGTCGGGCGTTTGCCCAGGGGCGCTGAATGGCAATTCTTGCTGGTAAGCTGATTCAAAAACACTTACAATAGGGGACTGTCCCCTTTGCTTCGGAGGCGCAGTCATGTTCACGGGTTTAATCTTGACGGCATGGATTTTGGCTGGCGAGCCGGCCGCGCCGAAAAGCGACGACTTGAAACCGGAAATCCTCCGCCTGGTCCGACAGTTAGACTCCGACGAGCTTTCCCAGCGCGATGCAGCCGAGCAGGCCCTGATCGGCAAAGGGCCGAGCGTGCTCGACTTGCTGCCGGCCGACAACCAACGCGCTTCGGCCGAGGTGCGCGAGCGGCTCAGGCGCATCCGACAAAAACTCCAACAGCTTGCCGTTGCCGCGACGTTGAAACCGGCCCTCGTTACACTGCACGCCGATGCCTTGCCGCTCTCCAAGATCCTCGTTGCCTTGGAGGAACAGTCGGGCAACAAGATAGTGGATTATCGTGCGCAGTTCGGCCAAGCGGCGGCTGATCCGGCACTTAAGGTCGATTTCGATAAAACGCCCTTCTGGCAGGCGCTCGATGAGGTGCTGGATCAGGCCGGCATGACAATATATCCGTATTCCGACCAGCCGGGCTTGAACCTGGTCAATCGCAGCCGAGAGCAATCGCCTCGCTCAAAAAATGTCTGTTACAGCGGGCCGTTCCGCTTTGAACCAATGCTGCTGGTCGCGCAGCGCGACCTCAGCGATCCTCAGGCGGCGTCGTTGCGCATGGTGATCGAAGCCGTCTGGGAACCGAGGCTTAAGCCCATCATGTTGCTTGAGCGCCTGGCGCATGTGGAAGCAGTCGATGACCGCCGACAGCCATTGACCGTGCAAAATCCCGATGCCGAAATGGAAGTGCCCGTGGACGGCCTGAAATCGGCGGTAGAATTGAATATCTCCTTTGCACTGCCGCCGCGCGAGGTGAAGGAAATCGCCCGCGTCAAAGGCAAACTAAGCGCGGTGGTTGCCGGCAAAATCGAGGAGTTCAGTTTCGACGATCTTCTTCAGGCCAAAAATGTGGAAAAACGCACGGCTGGCGTGACTGTCACTCTGGAACAAGTCCGGCAAGACAATAATGCTTGGGAGGTTTTTCTGCGCGTGCGTTTTGATGAGCCGGGCGACGCCCTGGCCTCGCACCGCGGCTGGATCTTCCGCAACATAGCCTATCTCCAAGGCCCCGACGGCAAACCAATCGCTTTCCAGCGCCAGGAAACCACCCGGCAAACCAAAAACGAAATCGGCATGATGTATGTTTTCCTGCTCGATAAACCGCCGGCCGATTTGAAGTTTATTTATCAAACGCCCGGGGCGATTCTCAATGCCGAAGTGGAATATGAATTCCACAACTTGAAATTACCGTAATCTCCAATCCCTCGCGCAGGCGCGATCTTACTTTGCGCGTTTCCAGACCTCGGTCCAAGGGTTATCCACGCCAATCTGAGTTAACGTGTCGCCCTCGACCTTAACCTTGAACTTATGGACTTTAGAGATGAGATCCTTGTTGTTCTCCATGGAGTATTTGACGGTCTCGACATACTCATCGCCTTCAAGTGTATAGGTGCCGCCGAGATGGAATTCGACCTCGCCGGTATCGGGGTCCGCTTTCGTGACCGTCCAGTGCTTGCCAGTGATGAACTTGAGGCGTGCGCCCGCGACGGAAGGTTCTTCAACATTATCCGGAGCTCCGGCCAGAATCCAGGTGCCAATCAGGTCGGTAGCAAGCTGGGACGGCTTCGGCGAAGGCGGCGGCGTTTTCTGTTCCGCGGCAACCTGGGAGGGCACCGAAGGCGGCGGCGTTGCCTTGTCCTCGCCGTAGAGGTGAGCTACCAAGGGGATTAGCAATAAGAGGAGGCTGAGGACCAAAAGTTCGGATACAACTGACTTTGCATTTCGTTTGAGTTTCATGGTGTTTTCCCTTTCTCTGATGGATGGTAATGATTGGCCGGGTTCATGCCTTTGTCCAGCCTGCCGAAACCCCTTCGGCAGCGTATTTATTGATGTTTGCAAGCAAAATGGACAGCTTTAGTAGCCATTTTGCCAGACTCTCCGGCCTCCCGCGACCAACCTACGGTCGGTGCCCGCGGCCTCGGTTATTAACCATGCAAACGTCAATAGAGTAATTTTCACCATGGGCAAGGGCATTGTCAATCAGCCTCCGCGACCCCTTTGTCTGGACGGTAATGATATCAGTGGAATGATCTTGACAGGACCGCTGGAACACGGACAATGGCCCGGCTCGAAAAAGGGGGGGCAAATCGATTTATCGAGAGGATGGACTCGATAAGCGAGAGAAGCGAATGCAAACGAAGAATACTTCGGCATTTGAATTTGCTCCACCTTGCCCGGCCAATAGAGTAACGGGACGCGATCTTTTACTGCGGTCGGGCGCGATTATGCTCGTCGTGCTTTTCGGAGCCGTGGCGTTTTTCAACATTCCCGGCGTAATAGATGGAGCCGGAGTAGAGGCGGGGGGCTGGTTTCTGGTAATCGGCACATTGACGGCCTACTTTCTGGGATTCAGGGCACTCGAGTCGTCGCCCGATAATTCCGCGCTGCGAAAAACAATTATCGGTTTTGCAATCGGTTTCTGTTTGCTGGCGCTGCTCATTCCGCCGTTTTTTTCGTCGGATGTCTATGGCTATGGGAATATAGGTTGGCGGCACGTTAAATACGGCCTGAATCCTTACGTTTACGCGTTGAACGAGACGCCGAACTGGGAAAATGATCCGCTGTTCTTCAAGGCCTGGGAGGACATTCCCTGCAACTATGGGTTCCTGTTTACGGAATTAACGTACGCATTCTGCTGGTTGGGCAACGGCGATCGCGACCTAACGGCGTTGCTGTTTAAGCTTCTGAATGTGGTGATTTTCGGCGTCACGGCTTGGCTGGTTTGGCGGGGATGTAAGTATTTGAGACGGCCAAATCCCGAGCGCATTGTATCTTTTTTTGTGGAATCCCTTGCTTCTGCTGCATATCATTTCCGATGGGCACAATGACCTGATGATGGGGCTTAGCTCCACGGCCTGTATTTTATTCGTTATTGAGGGAGGATGGCTCGCGGCGATACCCTTGTTGATGGCGGGAATGTTGATTAAGCACGGTTCCGCGGCGCTTCTGCCGTTCCTGCTGCTTTATATTGTCAAACGAAACGGCAAAACCAAAGCCGCGATCGGCCTTGTTCTGGGGCTGATCTTCTTTGGAGTGGCGGCCGCGCCATACCTCATTCAAGATTGGAGCCACATACCCTGGGCGCGCATTGCAAAAAACACCTCGGAGTTGCGCTGCTATACGCTGGCGGCCTTTCTGCTCTATCCATATGATTTGGCGGCACAGTTGATTCCCGCGCTGGCAAGCTTTAAGTTCCATGTGAGGATGGCAATCAAGTTAATCCTTTGGATTGGCTTTCTCGCCTTCTACCTGCGCCTGCTGGTTGTTCGCCTGCGCGGCCACTATAGTCCGGAGAAGTTGTTGTACGATAGCGTGCTGGTGCAGTTTGTGTTGGTATGTATTGTCAGTTGCAAATTCTATCCCTGGTATCTCGGCATGTTCCTGCCCTTGGCTTATTGGTTGCCGGCGGGCGATAGGCTGAAACATGCGGTGATCGCCGTTGCCTGCGCTCAAGTGCTGCAATTCACGTTCATCAGGAATGCTCACGGTATAAATACGGTGATTTTGTTGCTGGGGCCGCTGGCCTACGTTTTTCTTATGCCGCCGGTGAAAAATCCCTGGCTCAAACATGCTTTGCATAAGTTGTCAGTTTTGTGGGTTAGAGCACTTTTCGCGGTTTTGAAGGTCGAAAAAAAGGTGGAAAAATGCCCGGAAACGCTCCATGTAAAACCGTGAATTGCAGGTCGATGCCTTTGGAAGATTGTGAACAGAAATGGATCGGCGTGACAACCGCTAACCCGACATTATGGCGTTGATCACCAGGGAATAGCGTATCGCATCTTTAAAAAAGCTCCGGCGCAAGCGGCCGGGCTAAACAGATGCCTGTCCTACTCTGCCCAGCAGTTCATCGACGGCCTGGCCGATATTGGGCTTGGCCATCAGGGTTTCGCCCACGAGCATGGCGTGCAGGCCGGCGGCCTGGAGCTCTTCGACATCGCGGCGCGTGCGGATGCCGCTTTCGCCCACCACGATCCGGCCGGCCGGCACTTGCATGCGCAGGCGCATGCAATGCTTCAGCTCGGCGTGAAAGGTGCGCAGGTCGCGGTTGTTGATGCCCACCAGCCGGGCGCCGACGTCGAGCACGCGGCGGAGATTCGCTGCTTCGTAAAGCTCGACCAGGGGCGTCATTCCTAACTCTTCGATCAGATTGTAAAGCTCGCGAAGTTTGCGGTCATCGAGACATTCGGCGATCAACAGTACGGCATCAGCCCCTGCTACGCGGGCTTGCCAAACCTGATACTCGTCGATAATAAAATCCTTGCGCAGCACCGGCAGATCGACTGCCGCACGAATTTTACGTAAGTGCTCCAGGCTGCCTTGAAAAAACGGCCCGTCGGTAAGCACGCTGATGCACGACGCGCCGTGCCGTTGATAAATCCGGGCGATCTCCACGGGATCGAATTCGGCGCGGATCACGCCCGCCGACGGGCTGGCCTTTTTCACCTCGGCAATCAGCCGGATCGGCGGCCCCAGTGAAAGGGCGCCGAGAAAATCGCGCACCGGCGGGGCAGCGGCCAATTGCTGGCGAAGTTTTTCCCCAGGCATATCGAGTTTTGACAACTCGATCTCTTCCCGTTTGGCAGCGACTATATCGTCGAGAATCGTGGACATGAGTTAATAGGGGATTGAGAATTAGTGGGCGGTGGGCAGTAGACAGTGCAAAAAACGTAAGCGGTTCCTTTAAAGCTTTCAGCAGTCAGCTTTCAGCCATTAACATTCAGTCTTTGTAACGCTGTCCGCTGTTCCCTGTCCGCTGTCCGCTTTTTTCATCCTTTATCCTTTATTCCTCCCATCCCTAGTGCTTAAAGTGTCTTCGGCCGGTGAAGATCATAGCGATGCCTTTTTGGTTACAGGCGGCGATAACGTCGTCGTCTTTTTTGGAGCCGCCGGGCTGAATGATCGCCGTGACGCCGGCGGCGGCCGCCAGTTCGATCGAGTCGGGGAAGGGGAAGAAGGCGTCGGAGGCCAGCACCGAGCCTTGTGACCGATCGCCGGCCTTCTCGATGGCGATTTTAGTCGAGTCGACGCGGCTCATCTGGCCGGCCCCTACGCCGAGCAACATGCGATCCTTGCAGAGCACGATGGCGTTGGACTTCACGTGCCGCACGATTTCCCAGGCAAAGCGGAGGTCGGCCATTTTGGCGGCGGGAGGCTTTATTTGGGTCACGACCTGCCATTGGTCTTCGGGGTCGGGCAGGACGTCGGCCTCTTGCACAAGCACGCCGCCCTCGATGCAGCGATAGGTCAAGTGGGGCCGGGAAGGTTCCAGCCGACCCACCTTGAGCAAGCGCACGTTGGCTTTCCACTTGGGCTTGGTGGTGAGGATTTCCAGGGCCTGGGAATGATAATCGGGGGCGACAATGGCCTCGATGAACAATCCCGGTGCGGCAAGCACCTCGGCCGTGGCGGCGTCGACCGCGCGGTTCAGCCCCAGCACCGAGCCGAATGCGCTGAGGGGATCGCCTTCCATGGCCCGCTTCAGGGCCGTGGGCAGCTTGTCGGCCACGGCGGCGCCGCAGGGATTGTTGTGCTTGATGACCACGGCCGCCGGCTGGACAAAATTGCGTACGATGGCCAGCGCGCTGTCGAGATCGAGCAGGTTATTGTAGGAAAGCTCCTTGCCGTGCAGTTGCCGGGCGGTAACCACGCTGGCGCCGACGTAATCGGGCCGCACGTAACGGCCGCCTGCTGATGCGGATTCTCGCCGTAGCGCAGCATGCCTTTGCGATGCAGATTCAGGCGGACGGTGCCGGGAAAGAGACCTTCGGCCGTCTCGCCGGCAAAGAAGTCGGCGATTGCCCGATCGTAATGGGCCGTGTGGGCAAAGGCCTCGGCGGCCAAACGGCGGCGGAGCTCCGGCGTGGTGCAGCCGTGGGCGGCGATTTGGTCGAGGATTTCCGGATATTGCAGGGCGTCGGTGGCGATGGTGGTAAAGGCGTGGTTTTTGGCCGCCGCGCGCACCAGCGTCGGCCCGCCAATGTCGATCTGCTCGATGGCTTCTTCCGTGGTCACGCCCTTGCGGGCCACGGTGGCCTCGAACGGATATAGATTGACCACCACTAGTTCGAAAGTGAGGATGCCGTGTTCGGCCAGGGCCTGCATGTCTTCGGGATTGTCGTGGCGGCAGAGGATGCCGCCGTGGACCTTCGGATGCAGGGTTTTCAGCCGGCCGTCCATCATTTCGGGGAAGCCGGTGTACTCGGAAACGTCGCGCACCGCAAGGCCTTCGCTTTCCAGGTGTTTGCGGGTGCCGCCGGTGCTGAAGATTTCCACGCCGGCGGCGGTCAATCCCCGGGCAAAACCGGCCAGCCCGAGCTTGTCGCTTACACTGATTAAAGCACGTTTGATAGGGGGTGATTCCATTCCAACACCTTGAGCCAAAAAAGAGGTAAAGCTTAACCTACTTTGTTTACGCCTTTTGCGGACGGCCGTCAAGGAGTGGCGGGCTTGGAGGGGGACAGTGTCCCATCCGCCACGGCGGTTCGGGACAGTCCCCGATGAACGGTTACGAGTTGCCGGAGATTATAGCGACTCTTCTTCCGGCTCTTTCTCGGCGGGTTCAGTGTCGGCCGCCGGCTTTTCCGGGACGGTTTCCTGATCAGACTTTTGTTCGGGGCTGGCTTTGGTCGCTTCTTCGGCGGCCTTTTTCCGCTCTTCGCCGTGAATAATCGGTTTTGTCAAGTCGATTTCCCGCAGACACTGGATCAGCCCCGTGGGAGTTGCCAGATAGATGCGATCGGTGTCGCTGTTGATCAGTTTGACGGGCAGCGATGCCGCGGGGAGGAGATCGAGCTTGGCGCCAGTGGCGGCGTCGAGCGCCAGTATTTGTCCGGGTTTGTCCGCGCCATAGACGCGACTTTTGCTGGCCGAGACAAACTGCACAACGCCGGGGGCATACCAGATTTTTGTGCCGGTCTTTGCGTTAATACAATGAAGTCCGCCCAGGGAGGTGGCGGCGTAAAGTCGCTCATCAATTAGCACTGCCGGTTGAGTGAGCGATTCGCCCGTGGAGAAGCGCCAAAATATTTCGCCGTTTTTATCTGAAACCGCGGAGATGTAACCATCGGCGAATGCGGCGAAAATGACGCCTGAGTCGCCGGTAATTTTGGGATCGGAGGGCAGGTAAACGGGTTGGGTAATCATGGGAGCAGCCGTTTGCAGCCGATACTTTATCTCGATGTGAGAATCCGCACGGTAAACAATGCGTCCGATGTACATATAGTTTTGATCGGTAGCCCAGACGAAGTATTCTTCAAAGGCATTTTGCCGGGTGATTAACGGTTGCACCAAGGCCATGCCTTTGGACTGGCAGCTCAACGGCGGCGGCTTTTTCTGGTTAACACGAACCTGCTGCTGCTTGGCGGAGGATTTTTCCGCGGCGGATTTTTCCGCGGCGGATTCCTCGGCGAGAAGATCCTTCTTATCCGACTTCTTTTGCAAACTGCCGAGTTGTTCCATCTTGTAACCCAAAAGCATACCGGTTAGTGTGGGCACGTAAATCCGGGCGTTGCCGACGGCCGGACCTGCGCCGGGGGCTCCGTCAATATCGGTTTCAAAAAGCATCTCGCCGGTTAAACGATTGGCCACATAAAGGCGCGAGCCGTTCACGATGGCCAATAAATTACGGCCTAAACCCGGGGTCATGCTGGGATGTTCAGGCCGGCCGATTTGTTTTGCCCAAAGCGTGGCGCCTGTTTCAGCGTCGAGGGCATGGACCATCGCCCGATCGGTCTGGGCGTAAAGGATCCCCTCGTAGAGCAGGAGATGCTTCAAGCGCGAGTGGCCGGAGTCCATTTCAACCTGCGTCCACCAAGGCCGCGTGAGGCCATGCCGCGCGGCATCGCTTTCGGCAATGATTTCGCTTCCCCTCGCCTGTGTCCACCAAACGCAAGGATACCAAGCGGCCAAAAAAGCGATGACGGAAAACAAACGTTGTAACATGATGGATGATCCCCTAATACGTATCATAATAATCTACGCCGCAGTCTTATGCACGCGAAAAACATATTGCCTCGATGGCGAAAGATTAGGGGAGCAAATAGTCCACCATTCAGCGGGGTGACATGAAAAATACGAGCCCCACTGCAAGGTGGTATTGTAGTTTGTGTCTCCTTTTTATATTTCTCATTCCAATATTGTTCTGCCTAGTTTTCTTCGGCTGCAACCAAAGACGCGACCAGCGGTCGCGGCTTAATAATGCACACAAAATGCGCGTCTGTTTCACGGAAGAGTCCCTTTCCCAATCTCCAACCCTAATCCCTAAACTCTAAGCTCAATTTCTTTTCTCCCGCTGGACCGCTGGAGAAGTTTGCCTTACCATGAGGAGCATGGAATGGAACACGTTGGGGGCCGATGCCAGGCGGCTTATCGAGGAAATCCTCGGTTATTTGAATTTTTCTTCCGGCTCGTCGGATCCTAAATTTCTGAAGAATCTTAGCGACCTTTTCGGTCTGATCGACAAACAGAAGACTGAAAAGGAGCCGACCTGGCGATGTCTGGGCGCCGTGCTCCGCGAGGCTTTGCCGGCCATCCGCGACAGTACCCCGGCTTTCCGCGGCGCGGAACAGGCCGAGGCGGCGGTGTCGTTGGTATTTGATCGCGCCCTGCCGGGCTATCGGCTGCATCATTGCGATCTGCTCTTCCACCGGAACGATGAACAATTATTTTTGCCGTTTTTCATCGGTCGGATGTGTGAGGCGGTGTTGCGGCAAGGGCCGCCCTGGCAGGAATTCGAGCGCATTGTGCGCTCCGCCCTGGCGCTTATAAACGACTACATCGGCTACCGTCCGGTGGCCGTGCTGCAAAGCGAACAAAAAATCCAACCCTACGCCCAAGAATGGGTGCGGCCAATTCCCTTGTACATTCGCGGGGCGGGAGTGAGCGTAGGACCGTATCGCGAGTTAGTGGAAACCGCCCTGAAGATCCTGGCAGAAACCGATCCCGCCCTTTTGTTCGAGGCCCTTTTTCCCCTGGAGCAGCTCGACGAGCTGGCCGTCGATCCCCGGGCCTATGATTTCGATCATCCCGTGAACAAGCGGCCGAATTATCTTTTCGGCCAATGGGACATGCATCAGCTCGACAATGCCGGGCGGTGCCGCCGTTTCGTGGTGCAGCAAGCGGCGCTGGACACGATGATGGATCGCTTGCAACAGCCTGAGAAGATCCCTTATCAAGAGATCCTCTTTGAGGAAGCGGCAGTATTGGCCGGTACGATGTTAATGGGTGCGGGGATTAGCGGCAGCCAGCCGCAGGCCCACGATTCCTCGGTCACTTTGGCGAAACTGGTGCAGAAGATCGCCAACTATCGCGACGTGTTTTATCAGCGACTGCTGGCGCGTGTGGAAGGTTCACATGCCCAACGCCTCCGCCGCGAGGCGGAGACGCTCAAACAGCCTTTCGGGAGCGTGCGCCAGCATTTCAATCACTATCTTGCCCAGCGCCGCGCCGAACAATTGCAGCACGTGCGTTTGGCGCAGCTTTTCGCGCATGGGCCAGGTGGAGGCGGCCCAGCGCCAGGCCCGCGTGGTCCCGGCCACCTCGGCGCGCATGCTTTGCGACATGCAATGCCGCTTGACCGCCGCGCATCGTGAAGTGGATCGCGGCCGCCTGGAAGCGGCGCTCAGCCTGCTGGGGGAAATTGAAAATATTCTCCAGCGGGCCATCGCCTGCGGGGCGATGGTCGATCCCTGGAACATCCTGGGTTTCGGCGGACAATTCAGTCTTTTTCCCGCGCCGGAAAACAGCATCCACGACGAACGCGTGGACGAATTGATCAATCTGATGAGCGAAATCTTCGCTTTGTATATTCGCATCGGCAAAGAAGCGGCCGCGCTGGGCAATGCTGAGGTGCAAGCCGCGCTCAATCAGCGCCTGAAACTGGTGACCGAGTGGTGGGATAAATTCGCCACCACCGAGGTGAGCGAGGTGGGCGGCATTTCCGGCCACGATACCTTCGTATCGGCCGGGCAGGTGGCGGCGGCTTTACAAGCGTGGCACGAAGCCGGGGCCGCAGCCGGGGACGTGGCTTTTTGGCGCAGGCATGTGGAACATTTTCGCTCGGCCAAATCCTACGCCCTGGTTGTGGACACCCTCCTGGATCACGGCGACCTGGTGG
The DNA here is from genome assembly GCA_963820545.1 of Pirellulales bacterium. Taxonomy (GTDB): domain Bacteria; phylum Planctomycetota; class Planctomycetia; order Pirellulales; family Thermoguttaceae; genus CAWGAJ01. Next base: position 373,210 of record CAWGAJ010000002.1, read on the forward strand.
CGGCCATGGCCTTGTTGGTGCATTGGCTCAGCCAGTCGGATTCCATCCCCTTGGTGGAAGAAAATTATTCCTTCAATGATTTGGCCATCTCCTGGATGGAAGATCTCTGGCAAGCGGAGTCGGCCGACGGAGCACGGCAAAGCAAGCCGCTTCTTTCGCCTCGCCAGCGTTGGTCCTCCGCGCGAAAATTCCTCGACTATCTGGAAGCCAACGCCGGCGAATATTGGCAGGCGCCCCAATTGGAAGTGTTTTCCGGGCGCGCGGCGGAAGGGCGCGCAGAAGAGGAAACAGAACCCGGCGAGGAAGCCGACAATTTATATAGCGCGGCCTACGAACAGTTTACCTATCGCGACAGCACCAACGACGGCATCGACAGTTCACTGTTTGAAACGCCGCCCCCGGCCAGCGAATTCGAGCTGGTCTTGGAGGCCGAACGGATCGTGGGTCATTTGGCTTTTTTGGCCACGGTGGCCCATTTGTGGAAGACCACGGCCGCGGCCAGCTTTTACAGCGATACTCCGCTCAGTGAACGTGATGAAGTTCTTGCCGGTTGGCGCCGCCAGTCTATGGTCAACTATGGGCAGCTCATGGAATTGCTCAGCGCGGTGCATGCCTATCGCATTCCTCCGCCGCGGGGCACGTATGAATCGCTGCTGGAGTACGATCGCCGCCGCGGAGTAAAAGAGATGCTATTGGAAAATATCATCAATGCCTGCGTGGAGACGGCCGGCGCGGCGCGGCTGATTAGCGCGGTGATGTCCGAGCCCGTTGAGCTTGCCCAGGCGGAGGATTGGGAAGAGCCCATGCAGCAGGCCCTGCGGGCCGTGGTCCGCGGCGATGCGGCGAAAATCCGCGGCGTCTGGAAGAAACTTCTCGGCGCACTGGGCCGCCAGCCGTTGCTTTACGTGGCCCTGGCCCGGGGCGGAAATCCGTTACGCATCGTGGCTGCGCAGCCTGCAAGCGATGTTATGCCGCTTGCTGGCCTATCTGCCTCGACTGGGCCTGCTGGTGGAAACCGCGCAACTTCTGGAAACCGTCCAAGGCATGGAGTCCGAGCATCCCCAAGGGCCGGGCGCGATCACCGAATTCGATCGCCTTTTCGAGATCGGCTGCAAGGGCATTGTCCGTTGCCTGGCGGTTTCCGCGGCGGACTGGTCGCCCGGGGGCGATCGGGCCCTGCGACGTGTTGTAGACAATGAAATAATCGATCTGCTGGAACAAACCGTCGAAGCCCTGTTGCGCTGCTGGTTGGCCCATAGTCGAGGGGCGCGCCTTTCCGTGCTGGAAATCCTCAACGACGATCAACAATGGGAGCGATTGCGGGAGTTCATTCAACAATACGGCGGCGATTTGTTTACCCAGCATTTTATGAATTTCGGCAACCTCCGCGCGATCCTCATGTCGGGCGTGGAGGCTTATCTCAAGCAGCTTGGCGAACTGGCCGAGGATGAGGCGCCGCTGCGCTTGATGAACGATTTGGACGGTCCTTTGGACCGGGCCGAGGCGGTTCGTTGGCTGGGCCTGGCCATCGAGGCGGTGGTGGAAAACTATCCGGAATACGTGGACTACAACAGCATCACCACGCAATCCGATCGGGGCGACATGCTTTATACGCTCTTGGACTTCCTCCGCTTACGCGCCGGCTATGATCGAGTGGCTTGGAATCTGCGTCCGATCATCCTTGCCCACGAGGTGCTGGTCCGCTGCGGCAGAGATAAAGCGGCGGAAATCTGGCGCAAGGCCGTGACCCAGCGCACCGCAGACATCGCCGAGGATTGCCTCGCTCAACTGAAAAGTTTAACGAAAAAATACGGCATGAAATTGCCCAGCATCGCCGAGCGCCTGGAAGAACGATTCATCCGACCGCTCCAGGTGGACCGGCTCCGCGCTGGTCCGGCCGGCCATGGAAGAACTCCGCGAAGGCCGATCGCAAAAAACTTTTCCGCAATTGGAAAAACTCGTGGGCGAATTTACGCGGCACATCGCCGGCGCGGGCTTTGAACTGCCCGATTGGCTGGCGGCTCTGGAAGACGAGGCCCAGCAGGTCGAGATGCCGCTGATTGAAGACGAATTCCCCGATCCGTACTTAATTCTTCCCGAGACACATCTGACGCTCGATGAGGCCCGCCGCCAGGTCCGCCGCATGCTCCGCTAATAAAAGGGGACATCACTGATATTTTTTATGGCTTCTGTGGACGGGGCAATTCCAAAATATCAGTGATGTCCCCTTTTATTCTGTCTGGAGAGTGAGAAGGAGAAAAAGGCGGATAATCCGCTATTTTCGGCCACAAAGCGAGGCTTCTACCTGTGAATCCAGGTATTTCTCATCTGTCTTATAGACAAAGAGGCCGTTTTTTAGTAAAATAATCAAATTACGGCGATAGTAAACAATTCACGGAAAACCGTTTGGGAATCTGCATTACTACAAATAGTTGCATTATGAGGCAGCGTTAGATTCCATCTTTCAATACCCGGCCATCCTTCTTTTCGGGTAATATCTAGTTGATTTTTTCGGCAAACTTTTGTGGAGGATGGTGTGTCTTTATATTTTTTATTTGGAGAGCAATGATGAAAATGAAAAGTAAATCCACGTTATTTGTGTTCTTATTGACTTTAATAGCCGGTACTGGAGTTGTCTTTGTGGAACAACTTTCTGCCGATCCTTTCGTTCCGGGCAATCTGGTTGTCACTCGCGTCGGCGACGGCACACCACAAAGCGGTTCAGGCCCCTCAGTGCCTATTTTTTTAGACGAATACACAACCGGCGGCACTTTAGTGCAATCTATAGCGGTCCCCACTACCGACGGTAACATGATGAGTGCCAGTATGACAGCGACGTCGGAAGGTTTTTTGACTCTTTCGACCGACGGCCGGTACCTGATGTTTACCGGATATCGTGCCGCTCCGGGAATCGCGAGTATTGCCAATACCGATGCCGCCACTTATCCTCGGGTAGTGGCTCGCATCGATGCATCGGCCAACCTTGAGACTCGGAATCTTGCGGCAACCACTTTTAGCCTGAATAATATTCGCAGCGCTGCAAGCACAAACGGTGCGGATGTCTGGGTATCGGGAGCGGCTGGTACGGGCGGACTGGGGGGAGTTTTTTATTTGTCTTTTGGCGGGACTGGCGAAACGCAACTATCCTCGACTTTTACCAATGCCAGACAATTAGAAATCTTCAGTAACCAACTTTATGCATCGTCAGGATCGGGCACTAACACTTTTAAGGGCGTTGAGACAATCGGCGTCGGACTCCCCACAACCAGCCCGCAGACAGTTACCCGTCTTCCGGGCTTGACCGACGCGTCCGATCCCAGCGACTTTAGTTTCTTTATGGTCGATTTGGATCAAACCGTGACCGGCCTGGATACAATGTATATCGTGGATGACGATAAAGACGTTGGCGGCTTGTACAAATATTCTTTGGTCGGCGGAACCTGGACCTTAAGCGGCACAAAGGCGGTGGGCAAAGATAACAAGTATCGAGGTCTTACGGCTTATGTTTCAGAAAACACTGTAACATTGTTTTCTACTCGTAAAGGCGGCGGCAGCACATCAGGCGGAGGCGAATTAGTCTCGCTGGTCGACACAGGCGGATATAATGCCTCTATTTCAGGCTCATTCAGCGATCCTTTAGCCACCGCGGCCGCGAACACCGCGTTCCGCGGCGTGGCTTTCGTGCCGGTACCCGAACCGTCGGTCATAATTGTGCTCTTCACGGGTTTTGTGGCGGCCCTGACTTACACCTGGCTCCGGCGGAGAAACAACGCTTAGCAGCGGCGGTGAATTTTATTATTTCGACGTGTATTGAGGAAGTGCGTTCCCACGCGGAGCGTGGGAACGAGACGCCTGGATTATTTTCCGATCGCGCCGAAGCGCGACCACCGCTGGACCGGCCAGTAGATGTATTCGGCCTTGCCTATGATATCGCCCAAGGGAACACAGCCAAAATTCCGACTGTCCTTGGAATGATTACGGTTGTCACCCAGCATGTAACAATGTCCCTCGGGCACTTTTGTCTCCGGGTAAGGAGCGGCATTTGCCGCATCGGTTAATTGAATTTTATAGGCGGCCTCGGCGTTGATTTCATAAACTAGTTCGACAGCGTCGTCATCAACCGATGCTCGATCTGATGCGGGAATCGGCTGATGTACAAGTTTCCGGCCGTTGACATAGACGTCGTTTCCTTCAATCTTAACAGTATCGCCCGGCAGGCCGATCACGCGCTTGACGTTTCGCACATCGCGGTTCTCAGGAGCGATAATTAATACGACATCGCCCCGCTGCGGCAGTTTCCGTTGCAAAATCTTGTTGACCAGAAACCGGTCGCCTTTTAGCAATGTGGGGCACATGCTATCGCCAGAGCAGTAAAAGGGCTCGAAAACGTTCGCGCGAATATGCATGGTGATCGCGGCAGGGTAAATGATGCCCACAACAATGAACAGGACATACACGATGCCGCGATTGTAATCTCTGAGTTCATAGTGCTCCCCGATCTTCCGGGCCACCCGGTAACTGTCTGCGATCGCGTAAAGAAACACAATCACCACGAGGAGGCAAGGAATGATGATGCCCGCTAAAATAGTGCTGGGATTGCGGGAAAAGGCCGTGACCATGGCAAAAGGCACGGGCAGGAGCGAGCTAAAGAACAAGGCCAAACCAGTGGCAAATCGGCCGCAATAAATATGTCCCAGTCCGGTGCAGAAAAAGGAAAGCAATACGGCCGTGGATGGTTTTCGCTTTGCATTTGCAACTTCCGACATAAGCACACCGCCTTTCTCGATTACTGTGTGATGAAGATCGCCAATACGCTGCCCACGCGGATCATCCAAACCAAAAGAGCCAGCACGCAGATGCTTGCCCGCACGATCCGTGAACGCCCGGCAGCCATAATCAGCCTTTGCATCAATAACGCCCATACGCGATCCCGGGTTTGGTGAATCGACGCCATCGCGCGGTCGGCAAAGTCGCCGGGCACTTCGACCTTTGCCCGTTGTTTCTTCCAGGAGTTATATTGTTCTTCGAATGTCATTAGCATCGCTCCGGAGTATGTGTAAGCAGCAAGCGGAGTTTTTCCTTGGCCCTGCTGATTCGTGATTTGACGGTTCCCAACGGCACGGCTTCGATCTGGGAGATCTCTTCGAGAGACAATTCCTGTATTTCCGCGAGCACAAATGCGCTCTTTTGCTCAAAGGGTAATTCCTCCAGGGCCTGATCGAGCCGGGCGAAAAGCTCCGCTTCCATGAGCGCGTCCGCCGGATTCTTTGCGTCAACCAGGGGCGGCAGCGATTCCATGGTCAGCGGTTTTCGTTTCTTCTGCATGTTAAGGCACTTATTGCGTGCGATCCGAAACAACCAGGTGGAGAACTTGCCTTGGCGGGGATTGTAAGAACCAAGATGTATGTAAGCCGCCAGAAAGGTCTCCTGGGCAACGTCGTCGCGGTCGTTCTCGTCCCGCACCAGGTTGCCTACCAGGGAAAACAGCGGTCCCTGGTATTGTTCGACCAGTAGCCGAAAGGCATGGACGTCGCCCTGCAAAACCCGCTGGATTGTGCGGAGATCGTCGTTCATGTTTAACGTCTTGGGCCGACCTGGGAGGTTTCTATATCCTTATACAACTAACCTGAGAAAAGGTTCCAGCGGGCCGAAATTATGGTGATATACCATACTTTGTCAAGCTATTGGTTCTCAGAGAACTGACGTCCGATCGGATGTTTTAGCCGCGGTGCTTGTGCCGCGGGGTCTGTGGAAAATCCTCCCGGCACGAGTGCCGGGGCTAAACGTTGAATAGGGCCATCAATTGGACGCGGAAGCGTCGGGGAATTGCGTTCCCACGCGGAGCGTGGGAACGAGTAAGAAGATTCTTCACTTCGCTCAGAATGACTCTCCCTTGGCCACCATCCACTGTCCACTGTCCACCGCCCATTGTCCACCGTCCACCGTCCACTTTTTTTACACGTTTGGCTCGCGGTTCACAGGCTCCATGATCTTGGTGTTGCGATCGATGGAGAGGACAATCGTGCGCTGCTGGGCGCCGTCGGGGCTGCCGGCCACCACGGGCAAGATGTGACGCCCATTGGGAAAATTAAAGCGCAGGGCAAACGAACCATCGTCGCGCAAGCGCACCGGCTCGCCGCGCAAGGTCACGTGCGCATGGGGCTCAGTGACTCCGTGAACGATCAGTTCGGTGTCGATTTTCAAGGGGACCGTGGGCTGACCAAAAGCGACTGCGCCTGGACCCAGGACTAATTGGGCGGGATCGTCGCCTATCGGCCGATGAAGCCGTTCCTGAAAAACTTCTTTTAGATCGCCGCTTTTTGCCGGTTCACTGTAGCCGCCGCTAAGGGCAAAGATGCGCTGAAAATCCTTGGCCACTTCGGACCAGTTTTGATCAAAGGCGTCTTCTTTGTCGGCCGCGGGAGTGGAAACTACGTTGCTCCGGGCAAGACAGAAAAACCGGCCATTTGTCGCCAAGTATCCGATTTCCAGTTGAAAGGTTTTGGGCGGATCACGCACGTCGATGTACCAATTATTCACGCCGCCGTGAATTTCGATGTCGCGCAAGATTTTTCGGGCGGAGATGATGGCGCCCTCGCGTAACACCTCGTAAAGGCGCAGAATCGGCCGCGCAACGTGCCAGTGCTGACTCATCGCCGACCGCGCCCGATATATGCTCCGCCGACTCAATTCCCAATAGGCATGAAGCCAGAACGGATCGCGGACCATCACCACTAGTCGGTCCTTGGATGGCTCATTCCCTTGGGCCTCTGTCTGAAAGGCAAGATCCTGCAGTTGAATAAGTTTTTCCTTGATTTTTAACAAGCGGCCTTTGGGATTGTTCTGAAAGCCCGAGGATTTGGATTTACACCTGCCAATTTGCAGAGGCTTGTTTCGGTTGGCAGGATCCGTGCGCCATGCTTTAGCAAGGCCTTGATAAGCTCATGCTTGCGCATGCCGTGCCAGCCGGGCACTTTTTGCTTTTTAGCCAGGTTGGCGAGATCTTTTATTGTACGAGTCTTCAAATTCGCGGGAGTCATATTTTCAAGAGGACAGTACTTATCCGCCGCGGAGGATCCGGACACTCCCCACGCTAGGCTTGTTGCAAACACCTTCTCTTACTACGGCGGAGCCCCGGCAGCGGGTCGGTCAGTGGTTGTTGGCCTTCCTGATAAAAAAAAACGCAAAATCGCCGGAAATGCTTCGAGTTGGAGCATTAGGATCGTGGCAGGCACCAGTCCGTTAAATTAGGCAAATCTGGAAAAACCGGCATTATTTATTATATCACAAACTGCTTTTTACGCAATAATTTTCACTTGATTTGAATCGATCAGGTTCTTTGCCAACTGCCATAACTCCTTGATAATAAAAGAGTTGTGAATACAAGACAATTTAACAGTAGTATGTCACCCATATTAGGTATATAAGCTCTCAGCCAGACACAGATATAAAGCGATGTGGCAGAGATTTTTATATGATCCCTGGTGGGCAACGACCAGGCATAAGTTCAAATCTTGCAAGTACATGAATAGGCATTTTTTCTTATGAAATCAGCATGCTTATTGCTTTAACAAAATCATTTGCATGGAAGCAATATATAATGTATACCCATTCAAGGCAGGTGCATCACAACAGGGTTAGTCAAAAATCACCGTTCTTGCTCAAATTTAGTCAGTTTTAACCGTCATTTATCCAGCCGGCACTGCCTACTTGTGGATAATTTACCCGATGATCGCTCTCCGTATGCTTTAGCGATGCAGTGGGTATCGCGCATCACCACCATCGTAATAGAGATGGTGCTGCCGGGTGTGATCGGGTATTGGATCGATCAGCGATTGGGCACAAAACCGGTTTTTTTTAGCCTTGGCGTGTTTTTGGGATTCGCAGGGGGAATTTGGCAACTGATTAAATTGAAAAAATAAGATGCGGATCATGGGAAGGCGATGGTGGAATTTGCGTAGTCATAGTTTTTTTGCCCAAGCACTCATTTTGGTGGTTTTCGAGGCGATTCTTTTTGCCGCTGCCGCGCCCCTGGCGTTATATTTACATCCGGCAGCCGGCATAATCGCGGCGGTACTGGCCGCTGGAGTGTGTTTGGCAAGTGCGCTTTTGCGCTCTGGATGCACCATCTTTTTCCCGATCCCCAATCCGTTTTAACGAGCACTTTGTTGGGCATGGCATTTAACATGGTAATACCCTTTGCGTTTGGGATCGGAATCCATCTGCATGGCGGATCACTTTCCGCAGCGGGATTCTTGTATTATCTTTTGTTCTTTTACTTGCCCACGTTGGCTGTAAAGACCATCTTGACGGTGTCTCGGTCGCAGCACACGGCGGCGGAGAATAATTTTTCCTGAGAAACGGCACGGCAGCGATGATCGATCCGACAAAAATCGCCGAACACGTCAAAGACGCCGACTTCTTTGAATTGCCGTTTAAAATGCACATCCCTATTCCCCAGCCGTTCGAGGCGCTTGGGTTGAAATTGCATCTGACCAAATTCATGGTGTTGGAACTGGTGGCGGCGGTGATGATGCTGGCGATTTTCATTCCCTTGGCGTATCGGCTCAGAAAAGGGACGCCGCCCCGCGGCCGCTTCTGCAACATGTTCGAGGCCACGTTGTTGTTTCTCCGCGATAAGGTGGTGCGGCCTTCCATCGGGCGGCACGACGCCGACCGCTTTGTTCCTTTTATTTGGACCTTGTTTTTCTTCATTTTGTTTTGCAATTTGCTGGGGCTGGTGCCCTGGGCGGGATCGCCCACGGGTGAATTCGCCGTCACTATCGCCCTGGCAGTGATCGCCTTCTGTACGGTCATCGGGGCGGGCATGATGAAGTACGGCGCGGTGAATTTTTGGATCGGTTTAAGTCCGCCCATGGATTTGCCTTTGGCTTATAAAATATTCCTCGTGCCCATGATCCTCTTCATCGAAATCCTGGGATTATTAATCAGGCATCTAATTTTGGCGATCCGTCTTTTGGCCAACATGTTCGCCGGTCACTTTGTGCTGGCGGTGATCCTGGCTTTTATCACCAATTGCGCGGCTTCCCTGCTCTGGTACGGCGTCATGCCGGCCAGCGTCCTGGGGGCCACGGCCATAAATATGTTGGAATTATTCGTGGCGTTTTTGCACGCGTATATTTTTACGTTTTTAACGGCGGTGTTCATCGGCATGGCGGTCCATCAGCACTAGTGCCCGGGCCACGCAATGCCGGAGTAAAAACTTTTTATGAGGAGATGATAGCTGTGAGCAGAGTATCAAAGATTGTGACTTTGGGCATGATTACCTTGCTGGCGTTTGGCGCGTTAAGCCTGATGCCGGAAACCAGAGCCTACGGCGCGGACGCGCCTGCCGAGGCCAAGGCAACGGCCGGCCCCTCGACCAACATCGCGTTTTTGCAAGGGGCCGCGTTCGGGGTGGGACTGGTGATCATCGGCGCCGGCTACGGCATTGGCAAGATCGGCTCCTGTGCGGTGGAGAACATGGCCCGGCAACCCGAAGTGGCCGGCAACATCCAGACGGCCATGATCATCACCGCCGCCATGGTCGAAGGGGCCACGCTGTTGGCCTTGATCGTGTTAATTATTGTGGGCTAGATCAGATAACAGGGTGGCGGTTTGTAAGGCGACTACAACATGTTTACTCGATTTATCGGCTTTCTTTTGGTCGTTCTGGCTTTGTTGGCGATTGTCGCGCCGGCCATGGCCGGCGAAACAACCACTGCCTCCGGCGGGGGCAAAGAGGAAATCAATCCCATTCCCATGAGCTGGGAGCAATTCAAGGGCGACGTGGCGATTTGGACCGCCGTGGTGTTTCTGCTGGTTTTAGCCGTGCTCTGGAAATTCGCCTGGGGCCCCTTGGCCAGCGGACTGGACAAGCGGGAAAGACACATTGCCGATCAGATCGCCCAGGCCAACAACGCCAATCAGCAGGCCAAGCAGTTGCTGGCCAATTACGAAAAGAAGCTGGGTGATTCGCAGCAAGAGGTGCGAAACATTTTGGAAAAGGGCCGCCGCGACGCCGAGCTCCTCGGCCACGAGATGATCGACAAGGCCAAGGCCGACGCCAAGGTCGAAGGGGAGCGGATGCTCAAGCAGATCGACGCCGCCACTACCACGGCGATCAAGGAACTGGCCGATCGCAGCGCCGCGCTGGCGGTCGAACTGGCCGGCAAGATCGTCCGCGCCGAACTCAAGGCGAAAGATCACGCCCAGCTCATCGAGCAGGCCGTGAACAATTTCGCCGAAAGCAAAGGCGGGGCCGAGAGTGTGAGTAGAAATTAAAAAGGATGAAGGATGAAGGATGAATAAAATTGTCAGTATATTTCATCCTTCATCTTTCCGTACGACTATAAATTAAGACGTAAATTACATCCATGGCCGAATCCAAAGACATTACCGCCGAGCACGCCTGGACCACGGCCCAGATCGAGGCCGACGTGGGCGTCGAACACATTGCCACTGTATACGCCCAGGCTTTCTTGGATGCGGCGGAAGACGCCGGTCAAACCGCGGCGCTGATCGCCGAATTCGACTCGTTTATCAGCGACGTGCTCGACCGCTTCCCCAAGTTTGAGACCGTGCTGGGCTCGATAATGATTTCGCACGAAGAGACGTCGGCCTTATTGGATCGCGTGGTGGGGGGCAGGATCGCGCCGCTTTTGTTGAACTTTTTTCAGGTAGTGTCGCAACATGGTCGGCTGGATTGTTTGCGGGCGATTCACCGCCGCGTGCATGTCCTCTACGATATACTGCAAAACCGCGTAAGGGTGCGGTTGACCACCGCCGCGCCGCTGGGGGCCGAACTGGCCGGCCGCATCCGCATCGCATTACGTGGAAAACTCGCCGGCGAGCCGGTCCTGGAAATCGACACTGATCCAGGGCTGATCGGCGGCGCGGTTCTTCGTCTCGGCGACACCGTCTACGATGGTTCGATCGCCAATCAATTGAAAATCATTCGTCAACAGATGATGGATAGGAGCGCCCATGAAATTCAAAGCCGACGAGATCGCTTCCGTAATTCAGCAGGAAATTGAACAGTTCGAATCCCGGATGGACGTCCGCGAGGTCGGCCGGGTGATCGAACTGGGCGACGGCATCGCGCGGATTTACGGGCTGTCCGGCGTGATGTCCGGAGAGATGATCGAGTTTCCCGGCGAAATCTTCGGGTTGGCCTTCAACCTCGAAGAAAATTCGGTGGGTGTGATCATCCTGGGGGATTACCTGAAAATCAACGAGGGCGACGAAGTGCGCAGCACCGGCCGGTTGCTTTCTGTGCCCGTGGGCGAGGCCGTGCTGGGCCGGGTGATCGATCCGCTAGGCAATCCGTTGGACGGGCGCGGACCGATTGTCTTCACCGAGCGCAGGCTGGTGGAATCCAACGCCCCGGGCGTGGCCCAGCGCCAGCCCGTCAAGCAGCCCCTGCAAACCGGTATCAAGGCCATCGACTCGATGACCCCCATCGGCCGCGGTCAGCGGGAATTGATCATCGGCGACCGCAAAACCGGCAAGACCGCCATCTGCATCGACACGATCATCAATCAAAAAGGCGCCGGCGTAAACTGCTTCTACGTGGCCATCGGCCAGAAGGAATCGACCGTGGCCGGGCTGATCGAGATGCTGCGCAAGCACAACGCCATGGACTATACCACGGTGGTCGTGGCCGGGGCCAGCGATCCCGCCCCCTTGCAATATATCGCCCCTTATGCCGGCTGCGCCATGGCCGAATTTTTCACTTACAAAGGCGGCGATACTTTGGTGATCTACGACGACCTTTCCAAGCAGGCCCAGGCATATCGGCAACTGGCGCTGTTACTGCGCCGCCCGCCGGGACGCGAAGCATATCCGGGTGACATTTTCTATTGCCACAGCCGGCTGCTGGAACGCGCGGCCAAACTCAGCGATGAACTGGGCGCCGGCTCGCTGACGGCCCTGCCGATCGTGGAAACATTGGAAGGCGAAGTGTCGGCCTATATTCCCACCAACGTGATCTCCATCACCGACGGACAAATTTATCTCCAGCCCGATCTGTTCTTCGCCGGTCAGCGCCCGGCCATGAACGTGGGTATTTCGGTGTCGCGCGTGGGCGGGGCGGCGCAAGTGCCGGCCATGAAAAAAGTCGCCGGCGGCCTGCGCCTCGATCTGGCCTCCTTCCGCGAATTGGAAGCCTTCGCCCAACTGGGTACCGATTTGGATCCCGCCACGCAAGCCCGACTGGACCGCGGTTACCGCATGACCGAACTCCTCAAGCAAGGTCTATATCAGCCCATGCACGTGACCGACCAGATTTTGAGCATCTATGCCGGCACCCGCGGCCACTTGGACAAGATTCCCATTAACGAAGTTCATGCTTGGGAACAGGGCTTCCTGAAATTCATCCGCGAGGAAAAAGCCGATCTCTGGAAAAAGATCACCGACTCCAGACAAATGGACGAAGCTACAGCGGCGGCCATAGACCAGGCCCTTGCGGAGTTCCAAGCACGCTACGCCGCGGAACACTCCAAGCAGACCGTAACCGTATAATAAAATATTGCAAATTGAAAATTGCAAAATGCAAATTGAAAATTGCTGAAAAACTGAAAACTTCCTCATGGCCAAAGCCAAAACGTTTGATAAACGCCGCAAGTCGATCAGGAACATCCGCAAGATTACGCGCACTATGGAGTTGATCTCCACGGCGCGGTTCAAGCGGGCCATGGATCGGGCCATCGCCGCCACGGCCTATACCAAACAAATCACCAAGCTGGTGGGCCACCTTATACGCGGGGGTATAGAAGTATCGCACCCGCTGTTGGCGCCGCGGCCGGAAACAAAGCAGGCGATCTTGCTGGTGCTTACGTCCAACCGGGGACTGTGCGCCGGATACAACTCCAGCGTGCTGCGCCTGGCTTACTCGCGCATGAAAGAACTAAAAGAACAGGGCCCCCAGGTGCGTTTGGAAGTATCGGGCAAGCGCGGCGTGTCGTTTTTCCGTTTTCGCGGGGTCCAGCCGGACGAGCGATTTACGCATTTCGAGGACAAACCCGCCTTCGAGCAAGTCGACGTTCTGGCCCGCCGCTACTTGGATGATTTTCTGGCCGGCAAACTCGACCGCCTGGATGTGGCTTATACCAAATTCGAAAGTTCCAGCCGCCAATACGCCCTGGTGGAAACCCTTTTACCACTGGCCAAATTGGAAGGAGCGACTGCGGAAGAATCCTTTGTTGCTGAAACGCCATATGAGTTTCTACCGTCTGCCGAAAGCATATTGGACGAGCTTGTACCGGCGAGTTTCCGAGCAAAACTATTTAAATGTTTCCTGGATGCCGCCGTAAGCGAGCAGATCGCCCGCATGATAGCCATGAAGGCCGCCACGGAAAACGCCGATACCATGATCGCCAACCTGTCCATGGCCTACAACCGCGCCCGCCAAGGACAGATTACCGGCGAACTGCTGGAAATCATCGGCGGCGCGGAGGCGTTAGAGAAGTAGTGAAAATTAACGAACAAATACTGCAAATTGCAATTTTTCGATTTGCAATGGAACATCAACTAACTAGTCACCCATACCATATAACTCATTAAAGCCATGTCTACAGTAACTGCAACCAAAACGGAGCAGAAAAATAACATCGGACACGTCAGCCAGATCATCGGCTCGACCTTCGACGTCGAGTTTCCCGAGAATCACTTGCCGGCTATTTATAACGCCGTCAAAGTGGTCAGCGATCACAAGGGGATCAAGCTCGATCTTACCGGCGAGGTGCAGCAGCACCTCGGCGGCGGTCGGGTGCGCTGCGTGGCTCTGGGCAACACCGACGGCATGGTCCGCGGCATGGATTGCCTTGATACCGCGCTCGCCGGTGCGCGTGCCCGTGGGCAAAGCCACGCTGGGCCGGGTGTTTAATCTCCTCGGCGAACCGATCGACGCTCTCGGGCCGGTCCAGGCCGACGACTACTGGCCCATCCATCGCGAATCGCCCCCGGTCACCGATCTATCGACCAAGACCGAAGTATTTGAAACCGGCATCAAGGTGATCGACCTGCTGACGCCCTTTGTGCGCGGCGGCAAGGCGGGCCTCTTCGGCGGCGCCGGTTTGGGGAAAACCGTGATCCTCACCGAGCTGATCGCGCGGATCGCCACGTCTCACGGCGGATACTCGGTTTTTGCCGGCGTCGGCGAGCGCACCCGCGAAGGCAACGACCTCTGGCTGGAAATGCAGCACGCCAAGATCGGCGACACCGGGCGCAACGTGCTCTCGCAAACCTGCATGGTCTTCGGTCAGATGAACGAGCCGCCGGGGGCCCGGTTGCGCGTGGGGCTTTCGGCGCTGACCATGGCCGAATACTTCCGCGACACCACCGGCGCGGACGTGCTCTTGTTTATTGATAATATCTTCCGTTTTTCGCAGGCCGGCAGCGAAGTCTCCGCGCTGCTGGGCCGCATGCCGTCTGCCGTGGGTTACCAGCCCACGCTGGCCACCGAAATGGGCCAGTTGCAAGAACGGATCGCCTCGACCAGTAAGGGCGCCATTACCTCGGTGCAGGCCGTGTACGTGCCCGCCGACGATCCCACCGACCCGGCCCCGGCCGCCGCGTTCGCCCAACTCGACGCTTTCATCTACCTGGAACGGGCCATCAGCGAAAAAGGCATTTATCCGGCCGTCGATCCGCTGGCCTCAGCCAGCCGAATCTTGGATCCACAATACGTGGGCCAACGGCATTACGACTGCGCCCGAAAAGTGCAAGTGACCCTCCAGCGCTATCGCGAATTGCAGGACATCATCGCCATCCTCGGCGTGGACGAGCTGAGCGAGGCCGACAAACTCGTGGTCCATCGCGCACGGCGCATGGAACGCTTCCTCTCGCAGCCGTTTTTGGTGGCCGAGGTCTTTACCGGCAAGCCGGGCGAAATTACGCCCCTGGCCGATACCATTCGCAGCTTCGAGGAAATCTCCGACGGCAAGTGGGACCACCTGCCCGAACAAGCCTTTATGTACGTCGGCCCCATTGAACAGGCCGAAGAACAAGCCAAGAAAATAGCCGCGGGAAAACAATAATAAGGATGAAGGATGAATGCAGAATGCTGAGTAATGCATGATGAATAAATCAATGAAACCGTTTGCGGCCCCTGACCCCTGACCCCTAATGTCTCAAATCCAATGCATCGTCGTCACCCCTGAGCGCACCGTGCTCCAAAAGCCGGCTGATTTTGTCGTCGTCACGCTGTACGACGGCGAGCTGGGCATTGCCCCGCGTCATCGGCCTTTTATCGGTCGCTTGGGCTATGGCGAAATGAGAATTACCCAAGCTGACCAAGTGGATCGGTACTATGTCGAGGGCGGATTCGTAGAAGTGCTTGAGGACGCGGTTACGATTATTACCAATCGGGCCTTGCCGGCGAGCGAACTCGATGAAGCAGTGGCCCTGGAACAACTCCATGCGGCGCAGATCAAGCCCAGTAATACGTCCGAACTGATGGCCATCCGCGATCGCGCCGTGACGCAAAGCCGGGCCCAATTGCACGCGGCGCACCGGGCGCGATAATCTTTGGCTGTTTAGGGATCATGTCATTCTGAGCGCAGCGAAGAATCTCTGCGGCGTGTCACTGGCGTCTCGCCAGTGCTCAGCCTGCAGCACGGGCAAGATGCCCGCGCCACCCGCGGCGTAGCTTGTCGGGAGGGCAATCGGGCTTCCACCGTGCGGCATCCTCCAGCAATTTGAAAGTCAATCTCAGGATATCGGCAAATTCTTGGCGGGGTGCGATTCTCCACCGCCCACAGTCCACCGTACTAATTACCAATCCTTAATCCCCAATTCCTTCATTCACACCCGCTTGAATTGCCGGTCGAGTTCCTCGCGCGTGAAGACCAGCGCCGTGGGCCGACCGTGCGGGCAGTGGTGCGCGTCGTCGACCAAGTGACGCTGTTCCAAGAGCGCGGCAATTTCTTCCGGCGTGAGCCGATCGCCCGCCTTGATGGCCGCTTTGCAGGCGATGGCATGCATCAAATCATCCAGCAGATCGCGCCGCTCAGGCTGCTTGCCGCCGGAAATCAGCCGCTCCAGCAATTCCCGCAGTAGTTCCCCGGGATTGATGTTCGCCAGCATCGCCGGATAGCCGACAACGAGTATCGTGTCGCCCCCAAACGGTTCGATCTTCAGGCCCAGGCGGGCCAATAAATCGCGATTCTCCAGGGCCGCGGCCGATTCAGCCGCGGTCAGATCCACTGGCTCGGGCGCCAGCAGACTTTGCGTCTCTATGGTTCCCGTGCTGAGGCGATGCCGGAACTGTTCGTACAAAATGCGTTCATGCAAAGCGTGTTGGTCGATAACCATCACGCCCTCGTCGGTCTCGGTCACCAGGTAGCGATTGTGCACTTGCAAGGCCGGCCGCGCTGGATGTTTTGATGTGTC
This sequence comes from Pirellulales bacterium, assembly GCA_963820545.1. Lineage (GTDB taxonomy): Bacteria > Planctomycetota > Planctomycetia > Pirellulales > Thermoguttaceae > CAWGAJ01. The sequence goes on from CAWGAJ010000002.1 coordinate 389,602, forward strand.
TTCCGCAATGGAGATCTCTCTTCCGGTTTGCCCGGGCAAGCACTTCAGTGTCGCAGGCGGTTCCGGCGAATGTATCTCATGCGCCGTGTATGGGCTCTGCAAGCGATAAAGCCCTAGCGGTTTTCTCTCGCTGCCTTGTGGTTCGCCGAAGTGCGCCGTCCGCGCGGTGGCATCCGTGTCGGCGGCATCGGCCGCATCCCACGCGGCAACTTTGCCTTTTGCCCAATCGACCAACTCACGGCGCAATTGTTCTGCCCGAACAACATCGTGACCGCCTGTGGGATCCTCGCCGCCGAACGGTCCGCCGCCGCCTGGACCTGAGTTCGCCAATGAGTCCGCAGCGGCGGTTTGCACCCGGGTGTTAAGATCAGTGGTGAGAAATTTGCTGCGCAGCGTGGCAAGCAACTGGCTGTAAAGCCGGCCCGAATCCTGAAAGCGGACTTCCAATTTGGTGGGATGCACGTTCACGTCGACCAGTTCCGGCGGCATTTGCAGGATAAAAAAAGCGATCGGGTAGCGCCCGGTCAAAAGCAATCCGCGATAAGCCTCGCCCAAGGCGTGTTGCAGCGAGCGATCGCGAATATACCGGCCGTTAAGGAAAAAATATTGCATGCGATTATGACTGCGGCTCTGGCTGGGATGGGCCGCATAGCCGGAAATTTTCACACTGCCGTCTATACTTTCCACCCAAATCAGATTGTCCGTCAACTCCCGACCGAAAAACCGGGCGATCCGCTCCAGCAGGCCGTCGGACGCAGCCAACTCGAAAACCGCTTTGTTATTGTGCCTGAGCGTAAAATGCACTTGCGGCGCAGCCAGCGCCAATCGGGTAAACGCCTCGGCCACGTGCCCGAATTCGGTCTGAATGGAACGCAAGAATTTCCGCCGCACCGGCGTGTTAAAGAAGAGATTATAAACTTCGACTGCCGTACCGACCGGACAGCCGCAGGGCGCAGCCTTGCCGACCCTGCCGCCCATGACTTCCAATTCCGCCCCGCCTGCCGCCTCTCCTGTTCGACTTCGCAGCACCAGGCGGCTCACCTCGGCAATCGAGGCCAGGGCCTCGCCCCTGAAGCCCAACGAGCCCACGCGATAAAGGTCCTCTGCCTCGGCGATCTTGCTCGTAGCATGGCTCGCTACGGCCAGCGGCAGTTCCTCGGCCCCGATTCCGCAGCCGTTATCGACCACGCGGATCATTTCCAAGCCGCCTTTTTCCACGGCCACGTCAATGCGCGCGGCCCCGGCGTCGATGGCGTTTTCCATCAACTCCTTTACGACGCTAGACGGTCGCTCGATCACCTCGCCCGCGGCGATTTTGTTAATCAGGCTCTGAGTAAGATGCTTAATGGTCATGAGAAAGAAGTGGGCAGTGGGCGGTGGGCGGCGGACAGTGTTTGTTTAAACATACCTAATCCCCTAGTCCCTATCCCCCTCTTTTCCAAAGGCGTGATGGTCGCGATCGAGAAACATATTTGCCCAGGACGAAGTATTTTTAAGCGTCGCGTTGTACAAGGTTACCGGGCCTTCGAGCATTTGTTCCGACTCGCCGTAATATTTCAGGCGCTCGTAAATCCGCGCCCAGAGGCATTCTTTGTCGTCCAATTCGCAGCGCCCGTCCGCTGAACCGCCGCAAGGGCCGTTGCGTCCGCACTTGGAGCACCATTTTTTGGGACAAATATAGGCGCATTCGGGCAGGCTGCAATCGCCGCAGTCTTGGCAGCCGTACATCATCAGCTTGGATGCTTTTTCCATCGAATAGGCCATGCGGCTGATGAAGCCGGGCTTTTTATCCCAACGGGCAAAAATCCTTTTCAATATCGGATACAAAGCCTTGTCGCGGGTAAAAGCCAAACTGTGGATCAGGCGGGAAAGCCGGTAAGTGAGGGTTACTTCCTTCGATTTCCGAGGATTCTGCAACGAGTCGAGGTATTCCCGGTTGATGGAGCGGGAATCGCTCAAACCCGTGTACGGGTCGTGTTCGAAGAGGAAGAATTCGCCGGGCTGGGAATACTGGATTTCCTTGATAAAATCGCGCCAATCGTTGGGTCCGAAACTTTTGGCCGTGTCGATGATCTTGCCGAACGTTTCGGCCTTGGCCATGCCGCCGATATAGCCCGCGGCAAATCCCAAGCCCTTAAACACGGCCAACTGCTTGGCGGCCAGTTCGAGAAAAAAGTTTTTGCCTTTATCCGCTCCGGCGGCGAATTTTTCCACGGTTTCCAGCAGCTTATCGGTCACCACGCAGCCGGCCAGTTTGCCGCTGTGGAACATCTTGGCCACGGCCCGGGAAAGCAAATACACGTTGCCGATCAGCGGCACATTGACGCCGCGCGATTCCAGGAAGAGTTTCACTTCGTGGAACTTGCGCATGTCGTAGCCCAGTTGCGGAATCACCCATTCTGCGCCGCAGGCGATCTTGCGCACGAGTTTGAAAAATTGCGGCAGAAGCTCGCGCTCGTGACGCTTGAAAGGCGAAACCACGCAGCCGATGAAAAAATTGGTTTTGGCCAGCGTTTCCAGCTTGCCCGTGCGTCCGGGAACTTGCAGCCCGTCGTTCATTGCCCGCAGCATGGCGATCAGCCCTAGCGAGTCCAAGTCGAACACGGGCTCGGCCAGGCCGCCGAAACCGGTAGTGGGATAATCGCCGGTAATGGCCAGCAGGTTGTTGAATCCTTGCGCGGCATAGCGCCAGGCGGCGGCTTCCAGGCCGTTGCGGTTGAGATCCTTGCAGGCCATGTGCAACACGACCCTTTCGCGTCGATCCATCAGCGTTGCGGCCAGCCAGTCGGGCGGAAGCATGGGGCCGCCGCCGGGATTGTCGGTGATCGAAATCCAACCCACGCGCGGATCGCTTAACAAATCCTCAGCAAAGGCGGCCAGATTGCCGGGAGTATCGGCAAGCGGTAAACCGCGAGTAGTAACCACCTCGACGCCGTAATAAAATGGCTCGCCGGTGATCATCTCGCGAAAAGTAACCCCGTCGTTGGAAGCCATTTTCAGCGATCAGTTTTCAGTTATCAGTATTGGATTTGGGGGAATCGGGACTCAGGGATTGAAAAAAGTGGGCAGTGTACAGTGGGCAGTGGTTTTTTGTTTAGCCGCGACCCGCAGGGGAGCGGGAATAGGCGATGGGCATTAATTCAGCGAGGCCACCAGTTTCCGCGCCAAGGATACGGCCGCGGTGGCGCTGTCCCCGTAACCGTCGGCGCCGATTTCGTCGGCATAGCGCTGGGTGATGGCGCGCCGCCGATGATCACCCTGGTCTTGTCGCGGATGCCTACTTCCTCCAGGGCCTGGATGACATTTTTCATCATCACCATGGTGGTGGTCAACAGCGCGGAAAGGGCCACGATGGTGCCGGCTTTTTCCTGGGCGGCTTCGACGAATTTTTCCGGCGGCACGTCCACGCCCAGGTCGATCACTTGGAATCCGCCGCCTTCGAGCATCGAAGCCACCAGATTTTTGCCGATGTCGTGCAAATCGCCTTGCACCGTGCCAATGACCACCCGGCCCAGCGGTTCCGCTCCCTGGGCCACCAAGTGCGGCGTGATCAACTCCAGAGCGGTCTTCATCGCCCGGGCGGCAATCAGCAATTCCGGCACGAAATACTCGTTGCACTCGAAACGTTTGCCGACTTCATCCATGGCCGGAATCATGTATTTATGCACCAGTTCCGTGGGATCGGCCTTCTCGGCCAAAGCCGCTTTGGTTACTTCTTCCGCCTTCTTGGCGTTCCCGGTGAGAATGGCATTGTACAGTTCGACGCCATCGTACATGGTTAGTTCCCCGCAAGGATCAGGCCATCATTTTCCATAAACAACTTAAAATATCGTAAACGTTGTCCTTTTTCCAGTAGCCCGACACGCCTGATTCATTGTGTTTGCCAATGATAAAACATGTCTTTATTCGAGCAATATTGAAGAAAAATGATTTTATTGTGAATTTGGGCTAATTAAGCAATATAACGAAAGTGTGCCTGGAGTACCCCAAATTCACATCTCGTTGCTTCAAATCGGGCTGATGGTAATCGGGCGATCAAAACTGCTCCGGATCCGGGATTTTTTGCTTTAATTCGTGATATAAAAAAATCCCTTGCACAATTGTGCTAGCATTGCTAGTATGTTTTAATACGCCGAATTAGAGGCTTGGAGTTTGTGCGGATAAACCCACTTATGTTGGGTTTTGATGTGATTCCTATTGGAAGGGAAATCATGCTCGTTCTTTCGCGAAAAGTCGGCGAGAAAATTTTTATCGGCGACAATATATCAGTAACCGTGGTCAGGGTTGCCCAGGGGATAGTACGCATCGGAGTGGAAGCCCCGCAGGATTTGCCGGTGGTTCGAGAAGAGATCAAGGACCAGATGCGAAGTGCAACACACAAAAAGGTCCCTGTGGCTGCTTCGCGCTAGGGCTGACGCAAATCCAATTCACGCGGTCCCTGGGGATAGTCCAGGGCGCCGTGTTCAGCCACGAACTGTTCCAGTTTTTTGACCTTTTGCTCCGGGCTCAGTTCGCCGGGGGCCTTAGTGGCCGGCGAAGGTCCCCACAGAATTCTCATCCCTTTGCGGCTGATAATAACAAAGGAATATTCACCCCAGCGAGCAGAGTTGGCCGTGGCGGCTGGCGTGTTTTCGCTGCGCGTTTCGGCGGGCAAAATTGGGGCGATGTGTTGCAGTTCGAGTTTTTCCCAGAGGGGCAACAAGGCACTGGCGATTTCCGCCCCGCCGGCCACGCGGCTATCGCCCCAACGGGCGCCTGCTCCGCCCAGCGGACCGCGATCAACACCAATAAGTCGCGGATACTTGGCCGCCTCGGGCGGCGTGAAATCGGCCGTGGGCAGAAGCGCGGCTTCGGCGTCCACGGGCAGCAATCCGGCGGCGACTTCGACCATGCAAACCGGGCGCCGGTAAATCAGCTCCACCTTCACTTTAGGCGGCGGATTTTGCTTGCTCACTTGCCCTACCTTGGCTACCCAAGGATGCCGCAAAAAGGCGGCGTGCACCCGCTCGACCAGGTCTTCGTCCATGATCGACGGCGGCCCGTTGCGGCTTAAATCGCGATATATTTCCCCGCTGATATCAGTATGAATCCAGGGAGGAAGCGGCGTGATTTCGAGCTTTTGCGGCCCAAGCACGTACTCCAGCGAGGCCAATACTCTAGGACTTATCCGCCGCCAGGCCACGTAAGCACAGGCAATAAATATTCCCACCAGCAAGACGCACAATATCAGCGTCTTTATTCCACTGAAATGTCGTGGTGGAATATCCTGGGGCCGTTTCGCAGATGCCGCAGAGGAGTTCTTTTTTGCCGCGCTCATAAATTGAGAAGAAGCCGTTTACCAGATTTCCAGGGCCGGTTCCAGTTCCACGCCCAGGCGCTGGAGCACTTGATCGCGCACCAGGTCGATCAGGCGGAGCACGTCCTCGCTGGTGCATTCCGGCTCGGCGACGATGAAATTAGCGTGGCGGTCGCTGACCACCGCGCCGCCGATGCGCGTGCCTTTCAGCCCGGCCGCGTCGATCAACTCGCCGGCGCTGGTGCCGCGGGGATTCTTAAACACATAGCCGGCGCACTGATGGCCCATGGGCTGTGAAGCCCTTTTGAGGATCCATTGTTTTTGCATGCGTTTGGCCAATTCCTGGGGATTGTCTTCCTCGAGTTGGCAACTGGCCTCCAGGATCGCCAGATCGTCGAGATTGTTTTGGTCGAAGCCGAATTCGAGTTCGTCGGCTTGCCGTTGGGAGACTTCGCCGCTGCTGGAGATGACCGTGGCCTGGATGGTCCACTGCCCGATGCTGCCGCTCCGCGTGTTGGCATTGCCGCGAACCGCGCCGCCGACGGTGCCGGGAATGCCGATCAGGATTTCCAGGCCGGCCAGCCCGCGATGCACCGTGCTGGTTACCACGCGACCCAAGAGGGCGCCGCCGCCGGCGATTACCGAACTGCCCTCGATCTTGATGTTGCAGAAGGCCGGGGCGGAAAGGTGTACTACCATCCCTTTGAAGCCTTCATCGCGCACCAAAATGTTCGATCCCCGACCCAACATCTTTACCTCTACGCCTTCGGCATGACAGCGGCGGATCAGGTCGATTAATTGCTCCGCTGTTTCCGGCTCGCTGAAATATGTGGCCGGCCCGCCGATTTGGAACCAGGTGTGCATTGCCAGCGGCTCATTCTGCCGTACGATTTGCTCAAAACCGCTTAATAATACCATGGCAAACCTTTCGAATATCATCCCTCTCGATGGCGCCGGGAATCTCATCCTGGGCAAGCCGGGTTTTTTAGGATATGCAATATTACCACCAACTATCGACCTGATTCAAGGCGGGTAGTTAACCGCCCAACGCTCATCGCCCATAACACGCTCTCCCCGACCGACCCGACCATGCCGACCAGGCTTCGCCTGGTGCCCGATGGTGCCCGGTCGCGGCTAAACCACGTAGGACGACTTTCAAAGTCCTGCTACTCTTCACTCTTCACTGTTTTGACAAACCTCCAAACCTTCGATCGCGGGCGGCGTAACCGCGGAGGGCTTCGTGTAATTGCTCCTCGTCGAAGTCGGGCCAACAGCAGTCGGCGACCCAGATTTCCGCGTAACTGATTTGCCATAAAAGGAAATTGCTGATCCGCATCTCGCCGGCCGTGCGGATCAAGAGATCCGGTTCGCTCATGCCGGCCGTATACAGGTGTCCGTCGATAGTGGCTTCGTTGATCTCCGCCGGATCGAGACGTCCGCGGCGAACCTCCTCCGCGATGCGTCGCATCGCGTCGACCAATTCCGCCCGGCTGCCGTAGTTGATCGCCAGGCAAACCTTCAGCCCGGTATTCGAGCGGCTCAGCTCCACGGTTTTATCGATTTCTTGAAGTACGCTTTCCGAAAGTCCCTCGCGCCGGCCGATTACGGACACGCGGATATTATGGTCCATAATCTTGTCCCGCTGTTGGGACATATATTTTTGCAGCAATTCCAGAAGAAAATCGAGTTCATCCGCGGGCCGTTTCCAATTCTCACTGGATAGGCAATATAGGGTGAGTTGTTCGATGCCTAGTCGCACGCATTCTTCGGTAATGCGGCGCACACTTTCCACGCCTTGCTGATGGCCTTCGATGCGCGGCAATCCTTTTTGCTGGGCCCAACGCCCGTTGCCATCCATGATCACGGCAATGTGCCGGGGCATTTTTTCCCGCGGTACATCCTTAGGGGATAGGGAATCGGGGATAGGGGATAGGGGATTTTTATTCATCCTTCATCCTTCATCCTTCACCATAATGGTCTGTTTTCGGTCCGCGCCCACGGAGATTATCTCCCCGGGCCGGCCGATAAGTTGGCTGATACGGTCGAGATATCGCCGGGCGTTAACGGGCAAGTCGCGGACGTGGCGTAGATGACTGATTTCCGTTTGCCAGCCGGGCAATGTTTCATAAATCGGCGTCACGCGGCGCAAATCGTCCACGTGGCTGGGGAAATGGGTGGTGCGTTGGCCGTCCAATTCATAAGCAATGCAGATTTTAAGCTCGGGCAACTGGCTAAGCACGTCCAACAGCATAATGCAGAGCGCATCCACGCCGCCGAGGCGGGTCGCGTATCGAACGGCCACGGCGTCGAACCAGCCGCAGCGACGCGGCCGCCGGGTGACGGTGCCGTATTCGTTGCCCCGCTCGCGGATGTGCTGGCCAATGGCGTTATCTTGCTCGGTGGGGAACGGACCGCCGCCGACCCGGGTAGTGTACGCCTTGATGATGCCGATCACCTTGGTAATGTATCGGCTCGGCACGCCCGAACCGGCCGATACCCCTACGCCTGAACTGTTACTGCTAGTGACAAAGGGAAACGTGCCGTGATCGATATCCAGCATGCTTCCCTGGGCCCCTTCAAAAAGCACGCGCTTGCCCGATTCCAAGGCATCCAGCAGATAAGTCGTGGTATCGGCCACGTATGATTTAAGCCCTTGGGCATACGCCTGATACTGCTGAAAGATTTCTTGGGCGTTAAGCGGTTTGCACGCCGCAGTCGAGGCAAAACAGGAAAAAATTTGATTTTTCACTTGGACGATTTTTTCGATCCGCTGGCAAAAGTCGGGCCGATACATATCGCCAAAGCTGCACGGCCAGGGAACGGCCGACCTTGTCGCTATAACAGGGGCCAATGCCTCGTTGGGTGGTGCCGATCGCCTCGCCCGATGCGCATTGCTGATCGAGCAGCTTGTCTTCTTCAATATGCCAGGGAAAAATGACGTGAGAGCGATCGCTGACCATCAGGTTTTCGGCAACCTTGACTCCCCGGCTGATCAATCCTGCTATTTCCGCCAATAAACTGGCTGGATTGACCACTACGCCGTTGGCAATCACACATTGCACCTGGGGGCGAAAAATGCCGCTGGGAACCAGGGAAAGCTTGAAAGTCTGCCCTTCCCTGACCACGGTATGGCCGGCATTGGCGCCGCCTTGATAGCGGACCACGATATCATGTTGCTCGGTCAGCAAATCGACGATCTTCCCTTTGGCCTCGTCTCCCCACTGCAAACCAACCACGCAAGTCGCTGGCACTGTAAAAAATCCTCAATAAAGTCGCTGTAAATAGTAAATCACCAATTAATAATTGCCCAAACCCCGCTAATTTATCCTTCATAAGCAATAACAGCAAGGGAGGGAGGAAGAATGTGTAAAAGGATGAAGGATGAATTATGAAGGATGAACAAAATCGCTTGCAATTTCGCATTGCCCACCGTCCGCTGCCCACCGCCCACTATCCATGTGGGTATTGCCGACAGTATTCGTAAATCGCCATGGCAGCGGCAGTGGCGGCATTATGGGCGTAAGGCAGGCCGTAAACGGGTATTTCCACGGTATGATCCAGAAGCCTGAGCACCTCGTCTTCGATGCCCAGCCGTTCGTTACCCACCACTAAAACCGTTCGTCGCTGAAAAAGAAACCCATAGAGCAACTGGGAATTGCTCGTCTGCTCCAGGCCGACCAGCTGATATCCCTGTTCGCGGAGCTTTTTGAGCACCGGGGGCAAGGTGCGATGAACTTCGATCTCGATCGCCTCGCAGGCATCCCGGGCGATTTTTCCCGTTACCTTGGCGTTACCGCAACAGATTACCCGTGTTACTCCGCAGCAGCCTGCCGCCCTGACAATCCGGGAAAGATTGATGTTGCTGCGCAGGGGCGGGCAGGCCACGATCAACTCCCGCGGCCGATCGAGTTTTACGGTGTTTTATGTCGTTCTGCTCGAAATTCAGACACGGGAAACATAATACAATCCATATGTAATAATCATCGCATGATCTGCTATCCCGCCGTGAACTTACCTCGTTCCAAAACCCGGTTTCGGAAGTACAAACGCCCAGATCGAGTTAGAGTACCTGTTTGTTATAAAACAATTGGGGCCAGGCGACATACACCGGAGGTTTATCGGCGTATGGTCCTGGCCCCGTGTAGCGATTATGCATCGCTACGGTACCTGTTTGATGATCAGCCTATTCGGGTGCGCAGACTTCACGCTGTCCGAAACAGGCCGAAAAATAAAAAATGAATAATCCTCGAAAGAGTTCCAAAAAAGTTCTTCCATCATTAGACGACTGCGAAACACGGCCGTTAGATTCACGGCCGAATGACCCCAGGAAAAGGCGTTTCTGTCGCCAAAACTGGATTCTAGTCCGATTTCTCAAGGATGAAAAGACGGGTCGGATAATAATTGGAAGAAAAGGCAGCAAAAAAATGGATGCTTGCATCTAACCGCCGAAGAAGAGTCGCCAGGCCGGCGGCGCCGATGGCGGGCGCTGCCTTCCAAAAATTAATTGCCATGCCGGTCAGGGATTCGCCGGCAATCAGCCCGGAGGAGCCGGGAATGGTATAATCTTCCGCACTTTTGTTATGGATTTTCAGCCAACTCCAGGCCGCAAACGCGCCAATAAACATGGAGATGGAACTATAGGCCGGGATCACGCCCGCGATGCCCAAGCCCATGGCCGAGGGGATCCACTTAATATAGCGTTTGGGCAAAAACTCTTCGGCCAGGGAAATCAAAATGCCCACGACGCCGCCGACAAGCATGCCGATTAGCGAACCTTTGGGTAAATTACCGATCCCCTTGGCAAGCAGTTCGGCTACGCTTTTCCATTACAATACCGATGGTTCGGAAAATTCGTCTACGTCATGCTTCACGGGACGGATACTCCAGGCAGTTTAGTTGAGTAACATAAATGGATAATGTTTTATCTTCCTGCCCCTTACACATTCGCCATTTTGCCCGAATCGACCAATTCCATTAATCTCGGCGCCAACAGCCGCGCTGCCCGGGCTCGATGACTCAAACAAGCTTTTACCAGCAGCCCGAATTCGGCGAACGAGCGGTGATATTCGACAATCTCGAACAACGGATCATAGCCGAAGCCGTTGCTTCCCCGGGGCTCGAAAAGGATCCGCCCGCGACACGCCGCTTCGCTCTCGGCCAGGATCTTGCCCTGAGGATCGGCCAAGGCCATGTGACAGACAAATCGAGCCGATCGCTTTTCGCTAGGCATATCGCCCAACCGCTTAAGCAAAAGGCGGTTATTGTCGTCATCCCTGGCATCGCATCCGGCAAAGCGGGCGGAAAGCACTCCCGGCTCGCCGTTTAGGGCGTCGACCAATAGCCCGCTGTCGTCGGCCAACACCCAATGATGCAGTTGCCGGGCGTATCCGACTGCCTTTAGTACGGCATTGGCGGCAAAGGTTTGGCCGTCTTCGGGCACTGGAACCACGACGGGAAAATCGGCCAGCGTTTTTAGGTCCATTTGCACGGGTAGGAACAAGTCGGCCAATTCCCGCCCCTTCTTTCGATTCGCGGTTCCAAGGACAAGCATGCTTTTAGGGGATACTGGTTAGTGGACTGTGGTCGGTGGTCAGTGTACAGTGTGAAACCGCAAGCGGATTTATGAGTTTACAGTTTACAGTTCTGCGTTCCTGATTCATCCTTCATCCCTCATCCTTCATCCTTTCCTCCGGCCGCCAACCTCCAGCCTTTCCCCCTATTCCCTATCCTCTATCCCCTAACTCATGGACCACGATGGCATTATGTGAGCTGGGGGTCAAACCGGTGCCGGTGAGCAGTATGATCCGGTCGCCAGGTTTGAGATAACCTTCCTGTCGTCCTCGGCGAGTGACAAATTTCAACAGCGCCGCCCGATCGGCCACAGGCGCCCGGGCAAGGGCAGCACGCCCCAATACAGGCACATGCGCCGCAGAGTCGCCTCTGAATCGCTGACGCCCAGGGTGGGCACTGAATTGCGATTTTTCGACAACGCCAAGGCCGTCCTGCCGCTTTGGCTGGCCACCGCGACTAATTTGGCGTTTACCTGTTGGGCGATCTGTCCGGCAGCGTCGACAATCGCTTGGGTTATGGGATTTACGCCCGAGGTTTTTGACGCCCCGTCCGATGCAGGTCCGGAGCGCGGCAGCATAGACTCGGTTGCCACGGCAATGCGGTGCATCATGGCGACCGCATCCAGCGGATACTCGCCGATGGCCGTCTCGCCGGAGAGCATGCAGGCGTCGGCCCCGTCGAGGATCGCGTTGGCCACGTCGGTCACTTCCGCGCGCGTGGGAAGCAGGCTGTGCTGCATGCTATCGAGCATTTGGGTGGCGACAATCACCGGTTTGCGCTGCCGATTACAGGCGCTGACGATTTGATTTTGTAGCAGGGCCACGCGCGCGATATCGGTTTCCACGCCCAGGTCGCCCCGGGCGACCATCACGCCGTCGGCCGCCGCCACGATTTCTTCCAAGTGGTCCAAGGCCTCGGGCTTTTCGATCTTGGCGATCACCTGTGGGGTGGTCGCTTCAGCGGACAGGAGCGATTTTAACTCCTGCACGTCCGCGGCCGAGCGCACAAAACTCAGACCGATAAAGTCGATGCCGTTGTGCGCGGCCCAAAGGGCGTTATCGCGGTCGGCCGGACCCAGAGTGGGAACGCTTAATTTGACCCCGGGCAAATTCACTCCCTGCCGGCTGCGAATCAGGCCCGGCTGCACCACTCGGCATTCAGCGTAATCCGCGCCGCGCCCTTCCACGATCAGTCTGACCGTGCCGTCGGCGAGCATTACCCGGTCGCCGACCGCCAGTTCATCAATCAGGGGTTCGTAAGTGGTGACCAGTTCCTCGGCCTGCCGGGCGGCCGTGGCCCGCACGAAACGCACGCGTGTATTGGCTTGCAGAACCTTTTGTCCCCCGGGCAGTTCGCCCAGGCGGATTTTTGGTCCGGCCAGGTCGGCCAAGACCGCCACCAGGCAGCCCGTCTGTTTGATAGCCTCGCGCACGGCGGCCAAGCGGACCTCGTGCTCCTGGCGCTGCCCATGGGCCATGTTCAGCCGAAAAACGTCCACGCCGGCGTTAATCAGGGCTGATAATTGCTCTAACTTTTCGCAGGCCGGACCAATGGTGGCCACGATCTTCGTCCTGGAAAACCGCGTAGCCTGTGGGTTTTGATCCGTTGACATTTACCTATCGAGTTTCAAGTAAAACAATATCAGTTAGCCGGCGGCTAATCCGCCGCAGGCGGACCGGTGGAAATTTACACATCTTCCGATTGAAATAAAAGATACCGCTTTGGATCGATCTTGGCCAGACGCCGCTACGGCAGACCTGTCATGCATTTTGTAGACATAATATAATAATTGTCCTTGTGCAGGATGGGTGGCCGAGTGGTCTAAGGCGGCAGTCTTGAAATTCAAGGGAGGCAATCTTGTACAGTAGTCGCAAAATGCGATAAATGCCGTGTTTTACGATACTATTCTGACCATTGACATTTTCCATGTTCAGGTGTACAAAGGTGTAAAAATGTGGCTATCAGGTGTCATTGACACCCGTTGTAGACTACTTAACAGAGATAGGGAAAATACCGATCTTGCCATGCACCCGGCCTAGATTATGCTAAAAGTCGATGGGCATTCTAGGGCCGGACTCCCTGCCCCATCCGGCCACCGCCTATCAAATTATTGCCCCCATGCCCACTAATCTGGACATGGGGGTTTTTTACAGATCGATCACCACGGCGAAAAGATCACTCATCGAGAAAACGGCCAAAACGGGTGTCGAATCGGTTAGCACCCCAAAACGCCCGCCCCCTCTTCCTGGTGCTTTAATTACAGTGTTGACTATGGTACATTAGTTGCGTCCTTTTAATTCAAAGGCAGCAAGCCCAGAGGCAGCGTTAGCACACGGACATCCGGTTATTGAATCGTGTCAGAACCGCCCGGCGTGCATTCTTTAACATGGCTCGTTTGCTACGGGCCAATTTTCCACAGTTCAACTGACAGGGATTTCCTGCCTGTAAGATTTTTTAACCTGAAGCGAGGAGAAAACATACAATGTGCCACAAACTGAATTGGATGGTTTTGGTGGTGGCGGCAGTGGTCTTGACTACCAGTTTTGCTCAAGGTGGGGATCACGCGGCATGGCCCACCGACTGGAACAATTGGAGCGACCCCGCTCTATGGGCCACCGTGGGTAATGTCGGCAACGCGCCTGACATACGGTACGGCGGCAGTTACGGCGCGGTTGGCTACGATTACCGGATCGGTAAGTTCGAGGTCACGGCCGGACAGTATGCAGTGTTCCTCAATGCCGTGGCAGCGACGGACACCTACGGACTGTACAACACGGAAATGTGGTTCCACTCCCTTGGCTGTAAGATCCAGCGTAACGGCACTTCCGGCAGCTACGAATACAGCGTGTCCAGCGACTGGGCGAACCGGCCGGTGAATTACGTTTCTTGGGGCGATGCGGCGCGGTATTGCAACTGGCTCAGCAACGGCCAGCCGACCGGCGCACAGGGAGCCTCGACGACCGAGGACGGCTCGTACTATCTCAACGGCGCGACCAGCAATGCGGCCCTGATGGCCGTGACGCGCAAGGCCAGCGCCACATGGGTTATCCCGACCGAGGACGAGTGGTACAAGGCAGCGTACCACAAGAACGACGGCGTGACAGGGAACTACTATGATTACCCGACCGGCAGCGACAGCGTGCCCAGCAACGTTCTAAGCAATCCCAGCGCTGATCCGGGCAACAACGCGAATTTCTATGCGGGCGGTTACACGATTGGAAGTCCCTACTATCGCACGCCTGTAGGCGACTTTGAGAACTCGGAGAGCCCCTACGGGACGTTCGACCAGGGGGGGAATGTTTTAGAGTGGAATGAGACGGCTATCACTAGTTCGTTGCGTGGTTTTCGTGGCGGGACGTTCGACAACGGCTCGTACCACATGGCCGCGGCCGACCGCGGCAACGGCCTCCCGTCAATCGAGAGCTATGATTTCGGTTTCCGCGTGGCAAGTGTTCCTGAGCCCGGTAGCATCACGTTGTTGCTTGCTAGCGCCATCGCCTGTTTGCTGTGGTGGCGGCTGCATGTATAGGAGCGCGGCCGTCCCGGCCGCAATCAGGCGAGCAAGATGCCCGCGCTCCGAAGGCCTTGATCGTCGGTATTGCGAATTCCAACTTTTTTCACCCTGAAGCGAGGAGAAAACATACAATGTGCCACAAACTGAATTGGATGGTTTTGGTGGTGGCGGCAGTGGTCTTGACTACCAGTTTTGCTCAAGGTGGGGATCACGCGGCATGGCCCACCGACTGGAACAATTGGAGCGACCCTGCTCTTTGGGTCACCGTGGGCGACCCGGGTAACGCGGCGGATACGAGTACCACCGGCTACGGTGCGGTCGGCTACACGTATCAGATGGGCAAGTACGACGTGACGGTGGGCCAGTATTGCCAGTTCCTCAATGCCGTGGCGGCAACGGATACCTACGCCTTGTATTACAGTGGCATGGCCACGGACTATCCGACCCTCGGCATTACCCAGAGCGGCAGTTCGGGCAACTACAGCTACTCGGTCACGGGCAGCTACAGCCAAGGCGTCAACTGTCCGATCTTCGAGGTCACCTGGGGCGATGCAGCACGCTTCTGCAACTGGCTGCAAAACGGCCAGCCGACAGGTGGCGAGGGATCGGGCACGACCGAGACGGGGGCGTACACTCTCAACGGTTGGACCGATAACGCGAACCTAATGACCGTGACGCGGAACGCCGGGGCCACTTATTTCATTCCGACGGAGGATGAATGGTACAAGGCGGCATATTACAAGGGCGGCGGGACCAATGCAGGTTACTGGTTATACCCCACGAAGAGCAACACTGCACCGATCAACACGCTTCCTGATACGGGCAACCATGCGAACTTCTACGACCATTATAGAACGGGGAATGACGGCTACACCGACCCGACGAATTACTTGACCCCAGTGGGTGCGTTTACGTTGTCACCCGGTCCTTATGGTACGTATGACCAAGGGGGCGATGTTATGCAATGGAATGAGACAAGCTTTACCGGACCGTACGGTGGTTTTCGTGGCGTGAGTGGCAGCGTATGGCGAGGTAATTCCGATATCCTTAAAGCCACCAGCCTCGGCGGCGACGACCCAACGCTGACGGACCCCGACAACGGGTTCCGCGTGGCAAGTGTTCCTGAGCCCGGTAGCCTTGTCATGGTGGTCGGGATCGCTTTAGTCGGTTTGTTAAACTGGTGGCGGCGGCACGTATAACCTTTATCCTTTCTCCCTTTTACCCTTTACCCATTCGGCCGTGGCGAGTAGCGCAGTCGAAAGGCGCGGCCGGGGCCGAACACGCGACAGGCCACGAGTCCATCAAGGGCTTGTGGCCTGTGGGCGTTTTTCCACGCGGTTCGGCAGTTCGGACCTGCACAGCCCCTTATGTCATCCTATGCGTGGGGCGGTCGTTCGCACCGGGAAGCGACAACGCCAGGAAAATAGGCAATTACGAAAAAATCCCTGTAGTGGGTGCAGGGTTTTTCTTTCCCCGGCCTGGGCCTTGTCTTGGCAGCCATTCCGCTTTATCAGCTTCCCGCAACTTTGCGGTAAGCTGGGGTTTATTGCCACCCGTACTTGTTGCCTGCCTTTTTTTCGCCTCTGCCTCCAGAATTGGCAGGACACCCTGGGCTACGCAGGCCCGCTGTCCGGGCGTCAGGTGCCGCCGGTGCAAGTTGGCGGATATCCAGTTCAAAACAATTCGGCTTGTGCCGGGGCCTGCTCCGCTTGGACCGAAGGATTTCCCCACGATTGTCACTCGGCTTCCAATTCGTCGGCACGCATGGAAGAGATAGGAACGGCAAAAACCGAAACCGTTCCATCATGCCCCCAGACAACGCCGTCAACACGATGCAAACCGTCGCCGCCGTCGCGTAGGAAGTCGCCGACGCCGAGGATCCCCGGCAGTTCGATCCGCTCCATGCCCGCTTGGCGAAAAAATACTTGGGCTTCGATCATCTTGTTAGTCTCATGCTGAAATCGGCCTTCCGGCTTCGCTGGCCTTGCGTTCCCACTACCCTGGACGATGCTTTGGACTTAAAAGCGCTCGGGCGCAGTAGGAAAGCATATAGAGCATTTAACGACCGCGCCACCCAATAGATATATTCTTGTACGGCGCATAAAAACCCGTACTTGCGAACGGGTGAGAAGGAAAGAAAACCACCTTCGGGGTACCGAATGATCATTCCCACTTGTCTTTTTGCTTGGCCTCTTCTTTCGTTTGCCATTGCATGTTCGACGGGGTATCCGATCCACCGCGCTTTAACGGGATAATGTGATCCACCACGTAACCGGGCCTGCCATGTAGATAGCCGGTTTGCCGCTCAAATTCTTTCTTTGCAGTCTCTGATCGTTTGATCCGCCCATGAGAATCCCGCTCGACGCCGGCAACGGCACGGCTATGTGTTGTTGCATCATGATGACTCCCTGAGGAATAGTAACCGTGGGCTGAACTGCCCGTCGAGTAAGACCGACCGTGGTAGTTGCTGGAATGGTGGCCGGTAGAAGAGGATCCGCTTGGATGGGAGCTACCTGAATAATGGCTTCCCGAAGAATGCGAACTTCCACCCTTGGCATAGACAACGTCTTGAATGACGCCCAGGGATGCCACTATTGCCAGGTTCAGCAGGATTGTTCCCCTCTTCATGTTATGGGGCCTCCAATAAACCATAGTCAATTGTGCATTATATGATCCTAGACAGGTTCGTCAATTAGTCACTCGGTTCCTATGGTGTGGGATACTTGTCGAGTAATTAATCTACAAAGATAATGGTGACTGATTCAAACAACTTTTCTAGGAAAGGTCAAAACCATGTATTCGCTTTTTGCTGTCGAAGAGGTTTCGCATTTTCTGCCGGAAAACTTTTGGGCAGGAGTTGTGGGGTCGGGGGTTTTCGGACTTGTCGGTATGGGGCTGTTGCTGATCGGCTATTGGATGTTTGACTTGATTACGCCGCGGATCGACGTACAAAAGGAATTGACGGAGAAAAACCTAGCCGTAGCGGTGGTCATAGGTGCGTTGCTGCTGGGTATTGCCTATATCACTGCCCACGTTGTTCAGTGAGTGGGTAAAAATTTGATTTTGCATTTTCTAGGCTGGTCAACCGGGGAAACCAGTTTCCGCTGGTCGAATGGCACGGGTTATTGGCAGGTTGACGCCAGCCGGGATGAGCGTGTAATACTTGCCACAGCACCCACTCAGACAAACGCCTGGGTATTAGCTGCTAAGATGGCAGGAAAAATCGAATTGAGTGGTTGATCCTTCGATTAAACAAAGGGGAAAAATCATGGAAGCTAAAATGATTAGTTTGACAAATAAGCTCTTGGACGAAAATGATAAGGAGCTAGTCCGATTCCTTGCCAAACGCTTCTTGAATAGGGATATCTCAAATAGGGATATTATTGGTTATGTGGAGTTTCCACATTATCAAGATTTGGGATGTGATAAGATTCTTGAACAGTGTGAACGTTTAAACCGCTGTGGATTGTTGCAGACATTTTCTAACAATGGGGAAACAATTCTTCCCACTGTACTTGAATTAGTAGAATATTGGGACAACCCACCGCTACCTAATCTTAAGGATGAATTGATAAAATGGTTTTGGAGTAGACCTTGGTCTGTAGTCGTTTTCGTTGTGGTGGTTGGGCTTCCTCTTCTAGTTACATGGGTGAGTATGCTTAAGACATTATTAGAATGGCTTGGCATCAAAAAATAGTTTTCTAGCCCTCTATTACAGCAGGAGGGTAAACTGGCCTGATAAAAGGAAATTATGTATGTCAGAAACCGCAAAATGTACAATCAAGCAGAGAGACGATGGAAAATGGCAAAGAGAAAAATTTGTGGATATACCACCTCATGAGCCTTTCCCAGAGTATTGCCAAAAAACTTTGGATGATGAGTGTAATCGAGCCTGCGTTCAGCCTATTAAGGTTAGGTGGTTTTGCAGTCCGTCGGGAAAATTGATTAGCCTGAAGCTAATGGCCGAATATTCATCAAAAGAGGAAGCAGAGTCAAAAGAGACGGCAAGTGCTTTCGATCGGAGTCGCAACAATATAGCTATGGTACTAGAGAAATACTTGCCGAAACCACTTGCCAAAGGCAAACCACCCACCGCCTGAGTCTTGCTGCTTATCGCTGGTTGCGTTGCAGTGCCTGCTAAGTCTTAATTCTGCCCCATCGCGTTAAATGCAACGTTAGGGGCCTTAAAAAACCCCAATTGTGATCGACGTGACGGCTACTGGTCCACCCCATAAAAAACCCGGCCTTGCGACCAGAGCGCCGGTTGATCACCACGGCGAAAAGATCACTCATCGAGAAAACGGCCGAAACGGGTGTTGAATCGGTTAGCACCCCAAAACACCCTCCCTCTTTCTGGTGCTTTAATTACAGTGATGAGTATGGTACATTAGTTGCGTCCTTTTTAATTCAAAGGCAGCAAGCCCAGAGGCAGCGTTAGTGCCCAAGCGAAAACGTCCCGCTCGTTAGGACGGATTCCCTTTTGGGTGCATTCTGAAATTGGTTCCAGGCAGCAAGCCGTTCCACAGTTGATGACTGTCCCGAGTCTCCTCATGGTCCGGCAAACCGGTGTGACTGATGAAAAATGGTTGGGAAAGGACATCGGCTACGAGTGATCGAAATGAAGGCGGCATGCATCGCCCCTGCGAAAGGAGACGTTCTCAGAATGGCACTTTTTCCTCCAGGTGCGTCAAGCCTGCCGATTGAACCCCGAAAAAACACCTGAAATGAGCAACCAACATGAAGCGAGCAACTAAAGCACTCAATCTCGGACTCGCCGCGTTCGTCTGTTTCTTCTTCGCCAACGGCTTCGCGCACGCCGCTAACATCTACGTGACGAACGGAGGTAACAGCACGATTGAGAAATTCGATTCGAGCGGACAGATGTCTGTCTTCGCCGACGCCAACTCGGGTTTGTTCTGGCCTGTGGGGCTTGCCTTTGACAGCGGCGGCAATCTCTATGTGGCAAATGACGTATCCAACGGCACGATTTTGAAATTCGACTCGACCGAACACGGGAGCCTCTTCGCTTCGGGCTTGAACTGCCCTTTCGGTCTTGCGTTTGACAGTAGCGGCAATCTCTTCGTGTCCAATTGGGGTGACGAAACGATTGTGAAATTCGATTCGAGCGGAAACGGGTCCATCTTCGCCTTGGGCTTGAGCAGACCCGGCTTTCTTGCTTTTGACATTAGCGGCAATCTCTATATAGCAGATCGGTACATCAACATGATTGAGAAATTCGATTCGAGCGGACACGGGTCAGTCTTCGCCAGCTTGACTTTCGAAGCTGAAGGTCTTGCCTGTGACCGCAGCGGCAATCTCTACGCGGCCATCTACAACGGGACGATTGAGAAATTCGACTTGACCGGACACGGGAGCCTCTTCGCTTCGGGCTTGAACTGCCCTCAAGGTATCGCCTTCGACGGCAGCGGCAATCTCTTCGTGGCCAATTGGGGCAACCAGACGATTGTGAAATTCGATTCGAGCGGAAACAGTTCCGTGTTCGCCAACACAGGCATCTACGGCCCGACGGGGATTGCGGTCCAGCCCGTCCCTGAGCCTGGTAGCATTACACTGTTGGTTGCCGGTGCCATTAGCCTACTTGCCTACGCTTGGCAACGGCGGAAATAGAAACATAATCCCTATTGCCGCTGGTTCGCAGTGTTGGCGATTTCTAAACTCTGAATTGTGGCCAATGATTCTTTATCTTCTGGCCGCTCGTAATCCTCTGAATACTTAAAATGGGCCTGCCAGATCTCGGTATATTTACTTGCCAAAATGGTGGATTCGTCGATCGTTCGCAAGGGACATTTCCTGTGGAGTTACATCGAGCGACTTTCGCTTAACGATCGTAACACTGTCTGGCGTGACAGAATGGTTAACAACCCTATCTGTTAACTTATCGGACTCTGTTTCTAGATGTCGGAAAAATTACTTGTGTGCTGCAATACAAATCAATTGGGATGCTTACGACATCGGGTAGATTGCTAATTGACTAACCTGCGGATGAGCTTGTCAGCACATTACCCGGTTGGAGTAAGCAGGATATGGTCTGGACTTATTTCCACTGAAAACGAGCTCTCCCATTTACCTCCACTGTGACGAGTAGATGGAGTTTTAAATGACGAGATGGCGTGCGTCGTGTCACGACGCAGATTGATACCTTTCAGAGAAAGGAGGTGCCAGAGCGCAACACTGCACTTAGGGCATCAGGTTTACCTTGAGGCGAAAGCCAAGGGGAACAATAGCATGCCTGTTAGAAGGCCGAGCTTGCTGAATCCGCTAAGGCAGCGTCGGTCGAGCCCTGGATGGCATGGCGAAGGCTGGATTGCTTGAATCCCAGTGCCCAAACCGCAACGTGATCGCGCCGGATACGGCGGGTAAAGTTCCGGTGTTTGCGAGCGTCTTAGTATTTGCCATCTGCCTGGACGGAGCGCTCCTCGCGGACTGGGCCATAGTGAATGGCCTCAAGGACACGAAAGGGACGCCTAAACCATCCTAGAACGTCAACTGCATCGGAAAGCGAGATCGCCTACAGCCCGAGAGGGCCATAAACGGATTGCGGCGACGGAGCACCCGTATTACCCGATGTGCTGGCCGTAATGGCCAGGGCAAACCGCAGAATGCGGGCAGGATGCACGGGGAAGGGGTGCATGCAAGCAACGGATGTTGCAGACATGAGGTATGCGTAATGCAGAAAGCCAAACATGTCCTAGACATCTACCACAAACGCGGGCTAGCTGCCCAGCGTTATCATGTTTGCAGGAGAGCCTCATGCTGGAAAACTAGCACGTGGGGTTCGGAGGGGGGCGGTTGGAAAAGTACCCCGTGGGCAACTCGCCGGCCGCCTAGCCTACAATTTCGGACTTTTTCTGCCCGAAGAGAATTCCGAATGAGACAACGGTGGCCATGTTGCGGAATTCGGACCTTTTTCGGGAAACGGGAACTCAGATGAGGTGATTCCATCATTCGTGGGGGCGCAATTGCAAGTAGTGTTCAGTCGCCATCGCTTTGATATCTGAACTTGGCTGCCTGTTAACCGGCGTGACGACATTTCAATATCTCTTTGTGGAGAGAATCATGCCCTTCAATGCCCAAAATTGACATACTCCATGAGAGTCATATTGCCTAAGACGATCTGTTTTCCTAGAGGCTCCGACAGATTTTCCACGCCTTGCAGTTGGGCGGTCAGCGAGTTATTATGATGCTGTGAGAGCCCGCCTTTTCTGAAACACCAGTGCTGTGCATACCAAGCAAGGAAATGGCATAGGCCAGACGGATACCGCATTCCCTGTGGGGAATGTTAACCATAATTCGCCACGGTGAACA
The DNA here is from genome assembly GCA_963820545.1 of Pirellulales bacterium. GTDB lineage: Bacteria > Planctomycetota > Planctomycetia > Pirellulales > Thermoguttaceae > CAWGAJ01. Next base: position 411,309 of record CAWGAJ010000002.1, read on the forward strand.
ATAGCTCATCAAAAGAAACAACTCTTTATTATGGCGGAGGACATAACATGAAAACCCATTCTATCTCATGTGACCTGCTGGGACTGGTTCTTTTCATAACTGCAATACCGGCCTATCAACCCTACTCGGCGATTGCTGGCGATATAAAAGCCGTGCCTGTATACAGGTTCTACTTCGCTCCATGGCAAACCCACTTATATTCCACCAATCAGATTCTGCCGGGGGAAGGTTGGAGTTACGAGTGCATCGCTTTCTATGTCTCCCCTGTGTCACTTCCCTACACAATACCTTTGTATAGTGTCTATAATGCTGACCTGTATGATCATTTTTATACGGTCAGTGCTGAAGGACGGGACTACTGCGTAAAGGACCACAACTATGCCGATCAGGGCGTACTTGGTTACGTGGTGCCGAAAGAAAACGAGCTGTACAAAACGTCGCCGTTATATCGATGGGTATGGGCCCATAAGTTTTCCGATTTCAACAAGCAAATTCAAGACCACTTCTATCAAACCTATGACGCGAAATCATCAAAGGACTACACGTACGAAGGTATTGAATGTCGAGTCTGGACGGAGCCGGTATCTCTTCCTCCTGAAACCTACTTTAATCTGACCGATCCATTTCCAGGAGTGATTTTGAAGGTAAACGAAAACGTAGCAATTCGCTGGAATGTCTGGTCTAACGAAGGTTATGTCAGATTATCCTATACGAAGGACAACGGATCGAGTTGGTTCTTAATAGATTACGCTATTCCATCCATAGAAACTGATATGGAAGGCATGATGCCGGGAACCTACCAGTGGAAAGTGCCATTCGATGCACTCAGCAAAAAAATAAAGATCAAGGCGGAGTGGAAGAAAGACAAAAACAGCTCAACGGTCCCCTGGGCGAAGGCCGTCACCGGGCCCATGGACGTTTTATCCGGCTCCGGTCCTCCCCCGGCTGCAGTAACTTTGACGGCCGTGTTAAAAGATTCTAAGCAAGCTGAGTTGTCGTGGACGCACATATCTCCCGGCGTGACCGGCTTTTCCGTGGAACGAAAAACTTGGGGGGGAGAGTACGGGATACTCACCACGTTAGGCAAGAGCACGACCACGTACACCGATACATACTTAACGCCCGGCGTTACCTACGTATATAGAGTCAGAGCTTGGATCGGCGCAAAACCGTCTGCGCCCTCGAATGAAGTAAGTCTCTCTCGGCCGCAACCGAAAGCCAACCAAAAACCAATAGAGAAATTCCTCCAAAAGCCGCTTAAGCCATGGCGTGCTCAGTGAAGCGTTGATCTATTGCCCCGCATGACATAGAACGATTCACGAAGTTAGCGGGCCAAGAAATCCATCTCAATTAGTGTCTGTCGACTTGGAATCCTTACGTCGTTGTCATGAAATCACGCTAGCGCGTCGAGTAGTGGTATTTGCTATTCACTCGTATTTTCTTAACCGTTTGGTTGGATGTTTCATAATATCACCCCTTTTTCGGCACGCCTCAATGATCCCGTCAAACGGTACTTGAGAGGATCAGCGCCACGATTTTTAACCGTTATTTACACCCCCTTCGCCTAAAGAACCATCGATCCTGAGCATGGGTTCTGTCAAGCCGTCACTCTTATGTTTGCGTCGTCGAGTTCGATCGGATGCGACATGGCCACTACGGAGATCCGTACCCGGATAGCAAATCTCAGCGCCGCATGCGCAGCGTACTTGGTGTTCGAACTCGAACAGCGTGGCATCGAAATCGGCACCACATCGCGGACAGGTAATCGCCATGATATGCCTAATGGTACACTTACGGCGGCCGGAACAACAAGAGGCTGCGCCAGTAGTTGAACAGCGTCTTCATGGATAGCACGCCACTGCTGATGCCGTGATGTTCACCCCAGTGTAAGGGATGTCTTGGGGAAGACATTGTGAGTATAGCTCCAACTGTCTCCAGCCGTTATGGTCTTTGCCAGCCCAGGCGATTCCCGGCTGTCACGTAACACCATCGGTTCTTGAACGTCGAGCGTGTATACGCCAAATTGGTAGAATACAGGTAAATTTACTGTCCCGAAAATTTAACGTTTTCTAACTTGTCCCGGGCTGAGCCGTTTCGATGCGTAGGTCGATGTGACGAATGGCACTTAGTTTTCGGCAAGTCCTTTGCACAAAATGACATAGACAAAAAGGCCTCTCTTGCGTAGATGGTTCTTTGGCAACAAACCCATCAACGGCAAGGAGGCCTCAAGATGCGATATTTTAGCCAAGGACGGTTTCGACAACAGGTCAGATTCTTGAGACGGCAGTTTCTTCAGGACGGAGATCTGCCTTTCACCAATGTTCTTTCGGAGCAGATCGTCTCGCAAGCACTGACAGCAATCCAGGCGTTCTGGATGGACAGGATCTACTCGCCCCTGGTCACGCTCTGGGTCTTCCTAGGCCAAGTGTTGAGCGCGGACCATTCATGTCGTTCGGCGGTGGCGCGCTTGGTAGCACATCGCATTTCGCGGGGAGAAAGTGCGTGCTCGGCGGCGACAGGCGCTTACTGCCAAGCCAGAAAACGGTTGCCGGAAAAGTTCTTTTCCGCGGTGGCTTGCTTAGTCGGACGAGCATTGGATTCGAAGGTGGATCCGAGGTGGCTGTGGAAAGGGCGCCGCGTATTGATGTTCGATGGGTCGACAGTGAGCATGCCTGATACGAAAGCGAACCAGCGAGCTTATCCGCAACTTTACAACCAGAAGCCCGGTATAGGCTTTCCGATCGCCCGGATCGCGGCGGTCATGTCTCTTTCCTGCGGAGCGATTCTCAATCTGGGCATCTGTCGGTATGCCGGCAAGGGACAAGGTGAAGTCAGTTTGCTCCGCAGATTGTGGGATGTCTTTCGCCGCGGCGATGTCCTTCTGGCCGACAGTTTGATGTCGAATTGGACAGGAATGGTGCTGCTCAAGCAGCGTGGTGTTGATACGGTCAGTCGGCTGAACAAGGCCACTCGCAAGGCGGACTTCCGATGTGGAAGACGATTGGGCAAAGAAGATCACATTGTCCGTTGGTACAAACCAACATCGATTCGGTCAGTTGACTGGCAAACGTACAAGTCGCTTCCCGAGTACCTTACGATCCGAGAGACTCGTATTCGCGTTGAGGAGCCTGGATTTCGGACGAAGTCGATCATTGTGGTGACGACCATCCTTGATTCTGAACAAACCACCAAGGAAGACTTGGCCTTCTTGTATCGTGCACGCTGGAACAACGAACTCGATCTACGATCGATTAAGACGAGTATGCAGATGGATATCCTGCGTTGTAAATCACCGGAACTGGTTCGCAAGGAAATTTGGACTCATGTGCTGGCCTACAATTTGATTCGCACTATCATGGCTCAGGCGGCAATCAAACACGGCCTCGACCCGCGATCAATTAGCTTCAAGGGGGCGATCCAAACGCTGGAAGCATTCCAGCCGGTGATTGCTCTCCAGGGACGATACGATTCTGTATTTCGGATCGATCTCTACCGCCAGCTACTTGATGCCATCGCCATCCACCGAGTCGCCGATCGCCCCGGCCGGTTTGAACCTCGCCGAGTAAAACGTCGCCCCAAACGATATGATCGTCTCATGAAATCAAGGCAGGAGGCCAAACGTGATATCCTCAACGGCTTTAGCAAAAACTAAGTGCCATTCGTCCGACACACCGAGCGCGCTGGGAAACGCGATGCCATCGAGCAGAGATTGACCGTCCCAACTACCCGTGGCGCGTGAGATAAGCTATCAAACGACCCCTTTTTCGGCACACCTCTAAGATCCCGTCAAACGGTACCCGTTAGGATTCTGGGACAGAAGCGGACTTGTCTGGTAGAGATGCACCGGCAAGCGGCCTATCAATGCAACGATTCTTGATGCGCAAGCAGGTGCGGCTATTGTCGCCGATGCTGGACCGGATCAGGCGGCTGGGGACGAGCGCCGCCGTTGGTCGCGGGAGCACACGCGTAGCATGACGGGACGGCTGCAAGGACTGGCAACTAGTGGAAGCCGCGTCAGCCAGTCGCCGCAAACCGGCATCGGTCCCCGGGGAGAGGTATAGCATGGGGTTTGGAGGCGAAGGAAAATGGCCGTCAAGCAGCGAAAATCCGCTCAGACGCTGGCCGCGGGGGAGCGCTTTGGTAAGATGAATGGCATTGTGTGTCTGGATCGGTTTCAAGCTCATCGCAAATGGGAAATGTCACTTGACCAAGCAAATTCGATGTTATATTTGATGGCGGATTTCGCCAATTGATATTAGGGGCATCATGGTTTATCGGGTGGCCACAGGCCAGGAGAATGACATGGGCAATCGATTATCGATAAAGCGGACTCTTCTTCACGCGGTCATTGCCGCCTTGGCCCTATCCGCCTTGTGTGGGATCTATATCCTTCTCTCTGGCAGCCTCGGCAAGACAGAATCCAAGATCCTGTTCACCACGCTGACGATCTCGTACTTCAGCATGACTTCACTCGCATGTGCGGCAGCTTATGAACAAAAGCGATACCTGCTCCTGGCCGTTCCAGGACTCGTATTGGGCGTCATGGGTCTTCTGTTCTTCGTCCCGAGTATTTGGGCCGACTGGTTCGAGTTCCAGACCATCAGTAAGGCAATGTGTATCATGGGCGTGCTGTCGTTCTCGTTTGCCCAAGCCTGCTTTTTGTCGCTGGCCACTTTGCAGCGCCATCAGGTATGGGTTTACTACGCCGCCGTCGTGTCGATCCTTGGATTGGCAGCAATCATATCCGGCATCATCGTGTTCGAGCCTCTTCCACGTGAGGATTGGATCATGCGGTTCGTGGGCGCCGTGGGTATCTTGGACGCCTGCTTCTCGCTTTGTGTGCCGATACTGCACCGGCTTGGCGGCAAACAGACCAGCGAAACAGCACATGCCGAGTACGAGCAGATCGAACTTGTTTGCCCCCGATGCAAAGAACATGGTACCTATCCAATCGGCACCATCAAATGCCGGAAGTGCTCGCTGGCCATTCTGATCCAAATCGGGTTCGATTCGCAGCGGCCCGCATCATAGGCCGTGGTCTCCGGTGTTAATTGATCCAGAGGGTTGCGAAATTCCGTAACTGTAAACAACGATTGAAAACCGTGGCGCGGAGTGGGACCCGTGGAACAGTCAAAAAACATCGCGCTCTGAAGTGTACTCGCGCAAGGGTAAGCAAGATTTGTAGCTGTGTAACCATTACCAATGCAGAATTTATGATCTACATTGAGAAATGTTTTAGAGAATATTGGCTTATGAGTAACCACCCAACTAACACGGATACTTGCACTGAAATTCCTGCTGCTGTCTCATCAACTCATTCGTTTCCGAGAATCCCGAAATACCACCGATTTCTAAAAGTCTGATTGAATTATCAATCAGCGATTAAAACCATCCAGCGATCGGCGAATCAAAACCAGCCATTATGAGCAGAGAAGAATGCGACGTAAGGGCCTTTATAAACAACGCTCGAAAACCGTGGCGCGGATCGGGGCCTACGGAACGGTCGAAAAACGTGGCGCTCTTAACCACACTTGCGGAAGGGTAAGAAAGACTTGTTACGGCATAAGTCCCCCTGTTGCTATGCTTGTCAAATGATCTGTAAAATGACAGCTCAGAAGGAAAATATGTATGACATCAGAAAACGAGTATGAACCGCCCAAACCAAGCATTGGAGACAATCTTCATGCCCTTGCTCGTGCAGGTGTCGGTTCAATTCCAATTGTTGGGGCTGCCGCCACCGAGTTGCTAAACCTGCTGATCACTCCACCGCTTGAAAAGCGACGTAGGGAATGGATGGAGTCAATTGGTGAGGCTCTTCGAGCCTTAGAACAGGATGGGCGTGTGCGACTTGAAGACCTTCAGACGAACGATGCGTTCATTGATACAGTCATGCACGCTTCCCAGGCAGCCATAAGGAACAGCCAGCAAGAGAAGATCGAGGCTTTACGAAATGCAGTTCTCAATGCAGCTTTGCCCAACCCTCCCGAGGAGTCTATACAGCAAATCTTCCTGAACCTCGTTGATACATTTACGGTCTGGCACCTACGAATCCTGCGTCTATTCGACGAACCAAAACGCTGGTTCACAGAGAATGGACGACAACCTCCACAGTTTCCAGGCGGAAGTTTGTCAGTTGTCTTGATAGCCGCCTTTCCCGAATTACATGGCAGACGATATTTTAACGACCTGATCGTAAAGGATTTGTACTCCACGGGATTGCTAAATGTGGATTCGCTCTATGCCATAATGAGCGGTGGGGGATCGATGGCAGGCCGATCAACAGATTTGGGTAAGCAGTTCCTTAATTTCATTACACGACCATGAATCTAGTTGCTTTTTGACGGATAAAATCATGGAAATGCTCAACCTCAACCCCATCATCCACGCCATTTTGGAAGACTACGGCTTGCCATTAGACGGCACACATGGCGTTTCACATTGGGCAAGGGTTTTGGAAAATGGGCTTCGTCTTTCCCAGGAAACTCAAGCCAACATCGAAGTCGTCCAACTCTTTGCAGTTCTCCATGATTCACGACGTATCAATGAGAATATTGACGATGGGCATGGGAAACGTGGTGCTGAGTTGGCGAATAAACTCCGTGGAAAATACTTCACTCTCTCCGATCAGGATTTTGATCTACTTTACATCGCCTGTGCCGACCACACCGAAGGAAAAACTGATGGTGACATAACCGTCCAAACCTGCTGGGATGCAGATCGATTGGACCTAGGACGAGTGAGAATGATGCCCGAGCCGACAAAACTCTGCACAACAGCAGCCAAAGATCCTACAATTCTCAAGTGGGCGGACGGCAGGGCGTGCTTCGAGATCGTGCCTGAATTGATTCAAGTGGATTGGGGAATTGATACGAGGGGGTGGAGGAATGGGTAGATGTAGTATTACTTGTTATACTTATGCAAGATGAAAGGAGACATCCTATATGAAAAAGCAATTCTCTATAGCCCTCATAATCACCGTTGCGGTGATTGGTATTGTCATAGCAGAAGAAGCCGCCTCAAAATTCACCAGTACCTTTCCCGTTGATAAAAAGAACCTTATCAGCCATGGCGATAATCCCTACTTCATATTGCAACCAGGATATCGCCTCCATTTCAAGAGCAAGGATGGCACTTTAACTATTACTGTCCTCGATAAGACGAAGATGGTTGATGGTGTAGAAACCAGAATCGTTGAGGAACGAGAAGAGAAGGATGATCAACTCACGGAGGTGTCCAGGAATTACTTTGCAATCGACAAGACTACCAAGGACGTATATTACTTCGGGGAGGATGTTGACATGTATAAGGATGGCAAGATTGTGGAGCATGAAGGGAGTTGGCTATCGGGAGTGAATGATGCCAAATTCGGAATGATGATGCCAGGGAAGCCTAAAGTTGGTGACAAGTTCTATCAGGAACTTGCTCCCAAAGTGGCAATGGACCGCTGCGAAGTGGTTGCCCTCGATGGAGAAATCGAAACTCCACCTGAGACATTCAAATACTGCCTCCGCATGAAAGAGACCAGTGATTTGGAATCGGGATCTGGAGAAAAATGGTATGCTGCTGGCGTGGGACTGGTCAAAGACGATGAGTTTTTGCTGGCGGAAATTGGAGAAGGATCTCAAAATTCTTTTAAGGGTTGGGAGGTATATATCTGGGAAGACGGAAAAGACACTTACTATTCATTATTGATTGGGACAAATCGCAATAAAGCCGACGAGGAAATTACAAAAGCAGCAGTCAAAGGATTCGATGCAATCAAGCCAAATATAGATAAGGTGGATTCAACAATCAAATGCGGCGCATTTTAGGAGCAAGGACTCCACTGGGAGTACGGTATCCGAGGCGACGACGCGGACGTTTATTGAGTAAATTTTCCACACGGGCCACCTCATAGTGACTGATCCGTGTGAAGTCGGTTCCTTTGGGGAAAAACTGCCGAAGCAGTCCGTTGGTGTTTTCGTTTGTGCCGCGTTGCCATGCGGCGTATGGTTTGGCGAAATAAACTGCGATGCCCGTGCGAGCGGTCAATCTTTTATGTTGCGAAAATTCCTTGCCGTTGTCAAGTGTGATGCTCCGCCGCAAGTGTTTCGGCAATCGGCTCAGGCGTTGTGCGGCCGAGAGGATCGTGGGTACGGAATGCCGGCACTTCAGTTTGCCGATTTTCGCGTAGCCGGATTTGCGTTCAACCATTGTCACAACTGCACTGCGATGGCCCTTGCCGACCACCGTGTCGCCTTCCCAATCGCCAAAACGGCGCCGACTGTCGATGATTTTCGGTCGTCCTTCGATCCGCACGCATTCTTTCAGTTGTCCGCGTTGATCTCGGCATCGCCGTCGTCCGCAAAGCCGCAACATCCGACGCCACCGAGGATTATGCGATCTAATCCAGTTGTAAATCGTTTGCCGCGATATCCAGCGGTCAGAGTATCGCGGAAAATCCAGTCGTGCACGTCCGGCGATCTGATCCGGCGACCAACGTTTCTCCAGTTTTTCGGTCACGTATGTGTAAATTCGCGTGTCAGCCATTTTGCAAAGACGCCGAGATTTCAGCCTTCTTTGCTCTGCTTTTCGCTGAGCCTGCTTTGGACGATAACCACGCAGGCCGGAATTTCGCTTGATCTCGCGGTAAATCGTGCTTATGTGGCGTTGCATGATTTCCGCGATTTTTTCCTTGGAAATCTCCTTTTTCAATAATCCATGTAGAATTTCACGTTCCTCTAAAGTAAAATGATGAGCCATCGCTGGGCCTCCGTTTGAACGTCTGTTTCGCAAAACCTCGACATTCAAACGACCCAGCGACTTTACTCCTATATCAATTCCTGTTTTTTTCGCATTTGAAGTTTGTCACCACCTAAGATAAAAGCAGGCGAGTGGGTTTATATTGGTGGCAAACAGTTGACGGACCAACCACCGAAAGAGCAGGCCAAACAGGTTTGGGATTATTGTGAAAAGAGAGGATTGAATGTGCCGATTTTACGTCAGTAAAAAAGCCTTTATCATTCACACACCATCATTCTTGAAATTGATCAATAGTCTTTTTTTGAGGTATTGCGTTGGAAGCCTTAGATGAGGAAAAACCATGCCACGAATCAGTGCAGGTCTGTTGCTGTACAGAATCAAGGATGGAATAATCCAAGTCATGTTGGCCCATCCAGGCGGTCCATTTTTCAAAAATAAAGATGAAGGGGCATGGACGATTCCCAAGGGCGAACCAGAGCCCAATGAAGATTTACTTGTTACCGCTCAAAGGGAATTCCAGGAGGAAACAGGCATCAAGCCGACTGGTCCATTCATCCCATTGACTCCGATCAAACAAAAGGGCGGCAAGATCGTGCATGCCTGGGCATTTAAGGGTGATTGCGATCTGCACGCCATAAAGTGCAACACCTGCACAATAGAATGGCCGCCAAAATCACGTCAGCAAATGGAAATTCCTGAAATTGATCGAGTGGAATTCTTCGATCTCGGTACAGCGAAGAAAAAGATCAAAACGGGACAGGAAGGATTGATAGGGGAACTTGAGGCGATTATGATTAGCAAATAGGTCACGAGCAACTACCGTTTTTCAACCTCTCCAACAAAGCCCGCACTTCATTTTCCAAAACAGGTAATGCCTCTTCAGGATCGGCACAATCCAGGTCATCTATGTGCCAGTATTCAACTTGATCAACCCAGTCAGCAAAAGACTCTTCGAGCATTTCTCGATGCTCCGCTTCTTTCAGAGCGATCACAAGAGAGGCATTTGAAAGGTGTTGCTCCGTGACTTGCTGTGGGAATCTGGAATTGCCGTTGATGGGAATGCCAATTTCATTCAAGCGTTCCACGGTATATCTGGAAATTGGGCCGATATTTCCATAACGTCCAACTGCTAAGCCTTTGGATTTTGCTCGCCAATTTAATCTATTAGATTCTGCATACCAATTGAAAAAATGCTCGGCAAAACGACTGCGGTAATAATTGGCGGAACAGAGGAAGAGTACGTTTTTCGTGGTGTGATTATGTTTCATATTTCCATTACATTGGTTGCTTTGTAACGAGTGGCGACGAAAAACGGCAAACGATTATCGTTGCTGCCAGATTGGAGGGATATAATTTGCACAGGCGTATTGTACTGCACGGGCAATGATCGTGAAAAGAAGTGATCAGAAAGCCTCCAAGAAACGAAGAAGCCCGCTGCTCAAGAATGCGGGCTTCTTCTTGAAGGAAAAATATCATTTCGGGGAGAGGCGGTACGTTAACCTCGGTTTCATGCCGTCCGTTATTTTAGGACCAGCCCTCGAACCCGGCGTATCGGCTCTTCCTCCCCAATCACATTTTTCCTTCCACACTAATTTTAATTCTATTCATTTTTAACTTTATGTTAAGCATTTATCCTTGTCACAGCCACATGTTGATGCAGTCAAACAAACCTATACATCGAGATATCATCCATGTAATGTTCTGGGCTTAGCTTTAATTCCTTTGGACGCCACCCTTCTTCCATAAAGCCCAATTTTCTGTAAAGACGAATAGCCTTTTCATTGGTGATAAAGACTCCTAGCCCGAGCTTCTCAATAAAGGGATTTGCCTCAGTCCATTCGATAAGGGTATGTAGTAAAGCCGTGCCGATGCCTTTACTTCTCCACTGCTTCACAACCGAGATTCCTAAATTGCCACGATGAGCGATACGCTTGCGTTCATCTCCTTTCAAGATCCTCACCAACTTGTATGAGTTAGTGGGTTGGCAGGGGATTAGTCCCTTATTTCATTTCCAAATCTAGATATTGGCAATGGCATCAGGGATGAGCCTTTGTCCTTTACCCAAACAAAAGTTAATATGATAGGTAATTTTTTTACAGTTAATTTGAAATCAAGCTTCCTGTTCAGCTCCTAAAAAGCAATTTCATATATAGGTCAGAAACTATGTCCAAGAAACCTTGGAAAAATTAGCTAGATATTTGGAGAAATACAATATGAATTATAGACAATATTTATTGATGCAAATTACCCGTGCATTGGCTGCGTTGGCCATTAGTCTAGAAATGCTAGTTGGAATTGCTTCGGCAACGTATGGTAACGGCTCGGCAGAATGGAAGTTATCCACTGGCGGAACATGGAATGATCCTAACAGTTGGGAGGCTGCCATGCCTACTATTCCCAACAGTGTAGATGCATTGGCGAGTTTCCACCATAATTTGACCGCCAGTGGCATAGTGACAGTGGACAATCAGAAGGTTGTCGGTTGTTTGGATTTTGATAATTCAGTAGCAAGCTACACAATTGCTGGACCAAATGCAATTACCCTTCAAACCTCTTCTGGTATTCCAACGATCAATGTGGTTGCTGGCAACCATACAATCTCCACCCAAGTAAACCTGACGGCAAATACCAACATCTCTGTCACTGCTAATAGCACGATGAACATTTCAGGCAATCTCACTGGTAGTGGAGCAGATTTGAATAAGATCGGTGACGGTACACTCACCCTTGGTGGCAACAACTCCTATACTGGGATAACCACTGTCACATCCGGCACGCTGATAGCTTCCTCCAGCACTGCCCTAGGCAGCACATTATCTGGCACTACGATTCAAAGCAATGCTACTCTCGATCTAAACAGCCCAAACCTTGGCACCGAGACAATTACTGTTTATGGCTCAGGTGTATTAGGCAATGGTGCTATTGTCAATAACGGTTCGAGCGATCAAACCAATGCTTTACAAACAGTGATACTGGGAAACGATGCCAGCTTCGGCGGTGTAAAGCGTTGGGATATCCGTGCACCAAGTAACGGCAGTACAAACCTAGATCTTGCCAATCATACGCTCACCAAAGTCGGTAATAATCGGATCAATTTAGTTAATACTACTGTGACCGACGGCAACATCATCTTAAATAATGGTATTCTGGGATTGCAGGCAGGTACAAAAGTTCTTGATAACGCTACCGGGACAACGATCAGAGTGAATACTGGCGGGACATTAGATGTTGGTGCATCTGGCAGCACTTCATTTTCCGTCACTCGACCAATCGTTATGAATGGGGGTACCTTGATTAATAATAATGGAAGTACTACTTATCTTGCCAGTAATATTACCATGAATGCTTCGACTACAAATACGATTTCAACTCTGAATAAACTATATCTCCAGGGCAATATATCAGGTTCCGGAAACGTTAATAAATCCGCTGGCGGGCTTCTTCTCTACCTAACTGGAAATAATAGTGGTTTTACAGGAACTTGGAACCAAAACTACTGGATGACGTACTTCAGTTCTAGCAACTCAGGAAGCCCCAATGCAAATTTTGTTATTCATAGTACTTCTCCAGATGATGCTCCGGCAATTTTATGCACAACTAATAGTGGATTGTCTATCCAGCTAGGTTCTTTGTCTGGTGATAGTGGTTATTTAGTAAATCGAGATCAGACAGGTGCAAATGGAAATTCAAGTTTCATTATTGGTGGTAAAAATGCCAACACTATATTTGGCGGTGTTATTGCAAATAACTTAGCTGGAGCCCTTGGATCTGGATACCCTAGTACAGGTACTATATCTATTGAAAAAGTTGGAACAGGCATGCAAATTCTAACTGGTACAAATGTCTATACAGGATCTACAACTATTACTGGTGGCAAATTGTTTTTCAACAATTCTTCTGCTTTGAATTACAGCACCGGTGCCGGTGGTGTGACTGTCAATAGCGGAGCCACTCTAGGAGGCAATGGTGCTATATATCGTAACGTCATAATAAATGCAGGTGGGGCCATTGAAGCCGGTGGGAGCAATGGTATGGGTACGGTCACACTAAATAGTCTTACCCTTGGTTCCCAATCAACAGATAATACAGCGATCAATGTAAGTAATATTGATACCAGTAATCCGTTGCGTGCTATTGTGAACATAAGCAACAACGTTACTGCTAATGCCAAAACCACAATCAACGTCGGTGGTCTCCTGCCGAGTCTTGGTCAACATAAAATTCTGGGTTATGGTGCTCTGGATTTGGCTGGAAAGACATTTAATGATACTTTTGTTCTGGGCACAGTGCCCAGTCGTATGATTGCCAACCTTGTGAACAACACATGGGCCAATGAAATTGACTTAAATGTCCAAAGTACTGATTACCCTGTATGGACAGGGATAACAGATGCCAACTGGAATGCGACCGCCTCCAATTGGAAATTGGCCAACAATGGTGTAGCGACCACCTATATTGAAGGTGATAATGTGGTGTTCAACGACTCAGCCACTCAAAATTACAGCATAAATTTGTCTGGCACACTCTTACCCACCTATATCACAGTTAATAACTCGTCCCATAACTACAGTTTTAATGGTTCCGGTTCCATTGGTGGAAGTGGGGGAATCATCAAGACAGGTACAGGCACATTGACTATCAATACCATTAATAGCTTTAGTGGAGATGTAGCTATTAACGGCGGCACTGTTATTGCTGGGACCATTGCCAATACGGGTAGTGATAGTGCATTGGGCAAAGGAATGAATATATCATTTGATGGTGGTTCGCTTAATTACACTGGTGACACCACATTATCAAATCGCAGTATTAACCTAAACGCCAATGACGGCACCATTGATGTTAGCAACGCCAATGCCACATTGGCGTTAAACAGTGCTTCCGGTGTCGGTGGCTTGACAAAAGAAGGTTTGGGTAAGTTGAATTTTACTTGTGATAATGTTTACAGTGGTATTACTACAATTAACAACGGGACATTGGAGCTATCAGGAGGACTATACAACCATGGTACGATTGCTGGTTCAGTTATTGTGAACAACGGGGCTAAGTTGCTGCTAAGTCACAAAGACTTTTTTGGCAAATACCTGACAAATCCTGTAGCGACTATTATCATTAATCAAGGTGGACTTGTGGAGAATGGAGGCAGCGGCACCACAAGCTATTACAATACTTTGAAAGATCTGACTTTTGCAGGTGGTGAACTACGGGTCAATGGTGGTTTAACCACGAATTGGCAGGCGTATCAGTTGAAAGGAACTGTCTCGGTAACAGGAACGGTTCCCTCACAAATTACAGTCGGATCAAATCTGTATAACTTCTTAACTCAAATCCAGATTGGCAACAACACGGCTAACGGCACAACTACGTTCGATGTAGCTGATGTGACAGGCAATGCCTATTCCGATTTGACTATTGCACCCGATTTGGTAGATGGCCGTGATTCTGTTAGTAATCTCGTAGCTTCTGGTGTTATCAAGACTGGTTTAGGCAAAATGCTCTTCACTGGCCACAACACTTACTCCGGTGGCACGACTATTAATGAGGGAACAATTCAGGTTGGAAATGGGGGCAATACTGGAGCCATCGGCATAGGAGGAAAGATTACTGTTAACACTGATGCCAATCTAATTTTTAATCGAAATACTACGATGGTGATAAGCAGCACTTTAGACGGTATGGGCACTATTACTCAGAATGGAACGGGTAGTGTTGTGCTCACTAAAAATAATTACACATTTTCCGGCACATTAAATCTAAACGGTCCTGTGACTATTGCTAACGATGGTGCACTTGGTGCAGTTAATGCTGTCCAGGCCAATGATAGTACTATCAGATTTGGTGCTGTTGGTTTGAATGAGGGAACTTTAACTGGATGGGATACCACTAATACACCTACACTGATGACACCTACGGTAAATTTCTATAAATTTTTGAGTGGAAATCAAATAGGCTTAAACCAGACGGTTGTTTACCAAGGCAAAATATATCTTACTTCAGGTCAATGGAGCTTTGCCAAGCAATACAACATGTATTCCTACCTTAAAATTAATGACCAGATCATTCTCAATAATACAGAAAATGTTCCTTCCTCCGGCTCCATTACTATTAATCATGATGATTGGTACTCGATTGATTTGCGTGTGGGCAATGCCGGAAACCTTGGTGATCCGACACTAAGCTGGCCATTTGGCATTGGTGTAAAACAAGGATCGATACCATTTCCACTCTCACCCACAGGGTTTGAAGCTTTTGATGAAGGGGCTGCGGGCATATCCCTACATTATGTTGATAATTCGAGTTTCTATGTGGATAACAACATTGTTTTGTCTGGACAAAACATCATTGACACCGAGGGACTTGGTACAGGAACAGTTACACTATATGGAGACATTAGTGGCACAGGTGGTCTGACCAAGACTGGCTCATCAGATCTAATCCTCACTGGAAACCTGAGTTATACAGGCGATACCTATGTCCTAGCTGGCACCTTTGATTTGCAGGCATTGACCACCTCGGGAAATATAACTATCGGTCCCGACGCCTTTATGTATGCCACTCAAGTAGTTACAGGAGGAATCACGATAGGTGCGGGAGGTCGATTGACGATCAAAGCTTCGACTGATGGTTTGTTAGCTAATAGTTTTACTTCAGTACCTGAACCGAGTACGTTGGTACTTTGGGTGACTGCTGTCTTTGGGCTTATTGCCATTTGGCATTGGAAAAAATAAGAAGTAAAAGGTAAAATATGAGGTTCATCCTTTTTGTTTACCTTGTAATTATCCTCACGAATACATCATTACCTTCCACTTCAACTTCATGAGTCTGTATTGCATGGATGGCGGGCATAATGAGGGCCTGACCAGTACGCACGTCGAATCGGGCTCCATGACATGGACAAATAATTTGATGGCCTTCCAAAATACCTTCGCTCAGCGAGCCGCCATCATGCTTGCAGGCGTCATCCAGAGCATAAAATTTGCCATTTAAGTGAATTAAAACAATGCGATGGTTGTTGAATTCGATTGCCGCTCTACCAGGATCAGGAACATCGGAGGTTTTAGTTACTCGGAAGAACTCGGACATATACTTTTTTTCGCAGAATAGGGACAATAGAACTTTAGAAACAAATTCCATTTCAGAGATTTTCTTCTATTACAGGCCAATAACAGAATATTTTTTATGATTTGTTATAGCAGTCTCCGTTGTGAATAATTTCTGCGTAGAACTCATCTGAGTATTGGGAATCAATGCGTGAGGCTTTTCAAATATTGCTCGAATCGGAGGCACATAACGGCGGAATTGGGATGGCAATTGATAAGGATCGTCGGTCAATTCAGCATGGTGAATCTCGTGAAAGTCAAAACGATGAATTTTACGATGCAGTGACGAACGGCCAATTATAGACCAACCATCCACTGAAGCTACTAATCGATAGGGGGCAAGACAAGTCCGATTAAGATGACTATCTTCTGGTGTAGCGTAAGTAATACGAACCCTAAGTCTTTTTCGAATTGCTTTGATAATAACAGAATACACTTCTTGGTTTCCATTTAAGTGTAATAGATCCGGCAAATTGGCAGCACATGCCTTCAACAAATTAACTAATTCTTCTCGGATATGATTCGGAAGATGAGTTAGTAGTTTACTAATTGCCTGATTTACGGCAGAAGTGAATTCTCTCTCGAATATGTTTGCGGATAACTGTGCTGTTAATAGCAAAGCAATTAGTTCATCATCTGAAAGCTGCATGGCCTTCAAGTTGAAATAATGGTCAATGAGGTGGCCACCTGCTTCCATATCATAACGTATAGGTATTCCTGCGTCTTCAAGAACTCGAAAATATCGGTAAATAGTACGTTTGCTAACGCCAACTTCAGACGCAATATCTTCTGTACGCCGAGTAAGATGGGTTTGCAGTAGATATATGAGTTTAAGACATCTGGTAAGTTTATCTGAACTCATGATCCGTTTCGCATGGCAATGATTAATATCTGGAAAAGACTGAATCGGGCTGCCTGTGATAGAGAGGGAGATAAAGTAATAGTTTAAGTAACAAAACCGGACCGATTACTGGTTCCTTTTGTTGTATTATCAACCAGCCATACGGTATAGTGCCTTGCCCCTCTACATGATGTATTCAGGCTATTTGCCAACTTATCTTAAGGAATTTCCAACGAAAATCGTCCCATGAACTAATAACAATGCGAAACAAAGAACCGTCATTTGTTATAATTGCGATCAGGCTGAAAAAGCGGGCTTAAAATTTTCAAAAAAGTCTAAATTCTACGAATCGATTCTGTATGCTAGGTAAGTATGACTTTCGGAGCTTAATGCAACAGATATCTGAAGGATCGGAAGATGCTGCATGGATATTGGTCGAACACTATGGAGATTTGATTCGCCGGGCTGTTAGGCGGGTATTAAATAAGCGATTGCGTTCGAAATTTGATTCTCTTGATTTTGTACAGCTTGTATGGTCCTCGTTTTTTCGTACACGCAATCGATTAGATCGATTTAAACGCCCCGAGGAACTTGCCGCATTCTTGATAACCATAGCCCGCAACAAAGTTGGCATGGAAATTCGGCGTCGTTTGCAGACTGAAAAGTACAATCTTAATAGAGAACATTCATTGAATGAACCATCTTTTGCACGGCGAGATATATCAGATCCCAGACCACCACCTATAGACGTTGCTATTGCCCGTGAACAATGGAATCGTTTTTTATCGGGACAACCTAACCATTACCGGAAAATTATTAAACTACGTTTACAAGGTCGAACTTATCAGGATATTGCCAATTTGTTACAGATCGACGAAAGAACTGTGCGGCGGTTCCTGAAAAAATTGTTCCTTAAAAAAGTCGCATGACATACCTAGGGAATACCTCCTCGTTGTCCTCGGCTCCCGATACCCGACATAAGAGTCAATTGCTCTTGAATAGCCAGTGCATTGCAGAAGTCAGGAAACGCTGGGAGCGGGGTGAATACCCTGATTTAGCCACACTTCTAGCAAAACATCCTGAGATAAAACGTTGCCGATCTTTTGTACTTGATTTGGCTCACGAAGAATACTGTCATCGATTGGCGGCTGGTGAATCGCTGGATGCTGAGGAGTTTTCAAGACAATTTCCAACTTTTCAACAGTCACTTTATTTTCTCATAGAGGTGCACAAGTTACTTGACCATGATCCTCATTTTCGCATCCTACAGGATAACATTTCATGGCCAAAACTTGGTGAAGAATTTCTCGGTTTTTCCATTCTTTCGGAATTAGGTCGGGGCACTTTTGCTAGAGTATATCTTGCAAGTGAATCTGCATTAGGAGGTAGGATAGTTGCATTAAAAGTTGCCCTTCATGGGAGCGGTGAAGCAGAAACCTTGGGCAAACTGAAACATCCCAATATTGTTCCAGTTTATTCTATTCAAGAAGATGCAAAAACAGGGCTCACGGCAATTTGCATGCCATACTTGGGTCGAACTACACTATGTGATGTTTTGGATAAAGCCTTTTCCAATAAGCAATTTCCAAATAAATCTCGAATCATTGTAGATACTATTCGGGATCTAAACGACGATGCCGATGTATTGGAACTATCATCATTTGATCGCATTCTTCGTAATGGTCTATACATCGAGGGGATTATCCATTTGGCTATCCAACTTGCGGAAGCATTGGAATATACCCATTCTTGCGGAATTTGCCATGGAGATCTAAAACCGTCAAATGTTCTCTTATCTCTCGAAGGTCGCCCTTTATTGTTGGATTTCAATCTTTCGGTTGAGAAACATTTCAACTCCAGCAAGATCGGCGGAACACTGCCATATATGGCTCCAGAGCAACTTGAACTGGTAATGCTTGAAGAATCCGATGGCTCAGTCCGCACGGATCCCCAAACAGATATATTCTCGCTAGGAGTTATTCTATATCAACTTCTAAGCGGAGATCTTCCCTTTGGGTCGATTTCATGGGATTCTCCGATAGAGCAAGTTGCCGAACAATTGCTTAAAGAGCAAACAAAAGGGCCATGTTCTTTACGAAAAAAGAATAAGCACGTGGATCAACGATTGGCACAGTTAATTCACGATTGTTTAGCATATAGTCCAGAACAACGACCAAAATCGGCAAGTGTACTGATTAACGCCTTTCGAAAAGAACTTACTCCCTTTCGACGAACTATCCTCTGGTATCACCACCATCGCTGGTTTGTGGGCTCAATGGCGTGCATTTTGTTAATGTTATTTCTGATGGGTGTCTCCATTTTTGCATTCAGGGGCCCTTATAGTGTCCGTCAATTCGACAGCGGACTGCAAAACTACAACATGGGGAAATATGAATTGGCCATCAAATATTTCGATGATTCTCTACTAGTAAACCAGAAACAACATGATGTTCTTTTTTCACGGGGGAGGGCTTATGTAAAACTAAACAATTTCCGTTTAGCGTGGGAGGATTTTAAAGAGTCTTTTCGGCTTTATCCAAAAGCGGAAACAAGTGCCTGTAAAGGATATTGTTTGAGCAAGTTAGGATATACCAAAGAAGCAATCGATGCATATCAAACAAGTATATCAATGGGGTATCAATCAGCTGCAGTTTTAAACAACTTGGGTTATATTTATTTCCAATTAAATAAACTTGATGTAGCCAGTCGTTATCTTGAACAGGCCCTAGAGGCAGACAATAATCTCCAAGCTACACACCACATTTTGGTTCTTGTTCATTTAAGCCGGGCACTAAATGGATATCCTCTTTCAGAAGCAGCTTTTAAACATGCACAGAAAGCAATCGAACTCGGCCCAAAAACAGCCAATTTATATTTCAATACTGCTCTTCTTTACGCATTTGCATCAAAATTAGATCCTACACTAAGACAGCCTGCTATAGAATACTTAGAAAGGGCTATTGAATACGGCATCAATCCTAAAATACTCTTTTCCACTCCTACCTTGTCGTCACTACATGAGGAAGAACAATTCAAGAATTTGATGACTAAACCACCGGGCAAAAAGCCTCTTATTCCGGCTGAATATTTGGTTGATCCCCTGGGAAATCAGTAGTCCTTATTGAATTGAAATATTTCTAGGACTATCTAATCTGGTTTCGGTTCATCTTTCGTGAATGAAGATGATCTGAAGTATCTCTAACATTAGTAATTGTTAAAAAAACAAGTCCGCTTTTCTTGGCACATCTCAATTAAATAACTAGTACGGTTTTTTCCCAGCCATTTCTGAGTGGCGAAAAAAACCACTTCTACCACATCCCGATTGCATGTCCATGCTTTCGGAATAGTTCACCCTTATTGATTGAGGTGTTGCCATGTTTCATTTTGCTAGAATTGCCCGTCTCACTCCTCCTTTTGCACAAAAATGTTGTATTGAACTGTTGAAGAAGTATTTCAAGTTCTCGATTCTTGTTATTATTGGTGTAATGTTGTTGCAACTTTTTGGGTCATCGGCTTTCGCTGAAAATAACCTACCGCCTGTCATCTCTGATTTTGGAGCTGAGAAAGGACCAGGCGATTATTGGACTTTTAGCGGAATTGTTGAAGATCCAGATGACGATGTGGAAGGCATGATCGTCTATTTTGGGGGTGTACTTGCTGGATATGGTTACACGGCAACAGTTGAAGCCGATGGTACATTTTCCATGACTCATGAAATTCCTGATCTTCAAGGCTGCATTGCAACTGCTCAAACTTATGATTGGAGTCTAAATCCTTCGAATCTCGCTGAATGTTATGTGCTCGCCTGGGATTAAGATTAGTTATCAAGTTCTGTACATGAATACATCGGTTTAAAACAGCCAGTGTTAAACTATTAGCAGATAAAACTAGGGGTCTTGATTTTTAAGTAGATTTGCAGCGGAAAAAATAGAACACAAAAGTCCCGAAGAGACAGCAGGCAATGCCGAACCATTTAATCCATTCAACTGCATCCTGCGACCAAAATTGGGCACTACGTAATTGTGCATCAGATTGCTGATAGCGAGCTTTAACCTTTTTATAGTTTGTGTCATTATTGGAAGAGACATCCTGATGTGACGTTTGAGGGGAAAAATCGTCCTTGTGCGTGCGTTCGTGTCCAAGTCGGTGCAGATCGGCTGCGATTTTAGCATGTTCCAACGCCTGTTGTTCTGTCCAAATGCCACCTCTAGACTGGAGAATATATGGCCACACAACAGAACTTGCCAACAGGAGAAGACCAAATATTATTAGTCCAACTGAAAGATGCATCAACTTCATGGGCAGATAGATATTGTTAAAAATTATTGCACGTTTTCAGGATCGCTTACTATATGTCCATCATTAATGCTTATCAGATAAGCCATAACAGTTTCATCTACATTATCCAGTAAAAAACCTGTATGGCCGTCCATGAATATAACATTTACGCCGCCGGGATGATTGCTTCTAGGTGCGGAGGAAAGATAGTTGAATTCACCGGTTGAATCCCAAAGTCCACAAGGCATTTTTTCCATCTGTGAACCGAGCATGTCAGGACAGGAGTAAAGGACATCGACGTTCGGTCCACGGTTGTTAGGTAATTGAGTAAGACCGAGGCTAGATTTGTTAGCTTCAAACTTGGATCCCGATCCCAACTTGGGAGAGCAATGCATGTCAAAAGCTAGTAAACTGGAGCCATTCCATGGCAAAGCCCAAGCTCCACGCTGGTCCTGCTGATGTGTGCAAACCCTGACCTCGGAAAGCATTAGTGTATGGGAGAGCCCATCAATAACCATTCCGCTTTTTTGTCCATTACCGATTAGAGCACCAGGATATTTCATCTGCAATTCAACATGGTAGGGACTGACAAATGCAGCATAATTACCTTTTGCGAATGGTTTATTTATGGTTAATCTTGGGTGGACAAAATACTTTCCCTGTGCTGAATCGCTTGGGCAAATCAGTGTCGATATATGAGTAGCTTGAGGATTGCTCGATTGGTCAAGAACGGTTTTTGAAAAATTGAAGCGATCATAAAGTCCATGTTGTTCGATGTATGGTAAGATTAGAATCACCCAACTAAACATATTTCCAGATTGAGGGTAAAATACTTTATTCGAAATATTGACAATCCCTGATGCTGGTAACACCTCGTGCTTACTTTCATATGTTCCTATACCTAAACCGAGTTGACGAAGATTGTTGCTGCATATAATTCGTCTGGCAACTTCACGTATGTGTTGGATGGCGGGCAACAAGAGGGCAAGGAGCATTCCGATGATTGCAATAACCACTATTAATTCGATGAGAGAAAATGCCAAAGGTCGTCGTGATCGATACTGATGTGGCAAGATTGAAAATAGCATGTTGCCTGCGAGACCATCGGGCGTGTTCATCGAAATACTCTTCATGACCATGCTAAGCTCCCTCTGGATACCCTCCTTATTATCGGAAAGGTATAGACGCTGTCAAGTATATTATATCAATCATCCCAAGCATTGCTGTTTTATTTCTTAAAGCAACATTTTTTGTATTTTTTACCACTACCACAAGGACAAGGATCGTTTCTGCCAATCCGCTCCTGATCGTTTCGGATGGGCTGTAATCGTTTTTCTTCGTAATCGTCATCGAAGTCTTCTTCATAATCATCATCGTCTTCCCATTCCTCGTCTTCATCTTCTTCATGAATTTGGAAGTTCTTTCTAATTCGACCCACTTCATACTCTATCCGACCCCAGTTATTCACTACAAAGTCTTTATACCACTGCTCATATTCTGGAAATGACATGCCCATAATCGTGGCAGTTGCCACAAGTCGATAGCGAAGATCCGTAAGATCAGGATTCAGATCATCTGCCAAGACCATCTGACGAACTAACTCAACCGCCTGTTCGGAAAAATGATTTAGCAAGGCATTGGCAAGGAAATCCTTTGTATCTACATCTTCTTCTTTGGCAAAGAATTCGAAACACTTTTCTAAACTCAAATCGCTGTGTATATGTTCCAGTACTTCTGCCGCACTACGGCGAAAATCTCCATTGCCATCTTGCCAATGTTCGGCAATGGTTTTGACGACAACATCTCCTCCAATCCAGGTGAGAGTTTTTTGACAAGAATCCGCCAAGGACCAATCATCTTCATGCATTCGTTCTACAATGATTGGAACTGCCTGCTCCAATCGCATTTTGCCTGCCAATTCAACAATGAAAGTCTCCAGCCATTCCATCAGATTACGATCCACACCTCGATAGTTTCGATGAAGCAATGGGAGGATATAGTTTGCCTTTTCAGGGAATTGGGCTAGTCGTTCAATGACGATAGAAGCAAAAAGGATGTCATCCATTCGCCAGGAGCCATTTTTCCTAGCCTCTGCTCCCACAGCCTCGAATTCTTCCCACACCTTCTCCCAGGGCCAGGAAGCAAATAAAAGTCGCTCATGGAATCGATCTTTTAACTCTTCAGGAAAGCATGGCAGTTCAACCATGTCTGTGTAGAGCAAGTCCACCGAGGTATTGCAGAGGATCAGTGCGATTGCAGAGCAATAATTGTCATTAGAGACATCGTTCAAGTCCCAATCCTGGGCAAGTTCATTGGTAAGCCACTGGACAGTTTCCTCTGTCTGGGCAAGATCGTCTGCTGAGCGAAGTATGCGAAAAGCCTTTTCACCTCGTCCAAACTTTTCCACGGCTTGGATGACCAGCGGCATCAGGGTGTTATCTTGGCAATTAGAGCGAGAAAAGTATCCTAATGCTTCCAGCCGCACCTCTTCTTCAGGATGCAGGATGGCTTCTTTGATTTTGGATTCTGAGAGCCGCATGAAAACCTCCTAGTGATTATGCCCTTATTTCAACTCCAAAGTGCGGATTTGGCAAGTGGACACAACTTGTCAATTGACAAGTTCAACTGGTTGCAAATGGGATTTTTGCAAGGAGTTGGGAGATAGCAAGACCAGTTACTAGGCTAACCAATTATCAAGGGTAGATTTTGTTTGGTAGTCGAACAAAAGTCGTCATGTTCAATCTCAAGAAATGAAGAAGTGTAAACAACGGTTGAAAACCGTGGCGCGTGTGGGTTGAAAAGTGTAGCGCTCAGGATGAAAGATGGTTCTATTGTAACTCCTGGGTTAAGGGAAAGAAAGGAGTCTTCCCTGCCCTAGGGCAGGGCCGGTTGCAACGGTTAATTCTGTGGGGGCGGTTGTATTTCTTCAGGTGATTTTAGCGAGGATTCCGGCACACTTTCGGCAGGTATTTGGTTGGAGGCTCGTTTACTGCCGGCACGACGGCGGGCGTCTTTCAGGCGGTAACTTTCACCGCTGGATTCCAGAATATGACAACGATGGGTCAACCGGTCGAGCACGGCGCCGGTCAGACGCTCGCTGCCGAGCACTTCCGGCCATTGTTCGAAGGGCAGGTTCGTGGTCACGATGATGTTCGTCCGTTCATAGGCCGTGCTGATCACGTCGAAGAGCAACTCCGAGCCAAGCTTGCTGGCCGGGACGTAACCCAACTCGTCGAGGATTAAAAGGTCCAACTTGGCGAGTTGATTTTTCATCCGCGCCAACTGGCGCTCCTCGCGGGCTTCCATGAGTTGGGTGATCAACTCGGTGACCCGCCAGAAGCGAACCTTTTTGCCTTGTTGACAGGCAGCGATCCCCAAGACAATGCAAAGATGAGTTTTTCCCGTCCCGGGATTCCCTACAAAGATCACCGATTCCCGTTTGTCGATATACTCGCCCCGCAGCAGTTCGCCGACGAGCACGCGGTTAATCGAGGGCTGGGCCTCGAACTTAAAATCCTCCCGCGTCTTGCTGTTGGGGAAGCGGGCCGCCTTCAACCGCCGTTCGGCCGCCCGTTTTTCCCGAGTAATAAGCTCCCACTCGCACAGTTGCAGCAGAAAGCCCAGGTGATCGACGTTTTCCCTTGCGCAGCGAACCGCGATCTTCTCGCATTCGCCGTTAAAGGTCGGCAGCTTCAGCGCCTTCAGATGATGTTTCAATAGCACCGTGCTTTTGGTTTCAAGCTTCTTCATGGCAAGCCTCCTCGTGTCGCAGGGTGTCGTAGATCGCCAGCTTCGGCGGGGGAACTTCATGGCCTTGCAGGTGCGGATGGCCGTCTAGGCGAAAGTACTTGGCCGGTTGTACGCGGCCGTCCTCAAGCAACAGCCGGATCGCTTCGACGGTAAAGGCCCCGATCGCTAACGCCCGATCCACCGCTTTGGACAGTTCTTTCAGTTCGCACGACTCCAGCAGCCGCAGCACCTTGATGAATTCGCGTCTGCCCGCCTGCCCGAGTTCGCCCTCCAGCCGCCGCCGTAAAACAGTGAACCCCTCGGGCAAGTCCCAGTCGTCAAAGGGTTTTCCGAAGTCTAATGCACCGGGCTTGCACTCCAGCAAAGCCAAGTAATGCACTGGATCGTAATGCACGTTCTCCTTTTCCCAATCCCGCGGATGCTCGGCCACCACCTGGTCCTGCATCACAAACCGCACCTTCTCGATGTCCCCGATCGCCATCACTGCATGATGGGCGTATCGTGTCGGCACCGAATAGTCATTGCGGTCGAAACGGACCAGCGACAGTGAACTCGCCTGGCAAGGCTCCACACGCCGCGCTTCAAAGGGTTTTTCAGGCATGGGCAACATGGCGCGGCGATCTTCTTCCAAAAGCTCGGCCTTGATATCGGCCTGGCCCCGAAGCTTACGCCGAAGATCCTGACGGCAGGACTCTGCCAACTGCTCATTAAAGACCTCGAAATCGTCGAATGCCGGCAGGGGCACCATGAAGTTACGCCGTGCGTAACCGACGAGGGTTTCGATGTGCCCCTTCTCGTTCGGCCGGCGAACCAGGCAGAAATGATGATCGAACAGGTAATGGCTCTTCAGCCGGAGGAATTCCGTCGTCAGCACGCTCCCCCGTTTCTGCACAACTTTCGACACGGCGATTTTCGTGTTATCGTAGCTGATCCGCTTCGGCACGGCATGGAAGAACTCATACGCCCGGCGATGCCCTTCCTGAAACGTCTCCGTGCATTCCCGCGGAAACGCCTGGCAGAAGAAGGCGTCGCTAAAGGGCAGCGACATCACAAAGAACGCAATCTGTCGCTCCTGGCCCCGATACACGACCGTGGCCGCGCCGAAATCGACTTGACCCTCTCCGGGCTTATGGCTTAAGGGCATGAAGACCTCAGCCGTCTTCTGTTTCCAGTGACGCACCTCCTCCTGCACTACTGTTATGCCGCCTCGATACCCCTTCTCGCAGAGCCGCTCAAAGATCCGTTTCGACGTGTGTTTTTGCTTCTTCGGCGCCTTTTTATCGGCTTCAAGTATCTCGTGGATCAGCGGTATAAACGGCCCCAGGACCGGCTTTTCCCGCTCCTGCCGCTTCCGATACCCGGGCGGCTCCTCGTGTGCCAATATCTTTTTTAGCGTGTCCCAATGTAGATCATAGACCTTGCAGGCCTCACGCTTCGACAATTCGCCGGTCAGCACCCGGCAACGCACTTCGCTCCAGAATTCCATGTTCGTGTACACTCTCTGTTACCTCGCGAGGGGTGAGACTTGTAACGGTTATACCGCTACAAGTCTTGCTTACCCTTTCGCGAGTAAGGTTAAGAGCGCCACGTTTTTCCACCGTTACGCAGGTCCCCCTCCGCGCCACGGTTTTCGAGCGTTGTTTACAGTCAAGGTTTCCTCTTAATGGGCTCTTATAGCAACAACTGGTGTCATCGTCTGCACATCATGCAGGAATCAGAATCTCCGACTGAAGCGGACCAACTGCTGCAAAGCGACGAACCATTACGCCAGAGTCTCTGTCAAAGTGCATTTCTGCGAGGCCACCATCATGGTCACTCGCACTCCGAAGTCGGCGGCACAATAGCTGTCCCAGAGCTTCATCTTCAACGCAACATACTACTTGCCTCCCCGACTTGCGGATGGCAGCCAAGACCTCAGTGAGGTTCAATGCCCGAAAATCATCTACATGCTGGACAGGATCATCGAGCACTAGTGTCTCCCATTTGCACCACGGTCTGGACAGGTGAACCGCAAGCAGAAAAGCGAGCCCCGCCGCCCGTCGTTGTCCACTGCTAAAAATGAAACTTGGATTTAATCCGTCTCCCACCTCAAAGCTCATAAACCGCCTCACGTCTCCTCGAAGCTGGTATCTAATGCTCGTCCACTCAACATGTGGTCTTAACCTCTTGTACAACTCTTCAATTAGAGGACTAAGTTCCGACAATTGCTCGTCAACGATCTCTCCTAACAAGCTTCGGATGCTATTAGTCGCCTTCCTCAGCTTGTCAATTGCATTTTCCATGCGGTTTATGGCAGAGTAAGCCTCGTCGGATTGCTGCTTAGCTTGTTGAAGTTCACCCTCAAGCAATTGCACCATTTCTGCGATGCGTGAGGACTCTAACCAACTTACAGACTGTTCCAGTTGTTGTATCCGACCACGCACAACCTCAATCTCTTGCCGAACCTGATCAGAACTGAGGTATTGGTTGTCCTCAATCGGTATGCCAGCGGCAGAAGCCTCTTGGACTGCTCTCGCAATGCTATCTTCAAAAACCTTCCTCTTGGCTATATGTTCTTTATATTCGTTCTTTAATCGGTCACGTTTCTGAAGGAGTGTGTTACGATTATTGGTGGAGTCATTGTGACTGGAAAGGGCACCAACGATCCGAGCAGATTTCTCTGCGATTGCGTGCCTTGCATTGGCGATGTGCTCACTAAAGGCAAGTGCAGAAATGGCAGACCCACATAAAGGACATCGTTCTTCCGACTGTAAACCGAGCCGCTCGCCAATCTGAAGTAGTTCAGCACGTTCGGCCTGCTCTGGCTCCTCTTGTTTCAATTGCCTAAGAACACTGGAAAACTGCTCACATTCGGCGATCTGTTCGGCAAGCATTCGTTCAGTGTCAGCAAGTTGCATCTCTAACTCCTGCTGCCGCTGATTAAACTCTTTGGCTTCCACTTCTTGACGCTGTTGTGCTATTTCTTGTACAATCGTAAACAAGCGATGGAGCCGGTCGATTTGAAGACGCCCTTGGGAAATAGATTGTCGTGCGGCTTCCAAGAGTATGTGTATGTCTGCTTCCTGAAGGTTAAGCAAGTCTCGAAGAATCCGTTCAGCATCGAGATTCACAACTTCTAATGCCAAGGATGCTCGTGCATTACTCAATCGTGTTATGAGGTCGGCCACTTTGTTACGGAGACGATCATACGAGGGCCGCTCTACGTTTAAGCGATTCTCGATGATGTTTTTCACCCTCTCGATTCTACTCTCAATGTCGGATATCTTGACAGTGCCAAGAGCATCACGAACAAACCTGTAACGATCACCTTCTGGTAAATCGACACTAAGTTTAGTGATCTCTTCATCTCGAATAATGGATGTTCGACATAATCCAACATATGGATCATCCGGTGCTCCGTCTTGTCGGCATAATTGGCTTAGAGCCTCATATGAATCGTCATCTAATCCATGTGGTGTTCTGGTCACCTGCCACATCTCGCCTTTATCATCCACAAATGTCACTCGTACAAAGCGTTCATTGGTAGTTCCTCGCCCTCGCCACCAAATATAATCTGCAATGGATTCGCCTTTTTCTTTATGACTGTATTCCTGAATGTTTTCTGTCAAACAATACTCTATCGCATCACAGATTGTGCTCTTGCCGCTACCATTGCGACCAACAATAACTAAGAATCCCGAGGGACACTGAATATTAAGCTTTTGCTTAATACCCCTAAAACCAGCAATTTCAATAGATGCGAGTTTCATGACTCCTCCATTAGGTCTACTGCAACCGTGGCTACATCATCCGAGTCGGTCAGTTGCAATATGGCCTTACTTAATTGAGCAAGGCGATCCTTTAGTCGCTCGGTAATTTTCCTTGACGATAAGGTTAATCGGTGTTGCAGGCTCAGAAGTGGCAAGAGGGCTTCCTTCACATCGGATCGACTTATAATCCCAATGCGAACCACTTTGCGGGTGCCACGAAAGTCTTGTTCGATGTTGAACACCTGCGTGACTTGGGAACTATTCCCCATGTCGGCGGTCAGGTGAATCGTGTAAATGTTCCACGCCTTCACGGGATCATTGTGGAGGCTTTGGCTGTGGGTGCCAAGGAAACTATCCTGACTGTTTTGCCATTGCTCCAACAGGGATGTGATGGAAGGATGCACAAAGACAGCACCGAGGATACTCGCATCCTCAAAGTAACATACATCAGCCGACGACGTATCGAGGACTGTGCGGTAGCCAGCGGTTTCAAGAATGGATCTTGATTCTTCAACAATATTCATAATTATACTGCCTTTTGCAACTCTGCCAGAAGATTGTGGTGGATTTCCCATTGAACGTTTGGGGCGTTTCGGATGATGCCTTGCGGCACGCCTCGTAGAATGAGGTTTGCTGGTGCCCCGCCATCATCAAATGCACCGACACAAACATGACGTTTGGCTGGGATTGGGTCTGGTGGTTCATGCGAAAAGCGGTTTGTGACCGCACTTAATGGGTGATTGGGTGTATGGATAACCCTAATCCTTGAGCCATTCCAGTCGAACGTGTTTGAAGATATCTTTGCTCCACAGGCTAACAAGGCAAGATGGATGAGGCCGATCAAGATATATCCGTCGTCAACATTCATCTGGCGGACTATCGAAGTCATGGGAACACCCGTAAGGTCACGACGAATGCGATAAAGGGAGTCAGTGGCTTGAGTAACCAATACTGTATCTGGTACTTCTGGCGGTTTTTTGTTCAGCATCTCTTGGAAACGCTCACGACCCTTCATCCACACCTTCCGAATTAGCCAGCCGGACACGATAGAACGAAGCTCGTCGAGAAAGGCATCACCAGAAGCTCTGATGTGGATAAAGTTCGCAAACTTCGTTGCCCAATTCCATAACTCTGGTGATTTGTTTCTGAGAACTTCATCGGTATCGGGATCGACAAGGATGACCGAACGTGGCTCGGTTGAAACGATAGCATCTTCAAGAATCTTGTTGAGGTAGCCCCAATCTGACCAGAAACCCACTACAAGCAAGTCACGGTTGGGGAAAAAACTTCGCATCCATGCCGTCAATTGATCGATTCGATTCTTGAGTGGCTTGTCGTCCAGTTGGTTCTTGCACCACACAGTGTCCCATCGGGACCTTGTCGCACAACCGTGCAACTTCAAAATAGGGGCGTGCGAGTTCTGATTCCTATTTATGTCTTCTTCAGACACAATTGAGTAGAAGTCCTGTTCACCAAGTTGCGAGGCCGCAGCTTCGATCAGAGTATCTACGTTTGTGCTTATTGTGAGGGCTACGAGTCGTGCCCAAAGGAAATCGGCGATTGCCATATGGCCTTTATTCGTCTGGTTCCTTGTGAACTCGCCCCAGTCAATTAATTGCCCTAAAAAGACATTCTTGAGTTCGCTACGGTGATAAAAATATTCAGCCAGATGTTCGATATTATTAGCAAGATCGTCTTGGAGATCAGAAGTAGTGATTTCTCGGTATTTAGTAGTACAGTTTTGAGCCACCTGCCGAGCAGACGATAGGCGGCTAGGTGGAGCCATAGATAACCCTGCACCACACAACAGAACGAGACTGTCACCTGCAATTGAAGCGAGCAAACGAGTTTTCAATGACTCATCAATCAGGTTTGCCATCATACAGCCTTAATCCAGCCCACCAGCAATGCCATATTGCAGTCAGTGGTTAGTCGTCAAACACCAATTTTACCACTCTGGGGGGTTCTTACAAGTATTAAATTAGGCCAACACCAACGATCCCAATCCATTTCCAACCCCCTGATAGAAAAAGTTTACCGACATTTTTCTGCCGCCGCTGTTTCATCAAGAATGTGCCCGTAGAGTCCTCGTAAATGCACCAGATTGGGATGGGGGTAAAAACACTAGGAGCCAAACGGGATAGTTGACTTTCAGTTGTTCCTGGGTGTAAAAAAATCATTGGTGGCACCATTACTCTTTTCACAAGGAGTTACCATATGCGACCTCCACACTGGTTAGACGGCGTGATTGGTGAGCTTAGGGACGTGGACGACATCGCTCTGGCAATCGCAGAATGCCCCAGGTTTCGACAAGCAATTCAGCATGGGATTGATGCTGGTTTCAAGTGGGAAGGGCTACATGAGCAAGATCCCAAACGACTCGGCAGCAGTTTCGAGTAAGAGGTGCGTGTAGCAATCGTCGAAGCCTTTAAGAGCGAGCATTAAAAAGAGGTCAATCTGAGAAATACTTACGGATAGCCTCAAGCTGTCGTTGGCTTTAATAAGTAGAAACAAAGTTCATGACCACGAATGACTCCAAAGTAAGTGCTCAACGAGACGCCGAAGCTGTAATAACAATGCAGCGGTTCTATGACCATCTGGAATCTCTCCTCAAACGTCACAGGACAATCGATTATGCACCGTTTGCCTCAGGTGTACTGAAAGCTGCACTTGAGGCCCCTGATCGGTCAGTCTCGATTGCACCGCATCATGTGCTGCACTCAATCGAAGCCAATTGTCGATATACAAGAGGACAAAACCACGATCCCGTCGATAGGAACCGTTTTATACAGGTGCTCAATGTCTATGCTGAGCATGAAGATCCGCTTAACTCGGGCCTCATATCTCAGAGCATTGACCACCTCTTCCGAAAACTTCATAGAGAGCAGATTGAACCACAATACATCCACTCTCGTGGCGATCTCGTTCGGGATCTACGACTCTTTATCACCAACAATCCACTGCCGCATCTTTCCAATGAGTTTTCACGACAAAACGGATTGACCATTGAAGAATGGCTCAAACTGTCATTCGTCACATGGATCGCCGCAAATCGTGATCCTCGTTGTTGCTTTACAAAAGAAATAGTGCTAAGTTTTGATATGCTTGGCGTTACACCCGATAGAGCAGAATTCTTTTTTGATGCCTCCAGCAGGACACCAGTTGCGATTGGCGAGCGTTTTCAAGAAACAAGACAAAGCCTAAAGCCGCAATTTCATTCCTTGATCCGTTTTATATTTTTGGAAGCTCCGATAATTGATTTTGGCAGTGGCAGGATGCTTGCACCACAACCAAGCCTTATTCTTCGCCATTCAGGTCAAGGGCTTTATCGACTGCTTCGCAATTTACCTCACTTTGATAAAGAGTTTGGAGATAGTTTTGAACGGTACGTTGGTAACGTAGTTAGTAGCATCAAAGGAAGCATTCGATGCCTGAACAAACGGGACTTAGAAAGACTTTCGCCAGGGAAGAGTTGTGACTTTTTGGTTGAGATGTCAGATAGTATTTTATTGCTTGAAGCGAAGGCTGCAACATTCACTGCTAATTTACTCACCGAGAAAGCCATATTTAACGATAATTCGACTGCAAAAGTTGCGACGGCTATTGAGCAACTGTATACAACAGCCTACGAAATCCATAATGGTGATTTAAAGTCTCTTGGGATTGACACCACAAAAGTCATTTTCGGTATTGTGGTTACTTACGGCAACTTACCCTTGGCAAACTCAAACTGGTATTTCAATACTTTCTTCTTAAAACGTGCCGAGTCAAAACTGAAACCTCCTATCTACCCAAGCACCGCAATGGAACAGCTTCCAATTATTATGCCGATCCAGGTTTTGGAACTCTTCGCAGCAACGATCACGCATCTCGACGCCTCTCCGACTTTACTTTTCGATGAGAAGGAATCGCAACCGTACTTGAAGGTAGGAGACTGGAATACCTTTTTGGCTTCCAAACTGCGTGAATCGAATAAAAAGGACCTCATGCTGCCGTTTGCACAGGATCAGTTCGTAGAATTCTTGGTGAGTTTGGGATTTGAACGAGACAAGGCTGAGACCATCTGAGGCATCCAACAAACGAACTGTAGGCAATATATTTCAAAACTTCGCTACTTCTTTCTTCCTTGCTGAACGATTTTCATTTTCCCATTTCACTGAAATTATGAATCATGTGATGGTAAGGTTTTATTTTCCACCCTCTAATTCATGAGGAGCATACCGTGGCAAAAAATCCGAGAGACTCATGTCCTAATAAATCGTGTGGTAAATATAGAAAACATATTTGTGACTATCCATCGCACTTCAAAGGAGCAAAGGTAAGTCCCAAGACAATGCTGAGATGCGTGCTCTACGACATGTACGTTCTAGCATCCTCTGCCTTGGCGATGAAAACAAATTGGAGCAAGGAGCTAACGTTTCGACATCCAAAATTGGGGACATTCACGCCTAGAGAATCTCTGAAAATTGCCGCCCTCATCAGCTTTCGCATTTTGTACGATTTTCTATACAATCCAAATTCGGACGATGATTTCTCAGTCAAGGATTTCATTGCATATGGGGCAAGCCATCCTAATCAACCGACCTTTGTTGGCTTCGAAGGAGGAAAGATGTTTACCAAACAATCGATCAACAAGTATATCGCCCATTTGACGTGGGTGAGGATCAATAAGCCTGAGTGTATTCCTCAACCAAAGTTCAAAAGAGGCGACAAAGCTGTTATTTCAAACGCTAAGAAGTTGCTGAATGATGCAGTAGTTTTCGTGAAAACTGTCACCGACACATCCAATTCCAACCATGTCAAACTTGATAAGGATGGTCAAGGCTATCGGGTGATATTCGACGAGGCATTCAAGCAGTTGGATGCACTCAAATTGTAAATAAGTGGCAGCCAATGAAAATCCTCTTCCTCCACGGTTGGCAATCAACACCAGGCGGTTTAAAACCGACCTACCTCAAGGAACACGGCCATGAGGTATTGAATCCTGCTCTACCCGACGACGACTTTGATGCCGCTGTTCGTATTGCCCAGGTAGAATTTGACAGCCATCAACCAGATGTTGTTGTCGGCTCAAGTCGAGGTGGTGCCGTTGTGATGAACATAAACAGCGGCAATACGCCTATTGTTCTTCTTTGCCCAGCATGGAAGCAATGGGGGACTTCCACAACCGTTAAACCCAACACGATCATCCTTCACGCCAAGACCGACGAGACGATCCCCTTTGCCGACAGTCAGGAACTAATTCGCAACAGCGGTCTACCAGAGTCAGCCCTGATTGTCGTTGGGAATGATCATCGCCTTGCTGATCCGAAATCATTGCAGACGATGTTGGAGGCAGTGGAAAGGACTACTAAGGCAGATTGACTACGCCTCCTTCTTGCAAGAAAGCGTCTCAATTCCGAGCTTGAAATGCCCAGACACCTGCTTGGCTTGATAAAGGACAATTTTGCAACCTCTTGTTTGAAGCCACGACGAGACCTTTTTCCGATTTTCATCCGTGATGTGGCAACCGAAGATTACGGCAGTCAATATCGCAGGGGGAAACGCCTTTGGACCTGGACCATTGTCGAAGTCCAATACTCGCCACTCCTTCTCATACGCCCACTGTCGTGCCTTCGTCAACATCCAGGGGGCCGTGTTCCGTAGGTTTTCGTCAACCACTATATCATGCAAGTTCAAGGCCGGGAACTCGTCATCGTACTTCACGGGCTGAGCCCTCTGAAGAATGCTGGTCTGTGACGTAGAGAACTCAAGGCAAATCCCCCCATGACAATCAGCGTAGTGGGACCACATCAGAAGGTCGTCGTTCTTCTCGCTGAGTGATAAAATTCCTACTCTATCATTTGTATCTCGGGCGAGTTTCTCGACACTAATCGCCCTAAATTCTTCTAATCTCCTCTCGATAATGGCTGTTCCGACTTCCTTGGCCGCTTGAAGGGCTTCCTGCATAGTGAGGTCAGGACGCTTCTTTCTAATTTCCCCAAATGCCAGTGACTCGAAGACCATCTGGTTGTCTATGCCTTCCACCACAACGTGAAACGCACTATCGAAAGGATCGTTGAAGCTGCCTGGTGTAGCAAAAAACAACTCGTTTCGGGTAAAGATCGCTTCAGTGTGCTCATCTACTTTTCGATACTTATAGAACTTGCTGGGTAGAGCCTTCATCATGCGTTCCTCTTGGTTTGGCTTTATTCTATCACATCGCTTGGTTAAGCACAGCCTTAAAGCGGGCTCTGGAAAAGCAATCCGCTTAAGAGATTTTTAGTTCGTGGGATTGAGATATCGCTTTTTAAGGTGAAATGAGAAGACCTATCCCACTTGCTTAATGACACAGTAACAGTACAATTCTTTCAACCAACTGGCAATCGTGGCCAAGCGGTATCAATTCAATCAATTACTACGGGAAATACAAAAATGGCTGAAGGTATCATCAAAAAGTTGACGGACAAGGGCTTCGGGTTTATCAATACGGGAAAAGAAAAAGACCTGTTTTTTCACTCGTCGAGCCTACAGGGTGTCAGTTTTGACGAACTGCATGAAGGACAAAAGGTATCCTACACGGAAGGCAGAGGTCCGAAAGGCCCGTGTGCCGAGAACGTCAAGCCGCTATAGTTCCGCCACCAGCTAGTCAGCACGACAAGAGGCTTCATCGTGCGTATCGTCACTCTACTTACCTGATTCTGTTACCAGGTACCGTATGGTTTTTCCTGCCTCATCAATCCGTTCGTAACAGTGCCTCTTTGTTTCCCTGCCTGTCAGTCCACTTCCACCTCGTTGACGACCTGGGTCACTCCATCAATCCTGGCCACGGTCTCTTGGGCGACTTGCTTTTCGTGGAAACTAAAGAGCCGACCTCGCAGGAAAAGAACGCCGTGTTTGCACTCACACGAGATCCGTCGCAAGACTGTGTAGGGGCTGTCTTGTAAACGCTCCATCGCCACCTCCGCAATTGTGAGAAAATCTATAACCTTGAGCAGTTGATAGTCTAACCTCCGTGTATAGGAAACCTTTCGTAGATGGATCGCCTCACAGCCAGCTACAACTGGTTGCCCAATGGACCGCTACGATTCGGCGTGGGCCTTGCGAGACAAAGCGGTGCTGATACGCAACCGCAGGGAGAGCCGCTTCCCTGCTTCAGCTTCCGCGTGGTATGTATCCTCACATTCCGGCTTTTGCAATGGGGGCACCGGATGCCAGTAATTACTAAAGTATTCGCATCTTCATCGGCTGGCTCTTGTACTCTAGGCTTCATTATATCAGATTTCCTATCCGGTGTTAATAATGCCAGTCCAAACTCATATACCTTTCCACAATGTCCGCAGCGAGCCATGCCGCGACCGTAAAACCAGCTTCCCGCCCGGGGCTTCCTGATTATTACAGCCTCTCCGCAACCACAGTCCGGACAAATCGTTTCGTAATTCGGGTTTGATTCCATCCATGTAGCCGCTGTATATTCCTTTTAATTTAGGTCCATTGTTCCCAACCGCCACCATTTTCTTTGATTATTTGCGCTATTTCACGCATATCTCTTGCAATGCCAATCTGATTTAGCATATCAAGATGTTCTTCATTTAAGGGACTGCTCCAATCTATCCTTAAAAGTGCATTTACTATTTTACCTTGTATCTTAATTTGGATTTCAGGATTTGCAAATATTTCTTTTAGAGATTTA
This sequence comes from Pirellulales bacterium, assembly GCA_963820545.1. Lineage (GTDB taxonomy): Bacteria > Planctomycetota > Planctomycetia > Pirellulales > Thermoguttaceae > CAWGAJ01. The sequence goes on from CAWGAJ010000002.1 coordinate 447,441, forward strand.
TTGGAAGCCATTAGTTATCTTCTTGTATAATGATCTGCTGGTTGAGGAGGTTTATTACATCTGATCGTTTCACCCGGTAAAATGCCGTCAATATGAACAATATCGCCGGGTTTTCGTTTACCTATTCCAGTTTTCTCCAGTACAACTCTTTCGATCCCCTCAATTTTCGTTAATAATTCTTTGCTCACTTCCGCCAATTGATGAATATGAGTTATCCAATGGTCTAGGGGTATGATATTTGGCTTAGTGCTATCAACTATTTTTTCAATCATTTCGGATAGATCGGTCATTGTTTAACTCCTTTTATCTAATGAATTCCAACTCTTGCTCTGCTGTGTAGGCTGAGTAGAAGTCGGCACTTGATATGTTTGTTTATCATCAGTCAATCGGTAGCCGAGATAATTTCCCAGCATGGCGGCAAGCGCCGCACCATCGAGCCAGTGGTTTGCCCCGTGTTTCTCCCACGTCCGCACCAATCCCTTACCATCCACCATCTCCTCTTTTAATTGCTCGCTGGCAAAATGGTGCGAAAGTTTAGTGTGTCGATCCTTCTGCATTTTATCAGATCCGGGATCGAACAGGGTAATTGCCCCGCGCTTGAGCGATAGTTTTCCCTGTTCATCGTGGATCGGCAGTTTAAGACCGGCCTGCACCCACAATTTCCATTTGTCGGCGTCATAAGTAATTGCACAAGAGCGGTATTCCTTGCTCTTTGCGAGAAACCAGCCTTCACCCAGCCTACGGATTTCGTTGTTTGTCCGCTTGGGTGCCAGATATCGCATCTTCTGCACTTGAGACTCACCCCGGCCAAGCATAGCAAACCATCTGGCGTTTGGATTAGGCCATGTTCCCGACTCCTTGCAAAATTGGTGGATTACCTCTGGGAAATGGCCTGAATCAATACCTATCATGTCCGGTATTCGCCTCTCTCCTGATCCCTGGACTGGCCAGCCCTTTGAAACCTGATCCCTGAATTCCCTCAAGGCCGAGAGGACCGCCAGCCGTCTTTGCATATTGTCGCTATGGACTTCGATCACTCCGTAGTCTGGAATGTGAAGCGAACCATTTCGACGAAAGCAAAATATAAAATACCACGAAGTCCAATCGCCGATGTCAATTCCCATGCTCATCCACTGCGTATCGGCCGGAACTTCCATCGGTCCGATGCTCTCGATACGCTTAGCAACTTCCTTGGGCACAATGCGCATATCGTCGATTAGATTCGGTTCCACAGGGATACACCAACGAAATTGTCTTAATGCCTTTTCAGAATTTTCTTGATCTGCTGCGTTTTTCCCCATCCACTCCTCTGCCGCTAACTCCGCCGCGTCTGTAAACAGATTATGGAAGCCAGACCAGCGAAAACCCAACGTTCTCGTGGGCGGAAACGAACCCACAATCTTTCCTTCAGGCGTCACCTCCTGCCCTCGGTGGATGAGCATCGCCTGCCGGTTCATGTCCAGCCGCTCATCCTCGGTAATTTGCTGCCCGCAAGCCGGGCACGACCAGAAGGCCGCCAGCCGCGCCGCCTCATCACTCTCTGCGTCATGCCAGCCGACAAGTTGCTCCCGCTCCATCTCCACCCAAGTTGCGCAGTGTGGACATGGTGTGAGTATCCGCGAGGCCGAGCCCTGCTCGTAATAGCTCCATGTGGGGTTCTCCTTCGTTGTGACTGTACACTCCTGGTAAATCACCGCCCGATCCTTGTATGCCTTGGTCCGCCCCTCCAACTGCTTGAGTTTGTTCGCTTCCAAGGAAGTTTCCGCCGACTTGGCAAAATCATCCGTCTCAGTAACGACTAACACTCGGGCCGTGAAGCTCGCCCGGGCCTTATCCGAACCGCCGCCGGTCATAAAACGGAGCGTAGCACCATTTCTGAACCGGACCGCCATAACCCTACCTCCCTTTGAGCCACCGCCCCGCATAGGCAATAAATATCGGTATCTCGTCTTCTCGATAACCGGCAGGATGTCCTCGTTCCATTTGTCTGATACTGTATCCATGCTCGGCACGCCACAAACTACCGTTTCTTGAATCTCAAAGAGGTGGTAACAGATCGGAATAATAAAGCCCAACAAAGACTTTCCGCACTGCTGCGGCCCGGTGACGTTCCTTCGCCGCCAATAATGATAACCAGTTATTGGATCTCGCCGATCATGTTCTTGCAACAAAAGCCGTGTGAAAGGTTGCCTTATGCAATTAAATCTCCGTCCTTCGTATGGTCCAGTAGGCAATATTATCTCGTTCTCGGCGAACTCCAGCATCGACCGAAGCCGTGGCGGCCGGGCCATTCGGCAGAAATTAAGGCCATCGCCATAAGCGGCGGCCAAACTACTCGTGTTTGTCGCCATCTTTGTCATTTACCGCATCTTTTTCTTTTTCTACATTCATACTTTGTTTGAAAATTCTCTCCGCATCGGCCAAGCCCTCCGAGACGATTGCCAATGCTTCCAGTCCGCACTGTCTTTGCAGAACATCCAAAGTCTGCCGCAATGATGCTGCTGCTATGGCCCATGCCTGTTGTGTTTCGTCGGCTCGCCTCCAAAGACCTTTCTCCCTTTCAAATGCGAATTCTTCACGCTTTGCCTTAATCAACCTCAATCTTTCCAGAGAAGCCGTAGGCGGTCCACCCAACAGACCATCGGCCTGATCTTTCAAAATCTTGCTGCCATGAGCGGCCAAAAAATCGTGGAACCATTTTATTACCTCGAACAAATTAACAATTTTGTCGCCACAGGGAATGCTATAGAGTGCCTGCTGACCTTTAAGGACTTTAGCCTGCCGGCCGGAGAGTCGTATGTAATGCTTCTCTGGCACTGTCTTGTAATATTCGATCCGCAGGCGTTCTTCACGATCACGGTCAGCCCTTTTGATGGCTGCTTGCTGCTGGGCGGTCGGTAGTTTGCCCTCAGCCTTCCGCCTTTGGGCTTCTCGGATGAGTTGAATGTCGAGAGTCGCTGAAGCTGACAAGGGAGCATCACTAGAATACGCCATATATAGAGTATCTTGCTAGTAAATAAAGGCGCAGCTCCCAAGAATGATGATAAATCATCGGGAAAAGACTGTCAAGTGCTTAATTTAGCAGTTTGCGTGTTGCCACTGGTTCTTCTTGTCGTGATGGTGGGGATATTTTTTTACCAATTCACCGCGTTGGATCATTTGCTTGCATACCCGGCACAAGACCGGATATGATGCCCTCGACACGGCTTGCCCGTTGCCGTTTGATTTGTGATTATCGTCGCGTATCATCGGAACTCCAAACTGTTCCGGTAGTTTGGTATTGCTCCGGGCGTAGGGTGCTATCTGTTGCAATGCCAGGCCAATTGACCAAACATCATCACAGGCTTCAAATCGGCCGAGACCTTCAGGTATCTTTTTCAAAACTTTGCCGGTCTCAATCTTCCATATTCTTTTAACAAGCCTTTTCATAGATGATTGGAAGTTTTTGCTGGACCCGTCAAACTCGTAAACTTCACACCGCCGAATAAAACGATCAGACATATTCCGTAAATTGTTGGTGGTAAAAATCACAACCGTTTTTTCGGTCAGGTGCTCCAGGCCATCAAGCCACATAGCTTCGGCGGCCTCGGTCATGCGGTCGGCCTCGTTAATTATTGCGACCTTCCAACCTGAGCCGCCGAGAGGTTTTAGGCGGAGCGAATGAAGTAGACCGTCAACAGCCTTGCCGTCCTGGTTGCCGGATGGAATTTCAGTTACACCGCCCCAATCAGGATCACAGCCTAACTCCGCTGCTATCGTCCAGGCCGCGGCCGTCTTGCCCACCCCGCTCGGGCCGGCGAAGATAAACACCACTGATGTGGGTGCTTTGAGAAAAGATCTCAGTATCTTGGCGATTTTCCGTTGACCGACAAGTCCTGACAGCCGGCTTGGCCGATATTTTCCAGTAAGTCCGACTCCGTTTGAAAGGGCAATCATAGCAATATTCCTTTCGATATTTATTATCACGCATACCATGAACAATAATGTTTGTCAGTTTCGCTACAAATAGTTGCACATCCATGTGGCATCGATATGCTAGATCCGTTGATTATCTTGTTTATTGGATCGCCAATGAACTTATCTCGGCACGGTGTCCTCATGTCGCACATGAACCCTTCCGAGCCGGGAACGGTCTTTGATCCGATTTCCCGAATAGTTATTTTCCGACCCCGCTTAGAGACCACTTGATAATACTCGCACTGGGTCTGATCGTAACCCCAGGAATAATGCAGGATCGTACCGACCTGAATTTTCTCCATCATTTCGGCAATTATTAGTTTATCGGATGCTTTATTCTCCGCTCTTATACGAGTCACGTTCTGGTCGTTTTCGATTTGCTTTGCGATATATTCATTCCGTGAATCTTCGGTTTTGAATGAATAATTCGCATAGGGTTTGCTTTGCTTGCGCGACCAGATTTTGACACAATACATAATCGTTTGATCGTATCGTTGAACATTCTCCCGCTTGATTTTTAGGTTGCCGATTGCTTGTGCATCGGCTGGTGGTGGGTCAGGTAAAGAATAGCGCCTAAACATGGTCTTTCTCCTTTAAGAAAGCTGATGGTGGTCGTGGATTGCTCGCATGGTCGCAAACACGGCCAGCGAGAAAACCAAACATCTTTCTAACAGCCGCAATTGGGGTTTTGCCTAACATGCGAATCCAGCTAGGATATTCGTTCCTATCCGTTGCCAAAACGCACGCCCAGGGATTTTCTTTTTCCCACGTGTCTGCGCTTTTCAACTCGACAACGACGTTGGTCTTGACGCGATTGCGAAGATCGATCAACAGTTCTTCAAGTGTTGTTTTCATGGCAGCACTTCCTTTCAATATTCGTCGGGCAAGAGAATTGTTGTCGCCGCCCGGCGGCCATCGTCACCGACTGCTTCGGTAATAATCCAGATTTTCACGCCGAGCAAAGTCTTGTAGGCCGACATGATTCGGCTTCCATCTACCAAGGCCAAATCGTTTAATTCTTTGTCGCCTTGTGACAAATCGCCCCAATCTCCGAGGAAATGTTTTTGCAAAAAGAACAGTGGCTCTTGCCCTGCCCGGGCGATTTCCTCCAATGCTCCCGGTGTAGAAAGCATCTGCCCTGGGTCAAACTTCATTCCAGAATTGTGTTTAATTTCCGTGTTCATAGTTATGTTCCTTGTTTTGCCCACTTGGGTTAAAATAATTTTTTCTCGCCGCCATTGTCCTGCCATTCATCATCATCTTTTTTCTTTGCCTTCTCTGTCTCACTTAACTTCCAGAGCCTATACGCTTCGTCTTCGTAAGGATCTTTCTCTGCCGGAGCCGGCGAAAGTTTCGCGCACTCCGCGCGGAAGTGGTCGATGCCGCGGCCCATCTTCCTGCCTTTGATGGTGTGCTTATCCCAGCACCAATCCGGTATCGAGGGGACGTAGCCTTCCAACTCTGACTTCAGACCGATTGCCGCTTGAAAGTGATCGCCTTCCCGCGACTTCGGTGCCCGGCAAAGGGCCCTGATCGCCGTGCCGATTGGAGTTCGCCATCTGCCCATATCCTTTGCATCGTACCATTCCTTCGCCTGCTGGCAGCACAATCGGACTAGCGGGATAATTTCCGGTGCCGCGAGGCCGACGTCTTCGTGTGCGATAAATTCCAGCCGGTTTGCAACCCATGTTGAAAAACCTTTCGACGTATGACTGAGTTCGCAAGCAAACTCCATTGCTTCGCGTTCCAGGCCGCGGCGAATCATCTTCTGCAACGCGGATATGCAAGCATGGGCTTCCTGATTGTGGATAGTTCTCGGAAACATTGACAATTACTCCTTTTTGTTATTAGTGGTTATTGAATTAACAGTATTTTTAATGAGGTTCACTGCATCTTCGTAATTCCATACGCCCGCGATCAGCACTCGCTTTGCATCTCGGCTGACTTCGTCAAGATCGGCGTCGTCTGGCTTCCGTGCGTACCCAAGGCTAGGATCGATATGATAACTGCCCGCACACAGAGCCCGGAAAAACACTGTGCGAAAGCACCAGCCCGAGACTGCCGATATTAAGGTGGACGTGTCCAGCACATCGCCCGGCCTTTTTAGGCAAACGGCGTGCATTGAATCGATGTCCCAATTTCTGTTATTATTCGCCCAAACCTCCACTGTCTTATCTATCAGCCACAATTCCACGCGGTAGCCGGCCTCTTCGAGTATTTTGGTGAGGGCAACCGCAGCCGCCCCGCGCCATAGAATGTTCTGGTGATTAACTTGGCAGTTTGCCGCTACATCGACCATGATGGTGATTGTCGCTGGGCCTTTAGTGTTCGCTCGGCGAGTGTATCGCCAAAACGCCTGGCCGGCCCGGAGCCGGTCATAATCCAACTCGTCGCCATCGTCCTCGGCGAATCGCATCTTTCGCTTGCGGCTAACCGGCTTCGGAAGTTCGGTTCCACCCAGATCGACAAGCATCCTTTCCAGGACTTCGATTCCTTCCGGCCAGACTTCCCGGGTGGCCTTGTAGACTTCGGCCCAATCCGAAAAACGCCGACCGGTGAAACTTGTCCTTTGGGTGCAATCGTGATCTTCTATCCTCGATTCTGGAACGCTGGCAACGTAATTGACGACCTCGTCCATCGAATCGAAAATGCGATATTCAATTTTGCGGCCGTCATTTTTGTTTTCGGAATAACGCATGGCTTTACCCTTTCACCTTGCGGACTTCATCGGCTCTCCAGCCGGCAAACAGTTTGGCGTCCACATATTCGTGATTCTTCCCCCGCTGTTGAACTGCCCGATATGCCGCCGCAATAAACCGGGTGGACACGATTCGCTCCAGCCGGTTCTCGGTGATTCGCTCGCGGTAGCCCCAAAGCCGTTTTAATAGTTCGGTATCCGGGCACAGCTTTTGTTCCAGGCCCCGGTCGTAATCCATCGGCACCGTACCCATTCGGAAACGGTCGAGGGTGGACTCGTCCAACTCGTTCCGTCCAACATACTGCCGATCGGCACCCTTGCCGTAGGTGTTGGCCGCGGCTATGCAAACAAAATCAGGATGACGATTCGCAACCGGGTTATCATGCCGAGACGGAACGGCAAGATGCCCATTCGCCAAGGCGGAATTGATTACCAGCAGCACGTTCGCATCGGCGGCGTCGATTTCATCGAACAGGAACACCCCGCCGTTCTCGTAGCAATCGAGAAACGCAGTGCCAAGGAAAATGAATTGACCGTTTTCTCCGGCCGGAACCATGCGGCCGAGCAGTTGCGACTCGGACATCCCGGCCGAGCAAGAGATGAAACCGAATTTCAAGCCGAGTGCTTCGGCAATCTGTTTTGCCAAGTGAGATTTTCCACAGCCGGCCGGCCCGGGGAGAAAAACGTGCTCCCGAGCGACGGCCAACTCCAGGACTTCATCGAATGCCGGATGAACGGCACCGGCGATTTGCACCGACTCGCGGTTCGGCAGCCGGACCTCGACCACCTTGACCTTTGCGGCATCGACTTCATTTATCCTGTCCCGGAGGTCGTAAACTACCGCCGACAGATTCATAATCGCTGAGCGGGCCGTATCGTCGATTCCAGCCTGTCCACCTTCGATCGGGCAATTTATATGAGCCCAGCGAGTTTTTCCATAATGACGGATCTCTTCGCCGTGCTGAATTTGCATCTTGCACTTCGGGCATATCGACCGAAACCCGGCCTTGATTTCTGCTCGCCTTGTTTCTACAATACTCATAGTTTTGTTCCTAGTTTGGCCGGTTCGCGGGCTCTAACCGCGGCCGGCCGTTTTGTTAATACCCGTTTTTTGTTTCCTCAGTTTTCATGGTTTCCGTTTCCGTTCTACTAGTATTCAAGTAGGGTATCGTACCCTGTCAAGAGAGGCATGGACAAAAAGCCATTATTTTTCCGAAATAGTTGTAAGTTATTGATAGATATTCTGTTAAAACACGGAAAAAGTCGGAAATTTTTATCCCCCTCGACTTGGACGGTCGGTATTTTGGGAATTGACTCCACGCAAGAGGGGGTTGTCTTTACGTAAGTATATGATACGTAAGCAGTTAGCGTCTATTTGATTCTATACAAAGTCAAAAAAACAGCACCCAAACTTCAGGGAGCTGCATAATTGAAGCCTGGGTGCTTTTAGTTGTTTATTTTTACGCTCGGATTCCGCCTTTGAACCCGGATGCTCATCGGATCGATCCGGCTTTCCCGCTTTCTAAACCCGGGGACCGAGCGGCCGAGGAACTTGCCCCATTTCGCATACATCTCCTTGGATGATTTATGCCAGGCGCCGTCATCGAGCACGCCCACATTGCCACCGCGACCGGAGAACGATCGACCGTGCTCGAAATACCATCGCACATCGCATGAAAGTATCCGATCTTCCATTAGGGTGAGCATCACAAAGTCAACGTCTTCCCTGGCCGTCTCGGCGAATTTCCGCTCCCTGGCCGGCCCTCTCAGGCCATAACTCGCCGCCATCGGGCAAACCAATCTGATGGGCATCAACTCCGGCGAAACCAAAAAAGAATTACGGCTTCGGTTCCAGCAGAACACGCCTATATCGAGGTCTTCGCAAACGCGATGACTGTTTTCAAAAATCAACCAGATGATGTCAGGGTCGGTTATCAACTTTTGTTTTTGAACGCAAGGTATCACGCCTTGCAGATCGTCATCTATCATCACCAGGCAGTCTTCTTGAATTGTTTTGTTAATCCAGTTGCGGATCCGCGGCAAACCTTTTAAATTCGGATGGCAAATTATTTTTTTGTGGTCCACAGCCCCGAGATAATCGGCTCTCTCTTCCTCGGCCACGCAGACTATGGCATCCGGCAACAATGCAAACACCCGTTGCATGTTGTGAACTCGTCTTCTACTTGGAATTACCACCTGTCTCGTTTCCATGATTATTATTTTCGAGTAGTTCTATGAGTTTTGCGGCCTTCACTCCGCGGCCGATGCCGATCTTTGGTTTCCTGTGGCCGGGGCAAGAAACTTCCTTCACCCCGACCAATTCAATCAGTCTATTCCACTCCCGGGTGGTTCGAGCCAAGACAATCAGATAATCGTAATGCTCGTGTGGCATCAACTCCATCTCGGGCGGCCCATTGCTTGCCGGCGCCGTCTCTTCAGCGGGGATTCCAAATTCAAGGTCTGATCGCATTTCATCAAGCATCCTTCGCATGTCCGCATCTTCGGCCTCCATCTCCGCCAGCAGATCACCAAGGACATCATCATTTGTCCTGGCCTTCTTCCCGAGCATATCGTGAACGGCAACAAGTTGCTTCGCTTCCTTCTCGTTAAGATCCACGATCAGGACTGGCACAATGTCATCTTCTGCTATGTCGCTTCGCATGTGGCCGTCTAGCAGCATGAGAGAGCCATCGGGCAGTTCGCGGGCCAAGAGGGCATCGGCATAGCCAATCTCCGAGAGCACGCCAACCATGTCCTGACGCTGCTCTATCGGGTGCTCGTGCCAGTTATGCGGATTGGGTATCAATTCTGAAGCCTTGACTCGTCGCAACTCCTTGATGCGATCGCGGAAAGCCTGGCTTGATTGGGCTACTTGTTTTTTTCGTGCCATGAGATTCCAACGCTATATTCTCTCTACCCCTTTCAGGCTATTCCAAATAAATAAAATTTTACTTACCCGGAGAAATTTCCCGGTCTACGCCAAAAGAGCGCCCCGGGGTCCGGGAAACCCCCGCGCCCCGTATCTGGAAGGACCCATTGCTTTTGCATTTTCATTTTCAGTTCTATGGTCTTCTGCTGTTTTGGCTGCTGTCATTTTGGCATTGAACATCATCAATCGCCGGCGGCTCCATGCCATCTGTATCTCCGGATACCAGCAGGACCATTAGCTGATTAACCAAACGCCTATAGCGTACACGGCTCGATGGCTCGGCCTGCTTGACCCGGGCGGCCAGGGTGTCGTGCTCAAGGGTTTGGATTGTCATATTCATATGTCGAATTTAAACTTGTTTCAATTCTCAGGGTCAAAGCCACGCAGGGCGTGGATAGCGACCCTTCGATATGTTTCCAGTTGCAGGGCATCTTGATGCTCTTCCATTACCTCGTGGTTGAAGGCGTCCAGGTCGATGACTGATTCAATTGCCTCTGTCAAAATCTCTTGCAGTGTTGCGGGTGGAAGGGCTTCGATTTCCCATACGTTCTCGCCGTGCTTCTTCACAAATTTTTCCCGTCTTGAGGATTCTTTTGCTGTCATTCGCTTAGGGAGACGGTGCTTCTTTATCTGTGCCGATGTTAAAGCCACCTTGACGGCTTCGATGTCCTTAATTTCAAAATCGTCCCTCATTGAACGGGCGAAACTGTGGCAAATATCTTCGCCCTCCGGGTCGAAATCACCAAGCATGAGCACAATGAGTTTTCCCTTGCCACTGTTGCGGTAGCGCTCCGACATTTCATAACGGGGGTCTAAACTGCAATAACCACGACCAAGGGTGTAGGGAATACAGAATTGACCTGCGATTTTATGGATCGTACCCAACAGCGTATTTTTTTCGCCTACGATCTCAAAATGATGGGGCTGGCTTTGCATGAGGTCGCGCCAATATGTGTTACAGAAGCGTTCTAGCTGCTCTGCAAAGTAAGGTTGAATATTACACCAGACTGCCCACGTTTGAACCGGTCGCGTTTCGTCCCCGATTGCATCCCACGGGATGATTTCCAGCAGGCGCGCCGCACAAGAAGGTCGCATAGGCTCTGGTAACTTTGCCGGTCATTCTTGTAGATAGATTTCTTTTTAGCCGCGTGCCGCAATGGAGGATCGTTCAACAGCATGTAATGGGCTTGACGGACCGACAACGGCCAGTGTTCTTCATTGTCGAAAATGATTTTCTTGACGGCAGCAAGCATCGGCGCCTTGGCTTCGCTGATCTCTGCGCGCTCTTCTCACCCTCTATTTTGATTCTCCCCTTCAGCCGTTTTTTACTTTCAGCCTGCCGGTATTCCGAGAGGTTTTGATAGGCTGTTTCCGGGTCCACGTCGATCGCCGCCTCTTTTAGCAGTTCTTCCCGAGTCTTCACCCGCTGCCTGTTATATTCGCGCAGTAGTTTGATAAATTCGTCGCTCACGTCGTAACAGCCGCTCATGCGCATATTAATCATGCGACGGACGTTTGCCATCCGGCAAGGCACCTCATTCAACCCGGCCAGTTTCGCTGCAACATATCGCCGATGACCGCTTAAAATGAAATAGTCCTCGGTTATAACCAAGGGCTCCCGGACGCCGTGCTGTCGGATGCTATCGGCCAGGGCGATGACTTCGGGGTCATCCTCCAAGATAGGCCGGTACAAGCTCGTGTTTTCCGGGCTCGGCTGGATATCGTCCAGGGGAATTGAAACATGTTTGAATTCTTGCTTTGGCATGATTTTTAACTCTTTTTTTCCGCCGCTCCACAATGCGGCCTTCCCGCGCGATAAAGCTACCGCGTGGCCTTGGAGCCTATGCTGATCCTGCTAGGCTCTCATGCTTCCTGGGTGTCATGCTCTACTGTGCTGCCGTGGCAGTGGTGCCCAGGAGAGGTACTGACCGGCGGTTTTTATTTTGCTGCATCGCGTGTGACCTGGACGTAGGCCGCTTCGCTGGATCGACTACCAGCCCGGAGCCAGGGGAAACCCATTTAGGGAACCATCCGTTTGCCATCCTAAGTAACCAACCCCGAGAGGTGTAAACCGGGGCCCTTTATTTAACGCAGGTGCTTTTCGGTTCGGGGACAAGACCTGACGAATAACCCGCCCACTCTTGCACTTTCCATAACTTTCGGATAAGATGAAAAGAATGAGGAACATGACACAATCCTCATATCAATTCGCCCCCGAACCATTCGGGGGCGTTTTATTTCCTCAAAAAAATTCGATTACCTCCGGTTGTCGCGGCCGCCGCCTTCTCGGCACTTTGACCGGGCCGCCCACGGTTCGCCGCGCCTCAAAAAGCTCAATATCTTTTTCATCAATCAGGAAACGCGGCCGACCGCCCGGGCGCGTCGCGGCATCGATCGCGCAGCTCGCCGCTGCGAATCCAGCCGACGATTTTATGAGGATCAAGCCCCCAGCGACGGCCGAGTTCAGGAGGCGTCAGCTTTGTCCGGGTGGCAATCATTTACCGACCTCTCCTTTTGCTGATAGCGCAGCCAATTGCCTTTGAGCGCGTTTCATCTCTTCTGCCGCCTTCACAGCCTTGTCTGCCGCCGCAATGAATCGGGCAACCACCCGCCGCGTTTTCGTCTTTCTTCGTTTTTCAGTCATACCCCGAAAAATATCAGAAAATTTTTTCGGGTGTGCAGAGAGGGAACTAAAAAAACAAAAAACCCCGTTTTTATCGGGGGTTGTGAAAAAAAGAGGGAAGTAGAAAGGGAAGTAGTTTTTTACTTCCCGGCCTCTTTCTCGGCCTGAATTTCCAAGAATCGCTGTACCGTTTCATCGGTAGGATCGGGCGTTATGGGCTTGTGCTCGCCGTTGTCCAAGGCATTGAATTGCTTTTCATCCTGTCCCTTCCAATAACGCGCCCAATCGCCAGCGTGAACCTCAAGGCGGTTTTCAAGTGGCTTTCCGCTCTTTTTGGAAATGGGCCGCTGCTGTCTTATTTCGGAATGATTGTCAATGAAGGTCTTGAACGCCTTATAATTATCGAATTTTTCCGGCCATAGTGTGCTTGCCGAAACCCAAGCCGAATCATCGGTAGATTCTTTTTTTTCTTTGCGTTCGATCAATGCTCCCTCTATCAACATCGGTTCTACACCTGCTGGCGTCCATTGACCGTCTTCGACAATTTTGGAATGTTTCAACGAACAAAGCAACTTTTCGACTTCCACCCGACCCGGAGGCATCGGCAGACTAGCCGCCTCCCACTTTTTGGGATTAAACAGCATCATGTTAAGGCTGCTGACTTCAGTAATAAAATCCGGGGTTGGTTTTTCGTCTGGACCGGGCCAAAGGTTTTGAACGTGTTCAATCTGCTGCAATAGTGGCAACCTTTTCGGCATCCCGCTAAAGTCTATCACGAAAGCCAACGCCTGGTTGACAATCGCTGTTGCGTTTACCGAATCGCCCTTATCCTTCCCGACATACCGTAAAAAATGATCCTTGTTTTTTTTGGACTTGGAAGGCTTGATAGAAATGTGCTTTGCCATGATTCATCTTTCCTTTTCTTCCGGGCGACCAACCGGCCACCGTGGCGAAAGATGATTTCCACGGTAACCGGCTGGCCTGTGCGGTTTGCAATTCCGCCACCCGGCATATAAATAGTTTACTTTGTTTCCTTGTTTTCAAAAAGCCATTGCCTTACGTGATCCGTCACGGCCTGCAAGCGTGCATCGTCAACCCGTTCCCTGTATATAGCCGCCATATCGCTTGTAGGCGGGGCGTGGCCCATGATGGCCTGGACGGCTGTAAGGTCGCGGGAACCTTCTGCAATCGTCTGGAAGTTGTGCCTTAGGGCATAAAACGATAACCCGGGGCGAGTGAGTTTCACCTTTTCAAGCAGTCGCTTAAACTCTTGATGCACCCGATAGCCCTTGTGTTTGCCGATATAGGATTCGCCGCGCTTTCCAATAAAAACTAAGTCTTTATCATCGGGGTCATTAGGTGCCGGTCTTGCTGCCAAGACAGCCTTGAGGGCTTCGATTGTTTCCAGCCAAAGCGGTATGCGCCGCTGGATAGCCGTCTTTTGCCGGGGATAGTTCAGCCAGCCTTTTTTCAGGTCCAGGGCCTTGAGGGGCATGAGTGCTAAATCGGTATTTCCCATCGCCGTATTGATTGCTAAAAGCACCATTGCCTTGATATTGCCTTCCGCATGATCCAATACGACAAGTAGTTCATCACGTTCAAACATGCGCAGACCGCGTTTAAGACGGCTTTGGCGTAGGGTTTTGGCACTTGGCTTTTTGAATCCCGGGCCGAATCGGATGGGTTTGTCGATCAAGCCGGCATCGTAACCATACTTAAAAACAGTTCTAATCCGCTGGATTTCGTTACCGAGAAAAACCGGTCCCCATTGCTTCGCTGCCCATGTTCGATAGTGCTGAAAATCGTCGGCGGTTAGATCATCAACTACCCGCCACTTGCCGAATGTTTTGACCATACGGGCGCAGGTCGAATGATACAGGTCAAAGGACCGTTTCATTAGCTTGCCGGATTCAAGCAGGTTTTTCTTGAACGTCAAAAAGTGGTTGCATAGATCGGCAACCGTGACACCTGTTTCGGGTGTCAGCTTAGGCATTCGACCGGCAAGAAGGGCGTCTTTTTGGTCAAGCCATTTATCCAAGGCGGCCTTGCCCTGGGGATCGTCGGCCACCTTGCCAAAGTAAACAAGTCTACCCCTCACCTTTTTGGCCCATCGGCCAGTGGCATGAGGGAACAAAGGGAAGTCGGGGCGGGGTTTGGACGGTTTGCCAGACCGTTTCCTTGTGGTAAAATTAGGCATTATGACACCTCACACTGACACCAGTTTGAACCCGCTTTGCACACCACCCACCGATAGGACAGTTTATCGGTGTATATACCATCGGGTGGCGTGTAACGGGTGTCAAAAAGGTGTCAACCTTATTATATCGAGGTTTTGGCGGTTGTCAATAAGCCTTATTAAATAAAGACTTAGGATGGGTGGCCGAGTGGTCTAAGGCGGCAGTCTTGAAAACTGCTGTGGGCGTAACGTCCACCGGGGGTTCGAATCCCTCCCCATCCGCTCGAAAAGAGGAAAATACGTTGGCCCCTATGTTGGGGGTGGCGCTTCCGCCACACTCAATATTCATGAAAGCTTTCGCCGACAGATAAGGTCATTCCATAAGTTCAAACCAAGGTCTAGACAATGGGGGCCACTTCTTATATATAGGGAATCATAATATTTAGTAAGCAAAAGATCATTTTGCCTACTCCCCCTAAGGTTTTCTACAGAGCGCACCCGATTCCTTTTCCGGCCGCGAAAAAAGGATGGGACTCTTTGGAGGTGTTCATGCCGCAGGCAATTGTCGATCCCGAAGAATTGAGACTCTTCGCGCAAAGCCTTAAGAAGTTCAGCAGCGAGATACAAACCCGGATCACGATGCTCGGCGGTCAGTTGATCGCGTTGGAGAAAACGTGGCGCGACCAGGAGCAGAAGAAGTTTGCCGAGGAGTTCGAGCAACAGGTAAAAGGGGTCATGCGCCTCATCGAGGTGATCGAACGGCACATTCCCTACCTGGTGCACAAGGCCGAGATCATTGAAGAGTACCTCCAGCAAAGGTAGTAAAGCGTCATGGGCCGGCCCGCCCGAGTCAAATCGATCGACGCCTTGCAGTCGATGTCTGCCGCCTTGGAGTGTTTTCACGACCACGTCCGCAGCGCATTGGACGATCTGGAGATGGAAATCAATCGCGCCTTGCAGTGGATCGGACAGGATTGCCGGCAGTACTGGAAGCAGGAGGTCCGCCGGGCTTGGGATAACGTGACCGAGGCAAAGCTCCAACTCGAACACGCCCTGATATTCCGCCGCGGCGAGCGGCAACATTCCGCTTGCATGGAAGAGAAGAAGGCCCTGGAACGGGCGAAGCGCTATCTGGAACTTGCCCAGAGTAAAGAGCAAGCCATCGGTCATTGGGCCCTGGCGATCGAGCGCGCCGTCCACGAATACCGGGGCATTCGCACCAATTTGGTCGATTGGCTCGACGCCGATTTTCCCCGGGCCGTTGCCGTGCTGGGTCGGATGATCTCGAACCTGGAGAGCTACATCCGCTTGGAGGCGCCGGCGGATGATCTTGCGCCCATTATCGGGTTGGCCACAGCCTCTCCGGCCGACGCCCAGGCGGCCGATACCTCACAAAACGCCAACGAAAAGACTGGCGAGGAGAAGCTTAAAACTGAATTACCGCCTGCTTCAGAGCCTGAAAAAAAATAACTCAATGAAATTCATACAAGTGTGGCACGTCCCTAAGCGAAGCGCAGGGCGTGATTTGGCCGTCAACCACGCCCTTCATTCTTCAGGGCGTGCCACCCAAATTGGATAACTTATTTTTTTAGAGTCCTTACTGAAAGTCGAACATGAAGACCTGGGACCTAACTACCGGCGCGAAGAAATTGGAGTTGGCGATGAAATCGCTGCAAGCCACCAGCGCCGAGGTTAAGGAGTATTGGAGCGACGAGGCCAATCGCAAGTTCCAGGAAACCTATATTTCACCGGTGGAGCCGAAGCTCCGCAACTTGCTGGATGCGATCCAACGCCTGGCCGATGTACTGGCCTCCGCCGAGAATCAGTGCGGAATGAATTAGAGATTAGAGATTAGGGATTGGAAAAATCGCGTGAAGATGTTCTAATAAACCTCAAACAAAGACTATCCCCTATTAGGGGCTTAGAATTTGGCCCGGACACTTGTGCCCGGCGCTTCGCCACTATAAAGCCGCGACGGGCACCAACGAGCACCATGCGCAGCATGGTTGATTGGTCGGTCGCGGTTATGTTTGAAGGGAAAATAATCTCTAAGATTATTTATGGCTTGAGGATCGTGCGCCGCCGGATGGAATTGTCACTTATCCAACTTCATGGCTGCCAGGAATGCCCCGCAGGCGACAAAAGTTGCCAGTACAATGGTGATCACAAAATCCATGAAGTACAGCCCGCCCATGCCCCCGCGTTTCCACACGTATCCGATGACGCACAAAATGACCGTAATATTGAAGGCCAAAATGGCAGCGATACTCCAACGTCGGGTTTTATCTTCTGGTTCCATAAACCGTTTCCTCACGCCGATTAGGTAATGCTATGAATGGCCCTGCTTTTCCATAGTTTTGCCCGAAACAGCTTATCTGTAAAGAGGGAAATAGGGGAAATCGCCGAAACAGTTGCACTAATGGCCTTTTTATCGCACGCCCTTGGACCAACGCGGAAACAAATAGAAGTCTTGTTCCCAGGCTCCGCCTGGGAACAATGTGTTTGCTGTTAAGGCAAACGGCAAAAAGTAGCATATTCCATTATTTTTCGTGATCCCAATTGGGTGGCGGCGGTTGTAGATCAGGACGCAAGTGGGGCGGGGGGTTTTCCCGCGTTTCGGGTGGGGGCATACCTGGGCCGGGACCGCCTTCAAAGGGGCCGGGCGCAAAGCCGTCCGGTCGATGGGGATGATCTTCCACTTGCCTGGTCTGCATAATATACAGCCGCACTAATTCCCGTTGCATGTCCTCGCCGGGCAAACCCATAAGGCGGTCGCGTTGTTCGTTGGTCAAGTCTTTTTCAAAAAACTCGGCCAGCCGTTCGTCATCCACCAGACCGGTGATGCCCGGCCCTTGGCGCGTGATCCTTTGCCGCAGCAGGTTATGGGCCCAGTTTTGGATGGTCCGCATTCGATCGGCCGCCGTCGTGGCTTCCAGCCGTTTCCGGGTTTCCGGCGTGAACTTCGCCATCAGCTCAGCCAGATCGCCCTCTGCTGGCTGGGCTATTTTGTTTGCCGGCCCTTGCGGCCGCTGCCAGATCATCCACATCACCGCCCGGCGACGAGCGAGCGCAACCATGCCTGAAAGCCGCTGCTGAACCATCTGCGGTAGAGTATCCAGGAATGGTTTTTCAACTTTGGCCGCATATTCTTCCATCCACCGCCATAACTCTTGGGCGTCTTTATCCGTTGGCGGCCTGGTAATGCTTCTAGCCTGATCTTCCTGTAAACGCTTATTGATCCATTTAATGCGCTCCGCGGCCGGCAAGGCGGTGAGTTCGTCGCGGCCGTACGCCGGCAGCGATTTCCACCACTCGTAATAAGCATGCATGATGCCGCGGAGATCATCGGCGTGGGGATCCCGCTGAATCTGCTCGTACAATTGCCAGAGTTGCTCTTGCTTGGCCGGATCGAGGCTGGCAAAACGTTCCTGCTTGCGCAGCAGTTCCGCCTTCTGGCCGGGGCCGAGATTCTTGATGTATTCCACCTGATCTTTCTTGGCAACGAGCGGCGGCGAACCAGGCGCGATAACTTCCTGTTTTTCCAGCAGTCTCTCTTTTTGTAAGATGCGGAGGAACTGAATATCTTCGACCTGGCGGTATTCGTCGAGGTTTTCCAGCAAGGGCAGATTGTTGAGCAATTGCCGGTTCGGATCGGGAAACATCCAGGCCACGGCCAGGAAACCGGCCAGGCCCGCCGCCAACAGGACCGCGCCGCCGCGCAGCCACCAGCGCCGCCGCCGCTGCGGCGCTTCCTCGATGCTTTTGCGCACGTCACTTTGTGCCGCCACGGCAACCATTTCCAAGGTGGTGCGGGTGAATTGATCGTCTACGGGCGTGGTCTCCAATTCCTCGAGCATTTCCCAGGTCCGCTCCAGAGTTTGCAGTTTCCGGCGAATCTCGGGATCGGCAGCCAATAATTCCTCAATTTGGCGGCTGGACTGGGCATCCAATTCGCCGTCGAGGTAAGCGACCAGTTGCGCTTCCAAGGAGTTTTCGGCGTTAACGGGTTCTTCCGGCATGGGATTACGCACTCTATTTATTGTGTTATTAATCTCTTCATTGTTCCGCGGCATTTTCTCGCTGATCGTCAAGGCTCTCGAGCAGGGGTTTTTTGCCTTGCTCAAAGTACGGCAGCAGCACTTCGCGCAAATTGACTCGTGCCCGGGAAAGCAATGATTTGACCGCCTGGGTTGAGAGGCCCATGGTTTCAGCGATATCGGCGTAACTTAAGTTTTCAAATTTGTTCAGCAGCACGGCCAGGCGCTGCCGTTGGTTGAGCGACTGCAAAGCCAGTTGCACCACGTCGCGAATTTCCGCCTTGGCCAATTGCCGGGCGGGCATTTGCCCGCTGCTGGTTTGCAGGATCACTTCCAACGGCCTGGCGCCCAGGGGACCGCTATCCTGCGAGGGCAGCGTCACTTCGTGACGCCGATTGCGCGTCCGCAGCGCGTTCGAGGCCACGTGATTTGCAATGGTGAACAACCAGGTGGAAAACTTGGCGCTGGGCACATAGCTCTTGCGCGAACGATAAACCCGCAGAAAAACTTCCTGGGCCAGGTCTTCCGCCTGATCCGCGTCGCCCACCAAGTGCCTGAGGATCATCACCAGCCGTTCCTGATAGCGCAACACCAACTCCTCGAAGGCGGCGGCCTTGTCGTCGCGGACTTCGAGCATTAAGCGGACCTCGGGGTCCAAGGCGTATTTACGGGCGGACGATTCGCTGACGACCAAGACAATCTCGTCCTCTGGCGGAAGCTCTGTTCCCGCCGCATTGGGCGTGACATAATCCAGGTACTGGCCGCGATCCGGCGGTTACTTAGCCCCATGCTATCCGAAAGGTTCGCGGCGTACTCCGCATTACAATTGTGTATAACTCACAATTTATTTTATCTCATTTACATTGCCACGACCACCCGTAAGGCCGATCCGCGCCCGCCGCTATATATTGATGAAACCCCAATTCGGGCATATAGTTTCGCTAAAATAAAAACTGCGGAAATACAGCGAACTTCCCGGGAATCGCCGAAATGCCGGTTATTATCACTGGTCTTATTGCGGCTCGTTTTTCAGCCGACGCAGTTGACCGCAGGCGGCGTGAATCCGCTCACCTTTGCGATAGCGAACGTTCGCCGTCAGACCGCCCTGGGTGAGGATTTCCACGAACTCGGCCGTGGCCGCAGGCGCAGGCGCACGATATGGCAGACCCGGCACCGGATTGTAAGGTATCAGGTTGATCAGGGCAGGCCGGCCGCGCAAGAACTTGACCAGGCGTCGGGCATGATCGGGCTGATCGTTGATGCCTGCTATAAGAACATATTCATACGTGACTCGGCGCCCGGTGCGCTCAAAATACTCGTCGGCCGCGGACAAAATCGCTTCCATGCCTATCGAACGATTGGCCGGCACCAGGCGATTGCGAATTTCATCGTCGGGCGCGTGCAAAGATACCGCCAGATGAAAAGGACAATCCAATTCCGCCAGACGACGAATGCCCTTGGGCAATCCGACCGTGGAAATGGTTACTCGCCGCACGCCGATCCCCAGCCCGTCGGACACGGTGGCCGCGGCCAAGGCCGGCATTAAGGCCTCGAGATTCAAGAGCGGTTCGCCCATGCCCATTACCACGATATTGCTCAGGCGCTCTTCGGTCCCGAGCAGACGCTGCAATTGCAGCATTTGCTCGATGATTTCGCCCGTGGTTAGATTGCGGATCGCGCCATCCAGACCGGTGGCGCAAAACACGCATCCCATGTCACAGCCCACCTGCGAACTGATACAAATCGTGCGATGATGCCGGTCGTCGCGAAGCAGTACACATTCGATCCCCTCGCCGTCATGGAGTTTTAAGAGCAGTTTTTCCGTGCCGTCGTCGGCCTTTTGATGCGCGGCGATTTGCGCGGACCAAATCGTAAATTGCTCGGCCAGTTGCGTGCGGAGCAACGGGGGCAGATCGGTCATCTGTTCAAAGCCCGTTGCTCGCTTCTTGAAAAGCCATTTGCGCACCTGGCGCGCACGATAAGCCGGTAGCCCTTGCGCAGTGAACCAGTTTTGCAATTGTTCCGGCGATTGATCGAGTAGGTGGAGCATAAATTCATCTTCGACGATACGCAAGATATTAGCAACCTCCCCGAAGGAAGGGCTGCGGGAAGTGAAGAGTGATGAATGATGTTATGCGGTTGGGTGGCACGCCCAGAACGAAGTGATGGGCGTGGTGGTAAACGCTGGTCGTTCGATCTGTACAGCAGAAGCCACGCCCTTCGTTCCTCAGGGCGTGCCACCCGACCGCTGAAATTGCTCGACCTTTTGTCGCAGGCTGCCGTCACTTACCGCCGCTTGGAATTCTTCCAGATCGGCATATAAAACGTGGCTCAGGAATTTAACGGCCCAGTTGTGTTTCAAAGGGCTGATGGTAATCACGGCAGCGCCGTGTTGGTGCGCCTCCCACATTTCGATGGCCGTACCCATCGAGGCCTCGGGCAAATAGGCCAGCAGCACGTCGATTTCGCGGCATAGAAAATTATGTTGGAAAAAGACCTCGCGCCCGGTCGACTCCTTATATTCCAAAGATTTTTTGTGGTTTGCGCGGGGATCGTAAATTTCCGCATCGGGAAAAGCCTCTCTTAGCAGTGCCGTGAGCCGCCCACGATAGTCCTGGTCGTGAATCGCGGCCTGGGCATGGGAGCCCTGCATTATTCCGGCAATGAAAATTCGCATGGGTGATTGTTCCATATCAGGAGGCCATACATTCTTGTCTGGTCTATTAAGGACAGGCAAGAATGCCTATCCTCCTGTTAATGCCTGTCCTCCTGTTTATGATTGGTTGGGTTATTGTTGTCTGATTAATATCGTTCCGATAGAATAATCCCTTATCAACTACTTGCAAGCCCACATCCGCGATCGACCAATCGACCATGCCGACCAACGCTGCGCGTCGGTGCCCGATGGTGCCCGTTGGTGCCCGTCGCGGCTTTACAAAATAACCAATCCCCTGTCCCCTACTTATGCCCGACTTGTTCATTTCTAACGCCGAAAAGTTGCTGCTGGAGTTATTGTCGATTCCCGGCAAAAGCGGCCAGGGAAAGCCCATACCCCGTCGAACGGCTTAATTTGGCCGAATTTTCAAGCCTTCACACGTTGTTTAGGCTAGCACAAAGCAAGCTGATTCGGTATGATAATACTGCCCGTCCAATGGGGATTATTGGGACCGATGCCTCAACAAACCTGAACTGTACAATCTGCCGAGGGAGATTATGGCTCGTAAGATATTGAACCGCAAAGAAATACGCCAAGAAAACGATACCGCCGAACGTTTGGCAGCCGAGAAACCGGCCGCCGAAAAAAAACCGCCCGCCAAACGAAAAACTCGTACCAAAGTGGCGAAAGAAGTGCGGCTGAAGGCCTTTTGGGGCGTCTTTAATCAATCGCTGCGGCGGATCGCCGTCTTCGAGTACAGCCAGCGCCCCGAGGCCCAAAAAAAGGCGGAGGATTTAAGCGAATCGCAAAAGTCGCCGCATTTCGTACAACTCGTCAAGGAAGTGATTGAAGAGTAATTGTTCCAGAGTAGGTTATGCTTAAGCATAACAATTCTATCAAGCATTACATTCCGTTATGCTGAAGCATAACCTACGAGTTTTATTCTTTTTTCCCCGCCTGCTCCTCGAATTTCAGTTGCTCTATCCTCTCTTCAAGAATCTTGACAATATTTAGGTGGCTTTGACTTTTTTTCTTAGTTGCATACTCTCGCGCAACGCCGATAGGTGTAGTTCCAATTCCAGTATATTCCAACCGTGGGTCCGCGCCAAGATCTAATGCAAATCGCACCATTTCTTCCCTGCCCCTTGCAGCGGCTACCCCTAAAAGAGATTGCTTATTTTTATCTGATAGGATATTCATATCCGCCCCATTTTTCAAAAGGAACTCGACCATCTCAGGGAAATCTATGTGTAATGCATAATAAATCGCGGACTGATCCCATTGATTTTTTGTATTAACATTAGCGCCATACTGTAGAAGAAGTTTTAATATTTCAAATGTGTGAGGAGATCCTGCCGATTGAATGGCGCTAATAAGTGGAATAGGATGCTGCGGATCATCAATATCGGCGTTTGCACCTAGGGCAAGCAATTCGGCTACCGAATCCTTATCTCCATGGGCAGCGGCATGGTTCAATAGAGTTCCTCCAAACTCATCCCGGAATTTGACCAAGGAAGGATCTTTTCTGATGGCTTCCATGACCTCTTTGGTTTTGCCATACAAGTACAAGTCAATTATATTCGGATTAAAACCGTGCCTTCCCAGATCATTATGGATTACAGCTTCATTCGCTTGCCGATTCATGCACTCTTCTAGTAGCTTGATGATATTTCGATGGCCTTCTGAATCTGCCGCACGTCTTCGCGAAATTTCCAAGGGTGTTCCAAGTATGGTTTCTCTCAGCCATGGATTCGCGCCATGATCTAATAAATAATGCACCATCTTTTCGCTGCCCTTTATAGCGGCACACCACAAGGGAGTCTCCTCATCTTCGGGTCCGCGAATGTTGATATCCGCACCATTTTTCAAGAGGAACTCGGCAATTTCCTCGGATTCTGCCCTAACAGCTTGATGAAGTGCAGAATTTCCACGATATGACTTGGTATTTACATCAGCCCCATGCTGGATGAGTAGTTGTGCTATTTCAAGCGTATGGGGTGATTCAAATTCTATGGCTTCAATCAGCGGCGAATAATAACATGGACCATCAATAGTAGCGCTAGCCCCCATGGCGAGCAAGGAGGATACCATCTCTTTATCCCCCTTAGAAGCGGCTTTGATCAAAAGAGTATCACCAAACTCTTCTTGGCATTTTAACAGGGATGGATCTGCCCTAACGGCATCCATAACCTCCTTGATTTTGCCATCCCGGTACATTTCGACGATAGTGTTAATATCCAGGCCCATGGTTCGTTACTCATTAAAAAGCGGCAATAGACCAAAATGCTATGCTGAAGCATAACTTACAAACTATCGACTCCATTCACGGTTTTCCCGTCAGCGGCGCAAGCCAGGTGCAAAGGTAATATGCCCTGGGCGTGGACAAATCGAAAAGCGCGGCTAGATCGAAGTTCGGCTGCTTGTTGGCCCCAACGCCGATTAGGAGATTGAGCAGACTGGGTTCGGGCTTGTATTTGATCACCTTAACGTTGTTTTTATCGAGATGCGCCAAGGCGATCGCCCGATCGACGGCGTCCTCGATGAATCCAATCTTGTCGATCAGTCCGTTTTGCAGGGCCTGCTCGGCGGTAAAGATCTGGCCGGTGGCCAATTTGTCCAGCGATTCCGGATTCCTTTTCAGTTCGGGCCGACCGTTTTTAATCACGGTTTTGAAGCGAGTAAAGCCGTCGTCGACCAGGCCTTGAAAGATTTTTCGTTCTTCCGCGGTCATGGGCCGGGCAAAACTTCCCATGCCCTTTAGATAACCGCTGGTGACGTTGTCTTCCTGCACCCCCAGTTCTTTCATCAAGCCGGCGAGGTTGTAATGCGGGATCATTACGCCGATCGAGCCGGTCCAGGTCGTGGGTTCGGCAAAGATCGTGTCGGGATTATCGCCCACGACCATGGAGACGTAATATCCCCCGCTGGCCGCGATCCCGCCCATGCTCACCACGATGGGCATGCGGGTTTCTTTGGCCAATTCGCAAAGATGATAGTGGATGTAGTCGCTGCCGGTGATTGTGCCGCCGGGCGAATTTACCCGCACCACCAGGGCCTTGAGCCGGCCGGCCTGGGCGTCTTTCCGGGCGTGGTCGATTTGCTGCTTGATAAAACCTTCACCGCTAATGATTGTGCCTTCGACGGAAAGAATGGCCACCTTGTCGGTCGCATCGATCTGATGCGAAAAGAATTTCTCTTGCACCCGACCTTCACCGTCAGCCATGCCGAAGCCAAGTATGCCCAGTACGGCAAAAAGCAGGAAATTCAGCAAAAGCGAGCCCACCAAACCCAGCAAAACAAGCGCGGAAATAATCCGCGCCAAGAGGGAACGTTTTCGCGGCGGGGCTGAAACAGGCACAGGCTGCACGACTGTAACCGTGGCAGGTTGTTCCGGCGGCCCTTCTGGATGGGGGGTAATATCCATTTTTATACCCTTTCTTAATGGCGATAAAACTTTTCAATTTTACCCCACATTAATGACTTGGCAACAATAGCCTTTTCAGCCGCATTCGCTGGTGTTGCCAGAAAGGGCATTCTGGCGGTAAGCTAGTGTTCCGTTTTGGTTTGATATTGGTGTGTTTCACACACCCTACTCTATAGAATTTTCATTTTCGCCGGGTGTGAAAGGAGCCAGTAGTGTTTGTCGCCGCCACAAATCGATGTTTTCCCGATCTGCCTTTGGATGCAGCCATGATGCAACTCGCCGATTTGGAGTACACCAACGTGGAGATCATGATCCACGAAGCGGACGGACATTTGCGCCCTTCCGAGGTGCTGGCCGATTTGGAACGCGCCCTGATGCGCTGCCGCCAAACCCATCGTTTGACGCCCGTTGCCTTTAGTATCGACATCGAAGCGCCGGAAAATCTCTATTACCGCCAGTTTGCCGCCTGCTGCAAATTGGCCAAGGCGGTGAAAGTCGTGACCCTGACCGTGCGCGCGGCCGAATTAGGCACGCCCTTCAATGCCGAGGTGGAACGCCTGCGCGAATTGGTGGCCATCTCGTCGCAGGACGGCATTCGTGTGGGCCTGCTGACCGAAAGCGGACGCATGACCCAAGACCCCGATACGGCCATGGTGTTCTGCGACAACGTCAAAGGTTTGGGCATCACGTTGGATCCCAGCTATTACGTCCACGGCCCCCTGGCCGGCGTGGGCTACGAACAACTGATGAAGTACGTCTTTCACGTGCGACTGCGCGACACCAACAAATCGGCGTTGCAGGTCCGCGTGGGACAGGGCGAAGTGGAATACGGCCGCCTGGTCAACCAACTCCACAAGGTCCGCTACGATCGGGCGCTGTGCGTCGACATCTTTCCCGTGCCCGAGGTGGACCAACTTGCCGAAATGCGCAAAATGCGGCTTTTGTTGGAAAGCCTACTGTAGGGACTGTCCCTTTGTTCCTGCTTTATTGCTTTTCGCCTTCAAAGTGAACCACGCAACCGCCGCCGGGGGCCATGTTGATTTTCAAGGTGTCGGCGGACGTGACAAAACGATCCTCCATGGCGAGATGCTCGGCGCTCAAGCGGCTGTCGTCGGCGTCTTTCCAGATGCGGGCCTGCCAACGGCCGTTGCCGAGAAAATCAAGCTTTACCTCAACTTCCCTCGGCTTGCCGTTGGTAAGGGCGCCGAGGAACCAATCGTTGCCCGAACGCCGCGCCATGACAAGATACTCGGCCACTTCGGCGTCTAGCACGCGCGTATCGTCCCAGACCGTGGGCACGATCTTCAGAAAGTCGGCGCCGGGCTGATCGCGATAGTGTCGAGGATGATCGCAGACGCAGCAGAGCGGACTGTCATAGAGGACGAATAGCGCCAGTTCCGCTGAGCGCGTGCCCTGGACCTGTGCGGCTTTCGGATCGGCCTTGAACCGGTCGGGCTGGCGGTTGAGGAAACCGCCCGGCGTATAGTCCGCCGGTCCGGCAAGGAAACGTGTAAACGGCAGCATCACCTTGTGTTCCGGCGTCACCCGTGCGCTCCAGCGATTGTATTCGTTGCCCAAAATGCCTTCGCGCGTGATCTGGTTGGGAAAGGTGCGGTTGAACCCGGAGGTTTTAAAGGCCCCGTGAAAATTGACCATGAGATGATGCTCGGCGGCGGCCTGGGTGATCTTCTCGTACCAATTCACCATGTCCTGATCGTCGCGATCCATGAAGTCGATTTTAACGCCCGCCATGCCCCATTTTTCGTAGAGCTCGAATGCCTTCTGGTAGGCGTCGTTGCGATCGACGTCCGACCAGTAGAGCCACAGCCAGAGTCGCACGCCTTTTTCGGCGGCAAAGCGGCGAACCTCGTCCATATCGACGGCCGGATTGACCTTGGTGATATCGGCGTCGGGATTGTTATAGGGGCTGTACCATTGCCAATCGATGAGTTGATAAGGCCAGCCCATGTCGGCCGCGAGTTGGATGTACTGCTTGAGCGTGGCGGTATCCATTTGTACGTCGCCCGACCACCAGTGGTCCCATGCCATCTTTCCGGGTTGAATCCACGAAGTATCGTGGAGTTGGCAAGGAGTGCTGAGGTTCAGTACCAGGTCGCTTTCGATGAGTCGGCCTGGATGTCGGCCGATCATCAACACCCGCCAGGGCGAGTCGCGCGGCGTCGAAGACTTGACAAGACCTTCGTGATCGCGACGCGGGGCCAACTTCGTGTTTAGCGTGACTCCTCCCTCCGCATCGTTATTGTCGGTGTCCGCTCCCGCCAGCCACATTCCCGCCCAATCGCGCAGGTCGGCTTCGGTAATCGCCACCCAAGCAACGGGCGTTTTGACCAAAAGCGGCAGACCAATGATGGATTTTGCCTTGATATCGGCTAGTCGGCCGGGCTTAAATTCCCATTCCTGCGGCCCCTGAAAGCCTTTTTCCTGTTGGCCGGCATAACAAATGAAGTTGCCGGCAAAAGCAAACTCGGTCTGCTCTCTGGTCAGCACGAAATTTTCCATGCCCGTTTGTTTTGGCAGCACATAGCGGAAACCGACGCCGTCGTCGAAAGCGCGAAATACGACCTCAAAAGTCCGTCCGGGAGCGGATTTTTCGCGCAGCAGCAGGCGGAGTTCGTTGTATTGATCTCGAACCTGGCGGCGTTTGCCCCAGCGGTTCTCCCACGTGGAATCAGCGCTAGTTCGCTCGGCCTTGAGCAGCTCGACATTCCCTCCCAGGGCGACGCCATCGCGGAATTGCAGGGCGAGCTTCGACTCGCGCAGGACGGGCCGCTCATCTACGCTAATCGCATAACTCAACGCACCCTCGGCAATGACGACAATTTCAATCTTGCCGTCGGGTGAGCGTAAAGCCAAGCCGCCTTTGCTCGATGAATCCCGCTCGTTTGCCCTGACGCCGCCGGCAAACACTCCGAGGGCGAGCATCGTCGTGGTGAAAGAAAAACAAACTCGAAATTTTTTATTCCGGATCATCAGTAAACCGCAGCGTTTTGCTCCCAATAGATAAATCAAGCCAAGCCCACGGATTGCAAGCCGGGTGCTTTATGACATCATTTAGATGATTTCCAATGGTCGCAACTAAATCGCGACCGACCAACCTTCGGTTGGTGCTGGTCGCGGCTTTACAAAATACACACTCCGCATTTATTCATTCTAAAACTTGCCCCGCACATTCTCACCGCCGTTGCGGGAAAATAAGCCCTTTAGCACGTCGGGATTGATTGACAAGGGCAGGGCCCGTACTGATCCATCAACAAAACCAGCCAGGAAAAAACCCGGATTCAGACCAACAAGGCCCGGTAGGGGATTTTCCTCGCCATATTCAAAATCGTCCGGCTTGGTCCAAATCACCGCCTTTTCGTCGGACGCCTCGATGATCGCTATGGTAAAGGCACTGCCGTCTGTGACATCGGCCAGGCTAATGCCCTGGGCACCGGGAAACACGGTATTATCGCCCCGCACCGTAAGGTAATGAGTCTTTCCCCCGCCCACCGGGCTGTTGGGACTCATATATTCAGCAGGCATGTGGTCGATAAATTTTTTGTTGTGCTCGCTGTCCCAAGGCTCATCCAGATGAAATTGCTCATATAATGCCGAATATTCCATCATGGGCAGAATGAGCACGCGCCAACTTAATAGCGGCCTGCCGTTTTGATCGGCCACATAGGCGGGCGGGAAATGCTTGTTGGCGTCGTGATAGTTGTGCATGGCGAGCATGATCTGTTTCATGTTATTCATCGATGCCGCGCCGGGCCGCCTCGCGCGCGGATTGAATCGCGGGCAGCACTAATGCCACGGCCATGGGCGCCTGCTGCGTGATGCCCAATCCGGGCAGCGGACTCTGTTCGTCAATTTCAATGCCCGCCGTTGTCCGCCGCACCGCGGTAATCACCGGCGTTAAATGCGGTTTGAGCGTCTCTTGCGACGGCAGCAAGGAAAGATCGAAGTTGATTCCCTGCCGCTGCATGGCGGTGGCCGCAAAAGGCAACAGCGGATAAACCCTCTCCAGCACCTTTTGCACATTGCAGTAAAAAAGTATCGTCGGCGCGGATTTGCCCGAAAATTCCTTGGCCACCTGTGGCGATTGCGATAGCGACTTCATTCCCCCGGATTTCGAGAGATAATCTTCGATGCCCGTAGGCGAGGGCGAGAGGACTATCACTAATTCCTTCTTCGTCATACACCAAGCAGGCGAGAAGATGTCACCGGTCCTCTGGAGATTAAACGTATAAACCTCATTGCCCGATACTTCTTTTTTTCAAGCCTCGGGCTGCGGGGATTGCCTTCCAGCATCTTCGCCGTCATTTGCGCCAATTCCATTAGTTTCGTATAACTTTTTGTCGCTAGTTGCGGTTCTTTGACTTGCACTGTGGCAATCACCTCCGGCAGGCCGGTCTCCCACAGCGTGACATAGATGCTGACTCTATCGCCCAGGGATTTGAGAATTTCCTCGCGGAGTTTTAGCCCTGTTTGGGCCTCCATTGCCCCGACGCCGGCCCGCATCTGCTCCACGGCCTTGGGCTCGATCTTTTCCACCATTTCCAGATAGCCGTCGAACACGCTCAGCGGATTGACCTTGGCCGCCAACACCACACAGGCGTTGTCGGGGACGCGGGGCAGATCGGCGGTCGTAAGCGGCTTAATTGTCGAAAACCGCAACAGGCCTTGCGGTTCGCCATCGAGCGAAATAAGCATTCGGGTCACATAATTTTTTTCGTCCAAGCCCGCCACCGAAATGACGTTGTTGACATTGTTTATTCCCATCGCTTCCAGGGCCACGCCCGCCTGGGGCCCGCCCAGGGGCGCGAACTTTCTATAGAGGGCTTTGACGTTCAGATATCCGATCGTCGATATGCGCTGGACCGGCAGTTCCTGGCGGATTTTATCGAGCCAGGCGGGCGGCTTGCCCTTGGCGCGTTTCAGCAGCGACTCCATCTCTCCCTCGCCCATGGCGGCGAGAAAGTAATTTTTCTTAAATCCCCATACGATCGTCACATTGGGCGCGAGCTTGATGCTTTGCATTTTTTCGCCGTCAATCTCCTGGGCCTCGACCATTTGCGGGGGGAGAATTTTTATTACTTGTTCAAGCTTGGCTTTGATCTTCTCAATACCCTCGGCGAATTTTATTGCCGCGCCCCCGCGGAAAATCGGCCCGTCGGGATTTATCTGCACATCGGAGATATATACCGCCAGCGGACTATCCCGCAACAATTTGCCTAAATCAACGACTTCTTCGGCGGTTATTTCCAGCGGCAGCCTTTGTTGCTCCAGGACTTTGCCCAAATTATTCTTCATCAAATTTTCAAATTCGGCGACCATCTTTTGCACTTCCGGCTCGGCCAGGAGTTGCTCGGTTTGATTCGGGCTCTTTGGGTCCGGCTTTGCCACGCCGGAGGATGATATATAGAACAGGCAATCTTCCGGCGCGATTTTCGAGAGGACCGGAGTTTCAGGCAGCGGCGGCACGCCCAAAGAGAATCCGAAACTTCCCGTTAAACCGAACATAAGAACAACAGAAGCTACTGCGGCATGCATTGCTGAACTCCTTCCTCCAATTAAAAAGGTGTATAATATGGTACGGTCTTACCGCCCAATCATGGTATTATAATCAAATTTCTATAATCAAGCCCCCAATATTGTCATCGGTCGGCTTTCAGTGCTCATCTCAATATACGGCAGCCGCCACTGACGAACGGCTTCATTCGGCGATTTCCAGGTAAATTGTTACGCGGCCGTGGAGATCGATTCCCACATGCTCATCCTTGCTGCATTAGACAACTAAGGCACTCATGAAGTATATGCAAATTATCAACCGAATACCAGTTCTTCGTTCTACAAAGGAGAATATTAATTGGGTGGATATCCAATCCACCACTTTTATTATCAGTAGATTAGTGACCTATCGTCTATTCCCGCCGAGACACTCCAAGTGGAACGAGCAAAATAATACTGCGTTCATCCTCATCGCTTAGGCGCTGTAACAAAATAACTTGACCAATCGCAACCAAAAGGAAAGGCATTCCTGCGTGTCTTTTCCAGCCAAACAAGAATGTCTGGCCTCCTGTTTTTGGGTACATTCTATTTTGTTACGGCTCCTTATCCTTTTTAAAAAACTCGCGGCCGATGCTGAAACCTTCGCCGATTGCTGCTCCGATCTGGTAATAAATATGCTTTTTGGGCGTGAAGACGAACGGCCTCAGCTTGTCCATCTCCGGCAGACCGTCGGCGCCTAGCACGTTTTCATCGGCCTTCACGTCCATGATCTGGCCGATGAATTGCGTGTGCAGTCCGATTTCGATGATGTGCAGCAATTTGCACTCCAGCACCAAAGGAAATTCTCCTACATAAGGTGCGTCGACCAGTTCGCCGCGGACCGCCGTCAGGCCGGTGAGGGCGAACTTGTCCACCTTCCGGCCCGAGGCAATGCCAAAATAATCCGCCTCCTTGGCATGGGCAGTTGAAGGGACGCTCACCGTAAAGGCCTTGCGCTCGACAATACTACCGTAAGAATAAGTGGCCTTTCGCAAGGAAACAGCCACGCAAGGCGGCTGCGAGCAGCAGATGCCCGCCCAGGAGGCCGTCATCACGTTCGGTTTTCCGTTTTTATCATAAGTGCCGATGACCCAGGTCGGCACAGGGTAAATGAGCGTGTCCGCTCCGAGCGATTTTTTCATGGAATAGCTCCTAATTTTTCTGAGTATTATTTTCTCTGGCAATCAATCTAACGAGTCAATTCTATCTGTTCCATACTCCGTGAAGCATGTTTTTTTTATTGACAGATGCATAACTCCAATGGACAAAATGATCATAATTCTACTGTTGTATATGCCGTATGCAACTCCTTGACGTTTGGAACGCAGCCTGATAGATTCGGCGGTTTCCGTTTAAGAAAACCGTAACGGGCTAGCAATCTCGACTCATTTTTCCTCAATTAAAG
Organism: Pirellulales bacterium; assembly: GCA_963820545.1. Taxonomy (GTDB): domain Bacteria; phylum Planctomycetota; class Planctomycetia; order Pirellulales; family Thermoguttaceae; genus CAWGAJ01. The sequence continues at coordinate 478,896 of CAWGAJ010000002.1, forward strand.
ACTTAACGAATAAAAACACATTTTTTACTCCATAAAATCAGTATATTTCCAGACTTTTCTGTGACATACGATAGGAGGTAAGCCTATTATGGCTATTAAATATGTTTACTTTTTTGGCCCCACTGGGACCGAAGGCGATGCGAGCATGAAGAACGCGCTTGGCGGCAAGGGCGCGAATTTGGCCGAAATGGCTAAACTCGACTTGCCCGTGCCAGCGGGTTTTACCATTGCCACTGAGTTCTGCACGGTCTACTTCGCCGAAGGACGCAAGTTCCCGCAATCTCTTAAAGACGAAGTCGCAGAAGCCCTGCGGAAAACCGAACAGGCCATGGGCATGAAATACGGCGATCCCGAGAATCCCTTACTTTTAAGTTGCCGCAGCGGCGCCCGAAGGTCCATGCCCGGCATGATGGAAACCGTGCTTAACGTCGGCCTTTGTTCAAAGACGATTCCCGGGTTGATCAAGAAGACGGACAACGATCGCTTTGTATACGATGCCTATCGCCGGCTGATCATGATGTACTGCGACGTGGTCATGGAAAAGGCCGAAGACGTCGAGCCTGGGGAAGGCAAGGGCATCCGCATGCAGTTGGAGCACATCATGGCCAAGATGAAGAAGTCGAAAAAGTACACTTCCGACACCGACATGACGGCCGACGATCTCAAAAAACTCTGCAAAAAGTTCAAGGAAAAGATTTTGGAAGTGTTGGGCCGCGAGTTTCCCGACGATCCCGAAGAGCAGCTTTGGGGCGCTATTGGCGCGGTGTTCAAAAGCTGGGAGGGCAAGCGCGCGGTATCGTATCGCAAGATCGAAGGCATTCCCAGCCAATGGGGAACTGCCTGCAACGTGCAAAGCATGGTCTTCGGCAACCTGGGCAACACCTCGGCCACGGGCGTGGCGTTTTCCCGCAACCCGGCGACGGGCGAAAACAAATTCTACGGCGAATGGCTCGTAAACGCCCAGGGCGAGGACGTGGTGGCCGGCATCCGCACGCCCAATCCGCTCAATGAAGAAACCAAAAATCCGCAAAACCAGCACCTGCCCTCGCTGCAAAGCGAGTGGCCCGAGCTTTACAACCAACTCGACGGCATCCGCAGCAAGTTGGAAAAGCACTACAAGGACATGCAGGACATCGAGTTTACCATCCAGGAAGGCAAGCTCTACATGCTCCAGTGCCGCAACGGCAAGCGCACCGGCACCGCGGCCTTGAACATGGCCATGGACATGCTCCAGGAAGGATTGATCGACGAGAAGACCGCCGTGATGCGCGTGGAGCCGGCACAACTCGACGAGCTTTTGCATCCGATCATCAATCCCGAGGCCGAGAAAAAGGTCGAGGCGTTCCTTACCGGACTGCCGGCCGGGCCGGGCGGGGCCTACGGCAAAATCGTGTTCACCTCGGTCGATGCCGTGGCCCAAGCCCGCCAAGGCGAAAAGGTCATTCTGGTGCGCGAAGAAACCAATCCCGAGGACGTCGAAGGCATGCGCGCGGCCGAAGGCATACTGACTGCCCGCGGCGGCATGACCAGCCATGCGGCCCTTGTGGCCCGCGGCTGGGGTAAGTGCTGCATCGTGGGCGCCGGCGATTTGAAGGTCGACATGGCCGGCAAAAAACTCTCCGTGGGCGAAGTGAAACTCAAGGAAGGCGACCTGATCACCCTGAACGGCACCAAAGGCCGCGTCTTCCAAGGCGCGCTGGAAATGATGGACGCCACTGAAAATCCCCGCTTCCAAGGTTTCATGAAACTGGTCGACAAACACCGCACCCTGGGCGTGCGCACCAACGCCGATACGCCCGAGGACGCCAAAGTGGCCCGCGATTTCGGCGCCGAGGGGATTGGACTTTTCCGCACCGAACACATGTTTTACGGCGCCGGTTCCGACGAGCCGCTGTTTAAGCTCCGCAAAATGATCCTCAGCAAGACCGAAGAAGAGCGCCGGGCCGCCTTGGCCGAACTGTTCCCCTTTGTCAAGCGCGACATCAAGGCCACCTTGGAGGCCATGGACGGCCTGCCCGTGACCATCCGCTTGCTCGATCCGCCGCTGCACGAATTCGTGCCCCAGGACCCTGCCAAGCAAAAGGAACTGGCCGCGTCGCTGAATATCAAGCCGGCCGAAGTGAAAAAACGCGGCGAGGCCCTGCACGAGACCAATCCCATGATGGGCCACCGCGGCGTGCGCTTGGGCGTTACCTATCCCGAAGTGACCGAGATGCAAGTCCGCGCCATCTTCGAGGCCGCCGCCGAATTGACCAAGGAAGGCAAATCGCCCAAGCCCGAGATCATGGTTCCCGTGACCTGCGACATCTCGGAACTCGACAACACCAAGGTAATCGTCGACCGCGTGCATGAGGAAGTCCGAGAGCAGACGGGCGTGAATGTTTCCTATCACTATGGCACGATGATCGAAATTCCCCGGGCGTGCCTCCTGGCCGACAAGATGGCCAAAACTGCGCAGTTCTTTTCCTTTGGCACAAACGATCTGACGCAGATGTGTTTTGGCTTCAGCCGCGATGACATCGGCGGATTCTTGCACGATTATCTGGAACTAAACCTGCTGGAAGCCGATCCCTTCCAGACCATCGATCAATCGGGCGTGGGCCAATTGATCCAGATGGCGGTGATCAAGGGCCGCTCGACCCGGGGCGATTTGAAGATCGGCATCTGCGGCGAGCAAGGCGGCGACCCGGCCTCGGTGCAGTTCTGCTTCAAGGCCGGACTGAACTACGTCAGTTGCAGCCCCTACCGCGTGCCCATCGCCCGGTTGGCCGCGGCCCAAGCCGCTTTGATGGCGCAGAAATAAAAGTCATCCTGAGCACAGCGAAGGATCTCTCTGGTATTGGCAGAGAAGTTATGATCCTCGTTCCATTACAGGATAAATTTGCTCAGATCCTCGTCTTCGGCCAGGTCGGCCAGGCGCTCGCGCACATAAGCGGCGTTGATTTCCACCCGGCCCTGCTTCATTTCCGGGGCCTCGAAGCTGATGTCTTCCAACAGGCGCTCCATGATGGTGTACAAACGCCGGGCGCCGATGTTCTGCGTGGTCTGATTTACCTGGAAGGCGAATTCGGCCAGGGTCTCCACTGCGTCGTCAAGGAAGACAATCTCGATGTTTTCAGTATTTAAGAGCGCCACATATTGCTTGGTCAAGGCCCCTTTGGGCTCGCGCAGAATGCGCACGAAATCCTCTTTGGTCAGGTCTTTCAGTTCCACGCGGATGGGAAAGCGGCCTTGCAGCTCGGGCATCAAGTCGCTGGGTTTTGCCCGATGGAACGCGCCGGCGGCGATGAAAAGAATATGATCGGTGCGCACAAATCCATAGCGGGTTTGCACGGTGGTGCCCTCGACGATGGGCAGCAAGTCGCGCTGCACGCCTTGGCGCGAAACATCGGCCCCGTGCGCGTGCTCGCTGGCCACGATCTTGTCGAGTTCGTCGACGAAGATAATGCCCAGGTTCTCGGCCAGTTCCACGGCCTTGGCGTTGACCTTTTCCTGGTTGATCAGGGCGTCGCATTCTTGCGCAAAAAGCACGTTGCGGGCCTCGGCCACGGTCACTTCCCGGCGCGAGCTGCTGCGGGGCAGAATCTTCTCGAACATGCCCTGCAGATCGAAATCCATCTGCTCCATGCCGATGCCGGTGAACATCATGGGCACGGCCTTGTGTTCGAGTACGATTTCCACGCGGCGCTGTTCCATTTCGCCGGATGTCAGCATGGCGCGGACCTTTTCCCGGGTGCGCTCGTAGCGATCGGGCGAATTGGGACTATCGGGCGTGGCGTCGAAAGCCGACGGGGCAGGCGCTAAAAGATCGACCAGTCGCTGTTCCGCGCGGCGGCGGGCTTCGGCTTCGATGCCCTTTTGTTCCTGCTCGCGCACCAGCCCGATGGAGTTTTCCACTAATTCGCGAACCATGCTTTCCACGTCGCGCCCGTAATAGCCCACCTCGGTGTATTTGGTGGCCTCGACCTTGATAAAAGGCGCCCGGTAAGCTTGGCCAAACGCCGGGCGATCTCGGTTTTGCCCACCCCGGTGGGCCCGATCATCATGATGTTCTTCGGCGCTACTTCCTGTCGCATCTCATCGACAAGCTGTTGGCGCCGCCAGCGATTGCGGATGGCCACGGCCACCGCGCGCTTGGCCTCGTCCTGGCCCACGATGTGTCGATCCAATTCCGTAACAATCTGCCGAGGCGTTAAGTCTCGCATGCCATCTCCTCCACTATAATCTTCGTATTTGTAAACACGTCGATGCCCGCGGCAATCTCCAATGCCGTGCGGACAATCTCCACCGCACCCAGATTGCTGTGGGCGATCAAGGCCCGGGCCGCGGCCACGGCAAAATTTCCGCCCGAGCCGATACCCAACACGCCGTCGGCGGGCTGCACCACGTCGCCATTGCCGGTGACCAAAAGCGTATGCTTGGCATCGACCACGGCTATCATCGCTTCCAGGCGCCTCAAGACCCGATCAGTGCGCCATTCCTTGGCCAACTCGGTGGCGGCACGCGGCACGTTCGAGGGATGCTCCTTGAGCTTGGCCTCAAAACGTTCAAGCAAGGCAAAGGCGTCGGCCGTGGCCCCGGCGAATCCTGTGATGACTTTGTTGTCCATCAGCCGGCGGATTTTCACGGCGTCGCCCTTCATAATAGTATTGTTGACCGTCACCTGACCGTCGCCGCCCATGGCAACAATGCCCTTGTGGCGGACGGTTAAGATAGTGGTCGAATGTGATTGGATTTTCATGATATTTCCAATTAAAAAGTCCCCTCTCCCGCTGGGAGAGGGTTAGGGTGAGGGCAATTTTCATCTTACAGTCCAAAAGTATAATGTCACATTTACAATTTTAAATTCAAGTATCTGTATCATTATCTTTGGATTTACCAGCGATGACATGCAATATTTTCGTTTTTTTGGATTTATATAAAAAATGAATTGGTAATGTTCCCCACCAAAAAACAGAACCACCAATCAAGCCAATCAAGTAAATCCATTTGTCACGAATGTCTGAAATAATTGGTAGCAATAAGATAACAGCAACCATCAACATGCCAATACCCCGAATCAATGCCAAGATACGCTCTAGTACATCTTCTTTGCTGTTTGGTGATGCAAAGATATGGATGTTAATTAGGCCAGGTAACCCAATAGCTAAAACTACAAATATTAGGCACCATGTCTTCCCATATGTAATCCCACAAGATGCGCCTGTAAAATAAATTAATGAAGCCACAACAGAAGTGAAAACAAAAAATATTATGAGGAAGATTGTTGCTTCTCGCATATGTATTCAATGCGTATAAAAACCCGCTTTTCAAAGTTTATATAACAACATATCGTATAAGAATGTGTCTGCATATACAAGTCTCCATTCTCTGTTTGCCCTATCTTCAAATCCTACTCCCCCCTCTGCTGATGCTAGTCTACTTGGTAACATATTCACATGCAAACTACACCCATGATGAAACAGTATTTGGAAGCCAAACGGGCGTGTCCGGATGCGCTTTTGCTGTTTCGCATGGGCGATTTTTATGAGATGTTCTTTGACGACGCCAAAACCGCGGCCCGGGTGCTCAATCTGGCGCTAACGAGCCGCGAAAAAGGCGAAAACGCCATTCCTATGGCCGGCTTTCCCCATCATCAGTTGGAAAGCTACTTGGGCAAACTGATCGCCGCCGGATTTCGCGCGGCAGTATGCGAACAGGTCGAGGACCCCAAAAAGGCCAAAGGGCTGGTAAAGCGGGATGTAACTCGGATTGTCACGCCCGGCACTGTGACCGACGATGCTTTGCTGGATCCGCGGGAAAGCAATTTTCTGGCTGCCATTGCGCCCGGCGATCCGAGCGGACTGGCCTGGGTGGAACTTTCCACGGGCCGGTTCGTTGCCGCGAGTTTTCCCCAAAGGCAATTGGCCGACCAGATCGCACGCATCTCGCCGGCCGAGTGCCTGCTGGCCGAAGACGCGCAACCTTTGCCCGCGCATCTTAATGAGCGGATGATGATCAGCCGCCGGCCGGCCTGGGCGTTCTCGCATCAAACCGCGCGCGAAGCCTTAGCCAAACATTTCCGCACGGCCACGCTGGAAGGTTTTGGATTTACCGCCGAGGCGGCCGACGTGCAGGCCATCCGCGCCGCCGGCGCAATATTAGATTATCTTAACGAAACGCAAAAAAGTTCGCTCGATCATATCGACCGATTGATACCTTATCGCACCTCCGGCACGCTGGAAATCGACGAGGCCAGCCGGCGCAGCCTGGAAATCACGCGTACCTTGCGCGAAGGCCGGCGCGAAGGCTCGCTCTTGGCCGTGCTCGACCGGACCGTCACGGCCATGGGATCGCGCTTATTGGCCGAGTGGCTGGCCAATCCGCTGACCGAGGTTGTTGTGCTGCGGGCACGGCACGAGGCCGTGGCCGAACTGGTCGCCGATGCGTCGCTTTGCGCTGATCTGCACGAAACCTTGCGCCGCGTGTACGACTTGGAGCGTCTTTTGGCCCGGGTGACCACCGGCCGGGCCGCGCCCAGGGATCTGAGTTTCCTGGGACGCACGCTGCGTTCGCTGCCGGGTTTGAAGGCCAAACTCACCGCCCGCAAAAGCGCACTGATTAACGAACTTGAAGCGGCTGTGGATCTTTGTATCGAGTTGCGCGGCAAATTGGACGCCGGACTAAACGACGATTGTCCCCTGTCCAGCCGCGACGGCGGATTTATCCGCGATGGATTTCATGCCGAACTTGATAGTCTGCGCGAGCTGGCCCGTGGCGGCAAGCAATGGATCGCCCGCTATCAGGCCCAAGAAACCCAACGGACCGGCATTCCCAACCTCAAGGTCGGCTTCAACAAGGTCTTCGGCTATTACATTGAGATCACCAACGCGCACCGCGAAAAAATCCCGGATAATTACATCCGCAAGCAGACAATCAAAAATGCCGAGCGTTACGTCACGCCGGAACTGAAGGAATACGAAGAAAAGGTGCTCACGGCCGACGAGAAGTCAAAGGAATTGGAGTATGAATTGTTCTGCCAACTTCGCGACGCGGTTGGCGCCGAGCGCCGTCGCATTCAATCGACCGCCGCGGCACTGGCCCAGCTCGACGTGCTGGCGGCCCTGGCCGAATTGGCCCGACAGCGCAACTATTGCCGGCCGGAAATGGTCGATGAGCCGGTGCTGCGGATCGTCGATGGGCGGCATCCGGTGCTGGATATCGTCGAGCCCGAGGGGACGTTCGTGCCCAACGACACGATACTCGGTTGTGTGGTGCTCCGACCGAACCGCGACCACCGGTCGCGGCTTTATGCGATTCTACTATCCCCTCTTCTTCTATCTTGCTGATCACCGGCCCGAACATGGCCGGCAAAAGCACATACATTCGCCAGGTGGCCTTGATTGCGCTTTTGGCCCAGATCGGCAGTTTTGTGCCGGCCCGATCGGCCACCATCGGCATTGCCGACCGGATTTTCGCCCGGGTAGGGGCCACCGACGAGCTTTCGCGCGGCCAGAGCACGTTCATGGTCGAAATGACCGAAACCGCCCGGATCCTCAACACCGCCACGCCGCGGAGCCTGGTGATCCTCGACGAAATCGGGCGCGGCACGAGCACCTACGATGGCATTTCGCTGGCCTGGGCAGTGGTGGAATTCCTGCACGAGCACATCGGCTGCCGCACGCTTTTTGCCACGCATTATCACGAGCTGACCGATCTGGAAAAATCCTTCGCGGGCATGAAGAATCTTAACGTAGCCGTGCGCGAATGGCAGGACGAAGTGGTATTCTTGCACAAAATCGTGGAAGGCGCTGCCGACAAGAGCTACGGCATCCACGTAGCCCGCCTGGCGGGCGTGCCCCGCGAGGTGATCGAGCGGAGCAAGGAAATCCTGGCACAATTGGAAGAAGAACACCTCGACGCCGAAGGCCGGGCGAAGATTGCCAAGCGTGCGAAAATCCCCGAAAAGCGTTCGCACTTTCAACTCACGCTTTTCGGCGGCGATCATCCCATCATCGACGAAATCCGCAGTGTTGAATTAAATAACATCACCCCGCTTGCAGCCCTGCAACTGCTGCAACAATGGCAGGAAAAACTGGCCACGGAAAAGGAAAAGGTAATAGGGGATGGGGAATAGGGGATAGAGATTAGGGATTGGGGATTGGGGATTAGGGATTGGGGATCAGGGATTGGAGTTTAGTCCAGACACTTGTGCCCGGTGCTTTGCTTTTACCTAACCATATCTCCCATAGGTACGGAGAGGATTATTTTGTGAACCTCTAAACCTATCACCGCAAGGATAAATCCCGCCGATGAATCACAACTACAACATGAAATACGTCTGGACGATCTCTCTGGTGGCGGCCATGGGCGGACTGTTGTTCGGTTACGACTGGGTGGTGATTGGCGGGGCAAAACCGTTTTTCGAGCGATACTTCCAATTGACCAGCGAGTTTTCCCGCGGCTGGGCCAACAGTTGCGCCCTGGTGGGCTGCCTGATCGGCGCGCTAACGGCCGGCGTGTTAAGCGACCGATTCGGGCGCAAAAGGCTGCTGATTTTATGCGCACTTTTGTTTACCGTCACTTCGATCGGTAATGGTTTAGCGCCCAGTTTCACGGTTTTCGTCGCGTGGCGGATCGCCGGCGGCGTGGCCATCGGCCTGGCCTCGAGTCTTTCGCCCATGTACATCGCCGAAATCGCGCCGGCCCGGATACGCGGGCGCCTGGTCTCGGTCAATCAACTTACGATTGTCATCGGCATCCTGCTGGCACAACTTATGAACCAGTACCTCGTACATGATCTGCCCAAGGGGGCCGGTGAAGAATTTATGGCGCAGTCCTGGTACGTGCAAAGTAGTTGGCGATGGATGTTCGGGCTCACCGCCGTTCCTTCGATGTTATTCTTCATCAGTATGTTTGCCTTGCCGGAAAGTCCGCGCTGGATGGTCAAAAACGGCGCTCCGGACCGCGCGGAATCCGTCTTGGCGAAGATCGGCGGCCGGCAGTATGCCGCGGCGGCATTGGCCGATATTGCCAGTACGCTAAGTTCCGCATACCAGAAAGTAAGTTACCGCGACCTGCTGGAGCCGCGCATGAGGAAGGTCCTGGCGCTGGGCATTATCCTGGCGGTTTTCCAGCAATGGTGCGGGATCAACGTAATCTTCAACTATGCCGAGGAGATCTTTCGAGCGGCCGGCTATGACATTTCCGACGTGCTGAAGAACATCGTCTGGACCGGCTCGGTGAATCTTGTTTTCACCTTAGTTGCAATGAGCATAGTGGACCGTGGCGGACGAAGGCCCCTGATGATCTTCGGTGCGGGGGGCCTGACCGTAATTTATATCCTGATGGGCGCTTGTTACTTCACCGGCATCCAAGGGCTGCCGATGTTGCTGTTAGTATTGGCGGCTATCGGCTGCTATGCCGTATCGCTCGCCCCGGTAACGTGGGTGGTGATCTCCGAAATTTTCCCCAATCGCATTCGCGGTGCGGCCATGGCCGTGGCGGTCACGTCTTTGTGGATCGCTTGTTTCATACTGACGTACACGTTCCCCGCACTCAACCGGGTTTTGAGTCCCGCCGGCACCTTTTGGCTCTATGCCGGCATCTGCCTGGCGGGATTCATTTTTATCTGGGTTAAATTGCCGGAAACCAAGGGCAAAACCCTGGAAGATATTGAACGCGAACTGGTGGACTAAAGTCGATGCGCGAATTCTTCGCCGACCATTTCCAGGTCGTGGCGGAAGAAGCGGATCGCTTCGGACGGGCTGAGGTTGAGAATTGCCCGACCGTCGGTCTCCCAGTGATTGCGATCAAAACGAAACACCGCGGTGCCCAACTGGAGGTTGCCCACGGCATCGCCGCTATTGTAGGCGGCCGAATTGGGGTCTTCCATGGCGATCGAAACGGCCACAAAGGCCGAGAGCTCGCCGCTGGTGCGGTTGCGCACGTACGACACGTCGTCGGCAAAAGTGCAGTCCGACCAGCGCGGCGCATCGGCTTTGGCGCGACGAGCAGCCAATTGCACGAATTTTGCCTCCAGCCGCTCTCGCTGGGTGTGAAAATATTTGCGGGCCAAGGAAAATTGGGCTTCCTTGGAGACGATCCGTATCGGTCGCCAAAAATAGACCGCAGCAAAAAGAAAAATCACGCTTACAGCTATCGCCCACCACATCGCTAGTCTCTCCCCTTGAGGGTTCCCGTCTTAGTAAACCTTTCTTTATTTTATTCAAACCGGAAGGATAATTGCAAGCAATTCCCGCAACATAAGGAATAAAAAACAATTCAAAGAGGTTCTAACTCTATAAGGCGCTCAACTAGCACCCCCCAAGTACCTTGATAATCAAAGTTTAACGATATTTCCAGTGATAATGAACCGCTTGCCTATATAGTAAATTCCGGGTAAACTACAATAGTTACCAGGATAATGGTGAACCATTACATTCTCTGAATCCTCTGGAGAGGTCCCCCTAAGATATAAAACTTGCTAGAGAACGCATTTGCCGGGGGATATGAGGAGAACCGGCGGATGCTAAAGGAAAGGCCGCTTGTGGCCGATCCTCTCCTACCAGGGGGGCGTTTAGCGTTCTTTGTGCCATGGACATTGCAAAACTACGTAATATCGGTATTTCGGCCCATATCGACTCGGGCAAGACCACGCTCAGCGAGCGGATCTTGTACTACAGCGGCCGCATTCACCGCATGCAAGAAGTGCATGATGGCGGGGGGGCGACCATGGATCACATGGAATTGGAGCGCAGCGCGGCATCACCATCACCAGTGCCGCTACCACGGTCGAGTGGGGCGATGCGGTGATCAATTTAATCGACACCCCGGGCCACGTGGATTTTACCGTGGAAGTGGAACGCTGCCTGCGCGTGCTCGACGGCGCAATTTTGGTGCTTTGCGCGGTCGGCGGCGTGCAGGCCCAGTCGCTGACCATCGACCGGCAAATGCGCCGCTATCATGTCCCCCGCCTGGCCTTTATTAATAAAATGGACCGCGCCGGGGCCGATCCGCATAAGGTCGTGGAACAATTGCGCGATAAACTCGGCTGCGATGCCGTGTTGATGCAGTTGCCCATCGGGCGCGAGAGCGAGTTTCAAGGCGTGATCGACCTGGCGCGGCGGAAAGCGATTTATTTTGACGGTTCCAACGGCGAGCAGGTGCGCGAGGAACCGATTCCCGCTGAACTGGCCAAAGAAGTGCACGCGGCCCGGCAACACCTGCTCGAAGCCCTCTCGATGTACAGCGACGAACTAATGAAATTGCTGCTGGCCGAGGAACCCGTGCCCGAAGAATTGATTTACAAAGTGATCCGCGCAGCCGTGGCCCAGTTGGAATTCACGCCGGTTTTTCTCGGTGCGGCGTATCGCAACAAAGGGGTGCAGCCTTTGTTGGACGCCGTGGTCCGCCTGCTGCCTTCGCCTTTGGACGTCGAAGTCAGGGCCTTTTCCAAAAAAGAGCCCGTCCACGAGATCCGCTTGATGCCCGACACAACCAAACCCCTGGCGGCAATGGCGTTTAAGATCCTCGAGGACCCCTACGGCACGCTCACGTTCCTGCGGATTTATCAAGGAAAAATCGGCAAGGGCGGCAGTTATTACAATCAGCGGACCGGGCGCAAGGAGCGATTCGGGCGCATCGTGCGCATGCACGCCGACCAGCGCGAAGATATAGACGAGGCCTCGGCCGGCGACATTGTGGCCGTGCTGGGCATGGACTGCGCCAGCGGCGATACGTACTCCTCGGAATATCCTTATTGCCGACTGCAAGGGATGTTCGTGCCCGAGCCGGTCATACGCACGGCAATCGCGCCGCTAAACCGCGATGGGGCCGACCGGCTGAGCAAGGCCTTGCACCGTTTCCGCCGCGAAGATCCCACTCTGCAAATCAGCACCGACGAAGAAAGCGGAGAAACCATTATCGCCGGCATGGGCGAATTGCATTTAGAGATCTACGTGGAACGGATCCGCCGCGAATACAACGTGGAGGTGGAGGTCAGCCCGCCGAGGGTCAACTACCGCGAAGCCCCCACGCAGGCCGCCGCTTTCAATATCAAGCATAAGAAACAAAGCGGCGGAGCGGGACAATATGCCCACATTGTCGGCAAGCTGGACGTTCTGCCCAAGGAGGCCGAGGAGAACTTTCTTTTTGATGAGCAGGTCAGCGGCGGTCGCGTGCCCAAGCAGTTCATTCCGGCCGTGGAAAAGGGATTCCGTTCGATGCTCCAGAAAGGGCCGATCGCCGGTTATCCAGTCGTGGGCTTATCGGTAACGCTCGAAGACGGTTCATATCACGAAGTGGACAGCTCCGATCTGGCCTTCCAGATTTGCGCCAGACGGCCATGCGCGAGGCATTTCCCCGCACCAATCCGGTGCTGCTGGAACCAATAATGAAGATTGAAATCGAGTGTCCCGCACAATTCCAGGGCGCGGTGGTGGGCAATCTGACCGCGCGCCGGGGTATTGTTCTGGCCAGCGAGGTCCGCGGCCCGGACGTGCGTATTGAAGGCGAAGTGCCCTTGGCCGAAACCTTTGGTTACGCCACCGATCTGCGGAGCATGACGCAAGGGCAGGGCACCTTTACCATGGAATTCGCCCGCTACAAGCGCTTGCCCAAAAATCTGGAAGAGGAAATCATCGCCCAGCGGAAAAAGGCCGCCCTGACCGGGGCGGTGTGACAATCCTTACGGCCATTTATGGTCGTTTCCGCCGCAGGCGGTCATAGGCCCGGCGTTTACGCCGGGTTGACGGGTGGACACAGATATTTTATCTTTCTTAATCATATAGGCCCGTTCACGGGCCTTGTCTAATCTCGGCTTTAGCCGCAATCAGTTTTGGCAGGAATGATATTATGTCGGGCAATTTCTACAGCGAAATAAATCTTCATCTCACTTGGCATACCAAAGAAAGTCTCCCCTTGATTACAGATCGAATTGAGCCGGTTCTATATCGCTATCTTCAGCAACGGATTATCAACACTCCGGGCATATTCGTACATGAAATCGGCGGAACGCCCACACATATCCACTTAGCGTTAACAATATCGCCAACAATATTAATCAGTGATTTCGTCGGCCAATTTAAAGGTGCTTCCTCGCATGAAATAAATCAACAAATGAGTCAGCAAGACAAAATCCTCCAGTGGCAATCTGGTTATGGAGTTGTAAGTTTCGGCACCGGCGATCTTGATTGGGTGATCGATTATGTTCGCCGTCAAAAAGAACATCATGCCCAGGGGAAAATATTTGACCGGCTGGAACGCATTGTTGCCGAAACGCCATAGGCTCAAGCCGCCACGTCGAGAACGCCCGTAAACGGGCGTTTAAACAATCATGGCGGATAGGGAATAGTTTTTTGCTCCCATAACCCGGCATAAAATGCCGGGACTAATACCAACTCCGTTGGCCAACGCCCGTGAACAGGCGTCAAAAAAATACAAACAGTCAAAATCATCCGCATGTGGACGCACTATGAATAGAATCGTAGGTCAGGCTGTGCCTGACAAAATTGTGTCCAGAATATCGGCATCTACTGAGTAATAGGTTATTTAGAGGTATCTTCTTTTTTTGAAGCATCCTTGGCATCAGCGATAGATTTGATTTGCTTTAATCTATTGCGCCGTTCTTCGCGGGCTACATAGCAATCTTTCAACAGCATTTCAATAAGGCCTATGAGCATTTTAGCTTCATTGGGATCAACATCGACAATTAGGTTTATATCCTTCTCCATGTGTGCACCGATGTTGCCAATTTTCCTGACAGAATCGATTGCGTCCCATATAATTGAATCTGTTTGATCTTCAATCTGCTTAATCTCATCAATAAGCTTACCTGATTTAACTTGCCAGAAATCCCGAATGATCCCCTGAAGGCATCGACGCGATAACGTTGCGGAGGCCTTTGGGCTTAGATCAACAATCAAACATGCCTCGTTGTAGTCATCTAAAATAGGTTTGGGTATATAGTCTGGAAATGCCTTTGCACTAGAGGGTGGCACCAAATTCCAGGAACGTATTAAAGCCCCTCTGCTAGAAGTATCGAATTTGTCTTTGTAAATACAATCATACAGAGAAACTCTAAGAGTATATTTTCTGCATTTAGGATTTGGACACACCACGTAGAACCATTCCAAACACTTGTGACCTTCTATGGGGTTTTGGATAATGAAATCTTGGTCATCTTTTCTGAAATCTTGCGCTTGTAATGTTGCATCATGGTTACAGTATGGACACGACCAATGTATTACATCAGACATAATTCCCCTCTTCTCTCGCGCATGTGTGCCCCACGACACGCCCGGAAAATATCAAACTGTTAAAAACTTCTCTAAAATCGGCATATTACAGGTCCATTCATTCTATAGAGTTTTTCCCGAGAATAAAATACAATCGGAACATTTTCGGGAATCTGTGTATAATTGTTCTTATTTGTTGGGGTGGAAGTTCAACTTCCACCCCAACATTCATTTGCATTACCCAACGCGCTCAAACGTAAATTCCCCATCCACGTGATCGATTTTCACCCGGCTGCCTTCGGCGAATTCTTTTTTCAGGACTTCCGTGGCCAGCGGATTTTGGATCTGCTGCTGGATTACACGTTTTAGCGGCCTTGCGCCGTAGGTCGGGTTGTAACCTTCGGCGGCGATGGCATCTAATGCGGCGGGAGTGACTTCCAACTGGATGCCTTTTTCTTCGAGTTGATGTTTCAGCCGGCCGATCTGGATCTCCACGATCTTGCGAATCTGATCGCGCTTGAGCGCATGGAAAATGAGAATCTCGTCGATGCGGTTTAAGAATTCCGGCAGGAATCGGGTACTTAAGCTCTGATTTACGGCCTCGCGGATTTCCTCTTCGCCGCCGCCTTCTTCGGTGACTTCCTGGATCAGTTGGCTGCCGATGTTTGAGGTCATCACAATGATCGTGTTTTTGAAATCAATCGTATGGCCTTGGTTATCGCTCAGGCGCCCGTCGTCGAGGACTTGCAGCAGAATATTAAAGACATCGCGGTGCGCCTTTTCGATCTCGTCCAAGAGGATCACGGCATAAGGCCTCCGGCGCACGGCCTCGGTCAACATGCCGCCCTCTTCGTAGCCCACGTAGCCAGGGGGTGCGCCGATCAGGCGGCTCACGGTATGCCGCTCCATGAACTCGCTCATATCGAGGCGGATCATAGAGTTTTCGTCGTCAAAGAGCACCTCGGCCAGGGCCTTGCACAATTCGGTTTTGCCCACGCCGGTAGGGCCGAGGAAGATAAACGAGCCAATGGGCCGGTTCGGGTCCTGCAACCCGGAGCGGTTGCGCCGCACGGCGTTTGATACGGCCTCGACCGCCTCGTCTTGATCGACCATGCGCTGGTGGATGCGGTCTTCCATCACCAGCAGTTTTGCCCGTTCGGTCTCGACCATGCGGGCAACCGGGATGCCGGTCCAGGCGCTCACGACCTGGGCAATTTCTTCAGGCCCGACCTCCTTGCGCAATAAGCGGTGCGAACCGTTCGTCGGTTTATCTTCCTCCGGCTCCTTGGTTTCCAATTGCTGGGAAAGTCGTTTGCGCTCCAGGTCCAACTCATAAAGTTTCTGATAATCCTCTTCGCGCACGATGACGCCCGAGGATTGCTTTTCCTTGATCGCCGCGGCCAATTGGT
This sequence comes from Pirellulales bacterium, assembly GCA_963820545.1. Taxonomy (GTDB): domain Bacteria; phylum Planctomycetota; class Planctomycetia; order Pirellulales; family Thermoguttaceae; genus CAWGAJ01. The sequence goes on from CAWGAJ010000002.1 coordinate 494,521, forward strand.
TGTAATGCAGTTCCACGTCCATCAGGCGCTGGCGGATTTGCCGCACGTTGCCTAAGCCGCTTTTTTCCAATTCCCATTGGGCACGGAGATCGGCCAGTTTGCGGCGCAGTTCGTCCATTTCCTCTTGGATCTCCGCGGCGCTCCACGGCGTGCTCTTCGGTCTCCTCGGCCAATTGCCGGTCGGCCAGTTCAAGCTGCATCAGGCGGCGCTGTACCTCGTCGATTTCCGTGGGCACGCTTTCCAGCTCCATGGCCAGGCGGCTGGTGGCCTCGTCCATCAGATCAATGGCCTTATCGGGCAGAAACCGATCGGTAATGTAGCGATGCGAAAGATTCGCCGCCGCCACCAGCGCCGAATCCTTGATCTTTACGCCTTTGTGATGTGTCTCGTACCGGGGTTTTAAACCGCGCAGGATGGCGATGGTGTCTTCCACCGTGGGCTCGCCCACGTAGACCGGCTGAAAGCGGCGCTCCAAGGCAGCGTCTTTTTCCACGTATTTTCGATACTCATCGAGCGTGGTGGCCCCGATGCAGCGCAACTCGCCCCGGGCCAAGGCCGGCTTGAGCAGATTGGCCGCGTCGCTGCCCCCTTCGGCACGGCCGGCCCCGACCACGGTGTGCATCTCGTCGATAAACATGATCACGTTGTCGGCGTCGGATACCTCGCGCAGCACGGCCTTCAAGCGTTCCTCGAACTCGCCGCGATACTTGGTGCCGGCAATCAGCGCGCCCATGTCCAGCGCGATCACACGCTTGTTTTTCAGGCTCTCGGGCACGTCGGCATCGACAATCCTTAAGGCAAGACCTTCCACAATGGCCGTCTTGCCCACGCCCGGCTCGCCAATCAAAACGGGATTATTTTTTGTTCGCCGCGAAAGCACTTGGATCACACGGCGGATTTCCTGATCGCGCCCGATCACCGGATCAAGCTTTCCCTGCCGGGCGCGTTCCACAAGATCAATGCCGTATCGTTGTAACGCCTGAAATTTGTCTTCCGGGGTTTGATCGGTGACCCGTGTGCTGCCGCGCACGTCGCGCAGCACTTGCAGCACTTCCTTGTCGGTGACGGCATTAAGTTTAAGGACGTTTTTGGCCTTGGAATCGACTTTCGTCAAAGCCAGAAGCAGATGCTCGGTCGAGACGAATTCGTCCTTCATCGTTTCGGCTTCGCGCTGGGCGGCTTCCAAAACCTTGTTAAGCTCATTGCTCAATTGCGGCTGCGCTCCACCCGAGACCTTGGTAAAATGGCCCAACTCGGCCTCGACAATCTTGTCTAATTGTGTCCGCTTGACGCCGATTTTGTCTAAAATCGGGCCGACAATGCCACCGTCTTTTTCGGCCAACAGCGCGGCCAGCAGGTGCAGCGGATCGATCTGCGCATTGCCGCGATCCGCGGCCAGCGACTGCGCATTAGAAACGGCTTCTTGTGCTTTCAGCGTTAGTTTGTCGAAACGGAATGCCATAAATTTCTCCCCTCTCCCAAAGGGAGAGGGAGCCTTACATTCATCTCAGTTGAATGTTGATACTCGCCACACGTTTTCCATGTCGTTCCATTAAATAAGACAGAAAGATGCCTAAGAGTTTGTAGGGGGTGTTGCCCTTTTCGGCTATAGCCCGGGCAACTAGCATGCAAGTTGCTCCGTCCCATTCGAGATTAATTACACCTGCCAGGTTCTTCCCTTTAATCTTAGCCCAGCCCTGAGGCCTCTGTGGATTCTTGAACTCTTGGACGTAGAGCACTTCGTGGGGATGATAATATAAATCATCACCGATAATCTTCCTTAAAGAGACGTCTCTACGACCAAAAGCTTGGATCTGAATCTGCATTTTCAGGCTCCTGCAATTTGCACGAGCGATCGTACACGATCTTCAAGCAAAACACCCTGGATTACTTCACCTCGAATTCCGCGTCGATGGCGTCGTCGTCGCCGCCGCTGGAGGGTGCTGCGCCGGGGCCGGGTTGCGGACCGGACTGCGGACCTGCGCCTGCGCCGGCTTGGGCGCCTGCTTTTTCGTAAAGCGTCTTGCTCAGGGCGTGCGAGGCCTGCTCCAATTCGTGTACGGCCGATTTGATGCGTTCGATGTCGTCGCTCTTGGCCGCCTCGCGGGTCTTTTCGATGGCCCGCGTGACCGCGTCTTTGTCGGCCGGATTGAGTTTGGCTTCTTGTTCTTTGAGCAGTTTTTCCAATTGCCAGCACATCGAATCGGCCTGATTGCGCTGTTCGGCCAATTGCCGTTTGCGTTTGTCTTCCTCGGCGTGCGACTCGGCGTCTTTGCGCGTCCGCTCGATTTCCTCTTCGGACAGGCCGCTGGACTGTTCGATGCGTACAGTTTGCTCCTTGCCCGTGCCCAGATCCTTGGCCGAGACATTCAAGATGCCGTTGGCGTCGATGTCGAATTTCACCTCGATCTGCGGCAGGCCGCGCGGGGCGGGCGGAATGCCTTCCAGGTTGAACTGGCCCAGCAGCCGGTTGTCGGCCGCCATCTGCCGCTCGCCCTGATAGACCTTGACCGTGACGGCCGTCTGGTTGTCGTCGGCCGTGCTGAAGATCTGTTTGCGTTCGGTGGGAATGGTGGTGTTCCGCTCGACCAGCTTGGTCATGATGCCGCCCAGGGTTTCGATGCCCAGCGAAAGCGGCGTCACGTCCAAAAGCAGCACGTCTTTCACGTCCCCGATGAGCACGCCGCCTTGAATGGCCGCGCCCACGGCCACGACCTCGTCCGGATTGACGCCTTTGTGCGGCTCCTTGCCGAACATCTGACGCACCAGTTCCTGGACCTTGGGAATGCGCGTGGATCCGCCCACGAGCACCACTTCGTCGATATCCTTGGGCGAGAGGTGCGCATCTTGCATGGCCTGGTTGACCGGTCCGCGACAGCGCTCAATCAGCGGATCGGCCAGCTTCTCGAACTGCGAGCGGGTAATGTTCATTTGCAGGTGTTTCGGACCGGTGGCGTCGGCGGTGATGAAGGGTAGATTGATGTCCGTCGACTGCGCGGAACTGAGTTCCTTTTTGGCCTTTTCGCAGGCCTCTTGCAGGCGTTGCAAGGCCATGGTGTCTTTCATCAGATCGATGCCTTGCTGTTTTTTGAATTCTTCGGCCACGTATTTGATGAGCACATGATCGATGTCGTCGCCGCCCAGGTGCGTATCGCCGTTGGTGCTAATGACGCGGAATACCCCTTCGGCCACTTCGAGCACGGAAACGTCGAACGTGCCGCCGCCCAGGTCGAAGACCACGATTTTTTCATTCTTTTTCTTGTCCAAGCCGTAGGCCAGCGAGGCGGCCGTGGGCTCGTTGATAATGCGCATCACCTCCAGCCCGGCGATCTGGCCGGCGTCTTTGGTGGCTTGACGCTGCGAGTCGTTAAAGTAAGCCGGAACCGTGATCACCGCCTTGTTAACCTTGTGGCCCAAGTAGGCCTCGGCCGCTTCCTTCAATTTGCGCAGAATGTAGGCCGAGATCTCCGGTGGCGTATAATCCTTATTGCCCACCTCGACTTTGACGTAATCTTCCGGTCCGCCCACGACTTTATAAGGCACGATCTTTTCTTCCGAGGCCACTTCGTTATGGCGCCGGCCCATGAAGCGTTTGATCGAATAGATGGTGCGTATGGGATTGGTAATGGCCTGTCGCCGGGCGGGTTCGCCCACCACGGTCTCGCCCTTATCGGTAAACGCGACCACGCTGGGGGTCAAACGGTTGCCTTCGGCGTTGGGGATTACCTTTGCCTCTTTGCCTTCCATGATCGATACAACCGAGTTGGTGGTTCCCAGGTCGATGCCAATGATTTTTTCTGCAACAGCCATTATCAAGCTCCTTTCAGACGTATCAGTCGGAGATTGGCCAAAAACGAAAAACGCTTAAAGCCGCTCCCTAAACAATCATTTGTATTTGTGGTTATTTCCCTGAAAATTGAAGATCTCAAGACCCGGCTTATTCAGCCGTTTCTGACACTATCAATATTATTTTTTTCTTGACGCAAAGGACATGCCGGTTGGTTAAGATGAAAAAACGATTTGCATAACCTATTTATTGACAACTAGTTAGGTATATTATCCCTAATGACTTCTCATAAGGCAGTCTAAGAATGCTTCCCCAAACTGCCATTTTGACACCCTAGAGGGGCTTCACTCAGAAATAGGCCCAAGACCTTAATTATTAGATCCAGCAGAGAGTTTTTCGCTGCGAAGCCTCAAACGTCTTCTACCAATCTCATTCCCCTTCCAGCATTCTTGTGCCTCAGCGCATAGTTGACTTTCTAGGTTAAGATGTTTAAAAAACAGGGTTCCAGATTATCAATTTTTACTACCTTGCTGGAGATTGTTCCATGGGCAAATCCAAGCCAAAGACCGAAGCCGATCGTAGCCCCAAGAAAAAACTCGACCGGCGCTCGGATTCGGTGCCGCTGTCTATTGGCGCGGAAATCGCCCGGGTCGATCGGGAATTATTACGGCTGTTAGGGGAGCGCGCGGAGCTGGTCCTTGAAGTGGCCGCAGGTGCCGACGCGGCTGCCAAAAAAGCCCTGATCTCGTCCTTGGCGGGCGAGGAATTAAAGCAACTGGCCGGCGATCTGACCGGGCCGCTGCCGCCGCGATGTGTCGAGGCGATTATCCGCGAACTTACGAGCGGATGTCGGGCCTTGGTCAAACTGCCGCGCATTGCTTTTATGGGTCCGCTTTACAGTTATAGTCACTTGGCGGCGGTCCATCGTTTCGGGCAGAGTGTGGAATTCTCGCCCGTGGCCACCATCGCCGCCGTGTTCGAGGAAGTGCATCGCGGCCATTCGGATTACGGCCTGGTGCCGGTGGAAAATTCCACTGACGGTCGGATTGCCGACACGCTCGATATGTTCACTCGTCTGCCCGTGCGGATCTGCGGGGCAATCGACCTGAAGATACATCATTTTCTCTTGGGTAAATGCCCGCGCTCGGACGTGAGGGAAGTCTACAGCAAGCCGCAGGCGATTTCGCAATGCCGCAACTGGTTGGCCAAACATCTTCCTGCCGCACGCACCATCGAAGTCACCAGCACCTCCACGGCCGCCCAGTTGGCCGCGGAAAAACCGGGCGCCGCGGCCATCGCCAGCATTCAGGCCGGCGTGCATTATAATCTGGACGTTTTGGCGGAGAAGATCGAAGACAATCCGGGAAATGTCACGCGTTTCGCCATTATCGGCGAGGAAAAATCCCCGCGCAGCGGCAACGATCGAACGGCACTGCTGTTCCAGACCGAGCACCGTCCGGCGCCTTGGCCGAAGCCATGAATATCTTCAAACGCTACCGGCTCAACTTGACCTGGATCGAATCATTCCCCGTCCCCGGCACGACCCGCGGCACGTATTTGTTCTTTGTGGAAATGGAAGCCCACGAATCCGACATCCGTTTCCGCCGCGCCATGACCGCCTTGCAAAAGAAGACATTACGCCTGGAAATTCTGGGCTCCTTCCCCACCGCCGCCGTGGTGGAATGAAAAAAAGGATGAAGGATGAGGGATGAAGGATGAATTCGGAACGCAGAAGTCAGAACGCAGAACTGTAAACTGAAAACTGTCAACTGAAAACTCTATAAAAAACCGCTTGCGGTTTCGCACTGTCCACTATCCACTATACACTATCCACTGTCCACTGTCCACTATTCCCGAATCCCGATTCCCCATCCCCTGCCCCCTATCCCCTATGAGAAAACAATTTATCGCCGGCAATTGGAAAATGAATTTAACTCGCGCTTCGGCAGTAGCGCTGGCCGAAGTAGTGGCCAAGGCCGCAGCCAACATCAAGGGCGTTGATCTGGCCGTCTGTCCGCCAAGCTGCTACCTGGAGGCCGTGGGCCGGGCGATTGCCGGATCCAAGTTGGCCCTGGGCGCGCAAAACATGTATCACGAAAAGGAAGGTGCATTTACCGGCGAGCTGAGCGCGGCAATGCTTTGCGATTTGGGCTGCAAGTACGTCATTCTCGGTCACAGCGAGCGGCGGCACATTTTGGGCGAAACCGACGCCCAGGTCAATTTAAAACTCCATGCGGCATTGGCCGCTGGGCTGGTGCCGATTGTTTGCGTGGGCGAATTGCTGGCCCAGCGCGAGGCTGGTCAAACCTTGGCCGTGATCCGATCCCAGTTCGATGGTTCTTTAGCGGGCCTGAGCGCCGCGCAGATGGCCAACGTAGTGATTGCCTACGAACCGGTTTGGGCGATCGGGACCGGCAAGGTAGCCACCCCCCAACAAGCGGAAGAGGTCCATCTCGATCTTCGCAAATTGCTGGCGGAGCGTTATAATCAACAAGTTGTCGACAATGTTTGCATACAATATGGCGGTAGCGTGAAGCCCGAGAATGCCGCCGATCTGCTCGGGCAACCGGACATCGACGGGGCCTTGGTGGGAGGAGCGAGTCTGAAAGCCGATCAATTTTTGGGGATAATTGCCGGGGCAAAGAAATAATAAAAAGGAATCGACATGAGTACGATCTTCATGATTCTACTTCTTCTGACAGCGATCATTCTTATCGTCTTGGTGCTGATACAGCGCGGTAAGGGAGGCGGATTGGCCGGAGCGTTTGGCGGCCTGGGCGGTCAAAGCGCCTTTGGCACCAAAGCCGGCGACTTGTTCACGCGGATCACCATCGGCGTGGCGGCCGTTTGGATTATCCTTTGCATAGTGACCATCCGGGCCTTGGGCACTTCCAAGTCATTACTTAATCAGCCATTGGGAGGAACCAACTTGCCGGCGCAAGAGTCCCAGATGCCGGCCTCCCCGCCCACACAAGAGTCCCCGCCGCCGGCCTCGCCGGAAAACAAGCCGCTTTCGGAGGGTGAAAAACCCGTTTCCGAAATTCCCCCGCCACCAAGCAAATAACCCTGATGGTGGAGCTTTTTCATGCTGCTGAGCATGACTGGTTTTGGTGAATCGCATTGCCACGAAAACGGCCTGGCCGTCTCCGTCGAGGTCCGCACCATCAACAGCCGGTATTTCAAACTTTCCATTCGCGCCTCGGAGGGTTACGGCGCGGTGGAGCCGCATATCGAGGAAGTGGTGCGGCGGGCGATTCATCGGGGCACGATCCAGGTTTTGCTCCGCGTGGAACGCCTGCGCCCGGCCGAAGAGTTTTGCCTTAACGTCGAGGTGCTTCAGCGATACCGTAACCAACTGGAACAGTTGCAACGCCAATGGGGATGGAACGAAGGCGCATCGCTTGCGGCCCTCTTGTCGTTACCGGGCGTGGTCAACGAGGAATCCTTGTTTTCTCACGATGCCCTGGCCGACTGGCCCGTCATCGGCCGCACGCTGCAATCCGCCTTGGAGCATCTTGCCCAGATGCGGACCAAGGAAGGTCGCGCCATGAGCGCCGACCTGGCGGCCAATTGTCGGCAGGTCTTGGAAATCCTGGAGCAGATCGAACGCCGTTCGCCGCAGGCCGTAAAGGATTACCGCGCCCGCTTGCACGAGAAACTGCAAAAAGTCCTGGAGGAATATTCCGTGGTGCTCGATCCCGCCGATCTGATCAAGGAAGTCAGCCTGTTCGCCGAGCGGATCGACATCTCCGAAGAGATCCTCCGCTTGCGCAGCCACGTGGAACAATTCCTGGCGACAATGAAACTGCCCGAAAGCTCCGGGCGCAAGCTGGAATTCCTCACCCAAGAAATGGTCCGCGAGGCCAACACCATCGGCTCCAAGGCCAACGACGTGGAAATCGCCCGGCAAGTGGTGGAAATCAAAACGGCGATCGAACGCATCCGCGAAATGATACAAAATATCGAGTAGAAAAAGTCCCCTCTCCCTTTGGGAGAGGGTTAGGGTGAGGGCGGAAGTGTGATTTGCGTCCAATAATTTATTTACAGCAACAAGGATTGAGAGTATTGCGAGTTACCAATCAAGACGTGATGAGCGATCTTGATGCCGTGGCAAGGGGAATTGCTCAAGCCGCGGGAGTGGAGTGGGATTGAAAACTAATCAACCCTCACCCCCTGCCCCTCTCCCAAAAAGAGAGGGGAGAATTTTATGGCAAGATTTCAGGAGAGAGTGGTGATCGCGTCGGGGCCGTCGGGTGCGGGCAAAACGACCGTCATGCGCGAGGTCTTGCGACGCGCGCCGGTGCCGCTGGTGGTCAGCGTTTCGGCCACCACCCGGCCGCCGAGACCCGGCGAAGTCGATGGAAAAGATTACCATTTCCTTACCAATGATGAGTTTCATTTACGCCGCCAGAGGGGCGATTTCCTCGAATGTTTCCCGGTTTTTCACCAAGGATGCTGGTACGGAACCCTTTTCAGCGAGGTGACCGCTGGATTTCAAGCCGGAAAATGGGTACTCTTAGAAATTGACGTGCAAGGCGCTTTGGCGGTAATGGACCGCTTTGCCCAGGCGATATCGATTTTCATTCGGCCCAGTTCCCTGGAGGAACTCAAACGCCGCTTGTGCGGACGGGGTACCGATAGCGAACAAGCCATCCAACGCCGATTGAGCCGGGCCGAGGAGGAACTCGCCTTTGCCCCGCGATATCGTTATCTGGTTATAAACGATCAACTCCAACAGGCGGTGGATGAAATCTGCGAGATCCTCATTAAAGAATGGGAGAAAGTTCAACATGATTGAAGCACTGCGCGAAGAAGCAATTGTGGATAAAGTGGGCGGGCGTTTCAAGCTCTCCACCTTGATCCAAAAACGTCTGGTGGCGATTAATTCGGGCGCCCGGCCTTTGGTCAATCTGAAAACCGATAACAAAATTGAAATCGTGATCCAGGAAATCTTGCAAGACAAGATTTATCTGGATACCGAACTGAACGTGCAAACAACTACCGGCCAGCAAGCACCGGCGCGGACGAACTGGATTTCCGCAGCCTATAAGTATTTCAAGCGTCCCCTCTCCGGGTGCCACACAGTGGTCGGGGAGAGGATTCTTATGTCCCCTCTCCGGGCACCACGTAGTGGTCGGGGAGAGGGCTAGGGTGAGGGCCGCGACGGGCACCAACCGAAGGTTGGTCGGTCGCGGCTTTGGGTGAGGGCTATGAAAAATCGCGAATTACTGATCGGCATCACCGGCGGCATCGCCGCTTTCAAGACCGCGGCCTTGGTCAGCCGCCTGGTCCAGGCAGGGGCCGGCGTGACAGTGATCATGACCCGCTCGGCCATGAAACTGATCACGCCCAAAACCTTCGAGGCCCTTACCGGACGCCCCGTGCGCAGCCGCGTGTTCGATGCCGGCGCCCATCCGCACCTCGAACTGGCCCAAAAGGCCGAACTGCTTTGCATCGCGCCCGCCACGGCCAATATCCTTGCCAAGGCCGTCTGTGGACTGGCCGACGATTTGCTCAGCACCGTGCTGTTGGCCTTCGAAGGACCGGTGCTCATGGCCCCGGCCATGAACACCATCATGTGGCAAAAACCCGCCGTCCAGCGGAACATCGCGCAATTGCTCTCCGACGGCGTGGTAATGATCGATCCCGAATCCGGTTACCTCAGTTGCGGCGCGATCGGCGCAGGCCGCATGGCCGAACCCGAAAAAATCTTCCAAATTATTCTCGATAAATTAAATGAAATTCGTAAATAGGGAATCGGGGATTGAATATTAGTGGGCAGTGGACGGTGGACAGTGGACGGTGCGAAATCGCGACTCGACTGAACTCGTCGAAGTAAAGCGGTTGATTTGAGTTTACAGTTTTCGGTTTTGCGTTTCAACTTCTGCCTTCTGCATTTTACTCTATTCCCTATCCCCTATTTTCTATCCCCTACTAATGTCCCGCATCCTTATTACCTCCGGCCCCACGCGCCAGTATCTCGATCCAGTGCGGTATTTGACCAATGCCTCCAGCGGGCGCATGGGAGCGGCACTGGCCGAGGCGGCTATCCAGGCCGGCCATGATGTAGTCATAGTCAGCGGGCCGGTCGATGTAGTCTATCCGGAAAAGGCAGAGCTGGTTTCGGTCGTCTCGACCGAAGAAATGCTCGAGGCCTGCCTGAAAATCTTTCCCGCCTGCGACGGCCTGATCGCCGCGGCAGCCCCCTGCGATTATCGGCCCCTCACGGTAGAAAAGAAAAAAATTCGCAAAACCGGCAATGGGCTTAATCTAAAATTGGTGGAAACTCCCGACGTGGTCGCCAGTCTGGCCGCCGTCAAACTCAAACAGTGGATGGTCGCTTTCGCCCTGGAAACCGAGGATTCACATATCCGGGCGTTACAAAAACTCGAACGAAAAAACTGCGATCTCGTTGTGCTGAACGGTCCCGAGGCAGTGCATGCACTGGACACGTGCGTGGAAATTCTCGATGCCTCGGGCAATGTGGTGGGAAAATTCACCGGCAGCAAAGAAGATGTGGGGAGACAAATTGTCGACGTAATACAACAACATTTGATACAGAGCCAAGCCTGAAAGGCTTGAATATGAAAGCCCAGGGCAACGTCCTGGGTAAGTAAGCTTGTTACTTGTTACTCGAAAATCTCGCTCACCACCGCGCTGAAACCCGGCAGCAATTGGGCGTCGGCGAGTGTGTCGGCGGTGTTCAGGACGGAGATGTCGTGAGCGCTTTTGTAGACGGTCACGGATTTGGTTTCCGGATCGACGAGCCAAACGGCACGGCAGCCGGCGTCGAGCCAATCGCGGATTTTCCCTTGCACTTCGCTTGCCCGATCGTTGGGCGAGAGAACCTCGACGGCTAAATCCGGCGCGCCGTCGAAATAGCCTTGCGGAAGTTTCTCCGGAAGCCGATCCGCACGGATAAAAGCCACATCCGGAGCGCGAACGGTATCAGGATCGCGGCGGATAATAAACCCGGTTTCCGCGCTCATGATTCTGCCTAGCCTGTGGGATTTCACAAAGTTGTCTAAGAGAGACGACAGATTCACGACGATCATGCCATGTTTGGCCCCTGCCGGCGACATCATAATCAGTTCTCCGCGCACTAACTCGCATCGGCCGAGATTCGGCGTCTGAAAAAGCTCTTCGGCGCTAATAAGGTGTTCGATGGTAACCATACTAAAATACACTATACGGGAGACGTAGTGATTTGTCAAGAAACGTTCTATCGAAATAGTTGAATTATCGTCAGCCACTGCCTGACCTGCAATCTGACATTTCCGCAATTCACCGATTCATTCTGAGCGCAGCGAAGAATCTACGTAGGACTGTATGGCAATGAGTAAGAGATCCTTCGCTGCGCTCAGGATGATGGAAGAGAAATCTTACCCCTTCACCACGCCGATGGGCCGCAGTCGTGCGACTTTGCTCGCCAGCCCTGCGCGGTGGACTACGTCGACCACCAGGCTAACGTCTTTGTAGGCGGCGGGCTGCTCTTCGGCCAGGCCTTTCCAGTGGCGGCACTTGGCGATGATGCCTTGTTCGGCCAGTTCGCGGTCAATGCGCCGGCCTTTGGCGCTGGCGATGGCGGCCGTGCGGCTCATCACCCGGCCCGCGCCGTGGCAGGTGGTGCCAAAGGTCTTTTCCATGCTGCCCGGCTGGCCCACCAGCACCCAACTTGCCCGGCCCATGTCGCCGGGAATGATCACCGGCTGACCGATATGGCGATATTTCTCAGGCACTTCCCGGTGTCCGGGCGGGAATGCCCGGGTAGCGCCTTTGCGATGCACGCAGAGCGTCAATTGCTTGCCCTCGATCGTATGCTGCTCCATTTTAGCAATGTTGTGAGCCACGTCGTAAATCAAATTCATTTGCATGGATTCCCAACTACGGTCGAAGAACTCGGCAAAAATCTCGCGCGTCTGCCACATGAGCAACTGCCGGTTCGCCCAGGCGAAATTGGCCGCCGAGCGCATGGCGCCGAGATATTCCTGGCCCTCGGGACTGTGGACCGGGGCACAAGCCAATTGCCGGTCAGGCAGTTCAATGCCGTACTTGGCCGGCGCCTTGCGGAGCATGGCCAAGGCATCGTCGCAAACCTGGTAGCCCAGTCCGCGCGAGCCGGAATGGATCATCACGCAGATCTGACCCAGTTGCAGGCCCATGGCGCGAGCGGCCGCTTCATCGACAATTTCATCGACCACTTGGACCTCAAGAAAATGGTTGCCCGAGCCGAGCGTGCCGCATTGATCGCCGCCGCGCGATAGGGCCCTTTGGCTGACGAAATCAGGATTGGCGCCAGGCAAGCAGCCTCCGGCCTCGGTATTTTCCAGATCGCTGGCAGTGGCCCAGCCGCGATTGGCCAGATACGACGATCCTTCGGCCAAGATGCGGCGGAGTTCCTTGTGGTCGAAGAGATATGGTCCGCCTTCGCCCACGCCAGCAGGAATGCGGCGGAAGAGCATTTCCATAAGCTGACCGATGCGGGGCATGACGTCGGCGACGGAAAGATTGGTGCGCACCAGGCGCACGCCGCAGTTGATGTCGTAGCCCACGCCGCCGGGCGAAATCACGCCGCCCTCGGCAGGATTAGTGGCCGAAACGCCGCCGATGCAAAACCCGTAGCCCCAATGGATGTCGGGCATGGCCAGGCTGGCCATCTGAATACCCGGCAAAAAAGCCACGTTGGCCACTTGTTCCGGCGCCTGATCGGTGCGAATCTGTGGGAGCAGTTTATCGTCGGCAAAAATGCGGCCTTCCACGCGCATCCCCGGTTTATAACCGATCGGTATGCGCCAAGTGCAGTCGTCTATCCGCTCCAAAGGTCCGCTGTAACCTTGTTTTGACATGGTTATTACTCCAGTATTTAGTGGACAGTGGGCGGTGCACGGTGGACAGTGTGAAATCGCATGCGGTTTTATTCAAGCAATCAGCTTTCAGCCGTCAGCATTTCATGCTTCTTCGTTCTACGTTCTGACTTCTGCGTTCTTTGTTCTGCCTTTATCCCTGTCCGCTGTCCGCTGTTCCCTGTCCCCTGTGTGTTATTCATCCTTCATCCTTTATCCTTCATCTTTTATATATCAACGATCACTTCGGCCATCCAGCCGTCTGGTTGTTGCACTACTTTCAGACCGTGCCAGGTGATGGCTTTGATTTCCAAATTGATTTCGTGACGTTTAGGATCGGTTAGTTCGCCCCGCGCCACGGCCGTCAGGCCGGTGGAGTGAATGTTGACGTTAAAGTTAACCAGCAAGCGCCGCTGAACATGAAACGTAAAAAGCAGTTCGGCCAACCAGTCGTGCAACAAATCTTCCGCCTCATGGCCTTTGATGGCAAAAAGCATTTCTTCGACCGGCTGAACTTCCTCCAGGTTTGCCACAATGACCGAAAACAATGCCCGAGCGGCCTCGGCAAACAGGCTGTTCAGGTCGTTCGCCTTGATTCTCAGCCCCAGATCGGCCGTGTGTTCGAAGGTTTCGTACATGAAGAGTCTACTGTTTCAAGTTTTCAGTTTACAGTTCTGCGTTCTGACTTCTGCGTTCTGCATTTTTTTCATCCCTCATCCTTTTTTCCCATCTTCATCTCGTTCATCAGCAGTTTAATATCATCCCAGACTTGTTTTTTGGCGGATGGAGTGCGCAAAACATAAGCCGGATGATACGTGCAAACCACCTTAATGCCGTGATAGTCGTGGACGTGACCGCGAAGTTGGCCTATGGAAGCCTCGCTCTGTAGCAGGTTTTGCGCGGCAACGGCGCCCAAACAGCAGATAAATTCGGGTTGGATAATGGCCAATTGGCGGTCGAGAAATTCCCGGCACGCGGCGGCCTCGACTGGCAGCGGGGCGCGGTTGTTCGGCGGCCGACAGCGGAGAATGTTAAGGATATACACGTCTTCGCGCCGCAGTTTCATGCCTTTGACGATAATGTCCGTGAGCAATTCCCCGGCGCGGCCCACAAACGGTTCGCCCAGGCGATCTTCGTCCGCGCCCGGCGCTTCGCCGCAAAAAACCAATCGCGCGTATGGATTGCCCACGCCGAAAACCGTTTGCGTGCGATTGCGGACAAGTTCCCTACAGCGCTTGCAGGCGGCCACGTCCCGGGCAACTTCGGCCAGTGCGCATGAGCGTGGATCAGCAGCAGATTGACGGGCATCAGGCGATGTTACATGCCCAGTCTTAGAGCTTATCCTAGAAGTCCCCTCTCCCCTTGCGAGAAGCTGCGCAGAAGTCCCCTCTCCGGGCACCACGCAGTAGTCGGCCAGAGGGTTAGGGTGAGGGCTCTTTCTTACTGGCTTCGGGACTTTGGCCATCATTTGTACTCCGGCCAGTTGCAGACTTTCCAGCTTTTGCACTACCGCCCGGACAGTTCGCGCGCTTGTGGTTTTATTCATTTGGGACATCAAAATACTTTTCCTTATACCGCCGGAACTAAGTTATCCGTTATACAGCCGTGTATTGCTAATAACAAAACAGTCTTAAAAATAACCTAGAAATGTGGTAAACTATATTTGATGCTCATACGTATCCCTGCAAACTAGTATAGCGCCTTTGAGTAATCACGAAATGGGGGGAAGCATATTTATGCCAAGACGTTACAGGCGGGGTAATTGGCACCGGGGGTTTTTGCAGGATTCGCATCTGGGCTTAGAACGTTCAAAAGAGAAAGATTATCATTAAAATAGAGAACTCGGGCGGATCGGGAAATGGGTGTTCCACAGGTAGTAATTGTCGGCCGGCCTAACGTGGGCAAGTCGAGCATCTTTAATTGGCTCGCCGGGCGGCGGCTTGCCATTGTGGATCCGACCGCGGGCGTAACCCGGGATCGGGTCACCCATCTGATCGAAATCCGCGGCCGCTTCGCCGAGCTGGTCGATACCGGGGGTATGGGGCTGGATGACGTGGACAATCTCACCAATCTGGTCGAAGAACAAATCCAAATGGCGGTCGATTCCGCCCATCTAATTCTTTTCGTGGTCGACACCCGGGAAGGCCACATGCCTCTGGATCACGAGGTGGCCAAGCGTCTGCGATACATTACCACGCCGGTCTTGCTGGTGGCCAATAAAACCGATAACGAAAAATTCGCTTCCCAGGCCGATGAGTTTTACCGCTTCGGCCGGAAAATGATCCGCGTCAGCGCCAAAGAGAATCGCGGCAAGGAGGAATTGCTCGAGGAAATATATCAGCGTCTGCCCGAGCCTGCGCCCGACCAGTCCCCGCCCGAGGAAGCGATCATGAAAGTGGCCATCGTGGGTCGCCGCAATACGGGCAAGAGCACGCTGGTGAATACCTTGGCGCAGGCCGAGCGGATGATCGTCAGCGAAGTTCCAGGTACGACTCGCGACAGCGTCGACGTGCACTTCGAGCTCGACGGCAAGGCGTTTATCGCCATCGACACGCCGGGTTTTCGCCGCCACAAGAACATCAACACCGACGTGGATTTTTACAGCACCCACCGGGCCGAGCGGAGCATCCGCCGGGCCGATGTATCGCTTTTGTTTTTCGACGCCTCGCAGCGCATCAGCAAAGTGGACAAGCAACTCTGCGACTACATTGCCCGGCAGTACAAACCCTGCATGTTCGTGGTCAACAAGTGGGATCTCAAGGCCGGCTCCATGCCCACGGAAAAATGGGTAACCTACCTGCGCGACACGTTTCGCACAATGTGGCATGTGCCGATTGCCTTTGTTACCGGCCGGACGGGCAAGAATGTCAAGGCCATGCTCAATCATGCCCAAATGCTGTTTAAGCAGTCGCTCTGCCGGATCGGCACGCCCAAATTGAACAAACTGCTGCGCAAGGTCTTGGAGGCGAATCCTCCGCCCGATCATCAAGGCCGCAGCGTGAAGATTTTTTATGCCGTCCAGGTGGCCGTGCAGCCGCCCACGGTCGTGCTGTTCTGCAACGAACCTCGCGCCTTTCCGCGCAATATCAACGCTATTTATTAGGAGTTTTTCGCGATAACCTGCCCTTTGGCGAGGTCCCCATCAAGCTTTACCTCCGCAAGCGCCAGCACAGCGACCAGCGCGATGATATCCATTCCAAGCTGAAACGTTAAACCCTCGCCCCTATTCCCTACTTATATGATCATTGGCGTACCAAAAGAGATCAAGCAGGATGAATATCGCGTGGCGATCTTGCCGGTGGGAGTTGAACAACTTACCCGCGCCGGCCATAAAGTGCTGATCGAAGCCTCCGCCGGCCTGGGCGCCGGTCTGGAGGATAACGATTATCTCCGTCATGGCGCTGAACTGGTCGTGGGGCACGAGGAAATCTTCAACCGTTCCGAGCTGATCCTCAAAGTAAAAGAACCGCAGCCCAGCGAAGTGGCGCTCTTGCGTCGCGCACAGGTTGTAATGGGCTATTTCCACCTGGCCGCCAACCGCAATTTGACCGAAGCCCTGCTCCGCTCCGGCTGCCTTGCCGTGGCCTTGGAAACCCTGCGCCAGGACAACGGAGTGATGCCGCTTCTGATCCCCATGAGCCAGATCGCCGGACGAATGAGCATCCAACAGGGGGCCAAATACCTGGAACGTCCGCAGATGGGCCGGGGCGTTCTCTTGGCGGGCGTGCCCGGAGTGGAACCCGCTCATATTACCATTCTGGGTGGCGGCGTAGTGGGCACAAATGCCGCCCAGGTTGCCGCTTCCTTCCGCGCCAACATCGCTATCTTGGACATCAACATGGAACGGTTGTGGCATCTCGACGAAATTATGCCCTCTAACATCGCCTTGATTTACTGCGACCGTCACGCCGTTCGCGAGCAACTCAAACGGGCCGACCTGGTCATCGGCGCAGTGCATGTTTCCGGCGCCAAAGCGACAATATTGATCGAAGAGGAAGACCTGAAGCTGATGAAGCCGGGCAGCGTGATCGTTGACGTGGCCATCGATCAAGGCGGATGCGCGGCCACCAGCCGGCCCACCACGCACAGCAATCCCACTTATGTGGTCCATCAGGTGGTGCATTATTGCGTGCCCAACATGCCCGGGGCGGTCAGCCGGACCAGCACCTTTGCCTTTTGCAATGCCTCGTTGCCCTGGGTGCTTGAGGTTGCCAACCGCGGATTGCTGCCCGCGGCCGAGTCAATTCGGCCCATTGCCCGGGCGATCAATATCTACCAAGGCGAAATTACCCACCGTGCTGTGGCCGAAACCTTTGCCATGCCGTATAATCCGCGGTTTGAGGTGTGAGCCTGTCCCAAAAGTCCCCACGCCGGGCACCACGCAGTGGTCGGGGAGAGGGTTAGGATGAGGGCATACTATTGAGCCATAAGAATGTAATCTCATATCAGATAGCCGGCGGCTAACAGCCGCCGGATTGACCGTAATTAACATAAATCCCATATCATATTACGGCGCCTCTCTGACTTTCATTTTTATGCTAGGTTTTATGTAAATGAACCTTTTTTAAGAAAGGGGTAGAAAACATGACGGAACAAACCATGCCCCAGGTGGGCATTGTCATGGGCAGCGACAGCGATTGGCCCAAAATCCAGGCGGCGGCCGTGGCCTTGGAGGAATTCGACATTTCTTACGAGGTGCGCGTGATGAGCGCCCACCGCACGCCCGAGATGGTACGCCAATATGCCACCATGGCGGCGGCAAGAGGGATAAAAGTGCTCATCGCGGCGGCTGGCGGGGCGGCCCATCTGGCTGGAGCCGTGGCCTCGCACACCACCTTGCCCGTGATCGGCATACCCGTGCCCACCGACGTACTCGGCGGTCTGGATTCGCTCCTGTCCACCGTGCAGATGCCCGGCGACATACCCGTGGCTACCGTGGGCGTGGGCGGCGGCGGGCCCAGAAACGCCGGGCTCCTGGCCGTGCAAATCCTGGCCCTTGCCGACGCCGCCCTGCAAGAAAAACTGGCCCAGTTCAAACACAAACTCGCCGAAAAAGTTAACGCCAAAGACGACGCCCTGCAAACCGCGGTAGCCAAACATAAAAGGTGACATGAAATCGCTAGATACTCTCCGCTGGATCGGCGGCCTGGATGGGCACTTGTGTCTTATCGACCAAACGCGCCTGCCCGTGGAACTGGTAGAAATCGATTGTTGCAATGTCCAGGCCGTCTATCAGGCCATCAAAACCCTGCAAATCCGCGGTGCCCCGGCCATCGGCATTGCCGCGGCGTACGGCCTGTGTATCGGCCTGCAGTCGGTTATCGAGAAAGATCAAGCGGCTTTCTTTAAGCGGCTTGACGAAATTGTCGAATATCTTGCCGCCAGCCGGCCCACGGCAATAAATCTGTTTTGGGCGCTGAAGCGCATGAAAGCCAAGGCCGAGCAACTCCGCGGCCGGCCCAACACGGAGATCGCCGCTGCCCTGCTCGATGAAGCCCGGGCAATCCACGAGGAAGACCGCCAAATGTGCCGGGCAATCGGCCGACATGGCGCGGAATTGCTCCGCTCTGGGCAGGGCGTCTTGACCCATTGCAATGCCGGCGGCCTGGCCACCTCGGACTACGGCACGGCCCTGGCCGTGATCTTTGCCGCAATCGAAGCGGGCAAAACCTTGCACGTTTTCGTGGACGAAACCCGGCCGCTGCTGCAAGGCGCACGCCTCACGGCCTGGGAATTACACCAGCGCGGCATCGACGCCACTTTGATCTGCGACTCCATGGCCGCCCAAGTCATGCGCGAAGGCCGCGTGCAGGCAGTGATCACCGGCGCTGATCGCATTGCCGCCAACGGCGACGCGGCCAATAAGGTGGGCACCTATGGCCTGGCCGTGCTGGCCAAGGCCCACAATATTCCATTTTACATTGCTGCGCCCTCAAGCACTTTTGACTTATCTATTGCCAGCGGCGCGGAAATTCCCATTGAACAGCGCGATTCTCGCGAAATCACGCACGGCTTCGGCGCCAAACCGCCCCCGAAGGCATCGCCGTCTACAATCCCGCCTTTGACGTCACCCCCGCCAATCTCATCACCGCCATCATCTGCGACCGTGGCGTAATCCGGCCTGTAACGCGGGAAAAGATTGCTGAAGTGTTGAAATAGGGTTCAGGGTTCAGGGTTCGGGGTTCAGAGTTCGGGGTTCGGGGTTCATGGTTCGGGGTTCAGATTAGGGGATCAGGATTCAAATTCGGGAATAGAGGATCGGAAGTGTTTAATAATGGGATTTTTTGGAGGGGGGTTTTGGAATTTTCGTTCTACTATAGGGAATTCTTGTTTTTTGGCCAAAATGGCGCGGTGTAAGGGATTGAAAAATAAGCAGTTGTGGCGACGATTTTTGCCACTCTTAAGTAGTAGAAAAAAATGTTTTGGGTTTTGTGTGAAGCGGTGCGCGCAAGTGGCTTGCGGAACAGGCAGTTGGAATTTTTGGACAGAAAGTTTTTCGGAGTGAATTATTGGGGAAAAATGAATAAAGTCGTAAGTTATTGGTTTAAAGTTTTCGGTAAAAAGTAACTGGTTGCAGTGTAAAGAGATGCAAAAAGGGATAGGGGCAAACACACTCAAAAAAAGTGCGCAAGTAAGTTGATCATCATTTGTTTTTTGTGGTTTTTTGGGGATTTTTGTCCGAAATGAGATTTGATTCAAAATCGTATTTATTGGACACACTATGCCCAGAAGGGGCGGAAAGATAGGCTTAAGACTGGAGGCATGAGGCTACAGCCTACAGTTTACAGCCTATAATCGGGGATCGGGGTTCAGGATTCAGCATACTCCACTATCCTGCATTTCTCACCAATATACAGGGTGGGTCAAGCAAACTGTATTCTGGAGGCTTGAGGCTACAGCCTACAGTTTACAGCCTATAATCGGGGATCGGGGTTCAGCATACTCCACTATTCCCTAGCGCGGCCTACGGCCGCAACCAAAAA
The DNA here is from genome assembly GCA_963820545.1 of Pirellulales bacterium. GTDB lineage: Bacteria > Planctomycetota > Planctomycetia > Pirellulales > Thermoguttaceae > CAWGAJ01. The sequence goes on from CAWGAJ010000002.1 coordinate 514,135, forward strand.
GATTGCAAAATAAAAACATGGCGCAAAACGCGCTTAAACCTCAGACAAAGACTCTATCCCCTATCCCCTGAACCCTGACCTCTGACCCCTGGCCGATTGACATCTACCTGTACGCCTGTTAGGCTTATGGGCAGAACGGGCGGGTAAATCGAACCCGCTCGTCTCGCGGGCCTGTTGGAACACTTCAATAGTCAACACATCTCCGACTCGCCGGCCCAAAAGACTGTGGTTGCCACAAACAGCAAGCAGTTGGTGGTACATGTAGCAAACAAGACAATAATTAAGTATGGCAGGCCCGTAATTATGCCTTTTTCCCGGAATTATACCTAGCGATAGTCCCTTATCACCGTTACTGAGGAGAAAGCCCATGGGAATATCTGATGTCATAAATATTCTGAAATATGCTTCTACCTTAGCAGGAATTGCATTGAAGATCAGAGACTGGTTCCTTTCTGTTGCTATCGGATCGCGTATCGATCCAGCGCTCAAGACAGCGCTGGATAAGCTTCCGAAAGATGCTAGCGCAGACGACATCGTCAACGTTGTCCGCCCGTTCTACTTAGCGAAAGGGGGTGACTCGTCAGTGAAAGCCGGAAGTGATGGTGGAGGCGACGTTAGTCTTGCTGACGTGAGAGTTGAGGGCGGTTCGGGCCCAGGTGGCGGCGGAAGTGCGATAATTGCTGCCGGTGATGGAGGCCCTCACGGTAAGGGTGGCAACTTCGAGATAAAAAGAGGAGTCATCAAGGGTGGTGACGCGAAATAAAGGATCGAAGAGCCCGAATAATTCCTCGTTCCCAGGCTCTGCCTGGGGACGCAATGTGTGTGAGGCTTTGCCTCACTGTTAACGGTGGAGAATGGGATCGATTGTAGTTTTCTCGTTCCCAGGCGGAGCCTGGGAACGAGATACCCCGAACCCTGACCTCTGACCCCTGTCCCCTACCCCTTTAGCGCCTGCACGATGCTGGTGAGCATGGCCTTGGCGTCGCCGAAGAGCATTAGGGTGTTGTCGGCGAAGAAGAGTTCGTTTTCGATGCCGGCGAAGCCGGGGTTCATGCTTCGCTTGATGACGAACACGGTTTTGGCCTTGTCGGCGTCGATAATCGGCATTCCGAAGATCGGACTCGCTTTGTCGTGGCGCGCGGCGGGGTTCACCACGTCGTTGGCCCCGATAATCAAGGCCACGTCGGTCTCCGGCATCTCGGGATTGATCGCTTCCATCTCGATCAGCCGATCGTATGGGATCTCGGCCTCGGCCAGCAGTACGTTCATGTGGCCCGGCATGCGGCCTGCAACCGGATGCACGGCGAACTTGACCTCGACCCCTTCGCGGCTGAGGGCATCGTACAAGTCGCGCACCCGGTGCTGGGCCTGGGCCACGGCCATGCCGTAACCGGGGATGATGACCACGGATCGGGCGGATTGCATGATCTGGGCCGCGTCCTCGGCCGAGGCGCTCTTGACCGTGCGCTGCTTGGACCGCGCCCGAGGCGGCCTGGACCTGGCCGAAGGCCCCGAACAGCACGTTGGCGAACGAGCGGTTCATGGCCTTGCACATGATGATCGCCAGGATCAGACCGGACGAGCCGTCCAGCGCGCCGGCGGCGATCAGCAGCTTGTTGTCCAGCACGAAGCCCATGGCCACGGCCGACAGCCCGGCGTAGGAGTTCAAAAGCGCGATGACGGTGGGCATGTCGGCCCCGCCGATCGGGATGATCAACAGCACGCCGAAGGCGAGCGAAATCAAGATAATCAGCGGGAACAGCAGCCAGGCCTTCGGGAAGAACACCAACAGCACACCGGCCAAAATGGCAACGCCCAACAGCGATAAATTGATTGCGTTCTGGCCTTTATACGTGATAGGCCGCGTGGGAATGATTTCCATGAGCTTGCCGGCCGCCATTAGGCTGCCGGTAAAGGTCAGAAAACCGAGAATCACCTCGGCCACCAGGGCGCCAACTCCGAATGCCGTGATCTTTTCCGGATGGTGGCAGATCCAAAGATAATACTCGGCGGCTCCCACCAGTCCGGCGGCCAGACCGCCGAAGGCGTGTGAGAGCGCGGTTCGCTGCGGCACGGCCGTCAAGGGCACCATGGCCAGCGGCACGCCGAGCACGCAGCCCACCGCCATGGCGATGACGATCCAGTTGTAGCTTTTTATTTCCGGCAGCAGGAGCGTGCCGCCGATGGCCGCCAGCATGGCTATCACGCCCGCAAATACGCCGCGCCGGGCAGTGCTGGGGTGGTTCATCCACATCAGCGAGAGGATGAACAGGGCTGTGGAAACCAGGTAAATCAGTTCTTTAACTGTGTGTATATTCATGACTTGCCGGGCTCCCGCTTCTTAAACATCTTGAGCATCCGATCGGTCAACAGGAACCCGCTGACGATGTTCGTCATCGAGGCAACCACGGCCACGGCGCCGAGAATCGTGGTAAAACCGGTTTCCTGGCTGCCGGCCAGGACGATCGAGCCCACCACGGCAATGGCCGAAATCGCGTTTGTGAGCGACATCAGCGGCGTGTGGAGCAACCTCGACACGTTGCGAATCACCAACAGCCCGATGAACGTGGCCAGCATCAGCACGTACAAAAGCGTCAAAAAGTCGGCCTTTGGCGCGCTTTCGGCCGCAACAACCGGCGGCGCGGCGGCCAGTAGTGTTAAAAGATCGGGTGACATGGTTCGATTTATCCTTTCTTCGTAGGGTGCATGAAATGCACCTTTCGAGATTTTATAATGTTGTCGTGGTGCGTTTCACGCACCCTACGCCTGCGCCTCCGAGGCGCGACCAACGGTCGCGGCTTTATGTTAGAGCAATTGCTGAATCCGCGGGTTGACTACTTGGCCGTCGCGCGTGATTAGCGTGTCACGGACGATTTCATCGTCGAGATTAAACGCGATCTTATCTTCCTTCGCAATGTAGGTAAGAAAGTTGCAGATGTTTTTCGAGTACATCAAACTGGCATCGACGGGGACTTCGGAAGGCAAATTCAAGGGAGCGATGATGGTCACGCCGTGGACGACCACGGTTTTGCCGGCCTGCGATAGTTCGCAGTTGCCGCCGCCCTGGGCAGCCAAATCGACGATCACCGATCCCGGGGCCATGTTGGCCACGGCATCGGCGGTGATTAAAAGCGGCGACTTCTTGCCGGGAACGGCCGCGGTGGCGATCACCGTGTCGCTATCGGCCACCACTCGGGTCATCAATTCCCGCTGCCGGCGATAAAACGTTTCGTCCATTTGCTGGGCGTAGCCGCTTTTATCTTCGGCCTGGGAGGTTTCTAATTCCATTTCGATGAACTTGCCGCCCAGGCTTTGAATCTGCTCTTTAACGGCGGGCCGAACGTCGTAGGCCGAGACCACCGCGCCCAGTCGCCGGGCAGTGGCGATGGCTTGCAGGCCAGCCACTCCGGCGCCGATCACAAACACCTTGGCGGCAGTGATCGTGCCGGCGGCGGTCATGAGCATGGGAAACATCTTGGGCAGAATGCTTGCGGCCAGCACAACCGCCCGATAGCCCGCCACAGTGGCCTGCGAGGAAAGCACGTCCATGTTCTGGGCCCTGGTGATGCGGGGCAACAATTCCAGGGCAAAGAGTGAGACGCCCCGGGCGGCAATTTCAGCCGCTGCCTGGGGATGGCCCAAGGGGTCGCACATGCCGATAACAACCTGACCTTGTCGATAGCGGCCAAGATCGGCCTTACCGGCCTCGGGATTGGCCCCGGCCGCTCGTACTTGGAGGATAATATCGGCGGCAAAAATTTCATCGCGCGAGGCGACGATTTTGCGCCCTTTTCCTGGTATTGATCGTCTGGGAATCCGGCCTCCACGCCGGCGCCGGATTGAATAAAAACATCTATGCCCGCCTTTATCAGCAAGGGGATGGAACTGGGGATCAGGGCAACCCGACGTTCGCCGGGAAAGGTTTCGCGGGCAACTGCGGCTTTCATGGCTGGGTATGGTTATTTTTTATATAGTGGATGGTAATTTTTTCAGGCATGACGAATTAACAAAATGGGGACAGACACCTCGCATACCTGTGAATTAATGTTACTAAGCGTGATATGCTCGGAGGCAGTCCCCATTTTGTTAAAAGCTTTAGGATAATAATATAAAGATTGGCAATTATGGCAATCTGGTTCGTGGCGGGAAACCCCCCATAGAGAGGCATATATCAAGTACACGAGGAAAAACTTCTCTTTCAAGTTGGGCAAATATCTTGTTGCTGTGTCGATAAAAAGTTAAACTGTGGGTTTACATCAATCTAGCGGATCGAAAAATGTTAATGAGCAAAACTTACATGGCCCGGCCCGATGAAGTCGAGGCCAAATGGTGGGTAGCGGATGCGACCGATAAGGTTGTGGGCCGTTTGGCGAGCGAGATTGCCGTAATCCTGATGGGCAAGCATCGCCCCACCTACACCCCCCATGTCGATACCGGCGACTATGTGATCGTCACGAACGTGGAAAAAGTCATTTTCACCGGCAAGAAGTGGGATCAGAAGAAATACGCCTGGTATACGGGACATCCCGGCCAGCACGTGGAGAAGGCCTCCATGCGGCGGCAGCGGCGACCGGAACTGATTCTGCGCGAGGCCGTGCGCCGCATGTTGCCCAAGAACAAGTTGTCATTCAAGATATTGGCCAAACTAAAACTCTATGTCGGCGGCGAGCATCCGCATCAGGCGCAGCAGCCGGAGCCGATTGAGTTGGGGACCAAGTAAATTAATATCACATTCGCAAAGGATATTCATGGCAGTTAAGATCAAGGATTATTTGGGCACTGGCCGGCGCAAGACGTCGGTTGCCCGGGTGCGCATTCGTCCCGGTTCCGGAGTGATCACGATCAACGGCCGAACCCTGGAGAAATATTTTTACAACCTCACACAACGCAATGCTGTAATCGCACCCTTGGAACAGACGGGCAAACGCAACGAAGTTGACATGAAGGTGCGCGTGGAGGGCGGCGGCATCAACGGTCAAGCCGGCGCCTGCAAGCTGGGGATCGCCCGGGCCTTGAAAAAGCTGGATGAATCCTTTGCCGTCGGACTGCGCGATACAGGCATGTTGACCCGCGACGCGCGCATGAAAGAACGGAAAAAATACGGTCTGCGCGGCGCTCGCCGCGGCACGCAGTTCTCCAAGCGATAAGCGGTTTGTTTTGTTAATCTTTTCCAGAATAGCAAAACACCCTTTCCCCGGAGCAGATACATGCCACGCCGAAACCTGCTGCTTTTGCTGGCGATTGGTATTGTTGCTTTGCTCTGCTATCAGAAAGTACAGACCAATCAATATGGCCAGATCTTAGCCAACTCGGCGGAGCTTATCCAGCGCCTGGCCTTGGAGAAGGTCGAACCGGAGACCTTGTTCGAGGGGGCCATGGAGGGAATGGTCGGCCGGCTGGACGTATATTCTTCCTATATCCCACCCAAGGATTGGGCCGAATTCCAGGAGTCTCTGGATCAACAGTTCAGCGGCGTGGGCATGGAGGTGACCATCGATCCCAAGACGCGGCAAATGACCGTAATCAGTCCGTTTGTAGGCGCGCCGGCCTATGAGGCGGGCGTGCGGGCCGGAGACAAGATATTGCGCATCGGCGAGCTGAGCACGCAAGGCATGTCGATAAAAGACGCAGTCAGTTTAATGCGCGGCAAACCCGGCGATCCGGTGACCGTCACCGTGCTCCATCTCGGCGAGGATAAACCGGTGGATATCAAGATCGTGCGGGCGATCATCCCAGCCGACACGGTATGGGGCGATACGCGCAATGCGGATGGTTCCTGGAATTATTTTCTTGCCGACACGGACCGCATCGGCTATCTGCGGATCAACAGCTTCGGCGAAAAAACCGGACTGGATTTGAAACGGGCGTTGCAATGGCTGGTGGACCATGAGATGCGGGGACTGATCCTCGATTTGCGGGATAATCCCGGCGGATCGTTTCCCGCCGCCCTGGAGGTCTGCGACATGTTTATCACCTCGGGTACGATCGTCACCACGCGGGGCCGTGACGGTCGCATACTGGAGTTGCGGCAAGCGACCGGTCGCGGCCCTTACACGAAATTTCCCCTGGTCGTGCTGGTCAACCAGTACAGCGCCAGCGCCAGCGAGGTCGTGGCCGCCTGCTTGCAGGATCATGATCGCGCGACGATCGTGGGCCAACGCAGTTGGGGAAAGGGGACCGTGCAACAAGTAATCGAATTGGGTGAGCGGCACGGGGCCTTGAAATTGACCACGGCCAGTTACTGGCGTCCCAACAACCAGAACATCCACCGCCGCCGCGAGGCGGGAGAAAACGAATCTTGGGGCGTGAGTCCCGACCCGGGCTATGAAGTGGCGGTGGAAGGCGACGAACTCACGCGGCTGCGTCTCTGGCGAATGCATCGCGATCTTTCCCAGGGGGCCAACGATGTTACCCAACCAAGAGGAGAGGCAAACTCTATCGACCGCCAATTGGCCAAGGCCGTGGAGTGTCTGGAAAGTAGGGAATAGGGGCGAGGGGCGAGGGGCGAGGGAAAGGATGAAGGATGAGGGATGAAGGATGAATTAGGAACGCAGATCGTAGAACTGAAAACTGTAAACTGTGAACTTTTTACGACCGCTTGCGGTTTTACACGGTCCACCGCCGACCGCCCACTGCCCACTAGAGCGATGTTCAAGTGGGTGTAGCGTTTCATATTCCCGGAAAATTCACCGGTCGCAAGCGACCGGGCTAAACGGACGCTACATCATCCTGAGCTCTGCTCTAAATCCCCCTGTCCGCCGTTCGCTGTTTCCTGTCCCCTGAATTGAGCCCTCAGGTCTATTGTCTACAGCCTGTTAATGCGTCAAGGCTAACTGGACCAGTTCGGCCACGGAGCGGGCCCCCATTTTTTTCATCAAACGCGCACGGCGGTCTTCGACCGTGCGATTGCTGAGGCCCAGTTCGGCGGCGATTTCTTTATTGAGTTTGCCTTCCAGGATGAGATTGAGCACGGCCCGCTCGCCCTCGGACAGTTGGGCCAGACGCTCTTCCACGCGGTAGCGTCGCGTCCGGCGACGTCGATTTTGGGCGTCTGCTTCCAGGGCCTTGCGGATGCTGTCCCAGAGTTCTTGTTCGTGAAAAGGTTTTTCCAGAAAATTCACCGCGCCTGCCTGCATGGCGCTAACGGCCATCTGCACGTTGCCGTGGCCGGTGATAAATACAATCGGCAGATCGATTTTGTCCTGGATTAATTTGCGTTGCAACTCCAAGCCGTTCATGCCCGGCATGGCCACGTCGAGCACAAGACAGCCGGGGCAATGGGGGGGATATGCGCTGAGAAACTCCACGGCCGAGGCATAGGATTTTACGGTGGGGAATACCACCTCCACCAAGGCCGTCAATGAGCGAATTACGGCCGGATCATCATCGACCAGAAAAATCGTGGGTTCCTGATTGTTCATCACGTTCTTCCTTTACGGGGAGAGGTAAGGCAAAGCGGAACGTCAGGCCCCGATGGGCATTTTTGACGGCTTCCAGGCATCCGCCGTGGGCTTCCACGATCGAGAGGCTAATGGCCAGGCCAAGTCCCATGCCGGATTGTTTTGTGGTGTAAAACGGCTCGAAGATGTGACTAAGTTCCGCGGCCTCGATGCCTTTTCCGGTATCGATCACCGCTACTTCCAACAGCCCCTCGGCATTGATTTCCGTGCGGAGGATTACCCGACGCAAGTCCGCGGAAAGATCGCGTACCGCCTCCATGGCGTTTTTTACCAGGTTGGTGATTACCTGTTCGATCTGGATTCGATCAACGGCAATTCGCGGCAGATCAACGGCCAAGTCGGTTTCCACGCGGATGGACTGTGCGCGGGCTTCGATTTCCAACATGCCCAATACATTGATGACCAGATCATTGATATTCTCAGGGGAACGGCTGGAATCGGCGCGGCGAACAAAGTCTCTTAAGCGGTGGATGATTTGGCCGGCCCGATCGGCTTGCAGGGAAATTTGCTCGATTGCATCCAGGAGCGTGTTCCGATCCTTAGTATACGATTTGGGGATCTTATGGAGGCAGGCCTGAGCAAAGTTGGAAATGGCTGTAAGCGGCTGATTCAATTCATGCGCCAATCCGCTTACCATTTGATTCATGGTGAACACGCGTCCCACGTGGGCCAATTGGTTGAGGTGTTGCTGGGCCTCTTCTTCGGCCCGGCGTTGTTGCGTTACATTGGTAATCACCACAATAAATCCCATGATATTGCCTTTGGCATCGCGCCTGTAGTTCCAATCAATTTTAAGATCGACATATTTGCCGGTCAGTGTAAGACGACGGGAATAATAGCTAGCAGGAACCGGTTGCTCATGAAGTGCTTTCTCAAAAAATTGTCGGGCATCGGAAGGGTCGGGTTTTATGATGTCCCAGATGCATTTTCCCATCAAGGTTCCCTCGGGATACTCAAGGATATGATGATACGCCGTATTGGCAAAGATGATCGTCCAGTTGAGATCGACTTCCACAATCCCATGAGAGATGGTATCGACCAAGGTGCGAAAACGATTGCGTTCCTCAGATACGGCCTGTTCGGCGGCGGCACGCTGGGCGATTTCCTGGCGGAGTTCCCAGTTGGCGGCCTTAAGAATGGCCGAGCGTTGTTCCACGCTTTCTTCCAGGTCGTCGTGCAGTCGCTGGAGCATCAGTCCGGTTTGCTTGGATTCGGTAATATCTGCGTGACTTATCAGTACCCAACACTTGCCGTCGGAAGAGAATCGCGAGACCTGCATTTGGCACCAACACTGCTGATCTGCCCCAGAACAAGGACATTCCAGATAAAATGAATCTCGACGGCCGCCCAGGACGCTTTCGAGTTGCTCGACGGCATCCGGCCCTTTTTCGCCGCAAAGACCACCGGCGCGGCAAAGTTGCAGATAATTATCTCCCACGCCGAAATTTTCCGTCAACAAGCCGTTTGCTTTACAGTAGTCGATCCAGGCCTGATTGACCATGACGATTTGTCCCTGGTCATCAAGCACGGCAATGCGCGCGGGCAAGGCTTGAAGGACGTTATGCAGAAACTCAGGGGACATACGCGGATAGTCCTCCTTTTTTTCTGCGATGCTTTTTGCTTCCTTGCGGGCGGCGAGTGCGGTTTGAATGGCTAGGCTGGATTGTGGGAGGAAGGGGGGCAGAAGTTAATCGCATGTCAGCCACATTGTACATAGGCAATATCGCATGAAAAGACTATATTACGGTTTGTGGCGTGGATAACCACGGTTTATTATAATGTAATCACGAAAGCAACAAAGTATATTTAACTAATTAATCAGATAAATATAAAAAAAACTTACAACCTTGAAATAACTTAGGATTAGTGCTGATATTTCGCCCCATTTGTGTACAGACTATACTCTCAATGAAGAGATTAAGTCACGCCTCGTAAATAGGATTTACCGATCGTGTCGACACTCAAGCGGATTTTGGTTACTGGAGGGGCGGGTTTTTTGGGCTCGCACCTGTGCGAGCGATTGATCCAGCAGGGACACGACGTGATTTGTCTGGACAACTTTTTCACCTCGCAAAAGTCGAACATTGCACACTTGCTGCCGGTACCCAATTTTGAACTGATCCGGCATGACATTACCCTGCCAATTTATCTGGAAGTTGATGAAATATATAATCTTGCCTGTCCGGCCGCCCCAGGGCACTACCAATACAACCCCATAAAAACCATGAAGACCTCGGTGCTGGGGGCAATCAATGTTTTAGGAATAGCCAAGCGCTGCCGGGCAAAGGTGCTCCAGGCCTCGACCAGCGAGGTCTACGGCGATCCGGACGTCCATCCGCAGCCGGAGACATATCGTGGGGCGGTCAACACCATTGGCCCGCGAGCCTGCTATGACGAAGGAAAAAGGGCAGCCGAAACACTTTTTATGGACTATCACCGCCGAAACAGGGTCAACATCAGAATTGTGCGGATTTTCAACACCTACGGCCCAAGGATGCATCCTTTCGACGGGCGCGTGATTTCCAATTTTATCCGTCAGGCCCTCTTGAGCGAAGAGATCACCATTTACGGCGATGGCAGCCAGACCCGCTCGTTTTGTTATTGTGACGACCTAGTGGAAGGAATCATCAGGATGATGTCCGGTCCGGACGACTTTATTGGGCCGGTCAATTTAGGCAATCCAGGAGAATTCACCATTCGGGAACTGGCCGAGATGGTGCAGGAATTGACAAGCACTCGTTCCAAACTGGTTTTTTTGCCTTTGCCGGCAGACGATCCTGTTCAGCGCCAGCCCGACATCACGCTGGCTCGTAAACGACTCGATTGGGAACCAACAATGCCTCTGCGCGAGGGTCTGATCAAGACCATCCAGTGGTTCCGCTCGATCGATATCAGCCAATATCGGCCGCCCACGCCGCATTACTAGGGTTCAGGGTTCAGAACTCTATTCCCCTACGTAATGAATAAGCGCCATGAAGCGGGCGCGTTTGATGGCCTTGGTTACGGCATGTTGACTGGCGGCGGTGCAGCCGCTCTTGCGCCGGCTGATGATTTTTCCCTGCCGGTTCGTGAGCTTTTTCAGCAATTCCACGTCTTTGTAATCCACGTACATGGGTCGGGGACGCTGGCCATCGACAAAGATGGGGTCTCTCTTTTTGCTGCGAACCTTGGTTTTGGCGCGCCGCTTGCTTATCTTGTTGATTTGCAGTTTTCTGGCCACTGGTTTACTCGACAAAAAGTGCCTGGGATATTTGAGTTCGGGACGCTTGATTTATTAGTGCGAATTTCACATAAACAATTTAGTTTACAAAAAAAGAACTATAAAACAAGGGCGTCTGTCACTTCAAGCATTTTATGAGCCCATTCCAAAAGCCCTACCACCAGAAGGAAGGGTAGGGCGACGGCTTTGGCCAAAAGCTTATCCTAAAAGGCATACCATCATTCTGAGCACAGCGAAGGACCTCTATATTGTTGAACAGATTCTTCGCTGTGCTCGGGAGATTCTTCGCCGTGCTCAGAATGACATAGATGGGAAAGGGGCGTTTTCGGATATGATTAATCGCTACCCGGTTTTACGAATTTTCGCCACCTGCCATAGCCCAAGGGCAGAGTGCTCCCACGGTCAACAGGAGCCAGATCGATGGTTCGGGGACCGGGCTGAAGTCGGTTCCCAAAGCCTCGCCGGTAGTGGGCGAGATGCTGAGTTTCGCGCCGCTGCCGATGTAGAGGTGAGTCAATTGAATGCAACTGGCGTTTACATTGCCACTGAGAATATTCATGCCGTAAGAGCCGCTTACGCCGCCGGATAAAGTGAGCGTGCCAGAACCACTGATGTCCACGTCGTTATTGAGGAGTACCTGGGCGGCGATAGTATGCGTGCCGGCCAGGGAAATCGTGGAATCGGCGCCGGAATTATCCAGGGTCAGGGCGTACCCGCTGGTGCTCTGAATCGTGGTGCTGGTGGTGGCGGTAAAAATGAGGTTGCCGACCGTTCGCCCGGCGGTGAGCATATTCACCACGCTGTTGCCGCTAGACTGATTGCCGAAGCGGACGCAGGTCCATTTTCCGTCCGGGGGCAGGGCGGCGTTGGTCCAGTTGGCGGTCACGCCCCAGTTGGTCGCGCCGGCAGTATTGCCGCCCGCCCAGTCGACAGTGATATTTGATCGCAACCAGTGCAGCGCGTCCCATTCCAGGACGGAAACCGGTTGCGCTCCCGAGCTGCGGCTGCCGTCAGCATTGGCAAATGCCGGTTCGTAAAACAGATCCAGAATGTTTTCATTTTTCCAGCGTACTTCGTCATAGATGGGTTCATAGCGGCCGCTGTCCGCGGTGGTCAGATTCACGTAATTCCAGGTGGTCTTATTCGTGCTGTAGTAGGCGGTGACCACGTTGTTTTGATCGTTGGAGCGGGTAATGACGATGGTCCGGCCGTCGGGATCGACCACTACGATTGGTCGTCCCATCTGGCGGATCTTAGTAGCGTCGTTATCCGTTATTTTGGAATCGGAGACGGTGCGATTGGAAATCTGGGAGGTTTGCCAGGACGATCCGTCGTAATACTCCAGCATATATTGTCGGGTATTGCCGTCGGGGGCCCAATAGGTGGCGATAATGGGATTGTTGTTGGCATCCACGGTCATGCTCGTCTGGTTTATCAGCGACATGCCCGTGTTAAGGGACTTGATGATGCCGCCGTTGGCTGTCGTGGAGTTGTTCAGGGTGATGGGCACGGTTTGGCTGGAGCCGACCTTTGTCAACCAGGTGCTGAGGTTTTCGCTCGTGGCGTAGGCGTACATGATGTCGTGGTTGGACTGGAAATCGGCTGTTTCCCGCCAGACCCAAGACATTTGCACGCGTCCCTGGCTGTCGAAGACCCAATTGTTCGAATAGGCGCAGCGTTCATTGCTCCAGCCGCCGTAATAGTAGCTGCCGGTAAGGCCGTTGATCAGCGTTGTGGGCGAAGCGGCCCAAGTATCGTCGTCCGTGTTGTAGCGGGTGTACAAAGAGTTGCCGCTGCCCGAGGCGCCGGTGCGATAGACGAACAACAAATCGCCGTCGGAGAGATTGTAAAACTCGGGATACGTTGTGGCAGTTCCGACGTTGGGTATGGTACTGGTGTTAAATGAGATCGAGCCGGTGTTGAGAACCGAGGCGGTGGACTTGGCATAATTTAAGACGTTGCCATGCATCCCCCAAGACATATGCATGTATCCGTTGCCGTCGATGCCGAAGCTAATCACGTCGTGATCGTCTGTGACGGCGAAGGCGGTGTAAGTGGTGGTGTACGAATTCCACGTGTTTGTGGATTTATCGCGGCGTGCGATAGTGACGTGCGGGGTAAGACCGTTATTATCGTTATTATAATAAGCGACGAATTGATAATTTCCGACCGTGTAAATGGCGTTGTTACGGAAGGAGCAGGTGTCGATGCCGTTGCCATAACCCGCCGTGGTGACTTGAGACCAGGAGACGTATGCCGCGTCGCCAAAGGCCGCAGACAACAGCCCGAATCCGCCGAGAAACAAAACGAGCAATGCGCGAAAGAAGGAAGCAGAATTAAATCTTAATAGCATGATGATACTGTTATTTTGTCTCAAATGTATTACATTTTCCTTACTGTTTCTCATGCACGATAAAAAACACGCCGGGCTGCCGCAAAGGGCCCGGGGTGCCTGGTCATTTTTGCTTAATCACACCCTGTTTTTAACGAAATTTACGCCACCTGCCAGATCCCCAGGCGCACCACGCTCCCACGGCCAAGAGGAGCCACGCATTTGGTTCGGGGACCGGGCTGAAGTCGGTTCCCAAAGGCTCGCTGGCACTTGCCATGATGGCGAGTTTCACGCCGCTGCCGATGTAAAGGTGAGTCAATTGAATACTTGCCGCGTTTATATTGCCGCTAAGGATATTCATGCCGTAAGAGCCGCTTACGCCGCCGGATAAATTGAGCGTGCCCGTACCGCTGATGTCCAGGTCGTTATTGAGGAGTACCTGGGCGGCGATAGTATGCGTGCCGGCCAGGGAAATCGTGGAATCGGCGCCGGAATTATCCAGGGTAAGGCTGTAGGCGGTGGTGCCCGTACTCTGAATCGTGGTGCCGGTGGAGGCGGTAAAAATGAGGTTGCCCACCGTTCGCCCGGTGGTGAGCATATTCACCACGCTGTTGCCGCTAGACTGATTGCCGAAGCGGACGCAGGTCCATTTTCCGTCCGGAGGCAGGGCGGCGTTAGTCCAGTTTGCCGTCACGCCCCAGTTGGTCGCGCCGGCAGTATTGCCGCCCGCCCAGTCGACAGTGATATTCGCTCGCAACCAGTGCAGCGCGTCCCATTCCAGGACGGAAACCATGCTGTTGCTATTGAGATCCGGTTCATAAAACAAAGCCAATATGCCGTCGCGCTTCCAGCGAACCGGATCGGCTATCGGCTCATAATCGCCGGAATTATCCGTGGTCAACTCCGCAAAGCTCCAATTCTGTTTATCCGTGCTATAAGCGACCTTTACATGATTTAAATTTGGCGTCGTATCTCCAGCGTCCCTGTAGCGTATCACGACCAGCGTGCGATCGTCTTGATCGACCAATACGACGGGCCGGCCCATCTCGCGCACATCACCGTCGTCTTGCATAGATTCGTTCGGCCGGTTAGTTATTTGCGAAGTGCGCCACTGCGTTCCGTCGTGATAAAGCAGCATGTATTGACGTGTATTATTGCCTGTGGCGTAGCCGGGTGCCCACCACATCGATACTATCGGGCGGTCCTGCGAATCCACGGTCATGCTGCACTGGTTCATCAGCGATGAGTTTTGTGCAAGTGGCTTAATTATTTCCGCGGTGCCTTGGGTTATGGGCAACGAATAAGGAGTGCCGTCAAACTTTCGCCAAGTAGCCCCTTGATCCGTCGATTTGGCGTACATGATGTCATGATTGGTATTATAGTCCGATGTTTCCCGCCAGTTCCACGTCATTTGAATATTCCCCGCGTGGTCGAGAACGAGATTATTCGCGTAAGCATTAACATTGTAGCTTCCAACGACCCCGTCGATTATCGGATTCGGATAATTTATTCGAGACCAGTGGTCGGTGGCGGTATCGTAACGGTTCATTACCGTATCGCCCCCTCCCGAAGCTCCGAGGCGTATTTCAAACAATAAGTCGCCATCGGGAAGCTTATAGAATTCGGGATAAGTAGCGCTGTTCTCCTGGCCGGAGCCGGTCATGTTGTTTTGCTGCGGATTAAACGCTATGGGACTGTTGTTTAATACCGAAGCGGTGGTTTGGCTATACTGCATCGTGTTGTTGTGCAAGCCCCAAACCATGTGCATAAGCCCGTCGCCATCGATGCCGAAGCTGATTACGTCGTGATCGTCGGCAAGGTTTACGGCCGTGAAAGTGCTATAGTGAAATACATCCCAATTATCGCTGCCCAGAGTGCGCCGGGCCACGGTGGCATATCCGCTGGTGTCATAATATGCGGCAAATTGGTAATTGCCTTCGGTTAATACCGCGCTGCGGCGAAATGCGACTGTGTTGGTGCCGTAGCCGTAGCCCATGCCGATGTTCGACCAGGTGACATACGGGGCGTCGCCAAAGGCCGAGGACAAAAGGCCAAATCCGCTGATAGACAAAACGAGAAACACGCGAAAGAAGGAAGAAGAATTAGATCTCAATAGCATGATACCACCATTAGTCAGTGTAAGATGAATGATAGTGTTTTGTATATAGATAGTATGCCCTTGATCAAAAACTCCTCCTCTGGAAAGTTGTATAAATATATTTAGAGCCTATCCCAAAATAAATTCCAGAATAATTACAGTTGCTTAATTGCCCTCACCCTGGCCCTCTCCCCGACCACTGCGTGGTGCCTGGAGAGGGTCCTTTTGGGATAGGCTCTTAGTGTTTAAGGCGCCCGACACGCACCCGATTTTCAAAATAAAAAAACCTTAAAATGTCAACAAACACACATATTTTTATCTTAACGAAAATGGCAGAAAAACACAACAAAAGAGTGTGTGAATTGGAAAAGGTATAGTTTTTTATCTCCGCCGCCAGATTTAATAGCCACCACAGAGCGGCATTAGGCCCCGCCATCGCCCGTAAAAACCTGGACAAAGGGGCATGATGGAAATTATTTTGTGTTTTTTTACATAATTTCAAGATATAAAAAACAGCTTCTCAGACCATAAAGAAAACACGTCGGGCTGCCGCAAAGAGCCCGGCGTGCTTGGTCATTTTTGTTTAATCGCTATTCTGTTTCAACGGAATTTGCGCCACCGGCCGTAGCCCAAGGCGCAGAGCGCCCCGATAGTCAACAGGAGCCAGGTTGATGGCTCGGGGACCGGATTGAACTGGGCCCCCAAAGGCTCGCCGGCACTTGCCATGATGGCGAGTTTCGCGCCGCTGCCGATGTAAAGGTGACTCAATTGAATACTTGCCGCGTTTATATTGCCGCTAAGGATATTCATGCCGTGATCGCCGCTTATGCCGCCGGATAAATTGAGCGTGCCCGTGCCGCTAATGTCCACGTCGTTATTAAGGAGTACCTGGGCGGCGATAGTATGCGTGCCGGCCAGGGAAATCGTGGAATCGGCGCCGGAATTATCCAGGGTGAGCTGGTACAGAGGGCCAGTGCTCATAATCGTGGTGGTGGTGTCGGCAAGAAAAGTGATGTTGCCGACCGTTAGTCCGGTCGACATCATATCCACCGTGCCGTTAGTGTTAGCATTGCCGAAGCGGAAATTATAGCCCGCACCATTCGGGGCGTGGGAGACGGAATAGGTGTTTACCTTCCAGTTCGCCGCCGAGTTGACCGCACCGGAAGAATTGCCGCCCTGCCAGTCCCAGATAGTATTTGTAATAAAATACGACCGCGCGTTCCATTCCAACAGCGAAACCATGGTATTGCTTGTGCTGGGAACCGGTTGGTAGAACAGATCCAGGACGCCGTTATTTTGCCAATTATTCTTATCGTAGTTAGCCTCGTATCTCTTCATGTCGGTCCCGGGAGTCAAATCGAGGTAGCTCCAGTGTTGCTTGTCCGTGCTGTAGTACACAATAATATTATTTCTGTTTGTAGTACCGAATATATCCTTATTCTCATTGGCGACTCTATCTTCATTATAGCGCACTACAACCAAGGTGCGATCGTCTTGATCGGCTAATACCACGGGTCGCCCCATTTCGCGGATGTTGGTTGCATTATTATCCGTGATTTTAGGTTCCGTGGGCCGATTGGTGATCTGTGAAGTTTGCCAGTTCGTGCCGTTGTAATACACCAACTCGTATTGCGCACCGCGGTGGAGTTCGTACTGCCCCCGGGCGCCCAATAGGTTGCAATCATCGGGCGACCGTAGAGATCGTCGGTCATGTCCGTATGGTTCATCAAGGAGGAACCCTGCGGGATCGATACCACGGCTTGATTTGGAGAGCTTACGGTCACAGGCGATGTGCCGCTGTTTATGGCCGCACCGGTAATCGACGTCCAAGTTGTTCCATCTGTGGACTGGGCGAAGTTTATGTCGTGATTGGTTTGGTAATCGGAGGTTTCACGCCAAGTCCAACTAATTTTATAATGCCCTTGACTGTCGATGACCGTGGTATTCAAGTAGGCATTCTGATTCGAAGAAAGTCCGTCGAACACCGGCGCCATGACCGCGGACCATGTGCCGGCACTGGCATTATAGCGGTTCAGATACATATTAGCGTTGCCCGATTCGCCGGCGAAATACCAAAACAGCAGATCGCCCGAACCGGGAACATTGTAAAATTGGGGGTAACAAAGGGAGGCTGCCTTGCCGCCTATGTTCGACACAGGCATCGAGGATGCTTGGCTGCTGTAAAAACTGATCGGATTATTATTTAGAACCGAAGCGGTCGACGTGGTGTAGTTGAGAGCGCTGCGCAGCATGCCCCAGGACATGTGCATCAGCCCGTTGCCGTCGACGGCTATGCTGATTATCCGGTGATCATCGCTAGGATCAACGACAAAACTGGTAGTGGTTATGTTCCATGAAGTGGAACCCAATTGACGGCGGGCGATATTAACCGTTTGGCTCGTATTGTAATAGGCAACGAACTGATAGTTACCGGAGGTATAGACTGAATATTTGGCGAAGGGCATCGTATTGGTGTCGGCGGCCGAGTAACCCAGGCCGATATTCAAATAAGTAACGGTTGGAGTTTGGCCGAAGGCCGCAGACAACAGCCCGAATCCGCCGAGAAACAAAACGAGCAATGCGCGAAAGAAGGAAGCAGAATTAAATCTCAATAGCATGATGATACTGTTATTTTCTCTCACATGTATTACATTTTCCTTACTGTTTCTCATGCACGATAAAAAACACGTCGGGCTGCCGCAAAGGGCCCGGCGTGCCTGGTCATTTTTGCTTAATCACACCCTGTTTTTAACGATATTTACGCCACCTGCCAGATCCCCAGGCGCACCACGCTCCCACGGCCAAGAGGAGCCACGCATTTGGTTCGGGGACCGGGCTGAAGTCGGTTCCCAAAGCCTCGCTGGTAGTGGGCAAGATGCTGAGTTTCGCGCCGCTGCCGATGTAGAGGTGAGTCAATTGAATGCAACTGGCGTTTACATTGCCACTGAGAATATTCATGCCGTAAGAACCGCTTACGCCGCTGGATAAAGTGAGCGTGCCCGTACCGCTGATGTCCACGTCGTTATTGAGGAGCACCTGGGCGGCGATAGTATGCGTGCCCGCCAGGGAAATCGTGGAATCGGCGCCGGAATTATCCAGGGTCAGGGCGTACCCGCTCGAGCTCTGAATCGTGGTGCCGGTGGAGGCGGTAAAAATAAGGTTGCCCACCGTTCGCCCGGCGGTGAGCATATCGACCACGCTGTTGGCGCTAGACTGATTGCCGAAGCGGACCTTGCTCCATTTTCCGTCCGGGGGCAGGGCGGCGTTAGTCCAGTTTGCCGTCACGCCCCAGTTGGTCGCACCGGCAGTATTGCCGCCCGCCCAGTCCACGGTGATATTCGCTCGCAACCAGTGCAGCGCGTCCCATTCCAGGGCGGAAACCATCGAAGAGGCTTGGCCCAAGCCTACCGGCTGGTAGAACAAATCGAGTATTCCCTGCCGCTTCCACAGTTCCGGATCGTAGGTGGGTTCATAGCCTCCGGAATTTTGCGTGGTTAAATCCAAAAGGGTCCAGTTTTGCCGGTCGGAGCTGTAGGCCACGGTTACCACATTGCTGCGTTCCTTGTAGCGCATCACTACCAACACGCGGCCGTCCTGGTCGGTGAGCACAATCGGACGCCCCAGTTCGCCTACCTTGCCTTCGGCTTGTCTGGATTCGGTCGGTCGATTGGTGATTTGTGAAGTTTGCCACTGCGAGCCGTCGTAATAGACCAGCATGTATTGGCGGGTATAATTGCCTTGCGCGGTGCCTGGCGCCCACCACGTGGCGAGGAGGGGACGATTGTTTTTATCGACCGTCATGCTCGTTTGGTTGATCAAGCTGGAGCCTTCGGGAATGGGGATGACGGTTTCGGCGGTGCCTTCCCAGATGGGCAGCGTGTAAGCCGTATTGTCCATCTTCTTCCAGGTCGCGCCTTGATCTGACGATTTTGCATAACAAATATTGTGATTGGATTGATAATCGGTAAAGCCGCAGGTTGAATCGCTGCCCGTGCGCCAACACCAGGTGAGTTGAAGATTACCTTGAGCGTCGAGAACCATGGTATTTGTATAGGCGTTCACGCTGGGATATCCGCCGCCGGAGACATAGCCGTCGATGAGTGGTGTTTGCACGCGGGACCAGGTATCCGAGCCAGTATCGTAGCGGTTGATTTTCGTATCGCCGTTGCCCGAGCCGCCGGTGCGAAACAGGTAGAGCAGGTTGCCGTCGGGAAGTCTGTAGAACTGGGGATAAGTAGTGCCACTTTCATTGCCCCCTCCGGTCATGGTACCTAAATCCGCTCCAAACGTAATAGGATCGCTATTCAGGACCGAGGCGGCGGTCTTGCTGTAGTGAAAGGCATCGCCGTGCATGCCCCAGGACATGTGTATAACTCCATCGCCGTCGATGCCGAAACTGATGGTGTCGTGGCCGTCGGAGAGGGTATTTGCTTTGAATGATGTACGATAAGTTTGCCAGGTGTCGGTGCCTAAGGTGCGGCGGGCAAATACGGCCACGCCGTCGTTTACGCCGTTGCTGTTATTGCCGTCGTCCGGCTCGTAATAGGCGGCAAACTGATAGTTGCCCTCGGTTATGAGGGAACTGTAGCGGAAAGAAGGCGTGTTGGTTCCCGCAGTGGCATAACCCAGACCGATGTTCGACCAGGTGACATACTGGGCGTCGCCAAAGGCCGCGGAGCAGAGGCCGAATCCGCCGATTAATAAAACAACCCACGTGCGGAAGCAGCAAGAAAAAAATGATTTGAGTTTCATGATGACTTACATCGCCAAGCATAGCCCGCGGCACATATCGCAGTCATGGCCAAGAG
Source organism: Pirellulales bacterium (assembly GCA_963820545.1). Lineage (GTDB taxonomy): Bacteria > Planctomycetota > Planctomycetia > Pirellulales > Thermoguttaceae > CAWGAJ01. The sequence goes on from CAWGAJ010000002.1 coordinate 534,053, forward strand.
GACCAAAGTCGATGGCTCGGGAATCGTGGCGAAGTACGCCTGTTCATCCCATTCCAAGACGGAAACCGGTTGCGCCCGGAGGTGCGGTTACCGTTACTATCGGAAAACGCCGGTTCGTAGAACAGATCCAAAATGCCGTCGTTTTTCCAGCGCACTTCGTCGTAAATCGGCTCATAGCGGCCGCTGTTGGCCGTGGTCAGATTCACGAAATTCCAGTTGGTCTTGTCCATGCTGTAATATGCGGTGACCACGTTGTTTTGATCGTTGGATCGGGTAACGACTATTGTCCGGTCGTCGGGATCGACCAAGACGATGGGACGCCCCACCTCGCGGATGCGCAGCGCGTCATTATTTGTGATTTTGGAATCGGATACCGTGCGATTGGAAATCTGGGAGGTTTGCCAGGACGATCCGTTGTACCATACCAGCTCATATTGTCGGGTCTGGAGGTTAGGGGCCCAATAGGTGGCGATGATCGGTCTGTCATTGGCGTCCACGGTCATGCTGCATTGGTTCATCAAGGAAGAGCCTTGCGGGATGTCGTTGATGACACCCCCGTTTGCTACCGTCGAGTTGCCTTGGTAGATCGGTACGCTTTGGGTTTGGCCGTTCATCCTCAGCCAGGTCGTTAAGCTGTCGTTGGTCGCATAGGCGTACGAAATGGAGTGGTTGCTTTGGTAATCGGATGTTTCCCGCCAGACCCAAGACATTTGAACGCGGCCTTGGCTATCGAAGACCAGGTTGTTCATATAGGCATTTGCATTGTAGGGGCCGGTCTTGCCGTCGGTCAGTTTTGTGGGATTAGCGGACCAGGACCAAGTATGGGAGGTCGGATTATAGCTGTAGCGGCTATACATGGTATCGCCGTCGCCCAACGCGCCGGTGCGATAGAGGAACAACAAACCGCCGTCGGAAAGATTGTAAAACTCCGGATAGGTCGTCGAATTGCCATATTCACTGGCAGTGTTGGGAATTGTGATTGCGGTGGTGGAAAACGTCGGAGAAAAGGCACTGTCGAGCACCGATGCGGTTGATGTGGCGTAATGAAGGGTGCTGCCGTTGTGCATGCCCCACGACAGATGCATGATACCGTTGCCGTCGATGCCAAAGCTGATCACATCGTGATCGTCCGTGATGGTATCGGCGGTGTAGGTCGTTGAGACGTTTGTCCACGTATTTGTGGTTATATCGCGGCGTGCAAGAGTGACGTGCGGGGTTGAATCGTTATTGTAGTAGCCGACGAATTGATAGTTTCCCACCGTGTAAATGGCGTTGTTACGGAAGGAAACGGTATCGATACCGTTGCCGTAACCCAACGTGGTGACCGGAGACCAGGAGACATACGGTGCGTCGCCATTAGCAGCAGGCAAAGTGAATAAAAATAATATGAAGGCAGGGATTAAAACAAGAAGCCTTTGTTTGCTCGTCATGGTGTAAGCACTTGTTCTTAAGAGTTTTTTTAATTTTATAAATAAAAAATGAATGAATGCCCTGCTGGCTTGCCAAGTCTCCATTTTATAAAAGTTGGCTACGAAAAAAGCCTTCTGCGCAATTTTCCGGTCTTCGCCAAAGATAGAGAGTATTTTGTTATAGTTCTTTTGAAAAAACGTGCCGGCGAGTTTTTATACTACCCGCCGGCACGTTAAAGTGCAACTTTTAACCCCGGGCCTCCTCTCCTTCCGGAAAAGGGGCAGGGCTAGGCGGGTGGAACGCACTTGGTTTGTTCCACCCTAAACCTTGGGTGGCGCCGGCGTTTCGCCGGTGCTGTTTTACACGGGAGTTAATGCCCGTGCACCCAATCTAAACCCTTTCCAAGGAAAACCTTGGAACAAGGTTTTATTTACGTTTTCGACGGAGCCAGAGCCCGAAACCGAAGACTCCGATCAAGGCCAGAACTCCCGTGGCCGGCTCCGGAACGAAGATCATATCGCCCGGGTCGCGGGGAATGGCACTGATGCGCACTGAGTCTTCCCAACCTAAGAGACTCTCGGTGGAAGCATTGATATTACCGCCGTTGTCGCGTGCTTCATTTCCAATCGAGAAATCACACAAGACATTGCCGTTGGTGGTAATCAAATCATTAGTTAGCATCCCCTGGCCAAGAAGATGGGCCGCAGTGTTGGCGGGATCCATTTTCGTCCAGTAGAACTTGAGGTTATTGGCCGTGCTTTGCACGCCGTCATAAGTGACGGCAACGTGATACCAAGTGCCTACGGCAAGAAAATCGTCGCCGCTAGTGGGGAGATTGACAACTATGTCCCCCCCTGCACCACCTGCTTGGGATGCATTTATAGCGTTGAATTCGAGTTGAGTTTGGCCTTTAAACCGGAATTGGAAGACACGATCACCATTGGCGGGGACGTTATTTTGATCGCCTTCCCCGCAAATAATTTCCATATTACCAGTTCCTGGCAGCACGTTAAGCATAACAATCGCTTCCATTGTAAATGCGCCCGTCGCAGAGGTTAACTTTATTGCTGTGTCATCGGGATTGGTTGCGGATAATGCTGCTGCTTGCAGCAGGAGTGGACGGTTATTTCCTCCAACGTTTGTTGGATCCACAGTAAGGCAATTGCCAAAACTATAGAGAGTTGCATCTGGATTAATTCCAGATGCAGAGGCGGCACAAGCGCGGCGCCGTTCAGCAACCCATTCATGGGCAGACCGGTGGGAATATCATTTAAAACCGGGGCAGGGTTCTGCTCCATTTGCCAAAGTTGGATCGTGTTTGCATCATTTACACCACCATAACCCGGACCATATGGCAGGATGAAGGCTATGGCCGGCGTAGGCAGAATGCAAAGACCGCAAAACAATAATAGAAAAACATAGTTTTTCATAAACTGCTTCTCCTAAGGTGTTTAAAAACAGCTCTAATAAAAAAACCATAAGTCGCGGATAAACTATCCGCCTGCTCGACGCCTGTTAAAGGCATCGTCTGTGAATTAGCGTCTTCCCACGATACTTATTTAAGGTAAGGGAAGACATTCTCCGACGACATCGAGCAGCTTGCACATTGCTTAAAAGACATGGTCAATGTGCTTACATCAATGAATAATGCGCTGCCTCTTTTGGAATAGAAATAAAGATTTCGGAGAAATAGACCCTAACGAAACACAAAAGCTTAAGTAACACACACGAGCTTAAAGTAACCCACACAACAGATTTGAGTATCTCAGAAATATGGTTTCTTGTCAAGCATTTTCCCCAAAGATCGGTGAAAAAAAGTTATGTAGATTGGTCAGGTATTATGACATACAATCGTGGGGTATCATGGACGCCGGACGGGGGAGAATAATAGTGGACGGTGGGCAGTAGTAGGGTGGTTGCTTGCAACCACGCCCCGTATCTGTTACTGCCCACTGTCCATCGACCACTGCCCACTTTTAGAAATCCCCAAGTAAGACGGTTTTTAAAACGTCCTACTATCCCCTATCCTCTATCCCCTATATCAGTAGAGCTTCTCGATAAAGGGTTTGCCGCCGTCCCAGGTGAGTTTGAATTCCAGATCATTGGTCGGACCGGTGATTTCCACTTCCAGCCCCGAAGTGCTGGGATCGAAGTATTTTTTGGGGACGTGCCATAAAAAGGTGGTGGGTGATTTTTCTTCCCTGGCCACCACAACCACCCGGTGCTTTCCCAAAAGGCAGCCATCGCCATCGTCGAACGTGGTGAGTGTAAAGCGGCCGTCGGGACCGAGTTGTGCCATGGCCGGGCGACCATCGGCGGGAATGACCTGAATTACACCATATACTAAGGGCTTGCCATCGATCAGCACGCGGCCCGAGACGGGCACGCGTTTGGGGAGCGATGGGCCGCAACCCGATATGGCAACAGCCGCCACAACTGTCAACAACGCACAGCGCTGAAAAAATGTTTTCATAAACCTATTTTACTCGCGTCTGGGTATAATGGATTTCCACTGGCGTCAAAATCTCTAGCAGAGGTGCCTCTTCCGCCCGTGCCATCAATAAATTTATCATTTAGCCCGTCAATGGTGCTAAGGGCCCGGTAAGTATACATATCGATAGTATCGACGATAAACATCACGTGGCCGTCGCCAAAGCCGAAGTTGGCCCCGCCGCGATGCCGGCTTTGAAACACGCCGTTAGTGCCTTGAGGCGAGAGAGATCCTGCGCCTGGTTTTGTATTCAGGGGCTGATCGGTATATCGAAGGGTCTCGGTGCGGTTGCCACGGCCCCAGGAGGTCTGGTTGCAAGGTTGGTTATTTAGGCCATCCAGGTGTCCGTCATAAAGTTCGCCGAGAAAGAAGGTGTGTGTTACGCCGTCTTTTATTTGTCTGCGCAGTTAGTTGCCGGCAATACATGAATAAACCCGTGTTGTTGTACTTTAAATCGCCGGCAGTATTTAAATAGCCTATAGAACCGCTACTCATTGCATAACTGCATGTTCCTGAATCGAATAGAGTATCTCTCAACTGCACCGTTGGTTTTGCCATATCCGACGGACATACGAAAACCGAAGGCCTTTGTACGGCCGCGGCTTCGTCAGCGGGAGTCAAATGAGTCCTGCTAAGAAAATGGAAGTCAGTTAAGTCGATGTTCTTATAAAGGCCGCTTAGTTCGATAAAAGGGAAAATAAATACGAAACCGCTAGAGCCGTATCCGGGCATCAGGATATTTGGCGGGGGAGTACCATCGACGCCATGACGGCCCGGGGGATATTTCTTTTTTACTCCTTCATAATTATCGAAGCCCAAGGCGAGATTTTTGAGATTGTTGACGCATTGCATGCGTCGGCCGGCTTCGCGCACCGCCTGAATGGCCGGCAAAAGCAGGGCCACCAAAATGCCGATAATGGCGATCACTACTAACAACTCCACCAGGGTGAAGCCGGAGAAACGCTTGCCCGGCGAATTGTTTTGGTCGGGTAATAATACAGAGTATTTTTTCATGATTATCGTTCCCCTTCAACAAAGTGTCCTTGCCCTGAGGCGGACTATAAAACATATTATGAAGATAAATGTCTCGGCAGATGCGTCCAGCAGCAAGGGCGGGCCCGCCGGCCGTAGCCTGCCGATTCATTTTTGATATCGGCTCAAAAAACCTATGCTCAACTACATAAATAATATCAATATTCTTTATTATTGTAAACACACAAGAAAATAATGATCTTCCTAAAAAACTTACAGCCTATCACAAAACTAGTCCCAGAATACTTGCAGTTGCTTGACTGCCCTCACCCTGGCCCTCTCCCAGAGGGAGAGGGGAGTTTATGGAAGGTCCCCTCAGAGAGTGAGGGGAGTTTGGGGATAGGTTTTTAATCTGCATTTCTCACCAACGTGTAGGGTGGGTCAAGCAAACTGTATTCGTGGTGGGACTTCGGTCGCGGATTCAGTGCTCTCCGTCGTACAGGCTGTAAATTACATATTTATCAGTTTGCGCGGACCCACCAACAACTTGCGCGACCTTGTCCCACCCTACGGTGAGAAATGCGGGTTAATCCCTTGAGTGCGGTTGCATATAACCCATCATAAGTATGGGACTTTGTAATGGGATGAAACGCTCCCTCCTGGGGTGAAAACTAAATGTCGTGGAAAACCACCCAGTTTAGCCCCGGTGAGGTAGCGTTTCATCCCATCACTTTGATAAATGCGGGCTAATCGGCAAGTTGGCGATACTGGTTCGCCTTGCGTCGGAGAGTGACGCGGTGGAGACCTAATTGTTTGGCTGCGGCCAGGAACTGGCCGCGATTTTGCCTGAGCACGGTTTGCAAAAGCGGCGGCTCGACGATCGTAAGCAGGCGTTGGTAAAGGTCGTTGGCCCGCGGCGATTGGTCGAGTTCATTACGGGCCCAGTCGCAGATCATCGAGGCAAGCAGGGCCTGGCGAGTCCCTGCCGAATCGCTTCCCGGAGGGGTGGGCGAGGGCAGATGCTCGGGCAGGATCGTTCCGCCGCGAGCCAGGATCATGGCGTGTTCCAGCGCATTGCACAGTTCGCGCACGTTGCCGTACCAGGGGCGGTTTTTCAAGGCCGAGATAGTCTCGGCGGCAAGGGGCAGGCGCGGGCAGCCGTTCTTGGCGGCCAGCGTTGCCAGGAAGTGCTCGGCCAGATCATCAAGATCCTCCAGGCGCTCGCGCAAGGACGGAATGTAAATCTCGAAGGAGATCAGGCGGAAGTACAAGTCTTGGCGAAAAGTGCCTTGGGCCACTTTTTGCTCAAGGTTCTGATGGGTGGCGGAAATAACGCGGAAATCACTGTTTACGGGCCGGTCGGCGCCTACGGGCAGGATCTCGCCGTATTCCAGCACGCGGAGCAGTTTGACCTGGATGGACATGGGGATGTCGGCGACTTCATCGAAGAAAATCGTGCCGCCGTGGGCTTGTTCCAGCAGACCTTTGCGCGCCTGTTCCGCGCCGGTGAAGCGCCGCGCACGTGGCCGAAAAGTTCGCTTTCGGCCAGGGACGGGCTGAGCGACGCCACGTTGATGGGCACAAACGGTCCGGCGCGCGGCGGCTGTAGCGATGAATGGCCCGGGCCACCAGTTCCTTGCCCGTGCCGCTTTCGCCGCGCACGTGCACGCAGGCCTCGGTGGGGGCGACCACGGCGATTAACTTGAAAACCTCCTGGATCGCCGTTGATGAGCCCACGATTTCCCGCGACTGCCGCGGCGAGTTCTGTTGCGAGTCGCCGGATACTAAGGGCTGCATAGATGGGCTGCGGACCTCCAGGCGCGCTCTATCGCGCGCTGGGCCACGCGCAAGTCAAAGGGTTTTGCCAGGTACTCGAAGGCCCCGTTGCGCACGGCCTCCACCGCGGTGGCCAGCTCGCCATAGGCGGTGATGACGATCACCGGAATAGCGCCTAGTTGTGCGCGGAACTGCTTCATGGCGGAAATGCCGTCCAGGCCGGGCAGGCGCACGTCTAAAATGATCGCGTCGGGCTTTTGCGCGGGCCGCCGAAAAAGCCTGCTCAGCCGAAGGCGCAACCGCCGCCGTATGGCCGAGGTCCTGAACAAGTTTGCTTAGACCCCAGCAAATACTTTGTTCGTCGTCGACAATCAGTACGTGGGACATAATTAGGGTTCAGGGTTCGGGGTTCGGGGTTCAGGGTTCGGGATTCTGAGATATGGGGAATTCGAAGATGAAAGCGGTCATATTGTTGCGGCGCTGCCAGAAGAGTCGTCCGCCGTGCCTTTCGGCAATCTGGCGCGAAACGTAAAGTCCCAGTCCCACGCCGTTTGGTTTTGTGGTGACAAAGGAATCGAACAACTGGTCGCGGATGGACTCGGCCGGACCGGGGCCCGTATCTTGCACGCTGAGGGCTCCGAGGCCTTCTCGCATAAAGCTAACGTCGACCAGCACGCGCGGCGGCTTGGCGCCGTCGGTCCCGGCGGCCTCCACGGCGTTCAGTACGAGATTGGTCGCCAGTTGGCTGAGAGTCCCCGGATCACCCTGCACAAAAAGAGGTTGCCCGGGCGGGGTAAATTGCATCTCGATTCCGGCGTGAGTGCAAGAGGGTCGCAGCAGGCCGAGTACATCCGCCACCAACTCCGTGGTGTTCACCGATTCCCGGATGGTCGGCGCTGGGCCGTCGAGGGAAAGGAACTGGCGCAGGTAGGATTCCATGAGTCGCAATTGACGCACGGCCACATCGAGCGATTCGTCGCTCGTGGCGTTGGGGCAATCGCGGCGATGCAATTCGATGGCCATGGTTCCGCCCGTGGCCGCGTTGCGCAATTGGTGCGCCATGGCCGCTCCAAGTTGACCAAAGGTTTTCATGCGCTCGTGGCGGCGGACCTGCTTTTCGTAGTCGGCCAACTGCGCGGTCATGCTGTTTATCGACTCGACCAGGTCGCAAAGCTCGTCGTTGCGAGAGGGCGCCGGCATGGGAGTAAAATCGCCTTGGGCGATGGTGGCGGTTTGCGCCACAAGCTTGCGAATGGGGCGGGCAAATCTTCGGGCCAGCCAAGTGGCCATGGCCGAGGCCACGATCGCGGCAACCAGTCCGGCCATCAAAGCTGGATAGACCGCCTGGTAAATTCGCGACGCTAGTTGATCTTCCGGATAGAGAATGAAGATTGTGCCGTTTCCCGTGATGTTGGATCGGCCCGAGACGGTCACAAAATCGACCAGATAGTCGCGGCCGGCCTGAGAGATCAGCGGCTTTTCGTGGTTGTCGTTGTGACCGCGCTCCTTGGCGATCTGCTTGAGGTTCTCCAAGAAGGATGGCTCTATGGGGAGTGTTGTTTGCTGGATATGGCCTTGGCGGGTCAGACGCACAAACTCGGCCCCGGATAGCCGACTCATCTGCATCAAAACCGGCTCGGTAAGCGGAAACGCGGCCTCGGACAGCGCCTTTGCCACTCGATCCAATCCCTCTTCCTGTTCGCCGCGCACGCGCAGGGCAATCCAGTATGCAGTGATCGCGGTGGCGAGCAAGCTGGCCAGGAGCACTACGAAGAGCATGGGCAGGAGCAATTGGACGCGCAACGGCCACCTGATACTCGAAGGCCGAGGCGACTGAGCGACTGCGTTTGCATTGTTGGCTGTTTCGGTCATGGGAGCATATTGGGATTGCTTGAACAGGGGTGTATACAATGTCACGGCAATCGACACGCATGTCGAGCGCATCGACATTGTGGAGATTGTAGTCGGTTGCCCTCATGGATGCAACATTATAGATATCCTTGGATTGTTGTTTCAGGAATGGTGATAGCTCACATTAGGCACGCCATTTGCACACCGTGCATCCGGAGATTGACCATTGCCGAGATAATATGCCTCCGAATGCCTCTGTGGCAGACACGGCCCCGCCGCGGAACTTTTACCCAGGGACGATAAAACGTGATTAGTCGGGACGATCCGCATCGCAGCAGAAACATTTCATCTCGTCAGATCAATTCCACCTGGAAATATGTAACTATCCTTGCGTTCGGGCTCTCGATTGGGACAAAGATCGCGCCGGCCGAAGAGCAAAAAGGTCCCTTACAGCCGGGTCCGGATCCACAGCAGCATCGGCAGTGCGTTGATCGGGCAATCGAGTATTTGAAGACCAAGGGCCAGGCCCCGGACGGCACTTATAGCAATCGAGCGGGCGTGGGCGTTACGGCGCTGGTGACGACCGCTATTCTGCGCAGCGGGCGAAGCGCCGATGATCCGTTGGCGGCCAAGAGCCTCAAGTATCTCGAAGATTCCGTACAGGAGGGCGGCGGGATCCATCAGCCCGGCAGCTTCATTGCCAATTACGAAACCTGCGTGGCCCTGGTTTGTCTAAACGAAGCCAACCGTGACGGCAGGTATGACAAGATCATCAAGCGGGCCGAGGCCTTCATTCGCGGCAACCAGTGGGACGAGACCAGCGGCAAGGAAAAGTCGGACTTGAACTACGGCGGAGTGGGCTACGGCGGCAAGTCGCGCCCCGACTTGTCCAATACAACATACCTAATCGATGCCCTGCGATCCTGCGGCGCGGGGCCGGACGATCCGGCCATCCAGAAGGCCTTGATTTTTGTTTCCCGGTGTCAGAATTTGGAAAGCCCGCACAATACCACGCCGTTTGCCGCCAAAATTAATGACGGCGGATTCTACTATACCTGCGTGCTGGGCCGGCAGGACGAAGAGCGGCAAACGCCCGAGGGCGGCCTGCGCAGCTATGGCTCGATGACCTACTCGGGCCTGAAGAGCATGATCTATGCCGGGCTCGGCAAAGACGATCCGCGCGTAAAAGCCGCGGTCCAGTGGATTCGGCAGCACTACCATCTCGAAAGCAATCCCGGCATGGGCGACGCGGGCTTGTATTACTATTATCACACCTTTGCCAGGGCCTTGGACGCCTGGGGCGTCGATGAAATCGAAGACGCTAAAGGAGTAAAACACGATTGGCGCCGAGAGCTGACCGAGGAGCTCGCCCGGCGTCAGCAAGACAACGGTTCCTGGGTCAACAAAAACCGTCAGTGGATGGAAAGCGATCCCAATCTGGCTACTGGCTTCGCTCTATTGTCGCTCTCTTATTGCCGGGGTGCTTCAGGAAAAGCGGAACAAAGGCAGTAAGCCCCTCAGCGACTCGGGTAAGCACTCAATCACGGATGCGAAAGGAGTAGAGGTCGGCATGATTCAAGGAAGTGTCAGCGGGGAACAAAAGGGTTTCACGCTTGTGGAGTTGCTGGTGGTGATTGCCATAATTGGCATCCTTATTGCCTTGCTACTTCCGGCGATTCAGGCGGCGCGCGAAGCGGCGCGGCGCACCCAATGCCGGAACAATCTGAAACAAATCGGATTGGCTTTTCTGCAATATGTCGACATTAATAAGTGTTATCCACAAAGTCGGGCGTACGGCCCGATTGCCATTGGTTGTCAAGCAGGCTGGACTGTCGCCATTTTACCTTATTTAGAACAGATTGCACTGCAGAAAGCCTATGATGTAAGTAAAAGTTATACTGATGCGGCTAACCAACCTGTCGTTTCCGCGTACCAGCCGATCTTTCATTGCCCCACGACACCCGATCCTTATCGAACGTTTGTCGTGGCGGCAGGTCCTCCGGAACTCCGCGGCACGCTGTCCGATTATTTCTGCCATTACATGACGATTACTAAGTCGGACGGATCGACCGGCAATCCGGCCTTACAACCGGTCGATGGTAAAAGAGTCGCACCGATTAAGTTTATCGACGGAATCTCTCACACAATTCTTGTCAACGAGTCGGCGGGGCGTCCCGATTGGTATATCAAGGGACTTAAACAAACTGGCACGCCTACCGAGCCGAATAAGGGAGTCTGGGCATCTGGGCCCGCAACGCCCTTAAGATCCTTTACCGCTGACGGCACGACTACGGGTTACTTCGAATGCGTGGTCAATTGCGCCAACTACAATGGCATTTACAGTTTTCATAAATTGGGAGCGAATTCCCTGTTCTGCGACGGCGGGGTGCATTGGTTAAATACGGAGATGGAAGCGGATTTTGTGCTTTCGCTGGCCACGCGCGACGGGAAAGAGATCGTCAGCCCGCCAAGTGATTGAAGCAATCATTTTGTTGGGGAGACAGTTACATTGTCACCCCAACTGGTTGGAAAATTATCACCGGAAAGGAACCTAGTGTGAGTGAATCAACAGGTTTGGCATGTGCGCCGCTATGTGTGGAGCAGGCGACTAAACGATTCCGGCAGGGCGAAGTACTCATCGAGGCCTTGAAAAGCGTTTCGCTGACGATAACGCGCGGCGAGTTCGTGGCCGTGATGGGGGCCAGCGGATCGGGCAAAAGCACCTTGCTGCACGTGATGGCCGGCCTGACGCAGCCCGATCACGGACGCATTTTGGTTGACGGGCAAGACCTTTCGGCCATCTCGGACCGGCAACTGACGTTTTTTCGCCGCCGGCATATCGGCTTGGTGTTCCAGGCCTTTAATCTGATTCCCACGCTCACGGCCGAGGACAACATCCTGCTGCCGCTCTTGGCGGCCGGGCGCACAAATCTCAAAAACGGTCAATGGGAAAATCTGCTTGCCCGGCTCGATTTGACCCAGCGCCGGCGTCATCGACCCGACACCTTAAGCGGTGGCGAACAGCAGCGCGTGGCCATTGCCCGGGCGCTGGTGACCGATCCGTCGATCATCCTGGCCGACGAGCCCACCGGCAGCCTCGATTCCGTTAGCGGCCAGAACATCTGCCGGCTGTTGCAGGAATTGTGCCGGGAGCAAAAACGCACCATCGTCATCGTGACCCACGAGCCGGCGGTGGCCATTTGGACCCAACGGATCGTGGTGCTGAAAGACGGACGAATTCTGACCGAATTCAAGACCGCTGATTTTTCCGACGTGCATTCTCTGGCGGCGCACTATCAGGATATTGTCGGCACGGGGGACTGTCCCGATTTTCGTGTCAACGAAAATGGGACTGTCCCCTTTGGACTGCGACCGTAGCGGAGGCAAAAGCATGAAAATCATCTGCAAGATGGTCTTGGCCCAGATTTGGCATCATCCGGCCCGCATGATTTTGACCTCGCTGGCCATCGTCGCCGCCGCCTGCGTGGTGATCTGGGTGGTAAGCGGCTACGACGCGCTGGTCGGACAGTTTGGCGGTTTCGCCTCGGACTATCTCGGCCGATACGACCTGATCGTGCTGCCGGAAGTCAAGGGTGTAAGTGCCATTCCCCGCTTGTCGCCCGAGTTAATTGAGGCCCTGGGCCGCGACGGCGAGGTGGCCGAACTCAATCCCGTGATGCAAACGCGGGCAAGAATCACAAATCCCAATCTGCCGCCGGAAGAACAATTGCCATTCGGTCCGGGAAATCCTATGGATCCTCCGGTCGGCGGCGCGCCGGGCAGCGGACCAACCTCGGCTGGCGCTGCGCAGCCAAATCGTGAAGGCGTGCGCGGCGGCGGTCCGCGCCCGGGCATGATGTTTGGCAGAATGCCGATGCTCGTAGGCACCAAGGCCACGTTGCCCCCATACAAAATGGTCAAAGGCGATTGGATCGATCCCACACTGTCCGATCGGATGGAGGGCGTGCTGAGCGCCAACTCGGCCGAGGCCCTGAAGGTGGACGTCGGTGATGAAATGTCGGTAAAAACCCGGGCCGATGAATTTCGCGTGAAAATCATCGGCATCATTAAGCAGGCCGCGCAACAACCGTCGCTGGGCGCACGCGGTTCCGGTCCGTCGCCGATGCGCGGGCCGGCCATGTCCGCCTTGTACGTGCCCATGGCGCTGGCGGAAAAAATGAGCGGAACGTCCGGCCGCATCAGCTTTGTCAATGTTGTGCTCAAGGAAGGCGCCGATGCGGAGAAGTTTACCAAAAAATGGTCGCCGCGCTTGTCCGAGGCCAATCCGCCGGCTGTGATAGCCAATCTCAAGGATGTAAAAACCGGCATGGAAGAAGGTTTTTCGGCCACCAGCGCCAGGAAACAGGCGTATTCGGCCACGGGACTCTCGCTGTTGGCCTCGCTGTTCATTATCTTCACGACCCTGAGCATGGGCGTAAACGAGCGCATCCGGCAGTTGGCCATGATGCGCGCAGTGGCCATGACCCGCTCTCAGGTGGCCAGTCTGATAATCGCCGAAAGCCTGATCTTGGCCTTTCTTGGTTGGGCGGGCGGATTGGCGGCGGGCTGGGGACTGCTGAAGATCATGACATACATCAAGCCCGATTATTTTACCAACGGTGCATCGTTGGGCCTTTGGTGCGTGATCCTTTCTGGGTTGTGCGCGTTCGGCGGGGCATTGGCGGCGGCGATTTTGCCCGCCTGGCGGGCCACGCGCGTTAGTCCGCTGGACGCCATGGCGCCGCCGCACTTCCGCCGTGCCGGGCATTGGCCATTATCGGCCATTGTGGTTGGATTGGCGTTGATTGCCGTCAATCCGTTGTTGGTGTTCATCGTGCCCATGGCGGACAGTGCCCGTTATGGAATCTACGCCGCACTGGGATGCACCAGCATGGCAATTGGCTTTGTGCTTTTCGCACCACTGGCGATTATCTTGGCGGAAAAAATCTTCGGCCTGCCAATCGCCGCGATCATGGGTGTTGAACATCGGTTGTTAAGGACCCAATTAACCTGCAATCTGTGGCGCACGGCGGGCACTACCGTGGCGCTGACGATCGGATTGGGTCTGTTCGTGGCCATGCAAACCTGGGGCTACACGATGCTCGGACCATTCATGCCCGGCGAATGGGTGCCCGACGTGTTGGTTTCCTTCCAGTCCGGCGGATTGCCCGACGAGGAAATCGAAACCGTACGCCACATCAAGGGCGTGATTAGCGATCAATGTCTGCCGCTGGCCGTCGAACAGCCCAGACTGGCCGAGGACATCACGAAAAGCGAGGAACACTCCTCGGTCACCCGGCAAGACAATATTATTATGATCGGATTGGATCCGCAGGCGGGTTTTGGCGGCCAAAATCCCCTGCTGAAATTGAAATTCGCACAAGGCAATCGCGAGGAGGCCATTGCGAAACTCAAACAAGGCCGCTGGTGCATCGTGCCCGATCATTTTGCCTGGGCCACGGGACTTGGTTTGGGCGACGGCTTCAAACTGTTGCCGCCCGAATCGCCGGAAAAACCGGTGGAATACAAGATCGCCGGCGTGGTCTCTTTGCCCGGCTGGCACTGGATGACGAAATTTTCCGGCCTGCGTCGGCGCAGCGGCAGATCGGCCGCCATGGTCTTTGCCTCGCTGTACAACGTGCGCAGCGACTTCCAACTAAAAAAGATCAACTTCTTCTGGATGAATCTGGAAAAAGGTGCGGCAAATGTCATTCAGTATTCGCCGGCCTCCAGCGGTGGTTTTTATGCCGTCGAAACAAATCCGGCCCTGGACTGCGTCGGCGCCGCCCTGCAATCAATTGCCGATAAATACCTGGGCGATGAGCAGCCGGTCAACGATCAAGGCCGCTGGGGCATGGGCGCGAAAATGTTCGGCGCCTCGGCAAGAATCACCACGGCCAATGAAATCCGCGCCCGCATCAGCAGCCGGGCCGATAGCATGATCTGGGGCATGAGCCAATTGCCCCTGATCACCTTGCTGGTCACGTCCATAGGCGTGATCAACGCGGTAATGGCGTCGATCCGCGCCCGGCGCTGGGAAATGGGCGTGATGCGGGCCATGGGCGTTACCCGCTTCGGACTGTTCCGCTTGATTATTGCCGAGGCCGTCTTGATCGGACTGGTCGCCTGTTTGCTGAGCCTCGGCTTTGGCGTGATGGCGGGCTGGTGCGGCACGGGCGTGTCGCGCTATGTGAGCTTTTTCGGCGGCATGGCCACGCCCCTGGTCGTGCCATGGGCGAAACTGTCGCTGGGCTTTGCCATCACCCTGATCCTCTGCCTGGCCGCCGCCCTCTGGCCGGCCTTCACTACCGGCCGCACCGAACCATTGAAATTGCTCCAGGCCGGCCGAGCGACTATGTGAGAAGAAAGTTTACAGTTCACAGTAGACAGTTTACAGTTAAGTTTAGCCCGGGCACTTTTGCCCGGTGAAGTAGCATTGTCTCTGAACGAAGCGAAGAATCTACGAAGGTTTCTGAATGTGTAGGGTGCGTGAAACGCGCCAATTCAATTTCAAAGACATGATTGTGGTGCGTTTCACGCACCCTACGTAACTATAAAGCTTTCAGTCTGGCGCCATCCGCCAAAGGCGGACACTTACTTGGGCATGTTCTCAGAAAGAAGGGCAATCGCTTCATGACCAAACAAGTTTGGCCATGCCACCCAGCCTAATTTGTCAATATTGGTATTGTGTCCCCCGAATTCCCTGAGTCAGGATGAAGAATGGTTTCATTCATAGAGTTTGTTATAATGTGATTTCAAGTAATGATCATCCAAGTCGCACCTTATTAAATATAAGGAGTTTAGCAGTGCAGAATCGCACAAATAGCCTTTTTTGTCTGGTTCTTGTTTTACTAACAGTAAGTCCCTGTACATTGTTGGGAATAGAGGCAGGGAAAAAACCGGACTTAAATCAATTGAGAGAGGTTGTTTCTAGGTCACAAACTAAACTTGCTAAGACGACGGCCTCCTGGACTATGGTTTTTGAAACGTCTTCCGGGATTGAAGCACATGTTAAAGTTAATTCTACACCAATGATGTTGCGATATGTTGTCTCCGCTTTTTTAAAGGGGAAAGAAGAATCATGGATTGATATCATCTATCGGGATGGTGCCTGGTATGTGTTTGATGGCCAACAATCGGCAAAATACCGCCCTTATGAAGCACCCACTGATATTCCGTCTATCTATATGTTTCTTGAACAAGCAATGCCGGGATTTACTGACATGGAATTCCTCGATTCAAAAGGAACCTTCGAGGTAATTGAGGAAAATGTGGCGAAATACCGTGTTCCAATCTCTGACGCACCGAAACAACAAGTAGAAACAAGTCTGCAACAAATAAATAACTTGCTTAAAAAAGCAGCCGAAGAGAACTCCTTATCTGCCAGCATACAAGGAGCGTTAAACACTAAACGTACATTGGAAGACTTATTGCACCAAGGCATACCAATTAAAGTGGACTTGGAGACAGGGTTTGTTGTTCAATCAGGGATTGTTGGTAAGCGCGTATGGCTTCGCGATTTCCATTGGGACAAAAAATTCGATTCGACGGTATTTAACGTAGATAATCGTCAATGGATAGATCATACAAAAATGATGGAGGCTGCAAATCCAACCGACATCATAATGATTAAACACTTTGGCGTTTGGCGTCCCGGTCAACCCTCGGGAGATATGGAAACAAAATTATGGAATTATAAGACTGGCGAAATTCGCCGGGTTCCTTACACTGGGTGCCAATGTACACCTCTTTGTTTCAGTCAAGATCGTAAGCGGGTTTATGTGGGTGGTTTAATCCTTGATACTGTGTCTATGGGCTTGTATGAAATCAATCTGGAAAATCTGACTCAACGACAATTGGGACTACCTTTTCTTAACCGAGGTTTTATTATGTTTGGCGCACTCTCTCCAGACAGTAAAACCCTGGCGGTTACTCAAATCGGGACAAATGAAAACCCATTATTTCAACAAGTGGTTTTGGTCAATTTAGAATCAGGTAAGACCACTTTGCTAGGTGAACCTTTAGATTGTGCATATTTGTCTTGGCTACCGGATGGTGCAGGATTGATACTTGTATCAAGAAAAACGCGGCATCTCGATCAAATCCCCGACAGCACTGTTTGCCGTATGGATCTCAAAGGTAATCTAACTACTCTGTTAAAAGGGGATTTGCCAGTTGCTCTTACTCCCAGGCCGCTAATACTCTTTTTAGGAGAAAATCGTTTATGGATGACATGCGATTTAGTTGGCAAGGAAGTAAAGTCCTTATTGGAAGGATTAAAGGGCTTTAATTTTCCTACCCCTTCGCCTGATGGCAACCAGTTAATAATGATGAAATTTGGAGGAGACAAAGGTCCTCAACCTCACCTTGTAGATCTCATTTCAGGAAAGATCATACCCCTCTCTGTAAAACCAGGCCTTTGGGCGTTTCCAACATGGCGATGACACCATCTAATACATTAGACGTAGTAGACTAACTATGCCTATTTGTCAGGCATAAAGATAGGGTTTTCCCGCATAATTGTGCAGTCCAAGCGATTTTGTTCTATATGACATTTTGGTGTGGTCGGTCTAGTAGGTCAGGCTTTGCCTGACACCTAATACTGCTTTAGGCGGATTGGGCAACAAACGCGCATAGAAAGCATATAAGTTGTCTTTTGGTGCCACTTGCGTCTAGCCAGTGATACCCTTTAAAAAATCACTTCCACGTCGAGGATCTGGAATGCCTGGATGGGAATATTGATTTGATCGCCTTCGATTGATAACTGAATGGGCGATGTTTCGCCGGGCTCGATTTTTTGCGCGGCGGCAATCGGCCGGAAAGAACGCAGGCCCAATTGAGTATTGCGGCCCTCGGTTTCCAACAAGCGAACGCGGAAACCAACAATTGAAGAGGAAGGATGAGGGATGAAGGATGAAGGATGAAAGAAACCGCTTGCGGTTTCGCTCTGTCCGCTGTGCCCTGACCCCTGACCCCTGACCCCTGACCCCTGAACCCTTTCCCAGAGTGGTTCCCAGTGGGTGGCGATTACGTTGCGGCGGTCGAGGTGAAAGAGCCAGCCGTGCATTGTCGGTGGAGGAGCGGCCGGAAAATATGTCGTTTTTGGGGTCAAAAAGCCCAAGGCCGCGCTCATTGTATTAGGTAGATCAATGCCCACGCCCAGGCAAAAGCGGCGCGCGGTTTCGCCTTGTACGATCAGCAGCGTGTCGAGTTTCCTGAGTCCGATGCGGCGATGGTACGGCAGTCCGCCGCATAAGATCGTGGTGCGCAAAGGTTCGCTGCGGATGTCGATAAAATGCGGCGCTTCCAGATGCGTTGCCTCGGTGGGCTGCGTTGTCAGGTTCACGCTGCGATATAACTCGCTGGACTCATCGCTCCAGGCGAATCGGCAGGCATAGTACGAGTTCCAGGGATTGGAGCCGGGCTGTTGCTCAACGTCGAGTTCGATTTCCAATTCCAGTACGCGGCTCCCGCGCCAGCGCGGGCGGTTTGTTGGAAACCGGCCAGGCAACGGCCTTGGCGATCCATGATTTTTCCGCGCGAGACGATTTCGCCGCACAGCGGTCCCGGCGAAGTGATGCGAATTTCCTCGGCCGACATGATCGAGTAGTGCAGTTCGCTTGTCGGGTCTTGCTCTCCGGCATGAGGCATTCGCAGGGCGATTTGCTGTGCCAGGCGCGGATGCCGGCTGCGATAATCGCGGATCGCCCGAATGGCGCCGGTGGGCGGATCGAAAAAAACCTCGAAAAACTCGTTGCGCAGAATGTTTTCTTCGGCCAAGGGCGGCATCGCGGGCTGCTTTTTCCCGAATAGCCAAGCTTTTTTCCCGAGACTCGAGCACAAAGGGGACAGTCCCATTTTCGTTGACACGAAAATCGGGACAGTCCCCTCACCGGGGCCGATCCAGGCGAATCCCATGCCGGGCAGATCGACAACCACCTCCTTTTCGACCGCTGCCTGGATTGGCTCCTTAACAGTCGGCGGCGTGCCGAGCTCAAGCAGGTTCGCGCCTACGCGTTGTGAAAAGCTGCAAGGATTCAAGAGCAAATAGCCCGGCCGACTCGAATCGGCCCCGTTAACCAAGCGAGGTTTTGTACCTAGCGATTGGGAAAATAGTTGCCCTGCCGCATCAATATTTTGTTGCAGACGTAGATTGAGCTGAGGATCGGCAGGAGCATTGATGTTCAGGGAATCGTCGAGCGCTTCGAGTAATTCCTGGTGTTTTGTTGCAAAACCGCAAGCGGTTTCGGGGGCCGGTGTTTTTAGCGCCAAGATGGCGAGGGTGTAGAGCGTTTGGGCGGACTCGCAGATGGCGCGCCGGCGATAATAGCGTACCCAGCGGGAAAGAGGATCCGCTTGGCCGGCGGCCACGTCCTGGGCCAGATAGGGCGAGCGGTACTGGTCGGCATTGAATTGCACTCGCCGGCCGGCCATGCTGGTTTGCTGGAAGTAAACGTCGAGTGTGTAAAACGCGCCTAAGACCCGGGAGTAAGAAGCAATCCGCTTAAGGTCGTCGTACCAGAAAGAGACATGACCGGGCCAATGGGCAAATAGCAACGTGGCGGCGGAGTCCAGATCCAATGCAGTGCCGAGTATATTCGAGAGGCGGAAGAACGAATCGGCCCCATTGGCATCCAAGGGCAAGCGGCCGAGGGCCTCGATGGCCGTGCCGTCGAAACCTTCCCATTGGATACGGCTTTGATTGTCAATGGGAAATTGACCGTCGTCGAGCGTAAAGTGGAGTGCCGCGGTAAAGCCGTTTTTTGCCAGTATTTGCGGCAAAACGGGAGTGAGCCCGAACCGCCGCCGTCCGAAAATCATTGGCCGTTGTTGGAGTATTTGTTGATATATCTCTACTGCCCGTTGCAAATGAAAGTCGATTGTCTCGGGGGAAAGCATCGGCAAGGGAACTTCACTCAATTCTCCGCCCACAATGGCCAGCGAGTTGCTTTTTAGCGCCTCGATAAGCAGGGCCAAACTGTCTGGTTCGCGCGAGGACATCTCTTGGAGCACTTCGCCGGAAATAAGCAGATTTCGGGAAAATCCGGCAGTCAATTCTTTGCGCAGCGATTTTCCCAAGGTAGTGGAGGCCAGGAGTGTGAGGTCAATCAGGCGCGGATCGAGCGGATATAAATGCTCTCGGGCTTCGTAGAGCCGATCGAAGGCCGAATGGAGCTCCTGCCGGGCAGCGCCACGTCGCCTTGCACGGCTGCCACGGCCGCGGCCAAAACCACCGTAGCTAATGCGTCCTCGTCGAGAGTGCTCGAATAGTGATGTTTTCGTGTTAACAACTTCACCACAAAATGGCAAAAACCCAAGGCCAGGAAATCGGCAACAAGATCGGCATCTATCGTGGATGGTCCGCCGGCAAGGCTTTGCAAAGCGGCGCCGACCATTTCTGAGCGGTGTTTCAATTTTCGCAACACCACGGCCCCTGAAGCCTCGGCCTGATCCAGCCATGCTTCGGGCAAAAGCGGCTGGCAGCATTCAGGCAGGATAATGAGGCTCTTGGCCGGTTCCTGGGGAGGCTCCGTGGCAGGAAACCAGCCCGGCATGGTTTGAGTACTGGCAATTAACGAAGGATGCCAAAGAGCCGACCAGGCCGAGAGCAGCTCTTCGGCCTCCTCGGCGTTGCGATCTAGCCGCAAATCCTCAAGGCTGGAGCAAGGCAGAAGAACTAATAAGCGTGCGAAAATCATGAATTAGGCCAATATGCCCAAAATAGGTTATGTGAATATGATCTAATATACTGGTTTTTTCTGCGCTGTCATTTTTTGTGTATCCGTGTTGAAATACTACAATCTTGCCGAAATAAGACAGCCTTTAAGCATGTTGGACGTATCTTTACAGTTTCAAGGGTGCCAGGGCTTAATAATAGCCATTTTGACTATCCAGAAAAGGTTGACAGTAGGCAGAGGGTGACGATAAAGTGAAATAATAGAAATAGTGGGGTATAGATTGTCTCAATATATTACCGTCTTCTCTGGACAGGCCAGTTTCGGGCCTGGGGCTGTCGGGGGACTGAGACGGCGCGAAAAAATGTTCCCTGGAATTCCAGTTTTAGCAAAGCCATTATGAGGAACTTTCCGTTCAGAGGACTACTCAAAAGAAGTGTGGAGATTGTATATAGTGTAAATTTACGACAATAAAAGGCCTTGCAGTAATCAAGTACTTACCAGTAAATATGTTCCGCTGATTACCACATCACGGCCAAGGGGAGTGACGCCATGGCAAAAACCGGCGCAGTTTGGGGGATCGACGTAGGTCAATGTGCACTGAAGGCCTTGCGATGTCGGGCGACTTCGGCCGCGGACAAGATCGAGGCCGAGGCCTTTGACTACATCGAGTATCCCAAAATTCTCAGCCAGCCCGACGCCAATCCCGAGGAATTGGTCGAGGAGGCCTTAAAGCAGTTTTTATCGCGAAATTCGGTGCGGGGCGACAGCGTGGCGATATCCGTATCCGGGCAGGCGGGACTGGCCCGGTTCATCAAGCTGCCGCCGATGGAGGCCAAAAAAATTCCCAGCCTCGTGCGCTACGAGGCCAAACAGCAAATTCCCTTCGATCTGAACGACGTGATTTGGGACTATCAACGATTGGGTCTGGGAACCGAAGAGGAAGGATTTGTGCTGGAAACCGAGATCGGGCTGTTTGCCATGAAACGCGACGCGGTGTTCCGCGCACTGGCGCCTTTCAAAAAACTGGGCATCGAGCTCAATTACGTGCAGTTGACGCCCTTGACATTGTATAATTACATCCTTTTCGATCAACTCCGCAACCTGCCGCCGCCGGAAGAATACGATGCGGAACATCCGCCTGAATCGATAGTGATTCTCTCTTTGGGAACCGACGCCACGGACCTTGTGATTACCAACGGCTACCGAGTATGGCAGCGCAGCATCCCCATCGGCGGCAACCATTTTACCAAGGCCCTGACCAAGGAGATGAAGCTCACCTTTGCCAAGGCCGAACACCTGAAGCGCAATGCCACCGCGGCGGCCGATCCCAAGGCCGTGTTCCAGGCCATGCGCCCGGTTTTCAACGATCTTTTGACGCAGCTCCAGCGCTCCATCGGTTATTTCAGCAATCTGGATCGGGCCGCGAAAATCGGCCGGATCGTGTCGTTGGGTAATGCCATGAAGCTTCCCGGGCTGCGTCGCTACTTGGTACAGAGCTTGGGTTATGAAGTCGAGCGCGTGGAGTCGTTCCGCGGACTGGTGGGTACGCAGGTTATTTCCTCGCCGGTGTTCAGAGAAAACGTCCTTTGTTTCGGGGTATGTTACGGGCTGGTGTTACAGGGTTTGGCTAAATCGGGCATCTATACCAACCTGCTGCCCAAAGAAATTCTCAAGGATCGGCTGGTCAAGCAGAAGAAGCCTTGGGCGGTGGCGGCGGTGGCGTCGTTACTGCTGGGATGCGGCATCAGCTTCGGGGCCTATTGTTTGGCCATGGGGACGGTCGATACGGGTTTGTGGAAACAAGCCGCGGATCAGGCAAATCAGATTACCCAGCGCAGCGCCCGCTTACGGAGCGAGGCTGACTCAGCCATCGCCAAAGTCAAAGCCACCGACCAGATCGGCCAGCATTTAGTGGGAAACGTGGAAGGCCGGATCAGGTGGCTGGAGTTGATCAAAGCGATAAATCAATGCCTCCCCCGCGATGATTATACGAGTGAACTCGCTGGGAAAAAACCCGTTTCCCGTGACATGTCCGCGCAAATCAGTGAAAGCAAGGTCTTGCACATCAAAAACTTCGAGTGTCAATATTGCGAAGACCTTTCCACCTGGTTTTCCAGCGTGAAGCAGCAGCCGTGGTATCAGGATCCGTATGCGGCTGAGGCAGGCGGCGGATCGGTGGCCAACGGAGGCGCCGAGCCGTCCGCCCCGACCACCGGCACGCCCGGCGCAACAGCCCCTTCCGGTTCCGAGGGACAAGCCGGCGAGCAGGCAAATTTAAGAGGACCTAAAGGTCCTGGCTGGATCGTGAAACTAGAGGGTTTTCACTATCACAACAAAGAAACGACGGTCAGCAATTTTGGAGCACAATATGTGCGCAATACGCTGATCGATAGATTGCTCAATGGGAAGGTGGAATTGCCCAACGTCGACGGCCAAATGGAAACGGTCACCATGAGAGAGTTGGGAATCAGCTATCCGGTGCTGGTCGATCCGAAAAGGGTTGAAGATGACTCGGTCAATATCGATGCGGCCATGGCGGATATGGGAGGCTCCCGCAGAAGTGCGTCGGCCGGGGTTGGCAGGGATTACTCCATGCCCAGGATGTCACCACAAGAGGACAACGTTATTACTTTGCAGCGTTTCAGTTTTGTCGTACATTTTTGCTGGCAACCCAAGACGCCCAGCCAACGCCGCCAAGCCAAGGAAGAAGCAACGAAGGCGCAACAAGCGTCAGGCGGGGAACAAGCATCGGCACAGCAGTGAAAAAAGATGAAGGATGTGGGCTGAAAAAACAGGGAAAGGGAACAGCGGCCAGGGGACAGGGATGAAGTCAGAACACAGAACTGAAAACTGAGAACTAAAAACTAAATATGAGCGGGATATTACGATGGACAAAGTAAAACTCATCCTGAAGATAATCGTAAAACACCTTTTCTGGATGATATCCGCAGCGACGGTCGTCCTGGTGTTGATATTTTGGTGGTGGTCGACCCGCTCGCTGGCCAACCAATTTCAAGAGCGGAAAAAAATAATCGAGGGTCTCTTTAACGGGGTGCAGGCGATCAGCGATAGAGCAGAGCATCCTAATGAACAGCTTATCGAAGCCGTCAATAATAAGGACGAGGAATTGAAAAAAGGAGTGCTTAAAGTATGGGACGTACTGTATCAGGAACAACAGAGCAAGAATCCTTGGCCGGAAGTGCTGGGCAAGGACTTTATCGAAAAAGTGAGCTCTCTC
This sequence comes from Pirellulales bacterium, assembly GCA_963820545.1. Classification (GTDB taxonomy): domain Bacteria; phylum Planctomycetota; class Planctomycetia; order Pirellulales; family Thermoguttaceae; genus CAWGAJ01. Next base: position 557,469 of record CAWGAJ010000002.1, read on the forward strand.
GGGCCTGACGATCCGATTCCCGTTGAATTGCGGGAGAAATATCAGAACTTCATCAAGGATTATTTTCCCGCCTTGTTCAGGCTCATAGGCTTGCGAGAATCCGCGGAAGAAGGCGGAAAAGCCGGCGAGGACTCTACAAACCGCTATTCTCTCAGCAGGTCCGGGGTGATGACGAGATATCCCTTGCGCAACACTCGTAACGCCGCCGAGACGGATAACGCACCTGCGCTGAGCCTGGTCGACTGGGACCAAAAAGATCTAGACCGACTGAGAGAACGTTTCATGTGGACAAAAACTCCCGACTCGTTTCAAGTGCGATTAGCCCAAGAAGATCTCTGGGTATATGAAACTTTGTTGCGGGTAATCAGCGCCACCAATGGAAGCGCCATGGATCAATCGCAGGCCGCGATCAAGCGGATCGATGCCTTGGAAATTGGCGCCGACGCTGCCAAGTCCTGGGACGACGCCGCCGAAAAGGTCTTCAGAGGCGCGGCGGGCAAAGAATTGCGAACGGAGCAGGGGCGCGGACCAGGCGAATCCCGCGGCGCGCTCTCAGGACGCGAAACTTCAGTCCAAAGTAGAGAACAACTGCTAAAAGATCGATATGTGGACGACAATGGCGCGCCCTTATCCGCCGATGCCCCGCATCCCTATGCGGAGTTCAAGATGATGCCCATCGGCATGAAACTGCAAATGGACCAGCGTAAAATTACCAAATTGCTGGTGGAATGCGTCAATCGCGCCATGCCCATCGAAGTGCGTCGGGTACGTTTATGGCCCGGCGAAGGCGAGGTGTTCGAACCAGGATCGACGGGCGCGGGAATTTTGGGTTCCCCGCAGAGTTCATCGTATAGACCGACTTTGGAGTCGCGCATCAGAAGAGGAGAAGCTTCGCATTCCACGGGGTCGGGTCCTGCTCCAGGCGAATTGGGGCCCTATGATATTCCCGTGGAAATTCAGGGGGTTATTTATATATACAATCCGCCGGATAAAACCACCTTGGGAACCGGCACGGCGGGAGAAAAACCGCCGGAGGCGTCCGCTGCTGGAGTTGGCACTCCCGCCGCGTCAGCGGAAAACGCTGCCACGCCCTCCACGGAGAACCCGCCGCCGACAGCCACTCCCAAATAGAAAGCCGCCACGGCCAGGCAAAACAAACGGCAATAGACGAGTTGGGAGCCAAACCATGAAACTCAAAATCAGTTTCAACAAGAATGCCATCCTCAAGTTCTTCCTCGACCATGCGGAGAAATTGGTACTAGGATTGTTTATTTTTATTGTGGCGACCATTCTTTACGGGGCGGTGATGAGACGGGAAAAGTACGACAAAATCCCCCCAGATTTGCACGAAAAAAGCAGCAACGCCCAGCGCGAACTGGAACGTCCCTTTACTGCGGATGCTCCGGAGTTCAAAAATCTACCCGCCCATGATTATATAAGAATTGCCAAAAAAATCGCCGATTTCAGCAGTAATAAGAGCATTACCGAAGGACCTTATCAATGTGATATTCCCTGGAAATCGCCGCTGTTCGAGCAGAAAGGATTGCGCGGCAGTCCTAAATATTTGGGGGTGCGAGACCTCCGCGCCACGGCCGATTTGGGCGCCTTCACGGAAACTCGCCCTCGACCCGGGGCAGCCTTGCCGGCACGCTCGCCAGCCGGCGGAGCCATGGCGCCCAGAGCGGCGGTGGGCGGCGGCGAGATTACCGGCAAATGCTGGGTGGTGATTACAGGATTGGTGCCTTACGAGGAACAGTTGGAGGCCTACAAGAATGCGTTTCGGGATACCGTGTTCTATGATTCCGCCAACGACGTGCCCGTTTATATGGGATATTGGGTCGATCGGGCGGAAATCAGCAGTCCCAATGAAAAACCGAAATGGCGGAAAACCTTCTTCTCCAGCAATGCCATACCAGAAGCGTTGAATAACTGGGGGCAAAATATGCCAGATGTGATCGAGGTTAAGTACCGCGATCCTTCGCTAACCTTTCCCCTTGGTCCGCTGGTCAATGATACCTGGGGCGCCGAGGTTGCCCACGAACCGGAAATTCCCTTGCTTTCTCCGGAAGCCGCGTTAGGCGGCGCGGAGGGCGGCCGGAGTGCATTTGCGGGAAATGAAGAAAATAGACCGGCGGGGACCAGTTCCTTTGAAGGAGTCTCCCAACAGCAACGCCCGGTCGGTACTCCCAACCGAGCGCCGCTCAGGCCCAATCCGCCCGGCAGAATAGTTAACGATAGCGGCGAGACGCCTTACCACGCGGTGCAGTTCGCTAGATATAAATTATTTCGTTTTTTCGATTTTTCCGTCGAGCCGGGGAAAAGTTATCTGTATCGAGTGCGCTTGGCCTTGAAAAATCCAAATAACGGACTAAAGTCCGGCCTGGTGCAAGATACAAATGAGGCACAAAAAAAGATGCTGGAAACAGAAGGAGTCATACTGAGTAAGATCGTTTACGTGCCAAAAGATACGCAGATCTTGCTCGATTCGGTCAATCCAAGAACTGCCGGCGTTCCCTCCGGAAAAGTCTTGCTGCTGAAGTGGCTAAGAGAAAGCGGCCGAGAAGTCTTCAAAGAATTCTCCCCCATCGATCGCGGCCAGGTGCTTAATTTCCTCGATGAAAAAGCCAAACCGGCGCCGGTTGATCCGTCCTCGGGCGGCGCCCCGGCAGGGGATATCGAGAATGTCAATTTCCTTGCCGACGCCACGGTCCTCGATATTAGCGGCGGCAGAAAACTGACGATTGGAAAAGACAAGAGTCTTACCGAGCCGGGGGAAATGCTGTTAATGCTAATGAACAACAATTCGCCGATGCTTATGGTCCACAATGAACTGGAGGATACGGCCGAGATTAAACGGTTGACGACCGAGCCGGAATCTCCGAGCGGTTTTGAGCGCAAGTCCCCGCCCAATACTCGCGCGGCGCCGGGCGGAGAAGGAGCAAGGCTTCTTTTAGAACCTGGACCCGAGACTCCCCCAAAACGCCCCAGGCCCAGAGGACCCTAACGCTTTTCCCGGCGCAACCTGACCGTGCGGCTGGTGAATTTAGGATCTACCTCTATTCCCCCAAATTCCCCCAATACGTAGGGCCAGACATCTTGTATCTTCCTGCTTTGGGATGGGTCAGGCAATTTCATGCTTCCATTACTAGCACTTTATTAGGGCGTTTATTGGGGAAAATCTAAAAATGCCCTTGACCCAATTCTGACCAGTCGGTATTTAACCCCTTCTCATCTGGTAAATCCCTGAGAATCGAGTCAAAAAGTTATCGTTGTGGGTGACTGGCAGGCGCGAGGGACGGCCTGCGAGTATCCAAATGCCAAAGGAACTATAACGCGGCTACTCTGTAAAAAGCTGTCGCGGCACAGAGAACTTGCGGCACAAACACCTTGGTAATTGTATCCTTGGAGAACTATTTGCGCGTCTCAAAAGGAGAGTTCTTTTGAACACGACCGCATCAACACGCATCAGCTGGGTGGTATTGATTACATTATTGTTAACGGCGGGCAAGGCTGCGGCCGGACCGCCGCAAGGCACGGGAGATTTATTGCTCGGCGCGGCCGGCGTCGGTCAAGCGGCAAGCAGTCCTGCCGAGGACAAAAGCCAAGAGGCGGCCGATTTGCTGCGACGTGCCCGTCAGGCCATGGCGGAAAATGACTTGCAGGCGGCGGAATCGCTGATTGCGCAGGCCGAGGCGCTGGGAGTAGAGTACGGCAGTTTCCATCTGGGCGACACGCCGAAAAAGGCCCGCCGCGACTTGCAACGCAAGCGGAGTGCCGCCGCACCAACAAAGCCCAGCCAAATCTTTTCGCCGTTCCTGGGGAATAAGGCCAAAGTTCCCGCGAGCGATCCCTTCAGCGGACGTCCGAACGACGCTCCGGCAACTTTGCCGGATGCCCGGCAAGTCACGCCCCTGCCGCGAATTGAAGGCGGCACGGAGCACAAATTATCCAGCACTTTGAGCGTGGTTGAGGCAGGGACGGCAGCCGAGAGCAACTATCTTTCGACCGAACCGAACGAAAACGATTTGGCTTTGCCGCCATTTCTTGTCAAGGGGGCAAAAGGCGCAGGGGAACGAAACGGACTGGACGGCAGGGGAAACAGAGCGGGCGTTAATAACGATGATCCATTGCTTACCGCGCGGCGCGCTTTGGCGGTCGGCGATTTGCACCGCGCCGATGAATTCGCGCAGCAAGCCAAGAATCAAAATCGGCAATATAGTCCGCTGGATGACTCGCCGGAAAAGGCGGAGGCCGCCATCCGCAAGATGCAAGAGCTCGCCACGCTGGATAAAAACACCGAGGCGTACCGCCGCGCTTTTGCCCGGAACATGCTAGAACAAGCCGAGGCCTTATTACAGCATCGCGAGTTAGACGAAGCCGAGCGATTGGTCAACCTCTCGGCTTCCAAAAAAGTCGCTTACGGACCCGCCGAGACGAAACCGCAGGACCTCATGGCGCGGATCGCGTCGATGCGCAATTACCAACTGCCTCCGCAGATTGCCGCGATGAACCGCGATTTAGGCAATTCCGCGCACGGCGCAAGCCCTGGACAGAAATTACGCCTGCCAACAAGCCTTGGATTTGGTGCATCAAGCACGCGAAGCGCTGGCCGCGGGCGAGTTGGATCGCGCGGAGGAGCTGGCGCAAAGCCGACCAATTTAACCTGCCCGACGCGCTGTTTTCGCCGGGCGAAGACCGGCCGGGCCTGGTATTGTTGGACATTCGTCAGATTCGCCAGCGCGAGTCATCCGCGGTTGTTCCCGCCGCCAATTATGGAGTTGCGCCGGCTACAGGCTTCGCAGAAGCGAGGCAGACGGCCACGCGGGCGGTTTATGATCCGCAGCATGATTTGACGCAGAATATGCTGGTGGCCAACGGACAAAGCGCTGCCAATTACAAACCGCGGCAATTCAACATGGCGCAGAATCCGGCATCCGTCATACCGGCTCCGCCGGCAATTGCAGCGGAACAAATTCCCGCGCCTGACGCAAGCCCGAACGGATCTGCCGCCGGTTCGGCGTTGGTTTTGTTCCAGCAAGGCGAAGCGGCGCTAAAGGCCCAAGACAAAGCACGGGCGCGGCGGCTATTCCGCCAGGCCGCCCTGCGCATGAACGAGTTGGATCCGCTCACCGCACAGCGATTGCAGGATCATTTACAGTTACTCACGGGTAGTGTGCCGGGCCCGGCCCCGGGTAGCGGTCAATCGCCGACCATGCTCGATGAAACGGCGGCGCGGCAGCAGGTTCTTGCCCGACAGGTCGCCGCCGATCTGGCGCACATCGAAGCCAATGCCCGGGCCACGCGCGAATCCGATCCCAAAGGTGCCCTGGCCCTGCTGGAGGAAGGCCGCAAAAAAGTAGAGGCAGCCGGTTTGGAGCCGGCCGCGCACGATCAATTGTTTCGCCGGGCGGATCGGGCGATCGCCGAAACCAAACAATATCTCGAGGAGAACCGGCCGCGTTTGGAACTGGCGGATAAAAACAATCGCACGCGCCAGGAAATCGAACGCCACGAGCGGGTGAAACTGGAAACCCAGGAAAAAATCGCCTTGCTGGTCGACGAATTCAACCGGCTGCGCGATGAGCAGCGTTATGAAGACGCACAAGTGGTCGCCAAGCGGGCGGCGGAACTCGACCACAACAATCCCGTGGCCCAACAACTGTTGACCGACGCCAAATTCTTCTATCGCGTGATGAGCAACGCGGCCTTGCAGGAAAAGAAGGAAAACGGTTTTTGGCTGGCCTTGGATTCGGTGGACCAGGCCAGCGTGCCCTTTGACGATCGCAATCCTTACCTCTTGCCCGACGCGAAAACATGGGGCGATCTGACAAAAAACCGCGCGAAATTAACCAAAGCCGAGCGGATGCGCAATCGCACCGAGCGGGAGATTGAAATCGAAAAGAAGCTGAAAACGCCGGTTTCCGTGGAGTTCACCAATGCGCCGCTGAGCAAGGTGGTCGATTATCTGGCCAAGCTCGCGGAAATCAACATCTACCTCGATCCCAAAGGTCTGGTGGAAGAAGGAGTGAACGCGGAAACGCCGGTAACCATCGAAGTCCGGCAGGAAATCATGCTGAAAAGCGCTTTGAACTTGATTCTCCAGCCGCTGCATCTCAGCTACATCGTCAAGGACGAAGTGCTCAAAATCACCAGCGAACAGCTTCGCGACAGCCAGGTCTACACCGTGTCCTATAACGTGGCCGACCTGGTGGTGCCGATTCCGAACTTCGTGCCCATGCCCATGGGCTTAAGCGCGGCGTATCACGACGCCATGGGATCGATCGGCTTCGGCGGGGGCAATATGTCCTTTGGATCCACGACCACGCCCTTGGCGGTGGTGGCCAGCCGTGACGGCAAAGGCGGCAACGGGGCGATCAACCCGAACGTGCTCGCCCAGCTTACCGCGTCGTCCAGTAGCGGCGGAATTCAGAGCCAGCCGCAACAACCCCTGGGATTCGGTCCCGGCGGTTTGGGCGGCGGCACGCAAGCCGACTTCGAGAGCCTAATCGATTTGATCACCAGTACAGTGAAACCGACCAGTTGGGCCAGCGTGGGCGGGCAGGGGGATATTCGTCCCTTCGAAACCAACCTGAGTATTGTGGTCAGCCAAACCCAGGACGTCCATGAAGAAATCGTCGACCTCCTGGAACAATTACGCCGCATGCAAGATTTGCAAGTGACTATCGAAGTGCGCTTTATCACGCTTACCGATAACTTCTTCGAACGGATCGGCGTGGATTTCGACTTTAAAATTCACGACAACGCCAAGAATCAGTCCAGCGGATTCGGCTCGGTGGTGGTCTCCGGCAATCCCACCACCAGTCCGCCTACCGAACCGCTCTTCGATACCCTCGACTCCTCTCGCACCCAATCGGCGGTTGTAGGTATGAGGTCAAATCCCACGCTTACCAGCCCCGCGTTGTATACCTCTGATTTGGATATTCCCTTCATGCAAAACGGCTTCGGCTTGGCCACGCCGCAGTTCGGCGGCTTCGACGCCACGGCCGGGGCCCAGTTGGGTTTTGCCATCCTCAGCGACATCGAAGCATACTTTTTCATCAATGCCGCTCAAGGAGACGATCGCACCAACGTCTTGCAGGCGCCCAAGGTCACCTTGTTCAACGGCCAGCAGGCGTTTGTTTCGGACACTTCGCAAAGTCCGTTTGTGATCAGTGTTATTCCCGTGGTGGGCGATTTCGCCGCGGCACAACAACCAGTGATCGTGGTCTTGTCCGAAGGCACGTTTATGACCGTGCAGGCGGTGATTTCCAACGACCGGCGTTTTGTGCGCCTCACCGTGGTGCCCTTCTTCAGCAAGATCGGCAAGACAGTAAACACCTTCACCTTCAGCGGTTCGCAAACCACCACCACCGACACCACCCGCGAAGGCATACAAACCACTCCGAATGATGCCACCAAGACAAACGATACCTCGTCCGTTACCAAGTCGGGCGTGACGGTCCAGTTGCCCACCTTCTCCTATGTAACCGTTACCACCACGGTGAGCGTGCCGGACGGCGGCACAGTGTTGCTGGGAGGCATCAAGCGACTGAGCGAAGAACGCAACGAAAAAGGCGTTCCCATGCTCAACAAGATCCCTTACATCAATCGCTTGTTCAAGAACGTGGGGATCGGCCGCGAAACCCAAAGCCTGATGATGATGGTCACGCCGCGGATCATCATCCAGAAGAGGAAGAGGAGAAACTGGGCGTCAGCTCGCAATAAGGCTTCATAAGCATTCACCCCTGTGTGTTGATTGCCCTCCCGGTGCCGTCGCCGGCTAGCCCCCCAGCCGGCGACGGCTGTTTTTTAAAGAGGCGTGAGGCGTGGAAAGGCTCAGGTAGGAATTCAGCATAAAGAATGCTGAATATAAAAACGGCAAACTGTGAACTCTAAACTGTGAACAAAAAACTGCTTGTGGTTTAGCACTGCCCACCGCCCATCGTCCACTTACTACCTATGCCGGCATGAGCACTTCGAGCTCTTTTGCCAGGCGTTTTCGGGCCACGTGCAGCCGACGCTTGATGGTGCCCACGGGCGTTTCAAATTTTCGGCTCATTTCCCTGAGCGAGGAGCCGTCGAAATAAAACGCCACTAGCGTATCGCGATCCATTGCGCGGAGTCGGCGCAGACCGCAGCGCACCTGGTCTTCCCTTTCCCGGGCCAATATGACCACCAATGGCGTGCGTCGTTCCACGCAACTCGATTTTAACAAATCGGTATCGGCAAAAGTATTTGGTCCGCGACGGAGCATCCGGTTGATCGCCATCCGGTCGGCGATGGAGCGCAGCCAGCCGCCGAAGCAACGGGGATCGTCGAGTTGATCGATTTTTCGCATGGCCTGGATGAATACGTCCTGGCAAAGTTCTTGTGCTTCGGCATGATTGCCCAGTCGTCGATAGGCCGTGGCGTATACTGCCCGCTCAAAATTCGTTATCAGCCAGCCAAAAGCCTGCCGATCGCCGCGTTGCGCGGCGCGGACGTTTTCGGCCAGTGGATTATCGGTTCGAGTTTGGAGTGTATATTTGGTAGTCATGATTGTATTTCCGTTTGATAAAAATTAATTGCGACTCGACAGAATCCTGGGAACTGGCGGAAACGGTTTTCAGGCCACAGGGAGCCTTTAGCCGTTTGCCCGGCCGGGAGAGGTGGGAAGCGAATAATTCGGGACGTTTAGCCCCGGCCTTTTGCCGGGGGCCGCGTGGCAGCGGTTAATCGTGGATTTTTCCCGAATCACGCCACGCCAATCTGGCCGGACGCCAGCAGTGCGGCACCAATTTGACCGTGTCTTTATGCACGGTCGCAGGCACCGCACCTGCGATGGCCGATCTAACACGCGACGTAACTGTCACGTGGCAGCCGGCCATGCTACTACCGCCGCCAAGGCGCAATCCCAGAGAACGCACTAGCGAACTAATACTAAAACCCGGAATTGCCAGACCACGACCCACCAAGCTCCCCTGGCGATTAATGCCAAGCAGAATGGAGAACTGGCGAATAATAGTGGAAATGTAACGTTCCATGGCAATCCCTTTCATTTCGTCGCCGCTAGGCGTTCATAATAGCGAAAGAATTAAAAACTTATTGCCGCTCGACTAGTTATCGAAAGCGACGGGTCATTTCCTTTGGTCTAGTATATGCGATAGTTCGGAATTTGTCTATTTAGAGTCTATGCTAAAACTATTCCCAAACATGAAATCCGTCGGGCAAATGCTTGGCGGAGAAAACATAACTTAAGGCCATGCTGCCAAATAACTTATGCGCAGTAGACGCCGCCCTATAACCCAACAAAGTTCACCTAAATAGACACGCAAGGATGTGCCAAGGTTCGCGGTTTTTTTAATTTGAGTACACCCGCATTAAGGGTGGCTGCTTTATAGGAAATATATTGGTGATTCGGGATTAGTTTATAGCCATCAGGCGGGGTATAATAGTGTTATGAGTCAAATTACCTTTGATATTCCCAATGAAGCGCTGCTAGCCTTGAAACTATCGCCTCAAGCAATGAGCGAAACTCTGCGACTGGCGGCGGCAATGAAGTTGTATGAATTGGGAAAGATGTCTTCGGGCGCGGCTGCGGCACTCGCAGGCATTCCCAGAGTAGTTTTCTTGTCCAAGCTGGCTGAATATGGCGTCGATACTTTCCGCCTGAGCGAAGAGGAACTCCAGCGGGAGACGCCGCTTGCCTGAGATCATCTGCAATACCTCGCCGCTTCAATATCTTTATCAACTTGGGGCACTTGAAATACTGCACACACTCGCCGGCCGTATAACAGTGCCTTTGGCTGTAGGTGGAAGAACTAGAAACAGGTAAAAGTTTTAGAATAAACCTACCTGACGTAAGAGCCTTGGACTGGATTATACTCCGTCGTCCGACCAGCTCGGCGGTATTACCGCTGGTAAGTCAACTCGGACCGGGCGAAACTGAAGTCCTGATGTTAGCGCTGGAATCGCCCGGAGCGGTGGTCGTACTTGATGACGGCCTAGCGCGCTTTGTAGCCCAAACAATCGGCATTAATCTTACTGGCACACTGGGAATTCTACGAGACGCCAAGCTAGCAGGGCTTGTCCCGATGGTAAGCCCGCTGCTTGACCGGCTTCAAGAATTGGGCTTTCGCCTTGCACCTCAGACAAGGATTGCCGTCCTCCGTCAAGCAGGTGAAATGATCTAAGTTAAAAATCCAAAATACCTTGCTGCGTTGCGGTAGCAAATGTCTTGGACCATTGAGCCGACTAATTCCACGTCGCCGGGCAGCAGGCCCTCTTTGATTTCCTGGCCCAGGAGATTGCATAGTATGCGGCGGAAGTACTCGTGCCGGGTAAAGGAGAGAAACGAACGGCTATCGGTCGTCATGCCCACGAACCGGCTCAGCAGCCCCATGTTCGAGAGGGCGTTGAGTTGTTTTTCCATGCCGTCTTTTTGATCCAAAAACCACCAGCCGCTGCCGTATTGAATTTTTCCCGGCACGCTGCCGTCCTGGAAGTTGCCGATCATCGCGGCAACCAGCTCATTTTGGGCGGGATTGATGTTGTAGAGGATGGTTTTGGCCAGAAGGTTGTCGCGGTCCAGCCGGTCGAGGAATTTGGCCATTGGCCGGCCAATTGCGAAATCGCCGATGGAATCGAAGCCGGCATCCGCTCCGAGAGTCTGGAAAAACCGCGTGTTGTTATTCCTGAGCACGCCGAAATGGAACTGTTGCGTCCAGCCTTTTTCGTGGTCCATCAGCGCCAACTCGTAGAGCATGGCGGAACGGAATTTTAAGATCTCATCTGCGGGAAGAATCTTGCCGGAACGAACGCGGCGGAAAATTGTCTTCAATTCCGACAAGGTGTAATCTTCCACGTAAAAGGTTTCGATGCCGTGATCCGAGAGCCGGCAGCCGTTGTTATGGAAGAAATCGTGGCGGCGGCGCAAAGCATCCAGGAACAGCCCGAAGTCGTCCTTGACGTCCATCCGGCTGGCCCGGGCGAGTTTTTCCACCCAGGCATTAAAGGTCGCCGGCTGATCCACGGACAAGGCTTTATCGGGGCGGAAGGCGGGCAAAACCTCGGTGGGCAGCGAGGTGTCGGCGGAAATGGCAATGTGATGTTCGAGGCTGTCGGTGGGATCGTCGGTGGTGCAGAGCAGCACCACGTTCATCTGTTGCAGGATGCCGCGGCAAGAAAATTCCGGCAGGGCCAGCTTGGTGTTGCAGTGGTTCCAAATGCCCTCGGCCGTTTGGCAGTTCAAGAGCCGATCGCTGAGGCCAAAGGGCCGCTTTAGTTCCAGATGCGTCCAATGATAGAGCGGATTGCGCAGTATTTGCGGCACGGTTTCGGCCCATTTTTGAAATTTTTCCCGATCCGTGGCGTTGCCGGTGATGTAGCGCTCAGACACGCCGGCCGTGCGCATCGCCCGCCATTTATAATGATCGCCAGCAAGCCAGATTTGCGTAAGATTTTCAAAGCGGCGGTTTTCGTCTATTTCCCCCGGCGACAGGTGGCTATGGTAGTCGATAATCGGCATCTGCTTGGCAAAGCCATGATAAAGCTCCACGGCCTGATCGCTTTGAAGCAGGAAATTTTCGGTAATGAAGACGTCGCTCACTGAAGGGTCCTTAATTGCAAAATGCAAGTTGAAAATTGCAAATTTCAAATTGCGGAATGAATGATAAAAGCATTAACCGGTGAAAAACAGTCTATCTCCCGGCAGTGGTTCTGCCAACCGGGGGCAACTGATCTTCATTTAGCCCCCGGTGAACACACCGGGGGCGCCTATGAACACACCGGAGGCATTTTAGGGACAAAAAAACCACGTACGGTGGGCCGAGCGAAGCGAGTCCCACCAACAAACTAGCGCGATTGTTGAGTCGGGACAAGCAGGCGCTGATGTAAAAACTCCGGGGCCAGATCAGCCCCATTTTCCCATACGATGGTGTTTAGCTCAGGATCGACCTTGAAGGCACGAAACTTGTTGGGGTCTTTCAGCGGTTCGAACATCTCGCCATAGAGCTGATCGGCAAGATCAACCAGCCCCTCTGCGCCATCGTTAAACTTCAGACGCAAGATGTAGTCTCGCTCATATTGGGCATCAACAACATGCAAGATCATTGCTCACTCCAAAGCATCCAAAACCGCGACCGACGGTCGCGACTTTATGGAAAGAAGTGATATCAGAACGTTACTTTCACGCTCCCCGACCAACCGACCAGGCTTCGCCTGGTGCCCGTCGGTGCCCGGTCGTGGCTAAACTTTCTGTCCATTGCCCACTGTCCACTCTCAATTACCGCCGCGGTTTGAGGACCACGGTGGCCAGCGGCGGGTAGGTGATGTGGATTGAGTAGGGGCGGCCGTGGCTTGAGTACGCTTCGGCCTTTGCGCCGGGGGCATTGCCCATGTTGCTGCCGGAGTAATAGGACGAATCGCTGTTGAAGATTTCTTCGTACCAGCAGCATTCGGGCACGCCTAGTCGATAGCCCACGCGCGGCACGGGCGTAAAGTTGCAAAAGACGACCACGAAATCGCGCGGATCTTTTGCCCGGCGAATGAAGCTGAGCGTGCTGTCGTCGTGGTTGTGGCAGTCGATCCACTCGAAGCCGTGGTAGTCGAAATCTACTTCATGCAGGGCCTTTTCCCGGCGGTAGAGGTGGTTCAGGTCGGTGACGCACTTGAGCAATCCCTGGTGCGATTGCCACTGCATGAGGTGCCATTGCAGGCTGCAATCGTAGTTCCACTCGTTCCATTGGCCGAAGTCGCTGCCCATAAACAGCAGCTTTTTGCCCGGATGGGTCCACAGGTAACTGTAGAGCAGGCGGAGGTTGGCGAATTTTTGCCACAGGTCGCCGGGCATCTGGTCCAACAGGGAGCCTTTGCCGTGCACCACTTCGTCGTGCGACATGGGGAGCACGAAATTTTCGTGGAAGGCGTATATCAGGCTGAAGGTCAGCTCGTCGTGGTGGTATCTGCGGTGGACGGGATCGTGCCGCATGTAACCGCGCGTGTCGTTCATCCAGCCCATGTTCCATTTCAGGCTGAAGCCCAATCCGCCCATGTAGGTCGGGCGCGAGACTGCGGGCCAGGCGGTGGACTCCTCGGCGATGGTCAGTACGCCGGGGTGCTGGATGTGCGCTTGTTCGTTGAATTCCTTCAATAACGCAATTGCCGGGAGGTTTTCGCGTCCGCCGAATTCGTTGGGCAGCCAATCGCCGTCTTCGCGGCTGTAGTCGAGATAGAGCATCGAGGCCACGGCGTCGACGCGCAGGCCGTCGATGTGATACTTGTCGAACCAGAAGAGGGCGTTGGAAGTAAGATAATTGCGGACTTCGTGCCGGCCGTAATTGAAGATATGGGTCCCCCAATCGCGGTGATCGCCCTGGCGCGGATCGGCGTGTTCGTAAAGCGCGGTGCCGTCGAAGCGGCGCAGCCCGTGGCCGTCGCGGGGAAAATGGGCGGGCACCCAGTCGATAACCACGCCGATGCCGTTCTGATGAAGGACGTCGACAAAATACATGAAATCCTGGGGCGAGCCGTAACGGCTGGTCACCGCGTAGTAACCCACCGTCTGATAGCCCCAACTGGCCGTAAATGGATGCTCGGCCACGGGCAGCAATTCGATGTGCGTATAGCCCACCTCCTTGCAATACTCGGCCAGTTGATGGGCCAGATCGCGATAAGTCAGCCAACGGTTGGGATCGTCGCCGGGCCGTTTCCAACTACCCAGGTGGACCTCGTAGAAGGCCAGCGGCTTTTCCAGCCAGTTGGTTTCGCGGCGGCGGGCCATCCACTCGGCGTCGTGCCAGAGGTAACGCTTCAGATCGGCCACTTTCGAGGCGGTGCGGGGCGGCACTTCGGCGGCGAATCCGTAAGGATCGGACTTTTCAAATACCCATTCGTGATGGCGAATTTGATATTTATATAAATTTCCTTCGCCCAGGCCGGGCACGAATAATTCCCAAAATCCGCTGGGGATGTGCTTGCGCATGGGATGGCGCCGGCCATCCCAGGCGTTAAAATCGCCGACCACGCTGACACTGGTGGCGTTAGGGGCCCAAACGGCGAAATTCACGCCGTCCACGCCCTCGATGGTGCGCAATTGGGCGCCCAGTTTGTTGTACGACTGCCAATGACGGCCTTCGTTCAGGAGGTGCATATCGTAATCGGTAAGCAAATGCGGAAAGGAATAGGGATCGTAGATCATCGTGGATTTCTTTCCTCCCTCTTCGGCAACGCGGATCATGTAGCGCGAGGAGCCGTCGCCGTTGCCGAGCGGGCAAATTGCTTCAAACAATCCGGCCGGATGGATCCGCCGCATGGGCAGGGACGCTTGCCCATGACTGGGATGGACCACCCAGGCCTGCGACGAGTAAGGCAAATACGCACGCACGGCCAAGGCGCGACGCCCGGCATCGCTGACCTCGTGAGGCCCTAACATCTCAAATGGATTTTCATGCCTTCCTTCAATCAGTCGACCAATGTTTTCAATGGAGAGACTGGTACGCACAAGCACCTCCTTGCGATTGTTTTTTTATTGATAGTCATGTTGCCAAATTATCAGTTTTGAGATCCTCATGTCAGAGCGGCGGTTAAACCGTCGCTCCCAATGGTTGTAAACCTTATTGGTTAGCCGCTTCCCGGACACGGCTTGGAAGCCGCCGGCAGGTGGATAAACCGTGGCCGGATGGAATGCAGCGCCATGCTTAGGCGATGCCGTAGTGTAAGGGGTATCATGCGGGCCGCGTGTTTTAATAAATTCTCGGCAGCGGCCCGCAAGCCCCGAGTTGTCGGCTGGAGTGATTCTTTCGTCTTGGGACCGGCCAGTACAAGGTGCGGCCCGTCGATGCGAAACCGACGGTATTCCACTGAGTGGACGTGCAGCAAATGATCCATGCGACGCCACAAATCCGCATTTTTTACGGGAACCATGTAACCAAAAAATTCCCATTGCCAATCGTTAACCTGCCACTCGGCAAGGCCATATTCTATTCCCTGCCGAATATATTGGGGGCATGACATCATGGTCACGCGCGAAGGTTGATCCAATGATTCCAATGCCCGCACCATAGTCAACAAGTCGAGCCTTTCCCCATTAATGCCGGGCTCGACGTCGGCAACTTCGAACTTGGTATTTCCACTGTCTTCTTTCCAGGTAAATTTCCACCCCCCCGGGTTATTAGCACGGCCTGTCTCGACAAACAGCAAATAATGGGGAATGCCATCTTTAATCTGTGTTTCCATTAGTCGTTTCCAGTGATAATATCATGTTGATAGGATTATAGTTATGACAAACGGCAAACCGCAAACTCCTTGCTGATTGCGATAAAACTAAGATGGCTGGGCTGATACTTACGGTAATCACCTATAATCAAAATACCCGATGGATGGAATTTATCCACCCATTTTTTGCAAAAATAATTAATTACTTACTCTACTGTGTTTTACTTATCGTCAATAGCGACCTATACTCTACACCTTATCTATATTAACAACATTTCTTTGCCTGTTGTAGCGACAAGCTATACAGCTTTGTACTCATTAACACAGTATTGCCAGCTTTTCTGGCATATCAGAATTAATTAAAATTTATCAGCACCATGTCTTCTTGTTCATTTGTACCGGACAATTCTATCCAAACTGGGAAGCTTTATTGCTTGGAATGCCCGTGAACGTACTTATAACCGGTGCTGGGGGATTCTTAGGACGGTATATCGTCGAACAACTCCTTGCCCGAGGCGATCGCGTGAAGGCGCTTTGCCGCAAACAGTCCACCGAGCTACAGACCCTTGGCGTGGAGACTGTTTGTGCTGATCTCAGCGATCGCGATTCGGTCCTAGGCGCGTGCCGTTCAGTGGAAGTAGTCATTCATGCGGCGGGCATTACCGGATTGGGTGGAAGATGGAAGGATCATTATCAGATCAATACGCTGGGTACGCGTTGGGTAATCGAAGGATGCCGTCGACATGGGGTCGGTCGATTGGTTTTTACCAGCAGCCCGAGTGTCATCTTTGATGGAAACGATCAATGCGGCGTGGATGAATCGGCGCCGTATCCGCGTCGTTGGCTTTGTCATTATGCCCGCTCAAAGGCCATGGCCGAGCAGGAGGTGTTGGCCGCCAATGGGCGCGACGGTCTGTTGACTTGCGCACTTCGTCCGCATTTGATTTGGGGGCCGCGCGACCGGTCGCTCGTGCCGCGGCTCTGGGAGCGCGCCGGCGCGGCAGGCTGGTGCAGGTGGGCGACGGTACAAATCAGATCGATATCACTTATGTGGAAAACGCGGCTCTGGCGCATCTCCAGGCCGCCGACGCGTTACAACCGGGTTCCACGGCGGCAGGAAAAGCCTATTTCATCTCTCAGGGCGAGCCAGTTAACTGCTGGGCTTGGATCAATCAGCTTCTTGCCCTGGCCGACCTGCCGCCGGTGCGAAGATCCATTTCCTTTGGCAATGCCCGGAAACTGGGGGCCTGTTTTGAAGCGGCTTACCGGATTTTCGGCTTACGGGCCGATCCGCCCATGACCAGATTTCTCGCCGCCCAGATGGCGCGCTCGCACTATTTTAATATTGGCAGGGCAAGAGCCGATTTCGGCTATCAGCCGGCCATCTCCACCGCCGAGGGCATGCGCCGAATGGCGGATTGGGCAAAAAAATTCAATCATCCTCATTCATAAGGTGGCCACCCTAGTTGATACGGTAATAGCCGCGCCGCTATATTTGAGACGTGGAAAACGAGTTATAAGGTGAGTTTGCCAGCGAAAAGAAAGGACGCCATTCATGTCTGATGAGTCAAAGACAAGACGGATTACTACAGAATTCAACATTGCTATGTTCGTGTTCAGTGCCGTCCTGGGATTCCTGGGATTCTGCCTTTCTGAAAGGGCTAAGAATGTACCCCTGGAGGGTTTGATTTTGACGACTGCCCTTGACGCAGTGCGATACATTGTGGTGCTGCTGATTGTCGCCTATTTCGTCAGGGAATTCTGGGAGCGGCTGATATCGGACCTCCTGCCGGTCCGAGTCATTAGCTACGCAGAAGCTATTGCAATCGGACTTAGGCTCGGCATTCTGTTTTCAAGGTAACTTTGCGAACAAGCGACTTTCTCGATTTGTGAGCACCACACCACCCATCGGCATGGTCAGAGCCTGTTCAAAAATACGATCTTGATTTAAAATTGCCATTCCAGGCATAAAGTAAACCGGTTTCTATGTTATTGTGCGGCACATACCGTGGATCGTTTTGTCCCGCCGCTTGCCAGAAAACCAACCAGGATGTAACCTCACCTGTTTGGACTTAGGCAGCGGGCATTAAATAGGTTGCCCCCTGTAGGATGGAATTGTATTCCGTCCTGGACGGATTACAAATCTGTCCTACGTGCGCGTGTTTTTTTTAAGACGGATTACAAATCCGTCCTGCTATCGAGGCTGTAGAGTAATGGTTGCCGACCGAGCTGAATACGAGCGAATTGTGATTACAGGCGTGGGACTTACCGCGCCAAACGGCAATTCATTAAAAGAGTTTCGCGAAAGCCTGCTCTGTGGACGCAGCGGCGTGGTGGCCTACGAAACGCGCTATTTCGGCCCTACAATGGCAGGGGTCTGCAATTTCGACGAACTCCACTATCAGACGCGCAAGGAAGTGCGCCGCGGCACCAGGGCAGGAGGCATCGGCATCTACTGCGCCCATGAAGCCCTTGCCGACGCCGGGCTGGATTGGACGAACGTGGACAAATCCACAGTGGGCATTTATGTGGGCGTTACCGAACACGGCAACGTGGAGACCGAAAACGAAATCTATCTGCTCAAAGGCTACGATTACGATACGCAATTCTGGTCGCACCATCACAATCCGCGCACGGTGGCCAACAATCCGGCCGGCGAGATTTCGGTCAACTTGGGCATTACCGGTCCGCATTACACCCTGGGGGCCGCATGTGCGGCGGGCAATGCCGGAGTGATCCAAGGCGTGCAGATGCTGCGCCTGGGCGAATGCGATCTGGCTTTGTGCGGCGGCGTTTCGGAGAGCATTCATACCTTTGGCATCTTCGCCAGTTTTCACAGTCAAGGGGCCTTGGCCAGGCACGAAGATCCCCAAAAAGCCTCCCGGCCCTTCGACGCGGATCGCAACGGCATCGTGGTGGCCGAGGGCGGCTGCATGTTCGTCTTGGAACGCTTCCCCGACGCCAAGGCCCGGGGAGCAAAAATCTACGGCGAGATCGTCGGTTACGCCATGAATAGCGACGGGACCGATTTCGTCCTGCCCGATCCCACGCGCCAGGCCGAGTGCATGCGCTTGGCCCTGCGCCGCGCGGGCTTGAATGCCGAGGATATCGACATCGTCAGCACGCACGCCACCGGCACCACCTCGGGCGACGTCCAGGAGTGTCAGGCCCTGAGGCAAGTTTGGCGCGAGAATGGTCGCACGGCATTTAACAATACCAAGAGTTTCATCGGTCACGCCATGGGCGCGGCCGGGGCCTTGGAGTTGGCCGGCAATCTGCCCGCTTTCGCCGACGGCGTTTGCCATCCCACGATCAACCTCGACCGCATCGATCCCCAGTGCGAACTGCCGGGATTGGTTGCCCAGCAGCCGCGCGAACTGCGCAAAGTTAATACCATCTTGAACAATTCCTTCGGAATGTTGGGAATCAATTCAGTTGTGATTGTGCAAAAAGTTTGAAATAACAGTCTATTCCTCCTTGAGTTAACGAGTGTTTACTGCATGAATGCCGCCGAGATCAAAAAAGCCGTGCTGGAAATTTTAAGCGACATCTCCCCGGATGAAGATCTGAGCAATTTGAAAGAGGATGTTCCTTTCCGCGAGCAGTTGGAAATGGACAGCATGGATTTTCTGGACATCATCATGGAACTGCGCAAGCGTTATCGCCTGCATATTCCCGAGGAAGATTATCCTCAGTTGGCCAGCATGAGCAGCACTGTGCAGTATCTCGAGCCGCGCATGAAAGACGTGGTGAAGAAATAGTGCTGCGGCAATTAACACTCAGAAAAAACAATGTTGAGACAATGTTTAGCCGCGGCACTCGTGCCGCGCAGTCATGCGAAAATCCACCTGGCACAAGTGCCGGGGCTAAACCATGTACGATACGATCATCATCGGCGCCGGCATGTCGGGTTTGGCGGCGGGAATCCGCCTGGCCCACTTCGATCAGCGCGTCTGCATCCTGGAACGTCACACTGCGATCGGCGGGCTGAACTCGTTTTACCGCCGCGGCGGGCGCAAGCTGGACGTGGGGCTTCATGCCGTGACGAACTACGCGCCTAAAGGTTCGCGCAGCGGTCCCCTGGCTCGTTTGCTGCGGCAACTTCGCCTGGCCTGGGAGGAGTTGGCCCTTGCGCCGCAGCTAGGTTCGGCGATTATGTTCCCCGGCCTGACGCTGCGATTCAACAACGACTTTGAATTGTTCGCGTCGGAGGTGGAGCAACATTTTCCCCGGCAAAAAGACCCTTTCCGCCGTTTGCTGAGGGAGCTGTGCGAGTACGATCAGTTCGGTCAACCCCATACCCGCGGTTCCGCCCGACAGATCGTGGGCGAAATCATTCACGATCCCCTGCTGGCGGAGATGCTGTTTTGCCCGGTGTTGTTTTACGGCGGCGCGCGGGAACACGATATGGATTTCGGCCAATTCAGCATACTCTTTCGCTCGATATTTTTCGAGGGCTTGGCGCGACCTTTGGCCGGCGCGCAGCTGATCCTGAAAAAGCTGGTGCAAAAGTTCAAGGTCTTAGGCGGCGAATTGCGCCTCCGCGCGGCCGTGAGCCGGATTCGCGTCCAAGACGACGCGGTCGCCGAGGTGGTGCTCGAAGACGGCACGGAACTGGCGGCAAAGCACGTTTTGTCGTCCGCGGGCTGGCTGGAAACCATGCGTCTCTGCGGCGCCGGTGCGGCCGAAACCAGCGAATCCGGCCGGCTCTCCCTGGTCGAGTCGATCTCCATTCTCGACGCCCCGCCGCGCTTGCTAGGTTACGATAAAACGATTGTTTTTTTCAACGATTCGGAAAAATTTCATTACGAAAAGCCGCGAGACCTGGTTGATCTGCGCAGCGGGATAATCTGCTCGCCCAATAACTTCGCCTACGGCGAGCCGATGCAGGAGAACGTGGTGCGGATTTCCGCGCTGGCCAATTACGAACACTGGTCCGCGCTGGGCGGAGAAGAATACCGCCTGGCCAAACTCCGCTGGTACGACCGGCTGACGGCCTCGGCAGTCCGCTTCGTGCCCGACTTCCGCAGCGCGGTGGTCGACGCCGACATATTCACGCCCGTCACTATCCAGCGCTTTACCGGTCACGACGGCGGGGCTGTGTACGGCTCGGCCCAAAAACGCTACGATGGCGCCACGCACTTGAAAAACCTTTACATCTGCGGCAACGATCAGGGCCTGGTCGGGGTGGTGGGCACGATCCTCAGCGGCATCAGCATCGCCAACCGATATCTTTAAAAGGATGAAGGATGAGGGATGAAGGATGAATGGTAAATCAGAAACCGCTTGCGGTTTCGCAATCCCGATTCCATAATCTCTAATTCACAATGATGGAAAAAGCCCGCGATTCTTACGACGTGATTGTCATCGGCGCCGGACTGGCGGGGATGACGGCGGCAAATACGCTCGCTCGTTCCGGGCATACGGTGCTTCTGTTGGAGCAACATCACAAGCTGGGCGGATTGGCCACGTGGTTTCGTCGGCCGGGCGGGCATATTTTCGATGTTTCGCTGCACGGATTTCCCGCGGGCATGATCAAAAGCTGCCGCCGCTATTGGAACGCGGAGATCGCCGACTCGATCGTGCAACTAAAGGACATCCGTTTCGACAATCCCATGTTCTCGCTCAGCACCACCTTTGACCGCAAGGATTTTACCCGGCTGCTGACGGCCAAGTTCCAAGTTCCGGCAGAGAGGGTTAGTAGTTTTTTCGAAGCCGCCCGGCACTTGAACCATTACGACGACCAAACAATCACCAACGGGCAGTTTTTTGAGCGGTTCTTTCCCGGCCGGCCGGACGTGGTGCGATTGTTGATGGAGCCCATCACCTCGGCCAACGGCTCCACGCTGGAAGATCCGGCACTAACTTATGGCATTGTATTTTCCAATTTCATGTCCAAGGGAGTGTACACCTTTCAGGGTGGAAGCGATCGGCTGATCCGGATGATGCGCCAGCAGATGCGCAACCATGGTATTGATATTTGCGTGGGTTGCCAGGCGGAAAAAATTCACCTCTCCGGGCGGCGCGTGGAAGGCGTATTGGTAGGGGGCCGGGTGATTAAGTGCCGGGCGGTGATTTCCAACGCCAATCTGCTGGGCACAATCTTCAATCTTGTGGGCCAAGGGCATTTCGACGCCGATTTCATCGAGCAGGCCCGGGCAGTGCGTCTGAATAACTCCAGCACGCAGGTTTATATGGCTTTTAAGCCGGAAGAACCAATCGACGAACAAACCTGCGGCGATCTGCTGTTTTATTCCACGGCGCCGGAGTTTCGCACCGATCTGGTTTTAAGCCGCAACATCACCAGCCGGACGTTTTCGTTTTATTATCCCAAGACCCGGCCGGGCACGAACCGCTGCTATGCGGTGGCCTGCACAAATGCGAATTACAGCGATTGGGCGGACCTGTCGCCCGAAGATTATGAGGCCAGTAAAGGCGATCTAATTGAAACCACTCTCGATGCATTGGCGAAATACGTGCCCGATTTGCGCGGGAAAATCGCCCACGTCGAGACCGCCACGCCGCGGACCTTCCAGCGATACACCTTGCACCTGGGGGGGGCCAGCTTCGGCACGAAATTCGAAGGACTGGCCGTAAGCCGGGCATTGCCCGAACGTATAGCCGGATTGTATCATGCCGGCAGCGTGGGAATAATAATGTCCGGCTGGCTGGGGGCCGTCAATTACGGCGTAATCGTGGCCAACGACGTGGACGCCTTTTTGCTCAACAATGCCTCGCAAGCAATAACAAAATGAGCCAAGATCAAATCCTTGCCGCCATTCCGCATCGGCCGCCGTTTTTATTGGTCGATGAGATCCTCCAATGGACCGACTCGCGCATCGTGTGCAGCAAGATCTTTACTGGCAAAGAGGATTTTTTCGCCGGGCATTATCCGGGTTATGCGCTGGTGCCGGGCGTGCTGCTCTGCGAGGCCGCCATGCAGTGCGGTGCGATTCTGCTCTCAAAATATTTCGCCGACAATGAAAATAAAATTCCCGTGACCACGAGGATCAATGACGTGCGCTTCAAACGCATGGTCCGGCCCGGCGAGACTATTTGCATGGAGGTGGAATTGATCGAGCGCCTGGCCGATGCTTTTTTCCTTAAAGCAAAAGTAACCGTGGAAGATAAAATCGCCGTGCGCTTTGAGTTCGCCTGCACGGCAGCGGAGAAAATATAAAAAACGATTACCTAGAAAAACTCCCGGCACGAGTGCCGGGGCTAAACAAAGAGATTAAATATTCCAATCACTTATTCCCGATTCCCGATTCCCTATCTCCTAATCCCTATCCCCTCATTCCATGGACTTCCTTCAACTCGAAAACAAGTCGATATTGATTTTTGGCGTGGCCAACCGCAAGAGCGTGGCGTGGCATATCGGCCGCGTGCTGGACGAGGCGGGTGCGCGATGCGTTTACGTGGTGCAAAACGAAGAGTTAAAAGTCGGCGTATCCAAGCTCCTAGGCGGCGGCGAGATTTACGTTTGCGACGTGGAACACGAGGATCAAATCGCTCGGCTTGCGCGATGAATTGGCCCGCCGCGGCGAAAAGTTCCACGGTCTGGTCCACTCGCTTGCCTTTGCCGATTATTCCGCGGGTGGGAAACCTTTCCACGAGACGCCCAAAAAGGCCTTTTTGCAGGCCGTGGATATTTCTTGTTATTCGCTGATCGCGCTTTCGAATGCCTTGAAAGATCTTTTGGATGCGGACGCCTCGGTGGTGACGATCTCGATTTCGACCACGCAAATGGCCAGCGAAAACTACGGCTATATGGCGCCGATCAAGGCTGCGCTGGATTCGTCGCTGGTTTTTTTGGCCAAGTCGTTCAGCCGGTTTTCGCGGATTCGTTTTAACGCCGTGGCGCCGGGATTATTAAAGACTTCGGCGTCGGCGGGCATTCCCGGCTACGTGGACGCCTATCTTTACGCCGAGCAGATCATTCCCCGCAAAAAAGCCGTGCAAACCGAAGAGGCGGCCAGCGTGGCGGCGTTTCTGTTAAGTCCCCGATCCAGCGGCATCAACGCCCAGCGGATCGTGGTCGATGCCGGCATGTCGATCAACTACTTCGACCGGGAGATAATTGAACGCACTATGCGACCATGAAATAAACAAGCTTGTTCTTTATAAGAAATGGAGCATTTAAATCATGGCTAAGTATCAATTTCTTACACCGGAGGAATCAGAGGCGTTTCTAAACACTCTTGCTCAACCTACTCCCGGCGATTTTCTGGAACGTTTTATTTGGGAATTTGCTGATGGCAGTGTGAAAAAATTTGCCGCTAAAGTGGATTACCATCCCAATCGGATTTCCGCTTTGAAATCGACAACGCAGGGAATTTCCACCCGTTTGTTTCGCCGCATCATTAAGGCCTATCGTCTCTCAGAGAAAGAACGGGCATTTTGGGCTAAGCGACTCTTAAATGTATAAAGTCTTGTTACCTTCACGGTGTTTGCTGCCATCCTATTTTGAACGAACTAAGAGGCTTTTTTCCCACTTGATGCCCAGGATAATCACGTTGATGCCCGAGCCGATGCCCATCAGGGCAACGTTATCGCCTTTTTGCAGCCGGCCGTTTTCCATGCCGATGGCCGCGGTCATGGGCGCGGCCACCGAGCCGGTGTTGCCGAGATATTCCAGCGTGGTGTAATCGATCTGCGGATCCAGGCCCAAGGCCTCGTACATCAGTTTTTGATGGATCTTGCCAACCTGGTGGCAAAAGGTTTTCGTGATATCTCCGGCGCGCCAGCCCATCTCGGCCAGAAAATCGGCGAATGCCTGCTTGCCCACGGCAATACCTGCGTGCATGAGTGTTTCCGAGTCGGTCCACATGAGCGGCTGCATCCGGGCGTCGGCCGATTCGTCGCGACCGCTGTGGCAAAGTTGACAATGAGCGGTGTTGGCCCGCATGATGCCGCCCAGGAGCCGGTTGCCGGTGCGGCTTAGCTCGCGATGGCAAAGCACTACGGCCGCGCTGCCTGAGCCGATCGTCAACGAGGCGATCGAGAGCTTGATGTCGCTGCGCGTAAGCGATGTATCGGCATTGAGTTGACGAATGGTGTTTTCCACCAGCGCCCGGCCGCTTTCAGTACCGACCACGATTGCCGCGCGGATTTGTCCTAATTCGATCATGTTAGCGGCTTGCACCATGCCGTTCATGAGTCCCAGACAGGCATTGGAAACGTCGTAAACCATACACGTGCCGGGCAAACCCAAACGGTGATGCACGCCGCAGGCGGTCGCCGGCTCGAGAAAATCGCGACACACCGAGCCATGAATCAGAGCGCCGATGTGTTGCCGCTCGAGGCCGGAGGCGCGCAGGGCTTTTTCGGCCGTCTCGACGCTCTTTTCGCTGGGCAACATGCCCGGCGGCCAAAAGCGCCGTTGGCGAATGCCGGTCATTAATTCCAAACGACCCTGAGGAAGTTTCAGGCGCGTGTAGAGTGGCTCCAAGCGGGCCTCGATTTCCGCCGAGGTCACGATTTCTTCCGGCAGGGTGTAAGCGATTGTCTCTAAGCAGACGTTTTGATAACGCATGTGTTCCAGTTTAGCAGATTCTTTCCGCCTTCGGCGGACTCAGCATGACGGAAATATTTTTGATTGGATTTATATGCCCCAAAGGTTGTGTTTTTTATCGGAAAAACATATTTCATACAATCCCTAGTATGGAGAATGCCGTCCAACCACAAAATAGCGGGGGGGGTTGAGATGATTTTGACGGTTACGTAAACTCTGTCGAGACTTGAACTTCAATCGACGGCGACACGTCGAAGCTGGAGGAGTACGAGGCCAAACGATAAGGACATCGCCTCGGTTACGTGTCCTAGGCCGGACACGACGGACCGGTGGGTAAGGTCGGCGGACCTGGCGTCAGGGAATGACGTTTTGGCTCGCTTCCCGAGCATCAAGCTCTGCTGTTTTCTCCGTGAGTAGCCATGCCGCGGAGAAACACTTTCCCTCCTTTCCTAAAACGGTCGGGTCGAAATCGCAGCGATACTGTTTGGCCCTTTTCTCGGCTTCCACACTATTTGGACACAGGACGTGTTCAGGAAGGAGTGGGCCATGCTGGAAAAACCGTTGATTGGGATAAATGCCGATTATCGTCCGCCGCGCAAAGACGCTGCTTCTTTTTCTTATCTTGCCGCCGGTTATTACAACTGCTTGATCAAGGTCGGCGCGATACCAGTAATTATTCCGCCCTTGATAGACGAAGACGACATTAGTCGAGTATTAGATCATCTCAGCGGGGTGGTGCTTTGCGGCGGCGGCGATCTGGATCCGCGCCATGATGGATTCATGCTCCATCCCTCGATGCACTTGTTGGATCCGCGGCGGGAGAATTTCGACCGCGCCCTGGTGCGAATCATTGCCGAGCGAAAGATGCCAGTGATGGGAATCGGCTGCGGCATGCAACTGTTGAATATTTCCCAAGGCGGCAACCTGTTTTACCATATTCCCGAGGATATTCACCGCGCCTTGCCGCATCACGATCCGATGGATCCCCAGCATCGCCATGCCTTGGTGGTCGAGAAAGGTTCCTTGATGGAACGGGTGTATGGGGAAGGAGAAATTCGCGTCAACAGCATGCACCACATGGCCATCGACGAGGTCGCTCCCGGCTTTGCCGTCACCGCGCGCTGCCCGGACGGCGTGATCGAAGCCATCGAGAGCACCCAGAACGACTGGTTCGCTTTCGGCACGCAATTCCATCCCGAAAGCGATTCAGCCTCGGCCTTGGACCTGCGGATTTTCGAGGAATTAGTGACCGGCATTACCGGCGAAACGATCATGGAATCGCGCCTGGTGGCGTGATTGACGCGGCAAGACATTATTTGCAGACAGACTGATATATTGGGGAATATCTCCCCCCTGTGTAAAAACTACAGACCTTGATATATTAACTTGGATAGTTGACGCTACCAGGTAATATCAATACCGGTTAGTTGGGTGGGGTGGATCGTAATTGGAGAGACCTCTTTTAAACCTTTAGGGAGTGATTTGTGGGAGTCAAAAAGACAGGAAAAGGCCGCCGCAAACTGGGCCGCAAGAAACGCCGCAATCGGGCCAGAATTAGACATCGTAAGTGATAGCCTTCTACTTACGCCGAAACCTTATTAACCATAGTTAGGCGCATGCAAGGCATCCGGATGAGTGTCCAAATCTCAATCGCGCGATGGGTGTCGATCATAGGGCACCCTTTTTTATTAATTGTCTTGCTGGTGCTACTGGTCTGCTCGGCGCAGGGCGCGGGTGCGTTTCGGATCGCCGGCATTGTGGCCGCAGCGGGGCTGATTCCGCTGGGGATCTTCATGTGGTGGCGCCATGCCTCCGGGCGCTGGCAGACAGTGGATGCCTCATCGCCAAAAGACCGGCCTGTGGCCTACATTGCGGCGTTTGCGGCGCTTGTGCCGCTAACACTTTATTTTTTATTTGTGGAACCGTCGAGCGATATGGTTCGAGGCAATGTTGCCTTTGCGCTGATGCTGGGCGCTGCGGCGGCATTGAATCGTTGGATCAAGCTCTCGATGCACATGGCTTTCGCGGTCTTTACGTGTCTCATTTTGGCAAAACTCTGCCTCGGCTACGGCTTGACAATGCTGATCTTTATCCCGCTGATCGGTTGGTCTCGCGTGGCGCTTTCTCGGCATACGGCGCGAGAAGTGGTCGGAGGTTGCGTCCTGGGAGCCATAGTAGCTATTATTACTCTATGGCCATATCTATCGTTGTCCTTGCCGTTCTATCATCCGTCCACCACCTACTAATCTCTAATCCCCCTCAAAAAATAGTGTAAAATGACTGTACGATAAAACCATTTTCCATTCTTTTAGCCCTGCCCGCGGATGCCTGAGCGCAAAAAAACTTCCTCGAAGTACGGTCACCGGTCCCGGCCGGCTCTCTCGGCCCGCTCAACGCTAAAACTTCGCGTACGGGCAGGTGTAGCGATCATTGTCATCGCTGTTGTTCTCGCGTACCTTCCGGTCCTCAGCAGCGGTTTCGTTTTTGATGACGACCTGATGCTGACCGCCAATCGGCTGATCAAAGCCCCTGACGGCCTATACCGTTTCTGGTGCACCACCGAACCTGCCGACTACTGGCCGGTAACCAATACCACACTTTGGCTCGAGTGGCGCCTGTGGGGAATGAATCCCACCGGCTACCACGTCACCAATCTGATCTTGCACATTGCCGCAACCTTGCTGATGTGGGCCATTTTGCGGAAGTTGAACATTCCCGGGGCTTTTTTTGCGGCCCTGCTCTTCGCCGTCCACCCGGTAAACGTGGAGTCGGTGGCCTGGATCTCGCAGCGCAAGAACGTGTTGGCAATGCCGTTTTTTCTGTTGTCAATATTGTGGTATTTAAGGCAGTTTTCCTTGAGTGGTAGCGATAACGCCCAATATAGTAGGCACACTCCGTGTGCCGATCCCGCACACGGAGTGAGCGGGCTACTTATTGGCCCTTGGTACTGGCTGAGCCTGTTGGCGTTTGTGATGGGGATACTCAGCAAGGGCTCGGTGGTGGTCTTGCCGGTGTTGCTGTTGGGGATCCTTTGGTGGCTGCGGCCTCTGACCAAGTGGGACTTAGCGCGAACCGCGCCGTTTTTCGTGATTGCCGTGCTGCTGGCGGGAGTGAACGTGTGGTTCCAAACGCATGGTAGGGGAATAGAATATCGGAGCGCTGGTTTTGTCGAGCGTCTACTGGGTGCCGGAGGTGTGGTGTGGTTTTACCTTTACAAGGCGTTTTTGCCGCTGAACCTGGTTTTCATTTATCCGCAGTGGCATATCGAGAGCGGCAATTTGCTCTGGTGGCTGCCGCTGGTGGCGGCGTTGGTGGTTACGCCGGTGTTGTGGTGGTATAGGGAGGGCTGGACTCGGCCAATATTGTTTGCCTGGGGATTTTTCTGTGTCTCATTAGTGCCGGTGCTGGGTTTTACGGATGTGGGTTTCATGATGTACTCGTTGGTCTCCGACCATTATCAGCATATAGCCATTATTGGCGTGATCGCCTTGGCGGCAGCGGGATGGAGCGAATGGCGCGAGCGGGCGTGGGGTCGGGTCCGCACGGCGGCCGGCGGGGCGGCGGTTGCGGCGGCGGGCACGCTCATGTTGCTGACCTATGGCCAAAGCCAAATCTATCGTAATAACATTATACTATATCAGGCAACGCTGGAAAAAAATCCAGAATGTTGGCTGGCCCAAAACAATTTGGGAAACATACTGGTCAATGTAGGCCGGCCACAGGAGGCGATCAAACAGTATGAGCAGGCCTTGCGACTCAAACCCGACTACGCCGAGACCTATAACAACCTAGGCAACGCCCTGGCCGCAACAGGCCGGACGGAAGAGGCGATCAAACAATACGAGCAGGCGCTGCGGATTCAACCTGACTACAATGAGGCTTATAACAACCTGGGCACCACTCTGGTCGATGCAGGCCGGGCGGAGGAGGCGATCAAATACTTCGAGCAAGCGCTGCGGATAAAACCCAACGACGCCGAAACCCACTACAATTTGGGCATTGCCCTAGTCAATGTGGGTCGGGTAGAGGAAGGGATCAAACAATACGAGCAGGCCCTGCGCCTTAAATCCGACTACGCCGAGGCCCACAACAACCTGGGCATTGCTCTGGGCAATATGGGCCGGGCAGAGGAAGGGATCAAACACTTTGAGCAGGCCCTGCACTTAAAACCCAACGACGCACAGACCCACAACAACCTGGCTGCCGCTTTGAATGCCCTGGGACAATATCC
This sequence comes from Pirellulales bacterium, assembly GCA_963820545.1. Classification (GTDB taxonomy): domain Bacteria; phylum Planctomycetota; class Planctomycetia; order Pirellulales; family Thermoguttaceae; genus CAWGAJ01. The sequence goes on from CAWGAJ010000002.1 coordinate 586,406, forward strand.
TCAAGCGATCAAACACTTGGAGCTGGCCCTGCGACTAAAACCCGACTACACAGAGGCCTATGCCAATTTAATCGTGGCCTATGCCGAGACAAACCGGTCTTCCGAGGCCATCGCCACCGCCCAAAAGGCTTTGGGGCTTGCCCGGTTAAAAGGTCAAATGGAGTTGGCCAAGCAAATTGAAGATTGGTTGAAGTCTTACCGCGCCGGCCCGTCAAAATAGGAATTGGAGCTGGGTGATTGGGGATCAGGAATTCGGCGAGAATGTGACCAAGTGTGTTTCGACAGAAATATTGTAAAATACAGAGAAGCTCGAACACTTTAACTCTTTTTTATATAGCCCAGGGATGTCCAAACGCCGGAAATCTTTCTCGAAGCACTCTCTCCAGACGCGGCCGGGCGTTTTGGCCCTTTCTCCTCCACGCCTCCGAGCGCTGGCAGGAGTAATAATCATCGCCGGCGCGGTTGTTCTTGCCTACCTTCCGGCCTTAAGCGGCGGCTTTCTCCTAGACGACGACCTCTTGCTGACCACCAATCCGCTGATTAAAGCCCCTGACGGCCTGTGTCGCTTCTGGTGCACCACCGAACAGGCTGATTACTGGCCTATGACCAATTCCACGCTTTGGATCGAATGGCGTCTGTGGGATATGAATTCCACCGGCTATCACGTCACCAACCTGATCTTGCACATTGTCGCAGCCTTGCTGATGTGGGTTATTTTGCGGAGGTTGTCCATTCCCGGGGCTTTTTTTGCGGCCCTGCTCTTCGCGGTCCACCCGGTGAACGTGGAGTCGGTGGCCTGGATCTCGCAGCGGAAGAACGTGTTGGCGATGGTATTTTTCCTGTTGTCGATACTGTGTTATCTAGGACAGTTTTCATCGAGCAGTAGCGATAACGCCCCTGGTAGTGCCGATCTCGCACAGGGAGAGTGCGGATTACTTATGGGCCGTTGGTACTGGCTAAGCCTAGCGATGTTTTTATTGGGGATGCTCAGCAAGGGTTCAGTGGTGATTTTGCCGGTGTTGCTGTTGGGGATTCTCTGGTGGCGTCGCACGGGGACTGTCCCGATTTTCGCCTCAGCGAAAATGGGACTGTCCCCTTATGTCTCGCGATGGGATCTGATACGCACCGCGCCATTTTTCCTGGTGGCCGCAGTGTTGGCAGTTGTGAATTTATGGTTTCAGACGCATGGAACAGAGGTAGTGATCCGGACGGCCGGATTTGCCGAGCGGTTGTTGGGGGCCGGGGGAGTGGTGTGGTTTTATCTTTACAAGGCGTTTTTGCCGCTAAACCTGGTGTTTATTTATCCGCAGTGGCGGATTGAGGCCGGCAATTTACTCTGGTGGTTGCCGCTTGCGGCGGCGTTGGCGGTTTCGGCGGTGTTGTGGTGGTATAGGGAGGGCTGGAGTCGGCCGATATTGTTTGCCTGGGGATTTTTTTGCGTCTCGTTAGTGCCGGTTCTGGGCTTTACGGACGTGGGCTTTATGAAGTACTCATTGGTATCCGATCATTATCAGCATATTGCCATCATGGGCGTGCTTGGATTGGCGGCGGCGGGGTGGAGCGAATGGCGCGAGCGGTCGTGGGGTCGGGTCCGTACGGCGGCCGGCGCGGCGGCGGTTGTGGCGGCGGGCACGCTTGCGGTTCTGACATATCAACAAAGTGGGCTGTATTGTGACGCCGTGAGGCTGTATCAGGCGACACTGGAAAAAAATCCGGGCTCTTGGCTGGCCCACTATAACCTGGGCAACGCCCTGAACAATATCGGCCGGCCACAAGAGGCCATTTTCCACTTCGAGCAGGCCCTGCGCCTAAAGCCCGACTTTACCGAGGCCCATAACAATCTGGCTGCCACCTGGGAAGCTATGGGACAACGCTCCCAGGCGATCAAGTGCTATGAACAAATCCTGCGCCTTAAGCCCGACTATGCCGAGGCCCACAATAATCTGGCCAATGCACTGACCAAAATCGGCCGAGTACAGGAGGCGATTGAACATTACCAGCAGGCACTGCATTTTAGACCCGAGTACGCCGAGTTTTACAACAACCTGGGTGCGGCTTATGTTGCCTTGGGGCAACAACTCCAAGCGATTGAACAATACGAGCAAGCCCTGCGCCTTAGAGCCGACTATGCCGAGGCCCACTACAACCTGGCTACCGCACTGATCAACACAGACCGGACCGAGGAGGCGATCGAACACTACGAGCAGGCGCTGCGATTTAAACCCGACTACGCCCAGACCCATTACAACTTAGGCAATGCCCTGATGAAAACCGGTCGGACCGAGGAGGCGATCAGACACTTCGAGCAGATCCTGCGCGTTAAACCCGACTATGTCGAGGCCCACAACAACCTGGGACTCGCCCTGATGAAGATTGGCCGGACAAAGGAGGCGATCGAAGAGTACGAGCAGGCCTTGCGACTTAAACCCGACTATGTTGAGGTCCATAACAACCTGGGACTTGCCCTGATGAAAACCGGCCGGGCGCAAGAAGCGATCGAACATTACGAGCAAGCCCTACGGCTTAGACCCGATTCTGCCGAGATCAATGCCGGTTTAGCGGCGGCCTATGCCGAGACAAAGCGACCTGCGGAGGCGATTGCCGCCGCGCAAAAGGCGTTGGATTTTGCCCGCTCCAAGGGACAGACGGCCTTGGCCAAGCAAATTGAAGATTGGTTGAGGTCCTACCGCACAAATAATCCCTAAAACGCGGCTACCGGCAGGTTAGTTAATCGCCGGATGGTTTCGGCAATTGTCTCCAATTCGGCATTGCTGAGCGGGGAGACCCAGGCTTCGGCCGGAATTCGGGCAACGGTGTAGATTTGCACTAATTTAATCTGCCCGCCACCGGCAACGATTTCCTGCAAGCGGCGGCAGTAGGCCTGGACTTTGTCGGCCGACGGCGGTTGCTCACTGATCCGCATGAAAAGCGACTGGATGACGATCGGCCTTGCCCGGGCGGTTTCCAGGATATTGTCGAGAATTTGTTGATAAGGCACTGCGGAGCGGGCTATCAGCCGGTAATAGTCTTCGCTGCCGGCGTCGAGTTTTGCCCAGATTTCGCCATTGTTTTGGTCGAGGATTTCCAACCCCCGACGCACGTGATCGCGATGAAGCAGGCTGGCGTTGGTGATCAGCACCAGCTTGACGTCGTCGAGCCGATGCCGGCTGCGCACCTCGGCGGCCACGGCTACAGTATCGGCAAAGTTCCCATAGATGGTCGGTTCGCCGTCGCCGCTAAAAGCGATATCGTTAAGCCGTCGCAACGAGGGGGGCGTGGCGCCGAATAGCTGGTCTTGATAAATGCGGCCGGAAGTAACCGACTCCACGGTCCAAGCCAATTCCTCGTTGAGGCGCTGTAGATCGACGAACTCGGCCTTGCCGGTTTCGGTCCGATCGACCTGACAGTAGGCGCAATGGAAGTTGCATTTTTTATCGCGACTAAGATTCACGCCGAGGGAAATTCCTCCGGCGCGGCGGCTCAATACGGGATAGACGTAGAGGTTGCTTTGGAAATCGCGCGGATGCGAGGTATAAAGCGGGCCGGTGGAGGCGGTCATGCGAGAGACTTGGCGACTATTTATGCGCGGCGTAGCAAGGTGAATTCGTCGATGGTTATGGCGGTCAATTCGCCATCGGGTAGTTCCAGCAGGATGGTGTCGCTAAAAACTTGATCATCGAAATTGCGGCGATGGTGCAGGCCGTGCCGCCGGCGCTCGGTGCGGACCACGGTTCCGTATGTTTTTGTGCGCCAACTGCGTTGGCCGACGGTAACAGTGTGTTCGACCTGAATCCGATCGCCGGATTTGAGTTCGTCGAATAACGTGTGGGTGTGCGCGACACTTATGGACATATACTGATACATACGGAGATTCCGCGGCTTTTGTTCGGATATTTGCCTGCCATTTCGACAAGGTTGTGTGGCTTGCAGGCAGGACTTAACGCAAAACTAATTTCATTTTGTCGATATTACGATCTTTCGCAATAGGGATTTTGCCAAGTTTATCGACCAAATTGGGAGAGTTCTTCAGGATGATTTGTGTTAACTTCCCTACCCCTCCAGGATGGGGGAGTTGTGGTTATTCAAAAAACTTCTAAACTTCCTTGGCATTGATCCAGGACATCAAGCGCCGCAGCCCTCGACCAATGATCTCGACCGGATGTGATCGCTCCTTGCGCCGCAGGGCTTTGAACGAGGGGGCGTTGGCCTTGTTCTCTAAAATCCACTCGCGTGCGAAGCGGCCGTCCTGGATTTCGGCCAGGATCCGCTGCATTTCGGCCTTGGTTTCGGGGGTGATAATCCGTGGGCCGCGCGTGTAGTCGCCGTATTCGGCCGTGTTCGAGATGCTATAACGCATGTAGCTCAAACCACCTTGATAAATCAGATCCACGATTAATTTCACTTCGTGGACGCACTCGAAATAGGCCATCTCGGGCTGATAGCCGGCCTCGACCAGCGTTTCGTAGCCGGCCTTGATCAGCGCCGAGAGGCCGCCGCAGAGAACCGCTTGCTCGCCGAACAGATCGGTTTCGGTCTCTTCGGCAAAGGTGGTTTCGATAACGCCCGCCCGGGTGCCGCCGATACCCTTGGCATAGGCCAGACCCAATTTTAAGGCCTCCGGTCCGGCGCCTTCGCCCAGGGCGATCAGGCAAGGCACGCCCCCCCCGCGCACATATTCCGAGCGCACTAAATGGCCGGGACCTTTGGGGGCGACAAGAATCACCGTAACGCCCTTGGGAACGTCGAATTGGCCAAAATGCACGTTGAAACCGTGTGAACAAATCAATACATTGCCCGGCGAAAGATTATCGCGAATTTGGCTGCGGAAGACATCGGCCTGAAGTTCGTCGGGCAGGAGGATGGTGATAACGTCGGCCTTTTTAGCGGCCTCGGCAACCGATATGGGTTGGAATCCGTCCTTGACGGCCAGCTCGTAATTGGCCGTGCCAGACAACTCGGCCACGATTACGTTGCAACCGCTGTCGCGGAGATTTTGGGCATGGGCGTGACCCTGCGAACCGTAGCCTAAAATGGCCAACGTCTTGTTCTTCAAGAGCGATATGTCGGCGTCTTTGTCGTAATATATTTTGGCGGGCATGGTTGATCCTTGGGGATTGGGGATTATGGATTAGGTGATCCTCAAACTTCATCCTTCAGTGTTTCATTCTTCACTCTCCACTTTTTTGTTTCCGCGGACCATGGCGATTCGACCGGTGCGCACGACTTCGAGGATGCCAAAGGGGCGCATCAATTCGATAAAATCTTCGATTTTCCTTTCTTGCCCTGAGATTTCGATGATCACGGCATTCATGGAGACATCGACGATCCGGCCTTGAAAGATGTCGGTCAGTTGGCTTATTTCGCCGCGTTTGCCCGGGGGAGCAGTGACTTTGATGAGCATCAAGTCGCGTTCCACATAGTCTTGTGAACTGATATCGTCCACGCGCACCACCGTGACGATTTTTTCCAACTGCTTGCGCACCTGTTCAAGTACGCTGTCATCGCCGACGATGACGAACGTCATCCGCGATAAATGGGGGTCTTCAGTCTCCCCTACAGCGAGGCTGTCGATGTTGTAGCCTCGCGAGGCGAGCATTCCCGAGATATGTGACAACACTCCCGGTACGTTCTGTACTAGAGCCGACAAAACATGCCGCATGGTTATTCCCCGAAATGCTTAAAACTAGCATCTTAATCCCCAAGGTATCATCGAACAAGAGGCACGAGACATACTGAGGGTTCGGGGTTCGGGGTTCGGGGTTCGGGCGATTGCTTGGGGGCGAGGGGCGAGGGGAAGAATGATGGATGAAGGATGAATTCAAAATGATGAATGCTGAATAAACCAAAGAAACCGCTAACGATTTCGCACTGTTCACTGCCCACTGATTCCCCCGATTCCCGCCCCTCAAATCCATAATTTGTACACAATATGCAGAGTTAAGAACCATGAGTGAATATGGATAATTTCAAAAAGGTTTGCCGGTTACAATATCTGCATATAATTTTCAGATTTTAACGTTTATTCCTGTTGTATAGAACAATCTTGGCCGATTAGGCAGTGAAGGATTTTATCACCATCTATTCATGCGCTTCAATTGATAATTGCGGAAATATAGACATGGCAGATAAGCTGGTGAATATGGCTAAATGGCGTCTATTGGTGTGGGTTGTTGTGATAGTCATAGTGGGCATCAACCAACTGTGGGCCCAGCAAACCAATTCTACAAAGCAGTCTTCGCAACGCACAGCGGCGAAGACGATGTATGTAGCTCAACAGCCAGAGGCCACTGATTATTCCGCTACGAATACAGCCAGTTCCGAGCCGGCCTTGAATTCGGCTCTAACAACACCTCCCACTACTAAGACTACCTCTCCATCCTCGCCAACGCCGCCCAGCAGTGCGGCGCCGGGAACGATCTCTCCTGTACCTACCGATCAGGTTCCCGAGGCGATGACTGGCGACGTGTTGGGAGTAGAAAACGGATTATGGGAAGGATGTGACGCGGGGAATTGTTGTGCGATCTGCGGCGGCGGTTATTGCACGCCGCCATCATGGTACACCGAGCAAGGCGCAAGGATCATTAGCCACACCGCACCCAGAGAGGTAATACTGTCTAATTTTTTAATTGGATCGCTACCAGTTCAAATCGTTTCAACTGAACCTCTGAGGACGCAATATACTTTCACTCAAGCCTTGAATTCGAAGGTCATCAATTACAACTCGGCAGTTGGTTACCAAGCCAAAATCGGTCGTTATCTTGGCCGGGATTCCATGGATCGCGATGATTTTCTGGAGTTCACCTATTGGGGCATGAACACCTGGTTCGATTCTGTTACCATCGGTGGACAAAGAATTACCGATACGGGTCTACTAGGTCAGCCTGTTACATCCGGCAACATTATCAGCAATTTTCCTAATTTATATAATAATAGTGTATATTTCTCTCAGGGTTTATATAATATTCAGGATGTGGGCGGATTCAACCGGGCGGATTTACAAACCTATTCCGTCGATTCCGAGATGCACAATTGGGAGATGAACTTGTGGTTGCGTCCTCGCGGACGGCCTGACCAACTGATATTGCATCCTAATGGACGATGGCGGCGGGAATGTCGGCCTGGCACTTATATGTCTTATCTCGTGGGCATTCGATACATGACCGTGGGTGAAGGTGCGTTTTGGCATAGCGAGGGGATCGTCAACTACAACAGCTTGGATCATCCTGTTAGAGGCGATTATATTGTCAAGACCGAGAACGACCTGTTAGGTTTTCAAATCGGAACTGATCTGATGTTCCGACGATGCAAATGGAGTTGGGGCGTCCAAGCAAAAGTGGGACCTTACATCAACTTCGCCCGCAATATTCAGCAGGCTCTTACTGATGCTACCGGCGATCCCTTATCCACGGTTACCATCGATACTGGTCGCCTGACCGCCAGAAAACAAAACACCGCACTAATAGGCGAAATCGAGATAGTGGCAAGTTACAAATTCAAACCCAATTTGACAGGCCGCGCATCCTATGATTTCATGTGGATATCCGGCCTGGCATTAGGCCCGGAACAGTTCCAATTAGTATCGCACCCCTTGGCGCAAATCAACACCAACGGTTCAATTTACGCCCAAGGAGTTTCCTTGGGACTGGAATGGTGCTGGTAAGTATCTGGGAAAAGGCCAAAACGCTCTTCAGCTCATTCTGAGCGCAGCGAAGAATCTGCTAATCTTTCAGCAGTCAGCTTTCAGCCTATATCTTACAATCTAAAAGCCTATAGCCTATTACCTATAACCTATAGCCTAGACAAGGAGATCCTTCGCTCCGCTTTGGATGATGTTATTCTTCCACGAATTCCGGCACAACTAGATTGGATAATACCCCCGCTTCGTGACCGAAGGCCAGCAGTCGGGCGACGGCCCGGCGGCCACAGGGACCGAAATCGAGCGTCCCCTGGTTGACGTACATCTCCACGAACTGATCGGCCTTGCAGTGTGCCAATCCACGGCCGAATCCCAGGGCGTAAGCGAGGGCCTCTTCGCGGTGCTCCAGGCCGTACTGGATGCTCTGACGGAGCAGCCGGTGAACGTCGCGGATCGTCTGGTTTCCCAAGTCCTTGCGAATAGCATTGGCGCCCAATGGTAAGGGAAGGCCGGTTTTTTCAAACCACCATTGGCCGGTGTCGAGGATCAATTTCAGGCCGCAATCGGCATAAGTGAGTTGCCCTTCGTGGATCACCAGTCCGGCATCGATCGGATGGCCCTGGTATTGTCCAGCCTGTACGGCAGCGAGAATTTGATCGAACGGCACGACAACGCATGGAAATTCCACTCCCAGACAGAGGCGCAAAGCAAGGTATGCCGTGGTGAGTTTGCCCGGCACGGCAATCGCGGCCTGACGCAGGCTTTCCGTGGGAAGATTCTCGCGGGCGACGACGATCGGTCCGTAACCCTCGCCCATGCTGGCCCCGCAGGTGCAGAGCAAATAGCGATCGGTCAGATAGGCGTAGGCATGGACGCTGACGGCCGTTAATTCCAATTCGGCGGCCAGCGCGCGGCGATTGAGCGTCTCGATGTCGACCAGTTCGTGCTGGAAGCGGTAGCGGCCCGTGTCGATGCGGTTTTTTGCCAAGGCGTAAAACATGAAGGCATCGTCGGCATCGGGACTATGTCCCACGCGAATGCGCACAAGATTTTCGTTCACGAAAGTATGCTCCAAATGTGGCACAAGGCCGCAACCAAATGCTTGCAAATTGAAAATTGAAAAAGACAAATTTCAAATTGCACAACTACGAAGCCTGGGCGAATTTACAAAGCAAGTATAGTTGACGGCCGAACCTTCCGCAAGACACGGGGGGATTGTGCAAATGAGCCGCGCCAGAAGATCAAGCTTCCAAAGAGAGGGAAGCGGCGGGCGAATCGGAGTTGGTTGTGCCGCTGATAAAATGATTGGGCGCAGGCGGCAAAGCGGCGTTTTCTGGTAGCGATTGATCGTCGGGCGATCCGGCGAGTTTTTCGCATACCTGCCGCCAGGTTTCGCGTTCGACAGACAGCACGCGCAGGGCCTCGTCGAGTTTATTAATATCCCGGGTTAATGAGGCGTCGAGGAGTGTGCGGTTGAGAAATAAATAAACGCCGGCTACTTTCTTCACCAGCTCGGATTTGACTTCATAATTTAGAGCCGAAAGAATTTCACCCACGATTTCCTGTGCGCGTATCAGGCACTCGCTTGCTTGGAGGTCTTCTTGTGCCTGCCAATGTTGCCGGGCGCGCTGGGCTGCGCGGATCGCCGCTTCGATCAGCATAAGCTGCAATTTCTGCGGCGCGGCGGTCATCACTTCCGTGACCAGGTAGCTTTGCGGGGCATTTTGCATGGCGGCTTTTCGAGGGCGGATTATGAATGATCGGCTAGATGAAATCCGTGCGAATTATTACACTAAACTAGTGTTGGATGAACTACTGCTAGATGAACTATTGTTAAATAAACTATTGCTGGTGCTGGTGGTGTCCAACATCCATTGTATTGAATTCAAAGCCGAAAGGTTGCTTTGCAGCTTGGCCAGGTTCAATTCCATTTGATAGAATTGCGTCAGCAATCTGGTTTGCTGATTATCGAGCATCGTGTTCATGGCGTCGATGTGTTCCTGGTTGCGGTCGATGGTTTCCTGCAGCGAGCTGTTGCGGAGCTCAATCAGCGACGTGTCCGGGCCGGCCAGCCGCTCGATGACTTTGGAAAATTGAGCGGAGACGCCATTATCTTTTGCCGTGAACAACTGCTTTACGGCATCGCTGTTTGTGGTCAAGCAGTCATTCAGTTTGTTTTCGTCCAACTGGATTGTGCCGTCGTTTTTAAGGCTAATTCCGATTTGCCCCAGCGATTGGATTGATCCGGAATTCAAGTAAGTGCCGCTTATTAATTGCGACATGTCGTAATCTAGTTGCAAGGCAACGTTATCGCCGGTCAAAACGGATTTCGTATCGCTTGTTGTATTGTATGCTGTATCGTCATTTAATTTCTGGCGGAATTTGTTATAGTTATCCACAAAAGTCTTGACGTTGGCCACAATGTCAGTATTGCTGGTAGTGACATTTATTGTCACTGGGTTTGTGGAAGCGTTTTGGATGGTAATTGTGGCGCCGTCTAGAACTTGGGTAAAATTATTGTTGCGCGAGGTGACCAGTATATTTTTTCCTGAAGAACTCATCTGGCCCATGGCTAATAGCGCATCTTTGGGCCTGGACTAGTTCGTCAAAGTTAATTGCCGCCTGCGAGGTATCCAGCATTATCTTTCCCGCATTTCCTGTCTGGCTGCTTGCCAACAACAACCGATATGGCTTGTTGGAACCGTCGTTAAATATCGAGGCGCTTAGTCCGGCATTAAGTTGGTTTATCTTGTCGCGGAGGTCTTGCAGCGTGTCGCCTTCGGATAGGTCGATGGTATGGGTCGTGGAGCCATCGATGACCTGGGTGGTTTGGCCGCTGATATCAACGGTTTTGGCGCCACCCAGCAAATTTAGATCCCCTGCGGTGGTCGAGCCGTATTCCTCGACTTTAAGCGTGCCTGATCCGCCGTTGGAATCGCGGATCACGATGCCGTCGCCGGTACCGTTAATCTCGGCAAGGACCTGGGCGGATGAGAAATTGATCGCCTTGAGCAGGTCGCCCACGGTTTGAACGTTACTGTTGACGTTGATGATGTCGCTGGCGCCTGTGCTGTTGGTAATGCGGAATTTGCCTGTGGTCACGCCGGCGCCGCCGTTTAGATCGGCCAATTTTGTGTTCAGTCCGATGATTTTCAGATGCAAGTCGCCGCTGTTGACGCTGTTTACGGCATCGTCGACGGCGATCTGCAATTTATCGGCGGTGTTGGCGGCATCGCCGTTAGCCACAATAAGATTGCTGTTGGTTGAGCCGCTGGTGTCCGCCAGTTCGATGCCGTTGCGGGCTTGATTAACTTTGGCGGTGATCTGCACCCCAGCGGAATTAATGGCATTAATCACATCTTCCAGCGTTTCGGCTTGTGATAAATCTACATTCGCGGAGCCGCCATTGCGGTCGGTTAAGTTGATTGTCCCCAATTGGCCCAGTCCTTTACCTCCGTTAAGGCTGGAAAGCAGTACGGTTTTGCCGCCGGATATAATCCGACTCCCGGTAATAACGCCGTCCACAGCCGATGAATCCAATCCCAGCATTTTTAAGGCTGGGGAATCGTTGAGCGAGGTTACCTGGAACTCGTCTGAACCTGGTAAACTTTGCGTCAAATCAGTGAGGATCAAGCGCTGGCCGTCAGGGGCGATTTCGACCTTGAGCTTGCCCGGCGCGGCGGCATTGATCTTGTCCATAATTTCGCCCAGGGTCCGTTCTTTATTTACTGTGGAACTGCCGGATATGATTTCCGACAGATCGATTTCGCCTGCAGTTCCATCGTGAAGTTTATAGCTTATGTCGGGAAGGACTGTATTGGTTTCCACGCCCAAGCCGTCGTTGAGGGCATTGAGATCCAGATTTCGGGAAAGATAGATTATGTCTTGTCCTAGCGCGGTATCGGCGGCCACATTAATATTGGACAAGCCCAATGAGGCCGCCGTGTTGCCCGTGCCTACCTGTTGTACTTTAAGATTGGAAGAGGTTTGGTGTGTGTTATCGGTGAGTTGAATGCGGTCGCCGACCAATTCGGCTGTCACGTTTATGGTAGTGTTATTGTTGATGGCGGCCAATACATCGTCAATGGTCTGAGCGGCTGTTAGATCGATCTCGGCCCGGGCGCCGCTGCGATCGGTGATCAGAATTTTTCCCGCGGAGAATCCCGCCCCGCCGCCGAGATCGCTGAGGTTTATGGCGTGTTCCACGTCATTTCCAAAGCGGAAAGTGATTTTTCCCGTGCCTATTGCGTCGCTGGCCGATTCGAATCCGGAGCTTAAAAGTTGTTGATTTTGGGCTTTGCGCAAGGCGGTGTATACATAGGAGCCAACTGCGGGAGTGCCGGTGGATTTGACGGAGATAACGCTGCTATTGCTGCTAGTAACGTCGGTTTTGCCATAAACTTCGGCTTTGCCGAGATTGTCGGATATGTATTTCACCGAGTATAGCAGGGCGGCAAGTTCCGTATTGGCAGTCTGTTGTTTTGTCAGGTCGTCATTACGGCTACTCAGCGCATTGCGCGGTTTTTGGCTTATGGCCATTAACTTGCTGACGAGGTCTGAGATATTAATTCCAGAGATTAAACCGGTAGTGGATGAAATTTGCGCCATAAAGCACCGTTTACTTCCTGTCATCCTGAGTCCGCCTTCGGCGGACTTGGAATGACATGCTCACGATGATAATGCTCCGCTTCGGATGATATCGGCTGGTAAGCCAGGTAAAGTTTATTGGTTTTACGGGTAAAGCTAGCAGCTTTCAGCCGTCAGCTTAATTCTTGTTCCCAGGCTCCGCCTGGGAACACAATGCACTTAAGGCGCTGTCTCTTTAATCAATACGTTCCCAGGCGGAGCCTGGAAAGGAGATGAAAGGGCAATCACGTGCTGAAATGCCAGAAAAAACCGGCCCGTCCCACAGGGGGAGGGGCCGGTTTATACATTTCAACTAATATTCGTTTATAAATTCTGGAGCAGGGTCAGTACGTCTCTCGGGCTGCGGTTGGCAATCTGCAACACTGCCGTACCAGACTGGACCAGGATTTGGGCCTTGGTCAGGTTGGCGGTTTCGGCCGCGAAATCGGCGTCGGCAATGGAGCTTTGAGCATCGGTCAGGGCCGTCACCGTGTCGCCTAAGGCATTGGCGTTGGTCTGCAAGGCTGTCTTCTGTAACGCACCCAACCGACCACGTAAGCCGGTAACCGTATTAGCCGAATCCTTGACGATAGACGCCGCCGTTTTAGGATCGGTGGTCAAATTATAATCCTCACCGGACTTGAGCTGGAACAATCGGCCAGCTGCACCGCCCAGGGCGCCTGTATCCAAGCTTTGAATGCCGAGGTGAATTTGCTCGGCGGAAACGACATCGGGACCAAGTTGGAACATCGCGCCGCCGTTGTTAATGGTGAAAGAGAAATTAGTTGTGGATCCTGCATTCACCGTGGCGGACATATTGAGCGCGCCTGTATCGATGCTGAGCGTGTTCCCACTGCCGGTGGCCGTGTAGCCATTGACCTGGGCCGCAATGTCGAAGCCATTGGCTTGTTTACCTGCCGCAGCGGTACCGGTGCGATCAGTAATCGCTTTTAGAGAGCCTGCCCAACTGCCCGCGTCGCTGATGATATCAAACTTGACGGATGCAGCCGAGCCGTAATCGGTAGACGTAAAGCGAATGGTGTGGATGCCGCCCGCGTCATCCCACGCCGCTTGTACGCCCGTGGAGTCCTTGACAGAATTTACGGCATTGATGATCTGGGTTGGTGTTGCTCCGGCCTCGAAAGTGAAATCCTGCGAGCCTCTCTCGCCGGTGAGTCGGAATACCAATTTATTCGACAGTCCGGCATCGGCACCGCCGGCGGTCGCTTTATCAGCAAACACATCGGCATTATTAATATCGCCAGTACTGCCAAATAAGCCGCCTGTAGCAGTAGAGATCGCTGTATTGAGGTCAGCGGCGAGAACAGGTGTCGGAACGGCATCTGTATTGTAAAAAATATTCAACGTTTTGGACGTTGCATCATAATTTGCAACGACTTCACCCGCGGCCATGGTGGCCGTTTGTTCAAAATGGACGTTAACACCATTATTGACAGATCCATTTGCAGCGGCTGTAATAGCCACAGTAGATGCGCCATTAGTCCAGGACGCCGCTGCCTTGGCAGTTCCCGCGAGATTATCATTGGTTACTTGGGCAACCTTGCCTCCATTATTCGTGCCGATTGTAACCGCAACAGTCATAGCTCCGGAGGTGAGGTTTGCTTGGTTGATTTGTAAGTTACTGACTGTGCTCATGCCGCTAACGTCGGTAGTATTGAATCCCAAACTGCCGTCGAGGAGTTTTTGGCCTTGGAAACTGGTGGTCTGGGCAATACGATTGATGGATTCCAAAGAGGAATCGACCTGTAATTGGTTAGCCGCTAATTGATCCGGGGTCATGGCGCCTGTGTTGGCCGCCTCGGTCACCAGGCCGCGGATATCGTTCAATAGAGAACTTATCTGGCCGATGGCACTGTCCGCGGTGGCAATTACCTGATTGGCTCTAGTTGTGTTACTGATGGCCTTATTCGTGCTGACAATGTCGCTTTTCAGCATTTCGCTGGCGATCAAACCGGCCGGATCGTCCTTACCGGAATTAATCCGTAAGCCGGTGCTCAAACGAGTCAAAGCAGTTTGCAATGAAGCGTTTGATCTAGCAAGATTTTGCTGTGCTGTGAGAGAACTCACATTCGTGTTGATTCGGGTCATACCAAATACCTCTCATAAAAGGTTGACGTCCAAGCTCTACCGGAAGGCAGGATACACAAATCCGGTTAAAGCCTTTTCTACCGACCAGTTATGTAGGCTCTTGTTGGGGCCGGCAGAACGTTTGTGGTGGGGTAAATTAAGGAAGGAACGCTAAATCCTGCGTGTGGAATCTTTCCAGATCGTCTTGACCCCGCATCCAGAAAGGATGCACGATTGGTCGTTAGTCCACACAAAGGCCTCTCATTAACTATCGACTCAGTAATCTGCGTATAACAGGCAGGATAAACAGGGCTGATAGTCTCTGATACTGCTATACAATAGCTTTCTCGGCATGGTAGGTAATTGAGGCAAGCAAAAAAACGCTCCAGATTTCGACTAAGTTGGAGTCTAGACGTGAATGATTAGAAAAATCGCTAAAACCCTAACTAGCCATGGGACTTAGGTCTTTGATTTTCCACAGGAACGGGAGGGGGTGTATGGCCCATTTCATGGGTTTTTTTGGGTTCAATTTGCTCTGTCCGGCGATTTTCCCGCTGAATGGCATCGTAAACTTCTTGGCGATGCACAGGTATTTCGCTGGGAGCCTCAATCCCCAATCTCACCTTATCCCCACGAATGTCCACAATCGTCACGACGACGTTGTCGCCGATTATGATACTTTCATCGCGTTGTCGAGATAAAACAAGCATCGCTGGCTCCTTAAACAAAAAAGAGCAAATAAGCCTGGCAATACACACAGAATCTATCGGATCGGATAAAAGAGGGCGAAAAGCAAAAATACATAGCTTGGGAAGAATCTGATCGTTTTTTAAGTGTTCCTGCCATCACCAGCGAACTAGTTTACCGCTCTTCGCAATTAACTTCTGAGTCGATGATCAGCAGTTTTTGCGTCTCTGATCGGCAAGACCCGCTGGTTTCAAATTAATTTGTAAAGGGAGCCCACAGTTTTTTGATTTTGGCCATTGGTGCTTAACTGTATATAAGCCCAGGAGTTTCTGCTGATGATGGTGAAAAAAAATTGCAGTCGAATAAACTGGCACGCAGATTGCTATTTAACCCGCGCCCAAAATTAGACAAAGTTTGTCGGTTGGGAAAGGTATTCGTATTGCGCGAGGGACATTATGCCCTATGGATTTTACATTTCGGCTGAAGGGGCCAATGTCCAATCCTCTCGACTGGAGGTCATCGCCAATAATTTGGCTAATGTCGACACCGTGGGCTTCAAGCGTGATTTGGCAGTCTTTAAAGCCCGGAACGCCGAGGCCATAGAGAAAGGGCTGGTGATTCCCGGCACTGGAGCCCAGGAAGATATAGGCGGAGGCGTTTTGTTTCGGCAAACCCTGACCGATTTTTCCCCGGGAAAGATCAAACCTACTAAAAATCCCAGTAACCTGGCGATCTTGGGCGACGGTTTTTTTGTGGTCAAAAAAGGCGACGAGACCTTTTTAACGCGGGCCGGTAATTTTGAAATTACTCCGCGCGGCGATTTGATAACGCCGCAAGGTTATGCGGTATTGGATGAAAGCGGCTCGCCCATAGCTTTGAATCCCTCGGTAAAGGAGTGGGAAATAAACGACAGCGGAACACTGCTTCAAGGCGATAGCTCCCGCAATCTGGCGATTGTCAAACCCGCCTCCAACAGCGAGCTGATCAAACACGGCGAAAATCTCTTCCGGGCATCAAGCAATACTCAGCCCGTGCCGCAAGCCGAGCGGCGTGTTTCTTCCGGTTATCTGGAGATGTCCGATGTGCAGCCGACCATGGAAATGACAGGGATGATCGAGGCATCACGACTTTTCGAAATCAACCTTAACATGATGAAAACCCAAAACGATACGATTGGTTCTTTGATCAACCGAATATTGAGAGTTTAAACACGGTATATTTTAAATCACTAACCCCTATCTCCTAATCCCCCTCCCCTACTCTTATGACTATTCAAGCACTT
This sequence comes from Pirellulales bacterium, assembly GCA_963820545.1. GTDB lineage: Bacteria > Planctomycetota > Planctomycetia > Pirellulales > Thermoguttaceae > CAWGAJ01. The sequence continues at coordinate 602,725 of CAWGAJ010000002.1, forward strand.
TATTCCGCTGCTACCGGCATGACGGCAATGGAAACCAAGTTGGACGTGGTGTCTAACAATCTTGCCAACATAGAAACTACGGCGTTCAAGCGAGACCGGGCGAATTTTGAGGATCTTTTTTACCGTCACGACAAATTTCCCGGTGCTGAGGATACGGCCGGTCAGTATACTCCCACCGGCATAGCCATTGGTTTGGGCGTGCGAACGCAAAGCACGCAAACCGAATTCACCCAGGGGCCAATAAAACAGACCGGGCAGGAATTAGACGTGGCCATCGAGGGCCGCGGTTTATTCCAGGTGCAGAATCCCGACGGCATGACGCTCTACACCAGGGCGGGTAATTGGTCGAAAAATTCCAACGGCAATCTGGTAACGGGCTCGGCCAGCGATGGGCGATTGTTGGAGCCGCCGATTGTCATCCCTCCGGACGCCACGGCCATCGTTATCAGTCCGGAAGGCATTGTCTCGGTGCAGCAGCCGGGAAACAACCAGTTGACCCAGGTGGGGCAAATCGAGTTGGCTTCTTTTATCAATCCCCAAGGACTGCTCAAGTTGGGGGAAAATCTTTATAAGGAAACCGACGCCTCGGCGCGCCGACCCTGGGCAATCCGGGCCAGGAGGGCATGGGCTTGTTGCGGCAAAACTCTCTGGAATCCTCCAATGTCGAGCCGGTGCAGGAGTTGATCGACTTGATAACCACCCAACGCGCCTTTGAAATGAACTCCCAAACCGTCAGGACTAGCGATCAAATGTTACAGAATATTGCGAATTTGATGCGTGCGTAAGCAATTTCCACGGCAGCAAGGATGAAGTCATGCGGCAAATCTTAATTTTAATTGCGATCGTGTCGGCCTTTGCCTGGCAATCGTCAGCGGCCGAGTTGCGTCTGCGCCAGCAGTGCAGCCCTAAAGGCGCGGTAGTTACGCTGGGCGACGTCGCGGAAATTTACACTGCCGACAAGCAACAAGCCGAGAAACTGGCGGCAATGGAACTATTTCCCGCTCCGCCGACGGCACAGCAGCGCGTGATCAGGATCAGAGAATTGCAAGACCTTTTAATCATGCGGGGCGTTAATCTGGCCGAGTGTCAATTTTCCGGTTCCAGTCAGTTAGTGGTAACTTCGGCAGGCGAGCCGACACATGCCGAACATGAACAGAATTTGAGCCTCTCCGCTGTAAAACGCGCCCAGCGTCGGGTGCAAGAGGCTATTCTGCAATATCTGCAAGCGAAAAGCCCCGCGCAAGGGCCGCGAATCCTGCAATTCGAACCGACTCCGGCCTTGGCGCGAGCGGCGGCCAATTCGGCACAGTCGATCTCCGTCAGCGGCGGGAGTTCGCCTTGGACGGGCAAACAACGCTTTGAAGTGGCGATCGAAACGCCCGAAGGTCCGGCGCGATTCACACTCGACGCGCAGGTGACCGTGCCCGCGGCGGTTGTGGCGGCCGCGCATTCACTCTCCCGCGGGGCGGCAATCCGCGAAAGCGACCTGGTCCTCAGCCGCGATGCGCCTCCTGACGGCGAAGGCAGCGCCTTCCATACAATCGAAGAAGTGGTTGGCAGGCAGACCACCCGAGCCATACCAGATGGAAAAATTCTTGTCTCGGATGACGTTCAAGCTCCGCTTTTTGTACATCGGGGCGATGTGGTGACCGTATACGCCCGCTCGGCCGGCATTCGCGTGCGGACTACTGCCCGGGCTCGCGAAGAGGGCGGCCTGGGCGACCTGGTCACCATGGAAACCATGCAGGACCGGAAAACTTACCAGGCCCGCGTGTGCGGAATGCGCGAAGCCGAGGTCCTCGCCCAGGCCATACCTGCGGCGGAAGGAAATAAATAAAGTCAGAACGCAGAAGTCAGAATAAAAAATCCAAAATCCCAAGCTGAATGGAAGAGACAAATCGTGAAAAATATCAAGGAAATAAAGTGGTTGCTCCAGTTGCATTTTGACCAGGACCAGGACGCGATCGAGGGCGGCAATATTGCATGTGGCGCGACTAACGGTCCCGGCTTTATTGTCCGCAATCTGCAATTTGCAATCTTAATTTTTCTTCTGATATTATGCCTGCCAGGCAATCTGGGAGCGCAAGATTCCAGCCTCTTTGCTCGCCCGGACTCTCGCCAGACCATGACCCTGGCGGAATATTCTTGGACTTACCAAAAGCCCATCGAGCCGCATCCGATCCGCTTGCACGACATCGTGACGGTGATGGTGGACGAAAAAACGGTGGTCATTAGCGAAGGCCAAATGGACCGCAAGAAAAAGGCCTATGGCGATTTGAAACTGCCGGATTGGGTATTACTGAAGGGCTTTTCCCTGGTCCCCGATCCGCAGACCGCGGGCGATCCGCATGTCCGCGGTGAAGTGGATAACAAAATGCGTTCCCAGGCCAATTTTGAAGCCCGCGATTCGATGAAGTTGCGCATCGCCTGCAACGTGGTCGACATCCGCCCCAACGGCAATCTGATTATCGAAGGCCGCCGCTCGATCAAAAATAACGAAGATACTTGGGATTATTCCCTCAATGGCGAGATCCGAGCGGAAGACGTGCTGCCCAACAATACCGTGCTGAGCGAAAACGTGTCCAATCTGCGATTGTTGAAACGCGAAGAAGGCCATGTGCGCGACGGTTATCGGCGTGGTTGGCTCTTGGAGTGGCTTGATAAGTATCAACCGTTCTAAGGGAAGGATGAAGGATGAAAACAGGGAACAGCGGACAGGGATGAACGCAGAAGTCAGAACGCAGAACGAAAAACTAGTTACTGAAAACTGTAAACTGATAACTAACATCAGCGCCATGAAAAATACAATTGCCCCAAAATTAATACAGTTAACAATCATCTTCGCATGTTGCTTTGCGGGAACGCCGGCCGACGCGCGGACGACGCTGAAAAGCATCTGCCGGCTGAAAGGCCAGGAAGAGAACACTTTGCAGGGCTTGGGAATCGTGGTGGGCCTTAAGGGCACGGGAGACGGCAGCAGTTTTTTGCCCACGCTGCGAAGCCTGGAAAAGGTAATGAAAGTGATGGGTGAACCGCTGGGCGCAAGAGCCTGGACGAAATCAAAGACACCAAAAACGTGGCCCTGGTAACCGTGACCGCGACCATCCCGGCGTCCGGCGCCCGCCAAGGCGACAAAATCGATTGCGTGGTGAATTCGATCGGCTCCGCCAAGAGCCTGGCCGGAGGCCGGCTGTTCCTCACGCCGTTGATCGGACCCGATCGCACCAATCCCCGCATTTATGCCTTTGCCGAGGGGAACATCACGTTAAGCGATCCTTTAATCACCAACAACGGCCGGATCCACGAAGGCTGCCGCCTGGAGGAAGAGTTTTTCAACGCCTTCATCAAAGAGGGGAAAATTTCCCTGGTATTAGATAAGTACCACGCCGACTTTCAAGTCGCCCAGGACGTGGCGGAACTGATCAACAGCCAATTGAGTTTTCAAAACAACGGCAGTCCGCTGGCCAAAGCGGTCAATCAGGTTAACATCGAGGTCTCCATTCCGCTGCAATATCGCGACGATCCCGTGCTTTTCATTTCCCAAGTGCTGAGTCTGCCCATCCTGGAGCCGCAGACCGTGGCGCGGGTAGTGATCAATGAGCGTGCGGGAAGCATCGTGATCAGCGGCGACGTGGAGATCGGCGCCGCCGTGGTTTCACATAAAAACATCGTGGTGGAGACCGGCAATGCCCGCACCACGCAACCGTTCGTGCCCGTTAATCCCGCGGAACCGAACGCGCCGAAACTCAAGGCGCTGGTGGAAACGCTAAATGCCTTGCACGTGGCCACGCCGGATATTATCGACATTATCAAGGGCTTGGATCGCAACGGGAGACTCCACGCCCAACTAGTCGTCGAGTAATTAGCAGTCGGGTTTATCCTTTTTTTGGGCACGGATGATTGCATAAAACGGAGAAGCCAGCATGATAAATGCCGTCAATAGCGATCTTTCAACGGCCTCGGCCATGAATGCCCTGCAAAGCGCTCCGGTGATGATTCCCGATCGCCAGGCCGCGGTCAATAATCCGGAATTGCGCAAGGCGTTCGATTCCTTTGTAGGCGAAACCTTTTTCGGTCAATTACTTCGCTCGATGCGAAAGACACTGGGCAAACCCGCGTACTTTTACGGCGGCCGGGCAGAGGAAATCTTTCAGCAGCAACTCGACCAGGTGCTGGCCGAGAAGATCAGCCAGACGAGCGCCGATAAATTCAGCGGACCAATGTTTGAGTTGTTCACCCTACAGCGAAAATAAAAATCCCACTAAATATTAAATTTAGCAACCAAACCGCGATTGACCAACCTTCGGTTGGTGCCCGTCGCGGCTTTATGACACCTAATCTCCAATCCCTAATCTCTAATCCCTTATCTATAGGCCCTGCTCATGCAAACTACCTGGGAAATTGAAGTTGCCCAACTGTTAAGCGATATTCTGGCCGTGCAGGATGATTTGTTCGTCAATTTGGCTAAGAAGCGGGAATTGTTGAAGACCTCGGATCTGGCGGGACTAAATGCCCTGGCGCCGGAAGAAGAGCAACTGGTTGCCCGGCTTCAAGAGTGCGTTAAACGACGGGAAGAACTGCTGATTCGAGCCGGTCAAGAGGGATTGCCTGCCCAGAGCATCCAGGCCTTGACCAAATCCATTCCAGAAGATCGTCGGGGCGACATAGACGATCGCCTTGCCCAGGCAGGCTCGCGGGCTAGACTTCTTCAACACCATAGCTTCACGAATTGGCTGGTTATTCAGCGCAGCCTAATTCATCTTTCGCAACTGATAGAGATTATCGCGACTGGCGGTCGGCTTCAGCCGACATATGGAGAAGGAGAGCCTGTTAATGCCAGTGGCGGTATTGTAGATCAGGCAGCTTAAATACGACAGGGCAATATAGGCAAATAAGATAAGAAGATAGGCCATGTCGCTCTTCAGCTCCATTCATATGGCGGGCAACTCCTTGCAGGCGAATGACATTGCTTTGCAGGTTGTCGGCCAAAACATCACCAACGCCAATACGCCGGGTTATATCCGCGAAGAAGCGATATTGAAACCCGCTGGAACGCAGAAATTGGGGGGGCTGCTTTTAGGCATGGGCGTGGAAATCGAGGCCGTGGTCCAGAAGGTCGACAAGTTTTTACAAGAACGGCTCCGCGGCGCGGTCGGCGACAATGCAAATTCGCAAACTTTAAAAGACACCTATGTTCAGTTGGAAAAATTGGTCAACGGGCTCGGCGACAGCAACCTTAGCACGTCGATGAATAATTTTTTCAACAGCATTTCCGATATTCTCAACCAGCCTGACGACGTTACCGTGCGCAATATGGCCGTGTTGCAAGGAGATACGCTTACTAAAGACATTGCTTTATTGTCTCAAAAAGTGGAAGGCCTTCGCACGGACATCAACAATCGGATTCGAACCATGGCGGGTGATATTAATCGGCTGACTGAGACCATCGCCAATTTGAACGTAAAAATCTGCGATGCGGAGGGCGGCGCCGTTTCCAAGAGCGAGGCCGTGGGTTTGCGCGATCAGCGCTATACCGCCTTGGAAGATCTTGCCAAGCTGATTGGCACTCGCTCCATAGAACAATCCGATGGCACGGTTACGGTCTACAGCGGCGGAGAATACTTGGTCAGTGCGGGAATTTCGCGTTCAGTCGAGGCGGTGGTAGAGGACACCAGCGCATCGCAGGACGTGGGAATTCATCTGACCGACAATGACGCCACGATCGACCCCACATCCGGCGAACTCCGCGGGCAGATCGACGCCCGGGATAATGTCCTGGGCGGATTCCTCGGCAATCTCGATGATTTCGCCGGGACATTGGCTTTTGAATTTAACAAGGTTTATTCCTCGGGCCAAGGATTGAGCGGCTATACCACTTTGACCAGCGAGAACGGCGTTGATGACGCATCCCAGCCGCTTACGGCCGCCGGTTTAACGTTTACGCCCCAAAACGGCGCGTTCCAAGTGCTCGTTCACAACAAAAACACCAACCTCACAACGGCCACCGACATCGCAGTCAATCTTCACGGTAAGAACAGCGACACGACGCTAAACGACTTAAAAACAGCGCTGAATGCCATAGACGGCATTTCAGCCGAGATCACCAGCAGCGGCCAGTTGAAGATCGACAGCCTGTCGCCGGACACCGAATTCAGCTTTGCCAACGACACCAGCGGCGTGCTGGCGGCGTTGGGCTTGAATGTTTTTTTCAGCGGCTCGTCCGCCAACAATTTAGGAGTCAGCGCGCAGGTCAAAGCCGATCCGGGAAAATTCGCCGCCAGCACAGGCGGCATCGGCAATGACACCAACAACGCCCTGGTTTTAGCCGATTTTCTCGACCGGCCGCTCGAATCGCGCAATAATGAATCCTTGGGCGCCTTGTATACCAGCATGGTCGACGATGTCACGGAAGGCTCCGCCCAGGCCCAGTCGACAGCCAATGGCAGTCAGTCGTTTGAAGACTCGCTACGCGCGCAGCAAACGTCCATTAGCGGCGTCAGCCTGGATGAAGAGGCGGTAAAGATGATTGCCTACCAACGCGCTTACCAGGCCTCGGCTAGGTATATTACCACACTCTCGGATTTGTTCGATATTCTGGTTAATATTTAGAAACGTTGCAGACAGGGGAGCGCGATTTTCGACCCGCTATTATGACGAATTCCATCAGCAGTATCCCGACCGCCCGCCTGAGCGATCTGTTCGTCCGCGAACAGCTTTTAAGCCAGCTCCAATCAAGTCAGGCGGAATTGTTACGGATACAAACCCAGTTAAGCACGGGCCATCGTTATCAACTTCCCAGCGAGGACCCTTTGTCCGCGCTCCGCACAATAAGCTTGCAATCACTTTTAGAGCGTAAAGCGCAAATCAAGAGCAACATCAAGACGAATCAGTCCTCTTTGAACATCACCGATACGGCGCTGAGCAGCGTGTCGGATTTGTTGACCAATATCCGCGCCACGGCCGTAGGTTCGATTGGCACCACGTCCACCGACGCCGAACGCGCCGCCGCAGTCCAGCAAATCGATCAGGCCTTGCAAGAGTTGACTAATATCGGCAACCGGCAGTACCTCGGCCACTATCTGTTCGCCGGCTCGATAAACGCCACTCAGCCTTTTCAATCTACAAACAATGGACTCGTAGAATACTCCGGCAATGAGCAGTCGTTATCCTCTTATGCCGATATCAATCAGCTCTTCGAGACGAATCTCAACGGCAACGAGGTATTCGGAGCCATCTCTTCACAGGTGCAGGGCACGGTGCAGATTACGCCGACCTTGACTTACGATACGCGTTTGGCCGATCTTCGCCAAGGTCAAGGGATCAGTTCGGGCAGTATTCTGGTGTCGGACGGCACCAATTTCAGTATCATTGACCTGAGCGGGGCCAAGACGATCGGCGATGTGGCTGCTTTGATCCACGACAACCCGCCCAGCGGCAGAGAAGTAAACGTGGACATTACCGCCGAGGGGCTCAGGGTTCAACTCGACGCGGCGGGCGGGGGCAATCTCTCCATCCGCGAAGTCGGCGGCGGCACCGTGGCCGCTGAATTAGGCATCCTCTGCGAAAACGGCTCGGGACCAGGCCCCATCATCGGCAGCGCCCTGGAGCCGATACTTCGCGACACCACTTCCTTGCAAAACATCCTGGGTGCGTACGCCAGCACAGTGGTGCATTCCAGCGGCCGCGATAATGATATCAGGATCGTAGCGGATACCATGGGCGAAACCACCGACACGGGCGTGGCGCTAAACGATGTAACCATTACCTTAGTCGACGACGTCTCTGCCGGTCATGAGTATATTGATTACAATCCCGTTGCCCGCACGATCAACGCGCATATCGCCGGCGGTCACACGCCGCGATCCAAGTGATTGACAAGATCAATCAAGCCCACGACGCCGGCTGGCTCCCCTTTACCGCGGAGATCGATCCCACGGACAACGTCTACGGCGGGCAAGGCCTGGTGGAAGCAGGCGCTACGGCAGTGACGCGCAACGGCGCCGGCAAAGCACTCGATCAGCAATCCGGCTTGCGGATTGTCAACGGCGGGGAGGAGTTTAACGTCGACATCTCTTCCGCCAAAACCGTGCAAGACGTGCTTAACGCCATTAACGCCAATTCCGGCTTGCTGGCGGAAATCAACGATACCAAGGACGGCATCAACCTCCGGACACGCGATAGCGGCGCCGATTTCATGGTCGGTGAGAACGGCGGCACAACCGCCACGCAATTAGGAATCCGCTCCTTTACCGCAGCCACGCAACTAAGCGGCCTGAACTACGGCCGCGGCGTGGCCGATTCGCCGGCCGACAGCGCCACCGGCGGCGTCGATTTTACTATCACCCGAGTAGATGGTACTAAACTATCAATTGACATTGCCGGAGCGGAGACCATCGGCGACGTGCTCAATCTAATTAACCATAATTTAAATAATGCCGATGGAAAACTGACCGCGCGCTTGGCGGTGCATGGTAACGGCATCGAACTGGTAGATAATAGCACCGGCACCGGCAAGCTGACGGTTACCTGCGATCCTTCCAGCACCGCCGCCATCGACTTGGGATTAGTGCCTCCCGGCAAGTCCCAGAGCAGCAGCGATACTGATACGCTTACCGGCGCGGATGTCAATGAAATAGAAGCGAGAGGCGTCTTTACCGCACTGTTGCGACTGCGACAAGCCTTGCAGGCCAACGATACGGACGGAATCCAGCGGGCAGTCGAACTGCTCGACGAAAGCGCGCAAAATCTGTACAAAGCACAGGCGAAACTTGGCGCCCTTGAGCAGCGACTCGACGTAATGAGCGGCAGCCTGGACACGGAAGACACGCAACTGCGCACCGTGCTCTCCAATGAATACGACGCGGATATTACGCAAGTTGTTTCCGATCTTGCCGCCCGCCAAACGGCCTATGAAGCTTCGCTGAAAGCCACCGGCAGCATCTTCCAGATGACGCTGTTTAATTATCTATAAAAAAGGGGGCAAGGGCTGAGGATTGAGGGGCGAGGGAGTAAAGTAAATATCATCCTCGGCAAAGCAATGTCCTCCTGACATCGGCGAGCTCAGTCGAGCCGAAAGCTGACAAGATTCTTCGCTTCGCTAGAGACATTAAGATTTTCTTCGCCGCCGCCAAACGAGAACCAGCAGGCCGACGCCGCCGGTGATAAGCAGCACAAGGGCGCCTGGCTCGGGAACCATGAACGAAGTGCTCACCGTTTCATAAATGCTGCCACCGCCAAGTGTAGCGCCAATTTGACAATTGAGTTGCACTTGTGTCCCATCAAACACGACAAGATAAGCAAAATCCCACGTCTCGCTGGGATTCAGCTCCTTAAGCGAGAACGCGCCTATCAGGTAACTCCCAATAAATCCATAGGACGGATCTTCTCCCGGATAAAGACTAGTCTTATTCTCGGCGGGTGTAGTTATGATAGCTATATTATCGTTATAAACTAGAAAATGGGAGTCTAACGCGAGCTGGGTCGGAGTCAGGGGATAACAACCTTGTTCCGTTGACAGAGTAGGCGTCTTGACCTTATTATTATCTTCATCATGCTGATAAATCTGATGTAATTTGCTTGCTGTCGTACCGTTTTCCCAGGTCACGATGCCCGAGCCGGCGTAGTCAAATGCATTGGGACAATAGCCGTTCTTTCCCACGGCAGTCAGGGTTACCGCCTTAAACGTGTTAGTGGTTCCCACGTCGATCGGAGCGGAAACCTGGATATCGAAATACGTACCTGTATAGATGATTTCCGCTTGCACAAGGTGAACGGGAAAAGCCAGTAACAATGCCGCGATCGCGGGAACAGTTAATATTACCAGAGATCGGATTTGCGATGCTAGCTTCATGGTGATGCTCTCCTTGCCGACGTTGTCGGTTCTAATGCTAAATATCCAAGATATTATTTTGTCAGAAAATGCTGAAATATTGAGTACCTAAAAACGATGAATTATTCGAAATTAGTCGGAGTTTTGGGAGTTCATTGGGTTGGCAGGGGGGGCGAAGTCGTCGCCATTCATATCCCGCCAGAAGGGCAACCAGAACGCTAAAGGCCAATGTTGTGGAAGAAGGTTCAGGGACGCTTGCCAAAAACGCCTCCATGTCAAGTGGTCCGGCAGTTGAGGCGCCTCCGTCGGCCCAACTGGACGTCTGGCCCCAGTATTGTCCCAGCAGGGAAAGGTCCGCCACATTGATGATCCCATCCGCGTTGAAGTCGCCGTGACTCCATAAGTAACCGCCTGCTTGTCCTGTTGTTCCCCAAAATTTGCCCAGTAACGAGAGGTCGGCCACATTTACCAGACCGTCGAGGTTGGCGTCGCCGGGGAGCACTTTCTTCCAAACCATCAGCGGATCGCCGACCACTGTGTTGACGTAGGAAAGCTGGGTGATGGAACCCCAGGCGGACTCGGCCCAGGTGTAGCCGTCCAAAAGCATTTTATACATCTGATCTTCATTGGCCTCGTAGTTTGTTCCGCTCATTGGCTCCTGAACATGGCCCACGCCGGCCGTGCCGCCAATGGCCAGCCACTCGGCTACCAGCCCCTGACCTCCCATATTCTCCCCCGGCTGAAAACTGTAGGCGTTGAAGCTTTCATGGGTTTGGAACACCGCTCCATTGGCCAATGTAAAGTTTAGTTGCCCTGCGATATATCCAGGTTCCAATCCGCCAACACCATCGTTTACACCGTGGCTGACGTAACCGATTACCGGCCCGGGCGCTGTAAGGGTGGCGGTATCGGTGTTTTCATAAACATACGCCTGCGACTTGGGCGCCAGGACATTATTCTTTAGCTGTATCATGCGGTCGCCGCCCACGGAGTTTGGATCGTCGTCCAGCACCACCCAACGGGAATTGGGAATCAAAAACGCTTGTTGCGCCTTATTGATGGCGGCCTTGACATCCCCGGTGGTAAAACCGTCCAGTCGCGCGGTCAAACGCATGCCCCCATAGCCTGCGATATAGTAGTTGCTGTAATCGAACGGCACTGTCGGTTTTGCGACAGGGTAGGGGAAGTTGGGATAGTAGGGATTGAGCGAGGGATTGGGAGGGGTGGTCTGGTTGAAAAAATACTGATCTCCCATTTGTTCCTGGGTACTGATGACGTCGATCCTGGTCAATTCGCTTTCCAGGCTGGAATAGGGTTTCCAACAATCTGCAGGCACTGTGCGATTTACACCAAAAGGATCCACATAGGCGCCGGGATTGGGATTATCCACATAAATCCGCAATGGCAATCCCTTGGTGGTTACTATTACGTCGATGTTGGAGTTCAAGATAGGCTGATTCTGGGAATCTTTAGCAGCGAGAATCTGGGGCCGGATTGTGTTGAGATAATAATCATCCGAAATTTCTTCATCATTTGTATTATATCCCTCAAGATTAAGCCCCAGCAAATGAACGCCGGGATGAACTTGGGCGTAATAATTGGCGATCTCGCTTCCTGCGGTGCTGGCGTTATTAAATAAAACGAGGACGTTCCCCGAACCGATAGCACCCTCAGCGGTAGCCATCGAGCAGAAAGTCAATGCCAGCCATAAAAAGCATCGCATGCCCCGTTGTGGAGCATACATAAATTCGTCTCCACTCAGCCCACCCGCGAAATCTTAACGTTCCTAGATGAAAGACCGACCGCGAGATTCATACCGGGGCATTGCCGCTTGGATATTTCTTTGAACAAAGCAACATGAAGCCTCGGTAGCGGTCGTTCAACGATATTCTAATTTTACTCGCCTGTTTCAAATATCAATACCGATAAATCCTCTTTCTTTGAAGCAAAAATCACGCAAAAACACTACTTCGCAACTTACGTATCAGGAGAAACAAGCCTCCGGCGATGGCTAAGATAAGTGGAATCGCAGGCTCGGGTATTGGACTAGGCATTATGTATTGGTTCTCTGGCGCAGTGGAACCCTTTACGCCAAACAAGTTGGCGGAATCCCACCTCGGACCATATTCGGAGGTGAAGATAAGAATCTTGCTCCGATAGTTGAGAGCTATTTGGTTACTGCCGGAAAATTTCCATGTTGCCGAAGTTGCTATCGGGCTGCCGGCCCAAGCTGGAGTTGAAGTTTTGTCTGACGTCGTGGTCGGATCATCGACTTGTCCAATACGAACGTCCGCAGTTAACTCGTCACTGTGTACGCCTACTGTGAATTTAAGGATTCCCGTATCGGTGCTGGCGGGAACATGTGGATCGTTGAATAGCTGATAAGCATAAACGTATTGAGTCCCGCTGCTGGGGTCCTGACCCGAAAATGACAAGTTGAACTGCCCCGGCACATAAACGGCGTAATCTATATTGGCATAAAGATAATAAACAGGTGGATACTCCGGGTCTGAACTGCCAGTGAACGTCAACGTAGAATGCCATGTATCCATTGCATTGGTATCACCAGCAATAAGTCCGCCGCGTACACTAGTCGGTAACATCAAAACCGGAATAAGTGCGATACCGAAAAGGATCCGGAATGAGCAACCGGCACGTGGAAAAACAAACATGGTTTTAGCTCCTTCCACACCAACACACCTAACCTAAAAACGTATTTATACCTACGCATACGTCCCCAATTACAACATCCTAACCGCGTAGACTAATAAGCACAAACCATGTTGCTGACCTAAACTATCCCGGCCTATCATCTTAGCAGCCAGGCCAAGTATTAACTAACCTCTGCACAATCTATCAATATTTTTTATAGTTTTAACGCCGCCAAAGTTGCCGCATTCCCAGCAGGCCTAGCGCTATCATTAAGGACCACAGTGTGGTTGGCTCTGGAATTGGAGTGGAACTAGGCGCGGGTATTGGTTCTCCAATGGCAACCATGCCGCCGTTGAGAATAATGGAATACCACACTTTCGGCACCCTCGCAGTGGAGTATGCCAAACCTTCACTGTTGTCGCCCGGACCGATACCATCAAAGTCCCACCAAGGCATTGCAGGATCTATATAAGTTGGCACATCACCCGAAACACCTTTCGGCACGTCGCTAAACGAACCAAAGTTGTCTGCCGGTTCATCAATAGGGATATAGTAAGTGGAAATGTGTTCCGTCCCTGTGCTATACACTTGGTACACATAAGATAGTTCACCAGATGTTGGCGAGTAATTATCGAAAGGGAAACCTTCCGGTCCAAAAACAACCCAATCAATATGCCCTATTAAAGTCCCGTAAACACCAACGCTACTGAAAGGCGTGCTTCCGCTCCAACTACCGTATGGTGTTCCGTTGTCAAGCAAGCTGGCAAAGGCAGGCGCGGCCAAAAATGTTACGGCCGCAGACAACACCAAACACAATGTTACGTTACGTTTCCCGATCATTCGTGCTCCTCCCAGTTTTGAAAAAAAACAAATGGTGTCTGTAACTGGATGTCCATTCCTGATTAATTTATTTAAGCTCCTTAAAACCGTCCCGCGACACCCGGTAGCCTGCCATACGGCAACGTTGCCGTAGTGTAACAAGAACGGAAAGATAAAAAATTTGAAGAGCAAGGTTGGGTAGCGCTGTAAATCACCGAGCAGGAACCGGACTTTGCTCACAATTGCCAAGCCACAGAAAAGAACCGCAAATCATTTCGACGCTTCTGAATACAAATTTATTCTTTGCGTCTTACAGCGGTTACCATGCTTGGCGTACGCTACCTCTTGAAAAATTAAAGCGAACGGTGAGTATTTTTTACCGATACTCCAGCCGCACATTATTAATATACAACTGGCGATTATTATACACCTTTGAAAATTGCTGTCAACTATCCGGTTAAAAGATTCGGGGAATTAACCGAATACCTTGTTGTATAAGCAGTTGCGTATTCAGTCGAATAGTCAATTGGCTCGAATAATGTTCATTGGCGTTGTAAAAAATCCCTAAGCAAGTCGTCTACGGTGCGAAAAAAGCTTCTCGGAATATGCTCTTTTATATATACATTAGATCACGTTGCCGTTTTTTAGTCGATCTCTCCGGGACAACTTATCGTTGATTCTGAAATGGAAGATGTGATAAATGTGTAAAATCGGAACTTGTTCATTCTGAATGTGAAACCCTTGACAAAAAGGTAGGGAAACGTTCAAGCTGAATTTAGTCTGCCCTTGACACCGCTGTTTGATACGTTATGGTGTCGGGCCACGAATCTGAACTATGAGTTTTACCTGTTTCATTTTGCTTTGGGAGAAAATCAATGCCCGCAGTAGTTGATCCGGAAAAGTGCACTGGCTGTGAGACATGTGTTGAATCGTGTCCCTTGGACGCCATTTCGATGAAAGACGGCTTGGCCGTAGTCGATGCCGATACCTGCGGCGATTGCGGCGCGTGCGTAGACGTCTGCCCTGTGGAAGCGATCTCCATGGATTAGCCTCGCGGTATCATAGCGTATGATTAGTGAAAGCGCGGGGATCATGATGCACGTATCGCGTCGGGCGATGGCCTGCGAGTTTGAGATTCGCTTTCCTAGGGGATGTCATGAGCAGGACGCTCAGCTCGCGCTGGAAACGTTGGAGATGTTGGAGAACCTGGAAGAACAGATTTCGTTCTTTCGCCCCACCAGCGAAATCAGCCGCATTAATTTGTTAGCCGCACAAGGTGCGGTCCAGGTCGAACCCGAACTGTTCCGATTGTTATGTTTGGCCAGAGACCTTTGGCGGCAAACCGAGGGAGCGCTGGACATCACTTCCACCGCGTTGTGGCAAACGTGGGGATTTGCCCATCGTGCCCGGGCGGTTCCCAGTGCAGAGCAGATTTCCCAAGCCCTTTCGCGCGTGGGATTTCAATATGTGGAACTCGATGCCGAGCACAACACAATCCGTTTTACCCGGGCAGGCTTGCAACTGAACCTGGGCAGCATGGGTAAGGGATACGCACTGGAGCGCTGTGCGGCAAAACTCACTGCAGGCGGCATGCAACAGTTCCTGCTGCACGCGGGACAAAGCAGCATCTTGGCCCGCGGCTCGGAAATAAATCAAGAAAAAAAGGAGACAGACACCGCGCATGATCCCAGTTTACCAGGGAAAATCGCTGGCGGCTCGGAGCCAGTCTCCTTTTTTTCTGATTTTTGGACCATCGGCATTCCCCATCCGTGGCAAAGCAAAAAGCGCGTAGGCGAGATCAGGCTTCGCAATCAGGCGATAGGCACGTCAAGTTCGCAATTTCAGTCGTTCCGGCAGAGAGGAAAACTCTATGGGCACATCATTGATCCGCGCACGGGGCATCCGGCCGAGGGATTGCTCGCGGCAACGGTTATCGCAACCTCGGCAACATTGGCGGATGCCCTTTCCACGGCCTTTTATGTCCTCGGACTGGAAAAATCTTTGGCCTATTGTCAGACCCATCCCGAAATCGGAGCGGTATTACTAACACCCTCCGGACGGGGGAAAGATTTTGAAATTCATCTTGCCGGCCTGGCAAATCGGGTTTTCAGCGCTTTGTGATTAGCGAAAACAGGATCATTCCCGTAGACGTTTATCCAGCGAGCGGGGTAGAATGTTTGCTTCAAGATTTGTGATCTCTCGCCACATAAGATAAGCCATTATTTAAGCCCGAGTCTTTCCTTTCCCGAGGTAGAGGGATGTTTGTGCAATGACCGCCTTTTTTGTAGAACATGGCTCTTACCTGTTGATATTTTTCGTATTGGTGTTGACCGGTTCCGGGCTGCCCATACCCGAGGAAGTGCCGATTATTGCGGCGGGCATTCTCAGCGCGAATGAAACGTTGAATCCCTGGCTGGCTTTTATGTGGTGCTTACTTGGGGCGCTGATCGGCGACTGCGTGATGTATTATATCGGGTATCACTTTGGCCGGCCGGTGTTGCAGGAACATCCCTGGTGGGCGCGGTTTGTCACCGCCGAGCGCGAGGCCCAAATCGAAAAACAGTTCCGCAATCACGGCTTCAAGGTGTTTTTCGTGGCCCGCTTTTTGGTGGGGATCCGCTCGCCGGTTTACCTGACGGCGGGAATCTTGCGCGTATCCTTCCGGCGTTTTTTAATGATCGACCTTTTTTGCGCCACGATGGTGGTGGGCACGTTTTTCGGGCTGACCTATCTCTTCGGCACGGCTATCGCCAAGTGGATTCGTAAAGGAGAGGTCGCGCTCACGGTTGTGGTCATGCTGGCCTTGGCGGCAGTGAGTATCTATCTCTGGTGGCGCTACTATCGAAAAATGGCCTCGAAAAATGGTAATGACTAAGGACAAAAGGGGGACAGGTTCGGTTTGTGCAAAGCACCCTTTAGGGCCCTTCCGGCAAACCGAACCTGTCCCCTTCCCAATCAAGGAAATGTCAGCCGGCGCAAAGACCATGCCCTGCCCCTGCAAAAACTCGTGGAAAGCGCTCGTGATTTTAGCCTGTGCTACGGTCGCCGGGGCGCAAGACCTTAAAATCTTGCCAAATTTGCACCAGGCCGTGCGCAGCGGCTGGCTGCAATTCCGCATCGTTTCCGGCCGGATATCGCTGGACAACTCGCCCGTGGGCAATTTCCAATCCGCCAACAACTTCGGCCAGCAGCAGGATCAAATTTCCATTCAATCGGATAACGGCGAGACAGTTTTTAACTACCGTTGGTCGAACAACAAACGGCAGTTTTCCATCGAGGTCTCCAAGGTCTCGAAATTGCATATCACTTTAGCCGGCAAAGGCGACGAGTCGGTAATTCCCGTGGAATACTACCAGCCCTTGCAAGGGAAATTCCTGCTGAAAGTAGGCGCGGAAGGAAAACAACAGGTTTATCCGGCTGCCAGCCTTTGGCATTTATTCCTGGCATATCCCCAGGAAGCCAAGCAATATCTGGAACCGCTTTTGGAACTGCTGCATCCGAAATGGAGAATTTCCGAATCGGCCGCGGCGGTGGAGATCGAATTGCTGCGCATGATAGGCAGCAAGGAAATATCGCCGCGGAAACATTGGGCGGAACTGGTGGAACAATTGGGCGACGAAAGTTTCGCCAAGCGCCAGGCCGCCGATCGCGCTTTGCGCGGCCAACCCGGTCGTGCTCAGTTATTTGCAACAACTTGATTTCAGCCGGCTGGACGCCGAACAGCAGTTTCGCCTGCGGCGAATTATCGAAACCTTAACCGAACGGCTCGGCAACGACTCGCCGGAACAAGTGGCCACTTGGCTGGCCGGCGACCCTTCGGTCTGGCTGATTTTACTTACCCGGCCCGATGTCGCCAAGCGGCAGCAAGCAGCCCAAAAGTTAAGCGCCATGCTCGGCCAGCTGATTGCGGTTGATCCCCAGGCCGATCCCGCCACGCAAAAAACTCAAATTGAGCAGTTGCGTCTGCGCATCGAAGACCTGCCGAAACAAAGGGAAGACTGAATAGTGGTTAGGGGATAGTGGATATTCCTGAACCCCGAACCCTGAACCCATCTATCTACTATGTCAGCCGGTTTTGGCCGGGGCGGCTTGAATCTGCTCCAACGAGCGGCCGAGTTTTTTGCGCGGCGAACGGTCGGTCGTCGTCGGCGTTTCCTTTCCCAGCGACGGACGGTTGTGCACGGTTTCCAGCAGGCGGCGGCCGATATCTTCGCCTTGCGCAGGCGTGCCAATGTCGTTGACCGCATCCGATACTCCCAAAAGCACGGCATGATGCACTCCGTCGCGAATCCAGTGGAAAAAATTCATGGCTTCCGTCTCCTTGATTCAGGGGTGGATTGAAAAAGGAGCAGCAGATTAACAAGATTGCGTCTTTTTGTCCAGATGAGTTTATCCTGCTTGACGAGCCTCCAATGCCTTAACTAAAATGTGTCTTTTACCGTGTGTTTCAGGGTGCGTACTATTGTGTGAGCCGGCCCGGCAACCGGCGGAAGTGCGTGCTTTTTAAGGGGAACGCTGCTTCTTTCGCCGCTCCAAAGCCCGAGGAACATCATGTCTGAATTGTTTCTTTTCGCAGCCGCCGATAAGCTGCTACAGTTAGCCCAGGTGGATTACCTAATCATAACCATCTATTTTGTAATAGTGTTGGCAATTGGATTCTACTTGAAAAAATACACCAGCACGGGCGAGGATTTTTTCCTGGCCGGCCGCAAGCTGACCGCCTGGATCGCCGGTTTGAGCTTTATCTCGGCCAACCTCAGCTCGCTGGAGACCATGGGCTGGTCGGCGATGGCTTATCAATACGGCATGTTAGGGGCGCACGCCTATCTGATCGGTGCCATTCCCGCCATTCTTTTCCTCGCCGTGGTGATGATGCCCTTTTACTATATATGCAAAACGCACTCTGTGCCCGGCTATCTGAAGCTCCGCTACGGCGAAGCCAGCCGCTCGCTGGCGGGCATTTCCTTCGCCTTTATGACCGTGCTGGTGAGCGGGGCCAGCATGTTTGCCATGGCTAAAATCCTGCACTTGCTTCTAGGCTGGCCGATGTACATGAGCATCTGGGTAGCCTCGCTGACCGTGGCGGTCTATGTGACCCTGGGAGGATTGATCTCTGCGGTGTTCAACGAGGTGCTGCAGTTTTTCCTGATCTGGTTGGGTACGCTGCTGGTGCCTATTCTTGGATTGATTGAAGCCGGCGGCTGGAAGCAAATGATGGCCACCATTCAGGAGAACGTGAAAATCATTCACCCCACGGTTCCCAGTGCCGACTTCACCTCACTCTGGCGCAACCTGGGCTCTTTCGATAGTAATCCCATGGGCATCGACTGGTTCGGAATGGTCTTTGGCCTGGGCTTGGCCGTGAGTTTCGGCTATTGGTGCACCGACTTCCTCCAAGTACAGCGGGTGATCGTGGCCAAAAATCTCCGCGCGGCCCAGAATGGCACAGTGATCGGGGCCGTGCTCAAGATGTGCGTGCCGCTTATCGTCACGATCCCCGGATTGCTGGGACTGGCGGTCTTGCTCAACCCGGACGGTTCACCCTTGGTGCTGGTGCCCGAAAGCGATCCCCGTGCCGGGATTACTCACCAGACTTACAACGACGTGCTGCCGCTGTTGATGGGCCATTATCTTGGCCCGGGCTTGCTTGGTCTGGGCGTGACCGCCATGATCGCCGGTTTCATGTCAGGCATGGCGGGAAACGTCACCGCCTTTGCCACCGTTTGGACTTACGATGTTTATAAACCGCTTTTATACCGCAATGGCAGCGATGGGCATTACGTCGGCATGGGCCGTTGGTGTTCGATCATCGGCGTGCTGCTTTCGATCGGAACGGCTTACGCGCTTTTCTGGTTCTCGAATATTCTCGAATTCCTGCAAGTGCTGGTGTTTTTCTTCATCGTGCCGCTGTTCGGCGTGGTAATCCTGGGAATGCTGTGGAAACGGGCCACCTCGGCCGGCGGTTTTTGGGGCTTTCTCACGGCGATTCTCGTTTCCATTACAATGTGGATTTTCGTCCACTGGTTCCCAGATGGATATCGACCGCAACCGAATGTAATCCTCGAAAAAGACGTTGTGGTGAGCCTGGAAAAGATTAGCGAAAAAGGGCTGGAAAAAATCAGTCGAGTGGTGGTTGAAAGCGGTAACATTCAAACCACCAATGTGCCCATTGCCCTGGAAGGCAAGAAGACATCCTCCGGCAACATGGTAATCAAGGACGGCGAAATCTTGCTTCCGGCAACCTGCGAAGACCGGGGCAAGCTCGTTGCCATTCGAGTCCTGGCTCCGCAGGTGGTGCTGGCCATGGCGCGGAAAACCGACAAATTCGGCATCGAGGGCGTGCCCGTGGCGCTGAAACCGGGCGTACAGGTCCACGCGGCTAACGTGCTACAGTACTTTGTTCCGGCCGCGTTCAATCCCGCCCATACGAAATACATCGCCCGCTCAGAGAAGGCCAAGCCCATGGCGGTGAACATGTACAGCGCCTTTTGGACTTTTTTGGTCTGCTTATCAGTGGCTATCGGCGTTAGTCTCTTTACCAAACCCAAGACGGATGAAGAACTAAAGGATCTGGTCTATGGCCTGACGCCCCTGCCCGACGAAGGGCGTTGCCCCTGGTATAAACATCCCGTTTTCTGGGCGGCCGTGGTGGGGATTGTCCTGGTGGCAATTAACATTATCTTTTGGTAAGCGCGTAGTAATTTTCGCTAAGGATGTGATTATGGAATCCGAACATCAAATCCCGATCTGGTTTTTCATCGGCGCACTTTTGGGCGTATACGGCGTGATCATTTTCGGCACGGGCATTTATAGTGCGATTAATCCGCCGGCGGAGCAACGAGTCGCCTTAAGCTATTTGCACGCCGATATCTGGTGGGGCGCGATGATGACCATCCTGGGCGCGTTCTATTGCCTCCGCTTTCATCCCTTTAAGAAATAATCGCGGCAATGCCGGGGCGGCACGCCCCGGCTCTGATTTTCGCTAGGATATTCTTTACTCATCCAAGTGGGCTATGTCATTGCCTGGCATAAGTGGCGGTTCTAGCAAGTTCCCGGGGAAAAAACGCCGAAATTTGAATTTTTCTTGTTAGGTAAAAAAAGTTTATCAAGACATAATAGGTGTTTTTTCACTAATTATTGATCTGGATGCGGGTTTTGACTATATTAACATACGTCCCTGCAATAATTAGTGGATGGGTGAGAGTTTTTTTAAAACAATCCTCGCCACCCATAAATGTAAAAGTAACAGAGGATTTTTCAAACCTGGATCTGGTTTTAAGATTTTTTATTTTCCATAGCATCAAATCTTATTTAAAACAATACGGCCCGCTGCCCACACTTGATTATGCCCGCCCCGTTCGCTCTGACGGGGGAAAGAGCTCATAACGAGGTTACCCAATGAAAAATTTTCATGAAACTGTTTATCGCGCCATCCTTATGACAAGAAGGCGATTTCAATTTTCTCTGCTGCTGGTCATTAGCGCCGCTGTCTCGATCTTCGGGGGCGGTCGTGCGCAGGCAATAATCTGGAACGGCACCGATTCCAATTACGTCCGCATGGGTCAGTTCAGCCAATACATCAAAAATATTGTCTGGGGATTGGGAAAGACTTACCAATCGGCGCAGGGCATCGCGGGCAGGTTCATTGCAACTTTCATCCCACGACCCCCGTACTTGAATTATTAGTTTTCTTTAGTATATAACGTGCGTTATGGTCAGAAATCATCTTTCTTAACAGTTATCAGTATAGGATCACGCCATGGGTATTGAACTTTGGGAAGCTCGACAGCTTTTTGCCGGTTTTGTGGAAAGGATAACCGTGATGCTGAGGAAGATGAACGCGGCGAAGACAGCCGCCATTGCCGCAATGGCGATATGCGCGGCGGTGACTGCGCCGACCATCGCCCGTGGGGCGCTCACGTTCACCATCGGCGGAAGCTGGGACACCGTAGACAGGCAGAACGCTGCCACCACCGCGATGCAGCTCGTGGTCAACCGCTTCAACGCGTACGGCAACTTCGGCAACTACAACATTTACGTCTACTATAACTCCGGCATCCCGACCGCGCAGGCGAGCTACCTCGGCAGTATCGGTTTCGGCGGTACTTGGCCCGCCGATCGCGTTGCTCAGCATGAATCCAACCACTACCTCGGTTCCGGCACGTACTGGAACTGGTCCAACCTGTGGACCGGCACCCACATCTGGACCGGCTCGAAGATGAACAGGCTAATCCAGCAGTTCGACGGGGACGGGGCCGTCCTTCACGGCAACACCCAGCATTTCTGGCCTTATGGATTGAACTACGACAGCGAGGTGGTCAACGACAGCATCTACATGCGCAACATCGCGCTCATGTACGCGATGAGGCAGGACATGGGCAATGGCGTGTCCGCTGATCCATGGTCCGCAACAACCGTCACGCTGACGGCGTCCGACCCGGTTGGCACGTCCGCGTTCAATTGGTTCGGCGGTGGTTGGAGCAACAGTAGTTATCAAGGGTGGAGCGACAACTACTTCGCTCACCCCGGTGCGGCGTATTCCACCGGAAACTACATGCTCCGGACTCCTTTGGACACTTACAACCCCGCCGGTACCACGCCGAGTTTCACCTTCGCCGGCGATTCGCTCACCATCAACAACACCAACGGCATCAATGGCGGACTATTGTTCAAAGGAGTGGGCACAACGGGAGTTCTGACGATCAACAACCTCATTCTCGATGGAGGTTATGTTCGCCACGCGAGTGGTTCGGGCGATCTCTTTCAACTTGCCGGCCACGTGACCGTTACGGGAAGCCCGACGATCGACGCCGCCCAAGGAGCAATCAGGATTTCCTCGAACATCTCCGGTACCGGTTCGCTCACCAAGGCCGGCAATTTCGCGCTCACCCTTGCCGGGAACAACACATACACCGGAAACACCGTCATCAGCGGTGGCACGCTTCGGCTCGCTCCAGTTACATCAGTGGCCAACTACACGTTCGACAACGTAAGCGGCACCACCGTCATAAACGACGGCACCGGGGGGACAGGCATGAACGGAACTCTAGCCAATGGTGCAACGATCGTCTCCGGTGGGCAATCGGGCAACGCCGTCAGCCTGTCCGGAGGTGCATCGGTTGATATTAACAATTCGATTACCAAGTTGGAAAATACCGGAATTTGGACGGTTTCCGCATGGGTGAAAACGACGACGGCCGGTGCGAGCATTCTCACCAAGGGCAACGGTTCCGGCTGGGCGTATGGCAATACGATCTTCTACCTTGGCGACGGCACCGGCCCGGGCAGCGGCGGCATCCCTAGCGCCGTGCGCTGGGCAGGTGGCTTCTTCCAGGATCAACCAGCACCGCATCGGTCAACAACGGCGCCTGGCATCAGGTTACGTATGTCAACAATGCTGGAACTTATGCGATTTACGTGGACGGTGTGGCACAGCCGCTCTCCGCCGGCAACAGCAGTTTCGGTAATGCCGACATCGGCTCGGTCGTTCGTCTGGGCGTTTCCACCAATACGGTCCCCAGCGACGGAACGGTCAATTTCAATGGATTGCTCGACAACGTCCAGTTCTACAACCAGGCGCTCTCGGCATCGCAGGTCTCATCGCTGTATCAAGGCAGTAGCAATTTCGGCTCGCTTCCCGCCGCCACCAACGTGACGATCGCCGGCGGCGCCACGCTCGATCTGAACGGCGCCACGCAGCAGATCGGTTCACTGTCGGGCGTGGCCGGCAGTTCTGTGCTCTTGGGTTCTGGCACGCTCACCCTCGGCGGCAATAACACCTCCACGACATTTTCCGGCGTCATTTCCGGCAGTGGTGGCGTTGTCAAGGCCGGCAGCGGCACGTTCACCATGGAAGGCGCTAACACCTATGCCGGCGCAACTACGATTACCACCGGAATTCTCAAAATCGGCGCGAACAATGTATTGCCTTACGGCGCCGGCAAAGGCGCGGTCTCGATTTCCACTGGGGCAAAACTCGACTTGAGTGGTTTCAATCAGACCATAAACGGACTTTCGGGAAGCGGCACGGTCGACAACACCGTGGCCGGCAGTCCCGTGCTGACGCTAGGTGCGAACGACGCCACCGCGACGTTTAGTGGAATTATTCAAAATACCGCCGGCAGTCTCGCGCTTATCAAGACCGGCGCCGGCACAATCGCCTTAGCCGGGACAAACACTTACTCCGGCTCCACATCCGTCAACAGCGGCGTGTTGGAAGTAAGAAACGCCGCGGCGCTGGGCAACACGGCGGCGGGCACCATCGTGCAAAATGGCGCCAGTCTGCTGATTGGTCAATCCTTGACCATCGGCAATGAAGCGCTTTCCTTAAGCGGCGGCGGAGGAGGCGGAGGAGGCGCATTGCGCATCAGCAGTTCCTCTACGGTAGACTACGGCGGGGCGGTCACGCTGGCCGATCTGACATCGATTAAACTCGATGCCAATGCAGCCCTCCACTTTACCAACTCCTCGGGCATCGCCGGAACAGACAAGGATTTGACATTCATCACCGATGCAGGGGCCATTGCCACCGTAAGCGGACTTATGAACTTAGGCAGCGGCAAGTTGACCAAAAACAACAGCGGCGCCTTGATCCTTGAAGGCAACGCGGTCGCGGTCGGTTCCACGTCTATTGCCGGCGGTTCCTTGGAGATCGATTCCCTCTCGGCCACCATGGGCGAGATAACAGGCGGCGGCGCATTGATCGTGGGCAACGGCGTAGTTTCCGCCCAAGTTACGGCGAGTAGCCTCGTGATTTCTCACTTGAGAATCGAGTCTGGCGCAAAACTAAGCATTTCCGCTAGCGGCGGCGCTGCAAACGGCGATGTACCCATGCAGCCCGTGCCAGAGCCGGCAAGCATTATCTCATTAATCCTTGCCGGATTGACGCTCTTGGCCGGACGCCGAACATTTTGGCGCCGTTGATGCGCTGCTCAGGGAGCGCTTAAGGTGTAGTGGTCGCGGTGGATTCGGGCGGCACGGCGATGGTTACTGGAGGCTCGCCAGAGTACTCGATTTTGGCGTCGGCCCAATCGGCGTGATCGTGATCGATTCCATCGCCGCCGTCACTGACCAAAAGCTGCAAAGTTTTCACGCCTTTAAGATCCACTTCGACCTTTTCGGCGGGCATCCCTGAACTTATAACTTTGCTTTTCCAAAGCTCACGCTTGTCGCCGACGATGCGAAACTCCACAGTGCCACCGTTAGCATTGTCTTCGTCGTCCACACCCACGTAAGCGGTAAAGCGTTCGGCGTCGCCCTTCAGATCAATCCAGATAGCGCTGGCTGCATGCGTGCCTAGTCCTTTTTCATAAGTTTTGCCGCCGATGGTCAGAGGGTTGCCATCGACGGATTTGTCAGCTTGAGGTTCACCCCATTCCTGCCGAACCTTGCTCAGATCGAGCGAACCAACTGAGACGGATTCCGCTGCGATGGCGGGTAAAGAAAGCATCATCAGCATCAGCGATACGGCCACAGACGTCAGTAAGATAAATTTTGCGTTACCAAGAACCATGGGCATTAACTCCTTTGAAAAAAGTTGCCAATTTGCATGAACACTATACATTTTGTGATTTACCCAAAATTCCCCCTGATGTCAAGTCGCGGGAGGTGTTTGGGCATTTGTTTGTTTAGGTCCTCTAACACGACCTATATAAGGATATGTTCGTCTTGTTATCATACTTATTGAGTCCTGTATAGCCAAAAATACGAAGTTTGTGCGGCAATTGTTCTGCCTACACCCGGAAAAGGGGTAGCTGCTACCCAAACATTAACCATGCAGAACTCCCTAAATTGTTGACGGGCATGCGAATTGTTGTTATTATTACATGTGAACCTGTTAATATCAAATACTTCGAGGCAGCGTAAGCACCCGGCATTAAATATTGTAGTTTATTTCCTTGCCAAGCGGCTGCGGGTGCGTTCTTTAATCGGGCTGTTCCTTCCCGGCCGGCGCATTTGATATTTTGCCCCGGGGCCTCGATGCGGCCTCTCCGCCGGATAGCGAACGCAAAAGCAGATGATCTTTTTGAGAGAAAACTTTTCGAGATATAAAATGTCAGCGCACAAGACGAGTACGAAAACACCGTCTGTAATCGGCTTTGCAAAGTGGAGAAAAACTGTTTTCTCCGCTTTGCCGATTTTGCTGGCTGTTTTCCTCACAGCGGATTTATTGTACGGCGAAGATTTTGACTGGCGCAACGTCGGCGGAATGAATTTTCTCACGCCCGTCAAGTATCAGGACCATACCGGGATGTGTTGGGCGTTTTCTACAGTGGGGGCATTGGAGTCGATGTATAAGATCACCCGCAACGATCCCACGTACGATCCGGACCTTTCTGAACAACAACTCGCCTGCGCCGGAGTGGGCGATGCCATATACGGCGGCGTGCCCGACATCGCGGTGGCCTATTTCCAGAGCACCGGCGTGGTTACCGAAGAAGAACTGCCGTTTACCAAAACCAATTATTCTCCCCTTTGGCCGCTATCACCGGGCTGGGAAGAGAGGGTCTATAAAATCGATTCCTTTACATATTTTGTCAGCACCGCCGAGGTGATTAAGAACAATCTCAAACTTTATGGCCCCCTCGTTACCGAAATGACGGTGGATAACGATTGGTATGGCCCCGAACACGGCAGTCCGCGCGGCAGCCACGCCGTGTTGATTACCGGTTTCCACGACGATCCTAGTCTGCCCGGCGGCGGATATTTTATTGTGAAAAACAGTTGGGGGAATTGGTGGGGCGATCAAGGATATGGAAAAATTCTTTACAGCACTTTTGGAAGCTATATGCAAACGGCGATTACCAGCCCCGCCTACGCCACGGGCCCTGCGCACGCGTTTACCTTCGATACGTCCGCTTCCCCGGGTTATCAGGCCGGGAGCGGCGCTTGGTCGACCAGCACCAGCAATTGGAGCAGCAACGGCACGGAACTGAATACCTGGCGAAACGGCGAAGATGCTGCGGTATTTGCCTCCGGCGGCGGAACCTACACCATTAACGTCGATAACAATATCAGCACTCATGCCATTACATTCCAAAACGGCGCCGCAGGATACGCCCTCAGCGGCGGTTCGCTCATTGTCACCCACGGCGGCATTACGGCAAATGAAAATGCCTTGATCGGCTCCGAGGTCACCGTCGGCGCACCCAGCAGTGGACCGTGGCCGGCGGCAAAACACTTACGCTCAGCGGCGCGGTCAACCTCCACATCAGTCCGCTTACCATCAGCGGCAACGGCGACACCCTGATCCAGGGCGTGATCTGCGACGTCCATGCCGATGCCCGCTTTGACGGCCTGTTGGGCGCTTTCTCGGGAAGTCTGCGGAAAAGCGGCTCCGGCACGGTCAGTCTGACTGCCGCCAACGTTTACACGGGCAACACAAAAGTCAGCGCCGGCACCCTCGCCCTTACCGGCGTCAATGGCGCCCTCCTCTCTTCAGCCGTTTACATCGACGGTGGCAGGCTGCTTTTGGATAACATGGTTGACAACCATCCCCATCGCATCCAAAGTTCCGCGGGAGTGACGCTGCGCGGCGGGGAACTGGCGTTGCAGGGAAATTCCGCCGGGACCAGCGAGACTATCGACTCTTTGTTCCTCGACTCGGGCCATTCCACCCTTACCGTCGTCGCCGCAAATAATGTATCGATCCTAACCGCACCTGAACTGATCCGAAATCCAGGCACGACCGCTCTGGTCCGGGGAACCAGCCTGGGCAGCGGCAGTTCCGGCGCCATCGCGCAGATCCAATTCACCTCGGCTCCGCCACTTTCAAACAGCGGCAGCGGCGATCAGATCGGAATAGTTCCTTATCTGATCGGCGACAACGATATCAACGGGCAAGGAACCGATCTGGTTACTTACGGCAACAACGGTCTGCGCCTGCTTGCCAGTGATGAATACGTTTCTTCTTTTTTGGCGGATAAAAACGTCAAACTCACCAGTGATCCAACGCCTACAGACACGATCAGCATTAACTCGCTGGTCCTCGATAGCGGCGGCGCACCGCTGCAAGTGGCGGTCAACAGCAGCAGTACCCTCACCATTACCAGCGGCGCCATCCTCAGCACCGGCAGCTCGGCCAATACGCTCTCCGGCGGCACGATTACCTTCGGCAATAACTCCGCCACCGGCTACGAAGGAATCGTCCATACCCTTGCCGATCTGACTATCCAAAACGCCATCGCCAACAACGGCAACAATGTCGTCGGTCTGACCAAAAGCGGCGCTGGTACGCTTTCCCTCACCGGCGTAAACACATATAACGGGGGAACCGTCATTTCCGCCGGCACTTTACAGATCGGCAACGGCGGCACCAGGGGTTCCATTGCCGGCGGAATAATAAATAACGCCCAGCTGGTTTTCAATCGCTCGAGGAAGCTGACCTTCACGGGCGCCATCAGCGGCAGCGGCAGCCTCACCAAGCTGGGAACCAGCACCTTGATTCTCAGCGGCAACAACAGTTACACCGGCGGAACGATCATCAATGCCGGTACGCTTCAATTCGGCAACGGGGGAGGATACGGATTGGCCGCCGGCCCTATTTTGAACAACGCTTCGTTGGTCTTTAATCTTGCCGGCTCGAGGAACTTCCGAGATACCATTACCGGCAGCGGCAGCGTGACTAAACTCGGCGGCGATGACTTTATTATCTACAGTGACAACACCTACACCGGCGGAACAATCATCAGTTCCGGCATGCTGCGCATTGGCGACGGCGGCACGAGCGGTTCCATTGTCGGCGACGTGCTGAACAACAGCACTCTCCAATTTTATCGCGCTGACGACATAACTTTTTCCGGCGCCATCAGCGGCAGCGGAAGACTGATCAAATACGGCCCAGCAATTCTCACTCTGACAGGCGCCAACACCTGCTCCGGCAACACGTTTATCTATGACGGTACCTTGAAACTCGCCGAGGGCGGTTCCCTGGCCAGCAACCTCATCGACATCAACACGGGAATCTTCGACGTCTCCGGCATCAGTGCCTATACCTTAGGAGTCGGGCAAACAATTGAAGGTAAAGGCGCCATCGCCGGGGCCGTGACAGTGCTGGGCACGGTGGCCCCGGGCGAAAGCGCCGGATCACTCACCGTCGACGATATGACCTTCGGCAACGGTTCCGTCCTGGATATCGAACTTGGCGGCACCACGCCCGGAAAGTTATACGATGTCTTGAATTCCACCGGCATCTCTCACTTCTGACCGGCAGTAAACTGAGACTTTCGCTCATCAACAGCTTCTCGCCTAGTGCCGGCAACGTCTTCGATATCATGAATTTCAGCAGTCTGATCGGCGCGTTTTCCACCTTGGACCTGCCCCAGCTCGACGGCAATCGTTTCTGGGATACCAGCAATCTTTATCTTAACGGCACGCTTTCGCTGGTCCCCGAGCCGGCGATATCCGTGCTTCTTTTCACAGCTTTGGGGGCCATGCTTTACTGGAAAATCATGCGCCGGCGGTCTTATCTTGCCTCACGCGACAATGAGGCATATAATCCCCCGTTATAATTGTTTATTTTCCAAAGCTGAAAGCTGACCGCTAATAGCCGACTGCTGATAGCTAATCTCTATGAAAGCCGCCGAACTGTTTGTCCGTTGTTTGGAAAACGAAGGGGTTAAATATCTCTTTGGTCTCCCCGGCGAGGAAAACCTGGATATCATGGACGCCCTGCTGGATAGCACGATCCAGTTTATTACCACCAGGCATGAGCAGGCGGCCGCGTTCATGGCCGACGTCTATGGGCGCTTGACCTGCAAGGCCGGCGTGTGTCTGGCCACCTTGGGCCCGGGGGCCACGAATCTGGTAACCGGCGTGGCCGACGCGCACCTGGATTACGCTCCCATGGTGGCCATCTCGGGCCAGGCAGCCACCACGGCGATGCACAAGGAGAGTCACCAGCAACTCGATCTGGTCAATCTCTTCCGCCCCATCTCAAAATATTGCACCCAGGTAATCGAGCCGCAGACCGTTCCCGAGGTGGTGCGCAAGGCCTTCAAGCAGGCCCAGACCGGCCGCTTCGGCGTCAGCTACATCGACTTTCCCGAAAACGTCGCCAAGATGGAAGTGGAAGGCCTGGCGCCGCTTAAGGTTCACCAGCCCGTGCCGCCGGTGCCTTCGCCTGTGCAAATTCAGCGCACCGCTGAAATGATTAATAAGGCCCGCTGTCCGCTTATTTTGGCCGGCAACGGCGTGGTGCGCGCGGCGCCACCGAGGCCCTGCTGAACTTTGCCGAAAAGCTCAACATTCCCGTGGTCGAAACCTTCATGACTAAAGGCGTGATCCCGTCCTCGCACCGCTTGTGCCTGGGAACCGTGGGATTAAAAGCCCACGATTATGTGCTTTGCGCATTTGACCGGGCGGACTTGATTATCTGTGTGGGTTACGACATGGTCGAGTACCATCCCCATCCCTGGAATCCGGACAAACGGCACACGATCATCCATTTTAGCGCCATTCCCGCCGAGGTCGACGAGCACTACAACGTGGCCTTGGAGGTGCAGGGTCACGTGGGATCGGCGCTCCGCAGCGTGGTCGAGCTGGTCAATCCCAAGCAAACTTTTCCCCTGGAGAGCGTGCGTCGGGCGATTGTCAACGAGATGTCCGAATATGCCGACGACAAATCGTTTCCCCTGAAGCCGCAAAAAATCGTCTATGATCTGCGCCAGGCCCTGGCCCCGGAAGCGATCGCAATTTGCGACGTCGGGGCCCATAAAATCTGGATGGCCCGCATGTACCAGGCCGAACGGCCGAATACCTGCATTATTTCCAACGGGTTTGCCGCCATGGGCATCGGCCTGCCCGGGGCCATCGCCGCCAAATTGGCCTTTCCGGAAAAAACCGCGGTCACGGTGACCGGCGACGCCGGCTTCATGATGAATTCGCAAGAGCTTGAAACCGCTTTGCGCATCGGCGCCCCGCTGGTGGCGCTCGTCTGGAACGACAACGGTTACGGGCTGATCGAGTGGCAGCAACTACAGCATTTCAACCGCATCAGCAACGTGCGCTTTAATAATCCCGACTTCGTCAAATTCGCCGAAAGTTTCGGGGCCAAGGGCTATCGCGTCCAAGCGGCCGATGAGTTGGCGCCGATCCTCAAGCAGGCCATTGCCGACAATACCGTGGTGGTCATTGACTGCCCGGTGGATTATTCCGAAAATATGAAACTAAGCGAAAAGCTTGAGAAACTTGTGTGTCCGGCGTGAAAAAATGATCCTCATGCTCAGGAACATTTATGAATCACCAAACAATCATTGCGGATTATTTAGCCGGCCCCTCCATTTTGCGCAAAGCAGTGGCGGGAATGTCACCAGAGCAATTGCTTGCCCGGCCGATTCCCGGCAAGTGGTCTACCATGGAAGTAGTCTGCCATCTGGCCGATTTCGAGATTGTGGGGGCCGACCGGATCAAACGGGTGATTGCCGAAAATGAACCGACATTGTACAGTGGCGACGAAAACCTTTTTGCCGCGCGCCTGGCCTACCAGAGCCGCGATCTTGAAGAAGAACTGACGTTGATCGAAATGATTCGCAAACAGATTGCGCGTATCTTGGGGACATTGAAAGAGACTGATTTCCAGCGATGCGGCATACATTCGGAATACGGACGCATGACGTTGGAAGATCTGGTAAAACGCAGAACGGCCCATATTTCGCATCATGTGCGGTTCATCGAAGAAAAACGCAAGGCACTTTAGGGCATCTATTATCATTATCTCCGCCTTTGCCTAGAGAAATATAATGGCATGGGAAACTTGATTAACCGTTCCCGCGATCCGCGTGGGAACGACGATAACGAAGATAAATTGCGTTCCCATGTGGACCGTGGGAATGAGGAGTTACTATGCCGGAATATTTTCCCCTGATGGTCCCCGGTGCAAAACCGGCGAAGGCCAAGGCCGAGGTGCGTTCTCCCCACGACGGTTCGCTCATCGCCACAGTGGAGCAGGCCGATCGGGCGGCCGTGGAAACAGCTTTTACCAACGCCTACGCCTTGTTCCGCAACCGTGACGCCTGGCTTAAACCATCGCAGCGGATCGAAATACTTGAAAAAACCGCCGTGATGATGCAGTCTGAGCGAGATCAATTAGCACTGGAGGCCGCGCGCGAAGGCGGCAAACCGCTCGTGGATTCCCGCGTCGAGGCCGACCGGGCAATAGATGGCATCAAACTCTGTATCCAGCACTTGCGCACCCAATCGGGC
Source organism: Pirellulales bacterium (assembly GCA_963820545.1). Lineage (GTDB taxonomy): Bacteria > Planctomycetota > Planctomycetia > Pirellulales > Thermoguttaceae > CAWGAJ01. The sequence goes on from CAWGAJ010000002.1 coordinate 634,226, forward strand.
AGCGAAATTCCCATGAATCTCAATGCCGCTTCCGCAGGTCGGTTGGCATTCACGCAACACGAGCCGATCGGCGTGGTGGCGGCCTTTAGCGCGTTTAATCATCCCTTGAATCTGATTGTCCACCAGGTGGGTCCGGCAGTGGCGGCCGGATGTCCGGTAATCGTCAAGCCGGCCAAGGCCACACCGCTTTCGTGCTTCCGGTTCGTGGGCATTTTGCGCGAAGCGGGCCTGCCCGCCGAGTGGTGCCAAGCCCTTGTGACCACCGATAATGATTTGGCCGCTGAGATGGTGGCCGACCGGCGTTTGGGTTTTTTCAGTTTCATCGGCAGTGGCCGGGTGGGCTGGCAGTTGCGCGCAAGTTGGCGCCCGGCGCCCGCTGTTCCTTGGAACATGGCGGCGTAGCGCCGGTTGTGGTGGCGGCCGATGCCGACGTGGATAATGCCTTGCCCCTGATCGCCAAAGGCGGATATTATCATGCCGGACAGGTGTGCGTTTCAGTGCAAAGGGTGTACGTGGATCAATCAATCGCCCGAGGGTTTGCCGAGCGCTTGGCCGAAATAGCTCGAAAAATGAAGGTCGGCGATCCCACGCTGCCCGATACCGAGGTCGGCCCAATGATCCGTGAATCGGAAGTAAAACGGGTTGATCAGTGGATTCAGGAAGCCATCGGCCGAGGAGCCGAAGCCTTGTGCGGAGCACGTGCAATCTCCTCGCGTTATTACGCCCCGACCGTGCTTTATAATCCGCCAGACAACGTACGCGTAAGCACACATGAAGTATTCGGGCCGGTGGTCTGCGTTTATTCCTGCCAGAGCCTCGATGAAGCCATTGCCCGCTCGAATGCCTTGCCTTATGCCTTTCAAGCGGCGGTTTTTACCCGCGACCTGGACACGGCCCTGCGCGTCACCCGGCGCTTGGACGCCGCCACGGTAATGGTCAACGACCATACCGCTTTCCGCGTGGATTGGATGCCCTTTGCCGGACTGAAGGAGTCGGGTCTGGGCACGGGCGGAATTCAATATACCATGGAAGATATGCAAATCAAAAAACTGGTGGTGATACGGTCAAAGGAATTGTAAAGAAAGTGAAGAGCGGAGAGAGGAGAGAAAAATATCCATAAAGCCGCGACCGTTGGTCGCGAAATAATGGTTTAGCCTCGGCACTTGTGCCGGGTTAGTTTACACGTTCAAAATTGGGGGCATATATTTAATAAAAATAGGTGGTTTTATGGACACAAAGCCGGAAAAAATAAAGATGAAATGGTATCATTTTCCACGTTTTCATATCACCCGTGAATATTTAGCTGGCATCATAGCTGGATTCGGTTTGGGTATCATTATAATGGTTTGGGCTACAGATTTTGAGATAAAAAGATTGATTTTCATACTTGGATTGGCACTCATGTCAACAGGCAGTCTTATCGAACGCCATATCCACAATCGAGATGCGTGTGACGATTAACGAATCGATCATTTTGCCCTTATTCCCACGGAAGACCATTAAAACTAGGTTGACGTGATAATAAGAAACGCTAAAGACTGAAGGCTGAAAGCTGTTGGGTACTGTAAACTGACCACTGTAAACTGAAAACTCCCTCCATGGACATCCCTTTTATAGCATCGATCTTCAGACGGCATGAATTTGTCGTGCGGCGATTGCATTCGCTGCTGGGATTGATTCCCGTGGGCGGATTTCTCTGTTTCCACCTGGTTACCAACGCCAGCATCCTCGATGGCGCGGATACGTTTCAAATGCGCGTTGATATTATTCACCGCCTTGGCCCGATTAGCTTGTTTATCTTGGAATGGGCCACGATTTTCCTGCCGATTTTGTTGCACGGGATACTCGGCTTGATTATCGTGACCCGGGGAAAGCGCAACTTGCGGTATTATCCCTATCTGGAAAACTGGCGCTATACCCTGCAACGCTGGACCGGCGTGGTCGCCATGGCATTCATTCTTTTTCACGTATTCCACATGCACGGCTGGTTCCGTTGGGAGTGGTGGACCGCGCACGTGGCCCGGCCGCTGGGCGGCGCACAATTCGATTACGAACATGCCGCCGTCTCGGTGGCAGCCGCGCTAAAGGCATCGAGTTTTTTGCCGATAATCTACGCGGTGGGCATTGCCGCGGCCGTATATCACCTGGCCAACGGCCTGTGGACCATGGGCATCACCTGGGGCGTTTGGACCACTCCCCACGCCCAGCGCTGGGCGAATATCCCCTGTGCGCTCATCGGCGTGGCCTTGCTGACCATTGGCTTAGGCGCACTTTTTGGTATGTTGAATGTTCCCCTTGCAAATGATACCCTAGCAATTCGGTAAATAAATTTACTCTCCACTAACCACTCTCCACTAACATGTCCAGTCTATTGATCCAAAACGGCCGAGTAATCGATCCTTCCCAGCAGATGGATCGGATCACGAATATTCTTATCGCTGATGGGCGCATCGCGGCATACGATGTGCAGCCCCACGGCGAGCAGACGCTCCTGAACGCCGCGGGCAAAATCGTTTGTCCCGGGCTGATCGACATGCACGTCCACCTGCGCGAGCCGGGCCGGGAAGAAGACGAGACGATTGAAAGCGGCACTGCCGCCGCATTGGCCGGAGGCTTTGCCTCGATCGCCTGCATGCCCAACACCGATCCCCCGGTGGACAGTCAAGGCGTGGTCGAGTTCATCCGTCATCAGGCCGCCGAGGCCGACAACTGCAATGTCTTTGTTGTGGCCTGCGTGAGCAAAGGCCGGGAAGGAAAAGAACTGGCCGAAATCGGTCAATTGGTCAAGGCCGGCGCCGTGGCCTTTAGCGACGACGGCGCGCCGATCGCCAATCCCGAACTGATGCGCCGGGCGTTTGAATACTGCCTGATGTTCGACAAGCCGGTACTGAACCATTCGGAAATCCGCGAGCTCACCGAACACGGCGTGATGCACGAGGGGCTGACGGCGCTGGTTTTGGGCCTCCCGGGCATGCCCGCCGCCGCCGAGGACGTGATGGCCAGCCGCGACATCGCCTTGGCCGAAGCCACGGGAGGGCGATTTCACCTGATGCACGTTTCCACCTCCGGCGCAGTGGACGCCGTGCGCCGCGCCAAGCGCCGCGGCGTGCGCGTAACCACCGAGGTCACGCCGCATCATTTCACGCTCACCGACGAATGCCTGCGCACGTTCGATTCCAACTACAAGATGAATCCGCCGCTGCGGGGCCAGGAACACGTAGAGGCGATCATCGCCGGTTTGGCCGACGGCACAATCGACGCCATTGCCTCGGACCACGCTCCGCACGCAAAAGAAAAGAAAATGCAAGAGTTGGACCAGGCGCCTTTCGGCATCGTGGGCTTGGAAACCGCGCTGGGACTGGTGATCACAAAATTGATAGAACCGGGTCACCTCGACTGGCCGGCCGCGATCCAAAAGATGACCATTAATCCAGCCCATATCCTGGGCATAAACAAAGGCACGCTAAAAATCGGCGCGGACGCCGACATCACTATTATCGACCCTAAAGTCCGCTGGAAAGTCGATCCTGCCGGGTTCCGTTCAAAAAGCACGAATACTCCCTTCGGCGGCTGGGAACTTATCGGCCGGGCAGAAATCGTCATCGTCGCCGGCCGGGTGAAATTTAAGAAGGGATAAAGAATAGTGGACGGTGGGCAGTGGGCAGTGCGAAAACGCAAGCGGGTTATTTAAAGTTTTCAGTTATCAGTTTTCAATTCTGCATATTGAGTTCTGCGTTCTGAGTTTTTAATTCATCCTTCATCCCTCATCTTTCTTTTTCATGCCTTTACTCATCGACGGTTATAATCTGCTGTATATGGCGGGAATTCTCGGCGGGGAAGCAGGGCCGGGGAGCCTGGAACGGGCACGTTTGGCCTTGCTGAATTTTCTGGCCGAATCGCTTGAGTCCCGAGAAATCTCGCAAACCATCGTGGTTTTCGACTCCCGCGAGGCCCCTTGGGGATTGCCCAGCAGAATAAAACATCGCGGAATTGAAGTGCTCTTTGCCGCGCGCTGGCCTGACGCCGACTGTTTGATTGAAGAATTGATTGGCCAACACTCTTCTCCCAGGCGGTTGACTGTGGTCTCCAGCGATCATCGCCTGCAGCGCGCTGCCCGGCGGCGCAAGGCCAAGGCCGTGGACAGCGATGTTTGGTACAAGGAACTTGTGCAAAAGCGTCTTGCCCGGCGTGAGGCGGCTGCGGAATCGCCCGAACGGCCGCTAGTACCGCTCTTGGCCGAGGACGTGGAATATTGGGTCAGACAATTCGGCGGCCAATCGGAACTGGAGCGATGGATGAAGCAGGAATTAGCCGGCGGCATATCTCTTTCACAGACCAAATCAGAAGATATACAGGCCCGCCCTGAAGATGTTTCAAAAGATGAGCAACTCCTCGACCTTGCCAACCCGTTTCCACCCGGTTACGCCGAAGACATCGAAGAATAAGGGTTCAGGGTTCAGAATGACATTTGGATACAGAGCTGAGTCTCGATACCGAAATCCTGAACCCCGAACTCTGAACCCTTAAAAATCGAAACGGCCGGAGGAGTTTTTCCTCGTCCGGCCGTTTTGAAATGTATAATGGTGCGTGGAATTGCCCTTAGTTCCACCACCATTTTGTATCGTTTGTTGCCGCGGCTTTGGCGCGAACAGGGGCGACGGCGTCGCTTTGCCGGGTTTTGTCGGCAATGGCCCAGGAATTGATCGCCACGCCGCCCGAGGCGCTAATGATCCAATTACGACTTTTTTCCAGGACGCTGGCGCGGCTGGGCACCTGCTTGGGGGCGTTGAATTCCACCGGGCGCAGGTCGTTTGAGCTTAGTAGCACCGGCAGGCTGTAGCCCGCTTTTTCCGGCAGCCGTTCTTTCACGATCAGCGCGCCAACAATGGCCAATTCCATGCAATTGCGCAGTTCGCCGAAGATGGGCTCGGCCACTGCCAGGGCGTCGTATTGGTTGGTCATGTTATCGGCCCATTTTTGCGCCATGGGATTGGCTTTGCCCGTGTGTTCGCGCGAACCGGTGCTGGTGAGAAAATCTTCCTCGGTCATGGCCTTGACACTGGCCCCGCGAAGTTCCCAGGCCAAACCGTCGCCATTGCGCAAGAGGGGTTCATAGCTTGGTTCCAGCCACCAGCGGGGAAGCAGATTACTCATGCCTCGACCGCTTGCCGGAAGCATCTGCAAAAAGCTGGGGAGCTTTAAGCCGGCCGGCGGAGGATCAAAGTTCATCGCCAGGCGCTTCATGCGATAGTCGGCGGCCACCATGACCTGGGCGAAATGACTGGAGGCAGGCACGCCGGCCACCATAATCTGCTGCATTCCCAGAGTTTCTTCAATCGCCGTGGTGGCGGTCTGCGGATTATTGATCGTCTTCAAAGTGCTCACCAAACTGCGCAACCGGGTAAGACCTTCGGCCGTGGGGTCGATCGAGCAGCGGATTCCGCCTTGGGCCGCGGCCTGCGCACTTCGCAAGGCCACCAACAAATCGTCCAACAGCATCACTGGTCTGCCGGTGGTAATGCCCACAATGTTTCCCCGGCCGTCTACTTTCCAACCTTCTCCCGGGCCGGCCACGACAATGTCTTTTTGTTCCGGATAAACAAAGACGTATTGAATTTGTTGCAGGCCGGCGAGAAGACGTATTTCGTCGGGCAAAGGTTTACCGGTTTTGACGCCCTGCTGGATAGCCGTTTCCAGGCGCCTTAAGGAGATTTTGCGCAAGTTAGTCAAAACATTCAGATCGGCGGGCGTTTTGTGCAAAGCCTCGACGCGAAGTTTGGACAACTGACCCAAGGCGTCGGTCTGGACGTTTTCCAGTATGCCTTCGGAGTCAATAGCCACACCTCCGACCGACCTTGTATAAGCAGGATAAGCAAAATTTGTCGTGGGAGGTTGTTGGACTGTTACATTTACATTTTGTTGCCCAGCTGCTGCTTGGGCATAGACTATGGCGGGAAATGTGAATATTGCCACCGCCAAGGATACAACGAACCAAGAAAACAGACCGTGGACCAAGAATTTTCGGCAGATCATCAGAAGCCTCCCAATGGTATTATCAATTTTCTGGGTATTTATAGCCTAATCCCCTCAGAAAATAATTGCAAGAAAAACACTGTAGCATCTTGCATAATTAGACCCATCCTGGGTAATTTAGAATTAGAGTGTGCGATTTTGCTACAGTCCATATGCCAGAAGTTATTTCGTGTGTGCCCACCGAATGAGGGGGCAATTAAGTGGCGCAGTTAGCTTATCTTGTAATTCGTGAAGGTAGTAAGTGGAGCGACGTCTTTCGGCTTGTGCCGGGACAGTCGGTGCTGATAGGTCGTGCGCCGACCAACCAGATCGTAATTAAAGACGAACGTTGCAGTCGCACGCACGTGGAAGTGTTCATGGCCAGCGGACAGTGGACGCTGCGCGATCTGGACAGCCGGAACGGCACGATCGTGGGCGAGCAAGTGGTGATCGGCGACTGGTCGTTGAAACCCGGCGACGTGATCCGCATCGGGCACACACAGTTGGTGTTTGTGCATAAGCTGTCGGAGGCTTTTTCTTCCGATACGAGCACGTTGGTCCGTCGCACGGGATTGCCGGATACTGCGGTTGTCCAAGAAGACGCCGGAGAAGATGCCAGTGTGCTCACCCCCGCCGAACCCACGACGATTACACATCGCCGGGTGCAAACCAAATTTCTCATACCCGGTGAAGAAGAGGAAAGCGGGATTTCGAAGATCGGCCGGGCGGCCGCCAAGCTTTGCCGGTTGGCCTTCGAGCTGGCCAAGGCGCCCGACGTCACGTCGCTGGTTGAGACGGCCCTCAAGGGACTGGCCGAAGACACGCAAACCGATTCCGGCGCCGTGCTCTTGCTCCCCCGCAATTTTCAAGGTGAACCGCGGGGCAATGATCTGGAAATCATTGCCTCCCACAGCACCTCGCAACATAAGTATCATCGCGTATCGAACTTTCTCAGCTCCACGGTGATGCGCGAAGGAGAGGCCGTCTTGGCCCGCAACGTGATGGGCGACAGCGCGCTGGGCAACCGCGATAGTCAAGGCGAAATCCTCGCCACCAGCGTGATCTGCGCCGATTCGCCGCGGGCGGCAAATCCAGGGCGTGATTCACCTCTACTCGACCAACGTCGAGTTGGCCCCCGATCCCGACGATCTGGAGTTTACCCTGGCCGTGGCCGATACCGTGGCCGTGGCTTTGGAAAACCTTATCCGCCGCCAGGAACTGGCCGAAAACCTGACCCAAGTCCGCACCGAAAACGTTCAGCTTCGCGAGCGATTGGGGGTCCGCAGCGAAATCCTCGGCCGCAGCGCGGTGATCCGGCAAGTGACCGAGGAGATCGGTCGGGCGGCCTCCAGCAACGCCACGGTATTGATTCGGGGTGAAAGCGGAGTGGGCAAGGAACTGGTGGCCCGCGCCGTCCACTCCAACAGCCCGCGCCGCGACAACGTCTTCGTCTGCCTGAATTGCGCCGCCTTATCCGCCGAACTACTGGCCAGCGAATTGTTCGGCCACGAACGCGGCGCGTTCACCGGCGCCACGGAACGCAAGATCGGCAAGTTCGAAGCCGCTCATAAAGGCACGCTCATGCTCGACGAAATCGGCGAAATGAGTCCCGGCATTCAGGCTAAATTCCTCCGCGTGCTGGAAGGGCATCCTTTCGAGCGCGTGGGCGGAAGCAAACCGATCACCGTCGACGTGCGCGTGATCGCCGCCACCAACCGCGATCTGGAAAAAGATATCGCCGAAGGCCGTTTTCGCCGCGATCTGTTCTTCCGTCTGCGCGTGTTGGAAATCGTCGTGCCCGGCTTGCGCAAACGCCCCGAAGACGTCCCGCTTTTAGCCGATTACTTTTTGCAGCGCTTCATCAGCGAAACCGGACGGAAAATCCAGGGCTTCACGGCCGAGGCCAAGGCAAAACTGCTGAGTTACCAGTGGCCGGGCAACGTGCGCGAGTTGAAGAACGTCGTGGAACGGGCAGTGGTGCTCTGCCGCGGACAAGAGATCGGCGAAGAGGATCTGCTGTTGACCAAACTTTCCACCGCCGGCGATACGGATGTGCCGGTGGGCAACGAACCATTCGCCCCTTTTTCGCTCGACGACCTGGAGCGGCGGCACATCCTCAATACGCTCGAATACACTAATTGGAACAAGAGCAAAGCGGCCAGCATCCTAGGCATCGAGCGATCCACGCTCGACCGCAAAATCCACCGCTACGGCCTGAGCGACGAGGATACGGACACATAGAAACATCTGAAAAGTTCAAATGTCATCCTGAGCGCAGCGAAGGATCTCGGTAAAGGCTATATGCTGTAGACTGTAGCTTTAGGCTGGTAGCCGAGAGCTGCGGAGATTCTTCGCTTTGCTCAGAATGACCAATCAGAGCTTGTTTCTACCGCCTTCTGCCCATGGAGAATCGTCTACTTGCTACCTGCTGGATTTTGGGCGATTTGCCAGTATCTTTTGCAGTTTCCGCATCTTTGGCAATTTCCGCGGTGACAGAAGAATCTTTGGGAGTTTCCGCCTGGGTAGTGGAATCTTTGGGAATCTCCGCCTGGCCAGAAGAAGACGACTTGGAATCCTCGTCTGAGATGGTTGAATCGGCTTTGTGGTCTGGCTGGTCCGAAGCGAGCCCTTCATTGATGAACTGCTGTATCGTTTCCAGATTTTGACCGCCGACAAGTTTGCGCCGCAGCCATCCATCGCCGTTCCTGCGGAACATAACCAATTGAGGGACGGGACCGCCGCCGGTCAATTCCCGGGCCAACTGGCTTTCCCGATCGGCATTGACCTGAGCAAAAGCCACTTTTTTGAATAATCCCCATTCGCGTAATTTGGGTAAGATGTTCCTCTTCATGGTCTGACAGGGACCGCACCAATCGGTGCTCACCATTACGACCAGCGGTCGGCCGGTTTCGATGATTTGCCGATGTGCTTCAGCATAAGTCTCATCAGCAGCATCGGCTGCCGAGACCAACAGAACAGCCTGCATAACAGTGGCGCAGAACGAAAGCATCATAATCTCTGTCTCCTATTAAATTTCCAGGTAGGTATGGTTGGTGGGAAAGATGGATGGCAAGGGCCAGTTTTGAACAATTGCTTCCGGCTGGGAACTGGAGAGCAAATGGATTTACTTTCCCACGCGAGGTTGCTGAAAGTGTACGTAGGTCGAAAAAAATAACAAGGGGGACATCGGTAAATTTAACGCTTGTGTAATTTGGGTAATTTTATAAGGTCGCCAATTTTCCAATTCCAAGGACTATTGCACAGTAATTCGCGATTGATAATTGTTTGTATGTATTCTTCAGAAATAGACATAACTCAATGTTTTCCATGAACTTCTGCAAACATGCAATTGAGCAAAGTAGGACGAGGACGATATAATATCCGTATCGAGTTGTAAAAAAACGAAATATTACTATAAATGCTGTTATTAATACATTTATTTTGTTTGATTGTGCAAAAGAGCGATTAATCTTGCCGCAGGGGAAGCAAAGGATATGAAACTTCGCGTTGGACTTGTCGGATTAGGAGAGGCGTGGCAAACGCGTCACGCACCCGCCTTGCGTACCATGTCCGATCGGTTCGAGGTCCGCGCGGTCTGCGATCAGGTGGCGCATTGCGCGGAACAAGTTGCGGCGGAATTCAATGCCAATACCGTCGACGGCTACCGTACGCTTGCCATGCGCGAGGATATCGACGCGGTTCTGCTGCTTTCGCCCCAGTGGTACGGCGCCCTGCCGATATTGGCGGCATGTGAATCGGGAAAAGCGGTTTACTGTGCGGCCGGTTTGGACTTGGAATTTGAGGAGGCTCAACTGGTCAAACAACGCGTGGAGACATCGGGCATTGCCTTCATGGCCGAATTCCCCCGCCGACAATCGCCGGCCACGGTGCGGCTAAAGGAATTGATTGCCACCCGCTTGGGCGCCCCGCGCTTGGTGTTCTGTCATCAGCGCTCCGCGGCGGCGACTTCCAATCAGAGTTGGCCGGTTCGCTCGCCCGAACATTTTTCCGCCCGGCATCTGGTGGAATTGGTGGATTGGTGTTGCTACGTGATCGATAAGCAGCCCAGCATGGTCACTGGTTTGATACATCGCACCGGGAACCAGGCCGCGGGCGACGACTATCAGATGATGAGTCTCGACTTTTCCGATTCCGCCCACCCAGGCACGGGCCCGGTGGCCCAAATCAGTTGCGGCCGTTACATCCCCGCCGATTGGGAGGAGGCAATTACCTATCGTCCTTTGGCGGCCATGCAAGTTTCGTGTTTAAATGGGATCGCGTTTGTGGATCTGCCCAGCACGCTGGTGTGGTTCGACGAGGCCGGCCGGCACCTTGAATCGCTGGAGAGCGAACGGCCGATCGGCGAACAGCTTTTGGCCCAGTTTCATCGGGCAGTGACCAGCCTGGTGCGCAAGACAAACGATTTGGAAGAAGCCTACCGCGCCTTGCACATCGTGCGCGAAGCCCGCCGCAGCCATCAGGAAGGCCGGCGAATTGCTTTGTAGCCTTTAATCCAGTTCTTTAATTTCTTCCAGCCAGAGGCGGATTTCGTTGTCGTACTCGCTGGCCAGATCGCCCTTGATCAACTGCCGATGGAAGGCGGCGGCGCCTTCCTTGACCAAATCCGCCGCTTCGGCGCTGGGGAAGCGGCGCATCGGATCGGGCGCCACCAATCCGCGGCAGAAACTCATCAGCAGGTCGTTGCGCACGACCTCTTCGGGCAAGACGTGCGGCAGGCGCTGGGCGAGAAATCGCTTGGCCTCCAGCAGGTCGCGTAAATTCGTCAGTCCGGAGAAGGCCGGGCGCCGGATAACATTTCGATGAGCACATAGCCCAAGCTGGCCAGGTCGCTGCGGGGCGTGCTTTCGCCGCCTTCGAGAATTTCGGGAGCGGCGTAGGTGGGCGTGCAGGTGCGGCGGATCGACTTTTGTTCCAGGTCGAAGGCGGAACCAAGATCCACGATCTTGGCGTTGCCGGTCCGTTTGAGCATGATGTTCGAGGGTTTCAAGTCGCCGTGCACGATGCCTTCGCGGTGCAACGCGGCCAAGGCCGCCAGGCAATCGCGAACCATGGCCATGGCAATGCCCGGCTTCAGCCGCGGCTGCAGCGGCCCTTCCATGACGATCACTTCGTTAATGTAACTCCAACGCTTGTTGCTCACCCGATTGCGAACCTGCTCGAGCATCTTGCGCGTAAGCAGGCGGGAAAGGTCGAAACCATCGACCCATTCCATCTCCATCATGCGGATGCGATCCTGCTCGACCCAGTTATGCACGTCCAGCAGATTATCCTGCTGAATTTGCGCCACGCGACCGGCAACCTGGGCCATCCGGCCCATGGCCTCGTCGTAAGCGCGTTCGTCTTCGTAGCGTTCGGGCGAAAGGATTTTCAGCGCCACCGGCAGCGTGAAGCCGTCGGTGCCGCGACGCTCGGTCAGATAGACCACCCCCTGCCCTCCGGAACCCAACAATTTCAACAGCCGGTGATGCTCGGTCCAACTCAGACGCTGTTCATCCAAGATGCTGCGGTAACGCGCCAACAGCTCGTCGGAACATCGGGTAACCTGATGTCCGCCCCACGTTCTGGTGGCACTACCCTCGAGGAACGTCGTGGTGCACATGCGACACCTTTATTTTTAAGGATTGCTAATAGCACGCAGAGAAAGTCGTCGTCGGCCTCCGAGCCAAAACTACTCTGCTTGGAAGCGAGGCGGTTTTTCCAAACTCGCTTTTTCAGGGAAGGATGTTTGTTACTTAAAAGGTCGCCCTATTTTAACTTTTCGAGCCCCTGGTTGTCTATAGTGATATTTAGCCAGCCGCAAATCCCCATCCCCCTGATTTAATGAGTAATTATCAAAGATCATTGAAAAAATTATCATAGTGCATGTATTTGTTTTTGTAGAACTCTTTGCTATTCTGAAGTAAAATCCCGGCAACTATGCGCAAGATCTATTGGATGTGTTGAAACTCCGGCGTCAGTTGCGCCCTGCCCTGGTGCCCGGAATGGATGCGAACGAAGTAACCACAATACGATTGGAGAAAATCATGGACAATCAAAGAACCTTTCATCGTCGCATGCCCCGTCTATGTTGGGTCGTGCTTGTGGCGGGCATTTTGTTGATCATGCCCGGCGCCGGGCTTACGTTCCTCGGGATCGGCAACGTCTCGCAATACACCGCGGCGGCCGCATCTCCCGACGAGGCCGGCGGAGCAGTCCCATTAATACAAGCCGATGGATTCTTAATAACTTTACAGGCCGATAGAACCGCGAAACCTGACCAAACCGATTCGAAACCCGAACCAGGCGCTCCTCCCAAGATCGTGAAGACCTCGCCGGAGATTCGGCGCCTCGGACGTGGATCCAGCCCTGATCGAGATTACAGTGACCTTCGATCAAGATATGGGTGGAGGTATGTCCTGGACCGGCGGAGGACCTGAATATCCTCCTGGCCAACCCGACAAAAAACCTTTCTGGCGCGATAAGCAGACATGCGTGCTCCCTGTGAAACTTAGTCGGGGGCAATATTACCGTGTGGGAATCAATTCCGATAGTCATCGAAATTTTCAAAGCGCCTCGGGAGTTCCCGTTGATCCCACGGCGATTTATTTCACTACCAAGGGTGCCAGCCAGGAAATGAAAAACAAATTGAAAAAACCGGAAATCGTTTCCATGACGCCCGCCAATGGGGCCAAGGATGTCGATCCCAAGCTTAAGACCTTGCGCATTACTTTCAATGTTTCCATGGGTGAGGACTTCTCATGGACGGGAGGCGGCGATCACTTTCCCAAAATCCCCGAAGGAAAACGCCCTTCTTGGACAAAAGACCGCAAGACGTGTATCCTGCCGGTCGAACTCCAGCCGGATTGGGAATATCAGCTCGGACTGAACAGTCCCTCGCACAAAAACTTCCAGAGTGCCGGCGGCATTCCTTTGAAACCGGTTATATACAAGTTCAAGACAAAAAGCAAATGATCGAGTTAATCGCCCCAAATTGGATATCCTGCGCCGCGCATGGGGAAACCTAATTGTTTGTCGGGTAGATAATTAATTAGTGGCAGGCCGGCCTGCCAGCGGTGCAGATTCTGGCAAAAAAGATCGGTCATTTTATCAATCCGCCATGCAGCCTGGCCGCCCACGTGCGGAGTGATGATGACGTTGGGCATGTCCCAGAGTTTGCTATTAGGCGGCAGCGGCTCCGGCTCGGTGACGTCCATTACCGCGCCGGCCAGATGGCCGCTTTCCAGGGCCGCCACCAAGTCGTCGTGATCCACTATCGGTCCCCGGGCCATGTTCACCAGGAGCGAACCGCGTTTCATCTTTGCCATGGCGGCGGCATCGATCAGGTTTTTGGTTTCGGCATAAAGTGGCAATGCCAATATCAGAAAATCGACCTGGGGCAATAGATCGTCCAGACGGTCGGCTGGCCAAAGCGATTCGACATACTCCGGCTTATCGACCGGGAACATATCGGTGGCCAAAATCCGTGTCTGAAAAGCTTTTAGCAATTCTGCCAGGCGTCGGCCCACGCCGCCGAGTCCGACAATGCCCACGTTGCTGCGCGTAAGATCCCGGGTAGGACGGCGGATAAATTCTTTTTTTTGCTGCGCATGAAAAAAAGAGGGCAAACTGCGGCACCAGGCCGTAATTAGGGCGATGGTGTGTTCGGCAACCTGATCGGCCAACACGCCCGACGCGCTGGTGACGATAATGTCCGACGTAATGACCGATGGCACCAGGCAGTGGTCCATACCCGCGGCCGAGGATTGAATCCACCTTAATCGTCCTTGGCGCACCACGTTGTCCCAATCGACCGGCACTTTGGCATGGCCGCAGAAGATATCGGCCTTAAAAAGATCCTCGGCAATATGCTCCTGCCCGGGGTCGACGATCTCGGCCTCGGGCATGGCAGCGGCGATTTGAGCAATATGTTTCGGCTCAACGGGATAGCACAGGACGATGCGCATGGGAAAATGTTTACGGTGTTCCTTGAAAAAATTCATTTAGCCCCGGGTGAATACACCCGGGGCCTGGTGGATATTTTACCTATATGCCCCGCCGTGTATTCACGGCTAAGTGGGCATTGTAACACGAGAAAAGTTCAACCGATAGAACAACCACAGCCCCAAGTATCGGTGGCAAGGTAGACCTCTACCCCAAACGGCTTACATCCTGGCAGAGTGACTTTGTCGTCGATAGAATATAAGCTTATGAGTCTATGATTGTCATTCTGAGCGAAGCGAAGAATCTCCTGATGTTTTTCGTAACTATCAATAGTCAGCTATCAGACCTACAGTCTAATGCCTATAGCCTTTACCGAGATCATTCGCTACGATCAGGATGACATTTAGCAAAGGAGGTGTCCCCTGAGCGACAACATAAGCAACAATAAATATGTCCTCGGCATGTTGACCGTGCTGATGTTGATAGTGCTCCGGCTGTGTCTGGGTTCCCATTTCCTTTACGAAGGCGTATGGAAGATCGTGCACCGCGATGAATTCACGGCCGAGCCGTTTCTTAGCCAGGCAAAGGGGCCGATGGCGGGTTTTTTCTACACAATGATTCCCGACATCAACGGCCGGCAGCGATTACAAATCATCAAAGACCCAGATGGTAAAAAACACATCAATTCATATCCAATTACCGCTCGCTGGAACGAATATCGCGAGCAAGCGGCGGCCTATCTTAAGCCCCGCGACCCGACCGATCAGGCCGCCGTGGCTGCATATCAACGCTTTGAAACGGACGCCGAAAAAACCTTCCATGAATTTGTAAAATCGCTGGAAGCATATTTTGCCGAAAATTTGCCCGCAATCGAGGCGTATTTCGCCTCGTTGGAACGCTTTGAAAACAACGCCGAGACCAAGCAGGAGGCCCCGTTTCAAAAGAAATACCGTTGGGAACGGATGATGCAGTTGCGGGCCGAAGCCGCCGTGTGGATCAATGAACTCCAGGCCCGGGAAGAGACTTATAAAAACACGTTATACGAGTTGATGGATCCAAAACAGCGGGAAAAAGCGGCCTCCATGTGGCCCGATTGGAAGCTTTGGAAATGGGATCGCATGGAGCAGATCAACTTTGCCGTGACTTACGGCCTGACTGCCATTGGATTGTGCCTGATACTGGGTTTTTTCACCCGGCTGGTGGCCTTGGGCGGGGCGGCGTTTATGTGTTTTGTGGTGATGACCCAACCGGCCTGGCCGACCATTTATCCGCCCGACCCGGCGATTGTCGGTCACGCCCTCTTGGTAAACAAGGATTTTATCGAGATGATCGCCCTGCTGCTGGTTTCCACCACGGCCGTGGGCCGCTGGGGCGGACTCGACTTTTTCCTGCATCGCTGGTTTGTGAAACCATTTTGTAAAAAGACGTGAATGGGAATTTAATAGCCGGCGGCTAACAGCCGCCGGGATAATTCGTAGATGTTCCGGCGGTCGTTGACCGCCGGCTAGCGACATTACTTTTAATAATCAATAAACTATTTACCTTATTTACTGAAAATTAAAAAAATATGCCTCCACTGCCCGCCAACAAACCAACCATCCAGTCAGTACCCTGTTCCGGCGCTGGCGATTTCAGCCGTCGCGACTTTCTCAAGGGGACCCTTGCCGCGGGCGTGGTTGTGGGCGGCGGCATGGGCGCTTTTTATTTCGGTTACGACAAGGCCGTGGGTTCGCCGGTCCGGGTGGGGGTGATCGGCACGGGCGACGAAGGCTGCGTGCTGATGGGCGCAATCAATCCTTCCTTCATCCAGGTCAGAGCCATTGCCGACGTTCGGCCGTACAGCATCCACCGGGCCTTTTACGGCGATCATTACAGCGATGACGCCCTGAAATTCAAGCCGGGTCTTTTGGCAAAATACGGTTGGAAAACCGAAAACGAAGCCCGCAAATTCGTGAAGGTCTACGGCACTTACCAGGAGTTGATCGAAAATGCCCGGGCCGACGGCCTGGAAGGCGTGATCATCGCCCTGCCCTTGCACCTGCACGCCGAGGCGGCGGTGGCGGCGATGAAGGCGGGACTACACGTGCTGACCGAAAAGCTCATGGCCCACAGCGTTCACGAGTGCAAGGAGATGGCCCGAGTCGCAAACCTGACTAACCGTTATCTGGCCGTAGGACATCAACGCCATTACAACATTTTGTATGCCAACGCCGTGGAATCCATCCGCCGGGGCTTATTGGGCGACGTGCATTACATTCGGGCCCAATGGCATCGGGGCAATATGCCCGGCAGCGATTCCTGGCAACCGCCTTTGCCGCCCGAGGTAAAACCAAAAGATCCAAACACCGATCAGTTGCTGAAAAACCTCAAAAACTGGCAGCAAGAGTTGGACAAAGCCCAAGGCCGGGAGATTTACGTCTGGCAAAGCAAAGTCAATCAACTCAATGCCCAAATCGAGGATAAGCTGGTCGAGGCGGAAAAGTACGGCTATCAAAGTCACCAGATAAAGAGCGCCGCGGGAAGCTTGCTCTACGACGCGCCGCCCATCGAAGAATTGATCCGCTGGCGTCTCTGGGACCGCACCGGCGGGGGCTTGATGGCCGAATTGGGCAGCCATCAGTTCGATGCCGCCGGTTTGTTCATCGCGGCCGCCCACGACGGCGAAAAGCAGCATCCGCTGAGCATCGCGGCCTCGGCCAATCGGCCGCTTTTTCCGCCCGACCGCGATGCCGATGATCACGTTTACTCAATTATCGAATTTCCCGCGCCGGGTTACGACGCAAAAGATCCCTTCAACAATCGCAAGAAAATCGGCGTGCAATACGCCGCGGTCGACGGCAATGGTTTTGGCGGATACGGCGAGATCGTCTACGGCACCAAGCGAACGCTGCTAGTGGAACGGGAAAGGGTGTTGAGCATTATTCCCGATCCGGCGGCAGGCGGCAAAATATCTATTACCGCCAGCAAGTCGACCGCGTTGGATACACAGGCCAGCAGTCCGGCGGATGGGGCTTTGGCCAGGTCGGGCGCGAGCGCCGAGGTCAGTTTGGGTTACGCCGAAGAAATCGAACACTGGGCGTGGTGTGTCCGCCATCCCGCACTCGAAAACCAGCCGCGCTGCAATCCCCCGGTCGCCTTGGCCGACGCGATTATCGCCCACACGGCAAATATTTCCTCGCGCCAAAGCCGGCGCATCGAATTCAAACCGCAATGGTTCGATATTCAAAGCGATGAAACGCCCGAAGAAATTGCCCCGGATGTAAATAGATACAAAGGATGAAGTAAGAACACGGAACTGAAAAAAATATCTTGTTCCCACGGTCCTCCGTGGGAACGAGGTTAACTGATAACTGTGCACTGAAAACTAATAACTGCTATTCACTAACCACTATCCACTAACCACTATTTAATATGTATTTAAGTTCCGAGCAGCGAGCAGTCGGCGCGGAAAACTTTAATGCCGCCATTGGCAGCAAGCCCATTCGCCGCGAGTTTCTCCAAAAAAGCGTGAGCGCGGGCGTGACCTCGGGCAAGGGCCTGGGCCCGATGTATTTCGGCTACAGCGAGACCCTTTCCGAGCCGGTCCGCGTGGGCGTGATCGGCACGGGCGATGAAGGCAGCGTGTTGATCGGCGCAATAAATCCGCAGTTCATCAGCGTCAAATCCATTGCCGATGTCCGGCCTTATAATATTTGGCGGGCTTTTTACGGCGACTATTACAGCGACGCCGCCCGGCAAGCGCGTCCGGGACTGCTGAAAGTATACGATTGGAAATCCGAAGACGAGGCCCGCGAAAATGTCAAGGTCTATGAAGATTACGAAGAACTTATAAAAAATGCCAAGCAGGACGGCATTGAGGCGGTAATCATCGCCCTGCCCTTGCACCTGCACGCCGCGGCGGCCATTGCGGCCATGAAGGCGGGGCTGCACGTAATGACCGAAAAACTCATGGCCCACAGCGTCCACGAGTGCAAGGAAATGGCCCGCGTGGCAAAACAAACCGATTTGCTCCTGGCCACCGGACATCAGCGGCATTACAACATTTTGTACAACAATTCAGTGGAAATGATCCGCAAGGGCCTTTTGGGCGACCTGCACTATATTCGCGCCCAATGGCATCGCGGCAATCTGCCCGGCAAGGATAGTTGGCAGCAGCCCATGCCCAAGAAGGCCAAGCCCGACGATTCGCTGGCCGACGTCTTGGATAAAAATCTCCTCGATTGGTCCAAAAAGCTCGAACAACTAAAGAAGGAAAACAACCGCTCGGCGGCCGACTGGGAAAAAAAGGTCGCCCAGGTCAAAGCCCAGATCGAAGACGCCATTGTGGAGGCGAAAAAGTACGGCTACTTGGACCTGGTGCTCAAGGACGCCCAGGATAAGCCAATCTACGACCGGCCGGCCATCGAGGAGCTGATCCGCTGGAGGCTCTGGGATCGTACCGGCGGCGGTTTGATGGCCGAACTGGGCAGCCATCAGCTCGATGCCGCAAGCATCTTCATTGCCGCGGTGCACGGCGGGCATAAGCAAATGCCGCTTAACGTATGCGCGGCCAGCAGCCGGCCGCTCTTTCCGGCGGATCGCGACGTGGAAGATCATGTTTTTTGCGTTTTCGAGTTTCCCGCCCCGGGCTACGACGCCAATGATCCGCTGGCCGCGAAGAAGAGGATCGGCGTGCAATACGCCTCGATCAACGGCAACGGCTTCGGCGGATACGGCGAAACCGTTTTGGGCACAGCGGGCACGCTGGTCCTGGAAACCGAAAAGGAAGCCATGCTCTATAGAACCCAGGAGACCAGCAGCAAGATCAAAGTAGTGATGGGCAAAGATGCCAAGAATAATCCGCGGCCCGCCCTGCAAATCGCCGAGAGCGGAGATCCTGAATCGGCCGCCATCGGCGCACTGGGCGTCATGCCTGCCGAGCGCGGTTACACCGAGGAGTTGGAACACTGGGCCTGGTGCATTCGCAATCGGTCGCCGGAAAATCTTCCCCGCTGTCCGCCCCAGGTCGCATTGGGCGACGCCGTAATCGCGCTTGACGACCAACATGGCCGCGCGCCAGGGCACGCGAATCGAGTTCAAAAAAGAATGGTTCGACATCGACAGCGACGAAACGCCCGAGGATGTCAAACCGGACCTCAACCGATATCAGGCTTGAAATGATAAATCACCCGGCTGCCCAATTTGAAGGATGATCACATGCCGCGAATCACTTTGGAAACGCCGCACAACCTGGGCCGCGAAGAAGCCGCTCGGCGATTGAAAGAAAAATTCGGCGCGGTCCGCGCCAAGTACGGTGCGCAGGTCAACAATCTCCAGGAAAACTGGCTGGATCACACTTTTTCCTTCGGCTTTAATGCCATGGGCATGGGCATATCCGGCACGGTGGAAGTGGAGGATGCCACGGTTAAACTCGTCACCGACCTGCCCTTGCCGGCCATGTTGTTCAAGGGGGCCATCGAAGAGCGCATCCGCCAAGAGATAAGCGGTCTGTTGGCCTGAAATAATTACGTTTTATAATGCGGCTATTTGTTTAGCTTATCCTGCCATCCATGCTGGGCATCGATCAACAACATCATCATCTATCCTTATGCCAACATTAGCAGATTAAAATAACGCTTTTCTCCTTTTTCTGGAAGATATTTCTTTGGCTGATTTATTCATATCGCAGACTGATATATAAAATAAGTAATTATTATATTAAGTATAAGCATCTGTAGTATTTATAATGCTCTCTCCTCTGTTATAATCGCCTTTTTAGGCTGTCGTTTTTTCTAAATCGGCCGCGGGCTGGTTTTCGGCAGCGTGGTTTGAGCCGATGCATCGAAGTACCAAATAACTGGTTGATTCATGGGCCGTAATAAAAAAGGAAGTGCAAGATGAATCTACAAACGCCGTGCGGGAATGACATCTCGCAAACCAGAAACCGATCCCGTAACGTAGCGCCCTATTCGGGCTTATGTACGCGATGTCTGGATAGCTGTGTGGGGAATTGCGAGGTCTTCAAATCATCCTTGCGAGGACGGGAAGTGATCTATCCTGAGCCGTTTGGCGAGCTCACGGCCGGGGGCGATAAAAATTATCCCATTGATTACTCCCACTTAAACATCCTGGGCTACGCCTTGGGCGCGGAGGCCATCGACGAAGCCAATCCCGACAAAGCGATTTTTCCCGACGTCGATACCTCCACCGTTTACGGTCACACCCATCCCGTACGGATGCGCATGCCCATCTTTACCGGCGCGCTGGGTTCCACCGATATTGCCCGGATTCACTGGGACGGTTTGGCCGCCGGTGCCGCCATCTGCGGCATTTCGCTGGTCATCGGCGAAAACGTCTGCGGAATCGATCCGGATTTGCGACGTAACGGCAACGGCAGGGTTATCGATTCGCCCGAAATGAAGCGCCGCATCGACGTCTACAGATCGTGGAAAGACGAATTCGGCAACATCATCGTGCAGATGAACGTGGAAGACACCCGCCTGGGCGTGGCCGAATACGTGGTGGAAAAACTCGGCATCGAAACAATCGAGTTAAAGTGGGGGCAAGGGGCCAAGTGCATCGGCGGCGAAATCAAGGTTCGCGATCTGGACCGGGCGCTCGAGTTGCGCAAGCGCGGGTACATCGTCACGCCCAATCCGGAGAATCCGGCGATTCAGGCCGCCTTCAAATCCGGCGCGATCAAGGAATTCGAACGCCATTCGCGCTTGGGATTCATCGACGAAGACGGCTTCTTGCGGGCGGTGGAGTACCTGCGGCGCAGGCTGGGCGTGAAGCGCGTATCGCTGAAGACCGGGTCCTACGGCGCTCGCGAGTTGGCGATGGCGATCAAATGGTCGTCAAAGGCCCGGGTCGATCTCTTGACGATCGACGGTTCGGGGGGCGGCACGGGCATGAGCCCCTGGCGCATGATGGAAGAATGGGGAATTCCCACCTTCTATCTGCAATCCATGGCCTACAATTTCGCGAAAAAACTGGCCACTCGTGGCGAGTGGATTCCCGATCTGGCCATGGCCGGCGGATTTTCGACCGAAGACCATATCTTCAAGGTGCTGGCCATGGGCGCTCCGTATTTTCGCGCGGTCTGCATGGGTCGGGCATTGATGATTCCCGGTTTCGTGGGCGACAATATCGAAGGCGTACTGCGCAACTCACGGCCGACCAAGTGGAAGGAACTGCCCAATACCGTCAGCGCCTACGGCGAGCGACCCGAGCAAATCTTCGTCACCTACGAGACACTACTCGAACGTTTCGGGCGCGAGGCCATGACGAAATTGCCCTTAGGCGCTGTGGCCATGTATACCTACGTGGACAAGTTGCGCACGGGCCTCAGCCAGCTTATGGCCGGCGCGCGCAGCTTCCGCCTGGACACGGTCAAACGCGCTGACCTGGTGGCCTTGACCGAAGAGTCCGCCCGCGTCTCCGGCATACCTTACGTCATGGACGCCGGCATGGAAGAGGCCGAAAAAATCCTTTGCAGTTGATAATCGCTAAATAATAATCAACCACTCTGAAGTAAATATCATAAAGCCCACGGGTTGCAACCCCGTGGGCTTATGTTTTCATATCAATCATTATCTACTATCTACCACCTGCCACGAACCATCTACCCCAGCGCTTTATCCGAAATGTCTTTTCGGCACCAGGCGCCCGGCCAGCGGATGCACTTGACTGCGCGATAGGCGTTGAGTTTGGCCTGGGCGATGGTGTCGCCTAGCGCAGTTACATTCAGAACCCGGCCGCCCGCCGTGACAATTTGATCATCTGCCAGGGCCGTGCCAGCATGGAAGACTTTCACATCGGGCAGACGTTCGGCGTCGTCCAAGCCGCGGATTGTGTGTCCCTTAGCGTAATCGCCGGGATATCCCTGGCTGGCCATGACCACGCAGACCGCTGGGCGCGGATCCCACTGGAGCGGCGGAAGTTGTTCGAGTCGCCCCTCCACCGTGGCTTCGAGCACGTCGAGCAGATCGCTTTTCAGGCGCATTAACAGCGGTTGGCACTCCGGATCGCCGAAGCGCACGTTATATTCCAATACCTTAGGGCCCTGTTTGGTGACCATCAAACCGGCATATAAAACACCCTTGAATGGCCGGCGCGATCGCTTCATCGCATGGACGGTGGGCACCAGGATATGCTCCTCGATTTCGTGGAGCATATCGTCGGTCACGAGCGGTGCGGGAGAATAGGCGCCCATGCCGCCGGTGTTGGGACCGGTGTCGCCGTCAAAGGCCGGTTTATGATCCTGGGCCGCGGGAAGCGTGACGATTGTTTGGCCGTCGGTGATGGCTAGCACGCTGGCTTCCTGGCCGTCGAGCCGCTCTTCGATCACCAGCCGGTCGCCGGCGTCGCCGAAGATTTTTTGCCGGGCCATTTTTTCCACGGCATCCAAGGCCTGCTCGCGGTTGGAACAGACGATCACGCCCTTGCCCGCGGCCAGACCGTCGGCCTTGACCACCACCGGCGCGTCTTCCCGATCGCGGAGGAATTTGACCGCGTCGTCGGCATTGGTAAAGGTTTGATACTCGGCCGTGGGCACATTGGCGCTGCGCAGCATTTTTTTGCAGAATACTTTGCTGCCTTCAAGTTCAGCGGCGTTCTTGCGCGGACCGAAGATGCGCAGACCGGCTTCTTCAAATACATCAACAATGCCTTGGGCCAGCGGCACTTCAGGCCCGACCACGGTCAGGCCCACGTTGTTTTCCTGGGCAAACTTCCGTAGTTTTGCAAAATCAGCGACCCCAATAGGAACGTTTTCGCCGTCGATATTGGTCCCGGCATTGCCGGGGGCCACAAATACCCGGTCCGCCCGGGGACTTTGCGTAATCTTCCAAGTCAGCGCGTGTTCGCGTCCGCCATTGCCGATGATCAGAATGTTCATGGAGTATCCTTATCGCTAGAAAAGCACGATTTTATTATTTTACAGACGTCTGTGAAATGGGGTGCGGCCGGAACAAGAGAGATTCCTGTAAATAGCCAATAGTGGCTATTTCCTGGAGTCTTGTGCCTCACAGATATCGCCGATTTGATACTGCCGGCTATTTAAAACATCCCTAATTCGTCGCGGGCCTCCTCGGTCATGCGATCGGGTGTCCAGGGAGGCGAGAGCGTGATTTCCACCGTCACCGTGCCCACGCCTTCCAAAGCGGCGAGAATTTCATTCACCTCATTTATTAATTGCGGTCCGAAAGGGCAGGCGGGTGTGGTCATGGTCATGATGACGTGGATGTTCGATTTCCCCTCGACTTCATCCACCCCCACGCCGTAAATCAGCCCCAGATCCACGACATTGACCATCAGTTCCGGATCGCGCACCTGGCGCAGGGCGGCAAGAACAGATTCTTCGGCAATCGGCATGGTAAAGATAGTGGTTAAGTGGATAGATGGTAGATGGTTATAAGTTTTCGGTTACCAGCAATCAGTTTTTAGTTCTGCGTTCTGACTTCTGCGTTAATCCCTATCCGCTGTCCCCTGTTCGCTGTTCCCTGTCTTCTATTTATTCATCCTTCATCCTTCATCCCTCATCCTTTATTACACTCTTCACTCTTCTTTGAGTCTCACAAACACGTCGTTGCCTTCGACCTCAATTTCATGAGCGGTTGTGGCACTGACGGCGGGCATGGTCAGCGCCTGGCCCGTGCGCACGTCAAAGCGGGCCCCATGTCGCGGGCAGATAAGCTGAAAGCCCTCTAATTCCCCATCGCCCAGCGGACCGCCGTCGTGCGTGCACGTATCGTCGAGGGCGTAAAATTCACCGTCCAGGTGAATCAAGACGATAAAGTGTCCATTGACTTCAAACACCGCCTTGCCGGGATCGGTCACGTCGGAAGTTTTGCATAATCGGAACAGTTCGGACATAAAAAGCATCCTGCAAAATTAGGTAATAAACAAGTATAAACGGATACGAAATATATGGGGAGTGTCCTGCCCGCACCCAGATCATAATCAATTATATTCACGTATTCGCCGGCCGATGGCATCGCCCAAGGCGTGGCGAACGTTGTCGATCGTGATGCGGTCGAAAACCTGTTGAAAGAATCCGGCCACGATCATGCGCACGGCTTCGTTGCGGGTCAAGCCGCGCGAGCGGGCGTAAAAAACCTGCTCGTCGTCTACCCGGCCAGCCGTAGCGCCGTGGGAACATTTTACATCATCGGCCTCGATTTCCAAGCCGGGGATGGAGTCGGCCCGGGACTCTTCGGAAAGCAGCAGATTATCGTTGCGTTGGTAACCGTCGGCTTTTTGGGCGTCGCGGTCGACCTTGATCATTCCCCGCCATACCAGGCGCGATTTATCCTGCAAGGCCCCTTTGTAAAGCAGGTCGCTGGTGCAGCGCGGTACGTGATGGCGCTGGAGGGTATGATAGGAAAGATGTTGCCTTCCCTCGGTAAACATCACGCCGTTGACTTGGGCGTTGGCGCCGGGACCGACCAGGGCCACGTGCTGGTTGACCTTTGCCAACCGGCCGCCCAAGGCCCCGATGGTCCATTGGATGTCGGCATCCCGGTCGACCAGGGCTTTTTGATGGGCGAAGTGCCATACGCCGGTTCCCCAATTTTGCAAGTTAACGTAGCGCAGCCGTGAGCGCGGGGCAAGAAAAATTTCGATTGCCCCGCAGTGCAATCCGGCGGCGCTTGGATCGAGGCTGGCGGTCTCGGAAAGGACCGTGGCTTCGGCCCCCTCCTCCAATATGATAAGCGTGTGGCTGAAATCGACCGCTGCGGGCGAGAGGGATGAAAAAATATGAAGCGGCCGGTCGATTATTACTCCCTTGGGCACATAAAGCACTGCCCCGCCCGCCAGACACGCCGCGTGCAAAGCCGCGAATTTATCCACGCGATAATCCACGGCCTTGGTCAGCAAATATGGACGTATCAACTCGCCGTGACTCTGGAGCAACTCTTCCAAACTGCCGAACAATACGCCTTGGCGGGCAAGTTTGGGATCGAGGCGCGTAGGTTGCGCATGGCTGTCTACTGTCACCGCGCTGCCGGATAGCTCAACGTCTTCGGTCAGCAGGGCTCGGGCAGCAGGCTTTTCGTCAAACGGCTGGGCGGGAATGCCGAAGTGATTAAGCCTAAACGCCCGGATGTCGGTCCGCATCCATTCCTCCTGCGAACGGTCTGGCAAAGGCAGCTCCAGGAATGCCGACCACGCCTGGCGGCGCAACTCCGCAAGCCACGCCGGTTCGCGACGCTGGGCTAAAAATGCCTCGAATGCCTCTTGCGTGAAACCTTGTTGTATGATTGTGCCGCTTGCCATGCAAAATCGCAATCAATAAAGAGTTGCAACTATAATCAGAGCCGGACCGTGTCGGTCCGGCGAATTCGCTGTTCACCCGGGCCGACACGGCCCGGCTCAAATCCCTAATCCCCAATTCTTTTATTACCCTACCGTTCCTTCCATTTGCAATTCGATAAGCCGGTTCATTTCCACGGCGTACTCCATGGGCAGTTCCTTGACCAGCGGTTCGATGAATCCGCTGACGATCATCGTGGCCGCCTCGTGTTCGCTCAGTCCGCGGCTGTTAAGATAAAACAACTGTTCCTCGCCGATACGTGAAACGCTGGCCTCGTGGCCGACCATTACGTCTTGTTCTTCGATTTCGATATAAGGATAGGTGTCGCTGCGGCTGCGAGGATCAAGAATCAGGGCGTCGCAGACGACGTTCGATTTCGACTTTTTCGCGCCCTTCATCACGCGGACCAGCCCGCGATAGCTCGCCCGTCCGCCGTTTTTGGAAATCGACTTGGAAACAATGCGCCCGGAAGTGTGGGGCGCACAATGAATCAGTTTTGCGCCGGCGTCTTGGTGCTGGCCGGTGGAGGCAAAGGCCACGGAGAGTACCTCGCCCCGCGCGCCCGGCTCCATCATGTAGATGGCCGGATATTTCATCGTCAGCCGGCTGCCCAGATTGCCGTCCACCCATTCCACCAGTGCGTCCCGATAAGCCACTGCCCGTTTGGTCACCAGGTTATAGATGTTATTGGCCCAGTTCTGGATGGTCGTATAGCGCACTGCGCGAGCCGCGTTTGGCGATCACCTCGACCACGGCCGCATGGAGGCTCTCGGTGCTGTACATCGGCGCGGTGCAGCCTTCGACGTAATGCGCCTGGGCCCCTTCCTCGATGATAATCAAAGTCCGCTCGAATTGGCCCATGTTCGCCGCGTTGATGCGAAAGTAAGCCTGCAAGGGGTACTCGATCTTTACGCCCGCGGGCACGTAGACGAACGATCCGCCGGACCAGACCGCCGAATTCAGGGCCGCGAATTTGTTGTCGGTCGAGGGAATGATCGTGCCAAAGTATTGGCGCACCAGGTCGGCATATTCGCGCACGGCCGAGTCCATGTCGGTGAAGATCACGCCCTGCTTGGCCAGTTCTTCGCGAAGCGAGCCGTAAACGACCTCGCTTTCGTATTGGGCCTTCACGCCGGCAAGGAACTTTTTTTCCGCCTCGGGGATGCCCAGCTTATCGAAGGTGTTTTTGATCTCCGCCGGCACCTCGTCCCAGGATTTCACCTGTCCCGTGGTGGGCTTCAGATAGTAATAAATCTCGTCGAAGTTGATGGCGATATCGCCGCCCCAGCGCGGCAGCGGTTTTGAATAGAAGATTTCCAGGGCCTTAAGGCGATATTCCCGCATCCAAGCGGGTTCCTGCTTCATTTCGGAAATCTCGCAGACGATCTCCCGGCTGAGACCCTTGCGGGACTTGAAGACATAGCGCTCTTCATTGCGAAAATCGTATTTATTGATCTCGCCGATGGGATCCGCGGCAGGGTTGCGTGTATCGGTGGCCATAATTTTTATATTTATCTCCGCCGTGTTTTCACGACGGGCTAGTGAGAATCGAAAAACTAATGTCACATGCAATAGCCGGCGGCTAACAGCCGCCGGTGGAAATTTGCTTATATTCTGGCGGTCGTTGACCGCCGGCTATATTAATCTGAGACTCAATAAATATCAGAATATTACTTAATTGCTTGCAAAGGACTGGTTGATTGCAGCATTGCATCTTCCTCGGCGGCGGCCTGGGGATGGGCGGTGCGCACGCGGTCGTAGCCTTGCTTGTGCAATTCGGCCGCCAGTTCCGGCCCGCCGCTTTCGACGATCCGGCCGCCCAGCATCACGTGAGTGAAATCGGGCGGATTGTATTCCAGCAGTTGCTCGTGATGGGTGATGATTAAAATCCCCATCTGATGCCCGCCGATCTCGGCGATGCTTTGACTGGCCAGGCGCACGGCGTCCACGTCCAGGCCGCTGTCGGTTTCGTCGAGGATGGCGAACTTGGGCCGTAACATGGCCATTTGCAGGATTTCGGCCCGTTTCATTTCCCCGCCGGAAAAACCCTCGTTGACATAGCGCTTGGCGAACTCGGCGTCGATCTTAAGCTGCTGCATTTTTTCGTTCAGTTCCTTGCGGAACTGGCGCATGGGAATTAGCTCTTCGCCTTCCTTGCGTTCCGGCCGGCGGATGTTCGTGGCGGCATGGCGCAGAAAGTCGGCCATGCGCACGCCGGGAATCGCCACGGGCCGCTGAAAGGCCATGAACAAACCTGCCCGGGCACGCTCGTGGGGCTCCATGGCCAACAGGTCCTGACCGTTAAGCCCAATCCGTCCGCTTACCACCTGGTAACCGGGATGGCCCATGACGGCATATCCTAACGTGCTCTTGCCCGAGCCATTGGGCCCCATCAAGGCGTGAACCTCGCCCCGGCGGATCTCCAGGGAGACGCCCTTGAGAATCGGTTTCTCGGCCACGTTGACGTGCAGATCGATAATGGACAGCGTTTCGCTCATGATTATTAAGGTTTTCCTCGTTCCCAGGCTCTGCCTGGAACGGTGTTATTGCGGTTTCACCTTTTGGTGCTGAAAAACCAGTTTAACGTCCTCGGTTTGCACAAAACCGGACTGGTGCGGCAGGGGAATTTCGTCTTCCACTTTCAGCGACGGGCGCCCATCCGGCCCGATGGTTACTTCGCCGGCCGGCCGGCGTGCGATTCGATGACCTTTGATCTTCTCTTGCAAGCGCATCAGGCCTTCCAGCAGCGATTCCGGACGCGGCGGACATCCAGGGATATAAACATCCACGGGCACGATCAAATCCACGCCCCGAACCACGTGGTATCCGTGTTCAAAATAAGGACCTCCGCCAACGGCGCAGGCCCCCATGGCGATCACGAACTTGGGCTCGGGCATAAGGTCGTACAAGCGGCGAATGCGGCTGGCCATTTTGTAGGTAATGGTGCCCGCCACGATCATCAAGTCGGCCTGTCGCGGACTGGCCCGAAACGCACCCGCGCCGAACCGGTCCAGGTCGAATCGGCCCGCCCCGGCCGACATCATTTCGATGGCACAACAGGCCACACCGAAAGTCATGGGCCAAATGCTGCCTTGGCGAGCCCAATTTAATACCTGTTCCAGCGTGGTGGTGAGTACGTTTTCCTCAAATCGTGCTTCGATCCAGGGCCGTGCCATGTACCCAGTATAATCATTTACTAGCCGACTTGGAACTGGCACTGTGCATTACCTTCCAAGCGACATTGGGTAAGCTTGACGTCCTGGCCGACCAGTTCCGAGAACATCATTCTTTCTAGCGTGCAGATACTGTTATCCTGCTCGGCCAGTGCCGGGTAGGGACAAACCTGGGTTGTCAGGGTGGGATGGGGAGAACTGTCATCCACTGTGACGGGGATTCTCCGTTGGGCCAAGATTTCGGCCACCGAATGTAGTCGTTCGGCCGGTGAACTACCCTGAATCTGATTGGCATACCCGCGGGCCAGCGCCCGGGCGATGCGGCGGAGCATTTCTCGGCGGAGTTCGAGATCTTCTAGGGCTCGAACCTCTTTCCACAGTGCCATGGCCAAATCGGTAAAATTCGATCCGGTCATGCGCATTCCCTTATCTGTCAGCCAGTAGCGATGCTTGGGCCGGCCCCGCCCGTTGCGGAGTGCCTCGCGCTGGATAATTTCCTGACCCATTAGTCGCGTCAGCCGTTGGCGGACTGCCGTGGGCGTAACTTCCATTGCATCAGCAAGTTCGGCTACGCTTAACGGCCCGGTTGTGCGGAGTAAATCAAGGAAATCGGCATCGGTCGATGGAGATTGTATACTCATGTATTAAATCCTTCTGTCATGCAATAAACTAACCCTTTTGTTTTAATACTAACGTATTTAGACAATATATTCAACCCAAAATGTTTTAATTAGTGGGCGATTTTGATACTATTAACGCAAGTAATTGAAATATAACAAGTTATTGATTTAGATCATTGTAAATCAAAGCGTGAGAATGCCTTTTGCTTTTCTGGGACAGTTTGAAAATTCAACTTTTTCAGCATTTATTCATGTTATTCGTGTTCTTATACTGGTTTTAGTTCATTCCTTAATTTTTTTGTGAGGTTTTTATGGACTGGTTACCTCGTAAAACGATTGTTGTCCCGATCGACTTTTCAGACGACTCTTTCCGCGCCTTGGATGCGTCCCGAGAATTGGTTGACGATGTCCGGAATTTGCATTTGATCCATGTATTGCCGATCATTACTCCCAACGATCCGGGCGTGATTTGGGAAATGATCGATGAGCAAAGCCGGGCTGATCACGCCCGCGAGGCATTGCAAAATAAACTCGTTGATCTAAAAGTAGAGGGACCGCAGATCATTATTCGCTTCGGAGATCCCGGACATCAAATCGCCGACTATGCCGCAGAGATCCACGCCGATCTGATCGTGCTTGCCGGCCACGGCCAGAGTAGATTAACGCGGCTGCTTTTGGGTTCAGTGGCGGAAAAGGTCGTGCGCCTCTCGCACTGTCCGGTGTTGGTATTGAAGAAATAGGGGCGCGGGGATCAGGGACTGGTTCAGTTTGTGCGGAGCACCATTTTGCGTGGCACGTCCCTGAGCGAAGCGAAGGGCGTGGTGGACGGTTAACCCGGATAATTCAAAAAGTGGGATTTCCAGCGCAGAGTGTGGAACACTAGCCCGAAGCGCAAGCGAGGGATGGCAAACACGTTACCTTCGTTTACAAGTATGGATAACATTTCGCAGTTTGCGCCGGAAATTCTAGGACATGAATAATTCGGGTTATTATTCGATTTACAGATCGTGATTTCCATTGTGAAAGTAAAGGGGCCAAAGAATCGCTCAGGCACAAGCCAGCGGCAGAAGAGGAAGCCTGGTCAGCGGAAGGGGAGACGAACCTGATGGGACGGGCAACAATCATGGCGCGAAGGAGACTGGTATACCCACAAACTAGCTCTCGGAACGTTTTTCCAGATGCTGATTTCTGAGATGAGAAAACAAGACCGCTACCGCCATAGAGTCAGCCCACAACGTGGTACGGTGAGACGACTGTCGGAAAATGAACGTATTTTGAGTCGCAGAGTTGAACCATCGAGCGGGCGACATTGGCGCGGGATATGGTCTCCGGTGGAAAGATTGCGGCATAGCATGGCCCCCGGTGCGGTGTAGCATGGCTTCGGAACTAGAGATCCGTCGCAACCCGTGTCGCAGTATGCCGTTATGATGCATCAGGATTGACAACGCCATGCTCGGCTGCGAAAATACGGCAAAGTCTGACTGCACTTCGGTGGTCGAATACCTGTTGGGCGGCAGGGAACGGGGAAAGGACGGAAACCGATGATCAGAGGAACGATTGTAGAAACAATCCTTGTAGCCGGTCTATCGATAGCTGGATTATCACAGGCATCGAGCGCAGTCATAGAAACCCAGCACCTCATCGTAAGCGATGCCACCGGCAAATTGTCGAATGATCAACTGAGAAGCTTGGCCGATCAAGCGCAAGCGATGTTGGGGCGCATTCTTGCATTCTGGTCTGCCGATTCCGGAGTAGACCGATTGGGAAAGATACGGGTCGTTTTCGATGTACCACGCAGGGAAGTCTATTCTAGTGTCTTTTACTGGGGGAAAAAGGATGGTGGACGTGTACGCATCGTTCAAGTCTTCAAATCTGAAGGATCGCCTCAAATGATGGCGCACAAGCTTACAAGCGCGGTATTTCCCCAAAAGGATAAATTGATTCGCAACATGATGGGTATTCTTACAGAAGCGCAAGTCGGGAATCCGTTAACCTTTCCTATGTGTGGATTCAGCAGTGACGAATGGGTATTGGCTCTTCTGAAAACGAAATCATACATTCCCCTAAACGAATTGGGGCCTGATCATGAGTCATGGGGCATGAAGGACGCCGGGGACGGCAAACTTCTGATTCTTGATAAGGCAAAACAACACAAGGCCTATGCCGAAACGGGGTCTTTCGGGAACTATTTGTTTATGACCTATGGAATCAACAAGATAAAGCGGCTACAACGACTCTCCCAGGAGAAGGATAGGCCATGGCAGGACGTGTTCGGGATCAGTCTGCAGGAACTTGAGGCCAATTGGCTGAAGCATCTGAGGACGAATGGAGAAACAAGAGAGGAAAATGTGGCGATAGTATTAAAGTTGTTTGAAAGAAACCCCAGTACAGCCTGCTCTGAGGCGCAGAAGCTTGCACCCATGAAATAGTAGACAACCAAGGCATTATTCAATTACTTACTGTGTGATCGCCCAATCTATCACTCCAGCGGACGGCTACGAGCCGCCGCTGAGTTCTGTCTTTAGCACAGCCCAACATCGTGCCGCCGTCCTATCAACTCAACCGTTTCTTCGTATTCGCAACAAAGGACCCTGGCAACACACCCCTCCACAGAGTGTGCGGGGCTTGCCGGTGACCATCCGGGCGAGAATCCGGGATACGTTTCCCGGCACTCCCGGCGCGCCCGCAAAACGGTCGCGCCAAGCAGGCTGGGACAGGCGCGTCGCCACCCCCTCCAGTGTGGGTGCCTCGTGCGCCCGAGATTGCCAACGTAATTTGGGACGCAGGCGCGGAGGCTTAAGCGCAACTTGTCGACAAGCTACAATGGAGGACTACAAGAGCCGTCCGTGGCTGCGTTCATGGCCTTTGCCTGCCGAGTCTCTGAGCGACTTCAGTACACTGGATATCACTCTGGCGGAAACACCACGAACGACCAACGGATTACCATGATTCATGTTGCGTCGACGCCACGCCTGCGTGATATCCCGCAACTCAGTCTGGCAAGACCGAGCGGAGGATCAGGATGAGAGAGTACGAGGTCGTCGACACCAATGCCGACAACATCGGCGGTTGTGGCTTCTGTGGCTACAAGAGCGGCAAGAACGAAGGACGGCGTCGCAAGTTGGATTGGCTCAAGAAGCGCTACGCGGAAGGCTTGAGGTTCAAGGTGCTCCGCTCACGCGAATTCGGTGATATCGGGATGATCGAGTATGCCCCTGGCAGTCATGCCTGGAGACCCGTCGAGGCGGAGGGTTACCTTGTCATCCATTGCTTGATGGTCAATAGCAAGCACAAGGGGAAAGGACTCGGCGCTCTCTTGCTGGATAGTTGTCTGAGGGACGCGAAGAAGAGCAAGTGCCGAGGGGTCGCAGTTGTCACAAGTTCAGATAGCTTCATGGCCGGAAGCAGTTTGTTCATCAAGGCGGGTTTTGTGTCGGTGGAGATCAGCCCTCCCTACGAGCTGCTCGTCAAGAAGTTCAAGAAAGCAGCCCCTGATCCTCGTTTCATCGTCGAAAGAGAGCGAGTATTGAAGAGGTACAAAAAGGGCCTCACGATCCTGGCTGCCGATCAGTGCCCTATGGTTCCAAAGTGTGTGAAGGATATTGCGGAGGCGTCCCGAGCCCTGGGGCTGAAGACGAAAGTGGTTCGCGTCAGGAGCGCCAAGCAGTCAAGGGAGCTTCCGACGCCCTATGGCGTGTTCAGCATTGTCTATGATGGAAAGCTGATTGCCGAGCGTCCGATCAGCGCTAGGAGATTCACGAACATCATGTGGGACTTGAATCGCGGCATCTTCAGCACGCTGGAAGCGTCCGATCAGCGCTAGGAGGAACTATGGGTGCACGAGTTGACCGATCGGGCCTCCGGTATGTCATCCAGCAGATTGCCCTTCTCCTTATGTTCGCAGTGATTCTCTTCGTTTCGGCGGGAACCCTTCATTGGATGCGGGCATGGATTTATCTCGCATACGTTTTGTTTCTTGAAAGCAGCAGTCTC
Organism: Pirellulales bacterium; assembly: GCA_963820545.1. Classification (GTDB taxonomy): domain Bacteria; phylum Planctomycetota; class Planctomycetia; order Pirellulales; family Thermoguttaceae; genus CAWGAJ01. Next base: position 667,261 of record CAWGAJ010000002.1, read on the forward strand.
ATTGTTGTGGCGATACAAGCCCCGGAAACGCTTCGACATCGCAGCGAACGACATGCCGGCGTTAAGACCTTCGACAAAGTGCTTATGGTCTGTTGGCTCTTCCTGGCGTTCATCACACCCGTTGTTACAGGACTGGACATGCGTTTTGGATGGTCTCACATGCCAACGGCGACAATCTGCTGTGGGGTAGTTCTTATGGGACTGGTTTATCCTTTGGGTGCCTGGGCTATGGTTGAAAACGAGCACTGTGAGCGATTCGTTCGTATTCAAACCGATCGTATCCACCACGTCGTGACAACTGGGCCATACAAAATTGTCCGCCATCCAGCGTATGCGGGTGCTATCGTGGGAACACTCTGTACACCTCTGATCTTGGGCACGTGGTATACATTCATTCCTGCCGGAGCTATCACCCTGTTGTTGATTGTTCGGACCGGCCTTGAAGATGAGACGCTGCGCAAAGAGTTGGATGGGTACGAAGCCTACGCGCAACAGACTCGCTACAGGCTATTTCCCGGCGTATGGTAGGAAACGGAAATGGAAATGCAGCTAGGAGATTCACGAACATCATTTGTAAGCTGGCATAAGGACTACATAGACATCGAGATGTTCGGACAACTTCTGCCAGAACAAGCCAATGCACCCGATTCTGCTACCACCTACGGCTTCGCAGGACCGGTGACCGGCACGTTACCTCGTCTGCTGTCACATCAACTCATACCTAATCTCGGACACGCCATCAAAGGACAGTATTACGAGATGCGCGACGCGGCTTCTTCGCGTCCCTTCAACTTATAGGTTTTTTCGAAATCAGGTCTGAACTTAGGATTCCGCCAAAAACGGCCTTTGGCGCGCTCCGAATTACAAACCATTTCCGCATTTAACCGTTTATCACCCAGGAAAATATTTCTCTACCACATCGAAAAACTCCGCGGGCGCCGTTATACTGGCAACATGGCGGCGAAAAGTTCTCACGCCTTTGCGGCCTTGGGCGTATTGACATACCAAGGATCGCATCAGGACCGTTCCCTTTTCAGGTCCGAATTGTTCGAGTACCAGTCGATAATGATTCAACACCAATTGCCGCTGTTCTTCCCAGTTAGGATCGGGCGGAATCGACTGGTTGGCCAACGCCGCTTGAACTTGGCAAAAGAGCCAAGGCCTGGATAAACCTGCCCGGCCGATCATCACGCCATCGACGCCATAACGGCGAAAGGCCTCGACTACGGCCTGCGGCGTTTTCAAATCGCCGTTGCCGATCAGCGGAATCCGCTTTAAGTATGGTTTTATTTTGGCTATCTCATCCCAATCAGCCTTGCCGTGGAATCCATCAACGGCTGTGCGCCCATGCACGGTCACCGCCGCCCCGCCGGCCGCTTCGACGGCTTGGGCAACATCGACGGCATTGATCGAATCGCGCGTGCAGCCCAAGCGGATTTTGGCCGTTACCGGCACAGGTGCGCAAGCCTTCGCAACCTGGCCGACAAGCTCGCCTACCCGCTCTGGATATCGCAATAGATACGAACCACTCTGGGCCTTTTTGGCTACGTCGCGGGCCGGACAGCCAAAATTAATATCCACCACGCTGACCTGGAATTCTTGGACCAAGCGCCGTCCGACCTCGGCCAAGGCGGCCGGATTATTGTCCCAAATCTGCACGGCCAAGGGCCGCGGTTCTTCCTTCACGCCCCAAAGCCGATCGGGCAAAGCGCCTTCTCGCTTATCAATATACAAAAATCCCCGGGCGCTCAGCATCTCCGTGGTCAACAGACCCACGCCCCCCAGACGCCGCAAAATCTGCCGATAGGCGTAGTTTGAAAATCCAGCCATCGGGGCCGAGAGCACGGGCGGGTCAACGATCAAAGGTCCGATTCGCAGCGGTGTAACCACAAAAGGGTTCAGGGTTCAGGGTTCAGCACTAACCACTATCCACTCATCTTTGCACCACCAGCGCGGAGGCGATTTTTGCCGGCGAGGCGTCGGCAGGCAAGACCATCAGCGCGTACTGGGCGATAGTCCGATTATAGTCGGTCAAGGTCTGAAGAAAAGCAAAAGTTTGCCGGGTTTGCCGCTGGACTTCTTCGAGGGCCTGTTCGATGGGCAGATTGCCCGATAGATATTGCTCCAAGGCCTTTGTCCTGGCAGCGTCGGCTGCGACCACCGCGGACGCATGTTCCTGCACGCTTGTGCTGAAGGTGGGAATGGCCGCGGCCAAACGCCGCGTGGGCCAGGATTGCACAAACGAGGGCGGTTGGGCTTCCAGGTTCAGCAAGTATCGGCCCGCGTGGGGCGCGGTGGCGGGCAAAGGCCAAACGCCCTCGCCGACCGACTGCGTGTTGAGGGCAAGTTCAAATTCAGCTTCGATCAAAGCAGCCTCGGTATCCTGAAGATCGGCCATGGTGCTGCGCCGGACCGCGCAAATGGAGCATGGCCGAGGGACCCGCGGGCTCGGTTCTGCGCTGGAGGACAAGGGGTATCAGGCTGTCGAAAAACTCGCTCTGCTGGGCCAGCACTTGATATTCCGCGGCCCGTTGCCGGGCGATCCAAAAAGCCTCGACTGCGGCATAGCGATCTGCGCCGTTGAGCCTGGTCAGGTACTCTTCCAGGCCGAGAGGTTTGCCGATCCCTTCGGGCAAGGATCGATCCCAATGCAGGGCGAGAGTTAATTGTTTCGCGCACGGCCGGTGCAGCCTCAACCAATGCCGGATATAAAGCCGTGGCAGTTCCCGTGGCGTCTGGAACTGTAGGCGCCGAATCCGACTCGGAGGGAATTTCTTGGGCATTCTTAGGCAAAGAACTTGTTGGGGTGGCGGCGGCGGCAAGTTCCACAACGCCTTTTTTGGCGGTTTGCACGCGTCGAGAGAACGGATCGCCCACGGAATAACGGATGTTTTCGTTCTCCTCGTTCTCCGATGCATCGGGCGTGGACTGGTCGTCGGTTTTCGGCTTCGGCTCAGAGCGAGGGGGCGCCAAGGTAGGCTTGTTTTTCCCGTCGATGGGCACTAGACCGCGCGAGGCAGCCGACGTTGGTTCTTTCTTTTCACCGGGCGGCGCGGCATCGCGACGCGGCGCTAAAGTAGACTCATTTTTCGAAGGCGCACGGAAAGGATCCCGGCGTGGTTGCGGCGGAGACGCGGGAATAACCGATCCGTCCGGCACGGGCTGAAGCGGCGCTACCGAGGGCTGATTGGCATCATAGCGATTTGCGGGTGAAGGTATCGGTTGATTTAAACCAGCCGCTTGCACGCCTCCTTGGTCCGTGGCGCTGGACGGTTGGCCGGGATCATGCGGGGTTTTTATCATAAAGGCAACCAGGGCTTGAGGCGGCGCGCCTGCGGGGGCCACGATCATGGCGTACTCGGCAATATCGCGATTGTAACGGCATACTGTTTCGATGAACGCACGCTGTTGGCGCAGTAATTGTTCGCTGCTGGAAACAACACTCTGCATACTTCCCTGGCCGGCTTGGTAGGCATCGCTTGCCGCTGTCAAGGCGTCTTGGGCTGCTTGGACGGCAACGGCTCGCTGGTCGATGGCCATGCGGCGGATGGGCAAGATGCGGTCGATAAGCCTGGCCCGGTCGGGCGCCGTGCGCTGGGCGAACAGTTCCTGATAATTGGTTTTATAGGCGCCCACGTGTGGTTGGTCGGCGGGCAAGGGCAGGGGAGCGTCGGCCGGCAATTGCACGAGCCCTGCCAATTCATGCTGGGTAGAACCGGCCGCCAACTCCGCTTCGCGCAACACGGCCATTGCCGCCGCACGCGCCGCCTGAAGCAATACAGCTTCCTCTTGCCGGGCGGGCAATCGGCCAAGCTGATCTACATGAGCCAGGCAATAATTATATTTAGCCATTGCCTCGACCGTCTGCCAATAAGCCTGGGCAATGGCCAATTGCAGACGGCGATCGGTCGAGACCGACAAGGCCTGCATCAGCGCCAAAGGTTGGCCCGTCACTGCGCTGCCGGAAGGCAACGCCATTGCTTGAGCAACCATTTGCGGCGGGTGCTTGCGTAATGCGGATGGAGAATCGTCCTCGGTCGAGGTTGCCTGCAGGGGCTCCGCGGGCGCCACTGTTTGCTCCTCGGCAACCGCTAATTGACCGATCAATACGCAACTTAATATCGTTACGATCGTGGGCATCGCAAACCTCCTTGTCACTGAATCCAAATGCCTACTCCAAATCTTCCCTCTCCAGCGCCGCGCAGTAGTCGGGAAGAGGGCCAGGGTGAGGGCATCTTTTTCGTTAGTTACAACATCTGGGGAAAACCTCGCCGCACATCAATGCTATAGCGTGCCATTCCAGCGCTGATACGTCAACCTCGATTCAACGTGTTTGGCGTGTTGTTGAGGATTTTTTTCGTATTTTCCCGCATTAATGCCTGTAGGTTGCGCCGTTGCGCCTGAAAAGATGCTTGCTTGAATTACGGCTGCTAGCACAAATTTCGCTATACAGCCTTGTTCAGACCGAGGATGATCTGCTCGATGACGGCATCCTTTTGCATATCCACGGCCACTTCCATGTTATGACGCCAGGCAGGCACGCGGCGGCGATCAAAGATGGTGGCGCCGCTGGTCATTTCGCCGAGGGTTTCCACGTCGCCGGCCATCGACTTGGTAGTAAACAATTCGGGATGCACCACCGACATCAAGGCAATCGAGTCGTGGACGTGAATCCCTTCCAGTCCCAACCGTTGGCGATAACTGCGGAACGCCGGCGGCAGTATCTTCCGCAAAAAACTGCCCACTTTGGTCGATTCGTCGGGCAATTGATTGAACAGATCGTAACTTAGTTCTATGCGGTTGGTCACGTCCAGGGGGATCAAAATTTTCGTCGCGGGCGCACGGAAAACAATCTGCGCGGAAACAGGATCGCAATAAATGTTGAATTCGGCGGCCGGAGTGATGTTGCCCGGCGCGTTTACCGTGCCGCCCATGATCACCAGTTGGCCGACCAGGCCGGGCAGCTCGGGATCGCGCATGAAGGCCCGGGCGATATTCGTCAGCGGACCCAGGGCCACGATGGTCACCTGGTGCGGCGCCGCGCGAATTTGATCGCAGATTTCCTTTTCCGAAGGGAGCAGATGTTGCCGTTCGGCCACGGCGAAGTCGATGCCGCCCAGTCCGTCGGCGCCATAGAGATACCGGCCTTCCACGGGCAGGCCATTATCCGGTTCCGAGGCGGCGCCTAAGCGCGGCAGACGCGGCGGGTCGAGCTGCTCCAAAATGGCCTGGATATTGCGCGTGGCCTGGGCCGGAGCAACGTTGCCGCCCACGGCGGTCACGGCCACCAAGTCCAACTCCGGCTCGAATAAAGCTATGCACAAGGCGAGTGCGTCGTCTATGCCCGGATCAACGTCGAGGATCACCTTCCTGGCCATGAATTCCTCGTTTCAGTGAGAAAAAGGGCCGCTCCCTATCTAGCTCCGTTTGCGTGATTTTAATAAACGCCTTAGCACATGGCAAGAGGGGGAAATATCCTTAATTCCCTGTCCTTACGGATGACGGCAGAGAGGGTAGGGTGTGTGAAACACACCAAATGGTTATATTATTGAGCATATCTTAGGGTGCGTGAAACGCACCACGAAATAACCGTAGGGTGTGTGAAACACACCAAATGGAAACCATGATAATATAACGGTGCGTTGCACGCACCCTACCTGTGATTTGGGGAGGAGTCGGCATGACTGCGCCTGTGGTTGTGAAAGATCTGGTTGAAAGATTCAACGCCCATAAGGAAACCTATCATTCCACCCAATACAACGAGACCCAATTGCGCGAGGAGTTCTTAAATCCTTTTTTCGAAGCCAATTTTAACTATTTATATCTGACAAATTCCTGAAAATAATCGTTCAAAGGAAATAATGCAATGTGTGCGAAATGGGCATTGGATACCAACAAATTTCAAGAAATAATCAACAAACTTGAATCTGCTCGGAGAAAGTCAAAAGACAACAAAGTATCTTTTGTTGCGCTGACCTTTGACGAAGACATTTCCACTCTTTTATCCTTTGTTGCTTTTTCAACTGATATTCCCGAATGTGAACGCCTTGAGATACTCAAGGATTCGATATTTGCACTTGGTGAGCAAGGTGAAATTGAATCTATGGCATTAATTGCTGAAATATCTAAAACGGAGAATGAATTTCTCCGTAAGCCTCTTGAGGATTATAGACTTATAACAAATCTATCAGTCAAATACCTCGAAAAATTCCATGAAATAGATATTTTGGGAAATCAAGTCCATTTTTATGCTTCATTGCCCAAGGAATATGATCGATCGCTCATATCTGCTAACGCTAAGCATTCTCTGATTGCTGATGAACCGGATGATTACACTTGGCTGTCTGTTTTGATTAAAGCAAGAACGGTTGCCGATGCCGCAAACAAAGGACTTGATTTGGTTGATTTATTGAGAGGAATCTGGAATTTATTTCTTAATCATCAAAAACTTAGTCGAACAACTCTTGGGGGAAAAATTAATCCAGTAAATGATATTCTCAAGGGGCCGCTACACACAGTACATTGGCCAGATGGACGCTTGGTAACAGATTCTTTATGGTGGTATGATCCTTCATATGTTGCACCGCATAAATTATTTGATTTGAATGAGAAATGGGATGAGTTGATAAAATATCAGCAAGATACTTTAAATCTTATCCAACAATCACAATCCCCGTTTAGAGAAATAATAGAAGACTCTATTCGACGTTATACTCGGGCATTGGACGAGGCAGATCTTCATAATGCATTTCTTCGATTATGGAGCCTAATAGAAAATCTTACTGGAACTCAAAATGCCAGTTATGGCGAAACCATAAAACGCGCTTCATTCTTTTATGAAGATAGGGATTTTGCTAAACAGATATTGAACCATCTGCGAGAACGGCGTAATAGGGCTATTCATGCGGGCGAAAATATTGTTGATTCTGAAACCATTGTTTATCAGATGAAGCGTTTTTGTGAAACTATTCTTGAATTTTTAATTGTACACTCGACTGAGTTCGAAAATATTGAAGAGTACAGAAATTTTATGGATCTATCTTCTGATTTTGATATTTTAACAAAACAGATAAAATTGCGAGAGAAAGCAATTGATTTCTTAACTAAATGAGGGTGTCCTGAAATTCAAACAATACTAACCCCTTGAAAAATAGGGAGTTATGCTCAGGTTAAAAAAATAAGTCACAAGTTCACAATGGACAAATTGAGAAAACGTGAAAATCCTCGAAAAATAGATGATTTGTGGAATGTAATTTCAGGACACCCTCAACTAAATAAAAAGCACACATCATCATAAGATTATCTTTGAGTCAAGGATCGCCGCCACCGACCAGCAGATCGACCAGTTGGTCTACGAACTCTACGGCCTTACCGACGCCGAAATCGCCATTGTAGAGGGCCAATCGTAGGGTGTGTGAAACACACCAAATAGAAACCACGATAATATAACGGTGCGTTGCACGCACCCTACATGAGATGGTGCATTTCATGCACCCTACGGAGGTTTAGAAAATGGCCGAGTATCGGCGATGGTATGTTCAGGGAGGAACTTATTTCTTTACCCTTGTCACTTACGGGCGGCAGCCGTTGTTTAAATCGCCAGATGCGCGGCAATTAATGAGCAACCTTTTGCGAAAATATGCTCAAATTCTGCCTTTTCAAACCATCTCCATCGTGCTTCTGCCAGACCACCTTCATTGTGTGTGGTCGTTACCGCCTGGCGATGCCGACTATTCAACCCGATGGAAGAAAATAAAACGCGACTTCACTTGTGCCTGGCTAGCACGAGGCAAAAGAGAATTGCCTGTTAGCCAATCGAGACGGCTTCGGGGCGGGCGGGGTGTGGCAACGTCGCTTCTGGGAACATGTCATACGCGATGAAGACGATTTGGAGCGGCATTGCGACTATATACATTACAATCCGGTAAAACATGGATATGTCCAGCGCCCCTGGGATTGGCATTGGTCGACATTCCGGCAATTCGTCGCGGCTGGACAATACTCACAAGATTGGGGCAAAACCGAGCCATCGCATTTGCAAGGGATGGATTTCGAGTAGGGTGTGTGAAACACACCAAATGGAAACCATGATAATATAACGGTGCGTTGCACGCACTCTACATGAGATGATGCATTTCATGCATCCTACGGGTGTCGGCTGAGGCTGAAGATGGGCAGCATCAAGGCCAGGCCGATGGTGCCCACGACTACGCCCATCATGGCGATCATGATCGGCTCGATCAGGCTGGTGGCGGCTTTGAGCGAGGTTTCCACCTCGTTGTCGTAATAGGTGCTGACCTTTTCCAGCACCACGTCGAATTTGCCGGTTTCTTCGCCGGCGCTGATCATTTGCACCAGCACCCGGGGGAAGAGGGTGGAGTATTGCAGGACTTCGCAGATGCGTTTTCCGCCGGCCACCTCGTCAATGACTTTTTGCCAGATGTTTTCGTAGTAATAGTTGCCCGACACTGCGCCGGCCAGCTGGAGGGCATCCATCATGGGCACGCCGCTGGCCAGCATAGTGCCCAGGGTGCGGATGCTGCGGCTGATGGTCACCTTGCGGGAGATCGTGCCGACGACGGGGATGTTGATTTTGATCCAATCGATCATGCTCCGGCCGGTGGGCGTGCGTTTTCCGTAGAGAAATCCGGTTACGAGCGTGATTATCCCCGCCAACCACAAGTACCAATAGCCCGTCAGCGCGTCGGAAACGGACATCATCAGCACCGTGGGGGCGGGTAACTGGATATCGTGTGTCTGAAAGAGCGGCATGAACTTGGGCATGATGTACGTCAAGAGAAAGATCGTTACGCCCACGGCCAGCACCATCATCACCGCGGGATATGCCATGGCGGCGCGGACTTTATGGCGCGTTTCCAGTTCTTTGCGCAAGTAAGCGGCGACTCGTTCGAGCATGGAGCCCAAAGTGCCCGTGGCTTCACTGGCCTTGACCAGGGAGACGTAGATCTTGTCGAAGAGTTTGGGAAAACGGGTCAAGGCCGTGGAGAAATCCTCGCCCGCTTCGACGGCTTCTTTTAAGGCCTGTAGCACTTTGCGCAAGGCGGGATTGGTTTCCTGTTCGAGAATGCCCCCCAGGGCCGTCGACAAGGTGATGCCCGTATCGACCATGATCGCCAACTGGGCGGTAACGTAAATGATTTCCTGCTGGGAAACACGCTGGGGAAACAAGTGCCACTGTTTTTCCGCGGCGTGGATTTCCAGGACGTGAAAGCCGTCGCGGCGCAATCGCTGTTGAGCCTCTTCCGGCGAAGCGGCGTTGATATTTCCCTCAAAGGTCCTTCCCAAGGGATCCCGTACACGATAACGGAAATTAATGACCAGCACGGACATGTGATGATTATCCTGTAAAATTCGCGATTCATGTTTCCTGGGATATTCCGTCGCAATCGCCGACGATGTGGAAGATTTCTTCCAAGGTGGTGATTCCTTCGCGGACTTTGCGGAAGCCGTCGTTGGCCAGGGTAAGCATGCCGTCGCGGTGGGCGATTTTCCGCAGATTATTGATGGTGGGATCGGCCACGATGGCGTCGCGCATTTCGTCGCTGATCACCAGCAGTTCGTGGACGCCGAGCCGGCCTTTGAAACCGGTGTTGCGGCAGCTCTTGCAGCCCACGCCTTTGTAGAATTCTGGGAATTCGTAGCCCATCCGTTCCAGGGCCTTGCGCATCGTACGGGCAGGCTCGTAGGTGGCGCGGCACTTGGTGCAGATTCGCCGCACCAGCCGCTGGGCCAAGACCATGTTCAAAGCGGCGCCGATCAGATACGGCTCCACGCCCATGTTGATCAAGCGGGTGATGGCCGAGCAGGCGTCGTTGGTGTGCAGGGTGCTGAGGACCAGGTGTCCGGTCAGGGCCGCCTGGATGGCCGTGCGAGCGGTTTCCTCGTCGCGGATCTCGCCCACCATGATGATGTCGGGGTCCTGGCGCAAGAGCGTGCGCAAGGCCGCGGAAAAGGTCATGCCGATCTTCGTCTGCACCTGGAACTGGTTGATCAGCGGCAGATGATACTCGATCGGGTCTTCCACGGTGCAGACGTTGTTCTCCATCGAGCTGATGGCGTTCAGCGCGGCGTAGAGCGTGGTGGATTTTCCGCTGCCGGTCGGTCCGGTCACCAGGATGATGCCGTTGGGGGCGCGGATGTTTTGCTGAAAACTTCGCAGCACGTCCTCGGCGAAGCCGAGGTCTTCGAGGTTCAGCGAGACGCTGCGGGTGTCGAGCACGCGGATGACGGTTTTTTCGCCGCGCGTGGCGGGGAAGGTGCTCACGCGGAGGTCGATCTTCCGCCCTTCCAGCAGCACGTGGACCCGGCCGTCCTGCGGCAAGCGCCGCTCGCTGATGTCCATCGAGGCCATGATCTTGATGCGGCTGGTCACCGCGTTCAACAGGTGCAGAGGCACTTCCAGCGACTTGTGCAATCGGCCGTCGATGCGGTAGCGGACCCGCATGCAGCGTTCGGCCGGCTCGATGTGGATGTCGCTGGCGCCCTCCTTCACGGCGTTGAAAATGATGTAGTTCACCAGCCGGATGACCGGCGATCTGGCCGGTGACATCCTCGTCGACGTCGCCGATGTCTTCGACGACCTCTTCGATCAGCGTCACGTCGGCCTGTTCCGAGTCTTCGATGATGTCGTCGATCACGAAGACCTTGGAGTTCGGCAGCGAGGTGATCATCCGCCGGATGTCCTTGGTGCTGGCGGCGACGATCTGCACCTGTACGTTCGCCAGGCCGCGGATCTCGTCGATCAGAAACAGGTTCGACGGCTCGGAGACGGCGATCGTCAACACGCCGCGGACCAGATACAGCGGCAAGACCAGGTTCTTTTCGATGTATTCCCGGGGAAGAATGTCGACGATCTTCGGGTCGAACAGCCGGGCTTCGAGCTTGGCGTAGGGAACGCCGTACTCGATGGCCAGACACTCGATGACCTGATCCTCGGTGCAATACTGCAACTCGACCAGCAGTTCGCCCAGCAGTTTGCCCTTGCCCTCTTGCTTTTGCTTTTCCAGCGCGGCCTGCAAGCCGTCGGGCGTAATATAGCCCTTCTCGATTAACAGTTTACCGAGACGGTGCGGGGCAAGGATTGCTGTGGACATTGCTAGGGGGCAGGGGGCAGGGATTAGTGGACAGTAGGCAGTGGACGGTGGACAGTGGGAAATTAAGTTTACAGTTCTCAATTCTCAGTTTTCAGTTCTGCGTTCCTCCTTCAGCGAAAGCTTTTCACCGCGTCCATGACGCTGTCGAATACTTCCAATTGTTGATCCATCCGGGTTAACTCCAGAATTTTGCGGTTATAGGCATTGTTGGCGGCGATTTTCAAGTCGCCTTGTTTTTTACGCAGTCCATCCTGAACGTTGAGCAAGACCGTGAGTCCCTTGCTATCGATCGACTCGGTGTTGTCCAGGTCCAGCACCACGTTGCGGATTTCCAGCGTGGAAAAATAGGCTTCGAAGCCTTCGCACTGCTCCGCTTCCAATTCCTCGGGCGTATGGACCACGATCACGTCGCCAAATATTTCATGGGGCAAGTTCATGGATTTTTACACCTTCTCGGCAAACTCTTGCAGCGCCGCCTCCACGTCCTGGAGCAATTCGCGCGGACTAAACGGCTTGGAAATAACGCAGAGCACGTGTAATTTTTCCAGATCCTTTGGAGAAAGCATATAAGCCTTACAGGTAAGTATGAAAACGGGTATGTCGGCGGTTTGCGGATTCTCACGAATGCGGCGAATCAATTCAATGCCGTCCAACCGCGGCATGAGATAATCGGTAATCAGCAGATCGGGTTTGTGTTTTTGAATCGCCTCCCAAGCCTCTTCGCCGTCGCCGGCAATTTCTACTTCCAGGCCGGCCGCCTGTAATTTGAATTGCATAGCTCGAACGATATGAATCTCATCATCGGCAAGTAATATTCGCTTGGCCATTTATCACCTGTTTATTTAAGGAGTCGGGTACTGATAGCCACGCTGGAAAACTCGGTTTGTTCCTTATATCTTTACGGGTTGCATCTGCATAACCGCGTCCACGTCCTGGAGCAATTCGCGCGGACTGAAGGGCTTGGAAATAATGCAGAGCACGTGCAGTTCTTGAAATAATACTTCGGGGGAAAGCTCGTAACCTTTGGCCGTGAGCAGGAACACGGGAAGATCGGCTGTTTGCGGATTGTCGCGGAGCCGACGAATAAGTTCGATGCCGGTCAAGCGCGGCATTTGGCAGTCGGTAATCAGCAGATCGGGCTTGCATTTTTGGATCGCCTCCCAGGCTTCTTCGCCATCGCTGGTAATTTCCACCTCGTAGCCGGCCTTCTTCAATTTAAATTCCGCCGCCCGAACGATGTGAATCTCGTCATCGGAAAGTAATATTCGCTTGGCCATGTTAGCACCTCGGGAAAAATAGTTGTTCGACGGCGTTCCTTTTGCGTATTTTTGCCTTGATAGGGCGTATGGTTTCTCAGCCCTCGGTTTTCAACTGTCCCGTGGAGGGTAATGTGACGATGAAAGTGCTCCCTTCGCCAAGCGTGCTTTCCACGGTGAGCTCTCCGCCGTGGACGTCCTCGATGATGTGTTTAGCCAAGGGCAAACCCAGTCCGGTGCCGGAAACCATTTCTTCGTCATTTTTCACACGATAGAATTTTTCGAAAACGCGTTGGCAATCTTCCGCACTCAGTCCCACGCCGGTATCTTGCACTTCGAAGCGCACCTGATCGCCGACCAATCGGCTGCGGAGCGTCACCTGGCCGTTGTGGTGGGTGTACTTGATCGCGTTGGAAAGCAGGTTGATTGCCGCTTGCAGCAGCATGTCGTGGTCGGCCAGTACGCCGAGATACATTGAACTGAGTTGCGAAACGAGAGTGATGTTTTTCGCCTCGGCCATGGGCTGCACCACGCGGAGCGACTCTTCGAGCATTTCGTTGAGCGAGCGTTGTTGTTTGTCGACGCCGACCACGCCGGCCTCGATCCGCGCCAAGTTGAGCATGTTTTCCACCAGCCGCTGGAGCCGGTCGGCCTGGGTGGTGATGACATTCAAAAATTCCTCGCGAGTTTTATCGTCCTCGGCGTCGCCATCGGCCAGCATTTCCACGTAGGCCTTGATGCCGGCCAAGGGTGTTTTCATTTCATGACTCACGGAGGAGACGAACTCGGCATGCCGCTTTTGCAGGGCTTTTTGCTCGCTGATATTGCGGAGCACGGCCACGACGCCTTTCGCTGCGGCGGCTTTATCAAATCCCTCGTCGCCGCCGCCGGCCAACTTGCAGGCCGTAGCGCGGAACCAGCGCGGTTGACCGTCCTCACAGGTAATCTCGATTTCTTCGGATCGCATGCCGGCGTTTTTCCGTTGCCTGACGGAGGTCAACAGGTCGATCAACTTCTGGCATTGCACTATTTGTTGCAGGGCTCGTTTTTCGTCGTTCCGCGCCTCAAAATGGAACATCTTTTCGGCGCTCTCGTTGGCCAGCAGCAACTCGTCGTAGTCGTCAATCGCCAGAATGGGGTCGGCCAAGCTCGCAAAAACGCTTTTCACCTGCTCGGCCTGGTCCATGACGCGATGATAGCGTATGTCTTGTGCGGTGCGCGAGTGCTCCAAGTCCTTTGAATGGCGTTTGTGATCGACCATAATTTTGCATATCTGTTCGGCCAGACCGCTCCAAGGATGGTCGCGTGTCAGGCAAGGCAGGTCGTCGCTAGACCCGGGATTCGCCTGGCTAAGACAGAGCACCTCCAGGTAACGCTTAAATTGCTCCTGTTGCTTCTTTTCCCAGAGCAGCCACAGCACCGGCGGTCCGCAAAATATGAGCATCCCCACGCTCAGCAGAGCGGCGCAACAGCAGTGAAGTCGAGACCATGGTCTTTCCCGCCAACCAGGCCAATCCCAGGCTGCCCACGATGACGGCCGCCAGAACGGCTAACAAGATATAAATATTTAAGTTTTTCATCCCAACTCGAAAAAACACAAACTATAGTCTCCCAGCGCAGGGTGGATGTCGGCAGAGGCGTTGGACGGAACGCTTACACCGGCCTCAGCGCCTTATGCTGTAGCGGGCATCGAGGGTGCGAGCCTGTTGATAATGGGCTTCAGCCGACTCGGCCTGCCCAAGCTTTGCCAACGTGCATCCCATCAAAAAATAGGATAAGGCACTTGACTTGTCCAACGAAAGTGCTTGCTGGAGTGCAAGTTGGGATGATTTATAATCGCCCATTCGGTAGTAGGCGACCCCCAACATGCGATGAATGGCCGCTGATTTTGAAAAACGTCTGGCGGCCGGGGTGAGCAGTTCTACGGCTAATTCCGGATGATTGGTTCGTATGGCCGCCGCGGCCGTGGCAAGCGGAATTTGTGGATTGTTCGGCTGATTGGCGGCCGCTTTCTGGTAGGCAATGCGCGCGGCGCCCATCGCATCTTCAGATAATGCCCGTTGGCTTTCAGCCAAGAATTCTTCCGCCGAAACCGCAGATTCGGCATGCGCGTAAGAATCGGTAAAACCGCTAGATTTCTTCTTCTCAACTGCAATTTCCTGGCTTGGCGCCGCAACGGATGTGGTTTGTACGGGAGGCTCTCTGGTCGCCGGTGCTATCAAATTCGGTCCCCGCTTATCCACGGAGACTAAATTTTTTTTATCGGCAATCAAAGGCTCCCTGTGAGCCGCCGGAATCGCGGCATCTGAATTGCCTTCCTCTGCGTCGTCCATATTCTTGGCGGCCTGGTAGCTTAAGGCATATTCTTTATTTTCGGGTTCCGCTCGGGCAGCCTGCTCATAACAAGCAATGGCGCCGGCGGATTGACCAATGGCATCCAATACCAATCCTTTGGTATAAAGCGCCCGGGCATGATCCGGGTGCGCGCAAAGCGCCTCGTCGACCTGCCGGAGCGCTTCTTGAGGACGTTTTTCCATCAGATTCACTTCGGCCAGCAGAAGTTGGGCCTCCAGATGCCGGGGATTACGGACCAGCAGACGTTCCAATGTCTCCCGGCAGCCTTTTAGATCGTTCTCTTCCCAGCGTGCGAGCGCGGCTTGGTATTGGGCCTGGTCGCGGTTGTTTTCAAAACTGCGAATCGCCTCCTCGTTGCGCTCCCTGCGCTTCTCGGCAAAATCACTGCTCCATAACTCCTTCGTGCCGGGGAAACTGGCACAGCCGCTGGAGAGAAGAAGAATAGCCGCTGCCGGGAAGAGGCAGGTTATCAGTTTTATTGGCGCTGTAATCGGGAAAATCATGCCATGCTTTTTTCATGAACTTAATTTATTGCCGAAAAGCAGACACTCCTGGAAGCTTACTCGGACGTATGAGGTCCTGGCTAGTGCCGGGCTGTCCGCGGTCGTAAGGATGCAGCGGCATGGGTTGGGGCGGGGACGGGTGTTCCAAATCGTCCATCAGCCAATTGGCCACGGCGTTGCCGTCCAGCGGATTTTTTCCGGCAAGATCATAATCCGGTTGATCGGCGCCCAGCGTGTGGGCGCCCTCTTTTTTGCCCAGCCAAATATCGCTGCGCAGATCAATGGCGGCGCGATTCAACGGATCATATTGCACCGCCATTTCGGCGAATCGCAGGGCCCTTTTGCCGTCGCCTTCAGCCCAGGCGGTTTGGGCCAGTCGGAAGTAACGCCGCGCAATGGATCGTTTGCCAAAGGGGCTCATTTTTTCCGCGTATGTGCCGTGGCGACGATAGAATTCACAGGCCCCTTCCTCGCCTTCCTTGCAGACGCCGGGTTCGTAGACGATCCGCGGGGTGATCAAGACCAGCACCTCGTGCCGCTCGATGGTTTCCTCCGTGTTTCTAAAGGCCATGCCCACTACCGGCAAATTGCCGAAAAAGGGCACTTGCGTGGTGTTGGTGACAAGCTGGTCGCGCATCAAGCCGCCGATAATCACGGTGCAGCCGTCGCGGACCATGATATTGGTGGTGACCTGGGTGACGGTCTTGTTGGGCAAAGTGAAGCCGGACTCGGTCTTCACGTCGCCGTCGGATAGTTCGGGGTGGATTTCCATGCGGATCAATCCGTCGCTGGAAATGAAGGGCCGGATGCGCAACTGGGCGCCGATGTCGAGGAATTGCACGCTTTGGGTGGAACTGGTTTCGGTGACCGTGGTGCTCACGTAACCTTTCTGTTCGCCGATGAGGATGTCGGCCCGATGCTTGTTAAGCACCATCAGCCGCGGATTGGCGATCACGTTGGTGTCGCCCACCGTTTCCAAGGCTTGCAGGAACGCGCCCAGGCTTTCGTCGAGGAAACCGAATTTCAAGCCCCCCTCGTCCAGTTTGAAGTTTGCCAGCGTATCCACCGGTTTTCCCAAACCGAATTTGATGGTGTTTTTGTTGCGCAACAGTTGAAAATTGACGCCGAATTTATCGTCGTCCTTCAGCTTCACGCTGAGAATCATGGCTTCGATGGAAACCTGCATCGGCCGCACGTCGACCTCCTCCACCATTTGATCGATCTGCGCCAGTACGGCTTCGTAATCGCGCACCACGATCACTTCGTTGCCGGCAAACTTGTTGCCGCCTGCGTTGGCGTCGTTCATGGCAATGCCCGCCTCGGCGGGAGTGGAAACGCTGATCACGCCGACTTTTTCCGTCAACAGGGGCGTGATTAGCGTTTTCAGTTCCGCAGCGGTGATGTAATTAGGCTGGTAGATCCGCGTGCCGATCTTGTCCAGGGCCTGCTCCAAATTGTTGAAATCCTCGGGCGTGCCCACAAAGATGAAATTCTTCTCGCGTTTGGTAATATAACCAGTGGACTTGAGGATGGCCTCCAACGCGCTGTCGATGTCCACGCCGCTGAACGTGGCGGAAACCTTGCCTTCGACGTTCTTGCTCGCCAGAATATTCAAATTGCCTTGCTCGCTGAGTAAATCCAATACCATGCGGATATCTTCATTGTAGATGTGACCGCGCAGTTTGCCGTCGCCTTCGTCCTTGATCGTGGACTTTACGGCGGGCAAGGGTCCTTGGATCGGCGCGGGCGGAGATATTGCCTTGGCGTTATCCGCTCCGGGAGCCGCCAAATGCTCTTGCAAGAATTTCTTGATTTCAGATAAGGCCGTTTTACTTGATTGATCCCGCTCTTCCATCGGCGCCGGGGGTGGTAAATACTCCTGCGCAGTAAGGGATGCGGCAGGGCAATTACCGGTCCCTCGGGCATCGAGGGCGGCGATAAAAGCGTGACCGTGGAATTCCCGGAAGAGAACGGTTGTGCGGCGAGTTTGTCTTTTGGTTTTTCCGGATCTTCGCCAACGCGCACGAGACGGTCAATTTTGCGGGAGGGGATTTAGCTGAATCGTCCGGGGGAATCGAGCAAATCCCCACAATGATCGCCCCTGACACGCCCATGGCGGCAAATATTCCTAGTAAGCTGAAGTGCCGGAAGGTTTTCATCTGTCTTCCATGACGCCAGAAGGAGTGTCGTTTTTAAAAAGAAAAATCATCCTTGATAGGCCCCATTTTATTATTTCCTGCCCGCTGTTTATGGTCTTCGATCTATTGTTTATTAAGATCTCCGCCGATCCCAAAGACCATGCGCTGGGATTTGCCGGGATCGGGGATACTTAACTCGAAATGTTCTCCTTCGGCTTCTAAAACCACCTGACGATCACGTATTTCATCGAGAATAAATTTGTAATGCCGGCCATCTTTGTCCACTTCAACCGCTTGTCCTTGTTTGTATGTTCTGCCGCTGATCCTGGCAATTTTGCCTTGGGATCCGATAAGCGTGCTGCTCAGCGACATGCCCAGGCTTTCCGGAGGCATAAGCCGCGGCTTGTCTTTGCCTTGTTCCTCCGCACCGGTTTGTTTAAGGACGGTTTTCGGCTCCAAGAAGGGATCGCGAGCAGTAGTCAACGATTCGGCGGGACACATCCGCGGATCGTTGCTCATTAACTTCACCATTTCCTTCCAGGTGGGCCTGCTGTTTGTGTTCTCCTTGTTGGTCGTTTCTTCCGTTGCAATTCCCGTTTGTCCTGAAGTGACGTTAATAGTAGTTTGGGTTTCCTTTGCTACTGCGTTTTCTTCGCCTTTACTTATTCCTCTCCAAATTACTGAGGATATAAAAAATAAACCTAATAAGACCACAATCACCATAAGACAGGCCATCCTAGGATTGAGCGCGACAATTGTCCGAAGTTGCTTGCTCAGTTTTTGTATATTCACTGTTTTATTGGCCGACATTTGGCAAGAAATGCATTCTGGTTCGGCTCCTCCGTATATCGGTTATTTATCATTGTCAGCGTAATTGGAACTCTCTGGATTATCAGAAAAGATCACCAAATTTATCTCTGACAATATATTATTCCCAATTTGACTTGTCTTATCTAAACGCATTGAATTTATCCAAATTACCTCAGGCATGCTTTCCAAAGTGCGAATGAACTCATAAATTTGCTCAAAAGTGCCTGTGTAAGCCATGTTGACCGGTATTTGCCGCAAGTGAGCAAGCTCGATGATCGGTTGCGGTTCAAATCGCGTGGCAGCGGCGCCGGCTTTTTTGCTTAAGCTGTTGATATTTCCAAACAGCAGCGGCAGGTTGTTGATGACCGGGGAAGAATTCCGCCACGTTTCAATGTATGAGTTAACCGTGTCCAGCTCCTGTTTTGCGGCGATCAATTTTTGGGAGACCTCGGCGGCATCGCTCATGTAAAATTGCCTGTATTCGATCTGGCCGCGTAATTCCGCGATCAGCCTCCGTCCCGGTAAATACGCAAACACAATATGAACCACGGCCATGGCCACCAGTGGTATAGTCACCAGCCAACTACCGCGACGGAATTTGGATTCGTTAAGAGACATGTTCGTTAGGGGGAGTAATTATTATTGCGTTATCTTTGTATTTTTCTCGATCGTGGTTTGCGATGCGAGATCGTTCGGGGTTGCTGGTTTTATTGTAGAACTGTTTTGGGAGCCAGACGTGTTTATTGAATTAAGAGTGGCAGTTGGATTGCCTGGTCGCCCGTAATCGGGTTTCACGAAAATTTTCGCAAGGAATTGCATCTTTGCGCCGGATTGATCGCCGGGACCTGTGGCGGAGCTCAACTCCGCCCGGGAGAACAGGGAGTTTGTTTGTATTTCCGCCAGGAAGTTGTGGAACGCCGCGCTATCGGTGGTGACGCCGGAAAGGATAATAATGGTTTGTTTGTTGTCGCACAGACTGTGGAGAAAAAGGAGATCGCGCTGGGCCGGCGTCTGGGAATTTTGTTGTTCCGCGGGATTTACGGGAATCGTTGTTGGTCGCCGCTCGGCAGGGGCGGTGTAGGAGACGCCCTCGTGGGTGATTTGCAGTTGTTGCAAGGTGATTTCCTCGGGCAGCCTTAAGACCAAGGCCGAAAGCAACTGGCTGCACGGCCAGGGATGGTGCAAGTAGGCGATCAACTCGGCCTCGATTTCCCGCTGTTTCAGTCGGGTTTGGATCTCGCTTAACTGTTGTTTTTGGCGACAAGCGAATTCGTATGCGGGAGTGATTTCGGCCAGTTCTTTTTCCACGAAGCGGCGGTGCAAGTTTTGACTGATCGAGGCGATGACTAGCAATCCCAAAATCGACAGGGCCGCGATAATCTGCCAAGGTTTCGCGTGGCGATAGGCGTTTTTTTGGCGGTACTGTAAGGGAAGAAAGTCGAGATCGTTCATTTTGACGGCCGAGATGGATTTTTTATCTTTTGTTTTTGCTGGCTGGTGTTTTAATATTGCACTTCTCGCAGGGCCAGGCCGGCGGCCACGTCCCATTGAGCAAGCCGATCCTGGGGCAGCGATTTATCGAAGACGCGCAGGGGGTTGCCCATTTCGCAGGGCAGTTCCAGGCGGGCGCCAAGCCATTCCACCAAAGCCTCGTTGGCCTCGCCGCCGCTGATGACGCATTGTGCCAAGGTCTGGCCGCGGAAGGTCACGCTGTAGTAACGCCTGCAAAGGGATAATTCTTGCGCCAGGCGTTCGAGTATCGGCCGGGTGGATTCATTGACGCCCCGGGCAACTTCCGCGTCGCGCTCTTTGGCGCGGCGATCGCCGTTGTGACGGCGCAAGGCCATGGCGTCGGCAAGCGATAACTTCAAATGTCGCGACACGGCATCGTCCAGATGGCGGCCCCCAATGTCCAGATATTTGATGAAAAGGGCATCCATGCCGTTGGCGATCACCACCAAGGTGTTCGAGGCCCCTACGTTCACATACATGATCCGCCGTTGTTGATCATCATCGCGGCGGAATTGCCGGCAATAGGAGCGCAACAAGGCCAGCGGTTCGGCATCGATAGCCGCCGGCTGCAAACCGGCCTGCTCGGCCACGCCCAGCAGCCTTTCCACCATGGGTTTATGGGAGGCCAGCAAGATCACTTCCCGACGCAGGGCATCGCCTTCGCACACAGTGTCCACGTCCAGATAGCGGACTTCGGCCTCTTCACTGCTATAGGGCAGGCGTCCGGCAGCCTCGAAAAGGACGATTCTTGTCAGTTCTTCACCCGCAGACTGTGCCACGCGAATATTCTGGATGAATAAGTTGCTGGCCCCCAGGCAAAAAACCGCTTCTCGGCCGCGGAAATTGCGGCCTTCCAGGCAGTGGCGCAGCGCCTCGACGATCCGCTCGTCGTGACGCTGATGATTCAGTGCCGGCTCGGACGGCAGATCCCAGCGCAGGCCTCCCAAATGCGCGTTTGGGCGGCGTCGAACTGCAGCAGTTTTACCGAGCGGCTGCCGATATCCACCCCGATCGGGCCGCAGCGTTTTTTTGTAATCCAAGTGACCATGCCGATAAACTCATATAGTTTTTTTCAGGGCGCTTCTTTCCAATCCCCAATCCCTTTGATTGTGCTCAAGGGCCGCATTGGGCGGTTTGTCTATTATGGCGGACCAGTTTTGGTATAAGATCCGATCTGGCATAAACCGATGACCGGATCAACCGTGACTGTAATATATTTCGCATTTAATCCGCTGCCGGCCATCAGCCAGATGGCGGTTCCATCGGTGCGCGTGGTGGACCCCAGTGGTGTGAATTCAATGTCGCTTACCCGCTGTGGAGAACTGCCGGTAGTGGTGACCGCGGCGATTTGCAATGCCGGACCCGTATGGGGTAATTCTTTTAAGTTCACCACGTACTGGTACTGTGTATCGCTGGGAGAACGAAACAGCATGCCCGGCAATTGATTAAACGCCGGATTCGTGCCGCTGTGCTGGAGGATAAAGCGGTTTAGCGTGGTATCGAAGGTGAATTTGTACTTGGTATTGTTGGCCATGGCCAGGCCGCGGCCAAAGCTAAGTTCGGTGCTTACAATTTGGGCCGTCGACCGCAATTGGTCGAAAGCGGTTTCTTCGCCGCGCGATAAAACAATAGCCGTCAACAGAGCGATAATTGTAATTACCAGCAGCAGTTCCAGCAGCGTGAATCCAGCATGTTTTCGGCGATCGGGCATCATGGTGCGATTTTGGCGATAGTTTTTACTTTTTCGCTTGGACGACAATCACTTTCATCTCGCCGGATTTAAGCCACGCGTTTTGCTCTTTGAGTTGATCGCGGATTTCCGTCAACAATTTGACCATGTCCATGCGCTGTTCCACCGAATTGGCAAAGGGTTGATTGGCCTCGGGTGGTTGAGCGCTGGTGGTCTGATAAAAGTTTAGCACGCAACAACCCAGGACAATGCCGGCCAGCAGCAGGACCCAGGGAATGCGACGATTCATGTCAGATATCCTTTCCTTTTAAGGGGTTTCGGTCCATTTGATCACTTCCCAGCGCAGGGCCCCGTCGCTGGAATTGACCAAAAAAACCGGTGCGTTCGCAGTGGGCCAATGATATGTAATAGAAGTGGTATCGGGCATGATGGTCAAGAGCGGTTGGGGATTTCGACCCTGAGTGCCCATATATACTGGAAAGTATGGTATTCCAGAATAATGTTGATACCAAAATAAATTAAAGTAGTAATACCAATTTTGTGTATCCCAAGGCGAACGCTCTTTAATGTAAAAAGTTTGGGCAATGACTCGGCCCGTAATGGGTAACGTCTGTGTTTCCGCGGCTTTTTCGATGGTCAAGGTGTCAAAAACCGCGATCAAACCCTTGATGTTGCCGCTCAGGAGCGAGTTTTTTACGGTCAAAGATTTGCATACGATCGAGGGCAGACGCACGGACAAACCCGCGCCAAACAGTCCGGGCAGCTCCATTGGCTGAAAATTAACGTTGGCGCCGTCAATGGTAAGATTACTTTTGCAGTACAACGAACCTTTAATGGTGACATTGCTTTTGATGGTCAGGTTGCCATTGTAAAAAAAGATCCCCAGCGGATTGGTCATCGGGTCCGGGCCAAGGGTAACCGATTGAAGGTTGTTGGACACCGTGGGCACAGTGTAACTCGGCCCGCCAGTATAAAGCTGATAGGTTCCAAAACTGTTGGGTTGCACCCAATCGCTGCCGGCCGGATTCGCGGTAAGGGTCGAGGCCGTGACGCCTAAATATGACGTCAGAGCAGTGAGATATTTGCTGTCTATTGTGCCAAAGACGTAACGCACCGGGCCGGTCAGCGGTCGATAGTCGGGATATCCGTTGCTGCGCATGGAATTCAGGTCCGTTAAATAACGCGCCCAGGAATCGGTGGTGTCGGGATAGGACGGAGCGATTTTCAACGCTCCTTGGAGCCTCACTGCCCCCGATAGTTGGCAGGGCATGTCGATCTCAAAAGGTTGTGAGGCGGTTTGATAAACCGTGTACTGTTGCATCGTGCTCCAATCGGAAGGTTGAGTACTGAGTTTCCGCGGCACCAGATGAACAATGGCGGTAATTTGATAATTGCTGACGTTTTGCGTGTTGATCGGATCCACGGAGGCGCCGGTTGCCGATATTGTTCCCCGGAAGGGATAGTCGTTATAGTCGGGACTGCCGGGCGTAAGCGAGGCATCGCCAAAGGTATAGGTTGCCGAGTAGCTTTCTGTGGCGGAAAGCGTGCCTGTAAGCGTGGCGCCAAATCCCGCCCAGGTGCTTTCTTGCATCTTTTTTAGTGCCACTGCCATGCCGGTCACGGCCGCCTGTTGTGCCGCCGCGCGGCGATTGCTATTCCTCTGGATCATTGCCGCCATATTTTGCGTTCTCACCGTGGCATAGCAAAGGGTGAGAGTGAAAGCCATCAGCAGCAGCACCAGCAGCATGCCAATGCCCCGGCGTCGCCGGCCATTGACCTGCCGGTCGCGACAACCAGCAGCCGGTTTTGATAATCGATCAGACGGAATGGACATTTTTACCTGCTTCATTGATGGCGCATTTGATAATAGAGCGCGGCCGAGCCGAAAAAGCACACCGGCACCTGATTGGCCGCAGTCGCCGATCCATTGGGAGCTTGCGGCAGAAGCTGCAATTCCAGGCGAACCCAAACCTGGCGCATTCCCGCCTGCCAGCCGTATAGTCCACGCACCCAAGGCAGATCGGTCCAACTGACGGAACCGCCCTTATAGCTGTCCCAGTCGGTTTGCGAGGGGCGCAGGCGCGTCTCGAAGCGTACTGCTCCGCGCCGCGGCGCCGGAGACGGTCGATATCGGGCAGGAACGCAGGAGACCGGTAAGATTCACAACTTTCGCTTGCGCGCTGATTTTAATCGCCGCGATCTGGCTTTGCCAGGTGGCGGTGTCTGTTATCGCCGGAACGGTGCGCGTGTCGCCGGGGGCTGTAATTTCGACCAACTGGTTGGGATTGTTCGGGTGGGGACAATAGATCACCAGTTCGCAATATAGCGGCAGACCGTTGGGAGCCGCCGCCGTGCCGCTGGGACGCCAAACAACCAGCGTATCCGGATAACGCCAAGCGTTTACGGTTTCCGCGATCAGCAGACAGCCGGGAAACTGCTCGTTGGCCGTGGCCCCGTAAATTGTCCGCGCTATGCGTTCGATCGCCACGCGGGCGTGCTGCGTGGCCGCGCCGTAACCTTCACAGTATTCAAATCCCTGCTGTGAAGTGCGTGTCAATCCGGCCAGTGTGCCCGCCACCAGTACCAAAAGCGACATGGCCACCAACAATTCGACTAAGGTCAAACCGCTTGCCTGCTTGGGAAATCTATGATCTGCGGCGCGAGCACGGTCCCTGCGATTTCGCCGGTAAAATTTGTCCCGCGGGGATGAACAATATTTCTTATTGCATAAACGGAACATAGGGCACGAGTCGTTTGAGGTTAACAAGCACTCTAGCCCCTCGGACAGGATCGATGTATATGATGCGGACCTCGACCATGCGATAATCGCTGGTCTGGCCCGCGCCCAACTTGGTTTTTAGATCCGTTGCGCTGACATAGTAAACGTCCACTTCTTGTTTCCAATTGTTGAAAAAACTGCTCGGCGCCTGAAAGAGCGGGTTGCGCTGTGCACTGCGCCGTCGTCCTTGCCTAAAGCAATTCCGAAAAAATCCTTGGGCGGCTGAGTGCGCAGGCCATTGTAATCGTCGACGTCGTCGTACATTTGTCGCGTGGTCTCATCGCTGCTCGGCCCTAAAGTGGTTTGATAGGGATCCACGCCCAATTCGCAGTAGCGGTTGCCGACGGTTTCGTCCATTAACTGTTGGGCCAGGCCCATGGCGATCGTGCCGTACATGTTCGTGTTGGTGGTTTGCAGCGACGTGGTCATGCCCAACAACAGAACGCTGCCCGCCATGGCGGCGATAGCGATGGCCAGCAACGCTTCAAACATGGTGAAGGCGGCGGGAGCAGAGCGGCAAATGCGGGTCGGCTGGCGAATCATACTGGCGCAACGCCTTTTGGTTATTATCCAACGGCATATAAAGCAAACGCGGCGAGGTCCCCTCTAGCTCCCAGCGTTCCCCGCCGCGCTTATAAACCAGCACCCCTCCCCAAGGCGCTGGTTCATGTGAACTATAGATTTGGCCTGCAAGGAGTCAAATACTCCTGCTGCGGCGAGCAAAGCGCTAAACCGGAACAGGGGGAATATAAAGATCATGCCCGGGGATATGACCACTTCAGGGAACTACTCATGTTGCCAAATCGCCACACGTGATGAGTAGCGACAACCTGATTAAAGCTGTCGTGTTGGCATCCGGCAACCTTTGCAGCAGTGGCGGCCAGGAGAAAAAATTTAAGCTGCTAGGTGGCACTGGCGTCTCGCCAGTGCTGCACTACAGCCAATCCAGCCCAAAATCAAGTGCTGGAGCTGAGTGCGTCAACGCGCCCACGCTGATCCGCTCGATTCCGGTTTGCGCAATCCGCCGAACATTGTCCAGGGTAACGCCTCCGGAGGCCTCGAGTTCCACGGCCGGATTGATTCGATTGCGGCGAGCGATCGCTTCTCGGAGTTGTTCCACAGACATATTATCCAGGAGCACAATATCCGGTCCGGCCGGCAATACCTCCTCGAGTTGTTCCAGGGTATCGACTTCCACCTCGACGATTGTCGCCGATACTTCACCGCCAAACGCGGTTTCAGCAATATGACGTCGGGCCCGTAAAACCGCCTCCGCGGCCGTATAACCCGATGCCGCCGCGGTATCGGCAGCGCCCCAGGCCAGATGATTATCCTTGATCAGCACCGCCTCAAACAATCCGCCGCGATGATTCCAGCCCCCGCCGCAACGCACGGCGTATTTTTCCAGCCGCCGCCAGCCGGGCGTGGTCTTGCGCGTATCATAGATCCGCGCCCCGGTCCCGGCCACGGATTCGACATAAAGGCCCGTCAGCGTGGCGATGCCGGAAAGACGACCGAGAAAATTCAACAGCAATCGCTCGGCGGCCAACAAACCTCGGATCGGTCCGCTGACGATTCCCACGCGACCGGCCCGTTCGATCGCTTGCCCGTCGCGCATCTCCGTTGTCCAGCGAAGCCTCCGATTGATCACGTCCAAGGTCGTTTCGACTCCGGGCAGACCGGCTATTATGCCCGCTTGTCTGGCGACGATGGCCGCTTGACCCGTCGCATGGACGGGAACGAGTGAATTGGTCGTCAGATCGCCTTCGTCGCCCAAGTCTTCGCGGACCGCCAAACGCAGCAATGCTTCCCAATCCTTGCGCAGGCGATCGTCCCACTGACATTGCTGAAAATCTTTTTTCACGGATGGGCTCCCAGCGTGGACGGCAGTTGGTAGTGTCCTAATTTGAGATAATTTTTGAATATAACTCGTTAAATTTCCATACGTAGTCAGTAATCCCAGCCAACATGGCGGCCGGTGGTCGGCGCTTACCAGGCATTCCGCTATCGTCTGGATAACGAGTGCGCCAGCAGAAATTGTAGTAAGCAACAAAGAGCGACACGGCTGCGGCCAGATTTTCTAGTTTTTTGGAAAAGCCAAGCGACAGTCGAGTAAATCGCCGCATAAAAGTACGGATCGTTAAATTATTCCGCTCTACATGGCTTGTGCAAATAGTAAACGGATTAACATTGCCAAAGATCGGTTTCCGTTCGGCAGCTATTATCTCAGGTGGAGCGTATCGGCCTGGCTGATCGACATTGCGAAAGTTTTTCACAATCTGGCCATATTGAATGTACGGGCCGAAAGCCAAATCAACCGCCTCTGGATAAGCCGGGAAAGCATCGGATGATAATTGAATCGTGGGGGCATAGGAATCAAGATCGTTTGGGGCAGGCAGTTTAATACGTGAAGCCAGGTCAACTAGAAAACGCCTTGCCCAATCGCCTGTACGTTTGCCTAACGCGAAACTGGCAATGAGTTTCGTGTCTTGATCGACCGCCGTCCACAAATAAATATCGCCGATATAGGGATTATCCCGCTCGTCTACATGCAATTGGCCCCTTTTCTTGGCTACAAACGTCCAAATTTCATCGACTTCGATATGCCTTGGAGTAAGGTTGCGGAGTGTGGCATCTAGGAAATCCCGACATTTATTGCCGGCCTGGACCATCAGCCGCATGATGGTATCCCGATGGACGCCCGTCAACCGTTCGGTTGCCCGAATAGAGTTACCCTCCACGAGATGGTGGAGCACGGTCAATTTTTTCTCGGTTTTAAGAACATTAGTCATAGCAAAAGCCTTCCCATTGTTGGGGGCTTTCGCTATAATTGAGTTACCGAGACTGCAATTAGGCGAAAGCCCAATTGTGGTTATGCCCGAATCGGTTTCGGCCGATCCGGGCGTTTTTATTTGTGTTACTCCAATTTCAAACCCAATACTGATGCTAATTTGTCGGCAGTTTCTAGGCGTATATCCCGCTCCCCTGTAATAAAGCGATGAATAACAGGTTGAGATACGCCTGATTCTTGGGCAAGCCGATAAATCTTTTTGCCGCTCTTGCGTATTCGTATTTTTAATATATCTTGTAAGCGTTGTCGTTTCATGGTTATTGCCTTTCTTTCCTATAATTATACCCATTGACAAGTAATTGTCAATGGGTATAATCGACTTTTTGTAATAATATTTAACTTTCCCAAAAGGTATAATTATGAATGATAATGAATCTAATAAATGGCAGGAAATCTTATGTGAATTGCAGAAAAGATTCCAAACTCTCGATCCTGTAGCAAAAGCAATTCGCAATAAAGCTGGCAAATCGGATAAAGGATCACTATCCGAAATACTTTTGGGGCACATTGCTGACGTTGCTTCTGCTACAATTATAGGAAGAATAATGGCAGCTATGGAACGCGAAAATGATCGCGGATGTGTTATTGCAGCATCTGCTCTACTTGAAAGTACCTTAGATATACTTCTAGAAAAAGCCTTTCGTAGCCCAAAAATGAATATTAAAGGAGTGATAATTCGTACGGATGAAAAGCTAGAAAAGGAAATCCAAAAGGCATTAAATAATGAAAGTATAGCAGCATTGTGCGGCGATTTCGCTAGCAAAACGCAACTCGCGTATTTACTCGGATTGATTTCTGACGAAATGCTTAATGCGTTGAATCGCATTCGCAAAATCCGCAATGCCTTTGCCCATTCTCCATTTGTCGATTCACTATCAGACCAAAACATAAATGGATTATTGAATATATTACAAAAACAAGTAAGGGATATAGTGCAGACAAAGAAATGGAAACCCGCAAAAGGTTGTAAGAAATTCTCAGCAGATCGCAATAAGTTTATAGGAATTGTTATGGTTTTGTGGGTACTATTAGCTTGTATAAAAGGATACTTTGAAACCGTCTAATCAACATTAAAAGATTCTTTTGCGTCTGCCATCGGTGCCGCAATTAAATATGCAATTAGCTTCCCTTCAAGGGATAAATTATTCCAAAGATTGCGTAATTCATTTGAAATAAATTCTCGCCAATCGTTATATGCATATTGAGATTGTGTATTCCATGGAAAAGGGAAAAACCCTTCCAACATGCGAATTATATCAATTGGTGGATAGCCTGGTGCTTCTACATTTCCAGCAATTATTAGCAAATTATTTTCTAGTTGGGTCATAGAATCATCCCCCAGAAGTACAAATTAGGACACTACCCGGCAGTTGGCGCATGGTACAAATTGGCCGGAATTATTATACTAATAGATTATCCAAAAACATACCTGTCATTCTGAGCGGAGCGAAGAATCTTGAGCCAAAATAACACAGGCCGCCGACCAAACGCCGCTGCCGGCGAGATCCTTCGCTGCGCTCAGGACGACAGTTCTCCATCTCCTATTCCCCATCCCCCATCCCTTATTCCCTATCCTTGGCTCTTGCGGTGCGCCGATCAAGCAGTTGTGGCGGTGTTGGTTTTATTGGCTTTGGGGGCGATGGTCTTTTGGTGGCTGGCATACGGGGGATTAGGACATCGATTGATCGAAGTCGATCAGGCCCAATCGGGCGAGATTCGCTTTCAGGTCGATATCAACGCCGCTGATCTGCCCGAATTACTCCAATTGCCCGGCATCGGCCAAAAACGGGCGCAGCGAATCATCGAATCCCGACAAACCGAAGGACCTTATGCCAAGCAAGACGATTTGCTGCGTCTGAGAGGCATTGGGCCGATAATTATGGAAAACCTCCGCCCTTACTTGCTGCCCTTGCCCGAGGATAAAATAATTAAGCGGAAAGTCGCTAAATAACAACCAAATTAAATACTACTAATCCCTAACAAGATGTTCCAACTCGTCAGCCCGTTTCAGCCCGCCGGCGATCAACCTCAGGCCATCGAGGCCTTGACTGCCGGACTGCGCCGGGGAAGAAAAATCAGGTCTTGATGGGCGTGACCGGGTCGGGCAAGACGTTCACCATGGCCAACGTGATCCAGGCCGTGCAACGCCCCACGCTGGTCATGTCGCACAACAAAACCTTGGCCGCCCAACTGTACAGCGAGTTCAAGGAGTTTTTTCCGCACAATGCGGTTCATTATTTTGTCAGCTATTACGATTATTATCAGCCCGAGGCCTATATTCCGCAGCGCGATATCTATATTGAAAAAGACGCCTCGATCAATGAGCGCATCGACCGTTTGCGCCTGGCCGCCACCAGCGCCCTGGTCAGCCGCAGCGACGTGATCATCGTGGCCAGCGTGTCGTGCATTTATGGTTTGGGTTCGCCGGAAGATTATCGGGCCATGATGGTGGGCTTGGACGTGGGGCAGACCGTGGACCGCGATCATGTGCTGGCCAAACTGGTCGATATCCAATACGAGCGCAACGATTTTGAATTTCAGCCGGGCAAATTCCGCGTGCGGGGCGATTGCGTCGAGATTTGGCCCGCCTACGAGGAGACCGCCATGCGCCTGGAGTTTTGGGGCGACGAGGTGGAACAGCTTTCGCTCATCAATCCCGTAAGCGGCGAAGTAATCGAACGCCTGGAGCGCTTGTTTGTTTATCCCTCCAAGCACTTTGTCATGCCCGAGGAGCGCATCCAGCAGGCCATCGCGGAAATCCGCCGGGAATTGCAGGACCGCTTGGAGGAGTTCAGGACCCAGGGCAAGATGCTGGAAGCCCATCGCCTTAATGCCCGCACCCGCTTCGATCTGGAGATGATGCAAGAGGTGGGCTATTGCCCGGGGATCGAAAACTACAGCCGGCCGCTTTCCGGCCGTGCGCCGGGCTCGCCGCCGGACACGCTTTTCAGCTTTTTTCCCGACGACTTTTTGCTGTTAGTCGATGAGTCGCACGTCACCGTGCCGCAAATCCGCGGCATGTACGCCGGCGATCATAACCGCAAAGTGACCCTGGTCGAGCACGGCTTCCGCCTACCCAGTGCGCTGGACAACCGTCCGTTGCGCTTCGAGGAATGGGAGGGGAGGATCAAGCAGGCGATTTTCGTCTCGGCCACGCCGGGCCCCTATGAGTTGGAAAAGACCGATCGGCAAATGGTCGAACAAGTGATCCGGCCCACGGGCCTGCTGGACCCGGAAATCGAGGTTTGCCCGGCCCGCACGCAAGTGCCGCATCTATTGCAGGAGATCAAAGAGCGCGCCAAGGCCGGCCAGCGCGTGCTGGTCACCACTTTGACCAAGCGCCTGGCCGAGGATTTATCCGCTTATCTCAGCAAACAGAATGTCCGCTGTAAATGGCTGCACAGCGATCTGGACGCCTTCGAGCGCGTGGAATTGCTCCGCGATCTGCGCCAAGGTCATTTCGACGTGCTGGTGGGCGTGAACCTGCTCCGCGAAGGCCTGGACCTGCCGGAGGTTTCGCTGGTGGCCATCCTCGACGCCGATAAAGAAGGCTTTTTGCGCAGCGAGACCTCGCTCATGCAGACCATCGGGCGCAGTGCGCGCAATGTCAACGCCAAGGTGATTTTGTACGCCGACAAAGTGACCGATTCCATGCAGCGGGCGATCGAAGAGACCCGCCGCCGCCGGGAACTGCAAAGAATCTATAATGCGGAACACGGCATTACCCCGGAAACGATCCGCAAGGGCATCCGCGCCGGGATTGAAGCCGAAACCGCCGCCCACGCCCAATCCCAGGCCGTGGTCGGCCGCACCGACGAGAGCCGCTTCATCACCGAGGAATACCTGGATGAACTGGAGAGCGAAATGATGGCCGCGGCCGAGGCCTTGGAATTTGAACGCGCAGCGGCCCTGCGCGATCGGATTGCACAAATGCGCCGGCAAATGGGCATTGCGCTAGACCAGGCGGAAATCGAACACGCCACCCGGGCCCAGCGCGGCCGCCGCCGCCGCAAAAAATATCAACCCGACGGCAAAATCCCCCGGCCGAAAAAGTAAGGTGTTCTGCGAGCGGTTTTTTCAATCATGTCAGGATGACATGGAGACTTGGGGGGTAGGCACAAACACAAAAGGGGAAGGGCATAGTGCTAAACGCCCTTCCCCTTGATACTTGCTATGTCGGATTAACGTCGTTGTGAAACTAATACAATTCAACAACGCAGTTTCAACAACAAATATTACTTCGGCTGCTCGGCGGGAGTCTCGGCTGGTTTTTCAGCAGGCGTCTCGGCCGGAGTTTCGGCTGTGGGTTGATCCGATGGTTTGGTAGCCGGCTTTTCTTTTGAGCAACCGAAATTAATAACAGCGGCGCCTAAAAGCATCGCCAATAAAGCAAACTTTTTCATTATCTCACCTTTCCCATGTTACGAGAGTGATCGGTTAATAGTATGCAGGAACCTTTCCTGCCTATAACTAAAAAGATATCAACCACTGGGTAATTATTCCACACATTCTGTGATTTTATTAGTAAAATAAACTACGTGTTTACAAATTTTCTTGCCATTTATAGGAAAAACTTGCCGGTTATACTTCTCAAGTAAAAGGTAGTGATGTGGCGGTAGGGAAGGACTGGTTAGATTGCCCATTTGTCGACGCAACTTGCTATATTCCTTGGCGTTACGCCGATTGCCCATGTCGGTCAACGACGAATACAAGAGACATTATCAAACAGGCTTAATTAACAACACAAAGCAATCTGGGGCAACTGCATAATCTGGATAGGTTTCAAAAGTATGGCCCCAAATAAAAAAATTATTCCAGTTTCCTTAGCGATGGCGGTGGGGCATCAATGTCCTCGCGATCTGATTCGTGCCAGAGAGGCAAGCCGCAACGGACGCGCTCGGCCATAATTTGCAGTTTTTCCTTTGTGCCGGGCATGGCGTCGGCTGCTTCGAACTGAGTGGCGTCCACCTCTGGTGGTTCGAAATCCCAAAGCCCCAATTTGATCGCCTCCAAAACAGATTTCGGCACTTTAACGCTCCTTCTCCGAAAGTGTTCAAATTCCGGATTATTCCTGTCCGGAAATAAAAACTTATGCTCCCGTCAATCAGAGAAAGCAAAATCAAGGAGGCTAAATTCGCCATTAGTATCTACAAGATGAATTGAAATGTCAAGTAAGCGGCGTGGATTGGATAAAAAAATCAGGAGCAATCGAATATCAAAAAAATGCCCGATAATGTTGACCACCTTATAGTTGATCTTGTCCCATTATTTTTTGCACGTGTTTATAACGATGCTTTTTTCATCGGGAATGCCCTGTGAGATCTAGTTATTACGATGAATATATAATGGGTTATATGGGAAATCTGGACTGAATAGAGAACGCAGAGAGATGCAATTAATCATTCCTGTCGGGGTAAAAACACCAGATTTACGGATAGTTCAACTATCAGTATCAACTATGCGAGCCATGGGGTCGTTTGTATGCTTAAGTAACTGCGGATCAGGGGCCAATAAAAATACTTATGACAGACGCACGAGCTACGATCGGATCGAACAAACTCGTACTTTTTGGCATCGGCATTTTTCTTGGGGCCTATCTGGCCGCGTTGTGGTATCATCTACCGCAACAAGCCACCGCGCTGATCGTTGCCGCCCAAACCGAGCACACTGCCGCAAAAGAAATCCAACAGCCAACGAGCAAAGAAGCGGGCAAAATTGAAATCAACAGCCCGCCCCCGCTTTGGATGGTACTGCCATTCGTGTTGATGTTGGGCATCATCGCGGTATTTCCGCTACTGCCAGGCGTTTCGCATTGGTGGGAAAGCAACCTGCACCGCTTTTATGCGGCGGCCGTATTGGCGACGATCACGCTCGCATATTTTCTCTGGATGCACCAACAGCCCATCGAAGCCCATTGGCCCTCTCACCATATTGCCCTGCACAGCCTCGCAGGCCCCAATTTCGAGCTAACCTGGAACGTCTTTGCCAATGCAATGCTCAATGAATATGTTCCCTTCATTGTGTTGTTGTTCAGTCTCTATACCATCAGCGGCGGCATCCGCCTGGAAGGCGACATCCCCGCCCATCCTTTTACCAATACCTTATTTCTGCTGGTAGGCGGCGTGCTGGCCAGTTTCATCGGCACCACCGGCGCGGCCATGCTCTTGATCCGGCCTTTGCTGGAAACCAATAGCGAGCGCAAGTATGTCACTCATACGGTGGTATTTTTCATCTTTATTGTCTGCAATTGCGGCGGCTGCCTTTTGCCTATCGGCGACCCGCCGCTGTTTTTGGGATATTTGCTGGGCGTTCCCTTCTTGTACACCACGACTTTCTGGAAAGAATGGCTGTTCGTTAATGGACTTTTGCTGGTCATTTATTATTTTTGGGACCGCTTTTGGTACTATCCGCATGAAATAGTTGCCGATATCATCCGCGACGAAACGCAGGTGCGTCCTTTGCAGATTAGCGGTCTTTGGCCGAATGTTTTTTTACTGGGCTCAGTGGTGCTATCGGTGGCGTTGCTCGATCCCGGCAAACCCTTCCCGGCCACCGACTGGCATCCATGGATATACTTGCGCGAGATCGTGCAGTTGTTTTTAGTGGCAATTTCACTCAGTTTGGGCAGCCGGCGATTACGGGAAGCCAACAATTTCAACTACCACGCCATCGTCGAGGTGGCCGCGCTGTTTTTCGGCATTTTCATTACCATGCAACCCGCGTTACAGATCCTTGCCCTGCGCGGCCCCAGCCTGGGCCTGGTGGAACCCTGGCACTTTTTCTGGTTTACCGGGGGACTATCGTCAGTGCTGGACAACGCCCCGACATATGTGGTGTTTTTCACCACGGCCCAATCCGTGACAACCAAAATGGGCCTGCCCCTGCCGATTGCCGGCGTGGCGGAGCCGCTGCTGGCCGCCCTCAGCCTGGGCGCGGTGTTCATGGGAGCAAACACCTACATCGGCAACGGTCCGAATTTCATGGTCAGGGCCATTGCCGAGAAGTCGGGCGTCAAAATGCCCGGCTTTTTCGGCTATCTGCTCTATAGCGGCGCGATCCTGATCCCCATCTTTATCCTGACAACATATTTGTTCTTTTGAAACGGCAGCAAAGCATTAATTTCCATGCAACACCAACACATCACCACCGCCGAACAATTACGGCAATATTGCCGGTCGCTGGCAACGTGCAAATCGATCGCCTTTGATACCGAATTTGTTTCCGAACACTTTTATCGACCCCTGCTCTGCCTGGTGCAGGTGTGCGCGGAAAACGAACTAGCGCTGATCGATGCCACGGCAATCGAGGACCTGACTCCCTTTTGGAAAAGCATTGCCGCTCCAGGGCACCAGACCGTGGTCCATGCCGGACGCGGGGAAATTGAATTCTGCCTGCAAGCCGTGGGCCGCCGGCCGGCAGGGCTGTTCGACGTGCAAATCGCCGCTGGCCTGGTGGGCATAGAGTATCCCGCCGGATATAGTACCCTCGTCTCTAAGCTGCTGGGGCAAAAGTTCCGAAAACACGAGACCCGCACTGATTGGCGCCGTCGCCCGCTGAGCAAACGGCAGATCGAATATTCCCTTTTGGACGTGCTTTATCTGCCCGAACTGCACAATCTACTGCTTCAGCGTCTGGGCGGACTTGGCCGTCTCGGCTGGATGGAAGAAGAAATGGCCACTTGGCAGGACGAAACGGAAGAGTCGCTCTCGCGCGATCGCTGGCAGCGCGTGCCGGGAAACACCGGGCTCGATAGCCGGGCCTTGGCCATCCTCCGCGAACTGTATCGCTGGCGCGAGGCCGAAGCCCAGCGCCGCAATCAGCCCGCGCGCCGCGTGCTGCGCGACGACCTGATAGTGGAATTGGCCCGGCGCGGAACGGCCGATCCGGCACAGATCCGCGCCTTAAGGGGGATGGAACGGGGCGATTTAATCCGCCGCCTGGAAGAAATCGCCGCCTGCATCCAGCGAGGGCGCGAGGTGCCCGAGGAAAAACAACCTGAAAAAATTTATGCCCATCAGATTCCGCAACTCTCCGTAGTGGGCCAGTTCCTGTTTTCCGCCTTGGGCAGCATTTGCCGGCAGGCCCAATTGGCGCCGACCCTCGTGGGCACGCCCAACGACATCCGCGAGCTAATAGCCTACGATATCCGCAAAATCAAACCCAAGACCCCGCCGCGCCTGGCCCGGGGCTGGCGCGGAGTTCGTCGGCCGGCTGTTCGACGACCTCATCAGCGGCAAGGTCGCCGTGCGCGTGACCGATCCCCACGCCGACGCGCCGCTGAGTTTTGAGCATGTTGAAAAACAAGAAACAAAACCCGTCCATCGCGATACATCATCCAAATCGAACTTTTAATATGACAGCCCAGGGTTGCCGCTTAGGCGGCTACCCTGGTTAACGGATCCAGAAAACAACAAGAAACCCCAACGGGGTTTCGGAGGTGTTGCATCGATGCCGCAATCTTTGGCCAACGTGTTGGTGCATATTGTCTTCTCGACCAAAGAGCGTCGCGCGTTGCTGCAAAACCCCGATCTACGCGATGAGATGCACCGATACCTCGCAGGCATTTCCGCCAATCTGGAATGTCCCGCGATCATAGTGGGCGGAGCGACCGATCACGTCCACCTGCTGGCCAACCAATCGCGGACGATCACCTTGGCCGAGTGGGTGAAGGAATTGAAACGGGCGTCGTCGCTTTGGGAAAGAAAAAGAACCCGCAATGGGGTCTGTTTCAATGGCAGGCGGGCTATGGCGCTTTTTCAGTCAGCCAGTCGCAAAAAGAACGAGCGCGGGAATATATCCTAACGCAAGAAGAGCATCATCGGCAAATTTCGTTTCAGGACGAACTTCGGCAGATTCTGAAAAAACATAGTGTGGTGTTCGACGAAAGATACGTTTGGGATTGAGGCAATACGTTACATAGCCCCTTCGGGGTTGATGTTGTGATTGCAAACTTTTTTCCAGGGTAGTCGCTAAAGCGACAACCCTGGCCTATCTTATAGAAGCCCTTCGGGCTAATTTTGTAGTTTCACAATACGAAAAGGCTGGCTGTACCGTTCATGTTTCTCTAACCCTGTCCCCTGCTTCCGATCCTTTTATTCTACGGCGGTTTTTGGCCGTAAAAACTGCTGAGGATTCTCACCCGCTCGACCAGGTACGCCACAATCGAGGCCAACATTACCAGCGAAACGGCAAAAATCACGTGGCGGTCCAATTTCAATGGATTTGCGTGCTGTAACTCCGGACGCCGGTAATAATAATCCACCATCAGTACGCCGTATGAGAGGAGCGATAGAACGCTCATATAGAAGACAAATCGCACGCGGAACCACAGGCCCGCGGCCACGATGAGCAACATATAGCCGACAATCAATGGGCTGGCCGCCCCATCGGCGATCAACAACGCGATCAGGAAAAGGATCGAATCCAGCGTGCCCCAGACAAACGGCGCGGCAAGCGACCAGCGCCGGGTTTCTACCAAGCGCTGACAAATTATCGACCCTAGCACCCAAAGCACGATTACCACCGATATCTTTATATGAAAAGCCAAATCCACCACGCCGGTCAGATAATTTATCCAATCGATAATATAGAACAGCGCCAGCCCTCCCAGGCGCGAGGCCAATGCCGGTTGGCGCCGCGTCCAGCCCAGGAAGCGTTGTCCTAAACGCGGCGGACGCACTTTGATCGGCTCGCCCCGGGCGAAACGGTCCAGATCGTCGGCCAGCGCAGCGGCCGAGGAGTAGCGATCCTCCGGCGACTTCCCCAGACACGTCATACAGATCAGTTCCAACTCCCGAGGAATTTTTGGATTCAATCGCCGCGGCAGCATGGGATCCACGCTTAAGACGTTTAGCAGCGTGTCCAAGGCATTTTCCTCGATAAACGGCGGCCGACCGGTAAGCAGTTCGTAGAGGATCGCTCCCAAACTGTACACGTCAGTGCCAGGGCCGATCTCGCTGCCGCGGCCCGCGGCCTGCTCGGGGGCCATGTAACTGGGGGTGCCGGCAATTACGCCCGTTGCCGTGCGCTGCGTGTCTGGGGCGAAAAACTTGGCCAGCCCGAAATCGGTCAAATACGGTTCGCCTTGGGCGTCCAGGAGGATGTTCGAGGGTTTTAAATCCCGATGAACTATGCCCTGTCGATGCAGATAGTCTACTGCCCGGGCCATGGTGCCGACGATTCGCACGGCCGTGGGCACGTCTACAGGGGAAAAAGGGGACGGGGCTAATTTGCCGGAACGGCCCGAAGGGTGCTGCGCACAAATTAGCCCCGTCCCCTTTTTCCCTGCTTCGATGCGCTGGGCAAGGCTTTGGCCTTCGATATACTCCATGGTGAAATAATCCTGCCCATTGCACTGGCCCACTTCGTGGATCGGCACGATGTGCGAGTGACGTAGTTTGGCGGCCGCACGGGCCTCGGCCTGAAAACGGCGGACCTGATCGGCCGAGGCCAAGTGACTGGAAAGGATCATTTTGACCGCCACCAGCCGATCCAGCTCTTCCTGCCGGGCCATATAGACCACGCCCATGCCGCCGCGGCCGATTTCCGAGAGCAATTGATAACTGCCAAACGATCGCGGCAAATCACTGGCCATCGGCAAGACCTCTGTCTGATCAGTCAATCCTTGGGGTGTTGTTTGCGCCAACCGCGGAAGCAGATTCTCCAGCGCTTCGAGACAATCCAGCGCCGAGGCCAACTCGGGATGCTCGCGCAAAAACGCCTCCCGATCCGGCCGCTCGCCCGCCTGCAAGCGGGCAAGATATTCGTTTAATATCTGAAAATCATGTTCGTTGTGTTCTTCACTCATCACTCTCTCCCATTACTTCTTGCAGCTTTTTGATCGCCCGCGTCCAGAGCATTTGCACGGCGGGGCGGGAGCGGTTCATGCGCTCGGCGATCTCGTTGAATGGCAAACGCTGGAGGTTGCGGAGCACGATCACCTCTTGATAGTCCGGCGGCAGTTCGGCCAAGGCGGCGGTGACGCGCAACTCGGTTTCGATCTGCAAGAATTCCCGGCTGGGCGTGGATTGCTCCGCAGCAGGCTCGGGCGCGCCGCGGGCCAGACTATCGTCGGGATCGCGGAAGCTGATTTCCCGCCCGGCCTCGCGCTTGGCTGTTCCATGATAACGGCGCACAAAATCGGCGGCATTATGGGCCAAAATCCGCTTGAGCCACGCCAGCCATTCCTGCTCGCTGCCGCCTTGGAAACGGTCGAAATCGCGATACGCCTCCAGCATTGTTTCCTGGACCAAATCCGAGGCATCCACTTTGCGCCGCAGCCACGTTTCCACCTGCGATCGGGCGACAATGCCCAAGTACGACCGGCAGAGTGCAAACAGCCGGTCCCGGCACTGGGCATCGCCCTGCCGAGCAAGGACAATCAAATCAGAAACCCTTGTGCGCTGGGAATCGGCCATGGGAGCCTAAATAAATATCATCGCGACCAGCGGTCGCGGCTTTATGTTCTACCTACCACCTACTTTACTCCGTGACGGCCTCGAATCCTAGTGCCTCGATCATCTTCATATCCTCTGCCGGCGCTTGGCCTTTGGTGGTCAGGTAATCGCCCACGAAAATCGAATTGGCCGCAAAAAGCCCCAGGGGCTGTAACGGCCCGAGGTGCATTTCACGTCCGGCGGCAATGCGCAATTCGCATTTGGGATTGGCCAGACGCATGAGGGCCAGGACTTTCAGGCAGTATTGCGGATTCAAACACCAGGTATCCTCCAGCGGCGTGCCGGGGATCGGCTGCAAGAAGTTGATCGGTACTGCTTCGGCTTGCAGTCGGCCGAGTTCCAAGGCCAAATCTACCACATCGGCATCTTCTTCGCCCATGCCGATGATCCCGCCCGAACAGATCTCCAGCCCTGCCTGACGAACCGCTTTGAGCGTGTCCAATCGCTCTTGATA
This sequence comes from Pirellulales bacterium, assembly GCA_963820545.1. Taxonomy (GTDB): domain Bacteria; phylum Planctomycetota; class Planctomycetia; order Pirellulales; family Thermoguttaceae; genus CAWGAJ01. The sequence goes on from CAWGAJ010000002.1 coordinate 706,179, forward strand.
AGTGTGCGTGGTGCAAATCTTCGGATAGAATCGGCGGCTGGTATTGAGGTTGTGATTCACCCGATCCACGCCGCCGGCCTTTAATTGTGCTGCCTGCTGGGGCAAAAGCAGTCCCACAGAAGCACAAATCGCCAGGCCGTACTTGGCCTTGATCCGCGGCACAACCGAGGTGATTACTTCCAGTTCATGATTGCTCGGCGAGCGGCCGGAAATCACGATGCAATATGTTTTTGCTTGAAAACTCGCGGCCATGCATGCGCCATCAAGGATTTTTTCCTCATCGACGAGAGTGTACCTGGGGATTTCCGCCGTGGAGACTCGCGATTGCGAACAATAACCGCAATCCTCTCCGCAGTGGCCGCTTTTGGCGTTGATCAAAAAGTTCAAATGCACCCGGTTGCCGAAAAAGCGATGCCGCACGCAATACGCGGCCGAGAGCACCTCGAGCAATTGATCGTCCGCTGCCCGAAGCACGGCCAAGCCTTCCTCCGCGCTGAGCAGGCGCCCGTCAAGCACGCGATCCGCAAGATCGTGCCACTGGCCGTAAGAGCGAATAGAAAGATCATCAAGTTGTATTGCATAATTTATCATTCACAATAATATATCAAGTCTCAGTAAAATCCACAAACAGGGGGGAGAGGGACTGTCGATCTAATTCCGTTTGTTAGATACTATGTCTATGATGGTTTTACGCTCCATTGCCGATGCTGCATCGTCGATCCGCTCCGGGCACATTTCGCCTCGGCAACTGGTCGATGAATGTTTGTCTGCGATCCACAAATACGAAGACCGTTTGCAGGCCTGGGTCGTGGTGGACGCGGAGAATGCCAGTCGGATGGCAGAGCTTTTGGAACGCGAAATCCAGGCCGGCAATTGCCACGGCCCGCTGCACGGGATTCCTATTGGCGTTAAGGACATCATTGATGTGACGGGCATGCCTACCCGGGCCGGTTCGCCGTTGAGGCAAAACCAACCTGTTGCCGCGGCCGACGCCCCGCTAGTTACAATTCTGCGCCAGGCCGGGGCCATTATCCTGGGCAAAACCGTTAGCGTGGAGTTCGCCTGCTTTGATCCCTCGCCCACGCGCAATCCCTGGGATATTAACTTACAGCATACGCCCGGCGGATCCTCCAGCGGCTCGGCCGTGGCCGTGGCCATGGGCATGTGCCTGGGGGCACTGGGCACGCAGACCGGCGGCTCGTTGATCCGACCGGCAAGCTACTGCGGCATTGCCACGCTAAAGCCCACCTTTGGATTGCTCAGCCGCGAGGGCATTGTGCCGGTAAGTTATCATCTCGATCATCCGGGACCGATGGCCCGCAAGGTCAAGGATTTGCAGCTCCTCATGCAATGCCTGTCGGGTGATAAGTCGTTTAATCCTCAAGTCCTTTCCCACCCGCCGCGATTGGGACTTTTAGAAAAATTCTTCCTGGAAGAGGCCCACCCGGCAGTACGTCAGGTTATCGAAAATACAATCGCTAAACTGCGCCAAAGCGGCGCATATATTGAACCTGTGCAAACTTCCCTCGATTTTGCCGAAGTTGCGTCAATGCATAGGTGCATTATGGCAGTCGAGGCGGCAGAGTATCATCGTGCGCAGTTTGCCGCGCATCGCGATAAATATGGGCCGAAGATCAGTTCACTATTGGACGAAGGACTTAAGATTTTGGGCGTGGACTACGCCGCGGCCTTGGCCTGGCAGCGCGAATTTCGTCGCCGCGTTGGCGAACTTTTTTCCCGTTTCGACGTGCTCATCATGCCCTCGACCGACACTACAGCCCCGGCCACATTAGAAACAACCGGCACGCCGAAATTCCAAGCCCCCTGGAGCTGCGCCGGAGTGCCCGTGGTGTCGATCCCCTGCGGCCTGGCCGCCGACAACATGCCGGTAGGTTTGCAACTCGTGGGCCGGCAAAATCAAGACGCCGCGCTATTGACCACAGCCGCCTGGTGCGAGCGGGTAATTGCCTTTGACAAGTTCCCACCGATGCTAAATACCTAGCGACTAAAAATTAGGCAATTCCGTGGGCCTTTTCGTATGCGGCGATCTTGTCTTCATGCTCCAATGTCAAGGCGATGTCGTCCAGGCCGTTTAACAGACAATTGCGGCGGAAATCATCGACCTGGAAAGTTAATTTCAGATCGTGATCGTCGCGGAGTTCGCAATTTTCCAGATCCGCGGTGAGTTTGTAACCAGGGTGTTTTGCCGCGCGGTGGAAAAGAGCGTCGACTGCCGCCTCGTCGAGCCGCACGGGCAATATGCCGTTCTTAAAGCAATTGTTGTAGAAGATGTCGGCGAAACTGGGAGCGATGATCACGCGAAAGCCATAATCCTCTAGGGCCCAGGGGGCGTGTTCGCGGCTCGATCCGCAGCCGAAGTTGCGCCGCGCCAACAAAACGCTTGCCCCGCGATACTCGGGCCGGTTCAGAATAAACTGAGGATTATCCGATCCATCGTCCAGATAACGCCAATCGAAGAACAGAAATTTTCCGAACCCCGTGCGTTCAATCCGTTTTAAAAATTGTTTGGGGAGGATTTGATCGGTATCGACATTCGATCGGTCCAATGGCATGACTAGGCCGGTATGAATAGTGAAAGGTCGCATGTTAGATAGGTGATAGAGGATAGGGAATAATGGATAGTACGTTTAGCCGCGACCGGGCACCAACCGAAGGTTGTCGGGGAGCGCTGAAATTTTTATTTATAGTTCCATTCGCGGATATCGACAAAATGTCCGGCCACTGCAGCGGCGGCGGCCATGGCCGGCGAAACCAAATGCGTGCGCCCGCCCTTGCCTTGCCGGCCTTCAAAGTTGCGGTTGCTGGTCGAGGCGCAGTGCTCGCCCGGCTCGAGTTTGTCGGGATTCATGGCCAGGCACATGCTGCAACCGGCCTCGCGCCACTGGAGGCCTGCCTGCCGGAAAATTTTATCTAGCCCCTCGGCCTCGGCCTGTTTTTTCACCAGACCGCTGCCGGGCACGACCATGGCCTTTACGCCCTGGGCAACTTTGTGTGCGCGAACCACGGCTGCCGCAGGCGCAGGTCTTCGATGCGGCCGTTGGTGCACGAACCAATGAATACCCGATCGAGTTTGATCGAGGTGATCGGCACACCGGGTTTCAGGCCCATGTATTCCAGGGCCTGGGCCACGGCTTTTTGTTCGGTGGGATCGGCGAAATCATTGGGATGGGGAACTCTGCCGCCCACGTCGGTTACCTGGCCGGGATTGGTGCCCCAGGTGACCTGCGGCAGCACGTCCTCGGCGCGAAATTTTTCCAGGCGATCGTACTTTGCGCCGGAATCGGCGGGCAGTTGTTTCCAACGCGCCACGGCCGCGTCGAAATCCCGCGGCGCAAAGGGCCGGCCGCGGAGGTAGTCGAATGTGGTTTGATCGGGCGCGATGAGCCCTGCCCGGGCCCCGGCCTCGATCGACATGTTGCACACGGTCATACGCTCTTCCATGGTGAAGGAGCGAATGGCCTCGCCAGTGTACTGGATGCAATATCCCACTCCGCCGCCGGCGGTAATGCGGCCGATAATGTACAAGATGACGTCCTTGGCGGTCACTCCAAAGGGCAAGCGGCCGTCCACGCGGATTTCCAGCGTCTTGGGTTTGTGCTGCAAGAGCGTTTGCGTGGCCAACACGTGCTCGACTTCGCTGGTGCCGATGCCGAAGGCCAGGGCTCCAAACGCGCCGTGCGTGGCCGTGTGGCTATCGCCGCAGACGATGGTCATGCCCGGCTGCGTGTAGCCCAACTCCGGCCCGATCACATGCACGATGCCTTGCCGTTTATCATTTAGATCGTACAGTCGGATGCCAAATTCCCGGCAGTTCTCCCGGAGCGTATCGATCTGCCGTTTCGAAATCGGGTCGGCGATAGGCAATGAGCGATCGGTAGTGGGCACATCGTGATCTACTGTGGCCACGGTCCGCTCGGGCCGCCGCGCCTTGTGCCCGGCCAGACGCAGCCCCTCAAAGGCCTGCGCACTGGTCACTTCGTGGACCAGTTGCAAGTCGATGTACAGAATCGTCTGTTTTCCCGGCTCGGCAGAGACCACGTGGTCGTCCCAGATTTTTTCGAACATCGTCCGGGATTTGGCGGGTTGGTTCATAAATTAGGGGATCGGGGAATTAAGGAATTGGAAAAATTTTAGCATGATATATTAACCGTTTAGACGCGACCGGGCACCAACCGAAGGTTGGTCGGGGAGCGGCAGGAAATTTGTTTAATCATAAAAAATAAGACGCCATGACTCCTACCCCTAAAGAGCCATTATATTACGTTTAGGTTCACAAGGTAGGAGTTGCCTTGTGGCAGGAATGGGCGTGTTGAATGATCTTACGGAAAACAAGCAAGTTAAATTATTTCCTGCCCATGCCCGCCAAGTTAATTCTACGCTGCTTTCCAGCGGATGGCTTTTACAGCCAGATGGTCGATTTCACGGCGAGATACCGCTTGCAAGGCATTTACCCCCTCCGGCAGTTTTTTTTCTATAAAAACCAGCGATCGTGCGTGCAACAATCGAGGTACAAAGTACCATACACGGTTTAATCGCTCGGTGTCAAACTGCGGAGAGATGAGCAACAGATCAAATTGCCCCAAATTGTTCGCCTTTTGGGCAAGATTATCTAACGCATCGCCGGGGACTAATTTTATCCGCGCACCGCTTTGTTTTAATACGCGATGGGCAGTAATCAGCGGCAAACCAGGACCGTCAGTTTCATTTCGCGCCTCAAAAAGATCCATGCCCACGTATTGGATTTCCGGTCGGGGTGTGAACCGGGCGGCGGCATCGACCATGCGCAAAGCTCGTTTTCCGTCGGCGATGCCCAGTTCCAGAATGTTGTGGATTTTTGCTCGAACAATAGCCCGGTAAATTAGGCGATCGGAATGTGGTTTGGATAGATACAAAAGATAGAGAATCTTTAGGCGGCTGGTAGGCTGCAAGGTCATCCTCACTGATAATGTCATCCACTCGGATAAAGTTATTTAGCGGAAGTAAATCTAGCAATCTTTAGTAGTTTTCGACTCTCAATTGACCTTCAGTTCACCCTAAATAAACAGGCGATTATTTTGACATGCACAATGGGCTTGGGGATACTTGACTTGACCTGGATTGTCGTTCAAAATCGGACGCTTACTTAGGCACTCTAATAAAACCGTGAAGGGGACAGGTTCGGTTTGCCGTAACGGCCCGCAGGGTGCTTCGCACAAACCGAACCTGTCCCCTTTTATTAGCAGGAATCAAGGGGAAAATTAAATGTTGGAGTTCCCAAAACGAGTTCTTTTTCTCGGCTACGGCGCCGTAGCACAGTGTGCACTGCCTATCTTTATCAAGCACGTTCGCGTGCCACCGGCCAACATTTCGGTGATGGATTTCGAGGATCGCGGCGAAATTCTTAAACCCTGGATCGCCCAGGGCGTGCGCTTCGTTAAACAGCAGATCACGCCCGACAATCTGGCGGTGGAATTAGGAAAGTACGTTTCCTCCGGCGATCTGATCATCGACCTGGCGTGGAACATCGAATGCTGTGAAATCCTGCAATGGTGCCACGACCATGGCGTGCTTTATGTGAACACGTCGGTGGAGGTATGGGATCCGTATGACGCATCGTATTTCAAGCATCCTACTACTCGGACGCTCTATTGGCGGCACATGAATGTGCGCCGGATGATTGCCGGTTGGTCCAAACCCGGCCCCACGGCCGTTCTCGAACACGGCGCCAATCCGGGCTTGATTTCCCATTGGACCAAACAGGGATTGATCGACATCTGCCAGCGCCTTTTGGAGGACAAAAAAGTTACCGGCGCCCAGGCCGAGGAAATTAGCCAGCTTATTGCCGATCGTACGTTCAATCGCCTGGCGATGAAGCTGGGCGTGAAGGTGATCCATTGCAGCGAGCGGGACACGCAAATCACCGATCGGCCCAAGCAAGTCGATGAGTTTGTCAATACCTGGAGCATCGAAGGATTCCGCGAGGAAGGAACCACCACGGCCGAACTCGGCTGGGGCACCCATGAAAAGGAACTTCCCCCCTTGGCCTGTCAGCACGCCGAAGGGCCGCGCAACCAGATTTGTTTGGCGCGCATGGGCATGAACACTTGGGTCCGCTCCTGGGTGCCGTATTATTCCATCCACGGCATGGTGGTGCGTCACGGCGAAGCCTTTACGATTTCCGATAAACTGACGGTCTGGGAAGACGGCCAACCCCTCTACCGGCCCACGGTCCATTACGCATATTGTCCTTGCGACTGCGCCATTGCCTCGCTCAACGAACTGCGCGGATATGATTATCAATTGCAGCCCAATCTGCGCATCATGACCGACGAAATCACCTCCGGCGCTGATATATTGGGCGCTTTGCTGATGGGCCACGCCTACAACTCCTGGTGGACGGGCAGCGTGTTGAGCATCGAAGAGTCGCGGCGCCTGGTTCCGCACCAGAACGCCACGACCATGCAGGTGGCGATTTCGGCGGTGGCGGCGGCAATGTGGATGATCGAAAATCCCGACCGCGGCGTGCTGGTGCCCGACGATTTACCGCACGACTACGTGCTGGAAATTTCCCGCCCGTATTTGGGCCAGTCGCTTTCAATTCCCGCGGATTGGACTCCGCTGAAGCATTATGCCAACGCTTTCCAGGGCTTTGACAATTCGGAACCGGATCAAGACGATCCCTGGCAGTTCAAGAATTTCCTGGTGGACGGCCACGCTAGCGGGCGGCGCGTGGGCGACAAAGTGGAGAAAGGCGCTCCGCATTTCCATAAACGCCGACACGTGCCCGGATATGCCCGGTAGTTAGGAACAATACCCGTCATGCTTGTCAAAAACACGCTTAAGCAACTTGCCCACGAGCACGGTACGCCATTGTACGTGGTCGATCACGCCGCCTTGCGAAAAAACTACGCCGAATTCAAGCGCTATCTGCCGCGGGTGCAGGCGTATTACGCCGTGAAGGCCAATCCCGATCCGGCCATTGTACGCACGCTTTACGAGGCCGGAGCGAGTTTCGACGTGGCCTCGATGCCCGAATTCCTCATTGTTCATGAGTACATCGAGCACTTACCGGCCAAAGAAAGACAGGATTTCATCTGGGACAAGATCATCTACGCCAATCCCATCAAGGCCAACGAGACCCTCACCGAACTGGATCAATACAAGCCCTTGGTAACCTACGATAATTTTGAGGAGATCAAGAAGATCCGCAAGTATGCGCCCCATGCCGGTCTGGCGCTGAGGATTCGCGTGCCCAACACCGGCGCGATGGTGGAACTCTCGTCGAAGTTCGGGGCTTCATCGGGCGAAGCCGTGGAATTGATCGAAGCGGCCCATAAAGCGGGCTTGATAGTCGAAGGATTAAGTTTTCACGTGGGCAGTCAAACCACCAATTTCGAAAACTACGTGCAGGCGTTGAATCTTTCGGCGGGCATCTTTGCCGAAGCGAAACAGCGGGGCTATAATCTCAAGCTGCTGGACATCGGCGGCGGCTTTCCCGCCCGTTATAACAGCGGCGTGGAGCCGATTCGGAAACTGGCCAGACGCATCAATTCCGAAATCAATCGCCTCTTCCCCAAAAATATCGAAATCCTCGCCGAGCCCGGCCGGTTTCTCGTGGCCACCGCCGCCACGCTGGTGGCCAAGGTAATCGGTAAGGCCCAGCGCGACGGCAAGCGCTGCTACTACATCGACGACGGCGTATACCACACCTTTTCCGGCATCATTTTCGACCACTGCCAGTATCATCTCAAAGCCTTCAAAAAAGGACCAAAGCAAATTTCTTCGGTTTTCGGGCCGACTTGCGACGCCCTGGACACCATCTCCCTGGCCGAAGAATTGCCCGATTTAAAATTGGGCGATCTGGTGTACAGCGAAAACATCGGCGCCTATAGCCATGCCTCGGCCACCTATTTCAACGGCTTTCCCCCGGCCAAGACAGTGCATATTAATCAATAGGGGATGGGGAATAGGGGATAGAGTCTTTGTGTTGATATTTGAGCGCATTTTGCGCGTCTTGTAAAGCCGCGACCAGTGGTCGCGGTTTTGGCTGCGGCCGTTAGGCCGCGCTAGGGAATAGCGGCGAAAGGATGAATACAGAATATAAAAAAACTATAAACTACAAACTTTCTCTAACCTTCTGCGGATTCGCGCTGTCCTTATAAGGCGAAGAACTGCTGGGCTGGTACTCGGGGACTAATTCTCGCAGTCGTTCCACGATCCTGCAAGGATCGCTATCATCGAGATTCAACATGTTGTCGATGGCGACGCGAAGCGCTTTGGGATCGCGGGGTTCGGCGTCGAAGACGGTGATTTTCGGATGCCGCGTAGGGAGATATTTAGCGTCGGGGTTGTGCAATTCTTCAAACAGTTTTTCCCCGGGACGCAGGCCGATAAAAGTAATTTCGATGTCCTGGCCGACTTCCAGGCCGGAAAGGCGAATCATATCGGTTGCCAGGTCGAAAATCCGCAATGGTTCGCCCATGTCCAGGACCAGAATCTCGCCGCCGTTGCCGATGGCGCCCGCCTGAATCACTAACTGTGTGGCCTCGGGAATAGTCATGAAATATCGCACGATTCCCGGATCGGTTACGGTTACCGGTCCGCCGCGGGCGATCTGCTGACGGAAAACTTGCACCACGCTGCCGGAAGAATCCAAAACGTTGCCGAAACGGACCGTAACAAAGCGGCAGGGCGTCTCCGCGGCCAGCGATTGTACGTACAGTTCCGCCACCCGTTTGCACGCGCCCATCACGTTGGTGGGATTGACCGCCTTGTCGGTGGAAACCATCACGAACGATTCCGCGCCGCATTGCATCGACAAGTTGGCCAGCGTGCGCGTGGCCAGAATGATGTTCCGCACGGCTTCGCAAGGTTGTTTTTCCATCAAAGGCACGTGCTTGTAAGCGGCGGCGTGGAAGATGATGTCGGGCCGGTTGGATTCCAGCAGTTCGCGGATCCTTTTTTCCTCGAGCAGATCGGCGATTTGCACGTCGATTTCCACGTCGCGGCGTTGCTTTCTCAATTCTTGTTCGAGGAAGAATTGACCAGTTTCCCAGCGGTCGACTATCACTAGCCGCTTGGGCGAAAACTTCAGCAGTTGACGGCAGATTTCCGAGCCGATGCTGCCCGCACTGCCCGTAACCAACAATACGCGATTGTCGATCCATTGGCGGAGATTCTCGAGTTCCAACTGCACGGGCTCGCGGCGCAGTAAGTCCTCGATGGCCACCGGTCGGGGTTGCACGGCAATGTGGCCGCTGATGAGTTGCTCGAAACTGGGCAGAACCTTCACGTGCATCTGCCGCTGCCGGGCTTCGTCGACCAGGCGTCGCACCTGGCGGCCGTAAAGTCCGCCCGTGGTAATGAGGATTTCATTTACGCCATATTGCGCGGCGATTTGACACGTATCGGTGAGTGCGCCCAGTACCCGTGCGCTGCCAATGCGGGTGCCCACCCGCTGCGGATCCTCGTCGATGAATCCTACTACGTGATAATTCATCTTCCGATTGCGCAAAATGGCGTACAACAGCGATTCGCCTTCTTCGTCCGCACCGACGATCAAGGTGGGCACCTTTTTGTAAAAGAAGGCGAAGGGCGGCCAATTATACTCGTGCAACACGCGGAGCACGGCCAGCAGGCCTCCCACCGCCAGCACGGTCCCTCCCCAGTCCAATAACAAGATGATCCGGGGGATAAAGGTTGAGAGATCATAATTGGGATTCCTCAGCAAATAGTAAATGATCACGGCCAATCCGCCTGAACTCACCGTGGCGGCCCAAATAAGCGTTAGCAAGTCCTGAAAAGTTACATATCGCCCCAAAATGCGATGCACCCGAAGCCAGAGAAACACGATCAACTTCAACAACACCAGTCCGCTGGCCGACAAGCCAAAGACAATCCATTGTTCCTGGCTAAGTTGACCTCCGAACCTCAGCCAGAAACTAAGAAAATAAATCATCACAAACAGCGGCGCAAGCACGAGTATGCACAACGCCGCCTGCTGGAGGCGGGTCAATTCGTGTTGCTGTTCGGACGTTGCCGGATGCGACTGGCTCGTTCCTGGCATGTGGCTAAAGTCGGATTCGTTCACGGCGCGTTTCCCGAGAGATTATGTCAAAAAACGTTTTCGGCTTTTCTATCCGCCGATGAGGTTCGACGCTCCTTAAATTATTATAACACTATGATTATTTCTGTTTACCTATAAAGCCATCTGGTTTGCTTAATGTAGCCAAATTGCACCTGCGGGAAATGTATTTTATAGGGGGTACACGGCTCGAAGTGACTATCCGCGCCGGCACGGATTACCTTAAATGGGGGGCTCCAATTTGCAGTTGCCTGGTTTCTGGTGCGGAATGCGCCATCGGCCTTTTGTCATTCTGAGCGAAGCGAAGAATCTGTTATTCAATATGGAGATCTTTCGCTGCGCTCAGGATGACCGAATAGAGGTAGAGTGGTAGGATGCGTGCTTGCACGCACGCAATATCTCGCTAAAAAAACGTGCGCGTGGGTGCGAACACACCCTACAGAGTCGCGGAACAGCCTCAATTTTAGCGGACGCCGCGGGTATACGGCCGGGCTTGTGAATTTTGCGGTATGGCCGGCGCATCTTGGTAGTAGAGGGTGGTATCCTCTGATACCAATCGCGATCCCATTGCCTTGCAGTGCACCTCGGCGCGGAAGACATGATTACCGGGCGTTTCGGCGCGGGCGTGAATTTTGAGCACTAATTCCGCGCCGGGAGCAAGTGAGGGAATGGTCGTGAAAACGACCTGTCCCGGACCGAGGCGGTTGGCGCCGCCTTCGGCGCTGGTCGGTTCGATGCCCCGCGAAAAGTAGCCGATCACCTCGATCCCTTCGGCATCCTTTGTGCCGCGATTGCGTACGTGAATTTCATAAGTGGACTCTTCTCCCACCGGCACCGGACCGCCGGGATCTTGTACGTTGAGGAGCAAATTAGCCACTGCTTCGACTTGGGTTACGGCCACGGTCGAGGCAGTTAAATCGTCGTCGGCCGTGGCGGCGATTTCCACGCGATTAACGCCTGCCGTGCCCGCGATACATTTGATCGTGAAATTCTGCACGGCCTCGGGATTGATGCTCTCCACGGTCCAATGCAATTTATTGTTGTTTTCGGGACGCGCGCCTTCAATGCCGCCCACGTATTTCAGCCCCGGCGGAAGCGCGGAGGTGAAGGTGATGTTTTTGGCCGGGGCATTGCCGGTGTTCCGCAGGCGGAGGGAATAAATCGCCGTAGCGCCGACAAACTGCAACTTTGGTCCATCCACGTCGATCTCCAATCCCCCCCGGCGAACGAGCACTTTTTCGCTTAGATGTACGCTGTTGCCCGCGTCGCCCTGGGCGTCCACCTGGATTTCCAGCGTTCCCGATTGGCGCGCGGTCAGTTCCACTTCAATGTCCTTCTCTTCTCCAGCGCCGAGCAGACCTAATTGATAGACGGCCGGCACGTTTTCGCCCGTACCAACCGGCACCAGCTTAATCACCACGCCCTCGGCATGGCCGGTGCCGCTGTTGAGGACTTTAAGCCGATAGATTTCTTTCTTGCCGTAATTTACTTCGCGCGGTCCTTCCAATTGCATTTCGAGTTTGGGTTCTTGCACTTCGATCATGGTCTGGGAGGCCGCGGGCTTGAACTCCCAACGCACGGCCAGATCGAACGGCCGGCTTTGACGAGGCACGAGGCGGAGCGTCAATTTCTCCTGTGATTTGCCCGCCAGAGTACCCGCTTTCCATTGGAAGGGAGCGGATATTTGCCCTGCCGCGCCGACCTGAGTCGTCCCCGTACTGGCTTCCGCGCCCACCACTTCGGCCCACTGGGGAAGATCGACGAAAACGATCAGCTCCTCGGCCGGGACCTCGCCGCTGTTGATAATCTTCAATTCGTAAGACGATTCCTTGCCCACGATGATCTTGCGCGGCCCGTGCGTTTCCACGCTGATGACGGGCGTTTTGCGCGCGAAGAGAACGTTGTTTTCATTCGCCGCCGGCGTTTCGGATTTATGAGAGAAAGGATTAATTTCTTTTGCTGTGTGGGGTGTTGACGGGGCCAGGTCCGGGGAAGCAACTTTGCTGTCCATGCGCGTTGTGGGCGAGGTCCGCTCGGCCACCATCGACTGAGCGGAAGTTGTCTCGCTTGCCGGACGCTTGGCCAAGGTCGGCCGGCCGGTAGTGTTCGCCGCAGTCGTATTTTCCGCCGCTTGCGGCAACGATTCGCTATTAGCAGATGAACGATCCGCTGGTTTTTTCGGCGCACTTCTCCCAGCGGTTGCGTCCTCACTTGCTGAAGGTGAGGGACCTATTGAGGGCAACTCGCCGGAAGAAATTGCACCGCCCTGAGACGACTTAACCGTGGTGCCCCTCGCGGCATTATCGAATGCCGATTTGCGAAATTGCTCCAAGCGTTCATATAACGGCACTGAAGTGAGATTACTCTTGTCGGATAGTTCTTGACTGCCGCCGAGATTCTTGCTAGGCGTAACGACGATGGGTTGTTTTGCGGGCGTGGCCGGGCTGATTGGCGTGGTGTCCGGAGTATCGGCGTCGTCTTCTGAATAAGTCTCATCAAAATGGCGCCGCCCTGGACGCGCATTTGAGGTCGACGTTTGCGGCGAAGAAGCATAATCGGAAGATGTATAAGTGTCGGTCTGATATGATCCACTCGATCGCGCCGCGGATCCCTTGGTCATTGTTTGCTGATTGCTACTAGAGGGCCTTAAAATACTGCCGCTGCGGGTAAAGGAGCCATCCTCGGGAATCTCTACCTGGTCATATTTCCTTATCGGAGTACGTGTTGCCTGTTTGCTATTCTGCGCATTGTCTTTATTTTGACGCTTATCTTTGGTTTGTGCGTTTTCTTCATCTTCTGATAGAATCCCGCCAAAGATATTTCGCCCAAATTCGTCCAATCGCTCACCGAGGGTTTTGCCGCTAGGTAATACGACCTGGGCGTTGGCAGTGGTGGCAATAAGCAAAAATTCCAGAATGACTGCAAGCGTGACTAATTTTCTGAGCGACATGGTTCTACCTTGCGCACATTAATTACACATGTGGATTTTTAGAGTACTCCATCATGGGGTATCGTCACAGTGAATTTTTGGATTTAGTCAACTTTTCTGATTTTCGCGGAAAGTAGGAATGGAGAGATTTGGCTATATGCGCAAATTGGATTCGATGTAAATAAGTGAGTTAAATGAGTAGATATTTTTCTCGTTCCCACGCTCCGGCGTGGGAACGCAACTCACCGACGCTCCGCGTCGCCCACTTCATTCTCAACATCCCCCTTATCATTGTTTTTTTCCGTGCTTTGTACTCACGTACTTCGCACTAACCACTAACCACCATTTTTTTCTCGAGCCCAGCGATTCATTGCTGGGGAAGGAGATTAAAAAAATCCCCCATCCGTCCCGTAGGGACGGTTGAATTTGAACATTCCATCAATCAGCCGTGCTACACGTGTTTTTAATCACTCGTTCCCAAGCTCCGCCTGGGAACGAGGATAGGGATGGTGGGAAGGAATACACCTGCCGGATAAGATTGGCGCAGAGCGAAGGTTGGGCGTGGCACCCGGTGCAAAAAAAGACTCTCGCCCCCCCTCCCCCCTAAAATTCCCTGGCTAATCTGCACTGAAATCGTTGACAATTTAGTGTGGATTGGTAGAATAGCAAATTATCGTATCTCTTTACGACATACCAATTAGAGGCAGCATTCGTACCTCATAGCCCGATGCTCTGAAACTGGGCATCGTGGGGTACATTCTCAGATGGCTCGCAGCGAGCCGTCCCGTGAAGCAAACGCCAGAGATACTCTGGCTTTTGACTCTCGTTTCCACTTATTCCAAAAAACTCCGTAACAACTGATGAGATTTCACAATGAACCGACATCTATCTTTTCTGGCCGTGCTCATAATGTGCATTTTAGTTTGTAATGTCTCACATGCGATCACATACAATATCACTGACCTGGGGGACCTCGGGGGTGGAGAAAGTCAGGCCTATGGCATCAACGCCAGCGGACAGGTCGTGGGCCAATCCAACACCACCGGCGACGCTGCTTGGCACTCCTTCCTCTACAACGTCTCGACAATGTGCGACCTTGGCACACTCGGCGGAAAAGAGAGCGCTGCCTTGGGCATCAACGACAGCGGAAAGATCGTAGGCTGGGCGGATAACGCATCGGATTACCGCCATGCCTTTCTATATAGCGATGGATTTGTGCAGGACTTGGGCATACCCGAAGGAACATGGAGTTCTACCCGGGGCATTAACAACACGGGACAGATGGTGGGCTATTCGATCACAGGGGGCTACATTCATGCCTTTCTCTACAGCGGCGGGGCGGTGCAGATTCTGGGCACACTCGGGGGTGATACTAGTTGGGCCTTCGGTATAAACGCTAGTGGGCAGGTTGTGGGCTCTTCGCAAAATGAATCGGGCTGCGATCATGCTTTTCTCTATAGTAATGATGTTATGCAAGACCTCGGTACACTCGGTGGACAATTCAGCAAAGCCTTCGGCATTAACTCCAGTGGACAGGTCGTGGGTTCTTCGTACACCGCATCGAGTTCAGAGCATGCTTTTCTCTATAGCGGCGGGGTGATGACCGATCTGAACAGCCTACTTGATCCCGACTCGGGGTGGTTACTTACATATGCGAACGCGATCAACGATTCCGGACAAATTGTCGGGTACGGATATAGTTTAAATTCGACTGGCCATACCCGCGCCTTCCTGCTCACGCCCGTCCCCGAGCCGTCTACATGCATGCTTTTAGGCTCGGCACTATTGGGACTTTACTGGAGTGTGCTGGTTCGTCGTCGTGGGGCTAAATAAAGTCAGAAGGCAAAACAGAGAATGCAGGGATTGGAGTGCAACTCCCGTCCCAACGTATCATCGATCATCGAACAGATTTTTATTTCCAGTTCTTAAAATGTACGGCATAACTTTGCCGCAATAAGGGTATTCTGCGCTCGAGGCGTTGGCTAAGTGGTTCGCCGGGATTCTGAGTTTGGAGATCGCGTAGGAAACGCGCCAATTCTTCATGGGCCTCGGCCGAACCATGAAGCATGTAATGCACCCACGCCCAGCAGTCGCGATATTCCGCCTTCCCCATTTTCGAAACGTCCGTACACTTTTCCAGATCCTCTATGCTCGGGATAATCCCAAACCACACGTTCCAGCGAATGCTGCCCAGATGCGGGTTCTGATAAGCGCGCTGTTGGGGAGCCAATTCAAAATAGCCGGCCAGTCCTTCATCCAACCACAAAGGGATGTTCCTGAGTGAGGCATGCAACAGAGCGTGCGTGCATTCGTGGCGCAAGTCGACCTCAAATTGCCTGCTGTAATAAGCGAACACCCTGCCCGGGCCTTTCCCTTTGATGTAAACCGCCCGACGAAATGGTACATTCGGATAATATTGCTTCAGATAGCGATCATAGGTGTTCTGATCGTGGAAAAGATACACCTCGATTGTTTCCCCTGCCGGAGCAGTGCCCAAGGCAAGTATCAAATCGTTTTGTAAATGCCCCAGTTCCTTCAGAAAAGGCTCTAAATCTTGCAGCGAAAAATCCGCTCGGCAGACAAATGGCCCAACCATTCGCATCTCGGGCCAATCAGCGGCAAGGGCGTTTCTGCTCAACCCCAACACAAACATCAATAGAAGCCGGCAAAGGATAACGGCTGTCTTCGCTAGTTGCTGCCGAGAGCAAGGCATAATAGGAATTAGGGATTGGGGATTAGTAGGACCACTTTGAAAGTTGTCTTACAGGGGGATGGGGATTAAACTTATGGTTACATGGTGGCGGAAAGTAAATGCACCTTTTAGGGAAGTCAAGGGCAAAAAGTCATTGGGCAGGGGAACAGGCGCAATTTGTGCAAAACACCTTCCAGGCCGCTCCGCGGCAAATGGTGCCTATCCCCTTCCAGCGCCTGACCAAGCGATTGCCGTTGACGTTTTTGAAAAAATTTGGTAGCTTCCTGCCCTGTACGGGGGGTGAAAACTGGATTTGCATCGAGAGAGAGCGGAGCGGAACGGAATTATGCAATATTCTGCAATTGGACCGATTACCGTTCATTTGCCCGAAAAAGTCGAAAACATCGATCAATTGACTTCGCTGTTCCCCAAGTGGGACATCGAAACGATCTTTGCCAAGACCGGCGTGCGAAAGCGGCACCTTGCCGCGCCCGACGAGTGCGCATCGGACCTGGGCGTGGCGGCGGCGGAAAAACTTTTTGCCCGGCACAACGTCGACCGCGAGTCGATCGACTTCCTCCTGTTTTGCACGCAAACACCCGACTATATTCTCCCCACCACCGCCTGCATCATGCAGCAGCGTCTGGGGCTGCCCACCTCGATTGGCGCTTTGGATTTTAACCTGGGATGCTCGGGCTTTGTCTACGGGCTCTTGCTGGCCGACGGGCTGATCCGCGGCGGGGCCGCGCACCGGGTATTGTTAATCACCGCCGAAACCTATTCGAAATACATCGATCCGATTGATCGCTCGCTGCGCACCATCTTCGGCGACGGCGCTGCGGCGACTTTGGTCGAGGCCTCGGCCGAGCCTTCGCTGGGTCACTTTGTTTTCGGCACCGACGGCCGCGGCGCAAATACTTTGATGGTCACCGAAGGCGGCGCCCGGCCGAAAAATCAGGCTCTCCAACCCAGCAAACGCAAGCGCTGGCCCAGCAGCCTGTTTATGGACGGGCCGGAGCTGATCAAGTTCAGCCTTGAGGTGGTGCCGCCGATGATTGAGCGGCTCCTCAGCCTCGCGCATTGGACACGCGATAACGTGGACATGTATTTAATGCACCAGGCAACGGCCTTACTACTCAAACACCTGCGAACGCAACTCGACCTGGATGCGGAAAAAACCCCCGAGGCGCTGGAGCATTACGGCAACACGGTTTCGTCGACGATTCCGATTTTAATCCATGATCTACGCGCCAACGGCCGTTTGCGACCGGGCAAACAGACGCTTTTGCTCGGCTTTGGCGTCGGTCTATCCTGGGCCGGCTGCGCATGGACCGAAACCTGGCAGGCTGAGCAGTCCGCGGGCAAGATGACTGAAGCCCATCTCCAAGCGGCATAAAAAACAGATAATCAGGCCAATGTGTTGTGGCGACAACATATCTTACCTGTTGGGATTGGCCTAATCAGGCTGTTTTATTCTTTCAGTACCACAAAACGATTGCCGTTTTGGGTGCGGAGAAGCAGGAGCACGCCTTTTTCCAACGATTCGTTTTTTAAGGCGGTTTTCAAATCGGCGATGGAGCGGACCGCCTTTTGGCCCACGCGCGATATCACCATTCCCTCGCGAATGCCGGCCATGGCCGCGATTCCCTCGGGTTGCACGCCGGTGATTACCACCCCCGAAGCATTGGATAAACCTAACTTTCCGGCAATTTCCGGCGTCAGGTCAATAACTTCGAGGCCCAACTCCCGGCTGGTAAAAGACGGCGTGCGCTCGTTGTTTTTCTCGCGGTCCAGTGCGGAGACGGAGGCAAAAGTGAGGTGATTGGGCAATGGTTGCACCGCCACCTGGAACAGGGACTTTTTTCCTCCGCGCAGGATTTCCACCTGCTGTTTAGAGTCCAGCGGCATTCGCTCGACCAACTCTTGCAGTTGCTGCGGATCGGCGACTTTCTTTCCCGCGAAGGAGACGATAATATCGCCTTCCTGTAAACCGGCGGCGGCGGCCGGGCTGTTGGGGAATACGTCGCCCACGAGCACGCCGGAATTCGTCGCAACGCCTAGTTGATCGGCCAGTTCGCCGTTGATTTCGCTGATTTGCACGCCCAGATAGGCCCGCTGCACTTTACCTTTTTTAATCAACTGCGCGGTCACCCACTTGGCCAGGTTGCTGGGAATGGCGAAGCCGATGCCTTCGTAACCGCCGCTGGTGGAGGCAATGGCGGTATTAATGCCGATGACCTCGCCGTCGAGATTCACCAGGGGTCCGCCGGAGTTGCCGGGATTAATCGCGGCGTCGGTTTGCAGATAGTTCGCCCGGCGCCTGGGCGAGAGCATCCGGCCTTTCCCGCTGATAATCCCCGCGCTGACCGTCGAATCCAACTCAAAGGGATATCCCACGGCTATGACCCAATCGCCGATATCAAGCGCATCGGAATCGCCCATGGTGGCGGCAGGCAGGGGTTTGTTGGTTTTCACCCGCATCACGGCCAGATCGGCTTGTTCGTCGGTTTTGATGTCCGTGGCTTTTAATTGCCGGCCGTCGGCCAGTTCGACCAGCACCTCGTCGGCGCCGTCTACCACGTGGTTGTTGGTGAGGATGATCCCCGACGGATCGATAATCACGCCCGAACCCACGCCCATGTGCGGTGGAATTTGTCCGTAAAACTTGGAATCGGGGGGAAGCTCTTCCCCGTCGAAAAAATCCTCGAGGGGCGTGCCTTGGAAGGGATTTGCTTGCCCAAGTTTTCCCGACGTTCCTTCCACGCGCTTGCCCTTGCTGACGCTTTTGATCTTCACTACCGTGGGAATGACCTTATGGGCGGCGGCGCGAAACGCCTTGGAAAGGCTATTCGCCTTGGCAATCCCTTCCTCCTCATCCCCCCGCGCTGCTTGCAAGCAGATATTGGAAACCAGAAACGCCCCCATAAAAAACCATCCCCTTAGCCAATTACGTGGTCGATAACTGGTATTTTTTAACATGTTTTACTCCTGAATTTGGGAAACATCTTTTCCAGGCGCTTTTTTAAAGTGTTTTCAGTTATATATACGAAAAACCGGCTGATAATGTTGTCATAAGCCGATAAAATAATATTCTTGCCAGGGCATTTTACCTTGCTTAAATTATTATTTAGGTCCGATACTTTGCCGAAAAGTACGCTCCAAAATACTGCCCAATTGGTCATTTATATTATATAAACAGATTGACAAATACCCCCTTTGGGCATTATGGTGGAATTATGAGGAGGGCTATCAAGTTATTTTTTTGCGTTGAGAAAGTGCTAGTTCCTGTTTTATGGATTTAACATCCGGTATCGATCTCCAAGTTAACGCGACCCTGGAAAAGCTAGAACAGCGTATCGGTTATAAGTTTACCGATAAAAACCTGCTGATGGCTGCCTTGACCCATGCCTCGGGCACTGAACACCGTCTGGCCTCGAACGAGAGGTTGGAATTCCTCGGCGATGCAATACTGGGCGCGGTAGTATGCGAACTACTTTTCCGCCAGTATCCCGAGTATTTGGAAGGAGATCTGACCAAAATCAAGTCCATAGTCGTCAGCCGGCAAACCTGCACCAAGATTAGCCAAATCCTGGGAATGCAGGAATTCCTCATCCTGGGCAAAGGGATGACTACCCATCCTACCGTGCCGCCCTCGCTTTTGGCCGATGTTTTTGAATCGCTGGTGGCGGCAATATATCTCGATGGCGGCCCTGAAGCGGTAAAAACCTTCATCGTTGAACATATCGGCCCTGAGATAGAACTGGCCGCCGGCGGCGAGACGGGTTACAACTACAAATCGCTTTTGCAGCAACTAGCCCAACGCGAACACGGCACCACGCCTACTTATCAATTGCTCGATGAAAAAGGTCCCGACCATAGCAAATGCTTTAAGATCGCCGCCCAGGTCGGCGATGCCCGCTACCAGCCTGCCTGGGGAAGGAATAAAAAAGAAGCCGAACAGCGGGCCGCCCGGAATGCCCTCAGCCAACTCATTGGCGAAGCCCCGCCTTATCCTTCAGACTAATTGGACACCTCTTCAGGCCCCAAATGGATGTGGCGTAATCGGACGACCGTTTTGTTTACCTAACACCTTAAAGGATTTCAGGTTAAGACAGCCGGTTTGAGATATTTGCTTTATCTTGCCGTTTTTTCCCTTGATTATAGACTGCTCTGATAGATAAAATTAAGTTGGAATGAATAAAGCCTGTCTTTTCTGGTGCGAGGATCGTCCCCAGCGGCGAATCTCGAAAAAAAATGTCCGGCAGCATAGTGATTGAGCTGGTGAGCATGTTTCGCCGCACTCGCGGAACACGTCAAAAAAAGACGGCAAATCTGCGAGAAAACGTCTAAGTGGCCTATAGAAACGATCCGATATCGGTTCCCCACTGGTATGACTCAGGCCACTTTATAGTTTTTTCATGCTTTCCTGCCCAGGAGTTCTTCTCGGAGCCATTTTCTGCCTTACGCATTGGCTTTGCCCTCTTACTTTTCGGCGGATTCACCGACCAGGCGTCAAGAAATAGAAACGCCCGGTCAGCCGTGCCGGGCGTTTCTTTCTCGTCGTAGTAGCTTCGGTGAACCGAAGCGGTTGTGTTTGCGGTTGATAAAACCGCAGCGCGGCTATCTCTTCTTCTTGGCCGCCTTCTTGGCAGCTTTCTTGGCCGGCTTCTTGGCTTTCTTTGCCTTTTTCTTGGCCACCACACGTCCTCCTAATGCGAATCCGGCGACTGCCCGCTCGCCCCGGGCTGGGGCCAAAGTGCGACGGGCTCATCGCCACAAAAACCAGATAACGAACTTCAGCGAGATCATATCTTCGATGCTCCGAGCATCGCTATAGGCCGTCGTTCGTTTTCTACATTCTCGATTTGAAACCCTTTCCTATTGATGAAAGTTCAGTTTCAAGTCGCCTCTCAAAGTTCCAACTCTACATGATACTACATATTTTTAAAACTATTTCAAGTACAATTCCGCCAATAACGAAAATTTTTTTCCCACTTTTATTGCTGTGATGACTCAAAAACAGATACTGAAGGGATGCACAAAGTTCTTTAAAACATTAACTTCGACCGTTCCTGCTCGTCAGTTCCAAGCGCGGATCGTGCTTTCCAAATGAGAAGCACAAGTGTGCGCTTCCGTGGGAAACAAATCGGCGGTGATTTGTCTTTGTTGAAACAAATACCCGGCATATTCGCGCAACATCTGTGTATCCCGGTTGCGCAAAAAAAACAGCTTCATTAAAACTCGTGTGTTTCGGTCTTAAATCTGCTTGGCGGCGGCATTTGGCTGAGGGAATAACAGTTGTCGTAAGTCTAAGCACGGCAAGAAGTTGCAAGATAGGGCCACGCTCCTTTTTCCCGGTTGGAAAACACCCAGATCAACAAGAATATCATCCCCACGAAAGAGATTGTTCCAGCACATCCACGCACCACTGGAACACTCAAATAATTTAGAAAATCATGGCCGCGATCGCACGATCAATGAAAGACAAATCAGAAGTGTGACTAATACCCTCTGACAAGGAAAAATTAACAGCGATTTATCATGCGCAAATCCCAACAAGGGTAATATAGTCTCCCAACCTTTAAAACCCGTGCCAATCCCTGTACCAAGAATAAAATAACCGAAACAGAATTTTAGAAAATATTTTTCCTGTTGTCGTATTTTTTTCAAAAATAACCCTTGGGGGACATTTTTGGGGTGTAACCTATCGGTCGAATTATGTTTTGGATCAAGTAGTCTCCCGCATCAGGTAGTCAGGTCGAATGAATATCTTGTCTAATAACAGAACCTCAGCCAATCGGAGGTGATAAACATACGAGATGAAGAAACATATTCCTTACCTCGTTTAACAAAATTTGCCAATTTATCATGAACTTGGAACTCCAGGGACGAAGAAAACAAAATTATGAATGCGAAGATCACATTATGAATGAAAGAGCGTCACATAGAAGAGAGTAATGAAATCGTCCATTATGGATGTTGATAAATTCGTAACACTTTATTGATACATAGGTAAGTATCTAAGCCCACGGGTTGCAACCCGTGGGCTTTAAGACATTGAAGGTATTTACCTGAGATCCAATAGCCGTTTGCAACAGTCTTGTTCCCAGAGGTTCGCAAATCAAATTGATGGCAAATTATTGATAACCCCTCGGAATTAGTGGCACCAAACTTGCTTCTATAAATGCATCAGCCCGCCATTTTCGTAAGATATCCACTTTTTCTCCATCTTGTATGGCCGCTGAAGTTTCGTTACCCTGCATTGCGGAGAACATAGCGATGAACAAATTGCCGGAACCTTCTCTGCCCTCAGGGGGAGGGAAATCTACGGTCTCGACTGTGAGGTCTTCAGGCCGGGCGGCGAAATGGCTGGTCGGTTTGACGGCCGCCATATTGGCGATAGTTTCGCTTACCGATTATCTCTTTTATCGATTCCAGATATCCGAGATTGCCGCCAAGCATTTGCGCCTGATCGTGACCGGCCCTTCCCTGCTGCAGGCCGGCGTGGCGGCCCGTTTCGACATCAGCACCACCGAGGTCACCGAAGCGCCGGTATCCGTCCCCGTGGAAGTCGATCTTTATTCACCCGAGGGCCAGCGCTTGTTGGGACGCAAGGAATCGACCGACCAGCAGGGGCGCTTGCAAGTGCTTGTGCCGGCCGACATGGCCCTGCCCGCCAGCGTAACCTTGAAGGTCGTGGCATTGCAGCACGGCAGTCGCGAAGAGATGTCCGTCCCCCTGGCAGTTGATGCCACGCGTTTCATTACGCATTTATCGCTCGACAAACCGCTTTACCAGCCCGGCGAAACCATTTTTTATCGTTCGCTCACCCTTTCGCGTTTTGGTCTGGCCATAGACCGCGAAATGCCGATTCGTTTTGAGATTCTCGACCCCGGCGGCGCAGTGGTGGCCAATTCCCAAAACGAGGGCGTCACCGACCACGGCGTGGGCAACGGGGCCTTTGTCATTCCTGATGATCTTGCCGGCGGACAGTACACGCTGATGGCCCGCGGCTTGGACGGATCATTTCCTCCGGATAAGCAAGACTTTTTCATCCGCCGCTACCGGCAGCCGCGGTTTCAATATAAATTGGAATTCTTCCGCGAGAGTTATGCCCCCGGCGAGACGGTGGAGGCCGATTTTTCCGCCCGGCGCGGCGATGGCGGACCCGCTGCCAGAGTTAAACTGCGAATTTTTGCCACGGTCGATGACCAAAAGGTGATGGAAAAGAATCTTCAGACCAACGACCAAGGGACGCTGAAGATCGAGCTGAAAGTGCCCGAGAAGATCGCCTTCGGCAACGGACAACTCACCGTGACCATCGACGACGGCGCCGCAAAGGAAACCATAACCAAAGCCATTCCCATCAATCTGGGAAAGGTCAATGTCGATTTCTATCCCGAAGGGGGCGAACTGGCGGCCGGGCTGGAAAACCGGGTCTATTTCCTGAGCCGCGATCCGCTGGGCAGGCCGGTGCACATTACGGGCATGGTCGTAAACGACAACGGGCAGGCGACCTCTGAAGTGGAAACCGTGTACGAGGGCCTGGGCCTGTTTAGCTTCACGCCCCGGCCCGGCGAGTCCTACCGGCTGAAGATCATCACCCCCCCGGACATAAAAGAAGAGGTCAAACTGCCTGGCGTGGCGACCGATTGCCCCATCGTGCTTACCACCGGCACAGGCATATTCGGCCCGGGGGAACCGCTGGAATTTAATATCCGCTCGTTTAAGGCCGGGCTTCCGCTGGTGGTCGGAGCCTGGTGCCGGGGCGTTTTGGTGGGTCAAGTCGCATTGGTTACGAAAAAGAACGAAAACGGCATGAATCCGGTGGTCCTGCAATTGCCCGAGGGCATCGGCGGCGTGATCCGGCTTACAGTTTTCGACTACAGTGTGAACCTCGGCCAACGCAACCCGCCTGGTCCCAAACCACTGGCCGAAAGGCTGGTTTATCGCCGCTTGGATCGGCAGTTGCACGTGCAATTGGCCGACCACAAGCCGACTTACACGCCGGGCGATAAAGTGAATCTATCGCTTCTGGTGACCAACGAGAAGCACGAAGCCGTTGCGGCCGCTTTGGCAGTGTCCGTGGTCGACGACGCCTTGCTCAATGGAGCCGAAAAGCATATTCCCCACATGCCCACGCACTTTTTGCTCGCCAGTGAGATCGAAAATCCAGAGGACTTGGAAAATGCCGATTTCTTTCTCAGCGAAGACAAAACCGGTCCGGTGCCGCCGGCCGTGGCGTTGGATCTGCTCTTAGGCACGCAAGGCTGGCGCAGGTTTGTGGAAAAAACCTGGCAACAAATCAAGGAAGAAGGGCCGGAAAAGGAGCAAATTGCCCGCCTGATGGCCATCAACGGCAGGGCCGGACCGCCCACCGTGTACGACAACCTCGGCCGGATCCGCGCCGACTATCAAAAAAGTCTCGCCGCCTATCATGCCCGTCAGTCGAAATATCACTCCCTGGCGATTACCATCAGTTTCCTCGCCGCCTTGGGATTGCTAGTCCTGTCGACAATGCTCGGCTTGCTGCGAATCGTAAGAGGGGGTTCTTCCTGGTGGTTCGGTCTTGATGCCGGCGCCTGTTGCGTCATTACAGGGGCCTCGCTCTTGAACTCCCAACACTTTGCCGGCGATAACAAACAAGCAGCGGCTTTTTTGCCGTATCATGCCCCCGCGCAGGCAATCGCCACAAAACAGACTCCGCCGGAACCGGCCGTTAAAAAAGAATCCGGCAAAAACATCGGCTTGCCAGAGGCCGGACGCCAGTGGAAATGGGCCTCCGCCGGCTTGCCCGGCCGGACCGCCGCTGATGAACAATCAGCCCCAGGCAGAGACCATCGGGAATCGAAAAACCTGGACAAGGAACGACAGGCCCTGAATCAAGAATTAGCGCGGCGCAAACTACCCGAACTATCCAAACTGGATGCCAAGCAATGGGAACAATATCGCTTTGTCGTGCGCCAATACGCCCACGAACACATTACCGGACAGCCCGGCGTGCGAAACGATTTTGCCGAAACCCTGTTCTGGCATCCCCTGTTGATCGCCGGCGCGGACGGAAAGGTATCGGTGAGCTTTGATCTGTCCGATTTAGTCACCACGTTCCGCCTCTCGGCCGATGCCCACGGCGACGGACGCATCGGCTCAGCCCAGGCGGAGATTTCTACAAAGAAATAAGCCCACGGGTTGCAACCCGTGGGCTTGCAGTTTCTCCTTCATACACTCCACTATTTAAACCTCGTTCCCACGCTCCTGCGTGGGAACGCCCCAGCATGGGAAGCATTTACCGTCATTGCGGCAGTTTGCGCACTGTTCCCGGCTTTACGGGCCGGTGAGAAAACAGTTTGCTTGACCCACCCTACACATTGGTGAGAAATGCGGACTAGTATTTATCTCCTTCCCATGCTCCGGCGTGGGAACGCCCCAGCATGGGAAGCATTTACCGTCATTGCGGCAGTTTGCGCACTGTTCCCGGCTTTACGGGCCGGTGAGTTTCCGCGCTGGCCACGGCCGCAAAACAAAGCTCCAAGCTGAGCAGATTATTCCGTGGCGCTGTGCAGTGGCTCGTGCTTTTCCTCAATGGCGCAAAGCAGTTCGGCCATGGCGCCGTGAAAACCGTCGGGAAACCAACAGCCTTCCAGCTTGGGCGTGGCACTACCGGCGGCGGTGTAGAGTGTAAGCGTCTGGTTGCGCGAATCCGGACCGCTGCTGAGAATCGTTCCCGCCGTGCCGGCGATAAACGTCCGATCATTTTTGCCGAAGCGTGTATCGCCATCAAAGACCAGCGAGGCCTGGGCAGTATCGTACTCGATCATGGCTTGGGCCAAAAGCGGCGGACGGACCTCTTGCCTGGGACTGCGCGGCTGTGGCATACACTTGCTCGGCCCGTTGCCGGGCCATGAAACAGGCAAGAATATCGAACCAGTGGATGCCAAAATCAAAGAGAATCAGGTGCTTAACCTTTTCGAACTCGGTGTTTTTTACCCAACCATGGTCCCAATGCACTGATAGATGCACGGCAGTGACGTCGCCCAGCAATCCCGTTGCAACAGCCTGGCGCATGAAACTGAAATGCGGGGCCCAGCGCCCGTTCTGATTGACTGCCAGCTTAAGCCCGCAACGATCGGCCAGATCGGCCAAGCGCTCGCCAACGTCGAGATCCACGACAAACGGTTTTTGACTGAGTACGTGCTTGCCGGCCTTTAAGGCGTCTGCGATGATCTCCGCGCTGGGCCGGATGCGTGGCAATATCGAAGACCTCGACCTCGGCGTGTTTGAGCAATTCGTGATAGTCGCGGTAAACTTCGGCCCGGGGATAGAATTCGGCCCGGCGTTTTTCCGCCCGCTCAGGAATCACGTCGCACAGCGCGGTAACGCGATAACCCGCGCCTCGATAAGCCGTAAGGTGCTCCTTGGTAATTCCCCCGCAGCCGATCAGTCCGATGGCCGGCCGATATTTCCGCGGATCTTGCGGCTTGTAGGGCAAATCCGGGGCGGGAATTTTTTTGCTTGGATCCATAGTTTTTTTCTTGTAAAACTTTGTTAGGGCGAGAGTTAAACTCCCGCCCCTTTTTCATGCGCCGGGATGTTATGTCCATGCTTTTCTCTAGCCCAGGCGTTTTACGCCTGGGAATGGAAAATCGAATTTTTCCCAATTACTTCCCTCGCCATTAGCGAGGAAATCGCCCGCTGCGAAGCCCATGCCGGCGGCAGTGAAATAAGACGAAATAATCGAACTTATCCCCATTTGTATGTCCTGCGGCATAGGCTGTAAACTGTAGGCTGGAAATTGTAGGTTAGTTGTTTGTCCGCCGTAGGCGGAGTGGTTGGTGCTGAATCCTGAATCCCGAATCATGAATCCTATCCCTTATGCCAGATCCTTCGCTACGCTCAAGATGACATTTACGATTAATCCCCATTACCGCTCCCCCCAATCCTTATTCCTGTTCTACCGTCGGCAAGACATACTTTAACGATGTCGAGAAAAGGCTATAAAGAAAACTCTGATCGACTTGGCGGCGAGGCAGTTCGGCGGGCGGCTCAAACATGGCGTCTTGAGCGACTGCATTAATCTGCCAGCCGAGAAATTTCACTTTCCCTTCTACAATAGGAAAATTAAATGTCAGGCTTTGCGGGGTGTATTCCTCTGGTCGTTTAAAGGGGACAGTCCCATTTTCGCTACGCGAAAATCGGGACAGTCCCCTGATAAGCTCCAACCGTACGCTGCCGGGAATCTTTTCGCGAGCGGAAATCCGAATTACCCGGACACCGCCTGTCATGCCCTCATCTTCGATCACAATTAGGCGCTCGATCACCTCGGGCGCCATTGCCACTCCGTTGAGCAAACCGGCCAGCATACGCAATAGTTTTACCTGCCGAGGATTGATCAACTCCAGCGGATCTTTAAGCACCGGTCCGGGATGCTCAGTGCCCTCAATGACCTCTTTTTTGCCGGTTGCCAGCCAGGGATGGTCGTTTTGCCCGAGCGAAATCTGGCCTCCGTTAGGAAGTTTACAGAAAAGAGCAAACTTGCCTTGTGAGCCGCGCACCAGGCGAAAGCGGCCTTCTTGCGGCATTTGCCCATTAGGCGTAATTGTAATCTGCAAATCTACAAGGTGGCATCGGCCTTCTTCGGGTTTGTCGGCCAGTATCACGGCAACCTGTTGAAGAACTCCGGCAAGCACCTGCAAAGGCGCGTTTGATTTGTTTTCAATAACCGGCGGCATTGTATTTGGTGGGAGATCTTGGGCAAAGAAATCGGCAATCATGCGCAAGGTTCTGGGCAGTTCGGCCATCGACGTGTAATGACCCAGGTCTGGCAACCACACCACGCGATCTTCAAGGCCCATGGCTGCGGCGAGTTTTTCGGTCGAGGCGCGGGGAATGACCTCGTCTTCGGCCGCATTGATCATTATCACTTTGCCCTGCCGGGCTTTTTCCCGCAAAACCGGGGCGAATCTTAGCGGATCAACGGCCGTGATTTTGGCCTCTAAATCAGCGCGCTCCGGGGGCGGAAGTTCGCTGAGCAATTTACTAAGCGGCTGGGTTTCGCGCGTGATGGATGATTTGCAGGAGATCGCCGCCGGCCAGTACAAATGCGGCCCGATAGATGCGCGGCTCGCCGCCGGCCGCCGTGGCAGCCACGATTCCGCCCAGGCTGATGCCCGTGGCTCCAATCCGATTAGGATCGATTTCCGGCCGGGAAGCCAGCACGTCGATCGTTCGCCGAAAATCCTCGCCGGCCTGGGCAATCGCGCTGGCCAGGAGCTTGGGATCCTTAGCCAAGAATTCTGGTCCGCCGGGCAGACCGCGCTGGCCATAATAGGGCAGTTTGAACATGATCGCCGGAACGCCCCGGCGGGCCAGCACCGCGCAAACCATATCGGTCAGCACGTCGTTGCCGTCGAGGATGTGCAGGCAGATTACGGCAGGCCGCCGGCGCCGGGGGGCAGCAAGGGGACAGTCCCATTTTCGCTTAGGCGAAAATCGGGACAGTCCCCCGGCGTAAACCCGTCGGGAAGATAATATTCGGCCGGCACAGAGTTGTTCTGCTCAAAGGGTGTTGTGACCGGAGAAGGATATCTTACTTGAAACACCCGATATCCATTGCGCTGTGCATGAAACTTTATCTGATAGGGGAAGGACACATTATTATAGGTTTTGGTGACAGTGATTGTCTGCCAGGATTTGTTGGGGGGCGATAAGGGGACAGTCCCATTTTCGCTGCGCGAAAATCGGGACAATCCCCCCGCCGGTCCTTCGGCCGCCCAAATGGCGCCCGCCAAAAGCCCGAACAGTAAGAAAGTAATCACAAACCTTCGATAAATCCTGGACGACATATTCCTGCTCCTTGAAATCAGGATGCGAATCTGGTATTTTCTTCATTAAACAGCGTGCCAGATATTCCGGTAAAATGCAATTGCAAAATAAGGGCTTTTCGACCCGGAGGGTCGTTTGATGCTAGCCCAGCGATTTATCGCTGGGTACCGAAGATAAACCAAAATCTCGCCTCAGTCCTCTAGGGACGGCCGAATTATTAACTCGCAAGGATTTATATAATGCAGCGAAATAATCCCTGGCTGATATTTCTTTTGCCATTTGTGGTGTTCATGCTGATCGGTTCTCTGGAGCCCACGCCCGAGTGGCCGGGCGGTGAATTCATTGGCCTTTCGATTTCCTATTCTAAATATCCCCTCGTCTATGCCCTAAAGATTGCCTTGACATTGGCGGCTATTGGTTTTGTGCTGCCCGGCTATAAACAGTTCCCTTGGCGCATAAGTCCGCTGGCGATCGGGGTGGGCGTAGCGGGTATTTTTATCTGGGTCGGCTTGTGCAGACTAGACGTGGAACACGCTTATCTTCAGCCGGCATTGGAGCGAGTAGGTTTGGGATGGATCATTGGCTCCGGAGGGCGGGCGGCGTACAATCCGTTTGTGCAACTTGCCGATTGGCCGCTTGGGGCGTGGAGTTTCCTGGCCATCCGTTTTCTAGGGTTGGCTCTTATCGTGCCGCTGATCGAAGAGTTTTTCTTGCGCGGCTTTGTGATGCGATTTGCAGTCGACGAGCAATGGTGGGAAGTGCCTTTCGGCAAGGTAAACAACCTGGCCGTGGCGGCAGGCACGCTTGTGCCTGTGCTGATGCATCCCGCCGAACTGCTCGCCGCCGCCGCGTGGTTCTCGCTGGTGACCTGGCTGATGCTTCGCACGCGCAACATCTGGGACTGCGTTGCCGCTCATGCCGTTACCAATCTTTTGTTGGGAATTTATGTAGTAACCTCGGGGAATTGGAGCCTGATGTAGCTTGACAAGTTTTCCACAGGGATCAACAATTCCCCATGATGAACGGCAAATGGCAAGGGCGGAAATAGGTTCGGAGTTAAGGGTTCAGAACTCTCCACTATCCACTCTCCACTATTCAATATCATGTCATCTCCGCGGGTGATGATCGTCGGCGGTGGATTGGCCGGACTGGCGGCCGCGATGAAATTGGCCGAACTGGATTGCAGCGTCAGCCTGATGAGCCTGTTGCCGGTCAAGCGTTCCCACAGCGCCTGCGCCAGGGCGGTATTAACAGTGTCAACAATCTTACCCGCCAACTGGGCGATAACGAGGGGAAACATTTCGACGACACCATCTACGGCGGCGATTTCCTGCAACACCAGCCGCCGGTCAAGGAACTGGCCAATTGGGCGCCGCGGATCATCGATCTGATGGACCGGCTGGGCGTGACCTTCAACCGCACGCCCGAGGGTTTTCGCGATCAGCGACGTTTCGGCGGTACGCTTTATCGGCGCACGGCCTTTGCCGGCGCCACCACCGGCCAGCAATTGCTTTACGCCCTGGACGAGCAAGTGCGTCGCTGGGAGGTCGCCGGCAAGGTGACCAAGTTCGAATTCTGGGATTTCTTGGGCCCGGTGATCGACGACCAAAACCGTTGCCGCGGCTGCGTGGCCCAGGACCTTATGAGCATGGAGATCCATGCCTTCCCGGCCGACGCCTTGATCATTGCCAGTGGCGGCTGTGGACTGATTTTCGGCCGCTCGACCAATTCCCAGGCCTGCAACGGCAGCGCCGTAAGCCGGGTGTTTCAGGCCGGAGGCATTTACGCCAATGGCGAGTTTGTACAAGTGCATCCCACGGCCATTCCCGGGGCCGACAAGCTCCGCCTGATAAGCGAAAGCACCGGGGCGAAGGTGGACGGATTTGGGTGCCGCGCAAACCGCAAGATCCTCGCCCTGCGCACGAAATTCCCGAAAACCAGCGCTATTACTTCCTGGAAGAACGCTATCCGCAATACGGCAACTTGCTGCCGCGCGACATCGCCACCCGGGAAATTTTCAAGGTATGCGTGCAAGAAGACTTAAGCGTGCAGCCGGATCGCATGTGCGTCTACCTCGATGTTTCGCACCTGCCACGCGATCTCTTGGACCGCAAATTGGCCGGAGTACTGGATATTTATCAAAAATTCCAGGGTGTTGATCCGCGCGTGACAGCCATGAAAATCTTTCCCGCCGTGCATTACACCATGGGCGGCCTGTGGTGCGATTACCAGCGCAATCAGGAGGGCGGCTTAGTGATCGGTTCGCCCCGGAATCAGCAGACCAACATCCCGGGAATTTTCGCCATCGGCGAATGCGATTACCAATTCCACGGGGCCAACCGATTGGGCGCCAATTCGCTGGTGGCCTGCATTTTCAGCGGCCTGACCGTTGCCCTGGGCGTAATCGCCTATATCGATAATCTGCCGGGTGCAAAGGCCGCGGATCAGCCTTCTTCGTTGTTCGATCGCGCAACATACAAGCATCTGGCCGAGTACAAGGCCCTGTTGGCCCGGCCCGACAACGGACCGAATCCCTATACGCTGCATCTAAAGCTCGGCCAACTAATGACTAAAAGCGCCACGGTGGTCCGCCATAATCCTGATCTGCAATCCGCATATAGCGCGCTTTGCGAGATGGAAGAGCAGGTCCGGCATTGTTCCTTGGCGGATCGGGGCAATTGGGCGAACCAGAATGTGGTCTTTGCCCGGGCGTTGCAAGATATGTTTCCCCTGGCCAAAACCATTGTCAAAGGGGCGCTCATGCGCGACGAATGCCGGGGGGCACATTATAAGCCCGAGTTCGCCATGCCGAATATTAACGCGACTGATCCAGGCACAAGGCGGCGTCAGGCCGAGGCATGGTGCGATCGGTTCGAGGAAAACAACCGCAAATGGTTAAAAACCACCATCGCCACGCTCTCTCCGGATGGTCAGCCGCAGATCACCTACGAGGACGTGGATACCTCGATCATTCCTCCGCGCCCGCGCTTGTATGGCGTTGTCGGCGGGCAGATGATCGAAGAAGTCTGGAAAGAAAGAGGTCAGGGGTCAGAAGTCAGAGGTCAGGGATAGGGGATTATGGATAATAAAGCCAAGATGAAAATGCCGGCTGAAAAATCGTTTCTCGTTCGCGTGTTACGGCAGAATGGGCCCGGACAACATAGCTATTGGGAACGGCATCGGGTGGCCTATGAGCCCGATATGAACTGCATCAGCGTGTTGCAGAAAATCGCCGAAGCAGCCACGACCGTCGAGGGCAAGCGCGTAGCGCCGGTCGTCTGGGAGTGCAACTGCCTGGAAGAGGTATGCGGCGCCTGTACGATGGTCATCAACGGCCGGGTGCGTCAGGCCTGCACCGCGCTGGTGGATCATCTCTTGGCCGATTGTCCCGGCGAAATCGAACTGCGTCCCATGACCAAGTTCCCCGTGATCCGCGACCTGCTGGTCGATCGTTCGCGCATGTTCGCCTGCCTGGAGAAAATCCAGGCCTGGCTGCCGGTGGATAGTTATCTGGACATGGGCCCCGGCCCGCGCCAGTCGCAGGAAATCCAGCAAATGGCCTATCTCTACAGCAAGTGCATGACGTGCGGCTGTTGTCTGGAGGCCTGCCCGCAGTTTTTGAAAATCGAACTGAAACGCAAGCCGGGCGAGAGCGAAGAACAATACCACGCCCGACTGCGCGTGGCAAACATGCGGTCGTTCATCGGCGCGCACGCCATCGCGCAGGTAGAACTTTTCAATAGCAATCCCATCGGCGCAATGACTTCTTACGAGCGATTGGAGGCTTTGGTGGCGGAAGGCGGCATTCAAACCTGCGGCAATGCGCAGAACTGCGTGAAAGTATGTCCCAAGGACATCCCGCTTACCACGGCCATTGGCCGGGCCGGTCGTGCCGCCACCTTGCACACCATACGCAAGTGGTTTGATCAATAATCACTTTCGTTTAGCCGCTGCACTCGTACCGCGCGTACCTTGTAGAAGAATCCAGCACAATTGCCGGAACTAAACAATTGTTACGGCGTTTTTGGGACCGTATGGGCGCGCTGGATCAACGGCACGAATTCGCGGAGTTTGTGCCCGACGTACAGATCCATGGGCCGATGGATCGACTTGTTGGGCAAATGATGCATTTCGCGCCAATGCGCGATCCAGCCGGGCAAGCGCCCCAAGGCAAACAGCACGGTGAACATATTGTTGGGGATTTTCATGATCCGATAGATGATCCCCGAATAGAAATCCACGTTGGGATAGAGTTGGCGTTCGATGAAGTAGGGGTCGGTCAGGGCCACCTCTTCCAATTCCTGGGCAAGGTCGAAAAGTGGATCGGTCTGGCCGTGTTTATCTAACAGGCGGTGGCACACTTCCTTGATGATTTTAGCGCGGGGATCGTAGTTTTTATAGACTCGATGCCCGAAACCCATGAGCCGAAACTCAGTCTTTTTGTCCTTGGCCATGTCGACGTACTTGCGCAAGTTGCGGTTGTCGGCCATGATCATTTCCAGCATGTTGAGACAGGCCTCGTTGGCCCCGCCGTGCCATTCGCCCCACAGCGCACAGATGCCCGAAGCGATGGCCGAAAACAGATTGACGTTGCTGGAGCCCACCATGCGCACCGCCGAAGTGCTGCAATTCTGGCTGTGATCGGCATGGAGGATCAACAGCAGGTTCAGCGCGTCGACGAAGTCGGGATCCATCTGATATCGCTCGCTGGGCACGGCAAACATCATGTGCAGAAAGTTCTGGCAATATGTAAGATGGTTTTCCGGATAGATGAACGGCTGGCCGTTGGATTGCTTATAGCCGAACGCGGCAATGGTGGGCATCTTGGCCAGCATTCGATAGATGGCCAAGTCGCGCTGCTCCAGGTTGCGCGGATCGAGCGAATCCTTGCAATAAATCGCCAGCGCGCTTACGACCGAACTGAGAATGGCCATGGGTTGGGCGTCGGGAGGAAAACCGGCGATAATCTGCTTCAGCCCCTCGTGCAACAGCGTGTGCAGGCGGATGTTCTTGCGAAACCCTTCGAGCTGCTCCGGGGTGGGCAGTTCGCCGTAAATCAACAGGTAAGCCGTCTCGGTGAAGTCGCACCGCTCAGCAATCACCTCCACGGGATAACCGCGATAGCGGAGAATGCCGTTCTCGCCGTCCACATGAGTAATAGCGCTCCGCGTGGATCCGGTATTGGCATAGCCTTCGTCCAGCGTGACGCACCCCGTGGTGCGAAGCAACTTGCTGATATCCAGGGCCCGATTGCCCTCAGTGCCCTCCACAAGGGGCAGTTCGTATTCCTTGTCGTCAATGGTAAGTTTTGCGGTGCTCATTTTTTATACGCCCAACAAAAATTGTTTATCTGTTGTATGGAGTAATTTTATCGAATATTGGTTCACCATTCCAGGACCCCTTAAATGAATAATAATCAGTTGGCGCGATAGTCATCCTGAGCGCAGCGAAGGATCTCATCAATATAGGCTATAGGATGGAGGTTTCCTTGTACCCACGCCGGAGCATGGGAACAGGACCTTCTTCGTCTCGCAGATCCTTCGCTAATGCTCAGGATGACAGGGGGTCAGGCCAGCGTACGATTGTAGTTGAATTGAAACGTTTTTTCCCCCTTAAGCGGAACGTTTTGCCAATCACCCAGCGGATCGTCGGAACCCACCAGATCGACCACAAGATGCTTGACGCGCACTTGCTGGTTGGTACAACCGCGCAGATCGAACGACTCAACGGGCCGGAACACATACAGACCATGTTCCCGGCGGGGGATGATTTGCACTCCCCGTCGATCGGTTAATACCTGGCCGAGGAAACCCTCGGAAATCTGCACCCGGGTGGTCAAAAGCGGCGGACGCCCAAAAATCACCAGCGAGCAAGGCACGGCACAATGAGCACTAAGTTCTTCCAGTTGTCTGCGCTCGGCTTCCAGCGAAAGCGTGACGCACTTCATCCCTTTTTCAGCGAGCAGTTGGGCAGCCATCGCATTTAGGACCGCCAAGCCCGGCCCGGCTTCCATTTTCACACCCGCCGCCTTGGCCAAGCGCCAGCCGCCCCAACTATTTACTTCCACTGTTATGCCTTTGTCGGCACATTGGCGCAGCAACTTTTCTATTGCGGGAATCTCATCCTCGAAAAACACCCCCGGCAATGCCGCGATCAAAGAGACATGCTCACAAATAGAAATAAATCGTCCCAGGTTGTTATGTGCAAGCCCCTCGACAATCACGCCGCTAGGCCGGACACGCTGCAGAAATCCCGCTGCCGACTTGGCGTCCAGACGAACTCGGTCGGGCTTTTTTCCCAGACAAAGACGGTTTTCCCGGCTCGCTTCGCCGGGAATTAACAGTTCGCGAACCGCCGGCGGCAAGCCAATGCGCACCATTTCGTCGGGCAACTTTTTCGCCAAGCAAATCACTCCGGCAATGCGATCCTTGAGCGCGTTGACCGCCCGCGGCGTGAGTAAAAAATCAGCGTCATTGGTCTCCCCGCGCCGAGTCGAAATCCTTGCAACATGCCCTCGGCCAGTTGAGCGAAAAGCTTGCCGATGGCTATTGCCTTATGCGCGCGGCGGATAATGGTTTTGGGAATAGACCATTGCTCTGTGCGAGGGCCGCAAACACACGAGCAGGCAATGCCCTTATGCTCGATCATCAGACGCAGATCATAAGTCGGCTCTTCCGGCAACGATTCGTCGATGTCCATTTCCGAATCGGTTGAAGGCGCGGAGTCCGGTTCATTAGGGGTATTATCCGGCGGCTGGCGTCCGGCCAGTCCGGTCAAGTCGTCTCGCCGGCCATCCAGATAGTCGCTAGTCATCGTGCGACCGGTGTAGGTTCCCAACTGTTGGGCTTCTTCGAGAAGTGCATCTCCCTGTTCGCCGGCCAAGGCCCGCTTGTAAAGACTTACTGCCCGGCGGACCCAGGCGGCATTTTTCAGCCGGCCTTCAATTTTTATCGCCGTAACGCCGGCCTGGCGAAGTTCCGGTAAACGATCGATCAGCGAAAGATCCTTCATCGAACAAGGAAAAGAACAAGGAAAAGGGGACGGAGCTAATTTATGCGAAGCACCCTCCGGGCCGTTCCGGTGAATTAGCTCCGTCCCCTTTTCCACCCACGGCACCCGGCAGGGGCTGGTGCAAGTGCCGCGGTTTCCGCTTCGCCCGCCGACCCAACTCGACAGCAAGCATCGACCCGAGACCGAAAAACACAATGCTCCCTGCACAAAGACCTCGGTTTGCACGCCGGGCACTGCCGCTGCGGCGGCGATTTCGGCCAGAGTTAATTCGCGCGCCAAGACCACGCGATTGGCCCCCAACTCGCCGGCCGCGGCCACCTCTGCGCTGTTGGTCATGCAGGTCTGCGTGCTAAAGTGAAATTCCAGGGTGGAAAAGTTTCCACCTAATGCCAGTAAGGCCGGATCGCGCACCAACACGGCATCAACGCGGCACTGCCGGGCGAGTTCCAGTATCCTGGCCGCCTGACCAAGCTCGCGCTGGGCCAGATCGATATTTAACGTCAGATAAGCCTTAGCCCCTCGGGCGTGAATTGCCTCGACTGCCTTGACGAATTCGTCTGGCGAGAAATTTTTCGCCCGGCGCCGGGCGTTAAGGTTTCGTAGTCCGAAATACACCGCGTTGGCCCCGGCTTCTAAGGCCGCCTCCATTGCCTCCCAGTCGCCCGCCGGTGCGAGAAGTTCCAAATCTTGTGGCATTTATTTTTTTAAGTGTGAGTTGGATTGTGTAAAAGTCTCGGTGTTTTGTTATAAGAGGTTTATAAATACCCGTTACCCCCCTAAAAAACGGCTATTTTGGCCAGCCTGATTATTTACATCGGCGGTATTTCCAGTATATTAGGTTTTGTAACTCCGTATAGCGGTTGGCGCTAATGGATGTTTATGAGTGTAACAGCAACAGTGAGAAGGTAAACCAATGATTACGGCGGCCCCATGAGAGCCGCCAAAGACAAATAAAAGACGCGCGAGCGTCAAGTCTCTGCTTCCTGAGAAACTGCGAACCTGAGCCGCAAGGCTCTTGAACACATGAAAACAGTGCTTGGACCGCGCTCCCGAATGGGAGTGTCGGCCAGGTGCTGTTTCATGTGCCCTTTCGCAGGGGTCTCGGGAGCGGCCTTGGTTCGGCGCTCCTTTTTTTGTTGAATTCATACAACGATATTCTCGACTTCGATACTTGAGGCAGCGTAGCACACGGACACCTGAATTCTGATCGTATCAGAATCAGCCCGGCGTGCATTCTTGAGTTGACACACTCTCGGTGGGCATTGTTCCATTGTTTTCGGTGGCAGGAATTCCCTGCCGTGTTTTTTTCATTCCAGGGTGAAAATCACCCGTAACTTAATTGGAGGTGTGTGATGAGAGGGTTGACTATGGGTGTGGTGGGATTAGTCTTGATGTCGTTGTTGCCATGCCAGACCTCGGCCGATAGTTTGTCTGACCACTTCAACGACGGGATCATTGAGTCAAACATGTGGGCGACGCATGGCTACAAAGCCGGATATAATGGGGTTGGGGCTGGGAGTTGGGAGTACTCCATCACGGAAGGAGGCACCTCCCAACCTGGTTTGCAGGCGAGGGTATGGGGACCAACTTCTGCAGACACTTATGGTGCAGAGGCATGGGTTATCTCAAAGAAGAATTTTAACGATGGGCAAACTTGGTTAATCAATTTCACGTGGGATACCACAGTCGGGTACACGCCTCACGGTGATGGTTTCTCCACGTCAATCGTCACGACAGCCAATCCTCCCGACATCCAAGACATGTGTGGCTGGATTGCTAATGATAGTCGGCCTGATGTTCGGGAATTGTGGCATTACGCCATAGACATGGGCGTACCCTACGATCAGCCAAATCCGCCTTTTTCGGCGCAAACATGGTCGATAACGATTGATCCGACGGGGAGTGCTTCTTTGTATCAGAGTCCTGAAGGAGCCGGAACGCCCTTTCGGACTATTGAGATTGATCTATCGAAGCCGTGGTATTAGGGCGTTTTTCTTGAATGATGCCACAAGCATTGGATATACTGCGGGGGACAACACCTTCACACTTTATGACTTCTCGGCGACTGTCCCTGAACCGTCCACCCCGGTTTTCCTCGCCATCGGCGCGATCAGCATGTCGGCCTACGCATGGCGGCGGCGAAGGCATACGGCGTAGGGCGTCGAAGCAGCCGATCGAACAGTTATACAAACGGGCCATCCATACGGATGGCCCAGTCTGCTTTATCTAACAAAAGGGGGCAGGTTTAGTTTGTGCGAAGCACCCTTTGGGCCGTTCCGGTAAACCGAACTTGTCTCCTTTATGGTTCCAAATGGTTTGAGTTTGATTTGTTTTATTCAGCCGAAGTGGTTGATTTGGCAAAGGCGGGTGATTGGGATTCAATGGCTTGCATGGCTTCGCGGTCATATACTTTTTCGCCGCAATCCGGACATTCGTGGTATTCCAAGTTCTTTACGATGTATTTTTGTCCCTGGTATTCTCCATGCAAATTGCGTCGCACTTTCTTAATGTGTTTGCTACCACAGGATGGACAACCGAGTATTGGTTTCATGTTTTTTACCTGTTTAAAGGGCCTTTTTAGAAGAGATCATGAAGTAATATGTATCCTGACCGGCGTGAGAAACAATTTTTCCTTTGGAATAAATAGCCAAGCCATTCAAGTTAGTGCTTTGGATGATATATAAATATTCACGTGCATGTGGTGGTCGAGGATTGGTGGAACGAATGGTTTTATAAATGGCCACGGCATTTAAAATTGATTCCACAACATCCATTTCGGTTATTTGATCGGCCTCCATTTCGATGCGGGCTTTTTCACTAAAGGCATAATTCCCAGACAAGATCACCCTTTTTATCCGTTTCAAAACATCAACCATTCGCACTTCCTCCTTGCCATTATATTTTACATTACTTAAGACACCCAGGGCAAGGCATACTTATTCAAACACTGATGCCTGGTGTTGTGCTTTGATCATATATTTGGCGGCATTATTCCGCATTGGCCTTGGAAACCTTCTCTTGCCAGAACTCCCGGGCTTGGCGGTGGTATTCCCTTACTTCTTGCTCTTGTTGGGAATCATCGAGATGGATTTGCTTTGCCCGCTCATCGACCCAATCAAGGAAGAATTGGGCCGCCTTCTTGCTGATCAGCGGCTTGTAGCCGATTTCCACGTAGTAGGGAGCCGTCATGGCAAAACGGAAGGTATTGCCCACGTCGGTTACTGCCCGGATGAGGAACCAGCCGCTCTGGTCAAAATGCAAAATGGGTAATTTGCCGCTTTTGGCGTACTCGTCAAAACGGATGGAATGTTCCAACTGACCGTTCTTGATGATTTCCAGGTAACTGATCGGATCGCGCACCGAGAGGGTCAAGCCGATTTCAAAGTCCAGTTGTTCGCCGGGATTTGCCGTAAAAATATGGCCGGGCAATTCGCCGTTGACCGTGGGCCGCATCAGCGGGCCGTTGGTGATCACCACCGCTCCGGCCCGGAAACTTTGCCACCATTTTTCGTAACTAAATTCGCCGTCCACGTGCACATACATGCGATTATATCCGACCGGATTAGGCGCCGCGCCCGATCCGCTGCCGGCGCTGGGCGGAATGCGCAGGCCGCACTCGAGCAGTTGAAAATAGATATATTGCGACCAGTAAGGATTGCCAAAGGGATTGGGATAATGGATTTTATCGCGGGGTTTGCCGCCGGTTTCATGGGGAATTACCTTTTCGCGGCAGATGTCGCTATGTGCAATCTGGATCGAATCCACCTGTCCCAAGGCCGCGAGCACGGGCAAATCCCACCAAAACGGCCGAGTAACGTCGATCCATACATCCGCTCGACTTTTCGCCTCCTGGATGTGTTTCGACAAGGGCGGATATTCACTTTTGCTTTCCGGCAGTTTGAGTGGCGCCGGCAGATTAAAGTAAAGCACTTCTCCGCCCGGGTGCGACTGGGCCCCGGCCAGCAGATGATAATAACGGTTATCATCAAAACGGACCAGCGTCTGTTTAGGCGACGATTTGCCGCTGGGCTGGGATTTATCGTTGGTCCAGGAAATCACTTCGGCCACGTGCAGATCGTCGGCGAGCATGAGCAATTCCATGTCGCCGGCCGGCCGGCGCACGTCCAAATCGCCCGACCACCACCCCTCGGCCGACATGTCAATAAACCGCCGTAGTTCGATCTGTTTCGAGTCGTCGGCAAAAGGATTGATGGTAAAATGGCCCTCTTGGTCCAGATATTCCAGGCCGCGTTCTATCACAAACGAATAATTTCCCAGCGGTAACTTAAGCAGAATTTTGCCCGGAAAGACAAAATGATCTTGCCAGAACGGGGCATTGTCGGCTTTATGTGGTTTATTGCTGTTGGGACCTGCCAAATGCATCCGGCAAGGCACTGGTTTGCCCGTGTCTTTGTCCAAGACAATCAATTCCAGTTGCCCACTGGCGGCCCAAGCCGATGCAACTGTAAACCAAATCGCCGACAAGGAAACCGTTATCGCCGCTGCCGAGGCCAATCGGGCAAAAACGGCAGTGATGGTTCCCGGCAGGTGTGATCGCCGATTTTTAAGCATACTCAGAACCGACATATGACAACTTTAGCACACCACCCACCCCCGTGACGGGGTGGCAACAGGGTACTCCGGCTTGCTGAGGCAAACCCTTTGATCCTAAAATACTGACATGGCTGAAGATTATTACAAAATTTTGGGTGTTCCGCGTGAAGCCTCGCAGGCCGAGATCCAAAAGGCCTATTACGACTTGGCCAAGAAATACCATCCCGATAAAAATCCCGACGATAAAACGGCAAAAAAGAAATTCCAACAAATTCAGGCGGCTTTCGACGTGCTGGGGAACCCGGAAAAACGGGAAATGTACGACCGCTATGGCAGCACGTTCGAAACGCACGGCGGCGGCGGACCGCAATATACCCACACATGGACGGGCGGCCCGGGCGGCGGCTTCGGCGGGACGGGATTCAATCCCGAGGAATTCGATTTCAGCCAATTTTTCGGCGAGCGTTACGGCGGTGAAGCGCCCGGCGGATTCGCCGATCTGCTCGGGCAATTCCGTCGCGGGGGAGGCGGTCGGGCGAGGAAAAGCCCAGCCGGCTCACATCGCGGCGCCGATATTATCCACGAGGTTCAAGTCCCTTTTGCCACGGCCGTAAGCGGCGGCGAGGTGCAGCTCAGCCTGCGCCGAGCCTCCGGCAAGACCGACGCCATCACCGTGAAAATTCCCGCCGGCATCGAAGACGGCAAGAAAATCCGCCTGCGCGGCCAGGGCGAAGCAGCCCCCCGGGGCGGCACGCCAGGCGATATCCTGATCACCGTGCGCGTGGCGCCGCATCCCTTTTTTCAGCGCCGCGGAAATAATCTGATCGTCAAAGTGCCGGTCACCCTGGGCGAGGCCGCGGCCGGGGCGAAAATCGAGGTGCCCACGCCTCGCGGGATGGTAAGCGTGCATGTGCCGCCGGCCACGTCCAGCGGCACCAAACTCCGCGTGAAAGGCCATGGCGTGGCCCCGAAAAACGGCCCGGTCGGCGATTTGCTGGCTGAAATTCAAATTGTCTTGCCCAAAAAACTCACTCCCGCCGATGGTAATGCCATCCAAGAGATCGACCGGCGTTATCCCCAGGAAGTGCGCAAAGACTTGCATTGGTAGGGGGACTGTCCCAATTTTTGCATGGGGACTGTCCCAATTTTTGCGAAGCAAAAATGGGACTGTCCCCTTTAGCGGCGTGGGACTATCCACTTCGCATAATGACTATGAAACACCAACGATTCCGGCCCGAATATCGCCTGCGGCGCAACGCGGATTTTCAACGTGCATATCGCTGCCGTTGCCTTGCCTCGGACGATTGGCTGCTGGTTTATGGCTGTCCAAATGGGTTGCCGCACCCGAGACTGGGGCTGTCGGTCTCGCGCAAATTGGACGCAACGGCCGTGGCACGCAATCGCTGGAAACGCTTGCTGCGCGAGGCGTTCAGGCTCTCTCGCCAGGACCTCCCCCAGGGGATCGATTTGGTGGTGATTCCCCGCAAGAATAACCATCCTGAACTGGACGTATTAAAGCAATCCTTAACCCGGCTGGCAAAAAAGATAGCCGAAAAATTGAAACTCCCCTAAAACCTCGTTCAACGGTTCCATTGGACCGACACGGTCCGGCTCTGCTTTTTGAGTGTCACTACTGGTCGCGGCTTTATGATATGATGTAATTATGAAAAGTGGCGCAATATATAAAATAATTCAAGCAATTATTGCCTTGCCCGGCCGGGTATTGATTGCCGTGGTCGGGCTGTATCGATGGTTTGTCAGTCCCTTGTTGGGCCGGCACTGCCGTTACGAGCCGAGTTGCAGCAAGTATTTCATCGCCGCGGTGCATAAATACGGCGCCATCCGGGGAACCTGGCGGGGGATCTTGCGTATCTGCCGCTGCCATCCCTGGAATCCCGGCGGATACGACCCGCCATGAAAATTATGAATACTGAATTAAAAGCCGCTTGCGGCTTCTCAATCCTGAACCCCGAATCCTGAATCCTTTTTATGGATATAATCGGCATTGGCACTGACATCACGGAATGCCTGCGAATTGCCCGGATGATCGAGCGGCACGGCGATTTATTCATCAATCGGGTGTATACGCCCGACGAAATTTCTTACTGCCAGAGCCGCAAACAATCCACGCAACATTTCACCGGCCGCTGGGCCGCCAAAGAAGCCATTCTCAAGGCCATCGGGACCGGCTGGCGTCGGGGAATTTCCTGGCGCGATATGGAAATCCGCAACGATTCTGGGGGCAAACCGATAGTCGCCGTGCGCGGCGGGGTGCGCGAGGTGTTCGAACAACTGGGCATCGGGGAAATTTTAGTCAGCATTTCCCACTGCCATACCCACGCCACCGCCATCGCCATTGCCGTGGGCGCCAAAAAGGAATCCTGATCCGGATCACCGCGCTAAATCGCGCGATGTTACAACAATGTGCGGTACAACAATGTCAGGCTTGCAGTTTAATGTCACCCCATCAATATCAACTGTAGTTCCAGCAAAACTAACTATTGTCCAAAGAAAACATCCCCACCCATTTCAAAAGGACGCCGCTATGGCTACATCTGATTGGCGCGAACAATTGCCGCAGAAAGTGCGCAACATGCAAATCATCGTGGGTGCTATGTTTTTAGGCTGTTTCTGCTTATTAATCATCGCGGTATTGGTGGCGAAAGGTCGGAATAACTCAGCCGATTTAACGCTCACTTATGCTGCCCTGGCGTATGCCGGCATTATTTTAGTACCCTGGATTATTCTTCCCGCTATTGTCGTTTCAAGGGGGCGGAAAGAAATTCGGCGGAGACTGTTTTCTGCGGCTGAACCGGTACGTGATAATACTATCAACGACAAAACAGAAAAAGAAACCAGCAAAGCCTTGGCGCTTATGGGATTGTTTCAGACCAAAACCATTATTGCCGGCGCAATGCTGGAAGGGTCCGCGTTTTTCCTGCTAATTGTCTATATTATAGAACATTCTCCGCTCTCTCTTTTGGCGGCCATCGTGCTGATGATCTTGCTCGTCGCCCAAATGCCGACAACAGGTGGAGTGACAAACTGGATCGAAGACCAAATGAGATTGGTCGACCAGGAGCGGGCATTCTGAGAGAAACGGCGTTGTTTGCCTAAAAACGGCATTGACGGTTGGGCCGGTCTTCTTTAATTTACGCCGCCTTTTCTGTGTCATGCTATGCGCACAGGCCGTCAGACAAACCGCCTGTAATCGCAGAGCTACTGATATTTCCCATATTTCGCAGATCGTCACAAAATCCTGATCAACGGCGCAATGTTACGGCACGGACATCCAATAGCGTTTGCGCACGGGCAGCTTTTTTCCCCTGCCAGGGACTTGCTTCGCGCCAGGCGTGCTTGCATTGCTGGCATGCTCGTCGCGCTGGCCTTGACGGCCGGATGCTCGTCGAACAAAGTCACGCTGCGCCCGGTTCCGCAGAATCCGCTGATGGAGCAGTTGCAATTGACGTCGTTTTATGGGCCGCGCCCAGCGAGCGCACCGAGCAGTTGCTCCGCGTGCATAACTTGAAATACGAACCTAAGGCCGATCCCCGTCCCTTGATCAAGCGCCTTCAGGCGTATAACAACTACGCTCCCACGTCGGATCGGGTGTATGCCATGGCGGAACTGGCCTACCTGGGCGGCAGGGAGGCCCAGAAGAATTTCAAACAAATTTCCCTGGACCTTTACGGCGCATCGGTTCTATATAGTTATCAGTATCTTTTTGACGATCGTTACGCGTCCACGCGCAATCCCTACGATCCGCAGTATCGCGCGGCCTGCGATTTGTACAACGGCGCTTTGGAAGGAGCACTGCGCATTGTCTGTGCAAAAAAGGAGTTGGCGCCGGGCACGACCAAAACTATCGAAACCGCCGCCGGCACTTGGGACATTACGTGCAAGTTGCAAGGCTCCCAATGGCAGGCGCAGGATTTTGCCCGCTTTGAGTTCGTCTCCGACTATGAAGTCAAAGGATTGAAAAACCTCTATCTTACACACGGCCTGGGCGTTCCGCTGATTGCCGTGCGCCGCAGTTACAAAGACGAACCAGTGGCTGCTAAATACTATCCAAAGGATTTAAGCTTTCCCGTTACCGCCTTCCTGCGCCGCTCTCCAGCGACAATGGCAGCGGCGTTCAAGACCTCTCGCACAAGCAGGGAGTGCTGGAACTATACGATCCGTTGAGCATCAGCGAAACCGTGGTCAGCCGTCATCTGGTGCCGCTGGAAAGCGATCTGACCACGCCGCTGGCCTATTTCCTCTCCAAGCCGGAACTCGACGCCCTGGCCACGGCCGGACTCTTGCGTCCCGAGACCTTGCTGGCCTTGCGCCCCGACCGTCCGGACCCGATCATGGGACTGTACATGGTGCAGCCCTACGAGCCGGGAAAAATTCCCGTGGTGCTGGTGCACGGTCTGTGGTCGTCGCCCATGACCTGGATGGAGATGTTCAACGACCTGCGCTCTACGCCGGAGATCCGCGACAATTATCAATTCTGGTTT
This sequence comes from Pirellulales bacterium, assembly GCA_963820545.1. GTDB lineage: Bacteria > Planctomycetota > Planctomycetia > Pirellulales > Thermoguttaceae > CAWGAJ01. The sequence continues at coordinate 750,773 of CAWGAJ010000002.1, forward strand.
TATCTCTATCCCACGGGCCAGCCTTTCTGGCTCTCGGCGGCCCAGTTGCGCCGCGATCTGGCCGAACTGCGCCAGGTGCTCGATCCCCATCATCAAGAACCGTCTCTGGATCAAATGCTGCTTGTGGGGCACAGCATGGGTGGACTGATATCGAAATTGCAGACCTTAAGCAGCGGCGACGATTACTGGCGCTTGGTAAGCAAGGTTCCCATCGATCAGCTCAAAGCCGATCCAAAAACACTGGCGGAATTGCAACAGGAATTTTATTTCCAGCCCAATCCGTCGATTCGTCGCGTGGTCAGCATCGGCACGCCGCACCGCGGTAGCAGTTTTTCCAATCAGACCACGCAGTGGCTATTGAATAAGATGATCACCCTGCCCGATATGCTGCTCAGCATTCCGCAAAAAATATTCTTGGAAAATCAAGGGGCCTTTGTGGCCGGCTCGTTGGCCGAGGTGAAAACCAGCATCGACTCGCTTGCGCCCGGCTCGCCGATCTTTCCCGTGATGTTACAAAGCCCGCGCCTGCCCGAGGTGAAGTATCATAACATCATCGGCGTGGTGCCGCCTCAATGGTGGCTGAGCACAATCGCCAAAGAAAGCGACGGCGTGGTGACCAAGGAAAGCGCACATCTGGACGATGCCGTCTCGGAAATCATCGTGCCCGCCGATCACACCACGGTCCACGCCCATCCCGCCGCCGTCTTGGAAGTGCGGCGAATACTCCTGGAACACCTGGCTGAACTCAACGGCCAGCCAAGTGCAAAGGTTGCCGTCAGATTGCGAAGATGACCGGCCGCGCAATGAGGATTCAAGGTTCAGCACTGTCCGCCGACCACCGTCCACTGCCCACTATTGTTTTCCTCCGGCCTCCAGCCTCACACGCCGTGTTGTTTGCTATGGCGGCGGGCGATTTCGTCGCGCAACCGGGCGGCGCGCTCGTACTGCTCGGCGGCAATGGCATCGGAGAGTTGTTCGCTAAGAGTTCGGCCCACGCCATATTCGTTGCGCAAGGACTCCTTGAGTTTCATAAGTTGATTTACCAATTCGTCCTCGGCAAACTGCTCTTCGGCCTCCAACTTGACGTAAGCCGCGCGGATCCCTTCCAAGGCCTGGTCGATTTCTTCCAGGGCCGCTTCCGGTCCGGAGTCTTCCAAGGCGGCCAAAGTCGCCGCCTGCGCCCGCTGAAAGAGGACAAACGGCCGGTAGTGCTCGTGCGATTGGATCCACTCTTGATCGGCGGACCAGGCGCTAACGAAATCCATCAGCGCCAAGGTATGATCGGCGTCGGCCGCCGCTTGGCGGAATGCACGCAACGCCAAACAACAAATCCTGCGGTGATAAAACTGGAGAAATTCGCGGTCGATTTCCATGCGCTGCTGGTCGGTAAGCGTGAATGATTCGCCCTGATGGACCGCTTGGGCGTTGAGATAATCGAGATACGTTTCCGCGCCGCCGGGTCTTTGGCCGTCCGGCCGGCCGCTGGTTTCCATCTGCAGCACGCCCATTTCGATGCGCATCTGCATCACTTCGCGACCGTCCTCGGCCTTAATCAGCCGCGCGCCGATGGCGCCCGGCTGAAACGGCCACTCGCGAAGAATAAAGTCGATATCTTGTCGTGGGGTCATGGCGGATGGTTGCCGGCCGTGAAGGAAAATCGAAAACCATCTGTTTAATTATACCTTCTATAGATTCTAAAGAGTATGGAATCCAATCCGACGAAAACAAGCGTGCAAGTATTACTTTGCCGCGATGCGTTCTTTGCCGGCCATGGGGCGCAGAACCTCGGGAATAACGATCGAGCCGTCGGCTTGTTGATAGTTTTCCATGATGGCCACCAGGGCCCGGCTGACGGCAATGGCAGTGCCGTTAAGCGTGTGTACGAAGCGGGTGCCCTTTTCGCCTTTGACTTTGTAACGGATGTCCAGGCGCCGGGCCTGATAATCGGTGCAGTTGCTGGTGCTGGTCACCTCGCCGAACTCGTCGCGCCCGGGCATCCAAGCCTCCAGGTCGAATTTGCGATAGGCCGGTCCGCCCAGGTCGCCCGTGGCCGTGTCGATCACGCGATAAGACAGTCCCAAACCGTCGAACAACTTACATTCCATGTCGCGGAGGTGGTCCAGCATGGCGTCGCTTTGCTCGGGCAGCGTGAAGGCGAACATTTCCACCTTGGTAAATTGGTGCACGCGGAACAGCCCGCGCGTGGCCCGGCCGTGTGCGCCCGCTTCAGTGCGAAAACAGTGGCTAATGCCGCAGAGTTTGATGGGCAACTGTTCGGCCTCGATTGTGCGTCCGGCCAACATGCCGCCCAAGGTGATCTCGGCCGTGGCCACCAGGCTCAGATCGGTGTTTTCGATGCTGTAGATTTGCGTTTCCGGTCCGCGGGGGATAAAGCCGATGCCTTCGAGCACCTCGTTGCGAGCAAGATCGGGCGTGGCAATGGGCATAAAACCCTCGCGCAAAAGCACGTTGACCGCGTATTGCTGCAAGGCCAGTTCCAGCAGCACGGCCTCGTTTTTGAGGAAATAAAATCCATGGCCCGTTACCTCGGCGCCACTTTCAAAATCCACCAGATCGAGTTTTTCGGCCAGTTCCACGTGATCGAGCGGTTTAAAATCGAAATTCGGAAGCGGAGTCTTGCCGCGGAAGAGCTCCCGATTGGAATTTTCGTCCTTGCCGATCGGCGCTTGGGGGTGGGAAAGATTGGGGATCGCCCGATGGATTTTATCCAGTTCGATTGTCAAGGCGTCCAATTCCGCTTGGACGACTTGAGTTTTTTCCCGCAGTTGGCGTCCTTCTTCCTTGCGGGCATCGCGCTCGGCCGTGTCCTTGGCCTGACCGATTGACTTTGAAACCAGATTCGCCTGCCGGTTGAGATTCTCTACTTCCGCCAGCAGTTTTTTTCTTTTGTCTTCCCATTCCACAAAGCGGTCCACGTCGACATTCGCGCCCCGGTTGGCGCAGTTCTGCTTGACCAAGGCGGCGTTATTGAGAATAAATTTGCGATCCAACATTTTAGTGGATAGTGGTTAGTGGTTAGCGGAGAGGAGTAACTTTGCTTAATTCTTCCCACAATTGGGCGCTGGCTTTGATGCCGCGATGGAAATCGGCCAGGGAGAAATTTTCGTTGGGACTATGAGTATTATCGCCATCCTGGCCCCAGCCCAGCAATAGTGTTTCGGCTTTGAGTTTTGTGCTGAAGTCAGTGACGATGGGGATGGAGCCTCCTTCCCGGGTAAACACCGGCCGGCGGCCAAAGGCGTGCTCGATAGCCCGGGCAGCCGCTTCGATGTATGGGCTCTCCAAGGGAACCATCACGGCAGGACTACCGTGCATGTCGATCAACTTGATTTCGATTCCCGGCGGACACATTTCGTTTAATCTCTGCTTCAATCCGGCGGTAATCTTGACAGGATCCTGATGCGGAACCAGGCGAAAACTGATCTTAGCGCCGGCAGTGGCAGGGAGAACCGATTTTGCCCCTTCGCCTTGATAACCGCTCCACATGCCGCAGATATCGAACGTAGGCCGGGCCCAACGCCGTTCCAACGACGTGTAACCCTCTTCGCCCGCGCCTGCCTTAACGCCGATTTGCGCGAAGAAACTCCGCTGGTCAAAGGGCAGCGCTGCAAATTCTTTTCGCTCCCGGTCGCTAAGCGGCACAACATCGTCGTAAAAACCGGGAACTTGGATTCTGCCGCGGCCGTCGATCAAGCCGGCCAAAATTTGCGTCAGCGCATTGGCCGGATTGGTGACCGCGCCGCCGAACGATCCCGAATGCAGGTCCCGGTTCGGGCCGGTCAAGCGCAATTCATAACACAATATGCCGCGCAATCCATAACATATAGCCGGAACGCCGGGGGCGAATTGATTGCCGTCGCTGATGACCACGCAATCGCAGGCCAGGCGGTCGCTATGTTTTTCGATAAATTTTCCCAAGGCCTGGCTGCCCACTTCTTCCTCGCCTTCGATGAGATACTTCAGATTGATTGGTAATTTTCCCGTGAGCTTTATCCAGGCCTCTGCGCTTTTGACGTGCGTAAACAATTGACCTTTGTCATCCGAAGCGCCTCGGGCGTAGAGGTTGCCGTTGTGTCGCGTTGGCTCGAATGGGGGGGTAAGCCACTTTTCCAACGGATCGGTTGGTTGAACGTCATAATGCCCATAAACCAGGACGGTGGGAGCGTCGGGAATCAACGGCGATTGGGCAAAAACCAGCGGATGGCCGTCGGTGGGGATGATCTCCACCGAAAAACCTAGCCGGCCGAATTGATCGGCGATCCATTTGGCTGCCTGAATTACATCGGCCTTGCACTTTGGATCGGCACTGACGCTGGGAATACTCAGGAATTCGCAAAGCTCGTCTTCGAAGTCCAGGGCATGGTCTTCCAGATATTGGTCAATTGAGTTCATCTTCAAACCTTATTGCCAGGGGGAAATTGTCTAAATCCATAATCCCACAGTATAATAACAAGCCGCCGATACGACTATTGGGGGTCGTTTTTGGGGGACGGATTTTAAATCCGTCCTACTAACTAGGACAATGCCTAAGCGGAGAACCGACATGTCTGAATATGCCGCCGCCACGGTCGAGCCGCTGGAAGAAACTATCCCCATCGAGCGAGAAACAGATCAGGCCGAAACCAAACGGCAGCCGCGCTACAACGTGATCCTCTGGAACGACGACGATCATTCTTATGAGTATGTCATTGCCATGCTTATGGAGCTTTTCGGCTACCCGGTGGAAAAAGGTTTCCAATTGGCCAAGGAGGTCGATACCACGGGCCGGGTAATCGTCCTGACTACCACCAAAGAACATGCCGAACTAAAGCGCGAGCAAATCCACGCCTACGGCAAAGACGCCTATATTTCCGCCTGCAAAGGCTCGATGTGGGCCACCATCGAACCCGTGCCTGGTGAATAATGCCCGTTATGCCTACTCTTAAAACCGTCACGCTTGGCTGCAAGGTAAATCAATACGAGACGGAGTTTGTGCGCGAGGGCTTTAGACGCCTGGGCTATCGAGATGCCATAAACGGCGAGCCGGCCGATTTGATCCTGATCAACTCCTGTACGGTCACGGCCGAAAGCGAGGCCAAAACCCGGAAAATTATCCGCCGCTTGGCAAAGAAAAATCCCCGGGCCGAAATCATCGTGATGGGCTGTTATGCCACGCGTGCGTCCGACGAGGTGGCAGCCTTGCCCGGCGTCAGTGAAGTGATTGAAGACAAACGCGAACTGCCCGATTTGCTGGTACGCCGGGGATTAAGAGACATTCCAAGAGGCATATCCACGTTTGCAGGCCGGCATCGGGCCTGGGTGAAGGTCCAGGACGGCTGCCGGGAAAAATGCAGTTATTGCATCATTCCCCTGGTGCGGCCCGTGCTGGCCAGCCGGCCGGTCGAAGACGTGCTCGAGGAGATTCGTCGCCTCACTGCCGCCGGCTTTGCCGAAATTGTTTTGACGGGCATCCACTTGGGTCACTATGGCGTGGATTTCGCTCATTCTAGGCATGGCTTGGTTGATTTACTCCGCCGCATCGTGGCCTTGGAGGGCGAATTCCGCGTGCGACTGTCGAGTATCGAGGCCGCCGAAGTCACGCCCGAGTTGCTCGATCTCATGGCCGAACATCCTCAGCGGATCTGCCCGCATCTGCATCTTCCCCTGCAAAGCGGTTCGGATGCGATCCTCAAGAAAATGCGCCGGCATTGGACGGTCGGGCAGTTCATCAAGCGGTGTGAGGAAATCCGTGCCCGACTTGATTTACCAGCATTGACATCCGACGTAATTGTCGGTTTTCCGGGCGAGACTGAAGCAGATTTTGCCGCTACCTGCAAAGCGGTGGAAAAAATTGGCTTTTCCCAAATTCACGTCTTTCGTTTCAGTCCGCGTCCCGGCACCGAGGCTGCTTCTTTGCCCAATCGAGTGCCGCAACGCATTCATCAACAATGGGCGGCCGAACTGGCCAAACTGGAAAAACGGTTAGCGGAGGAATATCTGGAGAAGCTCTTAGGCAGGCGTCTGCAGGTGCTGGTGGAAGGTTGCGTGCCTGGGTCACCCAATCGGCTGTTGGGCACCGCCGATCGATATGTGACCGTAGAACTTTCCGCCCAAGTAGTCGGCACACTCCGTGTGCTGATCCCGCACACGGAGTGTGCGGGCTACGCGGATTTAATCGGCCGGCTGATTAGCGTCCCAGCGGATGCGGTCGAAAGTGGGTGCCTTCATTCGGCCGGTACTTGATTCATATCTCTTCTCCCTACACCAACGCAAATCCATGGATTACAGTCAATATATAAAGCCCGGGGGTTGCAATCCCTGGGCTTAGCAATCCCTTGGCTTACGAAGATTATCAATTAATTAGCACTAAATCCCTGGTTGACCTTGCGGGAAAGCTTTGTTATAAAAAACTTATCTCTCGAACATTATCCCTTACCGAGGAGTCTTGAAGTGTCTTGTAGCGAACGTAAAAAGGAACTGCGGCGGCGGCGTCATCGCGAGAAAAAGATCAAGATTTTCGCCCGGAAACTTGTCACGGCTACGGTTTCCGAAAAGGGCATTATCGCCGATAAGCTGCGCAGTCTTACGCCCGGCGGGCGGGCGATCGTAAATAATTGGGAATTGGAGAAGCGAAAATCTTAGACCACGGTTTTGCTGACCAGGACCACGTCTTCTTCTTGCTTATCGTTAATCTCAAAGCCCCGATTGCGAAAGGTGGCGATCATGCGCACGTTGTCCTTGGACGTTTCGGCCACCACGCGTTTCACGCCCCACTTCTTGGCCACTTCGCAGCAGTAGTCGGTCAATAATCCGCCCAGGCCGTGACCGTGCCAGCGGTCGATGACGATCACGGCGTATTCGGCGTTTTCGTGGTCCACGTCGGCCACCAGGCGGCCCACGCCGATCAGCTTGCGCTGCCCCTCTTCCTCCACCTCGGCCACGATGCCTAATTCCCGATCGTAATCGATAAAGCAATAGCGGGTGGCCATTTCGTGGGTGGTCTGCTTGAAAAGATAACTGAAGCGGAACCACAACGACTGCGTGGAGCAACTACCCAGCAGTTCGTGCCACATGGGCTCGTCCTCGGGCTTGATGGGCCGGAGGATTACCGGCGTCCCGTCTTTCAATTTACGCTCGGTGACGAACTCCTCGGGATACGGCCGAATGGCCAGGTGCGTGTAGGGCCGGACCGGACGGACGACCAGGTCGCGATCGACAACCACGCGGGCGTCCAGGGCGATCACGTCCTCGGGTGTGACCAACAGCGGGTTGATGTCGAGTTCCTTGATTTCCGGATAATCGGCCACCAGATACGAAAACCGCATGATAATCTCAATCAGCCGATCGATGTTCGCGCCCGGCTTGCCGCGGTAACCCTGCAAGAGCGGCCAGGACTTGAGCGATTCGAGCATGCGGCGGGCCAAGGCCTCGTTCAGCGGCGGCAGCCCCAGGGCCCGGTCGCGGAACACCTCCGCAGCCGTGCCGCCCATGCCCACCATGATCACCGCGCCGAAGATGGGGTCTTTTTTGGTACCCATGATCAGCTCGAAGCTGTTCGGGTAGGTGACCATTTTTTGCACGGTAACGCCGATAATGTCGGCGTCGGGCCGTTTTTCCTTGGCCCGCTGGGTAATCTTATTGAATGCCTCGCGCACCCGATCGTCACTGGTCAGATTCAGCGCCACGCCACCGATGTCGGTTTTGTGGGTGATCTGCGGGGAATGGATTTTCAAGACCACCGGGAACCCGATGCGATGGGCCACTTCCACGGCCTCATCCGCGGTGCGCGGCCTGGGGCCTGGTGACGGGTATTTCGTAGGCTTCTAAAAATGCCTTGGATACGTTCTCCGAAAGGATCTCGCCCCCTTCGGTGAGAATCGTGTCGAACACCCCCCGCAACCGCTGCCGATCGAGGCTGAATTCCAGCGGTATGTCGCGCGGCGTTTCGTGCAGAATTTGTAAATTCCGCGCATAAGACACCAGGTGCATGAACGCCCGTACCGCCTTTTCCGGCGTATTGTAGGTGGGGATTCCCGCCGCATTGAGCTTCTGCACGCCTTCGGCCACCACGTGACCGCCCATCCAAGCGGCCAGCACTGGTTTATGGGCGTGCGCAGCGGCCTTGCCCACGGCTTCCGCCGTGCCCGTGGGATCGGTCATGGCCTGGGGCGTGAGGATCACCAGCACGGCATCCACGTTTTTGTCCTTGAGCACCACTTCCATGGCCTTGGAAAAACGGTCGGGCGGGGCATCGCCCAAAACGTCAATGGGATTATTGTGCGACCAGCAGGCGGGCAGAAACTCGTTGAGTTTTTCCATCGTTTCCTCAGAAAGCTTGGCCAACTCGCCTGCGCGGTCAATCACGGCGTCGGTGGTCATTACGCCCGGTCCGCCGGCGTTGGTGATGATCGCCAGGCGATCGCCCTTGGGCTGTTGCTGCCGGGCGAGAAGTTCGGCGCAGTCGAACATGTCTTCGATTTGGAAGATGCGTTCGATGCCGGCACGCTGGAAAGCCGCTTCATACACGGCATCCACTCCGGCCATGGCCCCGGTATGCGACGCCGCCGCCTGGGCCGATTCCGCAAATCGGCCGGCCTTGTAAGCCACGATGGGCTTGGTTCGTGCAAAAGCCCGGGCCGCCGACATGAATTCCCGCGCTTCGCTGATCGACTCGATATAAAGGATAATCGAGCGCGTTTCCGTGGCCGAACCGAGATAGTCGATCAAGTCGCCCATGCTCACGTCCAGCATGTTGCCCACCGAGACAAAATACGAAAAGCCAATCCCTTCGTCCAATGCCCAGTCCAACACCGAAGTGCAGAGCGCGCCGGACTGGGAAATAAAGCCCACGTGTCCTTTGGCCGGCGTGGCAGTGGCAAAACTGGCGTTCAGCGAGATGCCCGGCACGATGATGCCCAGACAGTTGGGCCCCAAAATCCTCATGCCATCGAACTTTTTTTGCTCTTGATGCACCAGGTCCTCGAGCTTTTTCCCCTCCGGCCCGATCTCCCGGAATCCGGCAGAGATAATAACCAATCCCTGGGTCCCGGCCTCGCCGCATTGCCGGACAATTCCCGGCACTGTGGCGGCAGGGGTGCAAATCACGGCGAGATCTGGTGCATGAGGCAGGCTGGGTATGTCCTTGTAGGCCTGGATGCCTTGAACCGATTCTCGCTTGGGATTAACTGGATAGACCACGCCTCGAAAGCCTGAGCCCACAAGATTTCGCAACACGGTATAGCCCACGCTCGTGGGCGTATCGCTAGCCCCGATAACAGCCACCCGATGCGGTTCGAATATTTTATCCAGGTTGCGAATGCTCACGATCTTATCCTCGAGTTCAGGGACTGGAAGAATGCTATGAGCGTATATCTAGTATTATGTAAATCTTACATTTTACTAATTCGACGTAAGCTGCGAAAGCGTTAAGGATTACGTTAAAACTTCCGATCACAAAGCTTGCAGCGGTTAAATGGCGCTAGTCGATTAGGTGATATATAAGCTATAAACGCCTTGTTATGGGGGTGAGATTAACAACATTGGGGGAGGAAAGCCCAGTTTCGCGCTAATTTACTGTTCCCGATCCCCGATTTCTTATGTAATCAGGGCAGTCCCATAAAGTAGCAGATCAGCCAATCGCGGATCACATCGGGAACGATTTTGAAGCCCCGGAACATAAAACGATTGCCAAAACGGAGGAAATATCGCGTTTTGGGCCGGGGTGAAGTCAAGGCATGGACCACTGCCCGGACCACGATATCCGCCGGTTCGGCATGGCGGGCGATGTTCTCGATGGACTTGCGCAAGGCCGTTAAATCCGGCTCATAAAGGTCCAGGGAATTGTCGGGAATGGTGGCGGCAAGCTCATCGGCCGCAGAGGTGGATTTTTCCCAAATTGGCGTGTCGATTGGGCCGGGCTCTACCAAGGAAACGCCGATGCCCCAGGTGCGCAATTCCATTCGCAAGGCATCGGTGAGCGCTTCCAGGGCGAATTTTGAGGCGCAGTAAGGCCCCAGATACGGTGTAGACACCGCGCCGTTGACCGAACCGATATTCACAATCCTGCCTTTGGCAATCCGCAACAAAGGGAGCACGGCCTGCGTAACGGCGATCTGGCCGATAACATTGACTTCCAATTGGCGGCGGAGTTCCGCGATGGGCAGAATTTCCAGCGGTCCGGAAACGGCGATGCCGGCATTGTTGACCAAGCCGGCCAATCCCTGATGGCCGGTTTCCTCTTTGATCCGTGCGGCCGCGGCGCTAATTGCGGCGTCGTCGGTAACGTCGATCATTACCGGGCTTAAGCGCGACGAAGCCTGCGCCCGCAGACGCTGGGCCGCGGATTGCGTGCGCACGCCGGCGAAAACCCGGAAACCGCGGCGGTCCAGCTCCCGCGCAGGCCGCGCCTATGCCGGTCGAAGCGCCGGTAATCAGGACCGCCTGAGGTTGTTCGTCGGCTGTTGACATGTTGATTATTATGGCAGATTTGTCCCGAGTATCAACCTAGGCATTAGGAGGACAGGCATTCCTGCCTGTCTTTTCGTGCCAGACAAGAATGTCTTTTTCTAGCCAGACAAGAATGTCTGGCCTCCTGATTAGGCTAGGGCCTCTAATCCCTATATCACCACCAACACAAAGTAGGCTATTAGTACCACGGCCATAATGTACATCAGCCATTTTACGTCGCGGCCCTGACCGGCCAGCAGTTTGATGAGTGGGTAAGCGATGCAGCCCAGGGCCAGGCCGTCGGCGATGGAGAAAGTCATGGGGATGCCAATAATAATCAGAAAGGCGGGAATGCTTTCGGCATAATTTCCCCATTCCACTTTGGTGATGTTGGTCATCATCATGGACCCTACTATTACCAAGGCCGGCGCGGTAATGGGCGGATAACTGCCGATCACCGCGATAATCGGGCTGAAAAAAAGTGCCAACAGGAACAAACCGGCGGTTGTCAGGGCGGTCAAGCCTGTGCGACCGCCTTGCTCCACTCCGGATGCGCTTTCAATAAAACTGGTCACGGTGCTGGTGCCCAAGGCGGCGCCGGCCACGGTGCCCAGGGCGTCGGAGATCAGCGCCCGGTGTGCCCGGGGCAAGCGATTATCCTTGATTAATCCCGCCTGTTCGGCCACGCCGATCAGGGTTCCCAAGGTGTCGAAGAGCACCATGAACAAAAAGACCAGAATAAAGGGCAGCATGGGCCAGGATAGAGCGCCGATCAGGTCCATTTTCAAAAAAGTCGGTTTAATGCTCGGCGGGGCGGAAACGATATTCGCAATATCTGAATAATTGTTTATTGCCGGTAAAGTGAATCGTTTCATCAACATCGATTCTTCAATGGGCTTATATTGCATTACTGCATCGCCCAGATACGGCATACCGAGTCGCAAGGCCACGGCCAACAATCCGCCGGCGATAATGCCCAAAAGAATCGATCCGCGCACGCGCCGGGCGTGCAAAAACGCGGTTACAATCAAGCCAAAGAAGAAAACGATGATGTCGGGCGAGGAAAACTGGACGTTCATTTTCACGCCGGTGCCGGGATCGGGAATTACCAGATGGGTAAATTGCAGCCCGATAAAAGCGATGTACAAGCCGATGCCCACGGCAATGCCGTTGCGCATGCTGGGGCTGATGGCCTCCATGAGTTTTTCCCGCACGCCCAACATCGAAAGCAGCAGGAACAAAACACCGGAGTAAAATACCACGCCCAAGCCGATTTGCCAGGCAGTGGTCGAGTCGGCCTGGATCCCCCCGGCCTGAATCCGTTCGGCAATCATTGCTTGGGCGGCGGGCAAGAACGTGAGGACGAAAAAGAAATTCTCGCCCATGCCGGGCGCCTGGGCGATGGGGTAGCGGGCGTAGAGCCCCATGATGATCGTGGCCAAGGCGGCCGACAGGCAGGTGGCCGTGGTGACGGCGCCAAAGTCCATGCCCGTTTGAATGTTGAACATTTCTCCCGAGAGCACCGCCGGCTGCACAAAAATGATGTATGCCATCGTGAGAAAGGTCGTCACCCCGGCCAGCAATTCGGTGCGCACGGTGGTCTTGTTTTCGGACAGATGAAAAATGCGGTCGATCATTTTTATTAAGTGGTTAGTAGATAGTAATTTGTAAGTTTATTGAGTCTCATGAAATTAAAGTCAGGCAGCCGCCGGCTAACAGCCGGCGGAAAACGCCTTACCTGACTATCAATAGCCGCGAACCACAGGCAAGCGATAACCAAGCGGGCGGATTACGGACTTGCTCGCCCACGATTGTACAGTAGAATACCAAAGAGTGCTCAATTAATGCAAGATTACCGAGAACCGCGAAAATGACTGAAAACCACGAAGGCGAACCGGCAGTATTTCCCGCGGAGAAAGTCGAAATCATCCCGGCGTCGGAGTGGATTCACGACGAAACGCCGCCCGTCCCCCAGCCGCGTAAACGTCACTTAAGACTGCCGCTTTTGCTGTTTATCGCCACCTGCCTGAGCACGCTGATGGCCGGGATCGATACAAAAGAGATTTATACAAATTATGGGCAGGCGATAATTCGCGGCCTGACGTATGCCGTCCCCCTGATGACGATCCTGGTCTGTCATGAGATGGGCCACTTTCTCCAAGCCTGGCGTCATGGCGTTTATTGTTCATTTCCTTATTTTATTCCCATGCCCTTTTCACCCATCGGCACCATGGGAGCGGTCATCGCCATGCAAGCCCGCATGGGACACCGGCGGGCGCTTTTCGATATCGGCATCAGCGGCCCGCTGGCCGGTTTGGTCCCCACGCTGATCTGTTGCGTCTTGGGGATCTATTGGTCGGAACCCATTTTTGGCCGAGGCGAATTGGGCGATCCATTGCTATTTAAGATCCTTACGTACTTGATGGGCAAACATATTCCCGCCGGATGTGATCTGCTTTTGCACCCGCTGGCCTTTGCGGGCTGGGTGGGGTTGCTCATCACGAGCATAAATTTAATACCCATCGGCCAACTCGACGGCGGTCACGTGCTGTATGCCTTGCTGGGGAAAAAAGCCCATATCATAGCCCAAGTTCTCTTGCTGACCGCGGTTTTCGCCGTGGTGTTTTATGGCCTCTATCCCTGGTTGTTAATGATCTTTTTGTTGATCATGATGGGCCCGGCCCATCCGCCCACGGCCGACGATGATGAACCTTTGGGCGGGTGGAGATATTTGCTGGGCTGGCTCATGCTGGCCTTCATACCACTTGGTTTTATCCCCATGCCGTTTAATTTCGGGCCCTAGTCAGGATGACATTTGGACTTTTTTCTAAGTACTTCTTGTGCCCGCCCAAAATACAGTAGAATATAATTTGAAAGATAATATGTCGACTTTTGGTTGTTCGGTCCGCGCATGTCCAAGCGAAAAAAATCTTCCCCTAAGCATGTTCTTCAGGCCCGGTCAAGAACCTCTGTCCTGTCGGCGCTCAGGCTTCGCGTACTGGCGGGAGTGGCGCTTATCGTCCTGGCCGCCTTCCTCGCATACCTCCCTTACTTGAAGGGCGGGTTCATCCTGGACGACGACAAACTCCTCACGGACAACGGCCTGATTAAGGCCGCGGACGGCCTGTACCGATTTTGGTGCACCACTGATGCGCAAGACTACTGGCCGGTGAGCAATACCACACTCTGGCTCGAGTGGCGCCTGTGGGAGATGAATCCGACGGGATACCGCGTCACCAATCTGATCTTACACATGGCCGAAGCCTTGTTGCTTTGGCTGATTTTGTGGAAATTGTCCATTCCCGGCGCTTTTTGGGCGGCCATAATCTTTGCCGTGCACCCGGTGAACGTGGAGACAGTGGCCTGGATCTCGCAGCGCAAGGGCCTGCTGGCGATGTTGTTTTTTCAATTGTCGATTTTATGTTACTTTACGCAAGTCTCAGGGGGGTGTAGCGATAACGCCCAACGTAGCAGGCACACTCCGTATGCCGGTCCCGCACATGGAGTGTACGGTCTACTTATAGGACCTTGGTACTGGCTGAGCCTGGCGGCATTCGTGTTGGCGATGCTCAGCAAGGGCTCAGTGGCGATTTTGCCGATGTTGCTGCTGGGAATAATCTGGTGGCGGCGCACGGGGACTGTCCCCATTTTCGCCTCAGCGAAAATGGGACTGGCCCCTTCTGTCTCTCGATGGGACCTGGCGCGGACCGCGCCGTTTTTCCTGGTGGCCGTGGTATTGGCTGCCGTGAACTTATGGTTCCAGACCCACGGTAAGGAGGAAGCGATCCGCAGCGCCGGTTTTGTCGAGCGTCTGCTGGGCGCCGGCGGCGTGGTGTGGTTCTACCTTTACAAGGCGATTTTGCCGCTGAACCTGTTTTTCATCTATCCCCAGTGGCACATTCAGGTCGGCAAATTGTTATGGTGGCTGCCGCTTATGGCGGCGTTAATTGTTACAGCGGTGCTGTGGCGATATCGGAGGATTTGGGGGCGGCCGTTTTTGTTTGCCTGGGGATTTTTTTGCGTGTCGTTGATTCCGGTGCTGGGCATTATAGACGTAGGCTACATGAAACATTCGCTGGTGGCGGACCATTATCAGCACATCGCCATAATTGGCGTGATTGCGTTGGCGACGGCGGGCTGGAGCGTTTGGCGCGAGCGCGTGCGGCGCAGCGCGTTGGGCGGCGATCGTCGTTGCCGTGGCGGCGATACTAGCGCTCATCTCTCTGACTTGGCAACAAAGTGTGATCTATAGTGATGAGATTACACTATACTATGCCACGCTGGAAAAAAATCCCGACTGTTGGATTGCCCACAACAACCTGGGTTTCTTATTGGCCCAAACAGGCCGGCTGGAGGAGGCGATTAAAGAATTCCGGAAAGCCATACTGATCAATCCCGATTACCCCGAGGCCTACAATAATCTGGGCAGTTTACTGCTCAGAAAAGGCCATCTGGGAGAGGCGTTTGAATATCTACAGCAGTCTTTGAGGCTGAAACAGGATTATCCAGAAGCCCAATACAACATGGGCACCTTATTGGTCCAAACAGGTCGGTTTCAAGAGGCAATTCTACGTTTCCAGCAGGCCCTGAGTCTCAAAGCTGATTACCTTGAGGCCCGCAACGACCTGGGTGTCATGCTCTTGAAAACAGATCGGCCCGGAGAGGCAGTAGAGCACTTCCTGCGGGTCCTACAGCTTAAACCCGACTTGGCCGAAGCCTATGGCAATTTGGCGTTGGCCTATGCCAAAACAAGCCGACCCAACGATGCCCTGGCCACGGCCCAAAAGGCCGTAGAACTTGCCCTAGCCAAGAAACAGACAGCCCTGGCCAAGCATATTGAAGATTGGTTGAATTCTTACAGGGCCAGCCTCTCGAAATAGCGATAGGGGATTGGAGATAAAGGAATATAGTGACTAAGAAACTATGAAAACATACTGGGTCATTCTGAGCGAAGCGAAGAATCCCGGGAAAAGAGGCATTTATTACCAACTATATCTATATGCCGGCGAGATCCTTCGCTACGCTCAGGATGACCTTTGGACTTTTCAGATTGTTTCTAAAAGTGATCCGCCGAAAATATTGTAAAATAATCCAATAATACCTGTGACATTTTTATCTCGGTTCGCGCATGCCCAAGCGAAAAAAATCTTCCCCCCAGCATGTTCCTCAGGCCCGGTCAAGAACCTCTGTCCCCTCGGCGCTCAGGCTTCGCGTTCTGGCAGGAGTAGCGCTCATTGTCCTGGCCGCCTTGTTCGCTTACTTTCCCTCCTTAAGCGGCGAATTTGTCCTTGACGAGGACCTGCTTATGACGGAAAACCGCCTAATCATGGCTGCGGACGGCCTGTACCGATTTTGGTGCACCACTGAGGCGCAAGACTACTGGCCAGTGAGCAATACCACGCTCTGGATCGAGTGGCGCCTATGGGGGATGAACACGACCGGCTACCACGTCACCAACCTGATCTTGCACATGGTCGAAGCATTACTGATCTGGTTGATTTTGCGGAAGTTGTCCATCCCCGGGGCTTTTTTGGCGGCGCTGATCTTTGCCGTGCACCCGGTGAACGTGGAGTCAGTGGCCTGGATCGCCCAGCGCAAGAACCTGACGGCCATGTTTTTCTTCCTCTTGTCGATTCTCTGGTATCTGAAGGCGGATGCGCAGTTGCCCCCCGAGAAATACCTGTTTTATCGACAGGGTGCGGGTCTATGGTACTGGCTGAGCCTGTTGGCGTTCGTGTTGGCTATGCTCAGTAAAGGATCGGTGGCGGTTTTGCCGGTGTTACTCTTGGCGATCGTCTGGTGGCGGCGCACGGGGACTGTCCCAATTTTCGCCTCAGCGAAAATGGGACTGTCCCCTTCTGTCTCTCCAATTTTCGTCTCAGCGAAAATGGGACTGTCCCCTTCTGTCTCTCGGTGGGACCTGCGCGGACCGCGCCTTTTTTCCTGGTTGCCGTGGTGTTGACGGGAGTGAACTTATGGTTCCGGACCCACGGTTTGGGGACAGAGCTTCGGGACGCCAGTTTTATTGAGCGTCTGCTGGGTGCCGGGGGCGTGGTGTGGTTTTACCTTTACAAGGCGCTTTTGCCGCTCGATCTGGTTTTTGTCTATCGGCAGTGGCACATTGTGGCTGGCAATTTGTTGTGGTGGCTGCCCCTGTTGGCGGCGTTGACGGTTACGGCGGTGCTGTGGTGGTATCGGCGCACTTGGAGTCGGCCCTTTTTGTTTGCCTGGGGATTTTTCTGCGTGTCTTTGGTTCCGGTGCTGGGCTTTACGGACGTGGGCTTCATGCAGTATTCCTTGGTGGCGGATCATTATCAGCACATCGCCATAATTGGCGTGATTGCCTTGGCGGGGGCTGGCTGGGGCGTTTGGTATCAGGGGGCCCAAGGGCCGATCCGCTGGGCGGCCGGCGCTTTGGCGGTTGTCGTGGTGGGTGCACTTACATTTCTGACCTGGCAGCAGAGCGGGTTATACCGTGAGGCCATGACGCTGTATCAGGTAACGATAGAAAAAAATCCGGACTGTTCGATGCTCCACAACAACCTGGGCATCGCCCTGGGCAAGAAAGGCAGGCTACAGGAGGCGATCGCACACTTTCAACAGGCCCTCCGCATAAAATCCGCTTATCCCGAGGCTCACAACAACCTGGGCATCGCCCTGGGCAAGTTAGGCCGACCGCAAGAGGCGATCGAACATTACCGGCAAGCCCTCCGGCTCAAGAGTAATTATCCCAAGGCGCATAATAATTTAGGCGTATCGTTGAAAGACGTAGGCCAAAATCAACAGGCGATCATACATTATGAGCAGGCCATAAAACTCAATCCCAATTACTCTGATGCCTACTACAACCTGGGGAGCGTTCTGGATGATACGGGCCGGATACAAGAGGCAATCGAACAGTACCGCAAAGCAATACAGTTTAATCCCGATTTCTCTGACGCCCACAACAACCTGGGCATAGCATTGGGCAAGGTGGGCCAGGCTCAGGAGGCGATCGAACATTTCCAGCAGGCCCTGCGCATCAAACCCGACTTCGTCGAGGCCTGTGCCAATTTGGCGACGGCCTATGCCGCCACAAGTCAACCCGCCAAGGCCCACGCCATGGCCCAGAGGGCCTTGGACCTCGCCCGAGCCAAGGGTCAGACAGTGATGATCAAGCAGATTGAAGATTGGTGGAAATCTTACCGCGCCAGTCAGTCGAAATAAGGATTGAGGATTAGCAGGACGGTTTTGAAAACCGTCTTACGCGGGATTGGGGATTAGTATAAAGTCAGAATGAAGAAGTCAGAACGCAGAACGACCAAAAAATGTTTTAACTCTTTTAACACAGCCCGCTCATGCCCAAGCGCAAAAAAACTTTCCAGAAGAACGCTTCACAGGCCCGCTCGGGAACCTCTGTTGCCTCGGCGCTGCCGCTCGTGCGCTGGCGGGAGTGGCGATTATTGTGCTGGCGGTCATTTTCGTTTACCAGCCGGCCATTAACGGCGGATTCATCTTCGATGACGACCTGCTGCTGACGAACAATCGCCTGATCAAGGCCGCCGACGGTCTGCGGCGATTTTGGTTCACCACTGAAGCAACAGACTACTGGCCGGTAAGCAATACCACGCTCTGGCTCGAGTGGCGCCTGTGGGGGATGAACGCAACCGGCTACCACGTAACCAACCTGTTTTTGCACGTCATCGAAGTCCTGCTGGTTTGGGTGATTTTGCGGAAACTCTCCTTTCCCGGGGCTTTTTTGGCGGCCATCATCTTTGCCGTGCACCCGGTGAACGTGGAGTCGGTGGCCTGGATCGCCCAGCGCAAGAACATGACGGCGATGTTGTTTTTCCTCTTGTCGATACTGTGGTATTTGAAAGCCGACATGCCCGCCGCCGGCGGGTCGCCGCCGCAAAAACGGCTCTATCGATCTGGTGCGGGCCTTTGGTACTGGCTGAGCCTGTTGGCGTTCGTGTTGGCGATGCTTAGCAAGGGGTCGGTGGCGATTTTGCCGGTGTTACTGCTGGGAATCGTCTGGTGGCGGCGCACGGGGACTGTCCCAATTTTCGCCTCAGCGAAAATGGGACTGTCCCCTTCTGTCTCTCGATGGGACCTGGTGCGGACCGCGCCGTTTTTCCTGATTGCCGTGATCCTGGCAGGAGTGAATGTGTGGTTCCAGACGCATGGTACGGGTAAAGTGATCCGAACGGCCACCTTTATTGAGCGTCTGCTGGGTGCGGCGGCGCAGTCTGGTTCTACCTTTACAAGGCGTTTTTCCCGTTGAATCTGGTCTTTGTCTATCCGCAGTGGCGCATCGAGACCGGCAATGTACTGTGGTGGCTGTCGCTTACGGCAGTCGTGGTTGTTACTGCGGTGCTGTGGCGGTATCGCAAAGACTGGAGTCGGCCGTTTTTGTTTGCCTGGGGTTTTTTCTGCGTGTCGCTCCTTCCGGCGCTGGGCTTTATGGACGTGGGCTTCATGCGTTTTACGTTGGTGGCGGACCGCTATCAGCACATAGCCATAATTGGCGTGATCGCTTTAACTGCGGCGGGCTGGAGCGTTTGGCATCAACGTACGCGGGGATCGGCACGTTTAGCGGCAACTGTTGTCGCCATCGCGGCAACGGGTGCGCTTACGTTTCTGGCCTGGCGGCAGAGCGAACTATATAGCGGCGCCGTGACACTGTATGAGGTAGTGCTGGAAAAAAATCCAGACTGTTGGTTTGCCCACAACAACCTGGGCGCCACTTTTTTCCAAGCAGGCCGGCCCAAGGAAGCTTTCGAACATTATCAGCAGGCCTTGCGCCTGAATCCCGATTATCCCGATGCCCACAACAACCTCGGCGTATGTTTGAAATCCATAGGTCAATATCAAGAGGCCATCGAACATTATGAGCTGGCCTTAAAGTTAAAACCCGATTACGCTGATGCGCATTACAACCTGGGCATCGCCTTGGGCATTTTAGGCCGGCCGCAGGAAGCAATTGAACATTACCGCCAAGCCATACGGCTGAAACCCGAGTTCCCTGAGGCCTATGCCAATTTGGCGCGTGCCTATGCCAATACAAACCAACCCGCCGAAGCCCTGGCCACGGCCCAGAAGGCTTTGGACAAGGCCCGATCCCTGGGCCTAATGGCGCTGGCTAAACAAATTGAAGATTGGTTGAATAACTATCGTGCCAGCCTCTCAGCGCCCAGAGTGCGCCGTCTGCTCCTCAACCCGCCACCCCGCCGCCGTAGAAAGCCATTGTAGAGAGTCATTTAATCCAACGTATACATTGGGACTAATACTTGGTTATTGAGGGTCGTTTACGACCCTTGACCGCGTTAGCGGTAATAGGTCCGTGCTTTAGCACGGGTTAAAAAGAGTCTTTCTTTAGTATGCCATGTGATATGCAAATTAATTTCAGAATAGTAATTGGCAGACATATAAAATATTCCCCAGTGATATGATGGTTCAAACCAGAGGTTTCGAGAAGGCCCGTGAACGGGCCTCAAGCCTCGTCAACCCGACGTAAAGAGATCGTCCAGCTTTTTGGGCAATGGAGGTAAAGTAGCAATAATAATTGGCCTCCCGGCATTTGGGAAAATTGTGCAGAGTAGTTAAAGCAAAAAAACGCTCTGCTCCCGAATGCAAGGAGGCTAACACATGGTAGGCTGCACGAAGCGGTCTGACAAGAGAGCCAAGGTTCGCTTCGCTGATCCGCCCTGGAATGAACTGTCGAAAGAGTGGCAGACGCTGGAACAACAAGTGCCGGAAAATCATCTGGCACGGAGCGTGGTGGAAGCAATGAAAGAATTGGATTTGACACCTCTATTCACTTCTTATGCGGGTGTCGGCTCGCCGCCGCTTCGCCCCGATCTGATGCTCGTCATCGTGCTGATTGAAATCCGCCTGGGACGTCCCAGCCCCAGCCAATGGTTCCGCGATGCGAGGGAAAACATCGTTCTCCAATGGGCGGGCTTCGGAATCCATCCGTCGCGGACTTGTTGGTTTAACTTTGCTGATCGCATCGCGTCCTTGATCGACCACTGGAACGCGGAAGTGCTTCAACTCGCTCGGCAACAAGGAGTGACTCGAGCCGAGCGATGTTCACTGGACGGTTCG
The DNA here is from genome assembly GCA_963820545.1 of Pirellulales bacterium. GTDB lineage: Bacteria > Planctomycetota > Planctomycetia > Pirellulales > Thermoguttaceae > CAWGAJ01. The sequence goes on from CAWGAJ010000002.1 coordinate 771,305, forward strand.
GCTGTGGCGGCCAACGCTTCGCGTCACCGGCTGTTGAATGAGGCGACGGTGAGCCAACGATTGGCGGAACTGGATGGGGCATGTCATGCCGACGCGACGGCCCAGCAACCGCGGAGCGTGCCGACGTGGATGGCGAAAAATCCAGTCACCAGGCAATCGCAGCGGAAACGCTACGAACATGCCCGCCAACGACTGGTCGAGTTGCACGCGGTCAATAACCGGCAAGAGCCGAAAAGACGGCGAAAACCCGAGAAAATCGTGGTCAGCGTCAGCGATCCCGAGGCGGCGTTGGGACGCGACAAGCATCACGTCTTTCGACCGCTGTACAATCTGCAATTGGTGCGGGATTTGGATTCGCCGTTATACTTGGGCTATCAAGTGTTCGCCCAACCGACCGATGCCGGAACCTTCGGCCCGATGTTGGAACGTGTCGTGAACTTGACTGGCGTGAAACCGAAAGTCATGCTCGTAGACGCGGGCTATGTGACGGCCTGCAACTTGGCGATCTGCGGCCAAGCGGGAATTGCCTTGTACGGTCCATGGCAGGAAAACGACCTTTCGCAGAAGGAAAAGAAAAAAACGGCGAAGCCTCGCCCGATCGGCAAAGATCAATTCACATGGGTACCGGAGCAAAACATTTATCGCTGCCCGGAAGGACACCCGCTGCCTTGGATAGGCCAACAAAAACGACAACAGAGCGACGGCCAGATCAACGTGATGCATAGTTATCGCTGTTCGCCGCAAAATTGCCGGGTGTGCCCTCGGCAGCCGTCTTGCTGTTCCAATTCGAATCGCGGCCGCGCCGTCAAACGAAGCGAGCACGAGGCGTTGGTCGAGGCGCATCGAGCACGCATGGCCACGACGGAGGCCAAGACCCTCTACCGCTTCCGGCGTCAAACGGTCGAATTGGGTTTTGCCGATCTCAAACAACATCGTTCGATGCGTCAGTTTTCCGGGCGGGGCCGATCTCGTGGGCAACGGCAAGTCGGGTTGGCTGTGCTAGTGCATAACCTCCTCGTTGTTTCCTATGCCAAGCCTCCGCCACATAACATTGCTGTCGCCACCTTAACTCCCGAGAAAATATGCACATAAAAGCTGGATGATCTCTAAATGCCGGGCCTGAAACCGCCTGCGGCGGGCAAAGGCCGTAAACGGCCCTGAAATTCTGCGCCACCAAGATGGACGAGAAATCATAAACAGCCGGAAGATCCTTCGCTGCGCTCAGGATGACAGATGCATACTCTATTCGTAATGCGTCCACATGCGGATGATTTTGACTGTTTTTATGTCATCGAGGATTTGATAGACTAATCGGTGTTGGATATTGATCCGTCTGGAATAGGCGCCCGATAAATCGCCAACGAGTTTTTCAAATCGCGGCGGCGTTTGATAAGAATTTTTCTTGAGGAGTTCCAACAAGCGCTCGGCTTTGGGTTTGAGCCCGGAAGCGGTCAGCTTTTTGGCGTCTTTTTGTGCTTGTGCGGTGTAGACCAATGTCCATTTCACCACTTTAGCTCCTTGGCGCATTTTTTAACCGGCGTTTTTAACCCCTTGACAATGGACTTTTTCATCCCGGGAATGGACATTAGATAAAGCGTTTCCTGGATGGCCCGCCAGTCTTCTTCAGAAACTAGCACGGCCGAATTGCGCTTGCCTGCAATTTGCACGGCCTCGTGTGACTGGGCAACATCATCCAGCAGGGTATATAATCGTTTTCGCGCTTCGGTTGCAGTCATCGTTGTCATGTGCGGATCTCCTTTCGTACGATATAGCGTACGATATTCAAAGCACAGTGTCAAGGCCCATGTTCACAGGCAAGATGCCCATGCCGCTTTAGCAGTCCATGCATAATTTGTTAGGCATAGTCTGAGATACAAGACAATCAAGAAAAACCAAGGGGCATCGTTTATTGTTGAGGATGCCCCTTGTCTTAAGCAAGATAATTGTCCTTTTTTCACGACCTGATTTTCTTTTCACCTCCTCACGGCGCGATTTTTTCGCCACAAATAGCTTAAGCCGAGCATGATTCCTAGGTCCGAGAGCATGGCGATACTGCCCGGCTCGGGTATGGGTGTGAAAAAGACCGACACGTCGCTCGAGTGCACTGAGCCGGAATACGGATAGGCTACCCCCGTATCCGTTAGCAGATTCTCGATCCAGTCGCTGATCTTCAACGACCTCGTGCGGTTAAAGAGAATGTCCTCACCGTAGTCGGCGGATTCACGAATCACGGTCCAGCGAGAGTCCGTGTTTGTCAGGACGACCGAATACCCCATTGCGTCCCGAATATCGAAATGGAGGAGCCTGCCCACGGATTGGCCGGGCTCGATGTCGCCAAAATCCCAGGTTGGAACCAGGAAATCGCCGTAAGGCGTCTTACCAGCCGTGTTATCAGGCGTCCAGCAATACCAAGCCGACTCATCGTAATTCAAAGCGTTGATGTAAGGTTTTAGGTCGCTGTAAGGGTTTTGTGTGCGTTTGGTTTGCATCGGGTCCCAAGCCATCAGCTTCCAGATATCCACGGCGAACGAGCTAGTGAGTTTCGTATCTAACATCGTGCCCTTGTACTGGATCGTCTGGTAAAAATTTTCGTAGTGGCTGTTGTTCGTGGTCTGCCAGGGCGGTCCCGCCGATAGGGTGTCGTTGGTGATCACGGCGGAGATGTCGAAACTGACGATGCCTCCCGACCCTGGATCGTACACGACGTTTGTCGCATAGCCCTGGATGGAAAGGTAGGAGTTCGCGCCGCCCCCAGAGCCGGGAATGTTGTCGTAGAACTCGTAAGGACGCGCGGTCTCCGCACCGTTGGTTCCCGTATTCCTGAACCACACCCCCTGGGTGCCGTGCGGATCGATCGGCGGACCAGTCCAATTATTGGGCGGATCGGGGATAATTGGGCCATTGGTGATGTTCAACGCCGCGCCCGCCAGTGCCCATTGGCACGCCCCAGCCATAGCAAACACAACAAAACAAATAAAAGTGAACTTACTCATGATACAGGTCTCCTTAAAAATTTTTTGAAACTACTGATTGATTAAATAATTGTTAAAAACTCGGACTATATTTTCCCTTTGTCACAACTGCCTGCGTCGTCGCCATCTGAAAACCATCAGGCCCACGGCGCCGAAGAGCAAAAGGGTAATGGTGGAAGGTTCCGGGATGGCGATAATGCTGCCCGTCGAGGGCGGATAGCCGCTACTGAGACTGGCAATCCCCAGACTGTCGAAGGGGGTAGCCGGCCCGCCCCAGGTGTTTTGGAAGTCCTGGATGACGAAGTACCAGCTTTCGCCGGCTTGCCAGATATTATCCTGGTTCATGCTCTCGTAAATCAGCGGGGTGTTGATCCCAATGGAGTCGATCCGGAATGCCTGACAAAGATCACCCTCACCTATTCCCGCGTTGCCTATGTACCCATCGTAGTTCTGGAACCAGGTATCGGGGTCGGCAACGTAGTACACATCGAATAGGTCCCTTCCGGTATTGTTGTATATCCAGACCAGCGCATTTGGGATGTTCGGATCGTCGTAGTTCTCCGGGCAAGGCCGGTAATCTGTACTTGACCCTGAGGAGATTAAGGACTCGTGTACGGGGAAAATGCCAATTTCGCCGATCTCCTCATACCATCCTTGAACATTCAGTGGGTCCTGCGACGGGTCATCATAACTCTCAACTAAAACCGGATTTGCCCCGGCCGGTGCGATCCACAAAAACAAGGCGGCAACAACCGCCAATAGTACGAAAAGAATTCTAATTTTCATTTTGTTTTTCCTTATTTAAAAATTGTTAAAAACTTGTAGTAAATTTTCCCCTGGTCACAACTTCCTGTGCCGTCGCCATCTGAAAACCATCAGGCCAACGGCGGCGAAGAGCAAAAGGGTAAGGGTGGAAGGTTCCGGGATGGCGATAATGCTTCCCGTCGAGAGCCACTCGTTGCCATAACTATTACTGGCGATTCCCAGGCTTGCGAAGGGTATAGGGTCGTATCCTCCGGCGCCTTGGAAATCCTGGATGACGAATCCCCACCATTCGCCAGCTTGCCAAATGTTATCCGAGGAGATATTCTCATAAATCAACGGGGTGTTGATCCCAATGGAGTCGATCCGGAATGCCAACGAGTAATCTCCCAGCCCCGCGTTGCCTATGTACCCATCGTAGTTTTGCAAAGTGGTCCCAATGTCGGCAACGTAGTACACATCGTATAAGTCTCGTCCGGTGTTGTTGTAAATGTAGATCCCTACATTGTGAATATTCGGATCATCTGGATTCTGTGGACAAGGGGTGTAGGATTCTTCCCACCAACCCCCTGACTGTAACGACTCGTTTTCGGGGAAGTAGTACTCGCCGATCTCCTCATACCATCCAAAAACATTCAGCGGGTCTTGCGACGGGTCATCATAACTCTCAACTAAAACCGGATTTGCCCCGGCCGGTGTGATCCACAAAACCACGGCGGCAACAACCGCCAACAATACGAAAAGAATTCTAATTTTCATTTTGTTCCTCCTTCTTGGTTCAGTGGAAGGACTGAACTTCCGCTTGCGCTAAAGTTAAAGTCAAAAAAATTGTAAAACACGAAAGACACGTTAAAACACATACCGACACACGTTATTTAGAGCCTATCCCAAAATTAATTCCAGAATAATTACAGTTGCTAAATTGCCCTCACCCTGGCCCTCTCCCAAAGGGAGAGGGGCCTTTTGGGATAGGCTCTTAATGCTGAAAAAAACGGCTTTTTCTCGGCAAATCCCCAGCAAGTTTTTCGCTGCCTCCTTCTTTTTTTGTTGTCATCTGTTTGTTTTGTGATTCATCACATGACCAATCAATTCCGTTTGTATCGGCTTGCATTCGAACAGAGCCACGCCGCAGGTCCGCGCCTTTCGTTCGCTCACCTGGTTGTACTTGTCGGTCACCATGTAGATCACCGGTTGAACCAGGTAACTTTTCAGTAAAGCACACACATCAAGTCCGGACATATCGGGCAAATGTTCATTGATCATCCACAAATTAACCGGCTGCAATCGCGCTAAGCGAAGGGCCTGATGACCATGAGAAACAAATTGCCAACGGATAGCGGTTCCGCGGGTGCGGCTGATCAGATCGGCGTAGTCCCTTGGGCGCTGATCGACCACGACTACGGTTACGAGGCCGGCTTGTCCAGTGTCTGACGTAATCGAATCCATGCTTAAAGTCCTCCTCAACTTATAAAGTTGCATCAAAGGTCCGCGCTGCTTGCCTCCTTTCCAGTATGTTTTTTTTCATTCCCAAAAAGCTGTCATCTTATTAAGCAACTGCGATACCAATTGCCGCGGTGAGTCTGCATGCAGGATGCAACGGTTGCCGGCAAGGCAACTTGCGAAAACAAACGGACAAAAAACCACAGAGAGCGGCAAGAGAGCGGCAATGCCAATATGGATCAACGTTATGCCATAACGGAAGATGTTTGTTGATCCAAAATGGAACAGATGCCGGGGCGTGGATTAAAGAGAAGGGGAAATCAGGCCACGCGCGAGCGATAGTTTGGCAAGGGAATGTTAAATTTGCGAATCTTGCGGGTCAGCAAACGGCGGTCGACACCCAACAGCCGAGCAGCGGCGCTTTGATTGTAATTGGTTTGCTCCAACGTTTCCTGAATCAACCTGCATTCACACTCCGCCAATGTCGGCCAGGAACCACGGCCCCCCCGCGGGCAAGGGGAAATTTCCGGTTTTTCCCAGGCGGAGTGAAAAGGCACTATCTCCCGGGGCCGGCATTGATCGTTGATACGTCCGGCAAATGGCGGTAATGTCTGCCCGGGCTCTATCAGGTCGATCAGATGCCGGTCGGTGATTTCGTCAACCTCGGTAAAAACCACCGCCCGCTCCAAGAGATTTTGCAATTGTCGGATATTGCCGGGCCACTGGCACGATTCCAAGAAGCAAACGGCCGCCGGCGACAGGCGCTTGCGAGGCAGACCGTTTTCGATGGAAAAGCCATCCAAAAAGTGTTCGCATAAAGGCGCGATATCCTCGAGCCGTTCATGGAGCGACGTGGTGGTCAGCTTGACCACATTCAGCCGATAAAACAGATCGAGCCGGAATCGACCTGCCTGGACCTCCGCCTCCAAATGGCGACTGGTGGCGGCAACGACGCGAACGTCCACGGGAATACTACGGTGGCAGCCCACGGGAATTACCGTGCGCTCTTGGATGACACGCAGCAGTTGGCACTGGAGTTCTAGATTGAGTTCACCGATTTCGTCGAGAAATATTGTGCCGCCGTCCGCTGCGCGGAAACTGCCCAAGGTGTCGTGCACGGCGCCGGAAAAGGCCCCTTTGCTATGCCCAAATAACTGGCTGGAAAACAAGCTGGCCGGAATCGAGGTACAATCGACAGCCACGAACGGGCCCTTGACGCGACCGCTGAGCTGGTGAATGGCAGTGGCGATTAACTCTTTTCCCGTCCCACTAGGTCCAACGATTAAAATGCTAGAACGGTATCCCGCCACTCGTTCGAGCGAACGTCGGATTTGCTCCGCCCACCTTGATCTGCCGATAAGCTCGTACACTGGAGCCCTCGCCGTGCATACCTTTCCCGATGCGGAAAAAAACTCCTTTTTATTCGACAAAAAAACGATTTATTCAGCATTTATAAATTTTTGTCCACTTTCTGACACCCTTTAATTTCCGTTGTTTTTTGTGATAGTCAATAACCCGAAATGGGTAGAAAAAGGACTTTTATGGACAATGGCACTCTTTGGCTTTTTATCGTTCCACCGTACCGGTTTCATTCAGGCGAGGATCAAGGCTGGCAAGGCAAGGGTGACGCGGCGATTAAGCGGCGCATTTCGCCGGCGAAGAAAAACGAGCCGGTGATGCACACCAAATCCTCGGGCTGGGCCAGTTGCTGGATGTAATGCCAGGCTTCTGCCGGTTCATTATAAAGCGGATAATGCCGGGCGGTTTGGCGAAAAGCCTCGGCTTCTAATTCCGCCGGCGGCACGGCGCGGGGATTGGTGGTGTATTGGGTAAAGATGATCTCGTCGAAACCGGAAAAGGCGCCGGAAAAGGTGTCAGGAACCGTTTTTGCAAAATGCCCTGCAGGCCGTTCCGGAAAACGGTTCCTGACACCTTTTCCTAAAAGCAGCTTTAACATCTCCGGATAATCTTTATCCCTGGTGGTGGCGAACAGCAGAAGGCGACGGGAGACAGAAAAACTTTCTTTCATAACTTCCATCAAGGCGGCGATGGAGGCCGTATTGTGGGCCGAGTCGAGAATAACTACGGGATACCGGGAAACAATTTCGATCCTTGCGGGCCAATGGGCCGCGGCCAATCCTTCCCTAATCGAACGCTCCGTAATGTTCCATCCTAGTTGATTAAGCTCGTTGATCGTTGCCAGGGCTACGGCGGCGTTGGCGGCTTGATGCCGGCCCAGCAAGGCCAGAGGTAAATCGTGGTATTCGAGCGGATTTGGTTGGTTTGCCAACCAAAAATCCATGCTTCCCAGGACGGATTGTTTTTCTAGATTACGCGGCGGGTGATATTCAAAGCGAAAATCTTGATCTAGTTCGATAAGTCGGCAGCCGCGATCTTGGGCGATCCGCCGGATTACTGCCCGAGGTTCGTCGGCGGTTACGCCGCTTGTGACCGGGACGCCCGGCTTGACGATTCCGGCCTTTTCGCGGGCGATGGCCGCCAGAGTTTCGCCCAATTGTTGGGTGTGATCAAAACTAATGCTGGTGATGACCGAAACTCGCGGTCGGCAGACATTGGTCGAGTCGAGTCTTCCGCCCAAGCCAACTTCGAGCACCGCCGCCTGGACGCCGCAGCGCATAAAATGCAAAAAAGCCAGGGCGGTGAGGATTTCAAAATAGGTCGGCCCGTGATCGTATACTCCGCCGACGGCTTGACGATCCAGGGCTTCGACAGCCGGCTGGACCAAGGCGACCAGTTCGGCAAATTCATCGGCCGCGCAAGGTTGGCCGTCGATGGAAATGCGTTCTTCGACCCGATCGAGGTGCGGCGAGGTAAAAAGTCCGGTCCGGTAGCCCGCGGCATGAACAATAGCGGCAATCATCGCCGAGGTAGAGCCTTTGCCTTTGGTTCCCGCCACGTGGATAATCGGCAATTTGTCCTGGGGATTATCCAATTGTTCCAAAAGCGCCCGCATCCGGTCTAGTTTGAACTCCCGTTGCGGACTGGGCATGGTCGGGAAGCGTTCAAAATCCACGCGTTGGTTGAGGAATTTTAGTGATAATTGATACAAGGCCGATGAGGGATTGATTTTTATACTTTGGACCATGATCGCAATAGAATAAACAGAGCCGGACCGTGTCGGTCCGACTAATCATTAGTTCAACCGGGCCGACACGGCCCGGCTCTGAAAGATTCGCAAATGAAGCGTATCTTGCACAAAAATTCTAACCTACCCCGTGGATTAACCGCAATCCCCTTCATGAGAAGGGCTTAGTGGCGCCTTGCAATATCGAAGATACTGCCCTATAGTGAGGTGTTTAACAGGTAATCGACAAGGGATGAACTATCTATTTGGCGAGGGCGTAACATTTGTGTAAGCAGAGAAGTCAGGTTTTTTTATCATCCGGGTAAGCGATCGACCGTCCTATTCCTTCGAGGTTTTTCCATGCAGTCAGATGTCATTATTGAAACTCAGAATCTAACCAAGGTTTACCGGGACTTTTGGGGACGCCAGAAAGTCCGGGCGCTAAAGGCCTTGGACTTGGAGATTCGACGGGGCGAGATATTTGGACTTTTAGGCCCCAACGGATCGGGCAAAACCACGACCATCAAATTGATCCTCGGCTTGTTGTTTCCCACCAGCGGCCAGGCCTTGGTCTTTGGCAAGGACGCCACGGACGTGCGAAAAAACGAGCGTCTGGGCTATCTGCCCGAGGAGTCGTATCTCTATCGGTTCCTGAACGCCGAGGAGACGCTTGATTTTTATGGGCGGCTGTTCGACATGCCCCGGGCTATACGGCGGCAGCGCGTGGCGGACTTGATCGAGATGGTCGGGCTGGAATGGGCAAAACGCCGGCAGTTGAAAGAGTATTCCAAGGGCATGACCCGGCGTATCGGGCTGGCCCAGGCGCTGATCAACGATCCCGAGCTGATCCTCCTCGACGAGCCCACCACCGGCTTGGATCCCATCGGTGTGCGCGAGATGAAGGATTTGATAATCAACCTCCGCAATCAAGGCAAAACCGTGCTCATGTGCAGCCATCTCCTGGCCGACGTGCAGGACGTTTGCGATCGCATCGCCATTTTATATCAAGGCGAATTGAAGGAACTGGGACGGGTCGATTCACTGCTGAAAATCCGCGAGGTAACGGAAATTCACGCCACCAGTCTCGATTCCGCCGCCCAGGAGGAGGTCAAACAAGTAATCCAGCGGCACAATGGCAGGGTGCTCTCCATGGGCAATCCCACCACCACCCTGGAAGATTTGTTTTTGAAGATCATCCGCGAAAGCGAAGCCCATCCCGGCCGTCGCATACGCGGCGTTGAAGAGAATAATTAAACTTCTTGCCCGCCGTGTATTCACGGCGGGCTAAATATGTACATCGACGTTTATGGTCATTGATTTATCCGACGTTGTTCCTTTTTTGAATTGGTTGCCCGGGGCCCTTTTAAATTGGCTGCTCGTGGTCTTGTTGCTGGTATTGGCGGTGACGGCCATTGGGTGGCTGATCACGGCCCTGCGTTACGGGCCAAAGAGGGCATTTGCCATGACCGGCGGCGCCTGGATGGGCGGGATCAGCGATCTCTTGTCCATGTCATTGCGTCGCGTGACGGCCCTCAGTTGGCTGGCGGTGAAGGAGTCGATCCGCCGTCGCGTGGTGGTGGTTTTTGCGATCTTCATTTTGATTTTATTGTATGCCGGCTGGTTCCTCGATCCCAAAAGCACCGATCCGGCTTTGCTTTATTTGAGTTTCGTGCTCACCGCCACTAGTTATTTAGTGTTGCTAATGACCTTGTTCTTAAGCACCTTGAGCCTGCCCGCCGACATCAAAAATCGCACCTTGCACACGGTAGTCACCAAGCCGGTTTACACCAGCGAGATCGTGCTCGGCCGGATATTGGGTTTCACGCTGGTGGGAACTTTCCTGCTCTTGGTAATGGGCGTGATCTGTTATGTGTTTGTGATCCGCGGCCTAACGCATACTCATGAATTAAAAGGCGAGGATCTTCATCAGGCGCAAGCGGCCGATGGCGATCAATCGGCCACGCTCACGGGCCGTACCAGTTACGCGCATCACCATAGTCACTTGGTCTCGAATATTCCCGCTGGAAAAGGGCGTTACGAAGGCGCCGTCGAGCCTGAGCAAGGCCACTGGCATTCACTCGCGGTAGAGCAGGCGGGCGATAAGAAAGTCTACAAAATTGGACCCGCGCAAGGAATGTTGATGGCCCGGGTGCCGATTTATGGGAAATTGTCTTTCCGCGACCGTTCCGGCCAGCCGGTGGAGAAAGGCATCAACGTGGGCAAGGAGTGGGGCTACCGCAGTTACATCGAAGGCGGCACCCTGGCCGCGGCGATCTGGACGTTCCAGGGAATCAGCGAAAAGGATTTTCACGACGGTCTGCCCATCGAGCTGGTTATTAGCGTCTTCCGCACGTACACGGGCGTGATCGAGAAAGGCATTCCCGGCAGCCTCTCGCTGCGCAATCCCAAGACCGGCAAAACCATCGAGGTCCGGATCTTCACCGCCAAGGACTACGTGATCGATACGCAGTTCATACCCCGCGAGGTGATTGGTTCCAAGGGCGAAAAGCTGGATCTGTTCAAAGACCTGGTGGCCGATGGCTCCCTGGAAGTCTGGCTGCGCTGCGTGGCTCCGGCGCAATACTTCGGCATGGCCCAGGCCGACATGTATCTCCGTGCCCGCGACGGCTACTTTACCTTGAATTTCATCAAAGGCTACTTTGGCATCTGGTTGCAGATGGTCTTGTTAGTGGGCATGGGCGTGATGTTCAGCACCTTTTTAAGCGCCCCGGTTGCCATTCTCGCCACCTCGGGAATGATGCTGGGAGGTTTTTTCCACGAATTCCTGCTCAAACTGGCCAGCGGACAAACCTTTGGCGGCGGGCCGTTTGAATCTTTACTCCGCATGCTCACTCAGGAAAATATCGTCTCCGATTTGGAGCCCAATCTGCGGACCATGGTGGTGCAGACGCTGGATCGCTTGGCCGAGCCGCTGATGCTGGCCATGGCCGCCCTGCTGCCGAACTTCGGCAGTTTCAGCTTTTCCGACTACGTCGCCTCCGGTTTCAACATACCCGGCGATCAGCTCTTGAAATTCACCTTGCGGATGTTGGCTTATGTGTTGCCGATGTTTGTCGCCGGATATTATTTTCTGAAAACGCGCGAGGTGGCCCAATGAATCCGCGTAGTACGTTTATCCGTAAAATCATTTACCTGGTGGCCATCGGCGTGCTCTTGGGTTTTTTATACTTCTTCGGCCATCCCTCGACCATAGATATACCCGGCGGAAAAGGCCTGCCCGGCGGCCTGTTAGCCCAAGCCCGCCAGCACTACGGACTAAGCCAGACCCAACTGGGACAAATCGATCCGGCCAGCGAAACTATCAAGCTGGCCACCTTCGGCCTGCGCGGCGTGGCAGCTTTAATACTCTGGGAAAAAGCCAACGACTACAAGATGAAAGAAGATTGGGCCAATTTCGCCGCCACGCTCAATCAAATCATCAAGGTGGAGCCGCATTTCATTTCCGTGTGGATTCATCAGGCCTGGAACATGTCTTACAACGTGTCGGTCGAATTTGACGATTACCACGAGCGCTACCGCTGGGTCGTCAAAGGCATTAATTATCTCCAGCAGGGCATCAGCTACAATAAATACGAACCCAGGCTGGTCTGGGAAATCGGCTGGGTGATTGCGCAAAAAATCGGCCGCGCCGACGAACATAAACAGTATCGCCGCCTGTTTAAGGCCGACGACGAATTCCACGGCTCCCGCCCCCCGGCCTTGCGCGACAACTGGCTGGTGGGCAAGGAATGGTTCCAAGAAGCGATTGACCTGTCCGAGCGGATCGGCAAAGGCGTGGGCGGCAAAAGCCCGCTGATTTATCTCTCCGACCCGGCCATGTCGCAAATGAATTATGCCGAGGCCCTCGAAACAGAAGGCACCTTTGGCGAGGTCGCGCGCCGCGCTTGGAAAACGGCCCACGATGAATGGCGCCAGTATGGTTCGCTTCCCATTCCCAGCAGTTATGGAGTGACCATCTATCTGAACGATCAAGAAAAGGAAGAAGAACTGGCGGCAGAAAAAGTCGCCCAGCTCGACGCTTTGCAGCCCGGGCTGCGCGAGGATATCCGCCGCAACAAATGGGAAAAGTTAAGCGAAAAACAACGTCGCCGCCTACGACACTCCCCCGGATAAGCGCACGTCGCAGCAATTTCAATTGGCCGCCGAGGCCGAAGAACTGCTGCAAGTCAGCCACGAAGAAGTGGCGCGGAAAATCACCGGCCCGCAACGAGCCCAGGCCAAAAAACTGGCCGCAGAAGCCACGGCCCACGAGGAACTGACCACCTACATCCGCCGCTACCGCGATATCGTAAACTTCGTTTTCTGGCGGCTCCGCGCCGGGTGGAACAAACCGATGAGGCCATAAACGCCCGGAAATTCATCTATCAAGGCGACCAGGCCTTCCATGAAGGCGACCTGATCGCCGCGCGCGACGCCTACGAGCAAGGTCTGTTGCTCTGGCGAAAAGTACTGGACAAGTTCCCCGCACTGGTCGAAGACGATATCACCGGCACTGATTTAATGGATCTCGTCAAACAATACCGCAAGATCTACAACCAGCTTGACGAACCCTTCCCCGAAAAGTTCATTCTTCAAGACATCGTCGATAAATATGGGAAATAAGATTAGGGATGAGGGGCGAGAGGCGAGCAGAAAAAGGATGAAGGATGAGGGATGAAGGATGAAGTAGAAGGCCGCAGGCCGGAGAGTGTAGAGATGAACATTTAGGATAAATTCAGGTGTCGCCAGTGCAATCCTGATCCCACCCACTTGCTGTAACTCCCGGCAGATTTTGAAATCAAGAGGAGGCTTTTTTCGATGCAAACAGTAATTACACGCGTGCCCTGATATATTTTGTCCTGCCGCGTTTACGTTTTGCCCGGGCAAGGTGCGCTTTCTGTAAGGCGGTGGGTTGCTTGAATGTCTCGCCTACAAATTCTCGGTTAAATTCGGCAGTCGAAGTTCGTAACTCTATATTGGTCATTTCCCAATATATTTTTTGGCCGATACCTGCTTTCGACTAAGTTTACCATGTTTTGCGGATTTGCCTTTCATCGTCGATCTCCGCGACCTCTGTGGCTCCGTGGTGTTAAATAATGTCTAGCTTGTTTCTCGGTCGCGCAACTGCTTTTTGACCGAGGCCAGCCAATCGTTTGAGGGCAGGCCGTAGGGGCGGAATTTTTCCATGCGGCCTCGTCCCTCATCGTAGAAGATCGCCGTGTAAATGCCCAGCCGGCAGGCGTCGGGATTATCCATCAGGTTGCTCGAATCAGTGGCGTTCATCTGGAAGAGCACGCGCATTTCAAAATCCCGCAGACCTTGCCGGTCCAGGAAGCGGCTGACGTTGCTGTAGGTATCGCACCAGACGAGCGTATGGATGCCCAAGGCCGGGCCTTCGCGCAGAATGTTCTGAAACTGTTTGGCCGGGCTGGCCGGTTTGCCGTCGTCGAGCGAGGAGAAACTGAACTCATCCTCCCTGCGCAGGTCGCGGAAGCGGGAAAGATTATAGAGAAACAAGTAGATGGGCGGACCATACTCTTGCGCATGCTCCTGGCGCGAGGCCAACTCCGCGGCGATTTCCGCCAGCAGGTCGGCCGCCCCGCGCGGTTGGGCGATCTTGGCGTCCTGCGGCAGTGCCAAGTCGAGACGGTTCCACAGGCCGGCCTCCGGCACGTCGTCGCGCATGCCGTCGAGAAGATAGAACCGCGCGGAGCCGGGTGCGTGATAGGCGGCGAGGCTGATCAGGCAGTTGGCCAGCACGCCCAGGGCGGCCTCTTCACGATGGCCCACCAGCAGCAGATTGGCCCCGTTCTGGCGGAGGAACGCGGCAGCCGTGGGTTCCTTGATGGCCACCGCCGAGCCGAGCCAGGCCAGCGGCGCCGTGCGCGATTCGGGCCGACAGCCCGTAGCGAGCAACTCCTTCAGGCCGAGGTTTTCACTCGGATCGGCCGGAACGTTGCCCTCGAAGACGATGGGCGTCGCGGGTGCACGTCCCTTCTGCGCGGCCAATTGCCCGATCCGCTCTAAGTATTCGTCGCGCTCGTTATCGGGAAGCCAGACCACCTGAAAGGGATGATTGCCCTCGTACAGTCCGTTGGCGTCGTTGTAGATCGCCTCGCCGGGACGGGTGAGCAGTCGGGCGGCCGTGTTGTCTTCGCTGAGGATCAGGTGGGCGTCCGACTCGCTGCACTGCAAGGCGATGCGCACGGCCATTTGCCCGATGGTGCTGCGGGCCAGAGAGTAAGCCCCGCCCAGGGTCTGCGAGCCCAGCAAGACGTGGATCCCGAACGCGCGGCCTTGGCGCACCAGCCGGTCCAAGCAGCAGCGCCGACTCTTGCGCAATCCGGTCGTCCTCGACGAACAGCTCCTGGAACTCGTCGATGATCAACAGCACGCGGGGCAGCCGGACGTCGGGCTGTTCGGCGCGGAAACTCTTCAGATCCTGCACGCCCTGTTTGCGGAACATATCGCCGCGAGTGCGCATTTCGGCATCCAGGCGCTGCAACACGCTCAGACCGAATTCCCGCTCGCTCTCGATGGCGATGACCCGCGCGTGCGGCAGGGCGGAGCGGGCGTAGGCCTTGAACTCGACCCCTTTCTTGAAATCGACCAGGTACAGTTCGACCTCGTCCGGGCTGTAGCGCAGCGCCAGATTGGTGATCAGCACGTGCAGCAGGGTCGATTTGCCCGAGCCGGTCTTGCCCGAAATCAACACGTGTTGCGAAGTACCTTGGCCGAGGTCGAGGTGCTGGAGTTTCATGGCGCCGGCCATGCCCAGAGGCACGTCGATGCCGCCGCGGCTGTCGGCGGACCACCACTCTGCTTCGGCGGGAATGATGCTCGCAGAAGGGCACTTCGACGCGGCCCGCGTTCTTCGCCTGGTCGCCCACCGCGCGGACAATCTCGCTGAATAGCTCGGCCGGCGGCGGACGAGTCCAAACTCGAGCGGCAACGGCCCGTATTCGGGATGCTCCCAGACAAACTGCGTCTGGTCCCAACGCAACACCAAGGCGTCCGGTTCCAGGTCGGGCAGATGGAAATGTCGGGAGAGCGGCAATTTTGTGTCCACGCTCAGCAGCACGAACACGCCGCAGCGGGCCCCGCTGGAAATGATGCTCTTCAGGCGCTGCGCGGCCACTTCGGAGAAATTGGCGGGAAAGTTGGCCACGACCAGCACGCGGTACGGCTCGGCCAACTCGCCCGCAAAGGCGTTGTACTCCTGGATCGAGGGAAACTCCTTGCGCAAATACACCTGAATGACGTTCTCCATGTGCTTGGTCAAGTCGGCCAGGCGCCCTTCGATGTGGGCCGAGTCGGTCCAGATGCGGTTGGCCACGAGTTGCTCGTCGTAGTCGGCCAGGTGCATGAAGGCGGAAAAGTTCTCGCCCAGCCCCACCGGGTCGATGATCGTGAAGCGGACCTTGCCGGGCGGCATGGCCGTGAGCAAACGCAGCATCACGGCCTGCATGGCCTCGACCGCCTTGGCCAGCCCGGGACCGTTGGCCTTCCACAGCAACAGCGAATGTTGGGGAAAGGGCAAGAGCGCCGGCAGGACAAACTCGGTTTGCGCGGGCCGCAGTTTTTCGTCCGCGGGCATCCCCTTGTCGATCCGCGTCAGTTCCAATTTGCCGGATCCCAGCCAGATGGCCCGGGGAATCGCGGTGGGCATTGACCAACGGCTCCAGTCGGACGTATGCCAGTCGGGAAACAAGTCCCGACAAGTGCGGTCGATCTCGTCGACTCCGGCGCGGAACAGTTCGATACCGGTAAACCACCGCTCGGTCATGTCAGTCCACTTGCGTTGCCAGCGATCCTCGTTTTCCTGGATTGCCCGGGCGTGATCGGCGTGGAGCCGCTGGGCTTCGGCGGCAAACCGCGCGTCGAGCTCTGCCCGCAGCCGGGGGTACTTCTCGTCGGTCTCTTGGAGAGAGCGGTCTCGGACAACGGCCAACTCGGCCAGGCGCGGCGGATAGACGGCCTCGGCCTGCTGGAGTTCGTGCTCTTTGCGGCGTTGGATTTCGGCCATGGCGGCGGTGAATTCGATTCCTCGGCTTTTTTTAATTCCGCGTTTTGCCGCGCGGCAATCGCCCCGTAAAGCTGCTGACACTTGGTCTTTGTATCTTCCAGCACGGCGGGACGGTCCAGGCCCGCCTCCAACAGCGTACGACGCAACGCCAAGTACGCTTGGGCGGCCTGGCGATTGGCATAGCGATACAACCAAATGCCCACCGCGAGAAACACGACAAGGGCCCCGCCGCCGCTGACCGCCGCCCAGCGCCAGTTCATCCAACCGAACCAATAAATTGCCGGGTAGATCAGCAATTGCCCACAACAGCAGGAACGATGCCAAAGGCCATAACCCTTGCAGGAACCGCCAAATAAACTGTCGGGACAGGGTCTGATACTGAATTCGCGCCGAGTCCAAAGCCTTGGTGAACCGATGTGCCGGGTGATGTTCCAGCAACAGATTGATCGCATGGGGATCGGGAAAATCGCGCCATTGGTCTCGCTCGCTGGAGCAATTCCACCGCCTGCCGATGGATTTTCTGCAACTCCTCCCAACGCGACTCCAAACCGGCCAGAATGTCGTTGACTTGCAGGTCCGAGCCGGACTGGGCCGCCTCGGACATGGCCATGGCTTCCCAGCGACGGGTCGATAATTGTTGTTGCGCGGTAGTCTGATCCGATTCGAATTGGGTATTTGCCTCGGTGCGAACCGAATCGTACTGCTTTTGCATTTGACGCGACTCGGACTCGAAGCGGGCCAGTATTATGCTTCTGGCCGAAGCATACTCCTTTTCGACAGCCTCTTTTTCCGCTTGGTGACGGACAGACAACGATTCCAGGGACTCTTGATGGCGTTGGTCCGCCGTCTCCTTTCCGGTAACCAAGCCGGCGCTAATTTCCACTTCCGACGCAGCCCGCTCGCGCACCAGTCGACACAGATCGGCCAGCAGTTGTCTCGGTCCGTCGGGCGAAAAAGGTTCAATCATCGGAGGAATTGGAGATTAGTGGACAGTGGGCGGTGGATAGTGAATAGGGGATAGTCTTGGTTTGAGGTTTATTAGAACATTTTCACGCGATTTTTCCAATCCCCTATTCTCTAACACCTAGTTCACCGTCCAGCCATGCCAAATAATCCGCACTGCCGGCGGCTATGTCGATGGCGAGGATTTCCGGCACTAGATATGGGTGCAGGCGCCGGATGGCCGCCTCGATGCGATCGTAAAGGTCGCGCCTGGTTTTGCACCAGCATTGCCATTCTTGTGCCGTCTCGATTTTACCCTGCCAATGATAAATGCTGGTAACGGGGCCGACAATCTGCACGCAGGCCGCCAGACGCTCCGCCACCAGCGCTTGGGCAATGGATAGGGCATCGCCGCGGTGTTCCACGGTGGTGAGAACTTGAATGTAATCGCTCATGAATGTCATCCCTTACACCGAGGATTATCCCGAAAGGGATTAGTTATTGTCTTCAGTCTATAAAATTATCTATTATTGGCAAGCTCATAAACACTTTGGCCTTATGTGTTCTCGAGGTCCAGATAGCTTCGGTGCGAAGCCGTAAGTGGCTTGCATGGCAATTTTACTCCCTGTATCGTATAAACAATAAACTAGTATCCCTGTCCCCTGTCCCCTATTTTCTCATGCCTCTTACCGATATTGACCTGTGGCACATGCGTAGGGCCTTGGAATTGGCCGCCGGTGGGCAGGGATACGTGGAACCGAATCCGCTGGTGGGCTGCGTTATTGCCCGAGGGGCGGAGATCATCGGCGAAGGTTGGCATCGACGCTTTGGCGGACCACATGCCGAAGTGGAGGCCCTGCGTCTGGCCGCTCAGCATGCCGCCGGCTCTACCCTCTACATTACCTTGGAGCCGTGTTGTCATTTTGGGAAAACGCCGCCTTGCACCCAGGCGATATTGGCGGCAGGCGTGCGGCGGGTGGTCGTTGCCCAGCGCGATCCATTTCCCCAAGTATCCGGCGGCGGCCTGGCCGAATTGGAGACGGCCGGCGTGGAGGTCGAACTGGGCGCGCTTCAGGCCGAGGCCCGCTGGCTAAACGCCCCATATTTGAAACTCATCGAGACCGGTCGGCCCTGGATTATTGCCAAATGGGCCATGTCGCTGGACGGCAAGATCGCTACCTCGACCGGCGAGAGCCGCTGGATTTCCAATACGCAATCGCGCCAGGCGGTTCATAAACTGCGCGGCGCATGGACGCGATTATCATCGGGCGCGAAACCGCGCTCAGCGACGATCCGCTGCTGACCGCCCGGCCTCCGGGACCACGCATTGCTTTGCGCGTGGTTCTCGATACCCAGGCATTACTTTCGACCGTGAGCCAATTGGTTCGCACCGCTGCCGAAACTCCAGTGCTAGTGGCCGTGGGGAAGCAGGCATCGCCCTTGAATTGCCAGCACCTGCAAAGCGCCGGCTGCGAGGTGTTCGAGTGCCCGGGCGAAACCCATATTGGTCGTCTGCACGCGCTTTTGGACGAGCTGGGCCGGCGGAAGATGACGAACGTGCTGGTCGAAGGCGGTGCAAGGGTTCTGGGCTCGCTCCTGGACGCCCGGCAAATCGACGAAGTCCACGTATTTATTGCCCCAAAGATCATCGGCGGTTCCGAGGCGCGAGTGCCCTTTGCAGGCCAGGGCGTTGCCCAAATGGCAGAGGCACTGTGTCTAGATACACCTCAAATAGAAACCATTGAGGGCGATATATATATCCACGGCCGGATAAGAAAAGGGGATAGGGACTAGAGTCTTTGTGTTGATTTTTGAGCGCATTTTGTGCGCATCAAGTACAGAAGTTTGTTCAGTATGTAAAGCCGCGACGGGCACCAACCGAAGGTTGGTCGGTCGCGGTTTGCTTGCGGCCGTCAGGCCGCGCTAGGGAATAGGGGATAGAGAAACCGTGACCGACCGTTGCGGCTTTATGATTTACTTCCGCGCATGGAACCGGCCGGGATTTCCCTCCCTGGCAATCCCGGCCGGTGAAGTCTCGGCCTGAGGTGGCAATTACTCAGGGACCGATGCTTTGCGGGTTACGTGCGAGAAAATCTCGTGGGCCGCGAGTGGTGTAATATGGATAGGTAATTGCTCCGGCTGCTGGACCGGGGGCAAAAGCTTCACCGCCTCCCCCACGGCATAGCCGGCAGCCTCGGCCGCCGCAGGCGCGGCAGAGGGCCTGTGGGCCGGGATCTTGGCAATTATCTGATCCACAAGAACAAGATGCGCAGTTTTCCGGTGCTTGGGCGCAACTACCGGCCAGGCACGTAAGGGGCCTGCGTCCGGGGTGGCATAGGCATCCGGTCAACAAGGTCAAAGCGGTTACGGCCAGGATTGCATAGGTCGCACGTTTCATTTCCCACGATTCCTTTAGCTTCAATATTGGTGCCAGGACATCCCTATGAAATTGTCATCGGCCCGATAATCCGCAGAGTCCAGAAAATCGTCAGAACCGTTGTTTTCGACAAGATACTTACAATCCGCACCCCTCTATATTGTCAATCATGTAGGAGAATGGATAAACTAGAACGAGATTGCGGGCAGTATTGCTGCTTACTGTTCTCCGAAAAGTTCCTGCTAAATAACCAAATCGATAATTGAAAAATCGGCTACCCGGCAAAAGTGGGGTGCCCGTGCCAACCTGGACGGCAACCCGGGAAATTGCTACGGTGCAGATATCATGGTTGCTTCTGAGCAAGTAGTTGAAAAGGTTGTTGCTGTATTTTCGCAGGCGGCAGAGACCAATCTTCATACGCCCGGCAGACAAGGGAACATCATCGTTATCACCAAAGAATTAGCCGACGAGGTGATGGTTACCGGCGATTTGCACGGGCATAGGCGGAATTTCAATCTCATCAATCAAATCGCCGACTTGGACAACCATCCCCGCCGCCATCTGGTGCTGCAAGAGTTGTGTCACGGCGGACCGACCTATGTGGAAAGCAGCGGATGCATGTCGCATACCATTCTCGAAGACACCGCCCTGCTGAAGACCAGATATCCCCAGCGCGTCCATGTGATCCTCGGCAACCATGAATTGGCCGAACTTACCGATTTCCCCATCCAAAAGAACAAGCAGTTGCTGAATCTGCTTTTCCGGATGGGATTGCAACAAATGTACGGACCGGCCACGGAGAAAATCCGCGCGGCCTATCTTCCTTTTTTGCAAAGCTGTCCCTTGGCCGTGCGTCTGCCGCATGGCGTGTTCGTTTCCCACAGCATTCCGGAGAATTGCGACACCCAGCCATTCGACGCCGGGATATTTGATCGCGCAATAAACTATACTGAATTCTTTGAAAATTCCGGCATCTTCCAGTTGGTTTGGGGGCGCGATTTTCGCCGCGAAAACGCCCGGGCGTTCGCCAAACTCATCGGCGCCCGAATCCTTATCAATGGGCACGAGCCGTGCCCGGAAGGTTTTTGCGCCCTAACGACCTGCAAATTATCCTGGACTGCTGCGCTAAGGAGGCCGGCTATCTGATACTGCCTACCGATCAGGAATTGTCCCACGCGGAAATACTCCGCCGCGTGCAGAAGCTGAAATAAATAGTGGGCAGTGGGCAGCGGACGGTGGGCAGTGGGCGGTGTGGAATCGCAAGCGGATTTTTCGGCAATCGGCTTTCAGCTATCAACAACCATCTCCTTTCGCTGATCTTTCATTAGGCAATAGTCTGGGCTGAATAGAGAAAATAGATAATATATTGCCATTGGATTGGCCATTCTCTCTTGGACAAACTGGGCCTATTTGTTAAAAGATGCCCATGAATTTTTTCAAAGTCATACGCATGGCGATGCGATATCGCTTTACCTTTTTTTGCTCCGTTGTTTGCGCCCTGATAGTGGCGATCTTATGGGGTGGGAATATCGGCACGGTTGTTTACCCGGTTGTGGAAGTGATTTTCCAATCTGAATCGCCCCAGAAATGGATCAATCGGCAAATCGCCGAATCGCAAAAAACTATCGCCGAAAAAGCCGCCGAAATCGATAACCTGAAAAAGGAATTAGTCCAGACTTCCATTGAAAAGCAAGGGGCAATAAATCGCCGAATCGAGCTGGCAGGGACTCGTTTGGCGGCGGAAGAAAAAGCCGCATCTTATTACACCCGGCTCAAGCCGTACATTGATAACTATCTGCCCGAGAATCCTTTTAAATTCATGGCGCTAATTATCGCACTGTTTCTCACGGGCACGTTTATAAAAGATGTTTTTCTGATCGCCAATAGCATACTCGTCGCCCGGATGGCCCAATTTGCCACTTTCGACTTGCGTAAACTTTTCTATCGCCGGACATTGCGCTTGGATTTGACCACGTTTAACGACGAAGGCACCTCCGATTTGCTCAGCCGTTTTACCAACGACATGAATCAGGTGTCTTTGGGTATGGAAACGCTTTTCGGCAAGTCGATACTGGAACCGCTGAAAATGGCCGCATGTTTGATAGGCGCGGCCTGGATCTCCTGGAAGCTGTTGATTGTTTCAATGTTGATTATGCCATTGGCGGGTTATGCCGTGCGCTGGCTGGCCAAATCGCTCAAGCGGGCGAATCGCCGGGCCCTGGAGGAAATGGCCGTCATCTATACCACCCTCGAGGAAACCTTCCGCAACATCAAAATCGTAAAGGCCTTTACCAACGAACGCCAGGAGCGCCGCCGCTACCATAAAAACAGCAAGAATTATTTCAAGAAGGCCCTGAAAATCGCCGGGTACGACGCCCTTGTGCATCCCATTACCGAAGTGCTGGGAATCGTCGCCTTTTGCATTGTGATGTTGGCGGGGGCATGGTTGGTCCTTTCACGAGAAACGCATTTTTTGGGCATCCGCATGTGCAATCGGCCTATGGGCTATGGCCAATTGCTGCTGTTTTACAGCCTGTTGGCGGGAGTTGCCGATCCGCTTAGAAAACTTTCCGACGTCTTCAACCGCCTGCAAGCCGCCAGCGCGGCCTGTGATCGCATCTTTGACCGCTTGGAACGCGAGCCGGCGGTCCGCGATCCCGAGTACCCCCTTGCCGTGAGCCGCCATCATCGCGACTTGGAGTTCACGGGCGTGCATTTCGCTTACAAACCCGGCAAAATCGTGCTCAAAGACGTAAATCTACGCATCGGTTTCGGCGAGACCATCGCCATTGTGGGCCCCAATGGTTCGGGCAAAAGCACCCTGGCGCATTTGATACCCCGTTTTGCCGATCCCATGGCGGGCGAAATTCGCCTGGACGGCGTACGCCTGACTGAAATGCGAATGAAGGATTTGCGCGGCCAAATCGGGCTGGTTACCCAGGAAACCGCCTTGTTCGACGATACGATCTACAACAATATTCGTTACGGTTTGCCTGCTGCCACGCGCCAGCAGGTAATCGAAGCCGCCAAACAGGCCCATGCCCATCGCTTTATTGAAAATGAACTTCCCCAAGGTTATGACACGCTAGCCGGCACATTGGGTAACAAACTTTCGGGCGGGCAGCGGCAGCGAATCGCCTTGGCTCGGGCGATTCTCCGCGATCCGGCGATTCTGATCCTCGACGAGGCCACCAGCCAGATCGACTTGGAAAGCGAACAGGCTATTGAAAAGGTGCTGGAAAAATTTGTCCGCAATCGCACCACAATTATTATCACTCATCGCTTGGCGATTCTGTCCTTAGCAGACAGGATCGTTGTCATGGATAACGGACAGATTGTAGACGTGGGCAGGCACGAAGAGTTGCTTGCCCGGTCCGGTCTTTACCAACGTCTTTACCAAATTCACTTTGACGACCTCAGACAGACTGCCTGAAAACAGGGAAGTTTGTTTTCGGCCGTGAAAAATTGCCGTGTCAAATGCATTTGGCATGAAGATTGCTAATTGTTCTAACTGAACAGCTAACTTCCTTTTTTCAAGAGGCGAGTAAGAAACATACAAAATTGGTATTAAACGGAATACCAAACATAGTACCTCCTCAAGGAACAGAGAAGTAAAGGCGTCCCAACGCATCGGAAGCCCGAGCTTCCGAACATTAACGGTGAGTTGGGGATCATTTGCCCGAGTGATCCCCGGCTCACCTTGTTTTATTTTGAAACACTTTTATGCTACAATTGCCGCAAAATTAGGCACTGTCCTAGCTCAGTGTTGCTAATGATTTGGCCGAATTGAGAAGAGATTGCCGCATATTTAGCCAATGACAAGAATCTGTTTCACGATAAGAACAATACCAACAATCACAATCATAAGACTTTGCGCGATATTTGGTTTTTAATACATTTATTAGGATTTCTACAACTTTTTTGTATACATCTTGAATTGAATAATGGCCATCAATTTTTTGCACATGTTCTTGTGTCTGAGATAAATTATCAAATATGGTACGGACTTTTCTTAGAGTTTTAATTTTTTCAAAGTGATTGGGTGATTCTCCTCGATTTTGTGATATTCTTTTGAGACCTATTTCAGGTTCAATATCAAGTAAAAATACAATATCGGGAATAGGCGCAAAAGCCCTTACTATTTTAGTAATAGTTTCCTGATTAGCGCCATGCGCTCCTTGGTAAGCAATTGTTGAATAATAATAACGATCAAGTATGACAATTTTGTCAGAATCGAGTGACGGTTTAATCAGGTTCGTGACATGCTCTTTTCTATCCTCAATAAACGCATTTAATTCATCTTTAAGTGACATACGACCATTGTTTGCTGATTCTCGGATTTTCTGTCCCCAGGGGCCGTCGGTAGGCTCTTTTGATTGTACTACGCTTTCCCCAGCAAGTCTTAAGGCATCGCTAAGAAGTTTTGTTTGCGTAGTTTTGCCTGCTCCATCAATACCCTCAAAGACAATTAAGATACCCATTTCAATAATCCTTTTTTGAGTTCCTAAATCTTGAAAGTATTATCCCTTTTACTATTAAATCGAGATTTTAATATAGAGTCGCTAATTCGTCAAGTAGCCCTTCAATTGACCATGTTTTATCGGTTAATCCGCTCGCTACTGCCGGGGTGGTTTTCAGTGTAGCATGTACTCGGCAAAAGTTGTAGTAGAGAAAATACAGGGCAAGGTGGTATTCGTGGTTTTCCCATTTCTTGCTATGGGCATTTGTCAGGCGGGTCATTCGGCGCACCGCCATGCGGATACTGAGGTTTTGACGCTCTACATGAGAGGTGCAAACGAGGTGTGGAAGAGGATAGCCGCAAACCGAGTGCATTTTTATGTCTATTATCTCACCCGGAGAATAGCGACTTTCGGTTCCTTTGCCTTGGTTGCCGTATATCTTAATCAGTTGGGAGAAGTCAATTTGCCCTCCAAAGGCGTTGGGAATAGCCGTTGTATACGGTGCGTAACCGTCCGTAGTAATCTGGCAACGCCCCAATACGGCAAGCCGTAACTTGTCCGCAAACCAGATAGTATTAAATGGCGTTCTTCGCCCAACATGCCACGCCAAGATAAGTTTGGTAGTCCGCTCAATTGCAAGATATGTATAAGCATCTCCGCAGCCATCCCCATATTTCTTTTGTAGCCGAGTCCTCTCTTTACAGCGGATAAAACCCCAGGTTTCGTCACATTCTACGTCCATGGCCGGAAGGTTTTGCATCTTGGTTTCCCAATAATGCACGGCCCGGCAACCGACCGTTTCCAATAGATTGAGAATCGTGTCGCGGTGAATACGGGTAATCCGTTCGACAGAGCGGATACTATTGCCTTCCAATAAGAGCCGGAGGCATAAAATGGCCTTTGTCTTTTCGATCCTTATATCGCCTAGAGGTTTGGACTGGGCGGGAATCCAAGTAACGCCACAAAGTAGACAGCGATACCGCTGATTACCGTGCCGATCATGGCCGTATCGTTTGAAATTTTCGTGTTTGCAACTTGCACATATCATTTTGACCAGCCTTTGCGTTTACGGCTGGCCGGGATAAAATACTGTTTCCTAGACGGTATTCAGGCGACCAGCCTGAGTATTTTGTCGCCCCGCCAGTGTTACAAGCGCTGACGGGGTTTTTGTTTCATCTACTATTATTGTAGCAATATAATTACTACAGTCAAGAAAATTCCATATATCATAAGTATATATGCCATAATTACTTAGGACACAATCCAAAATATTCTTTTTTCACCTTGATTGTAGTAATAAATTTGCTACAATAACAATATGGTTAGACCAGCAAAAGACCCAAAAACGCTCAAAAATAAAGACCTTCGCATACCTGTCACGGCGGATCAAAGGACGGGTATAATGAAGGCTTGCAAGACGATAGATTGCGAAATGGCCTCCTGGGCAAGAGATATATTGCTCCGGGAAGCCAATAAAATAAACGGAAGGCGAGGGAATTGAACCCCATCGACATAAGTCGCGCCCTACGGCGGCTTATAAGGCCGCTACGCCAGCCATGACGTGGGTCGCCTTCCGATATTCGCCTTACCCCGGTGGGAATCAGGATTTAGGCTGATCCCACCGGGTTCGGCTTTTTCTCTTGACGGTGGTGGCGGGCGTGCTAAAATGAAGGGCGAACCCCAAGTAGTGTGTCCGTACATTTAGCGGGCCCTCCTTGCAAAGGGGTTTAACGTATATCTGCCCTGTCGCCGCTGATTCTCCAAAAATTTAGGCGGCTACAGGGCTTATTTTTTTATTCTGTGGTTTTCAACTTATAAATGCCTCTTTTGGTTTTTTTAAATAAATCATGCCGACGACATAGTGCTGATAACACACTCGGTAACTTACTTCTATATCCTCTTTTATTTAGTTCTGCCGCAATGTCTCTAGCCCGCATGGGCTTTCCCGATTGAGCCAAAATAGCTTTGATTGCTTCAGGCAAATTCAAGGAATTTATATCCGATAGATGTTCTTTTATTTCGGTTTTTTGGTGAATGTTTCCGTTTTTTAGGGCTTTTTTTTTGTTTTCTAAATCCTCTATATACCTCTCCTCGAAGGCAATTTCCTTATGGAGAGAGTTGATTCTAGCCTTAGAATCGCATATAAGTTCGTTCAGTAATTTCGCTTTTGTGATATTCATAATTGACCTCCTGATGCCCTTATTATAAAATTCATTCTAAATAACGCAAGTGGACAATATGTTGTCAAAGCATTATCAGTATATTATTTGCCATATCGGAATATTTCATCAACCCCCACCATCAGGTGGAGGACAACAAAAAAGCATTGCTATTAGTTATGAGATTTGTTAGAATCTCCGAATCATTAAAGAATTCGGATAGGACTTAAAATGGAAAATGATTTAACCATTTTTAAGAGATGCTTGGAAGCGGGAGCATCAGAATATGGCCTAAAATATGGCGAACTTATTCGCGCCCGAGGCATCAATGACTTTCTCATTGATGAATCTCTTAATCCATCACCACCTAAAGAATTTGCTGCAAAGGCACTATCACAATTGTGTGTGGGAGATGGATATTCTATGGATAGATGTATCTGCAGCGCTATCTCGGTTTTCCTTAATGAGACCTGTAATAATGCGCGGGATTACAGAGTTTGAAAGATTTGAATCAGATTATTCGGGAATTGAAGAATTTTGAAGAATGCCACAAATATTCACAATGTCTTAGATGGGTCAATTCCTATTACAAGTAGTGTTTTCATCCCATGCTTCATCAATCATTGTTTTAAGTTTATGGGCATTTTGCATAAGTTTTTGATATTCCTCATCAC
Source organism: Pirellulales bacterium (assembly GCA_963820545.1). Taxonomy (GTDB): domain Bacteria; phylum Planctomycetota; class Planctomycetia; order Pirellulales; family Thermoguttaceae; genus CAWGAJ01. The sequence continues at coordinate 798,202 of CAWGAJ010000002.1, forward strand.
CTAAAGAATCAAGATAGATATTCAACTCTTCGCCATTTTTTGCTTCTTTCCAGGCCCTTGATTTTCTATGGCTATCTTCACTCGTTTGTATCGGAGTCCTTCCCTTTATTTGTTGAACACCATAAGCAATGGCCTCTAAAGCATCGTTGGGCAGTAAATCTAAATTTAATATATTTGGAGGAAGACTGAATATGTATCCTCTATGCTTTTCTTCTATAATTTGTATTTCTATTTTTTTCTCAGCCACCAGTTCAAGGAGAAGATCCTTGAAATGATGAATGCCTGGCCCCCGCGGCATGCGCACAATGGGCCATGTTGAAAGATAACCGGGACGAGTATCCGCATATCGCAAATGAGCGTGATAGAATGCTTTATAGAGTCTTGTTTTATATTTCAATACTCCACCAGCTTGGCGAATAATCGCCAAAATTATTTGTTTAACAAGTTCTTTATCATGTTGTGGCATAATAGGAGTAGTTAGAATCTACTACTAAAAAGGCAAACAATTATGTATTCTACCTAATGTAAAATAGCGAACTTATAAGTTTTTGTCAACCGTAAATCCTTGCCTAACCTAACGTTGCGCCATATAAGGAGTTACGTCACTGGAACAAAATATATTCTTTTGTACACTTTGATAGACAATAAAAAACTGAAATTAGGAATCCATCTCTTTTTGAAGACCTATTTAAAACAGAATAAATTGTCAGCAACACTGAGCTAGGACAGTGCCCAAAATTAGACATCTATTCTTCAATATTGCCAGGCGAAAATATTGTTTTCATTAAGGCGTCTTGGTTTTTTATCTCCAGGGGGGCTGTAAAATTAAAGATCCTCTGGGGTAAATAAGCCATGACTAGTGAACGGTCGACGTTTTTTTGGGCATTTTTGGTCCTGGCTGCCGTTGGATGTGTGCCATCGGCAACGGCCGAAAAAAACTCCTCAGCTACCGATGCCGATTACGCTGCCCATCTGAAAGAACTAACAAAAAAATTGCCCGGCGATCAATTCACAGTCATTGTAACGCCGCCGTTTGTGGTTATCGGCGACGAGGCGCAGGCCGTGGTCCGGCGCCGGGCAGAGGGGACCGTCGCCTGGGCCGCAAAAAAACTCAAAGAGGCCTATTTCAGCAAAGATCCCCGGGAAATCATCGACATCTGGCTCTTTAAGGATCGGGAGAGCTACGAGCAAAATTCCCTGCGGCTCTTTGGCCGTAAGCCCGACACGCCCTTCGGTTACTTCTCACAACAGGATCACGCCTTGGTGATGAATATTGCCACGGGCGGAGGGACGCTTGTTCATGAGATTGTGCATTCCTTCATGGCGGTCAACTTCCCCCAGAGCCCCGCCTGGTTCAACGAGGGGCTCAGCTCGCTTTATGAGCAGTGCGGCGAGGAAAATGGCCAAATCCACGGTTACACCAATTGGCGACTGGCCGGCTTACAAGAGGCGATCCGGGCCAAACAGACGCCTACCTTCAAAACACTATGCTCTGCCGACACAGTTGAATTCTACGAACGAGATAAAGGCGTCAATTACGCCCAGGCCCGATATTTGTGCTATTACCTCCAGCAACAAGAATTGTTGCGGAAGTTCTATTGCCAGTTCCACGACCATCATCCCGATGATCCTACCGGCTACAACACCTTAAAAACCGTTCTCGGCCGCGACGATATGGATGCCTTCCAGCGCGAGTGGGAAGATTATGTGCTTAAATTGCAATTCCCTTAATGCGATCGGTTTTAAGTTCTCAGTTTTCAGTAGGAAGTATGGAGTATTCATTATTCAGTAATCAGCATTCTAATTCATCACTCTATTCATCATTCTGCATTCCCCCGTTATCATTGTTTTCACTGCCCACGGTCCACCGCCCACTGCCCACTGATTCATCCTTCATCCCTTATCCTTCATCCTTCCCTCGCCTCTCGCTCCTCACCCCTTTTATTCTTCTTTTTGCCTGGCGGCCCATTGCCGGTGCAGGGTCTCGGTCATGGCGGCTTCGGCCTCGGGAAGCAGGCCTGCCCGCTGACAGATCAGGCTTAAGGCCATGTAGTTGAAGGGATCGTCGGGCTCGAGCTGGCAAACCTTGCGGGCATGTTCGACTGCTTCGGCAAGCCGGCCCAACTTGCCGTAAAAAACGCTCAGTCCCGCATGGGCCAGGGCATAATCCGGAAAGGTAACAATCAGTTCTTCAAGCTTGCCGACCGCTTCTTCCAGTTTGCCGGCTTGTTGCAGATCAATAGCGTTGTCATAAAGTTGGTCGGCTGTTGACATCAGTAAATTAATCCTCTGTTTAAGTAGGCCGAAAGCTTGGTGCTGATATGCTCATAGTTTACTAGAGCCATCAACTCCGGCCTAGGGGAGATAAACCGGGGCGGATCAGGCCCGGGTGCTTGCCGACGCTTTCCGATTGCCTCTCGGTATAAAGGCCGTTATATTACCTAATTATGATAACAGGAAACGCCTCCCTCTTTGCCAAACCAGGAGGTGGTCATTGATGGATCGGAACAACAGTTTTATCTCGCCTCAGCAGGCCCGAAAACCTTTTTTCGTGGGTATTGATCTAGGAGGGACTAACATCAAGGTGGGCATGGTCGACGACCTCGGCCGTGCGCTGGCCGGGCTGACTATTCCCACCGAGGCATCCAAAGGGCCGGAAGACGCCGCCGCGCATGGGCAAAACAGCCTTGCAGGTCGCCGCCCAGGCCGCAGCGGCGGTCGCGGATATCGCCCGAGTCGGGCTCGGTTCGCCCGGTACAATGGACATTCCCGCCGGTAAGCTCATCAAACCGGCGAACCTCAAAGGCTGGGACGATTTTCCCTTGCGCGACCGCGTGAGCCGCCATTGCGGCCTGCCGGTCACCTTTGCCAACGACGCCAATGCCGCGGCCTTTGGGGAATTCTGGGTCGGTTCCGGGCGCGATTTCCACAGCATGGTGCTGTTTACCCTGGGCACGGGAATCGGCAGCGGCATTATCATTGGCGATCTCTGCCTCGACGGCGAGCACAGTCACGGCGGTGAGTGCGGGCATGCGATCATCAATTGTTCGCCCGACGCGCGGATTTGCTCCTGTGGTCAGCGCGGACATCTTGAGGCCTACGCCAGCGCCAAGGCGGTTGTCAAACGGACAATCGAGGCCCTCGATGCTGGACGGCCCAGCTCGCTCAGTAACGATCAGAAGGTCCGCGAAAAACTTACGCCCAAGCTCATCGCCAAACACGCCGAGGCAGGCGATCAACTCTCCCTGGAAATCATTATGGAAACCGCCCGCTTTCTCGGCGTGGGCATTACGAATTTAATGCACACCATTGATCCCAACGGCGTACTGCTGGGCGGCGCGATGACCTTCGGCGGCAATAAAAGCGAACTCGGCCGGCGGTTTCTTGCCGAAATCAAGGCCGAAGTCAAACGCCGGGCGTATGCCGTACTGGCCCAGCGCACCGTAATCGACTTCGCCGCCTTAGGCGGCGATGCCGGCTATATCGGCGCCGCCGGACTGGCACGACTGGAATATCTTAAGACAGCGGACAGAAGACAGGGATCAGGGGGCAGGGATTTGCCATAAAGCCGCGACCGGCGGTCGCGGTGTTGGTTGTATGCGCAGGCCGCATTAGGGGAACGCAGAACTAGATACGCAGAACTGTAAACTGTGAACTGTGAACTGTAAACTTGGAGACATCACCATGAATCGCCGTGAAATGCTGTTGACCGCCGGGGCAGCCGCGATCGGGCTGTCGGCCTTTCCGCTCGGCTGGGTATCGGCCGCCGATAAAAAGAAACCCAAAATTCTCTATTTCACCAAAAACGCCGGTTTCGTGCATTCGGTGGTCAAACGCCAAGGCGACCAACTCGCTTTTTCGGAAAAAATCCTTGCCGAACTCGGCGACAAATCCGGCTTAGTGCTAATCTCTTATTTTTCATAAAACAAAGGCACGGGCATGCCGTCGAGGACACTTCAGACAAGACTAATGTTCAACAGGGACTGCCAAGAATGGTGCATATTTTTTGTCAGACCCCTGAATATGGTTTATCCACCACTCTTTCAGGAAAAGAAGCATATCATAGCTGCTAAGGGAGTCTGCACGATTGCGCAAATTGTCTACCTCTTGCCGAAACTTATCGTGTTTGGCTTTGTGTTCCGCGAAGTCAGGGTATCCATGCTCTTGCATAATACGCTCTTCGGTCTCGAAGTGAGTGAGAGCGTAATTGGTGAGTTGGTCCAGAAGGGGCTTGATAATCTTTTGATTAGATTTGTTTGATGTGGCCTTAAACAACTCGTTAAGAGCCTTCAAGATTTGCCGATGTTGGGCATCAAGCGAATAATCCCCCACAGAGTAGTACTCTTTCCAGTTAATATATTCGTTAGACATTTTTTTCTGCCCTCCTTTTCTGCAATTATAGTTCATGAATTGTTGCCGTATCTTGCTCGCTAGGCGTGAAATCTCCCTTTCCCGCACAATCACTATAATCTGACTGCTAGAAGAGACAGGGACACGGAATCTAGATAAATCCGCATTCGCACCGTGGAGACAGGCTTCAGGCCGGTATTACTAAGCAGTTGGTGTCATGAAAGATTATGGATTAGTTCCCGCGCAACTTCTGCGTTCTTCTACCGCGGCCCGCGGCTGAAAACCAAACCGCGACCGCCAGTCGCGGCTTTATGGCAAATCCCTGACCCCTGATCCCTGACCCCTAATTACTCGTCGGCGTAGACTTGGGTGCTTTCTTCTTTAGTGACCGGGCTTTGCATCTCATCGGTCGCCAGTTGGAAACGGGTCCTGAGATCGCCCGGGCGCAGTCCTTTGACGCGAATGCGATAAGTCGTATCGGCCTTGGGCGCCAGCCGGGCAAGTCCATCGAATAGCACGCGGTTGCCTTCGATCGCATGGCGCGTGGGGCCTTCGGCGGCCACGGCCTGCAATTCGGGCGGCAGAAGCACGGCCAAACGCACATTGCTCGAGGCCTTGGAGCCTTGATTTACCACGTGGACTTCGTATGTCGTTTCGCCGCCTACCTCGATCGGATCAGTAAGATCGACTGCCTGGAACAGGATTGCGGCAATACCTTCCACGATTACCGGTTGTTCCTTCTCGACCGCCAGACCGCGCTGGGCCGTGCCGCGCAGCTTAATGCTGTGCTGGCCGGCTTCTATCGGCAAAGTGACCAATTCCACCGATCCGGTTTTGTTGGAAGGCAATTCTTCCAGTAGCCAATACACCGCGCGATTGGCTTCGTCGTATTGCCCGGAGTTGTTGGCGCTGACAAATTTTAGTCCCGGCGGCAGATAGGCCACCAATTCCACCTGTTTAGCCGGTGCCGTGCCGGGATTGGAAATCGACACCTGATACGTCGCCTCGCGTTCCAGATAGCGGCGTTTTGGTCCTTCCATGGCAATGTCCAATTTGGGCGCGACCACCTGCAATTCCAAGCGGTCTTCGCTGCGGAGGTTGCCGTCGGCCCGGGCCGTAAGCACGTTGACCACCGGGCCGGCCGCAACGGCCACCAAAGGCAGATCCAATTTTTTGCTTTCGCCGGGGCGCAGATCGCCGACTTCGTATTCCAATTCCGTGCCCTTTGAATGTTGCAGCCCTTGGGGAATACGATCTTCCAACACCACGCCCGTGGCCACGCCCGTGCCCAGATTCGACACAACAATCGACAGAGTCATCTGCTCGCCAATCAGCACCTGGTCGGGTGCCGACGTCTCGAGAACCAGTTTGGGTCGGGTGGAGACTGTCCGGGCAGAGGCCTCGGCGCCGATGTGCACGGTGGCCACGCTGCCGATCTCGCCTTCGGCCGTGGGCATCAGTTCCATTTCCACCGATACTTCCTCGCCGGGACGGAGTGCTCCCAGGGGCCAAACAATTTCGCCCTGGACGCCCTGCGAGGCCCGCGGCGTGGTGCCCAGCAGCCTGGTCCCCTTGGGCGTCTGGTCGTGAATTTCCACCTGGTTGGCGGCAATCGAGCCGGTGTTGCGGACCGTAATCTTGAATACAGCAGGCTTGCCCACCTGGATTTCCTGGGGAACGAATTTTTGGATGGTCACTTGAGGCGTCTGCGGACCCTCTAACTGTTTTGAGCCGGGCTGGCCGGTTCCTTCCATGGTCGATAAATTTTCGGCCGTGTCGCCTTTGCTTGAACCAAGGAAACTATCTTGCGGCGGATTGGCGTCCTGCGAAATGGCCGTGGGCGCGGAAAACGGATCGGCCTTGAACCGGGCCGGTTCCTGATGATTGGATTTATTCTGGATCTGGCTGGCAGCCTGATTGCGATAGCGATCGGTAGTCTTTGAAGTGTCGGAATATCTATCCGGCGAACTTCCTCTGCCTGGATACCGCTCGACCATGGGCGGGGAAGGTCGATTTTGCCGCATTGGTGGAGCACTGATGTTACCATCGGCGTCGTGGTTGTCTGATTTTTGATTGGTGCTGGAAGGACTGCCTAGCCCGGGTCCGATGAGTTGTGGATATCGCGATTGATCGCCATTATCGCTTGCCGACGATGCCTCCAGCGATGATGCATCGGGAATGCTGTCGTTGGACGCCGTCTGTTGAATCGTTTGTTCGACTGGCAACCGACCTCGCTGAGCGCTCAGACCGAAGGGATCGGCAGTCGGCGGGCTGGAGCCGGGATGCTCCGCCGGCAACTCGGCTGAAATCCTGGTAATCCGGGGATCTAAAGTGGTTTTTCTCTCAGCCGCATTCTCGGCGGCATCTTGTTTATCACGCAGGGGATTAATGCCTGGATTTCTCGAAAATATTGTTTGCATGTTGCCCACTCGAAGTGGTGATATATTTTCGGTCGAATTATTTTCCGCCTCAGGCCTATCGCCGACGCCTCGCTGACCATAGGCATAGGCGATTATTCCCAGGACAACAATTATCACTAACGAGCCGATGCGGAGAGTATTACGTTTCATGGGAAATCCCCAGGAAAAGAACGAAATTAATAGGAAAAGTGATGTCCAGAATAGTATGCAAGCGCATTCTGATAGCGGCTTTAATAAGCCCCTATTTCTAGACAATTAGGCCGGTAAGTACCAAAAATAGCCACGGAAGGGAAGGGCAATATATTGAAAGGGATAGGGAACAGGATTGGGGATTGATGGAAAACAGTTTATCGAGTCTCAGGAAAGTAAAGTCAGGCAGCCGCCGGCTAACAGCCGGCGGAAAATGCCCAAGACCCGTAGGGGACCGGAGATGGCTTATAGTTATTAATGGTAATTAGGGATTGAGAGAGGGGATTGCGAAAAGAGGCAGTTTGGTATATTTAGTGAATGTCAGTCGTCATGGAATCTCCCAGGATTTGCATTTGACCAGTCGTGAACACCCGGCGGATTAAAGGGTAATAGCATTGTGGAAAGTATTTTTTACAATACCTTAAATTGATCCGCTTCGAGGCAAAATATTCCCCTTTATTGAGGCATCCATGAGTGAAAAAATGGCTGTTGTGCTGGCCGCGGGCAAAGGCACGCGCATGAAATCCGATTTGCCCAAGGTCCTCGTGCCTGTCTGCGGTCGGCCAATGATCGACTATGTGCTTGATGCCTTGACAGCAGGCGGCGTGGAAAAAATCATTGCCGTCGTCGGGTATCGAGCCGATTTGGTCCAGGCGGCCCTGGATGGTCGAAAAGGCTTGACTTTTGTCCTGCAAAGCGAACAGTTAGGCACCGGACATGCGGTAATGTGTTGCCGGCCGTTGCTGGCCGATTATTACGGTCCGCTCCTGGTGGTCGCCGGCGATGCCCCCTTAATACAGTCAAACTCGGTCGCCGCGCTTTTGGCGGAGTACCAGCGCCAACCGGCAGCCTGCGTTATTGGCACGGCCTATAACGACAATCCCGAAGGTCTGGGAAGAGTGGTCCGCGATGCCCAGGGGCATTTTTTAGCGATTGTCGAGCATCGCGACGCTACCGACGCGCAGCGAAAAATCAAAGAAGTGAGCATGAGTAATTACGTGTTCGATTGTCAAGACCTGCTCGATGCTTTAGACTACATACGTCCCGACAACAAGCAGGGCGAGTATTACCTTACCGATGTTCCCGGCGTACTGCTTTCCCGGCACCTGGAGGTTCGGGCCGTGCCCGTGCTTCAGCCTTGTGAGGTGCTGAGTATCAATAATTTGGATGAACTTAAGCGGGTAGAAGCCGAAATGGCCGTCAGGGGAGGATGAAGGATAAAGGAAATAATCAATCTTGTTCCCACGCTCCAGCGTGGGAACAAGAAAAAACTGTAAACTGATAACTGTAAACTAAAAACTGAACAATGAACTCCATGAAACTTTTTACCGGACGCGCCCATCCGGGCTTGGCCAAAAAGATCTGCGAATATCTCGGCTTGCCGCAGGGCCGGGCGATCATGGGCAATTTTCCCGACGGCGAAATCTCCTGCAAAATCGACGAGGACGTGCGCGGGCGCGACGTGTACATCGTGCAGCCCACCTGCCCGCCGGTCAACGATAACTTGATGGAACTGTTGGTGATGATCGACAGTTTCAAGCGGGCCAGCGCCGAACGCATTACCGCCGTGATCCCTTACTACGGCTATGCCCGGCAAGACCGCAAGGACGAAGGCCGCGTGCCCATCACGGCCAAACTGGTGGCGAATCTTATTTCCCGGGCGGGCGCCGACCGCGTGTTGGCCATGGATTTGCACACGGCTCAAATCCAAGGATTTTTCGACATTCCCGTGGACCATCTCTACGCCGCGCCGGTAATCGATGAGCACATTAAAAACATGGGTCTGGCCGACGACTTCGTGGTCGTCAGCCCTGACGAAGGCAGCATTAAACGGGCGCTGCTCCACATTGCCCGCATCGGCGGCCGGCTGGCGATTATCGATAAACGCCGCAGCAGCGCGGAAAATACCAATCAAGCCCACGTCATCGGCCAAGACGTGCGCGGCGCGTGGTCTGGATCTTTGACGACATGATCAGCACGGGCGGATCGATTTGCGGGGCCGCCGAGATGATGAAGGCCAATGGTGCGCGGAAAATATATCTCGCCGCCACCCACGGGCTGCTCTGCGGCTCGGCAGTCGAAAGCATTGAAAAAGCCCCGGTGGACAAACTAATTATTACCGACACCATCCCCCTGCCCGCGGAAAAGCAAATTGCCAAGATTACCGTACTCAGCGTGGCCCCTCTTCTGGGTGAGGCCATCAAACGCATCCACCGCAACGAATCCGTAAGCCACTTGTTTGGGTAGTTAATATCGCCGGAAATTTCTTCCTCTGGGATTGCATTTCTTGATGATTGCGACAAAATAAATGATTCGCCATCTTTAGGGCCGTGATTATCATTCAGAACGAAATCATTCGGGCGCTAACATGGATCGGCGAAGCCAAGTTGGCTTTTTATAATCGAGGATGCTCATGGCGGAACAAATGACCGTGGAACTTCGCGAGAGCCGAGGGAAAATGAATAACCGTCGTCTGCGCCGGTTGGGAAAAATCCCGGCCGTGCTTTATGGTCACGGCGAGGAAAACGTTTGCCTGGCGGTTTCGGCCGACGTTTTAAGCGCGACCTTGCGCCACGGCAGCCGTCTGGTGGACCTGACCGGGGCAGTCAAGGAATCGGCCTTTATCCGCGATATGCAATGGGATACCTGGGGCACGCACGTTTTGCACGTGGATTTCACCCGCATTTCGGCCGACGAAGTGGTCGAAGTGACCTTGAACATCGAGCTCCGCGGCGAGGCCCCGGGCGTACGCGAGGGCGGAGTGATCAATCAGCTTATCCACGACGTGGATATCGCTTGCCCGGCCGGATCGATACCCGAAAAACTGCAAGTAAATATCAACCATCTGAAACTCGAAGAATCGATCCCCTTGTCGGCCATCCAACTGCCCCAGGGCGCAAAACTTTTAGTGGAAGATTTGGCGGCGATCGTCGTCGAGTGCGTTGTGCCGCAAGAACTGCCCGAAGAGGCGGCGGCCGAGGCGGCCCCTGGCGAACCGGAAGTCATCGGCGCCAAGAAGGAGGAAGAAGCAGAGAAAGAGGAAGAGTGATATTGCAAATTACGGATAACCATAAAGCCGCGACCGGTGGTCGCGATAAAGACATAAAATGCGACCAGTGGTCACAATTTAGAAAAAATGAAACTTGTGGTTGGGCTGGGCAATCCGGGCCGAAAGTATGAGGGCACTCGGCACAACGTGGGCTATGCGATCCTGGCCGAGTTGGCCCGAAATTGCGGGGCCTCGGCGGTCAAACACAAGTTTCACGGCGAGCTGCTGGAAGCGGAAATCGGCGGACAACAGGCCCTCTTGCTCTCGCCGCTGACTTACATGAACTTGAGCGGACTGAGCGTATCCGAGGCCAAAAACTTTTATAAAATACCGGAAGAAAATTTATTGGTGTTGTGCGACGATCTGAATCTGCCCTTGGGCCGATTGCGGATCCGGCGCAAGGATCGGCCGGCGGACAAAAAGGATTGGAAGATATTATTCGCCGGTTGGGAAACGAAAATTTTCCCCGCTTGCGCCTGGGCATCGGCACGCCGCCCGAAGGCTGCCAGTGGACCGACTTTGTGCTGCGTAAGTTTAGCGAGGAGGAAATTCCGCAAATCCAACAGGCCGTGCAGCGGGCCGCAGAGGCCGTGGCCGTCTGGGTCCGCGAGGGCCTCGAAGTCTGCATGAATCAATATAATGGGGATAACGATAAATTTTAAGAGGAGCGATGCTTTGGCTGCTAACGTTTATGAAGGTTTGTTTATTTTCGATCCCAATCGCTACGGGCAAGATCCCGAGGGAGTGTCCGGCCAGATTCCCGCACTGATTGAAAAGCTGGGCGGCGAAATCCTGGTCAGCCGGCTTTGGGAGGAGCGCCGCCTGGCGTATCCGATCAAGGGACAGCGCAAGGGAACCTATTGGCTCATTTATTTCCGGCTCCACAGCGGAAAATTGGCCGAAGTAAAACGGCAATGCCAGATCAACGAAAACCTGCTGCGGGGCTTGTTCCTCAAGGTCGAGCCGCGGATTGTGGACACTTTGGTCGAGCACGCCCGCTCGGCCCCGGCCATCATCAGCAGCGGAGAAGAAGAGGTGCCCCTCCCGTCACTGAAAAAATCATCCCCGCGGTGGTACTAGAGCCCGAGGAATTGGGAATCAGCATCGACGCGGTTGAAGAAGAATAAAACACGGTGGAAGAAGAATCAATAGGAGCGAACCATCATGGCCAATTTTAATCGCGTGATCCTGGTGGGCAATTTGACCCGTGATCCAGAGTTACGTTACATCCAAAGCGGCACCGCGGTGTCCGACGTCGGGCTGGCCGTAAACGACCGGCGGAAAAACTCCAACGGCGAATGGATCGAGGAAACCACGTTCGTCGACGTGACTTTTTGGGGTCGGACGGCCGAAGTGGCCAGCGAATACCTGGGCAAAGGATCGCCGGTGTTGATCGAGGGTCGGCTGAAGCTCGACAGTTGGGAAACGCAAGACGGGCAGAAACGCTCCCGGCTCCGCGTGGTATGCGAGCGCATGCAAATGCTCGGGTCGCAAGGGCGAGGGACGCGGCGGAGCAGCCCCTGCGGGTCAAAACGCGGCCCGGCAAAGTTCCGAATCTGCACAGCCCGCCCCGCCCGACGATTTTGACCTGCCCCCGCCCGAAGCCACGGGCGACGACATCCCCTTTTGAATTATTTAAGGTGTAACATTTAATGAGTACTACAAATGCATCCGCAAAAGCTCGAGATAAACATAGCGGCAAGCGATTGCCCAAAGGTTCTGCATGGCGGCGTGGAACTGCTTTTGATCCAGACCGTGGAACATCTCGGCAAGCAAGGCGACGTGGTGGAAGTCCACCGGGGTTATGCCACGAACTATCTTATTCCCCAAGGTCTGGCCACCATTGCCACCGATCATCACAAACGCATGGTGGAAAAACACCGGGCGCAACTAGAAGCCATCGAGAAGGCCCGCATGGCCGGTTTGCAGAGCCTGGCCGCCGATTTGGCCCAGCAAAGCATTACCATCGAGGCCAACACCAACGACGAGGGCCACCTCTACGGTTCGGTCAATGCCTCGGATGTAGCCAATGCCCTAAAGCGCGTGGGCTTCCATATCGGACCAGACCAGGTCCGGCTCCAAGGCCCGTTGAAGGAATTGGGTCTGTACACCATTAAAATTCATCTCGGCTCGGACGTGGACACGGAAGTAAAAATTTGGGTAGTCCCCTCAGTGGCCGAAGACGTAGACACGGCAAATTAGAGAATCGCTCAACCACCAATTTTGTGCATTTTAAGCCCACGGGTTGCATCCTGTGGGCTTTTTTCTCGATAGTTAAAGAGTACCTGCCGCATAACAATTGCCGACAGAGCACCTGATCGACTGGTTGTATATTTCAGCGAAAAGTTCTATATTCATTTCCGGCCCCTGAACCCTGACCCCTGACCCCTTTCTTTATCATGCCTACTTCCACACGTATTGATGGAGCTCAGTCCGTTGGCCGGTTGAGTTCCGAAATTCTCGATCGCCTGCCGCCGCAGAGTATCGAAGCGGAAAAAGCCGTCCTCGGCAGCTTGCTTTTGGACTGCAATCTCTGCGACGAGGTGGCGTTGCTGCTACGGCCCGAGGATTTTCACGCGCAGGCAAATGAAATAATTTATCGCCATCTGCTGGCCATGCAGGAAACGGGCAAGCGGATCGACGCCATGCTCTTGGTCGAACATCTTAAGCACTCGGGCGATTTCGAGACCGTGGGCGGGGCGGCCTATCTGGCCGAGGTGGCCCAATCGGTGCCTTACGCCGCCAATGCCGTGTATTACGCCAAAATAGTTCGCGAAAAAGCCACCCTTCGGGAGCTGATCCACGCCGGCAGCGAAATCATCCGCGATGCTTACGATGCCACCGTCGGCCCGGAGGAAATCGTTAGCCAGGCGGAACAAAAAATCTTCGCCGTGCACGACCAGCGGAGCACCGATCGTACGATCAACATTCAGAATCTTTTAGTGGAGGCCTTTGACCGCATCGACGCCCGGCTCCAGCGGGGCGAAGGCGTGGGCATCCCCACCGGTTTCCGCGACCTGGACAATCTCACCGGCGGCCTGCACGACTCGGAATTGATCGTCCTCGCCGCCCGGCCCAGCATGGGCAAAACCTCCTTGGCCATCAACATCGCCGAGAACGTGGCCATTGAAAGCAATATCACCACGCTTTTCGTCAGCCTGGAAATGGCCCGCCTGGAACTTGCCCAACGCATGCTCTGCTCGCAAGGCAAAATCGACGCCAACAAATTCCGCAGCGGATTCCTCTCCGGCGAGGATCACCGCAAACTGGCCGAGGCCTCGGCCAAATTCAGCAATGCGCCGCTCTGGATCGACGATACGCCCAGCCACACGGTAACCGAAATCGCCGCCTGTGCCCGGCGCATGAAACGCAAACAAAACCTGGGGCTGCTGGTTATCGACTACCTGCAACTCATGCAGCCCGACGATCCCAAAGATCCCCGCCAAGAACAAGTGGCCAAAATGACCCGCCGCCTGAAAACCCTCGCCCGCGAACTGCAAATTCCCCTGATCTGCGTGGCCCAATTAAACCGCCAGGCCGAGCCCGGAAAAGAAGGACATCGCCCCCGGCTCAGCCACCTGCGCGAGTCCGGCGCCATCGAACAAGACGCCGACGTGGTAGTCTTCATCCACCGCGAGGAATACTATCAAACCCGCGAGGAAGCCCAACAGGCGGGCACTTCCGGATTGGCCGACGCCATCGTGGCCAAACAACGCAACGGCCCCACCGGCGACGTCAAACTCGCCTGGTTTGCCAAGCACACCCGTTTCGAAAATCTCGCCCAAAAACCCTACGAGGAATTCGCCGGCTACGCCGCCGAAGAATTTTAGAATAAGGAACTCTAACAAAACCTCTATTTAGCCCGCCGTGAATACACGGCGGGTTATTGATAAATCAATGACGTAAGATCTTTAATGTATTTATACGCGAGGTTTTATTAGAATCCCTAAATAGTAGATGGGGTAGATAGAAAGGGATTCGGGGATCGGGAATGGAGATTCGAGATAGGGGCTTAGTTTAGCCCCGACACTTGTGTCGGGAGTTTTTGTTTAGCCAAGTAGGTCAGGCACTCCGTGCCTGACGATTCAAATCAGTAATGGAACTGCTTGGCTGGCCTCATCACTTCAATTCTTACTGCTATTTTCGCCCAAAAGCTGCAAAACCATTCCTCGGTTGCGATTGGCAGTCACCAGCGCTTGCAGGGTAGCTTGGGCGAGGATTTCATCGCGGACTAAAAACGACATCGACTGCGCCATATCGGTATCGGCGATTTGGCTCAGCGACGTACTGAGGCTGATTTGCATGATATCGAGCACCGCGCGAGGAGCCGACGACGTACTTGTCGAATGCGCCTAACTGGGCCCGGTCTTGGGCGATTTGACTTTCGGCCGAGGTGACGATCTCCATGGCCTTCGCTAAATCGCCGTTGACCACGTTTGCACTGCCGCCGGCGGCCAAATCGCCGAGCTTGCCGGCCTCGCCGCCCAGCGAGCCGGCATTGACATCAGGCAGCGTGAGCGTTGTCGTATCATTCGGAATCGGCGAAAGCTTCAGCGTGATCGTCTGGCCGTCGAGCAGTTTTTGTCCGCCTAGCGACGTGTTGGCGCCAATGGCGTTGATGCCCTGGATGGCGGCATTGATTTCGATCTGCTTGGCTTGTTTATCCGCATCGCTCAGCCCGTTGCCGGTGGCTTCCACTACATTACCCTTGATGGTTCGCAAAAGATCGCCAACCTGGCCCATCGCGGAATCGGCCACGTTAATCATGTTATGGGCGTCGGCGGCATTACGGCTGGCCGCTTCGATGGCGGTTAGTTCACCGCGGATTTGTTCGGCCGCGATTAATGCGACCGGGTTATCCGATCCCCGATTAAGCAGGCTGCCCGTGGCCAACTGCTGGGTGATCAGCGCCATGCTGTTGCTCACCTTCATCAGATTATTCAAAGCCGTCAGATTAACGCCGGAAAGATTGGATCCAATGCGCATCTCTATTGTTCTCCGAAAAGTATGGCACGGTCTACAGCCGCAAGCAAATGCCTGAACCTAACCGTATCAGCCCGGCCAAAGCCCGATGCCGCTAAAGATGAGAATAAGATAAGCCACTATACAACTATAGCATGTCGCCGCAACTACTTATGCGACAATGATTAGTGGATCTCTCTCGTTCCGATGTCTTGAGGGGAAAATGAAAGGGAACCGGATGTCATTTTCTGTTACCAAGCACTCTGGAAAAGGAATAAGGTATGTTTAACCAATGATTCTGCAAAAATGGGATGTAGATATTGCTTTTCTTAAGGGGAGTAAAATGTTGCCTAGATGTTTTTTCGCTAAACGGTTCCTTGTGGGAGTGCTCTTTGCACTGGACATCTGCGTTGGCGGCCAACGGATTTGCACGGCAGAGGACGGGGCTGTCGGCCAGTCCAGGCCGCGGTACTATCTGGAACTGAACGGCCAGCGTTTTTATCGGGCTTTCACCTCTGAGAAAGAGGACCAATTGCTTAAGGAATATATCCCCGCGGGCGAAACGCTTGAACACTGGAACCAGTTGATGGCGGTCCATGTTTTCCTGAAATTCCCCAAAGAGATCGGGGTAGATGGATATCTGCAAAAAATGGATGAATCGATAAAAGCAAAAGATCCCGCGAATCGGTGTGAAGTATATAAAGATGAGAAGACGGGACAGGGTCTGCTGGACTTCTTGATGTGGGCTGAAAAACCGGAGCTTGTCGCAGAGTGGAATCTGATGCTGGTTAAGTATGTGGATGACGAGGGATTGATCGTCTATCAGTACGCAAAACGCCACTACTTATCCGACCCTCATGAAGCCCAAGCAAAAGAACTTGGCATGGAAATCAGAAAACTGAGAGAAACGATGCCTCCCCTCGTTGTGAAAACGGACTTCGCGGAAAAAGAAGAGCAGGCGGATGAAACTCCTAGCGCGGCAAAGTAGAGTATGGGCGCCATCGGCCCGCCGCTGTTCTGGCCCCTTTTAGTTCCTTGAGACCGGTGAAACCAGAGGGAAACGATCCACGGCTGCGCCGCCGGGAATGGGATGCGGATTGTCGCTGATGCCGTCGTGATTGGCATCCACGCAGCCCTCGCTGGGCTTTGTAAAATCGCTATAGTGATTGCCCCTCTTGCCATCGTCCCATTGGTTGGCGGCGGAAAGCATCTTGAGAACCTCCGGGGGCATCTGGGGCATGTTGGCGGGTGCCTGCCATGGTTTGCCCGAGGCATCGTAGGCGTTGATTTTATTGTCGATCAGGTTGTTCAGAGAGAAAACACACATCGTCGAAATGAAGTGCATGGGAGTCATTTGATCGACGCGAATCCCGTAGGAACTGTTCCCGTTGACTTGGTTTGACGTAAAAATGTTTCCCGGCGAACTGAGCACCTCAATGCCGCTTTGGTTTTCCTGAATCTGGTTGGCAAGGATGCGGTTTTCAGCACCGGCAGCCGTAAAAAGGATTCCAATCTTGGGATTCTTGTTGACCAGATTCTCGGAAACAGTGTTCCGTGTTGGGCCGCAATTGATCAAAATTCCGGCCTCGTGGTTGCCCGAGGTCCGATTGCCCTTGACAATGTTGTCATCCGCGCCGGTGTTCAGGGCAATGCCAAACGCGGCGTTGTCAAGGGCGGTATTTCCCTCCAGGGTGTTGTGATCGGCGGGCACCATGGGGCCGCGTTGCTTATAGCCGTCCAGCCAGATGCCGGCGTGCTTGTTGGCATTGGCGGTATTAGCCGAAATCGTGTTCTGGGCAGCTCCAATAAGGCAAATTCCGTCGTTATGGTTCTCACCGGCCTCGTTGCCGGTAATTGTATTCTTGCTGCATTGCTGGAGCATGATGCCGGTGTGATTTTTGACGGAAATATTGTTCCGAATCGTGTTATTTTTCGACGTGACCAGAATCCCGGCATCTCCGAATTTCATGCCGGAGCCGGTCAGCTTGAAACCTTCCAGTGTGATTTGATCGGCGGAGAGTGTAATGGCGCTGTCGTGCCCGCCGCCGTCCACCACCGGTTTGCCGCCGCCGGTATCCACGCCGCGCAGTACAACCTGTTTGTTGACCTTCACGTTTTCTCGATAGGTTCCACTGCGAACCTCGATGATCTGCCCTATGGCTGCGGCATCAATGGCCGCTTGAATACTGGTATAGTTGGCGCCGCTGGGTCCAACCGTGATAGTCGATTGCGTCTGCTCCGCCGCGGCGGAGTAAGTATGAAGTTGTGGGCCCCCGGCGGCCCAGATCATCGCCAGCAGAAAACCCGCGCCTAAGTGCAGCAATTTTGTAGTGCGTTTTGTCACGATATGGTATCCTTTCGGAATAGAATGTCATTGCGAAATGCTACCAACCAGGGGAGTTGCTGTCAAATCCAAAAAGTTATTAGGTAATAGTGGAAATCAAGATGCCGGCCGTTAAGCTGGTATTGACGGGCAAAATCCTAAAAAAAAAGCCGAATCGCGGCTGGCCGCGACACGCCAAGGCTTGGCGCGGCGGCGAAGCCGCAAGGGATTTTTAATACCTGTTCTCGATTAAAATGGCGCGTTGCCGCGTAATTAGCCTGAGGAAAACCACACTCGACCGATGAATATGACCGCGCTGTTTCAAATTGAAATGCATATAAGCGCTTCTTCAATGACCTCCTACCACCGGAAAGAACTTCGCCCGGAGTTCCCTTGAATCCTGCATCAACTGCGGAGACAGTTCGGGAAGCATATCAGCAATGTAAGAAATGTGATCCTCTATTGCATTCCGAAACTTCAATAATTTTTTCACAAAAAGCGAATTGCTGGCCGCAAGGATGGCCTGAAAGACCTGGTTGATCTCCGCCGATTCGATCTGAACCGCCAACCGCAAAGCGACTTCCAAAGACGTAATGGAATACATTGCGGCCTCGGCCGCCTGCATCTGTTGTTCGAGGCGGGGAAGGTAATCTTGCCAAGGATTGAGATAATTTATCTTCCAGCCGCCTCGAATCGAAGCAGCCCGACATAGCTCCAGCATATCGGCGTGGTCCTGTTCCTGCTGGGCTAGGACTTCAAAAAAGTGTCTTACCGATCCTATTGACGCAAAGGCTTTGGCAAAAGCTGCGTACATCCGTTTCGCACGTAATTCCAGTTGAATGCTTCGCTCCAGAAGTTCGGGCGTCTGGATGTGGAGTGGGCAAAGATATTCGTCCCCCGGAGCACGGAAAGAAAGGTTTTATCCTGCCCGGATAATAAAGCCTTAAAGAAAATTCGCCATCCAAAACACTGGATGGTAACTAGCGGATGGGTCAGAACTTCCCAATTCGTGACAGTCCCATACATTATTGCTTGCCCCCGGAAATACTATCAGTGGTTGGCACGCGGATCAGACGCCGAAAAAATGAGCCTACATAACCAACCTATCAGGTGTTTCGATATTGTCAAGAAGCGCGGTCTCGCGACACCAGTATAGGCCAATAGAGGCAATCCTTGGTCCGGCTAGCCTTTGATGAGCACCGCCCTGTCCGAGAACCGAGAGTAGTTACAATAAAAACAAAAAGGCCGCTGTCGCCGTCCTCGGCTTTTTCGGATCGTATAACAGTAACATAATTTTGCTACCGCTATTTAAGTGGCGGGGGCCGAACGGTTTTCAAACGGCCAATTTACACCATGACAGAGACAGGCCGCTTGTCGAAAGTTTCATAACCCGCAGGTCGATTAAAATCGACTGTTTCGGGTTATGGTCTGACGGATCCATGTGTCCATAAGAAACTCGCAAATGTGCCGCCAAATCTATTTGGATACGCAAGCTTCCACGATCAAAGTGCCTTGTGACGACTTCTTGGCCGAGTTGCCCTTCTTCGGTTTCGTCACTGTATTTTTTACCACGATCCGGCCTCCCACTGCCGTAAAAGCCCGCATAAGCTGGTCCAGCGACACGTCCGAAGCGGCGCGCTCGATCTTGGCGACTCGGGGTTGGCTCGTCCCAAGCTTGTGCCCTAATGCTTTCTGTGACAAGCGGCAGGCTTGGCGTTGTCGTCGAACCGCCAGGGCAAGCTTAACCCGCGCATCGAGCACTTGGCGTTCCGCGTCATCCATCTCCAGGAAATCGGCGGCGTCGCCCACCTTCCAGCCGGCCGCTTCCAAGGCCTTGCGTTTTGCAAAATTCATCGTTCGCTCCTTAGTTCGTTCACCCATTTTTCTTGCAGTCCTTTACCGCCACATCATACTGCTTCAGACGATCCTTGCATCGATGAATCACCTCGTTCGGAATTTTCCGCGTCTTCTTTGGATACACGTCGAGGACCAACACTGCGTCGGCATCGATACGGTACATGATTCGCCAGTTGTGCCCCGTGTCCCTTACGCGCAACGCCCCACAACGAGTTCCAACATCGGGCAATGTTTCCGCCAGAGGCATTCCCAGTTTTGCTCCTTCCTGTAGTAGTCTGAGCAGCATTCCAGCCTCTTGCCTGCCCTCAGCCGTGAACGGCGGAGTTTTCACCTCGCCATGCAGCCAAACCAAAGGCTTCCTAGTCTGCTCGTTGAGTTGAGGCCTTTGCGATTTGGTCATTTTTCATTTTTTCCTTCAAGGCACATTTGAAGTATATATCGTATACGGTATACTGTCAATCGATAAAATAGGCAAGGCAACTGCATACTATGGACGTTTTTTCTCGTTTTGGAATGCTAGCAACGCGCAGGTTTGAATTGGAATTGGTATTAGTGCCTATTTCAGCCCGCATGGTAGGGCTAAAATAGATTAGCAAGAAAGCTAAAAGGTTTGTGCTTGTTGATCAAGCACAACCCTTTTCGTAAAAGTGGCGGGGACAAAACGGTATTTGAACATTTTGTAGCCGGACCAGCGAGACAGGACACTTATCTCGCTTTACATAACCCTAGGCATCGGTTGAAAACCTAGTCCCTCCAACGCCGCACGCCAGCATAGACAAATATGATGAGCGCACCCGGCCCAAGCAAACATAGCGTTGCCGGTTCGGGAACATCGCTTATGGTCACCCGGACATTGTCCACGAAGACTCCCGGGCCAAGCAAAAGGCTCAGAGTTATGGGGTCACCGACGTTCACAGGGGCGAAAATACCGCCGCCGCTGTCTAGGCAACTGTCAAAGTTGCCGACAAGAGTGAAGTCCTCAAAGCCGCCCGTCGGACGATACTCGCCAAGCCAGAATTTGTATATCTGACCCAGACAGAAGGTGGGTAAATTAAATTCGATAGCCGTATTAATGGGTGGCACCGTGGCGTCTAATGCCTGCCCAGCTGCCACAGTCAGGGTGTATGTGATGCCGTGTTGGAGCCCGCCGGCTCCGTTGCCGATCGGCGTGCCGTCCTGCCACACCGGCGGGATGTCTAGCGCTACGCTCGTCAATTTTCCGGTGTCGGACATCGACAGATTGCAGAGTGCCTGGCTTCCGTTGGCGGGCGCGGGGAGAGCACCGTCTCCCGCGGCGCCTGCAAACTGGGTGTCAGTTGGATTGCGCACAACGATCAATGCCGTATTATCGGTGGTCCAGTCAGCGATTATGGTTGTCCACGCGCCATCGGCGACTGAGGGTTGCTCGCCGTTGGCCTCGTAGCTGTAATTGGCCACCGGAATGCTCATGACGTGGGCTTGAACGGGTCTCCCGAAGAACACGATCAACGAGGCTACTAGTATGACGACAACAATGGTTCTTGTTTTCTCAAACATTGCGTTTCTCCACAGTAGCGATGCAATGCGGTTGACAATCGATGTTCTCTCTCAGCCTGCGAGCCTCTTTTTGTCGGGAGTATATTGCGCTCCCCATCAAGCAACGAAGGTTTCCATCAAAACAGCAGGGCTGGATATAGCAGTCCTCCAGAAAACGCCACAGGACTATATCACCCACGCTAACATCTTGCGGAACGTCTGTCAAGAGGCGCTTGCGGCAGTCCTGTTTTCGTGCGAATTCGTAACATTTACTGCTGTACGCACTTATGGTTCGTTACTGATGCTTGAGAAGACTGATCGTTTCAATGACTATCGATATCGAAGTGGCGCTGGTGTAAGCGATGCCACCAGTAGCAATACAGCATGTAATTCTCCAAATTGGGTCAAGGCAACAAAAAACCCCACAGTCGCGATTTCGCAACCGTGGGGT
Organism: Pirellulales bacterium; assembly: GCA_963820545.1. Taxonomy (GTDB): domain Bacteria; phylum Planctomycetota; class Planctomycetia; order Pirellulales; family Thermoguttaceae; genus CAWGAJ01. The sequence goes on from CAWGAJ010000002.1 coordinate 819,318, forward strand.
TATGTGTGAATGGCGGGGGCAGGATTTGAACCTGCGACCTCGAGGTTATGAGCCTCGCGAGCTACCGGACTGCTCCACCCCGCGTCTTTTTACAATGTGGCAAACCAAGTGCCCGAGTCTTGCAGTGTATCATATTTTCGTCTCCTGTCGAGGGCAAAGAGCAATCTAATTATCCAGCCAACAAGATCAAATTATCCTCACCCTCACCCTCTCTCTGAGGGAGAGGGGATTTTATCAGGATATTTCAAGATATGCTAGGTTTGCCGTTTGTGATTTGTCGCATTGCCTCGTATGCGACGATGCCCACGCTGACGGCAAGATTCAAACTCCGGGCGTTTTCGTGCATGGGAATGCGCAGGCAACGGTCGGCGTTTTCAACCAGTAAAGTCGGCGGCAGGCCCCGCGATTCGCTGCCGAAAACCAAGACATCGTCCGGGCTGTAACAGGCCTCGGTGTAAAGTTTATTAGCGGTCTTGGTGCACAGCCACGGCCGCGATTTGGGAAGGCGCTGGGCGAGCACCGCCCAATCGTCGACTACATCCCACTCCAAATGCTCCCAATAGTCCATTCCCGCTCGCTGTAAATGGCGATCATCGAGTCGAAATCCCAACGGCCGGACCAGCCACAGTTTGGCGCCTACGGCCACGCATGTTCGGCCGATGTTGCCGGCGTTATCAGGAATTTCAGGCTCGAACAGGACAATGTGGAGCATAATAGCGGACAGGGAATAGGGGATAGAGTTTTTGTGGTGATATTTGAGCATATTTTGCGCATATTGTAAAGCCGCGACGGGCACCAACCGAAGGTTGGTCGGTCGCGGTTCGGTTATATCATCATATTATTCCCTGCATCGTTTCCAGGCCGATCGGCTCGCGGCTGGCAAATGGCTCGCCGTATTTGGCGCCGATCGACCAGCCCCACGTGGCCGCCTGATCACGAAGCCGATCCAAAAAGCTGGGCGACTCGGCATCCCGGCCTTCGATGAACTGGCTGCGATAACAACTGATTGCCGCCAGTTTCCGCTCCCAAAATTCGCTGATGTCCAGCACGAACGCGGGTTGCGGAATGATCCGCAAATGGATGCAGTAGTAGTAATAAATCCGCTGGGGATAATGCGGTTGTCCGGGCAGATCGGTTTTGGTCAATTTTGACCAGAACCTGGCGGCCTCGATAAGCTGGGTGGCGGCAACGTGGTCGGGATGGGCGTCGATCCAATAAGGGGCGAAAATCCAGCGCGGCCGGGTCTGGCGCAACACGCCGGCCAGTTGTGCCCGGGCCGCAAGCGTCGGTTCCAGGCTGCGATTGGGCAGTCCCAGATTTTCCCGCCAATCCAGGCCTAAAATTTTCGTGGCGCCCTGGGTCTCTTGGATCCGCGTTTCGGGTGTACCAAAAGGCGTGGGTTCGCCGGAGGTCAAATCCAAAACCCCCACACGCAGCCCTTCGGATTTGAATTTCAATATGGCTCCGCCCATTCCCAGTTCCGCATCATCCGGATGGGGGGAAACAACCAAAATGTCGAGTGTATGGTTTGGCATGATAAAGGATGAAGGATGAGGGATTAAGGATGAACTTAATTGCTTAATAATAAATAAGTTGCGTTATGGTAATCTAGAAAACAGAATGATTCGAGGACCCTGTATATTGTACAAGAAAAATTGGACTGGACACAGATAGTGAGATTTGCGAAACTTCCCCCTCTTTTCCAATTGCCTCTTTTAATCGCGTTCGCTATGTTCCAAACCATTTCCCATCTTGGCCGTAAATGCCGGCTTGTCTGGCTTGGTGGATTCGCGGCGGCGCTGATTGTCATGGGTATGTCAGGCTGTAGGAGTTGGAACCTCCGCGGTGAGCCGTTTGAAGATGATTCTTTGTCGACTACTGTGCGACAGGCGCGGCCGATGTCGCACGATAACGAATTTTGGGGTTTCAGCAATAAAGCCCGACAAATCGAACGGGATTGTGGGATAGCCGGAGCGGGCGATTAAGATTAATTGGGCCGTAAGCTTTCCCCTCTCTTCATGCTTTCTTCAGCAGGACAAGATGATGACCGAAAATATGTCGCCCATGTACGAGCAGGTTTGCAGTCATGCCCGGCAGATGGCCTTGATTGCTTCGATCGAATCGCTCCTGGGCTGGGACGAGCGGACGTATCTGCCCCCGGCCGGTGGTGAATATCGCGCGGAACAGTCGACTTTTATCGCCGGATTGGTGCATCAACGTTGGGTCGACAAATCCTTTGGCGACCATCTCGAGGCCTTGGCCGCCGGCCCTTTGGCGGCCGATCCGACCTCGGATACGGCCGTGGTGATCCGCCGCTTGAAACGTACGCGCAACAAAAAAATCAAGCTTCCGCAATCATTGGTGGAAGAACTCACCCGGACCGCGGTCCTGGGACAGCAAGCCTGGCAAGAGGCCCGGCAGCGGAACGACTTTGCCCTGTTCCGGCCGCTCCTGGAAAAAACTATTTTCCTGAAGAAGCAACAGGCCGAAGCGCTGGGTTACGAGGAGCATCCCTACGACGCGCTCTTGGACGATTACGAGCCGGAAGCACGAACGGCCGACATCGCCCGGGTCTTGGCCGGCTTGCGCGAGCAGTTGGTGCCCATGGTAACTACGATTTTGCTTAGCGGCCGACTTCCGCGCACAGACGTTCTCCAACGGGATTTCCCCCTGGAAACGCAAAAAACCTTTGGCCGGCGCATTGCCGAGGCGATCGGTTTTGATTTCACCCGGGGGCGGATCGATGTGACCGCCCATCCTTTTTGTGCTGGTATCGGACCGCACGACTGCCGCATCACCACGCGCTACGACGAAAACTCATTTAACATGGCCTTGTTTGGCATTCTGCACGAGGCCGGCCACGGCCTTTACGAGCAGGGCCTGCCCGCGCAACACTACGGTCTGCCGCTGGGCGAGGCAATTTCACTGGGAATCCACGAATCGCAATCGCGCCTCTGGGAAAATTTCGTCGGCCGCAGCCGGGCGTTCTGGAATTTTTTCTATCCCCAGGCTCAAGAACTCTTCCCGCTGGCGCTGGGACATGTAACGCTAAATGACTTTTATTTTGCAATCAACGAAGTGCGTCCGTCGCTGATTCGCGTGGAAGCCGACGAACTCACCTATAACCTGCACATTTTAATCCGCTTTGAGCTGGAACTTGCCCTGCTTGAAGGCGATCTTCAGGCAGCCGATTTACCCGCGCCTGGAACGAAAAGTATCAAAAATATCTGGGAATCACCCCGCCCAGCGATGCCCAGGGCGTGTTGCAGGACGTTCACTGGAGCGCGGGAGGGGTCGGCTATTTTCCCACCTATGCGCTGGGCAATCTCTATGCCGCCCAATTCTTTGACCAAGCCCGAAAGGAATTGGGCGATCTGGACGCCATGTTCCAGCGCGGCGATTTTGAGCCGCTTTGCAATTGGCTCCGGGAGAAGATCCATCGTCAAGGGCATCGCTATACGGCCGCCGAATTGGTGGAAACCGTTACCGGCCGGCCGCTCTCACACGAACCGCTCATGGATCATTTGCAGAAAAAATTCTATACACTGTACGGCTTGAACTTATGATTTTTCTTGTTGCCGTGTTAATCCGGCATGGTATACTTGACGATTCGGGGAGAAGCGTTAAACATGGGTATTACTCGAAATTGAGTAATGTTTATGCCGACAATTTCCACTTGCCCGCGTTGCTCGCAGATGGTTACGATTCCCGAGCGGCTCGATAGGGCGGCTTTGGTTCGCTGTCCCCTCTGCGGCGCTCAGTATCCGCTTAATGAGGCGCTGGAGTTGGTCCCGCCGGAACTGATTCCGGTGACGGTTGCGGAAATTGCACAGCCGACCGGCGCGTCCGAGCAATCGGCAAGCAACCTGCCGCCCTCGAGAGGCCCGGTTTTTCCAGTTGAGTTTAGCGCTCTGGCTTTGGACACTGATACATCAGAGCACGATTTTACGGCGGCAGACACTGCTTCGGCAACAGAGAGCCATCTCGACGCGGAAGCGTTGGCTGCAATTACGAACCGGCAGGACAAGCCTCCAGGAGAATTTTCCGGCCAGGCAGAATCTTCTCTCCAGCGACGCCGCATCCAGCGCAAACCCAAAAACGCCGTTCGTATCTTCATAGAAATCGTCCTTGGCGGTTTAGTGGGTTTAAGTATTGCATACGTCGCGCTGGCCTGGATCCTGGGCTCGCGATTCGAGCTGCCTCGGCCGCCGCAAGTTTTAAGGCCGGTATTGCGATTTGTTCTGCCCGAGAGAATTTGGGAGGAAAATCAACAGCCGCATAAATCCCCATAGAAAATCATTATGCGTGTTGAAATCAATAAAACGATTCTGGAACTTCGCCAGGGCGATATTACCCTGCAACAAGTGGATGCGATTGTCAATGCGGCCAATAGCCGACTGGCGGGCGGCGGCGGCGTGGACGGGGCCATCCATCGCCGCGGCGGAGCGAGCATCATGGCCGAAACCGACGCCCGCTATCCCCAAGGCTGCCCCACGGGTTCGGCCGTCATTTCCGGCGCGGGCAAGCTGCCGGCCAAGTATGTGATCCATGCCGTGGGACCGGTGTGGAGCGGCGGCGCACACGGCGAGGCCGAATTGCTCGCCGGCGCCATTCGCCGCAGTCTGGAACTGGCCCTGGAACACGATTGCCGCAGCATCGCCTTTCCCGCCCTGAGCACCGGCGCTATCGCTACCCCATCGATCTGGCCGCGCCACGGCCCTTTCCACGGCCATTGACTTTCTGCGTGAACAAGGCAGGCCCGAGTTGGTCAGCTTCGTCCTTTTCGACGCCGGCGCCTCTGCGGCCTTTGCCGCGGCGCTGGCGGAACTCATGTAGGGTGTGTGAAACACACCAAGATATTTCTCTTCAGATGATCGGTGCGTTTCACGCACCCTACACCTGTCGCCCCAACAATGAACTCACGGAAAAGTGATTAACGCCACCTCAGGAATAAAATTCCCACTGCCCCACGGCTTCGAAGGCATTTTCGATATGTTCTATGCGCGGGCGCCATTTGCCGGGCGCCCAGGTAACGGCGATCACGTCGAAGCGGGCCGGATGCTCCAACAGGCCGTGACGCTTCAAGAATGTGACGGCCAAGCGGGTGAGCCGGCGCTGCTTGGCCGCGTCCACGGCCTCGGCAGGATGGCCGTCGTCCGAAGAGCCGCGGGTTTTGACTTCCACAAAGACGATCGTCTTGCCGCGCGCGGCGACAATGTCCAGTTCATCTTGCCTTTTCAAGCGGTCGCCCCGGGCGATGATTTTGTAGCCCCGGCGGCGCAAATACCTTGCGGCCGCCGCCTCGCCCCGCTGTCCCAAACTTCTCTTGGGAAAAAGCCGCCGGAGCCAGCGAGACAAAATATTTTGATTAAACATTACCGGGATAATACGTTACTCTTCCGTTTCCATGCGGCGCTGGCGCAGGCGAACGCTCTTGCCGCTGCGCTCGCGGAGATAATACAGCTTGGCGCGGCGCACCACGCCCGATCGTTTTACCTCGATTTTAGCGATTCGCGGCGAATGCAAGGGAAATTTGCGTTCCACCCCTTCGCCTTGCACAATGCGGCGCACGGTGAACATTTCCCGCGTGCCCGAGCCGCTCCGCGCAATCACCGTGCCGCTGAAAATTTGGATCCGTTCTTTATCGCCTTCGAGGATGCGGCAGTGCACGTCGACCGTGTCGCCGATGTCGAAATTGGGCTTTTCTTCCTTCAGGCTGCCTTTTTCGACCAGGGAGAGTATCTTTTCACTCATTGTAGTTCCTTTCACAAATTATTGATCTAGTAAATCTCTTCGGCGATCAAGTGTTCGCCTGCGGCTGTTTTCTTCGCGCCAGCGGGCAATTTCTTCGTGATTTCCGCTTAAGAGGACTTCCGGCGCCTCCAGGCCGCGATATTCCCGGGGCCGGGTATATTGGGCGAACTCCAACCAGCGCCGGGGGCCCGAAAACGAGTCGCTCGTTGTGCTGTCTTCGTCTCCTAACACGTCCGGCACCAGCCGGATCACCGTATCAATAATCACCATTGCCGCGACTTCGCCGCCGTTAAGCACGTAGTCGCCGATGGAAATCTCCTCGGGCTGAAGGATCAAGCGAATTCTTTCGTCAAAACCTTCGTACCGTCCGCATAAAAGCAAAATGCGCTCGTGCCTTGCCAGCCCTTCTATGGTGGGCTGATCGAGGCGTCGGCCTTGGGGGCTGAGCATGACCAGGCGACCCGGATCGTCGGCCATGGCCCGCACGGCTTCCACGCATTCTACCACCGGCTCGACCTTCAGCACCATGCCGGGTCCGCCCCCGAAAGGGCGATCGTCCACCGTATTGTGTTTTCCTTTTGACCAGTCGCGGATATTGTGCAAGCGCACCTCCACCAAACCGGCTTGGATGGCCCGTTTCAACAAACTTTGCCCCAAGTATCCCTGAAAAATCTCCGGAAAAAGGCTCAAGACGTCGAAACGCATGGGACTTATTCGTTTTCCTCTGCGGCTTCGGCCTCGGCGCGGATTAGTTCCGCGTCGGACTTACGCGCCGAGAGGAGGTCCGCTTCCGCTTTCTTTGGTTTAGGCGTTCTGGAAATGGGTTGCGGCGGCTCGGGTCGGCGGCGCTGCTGTGCCAAGCGCTCAAGGGCTGCCTGCTGGGCCGCCAGGTGCGTGCCCTCTGCGCCGTATTTCTTAATCAGCACCTTCACCTTATCCGACGGCAGGGCGCCCACGCCGAGCCAATACTGGATCCGCTCACCGTTGAGGATCGCGCGGGCGTCGGTGTCTGGAATCAAGGGATCGTATGTGCCCAGTTGTTCCAACACGCGACCGTCGCGGGGCACGCGACCGTCCATGGCGCAAATCCGATAAAAGGGGCGATGCTTGCGCCCATCTTCTTCATCCGAATACGTACTGCCACGCTATTCTCCTCGTAAATATGGTTTTGCCATTGCCTCCCGGCGCAAACGCCGGGGCTAAACATAAAAAATTATTTGCTTTTTTTCGCCTCGCGTTTTTTTCGCCGCAGCTCCCGTTCCTTGAGTTTTTTCAATTTGGCTCTTTCCTGCGATGTCAGCCGTTTGCCGGTGCCAATCTTCGACTTTGCCAGTCTCCCGCCGGGACTGAGCATGCCGCCTTGTTGCAGCTCTTGCATGGTCTTCATTCTATCACGAATTCCCATGGACGACATCCGCTTCATGATGTCGGCGATGCCGTCGAATTGCTTGACCAGGTCGTTGACTTCGTGCGGTTGGACCCCCGCCCCCGCGGCGATGCGGCGGCGCCGGCTTTGATCGATCACCTTCGACGGGTTGGAGCGTTCCTCGGGCGTCATCGAATCGACGATTCCCGCCAAACGCCGCATGTCCATCTCGGCGTCCACCTCGCCCGTCATTTGGCTCAAAGAGCCCATGCCGGGAATCATACTCATTATTTTATTGATAGGCCCCAGTTTTTTGGTCTGGCCCAAGAGATTTTTGAAGTCGTCAAGGGTGAACTGACCTTTGCGGAGGCGGGCCTCTTGCTTGGCCATTTCCTCGTGGTCGAATTTTTCCTGGGCCTGTTCCACCAGCGTGACCACGTCGCCCATGCCGAGGATCCGGCCGGCCATGCGATCGGGATGAAACTCTTCCAGGGCGTCGAGGTGCTCGCCGGTGCCGATAAACTTGATGGGCACGCCGGTCACGGCCTTGACCGATAGCGCCGCCCCCCCCCGGGCGTCGCCGTCCAGCTTGGTCATGATCACGCCGTCCAGTTCCAGGGCTTCGTTAAAGGCCTTGGCGCTCTTGACCGCATCCTGACCGGTCATGGCATCGACCACCAGATAAACCTGGTCCGGCCCCACGCGGCGGTCGATCTGACCGAGTTGGTCCATCAACTCCTGGTCGATGTGCAACCGGCCGGCGGTATCGAGTATCAATACCTTGGCTTCCATGGCCTGGGCCTGCTTTACCGCCGCCTGGCATAAGGCCACGGGGTCGGGGGCGTGCGGATCGGCATATACCGGTAAGCCGAGTTGTTCGCCCAGGACCTGCAATTGTTCGATAGCCGCGGGCCGCTGCAAGTCGGCGGCCACCAACAAGGGCTGCCGGCCGCGCTGCTTGATCAATCTGCCCAGTTTGCCGCAGGTAGTGGTTTTGCCTGAGCCTTGCAGGCCGCACAGCATCAGCACGCTCACATCGTCCTGGAAATGCAGCGAATGGTCCACAGGACCCATCAAATTGATGAGTTCCTGGTGAACGATATAAATGAGTTGTTTGGTAGGATCCAGCGAGTTTAACACCCGTTCGCCCACGGCTTGATCACTTACCCGGGCCATGAAATCCTTGACCACCGAGAGGCTGACGTCGGCTTCCAGAAGTGCCTGCTGTACCAGTTTCAGGCCATCGCGCATGTTCGATTCGCTGAGCGTGCCTCGTCCTCGCAAGGCCCGCAATGCGGAACTCAAACTCTCTTGAAGTGTTTCGAACATGGCGATTCTTTAAGAAACAGCACTATATCCGGCATGGTTGCCGAAACTGTGACGCCGTGGTTTGACCACGGCGATTTCATTATTTCGCCCCGCCGCTGATCCATGTGATATAGTGGTCATGGGGGAAAGGTTCACGATATTGCTCTATGGCTAATGGTCCTTTAATGGATCGTCCCGGCAAGGGCGCGTAATCCCATATCGTAACTAATTCCCGGGCTTTTTGACAAGGAGATACTCCCACGGCGAGATTGGATAAGAATGTCAAGACAGTGTTTTTTAGATTGCATACCACCTGATATTACTATCTTTCGGCCTCCAAGAATGGGCTGGTCCAAAACGGTGGGGATTGTCTATAGTTCACTGAAGGGGTGCTGAGGAAGGCCTTTTCGGGTTCGATATCGTGAGATTTTTTTGAGCGAGTTTGACATACAAATAAGAAAAAACTAGATTTCTGCGGCGGATGCCGGTGGATCATGGGCAGATAACCATCTCATCAGCCCGACGCCAAGGTGGAGCCAATGCGTTGTCCGTACTCCCCAAAAACTTTTATATTGCAACATGTTGGTTGCGGGAGATTATCAATGAATCGCAAAATCGGTTTGTTCTTTTTGGTTATTGTGTGGGGCGCGACATCGCTCATGGCGCAGGAATGGGCCAAGAACATGTTCAAGGAAAGCGAACACGATTTTGGCAATTGTGCCCGAAATTCCCGGGCCGAATATGAGTTTGTCTTTGAAAATCTTTACCTGGAAGACGTCCACATCGCCGATGTGCGCACCAGTTGCGGATGCACCACCCCGCGCGTGGAAAATCCCACCCTTAAGACTTATGAAAAAGGGGCGATTGTCGCCCACTTCAATACCGATCGTTTCCTCGGTCAACGGGGCGCCACGCTTACGGTCGTCATCGACAAGCCTTATTATGCCGAAGTGCAATTACACGTCCGGGGCCACATCCGCAGCGACGTGACGGTGGAGCCGGGCAGCGTGCAACTTGGCGCCGTTGATCAAGGCAAGACCGTGGATCAAAAGGTAACTGTAAACTCCACCGCACACAGCGACTGGCGCATCCTTGACGTGAAAAGTGCCAATCCGCACATCAAGGCCCAAGTGGTCGAAACCGGCCGCAACTACGGACAGGTCGCCTACGACTTGAAGGTCCGCCTCGACGATCAGGCGCCTCTCGGCTATATCAACGATTACCTGATGCTGGTGACCAACGATGCCCAGGGAACCCAAATTCCCGTGCTGGTGGAAGGCCGCGTGGAGGCGGGAATTACCGTGAGCCCCACCGCACTGTTCATGGGCGTGCTGCAACCGGGCCAAAAGGTGACCAAACAGTTGATCGTGAAAAGCAAAAAACCATTTAAAATTGTAGACATCAAATGCGACGACAAGTCGTTCGAGTTCAACATACCCGCCGACCAAACGCCCAAAAACGTGCATGTTATCCCGGTAACTTTCGTCGCCGGCAACGATATGGGCCGGGTAGTGAAAAGCATAAAGATCGAAACCGAGCAGGGCCTATTCACTCCCGAACTCTCGGCTTACGCCGTGGTGGCAAAACAATAAGGGGATAGGTGATAGAGTTTTTCTGTTGATATTTGATCGCCTTTTTGCGCAATCTTTCAGAGCCGGGCCGTGTCGGCCCGGTTGAACTATAAATCAGCCGGACTGACACAGTCCGGCTCTGCTCTTTGGTTGCTGGCTAATTCTTACCACGATTTGACCAATTCCTCGATGCGCTGGCGGCGGATTGCAAACCGGCGTTTCGGGCGTCGTCGCCCATGTTTAGTCTCTGGGCGTGTACAAAGGTGATGTCCGTGACGCCGATGAAGCCGAAGATCGTGCGAATCCAGGGCTCTTGATGGTCGTATGACTGCGCCGGACTTCCGGCGCGTAATTGCCTCCCCGGGCGGTAATCACCAGCATTTTCTTGCCCTGCACCAATCCTTTCCCATCGCTGGCAAAGGTCCGGCCGACGCGGACAATCTGATCGATGTATGCCTTAAACGCCGAAGGCACGCTGAAGTTGTACATCGGCACGCCAAAGACATAGCGGTCGGCGCCGAGGAACTCGTCGACCAGCGCGTCTGAAACGGCCATGGCTTGCCGGGCGTCTTTCGGATGGGACGCGGGCGGCGTAAACGCGCCCACCACCCAGGCTTCGGTCACGTGCGGCGCCGGCTGGCGGCCCACGTCGCGATAAACTACCGTATCGTTCGGGTGGAGTTTTTTCCACGCCTCGATGAAGAACTTCGCTAGTTGCCGGGAAAGCGAACTATCGCCTCTAGCACTGGCATCTAAATGTAATATTCGCGCCATAAATAATTACTCCCTGTTAGAGGCCCTTACGTAAATTTGTCCTCCAATTGTCCCGCCGACATATTGTACTCGGAAAATTTAAGACCGAAAGATATGCCGAGCGGCAATAATCCGGCCCTCGGAGAAGCTGTTATTATGCCTGTTTGCGCTATGAACCTTCTACTTTTTCATCCGGCCAGCTTTACTAATCCGCATATACATAACATTAACTGCGATCTTTGTCTTTATTCTTAAAGAATATGTCTGTCGTGCTGATTAGGAAATTTTGACTAATCCGATAGTAGTGATTGTGATGGATTGTCACAGAAAAAAGCCACCGCAGGACCTCGGGAGCATCCTAGTGTGGCGCCGGATTTTTCTGTCGAGGAGGTCAAAATATCGTGAATATTCAATTTCAAAAAAAACCTTATAGAGTGAATTTTTCTGTAGTTTTAATTGCCATTCTTTTTTCACCGTCCTTGGTCATAGGGCAGTCCGGGACTGTACCAGGGGGGAATGCGGCGGCGGAGTCGTCCGCCTTACAGGCGCCCGAGGCAGGGAAAAAACTGATTGATTTGGATATCGAACAACTGGCCAAGACGCCGGTGGTGGTGCCCTCGCTGGACATTCCGGTCACCTCGGTGACCAAGTCGGAGAGCACCATCGGGCATTCACCGGCGGCCATTTTTGTGATCACCCCGGAAATGATCCGCCGTAGCGGCGCCACCTGCATTCCAGAGCTGCTGCGCATGGTGCCGGGCATGGAAGTGGCCCACATCGACTCCAATAAATGGGCGATTTCTTGCCGCGGCTTCAATGGCCGTTACGCCAATAAATTGTTGGTGTTGATCGACGGTCGCACGGTATACACGCCTGTTTTTTCCGGCGTTTATTGGGATACGCAAGACGTGGTGTTGGAAGACATTGAGCGGATCGAGGTGATCCGCGGGCCCGGCGGAACCCTGTGGGGCGCCAATGCTGTAAACGGGGTGATCAGCGTCATCACCAAAAAGGCCAAAGACACCCAGGGGACCTATGTCATGGCGGGTGGCGGCACGCAGGAAAGGTTTAACAGCACCTTTCGCTATGGCGGCCAGATCGGCGATGACGGTTATTATCGCGTTTACGGAAAGTATTTTGATCGCGGCACCTTCTATTCCGCCGACAGTCAGCCGGATGATTCTTGGAGTCAGGGCCGGTTTGGCTTCCGCACCGACATGAATTTGGACCGCGCCAAGACGAACACCCTCACGGTGCAGGGCGATCATTACACGGGCGAGTCGGGATTCCGCGATAACCTGAAGTCGCCTGTGCCTGTGGATAATAGTTTCCTTATACCCATCGAGGGAAAAGAGCAGGTTGCCGGCGAAAATATCTTGGCGCGCTTGCGGCACGTCTACGACGAGGATTCGGATTGGGCCTTGCAGATGTACTTCGACAATTATTCCCGCACTGGTTGGATCATCTCGCAAGAGGTAAGGACTTTTGACGTGGATTTTCAATACCGCTTCCCGCTGGGCGAGCGGCACAAGCTCACCTGCGGGGCGGGATTTCGCGGCATCCACGATAATTTACCCAGCCAGGATTACTTTACAATACATTTCACAGCAGTAGAGCGGACCTACAATTTGACCAGCCAGTTCATCCAGGACGAAATCACGCTGGTCGAAGACCGGCTGGCCTTGACCATGGGCGTGAAGACGGAGGAGAACGATTTCACCGGTTTTGAGGTCCAGCCCAGCGCCCGGCTGTTGTGGACTCCCGATCGCCGGCATTCCGCCTGGGCGGCGATTTCCCGCGCCGTGCGCACGCCGTCGCGCTGTGAGGACAATTTTGTTACTACATTTCCTCCCATAGCGCCGTATACGTTCCCGCGCTTGTATGGGAGCACGAATGCGGTGTCGGAGACCCTTATCGCCTATGAAATTGGATATCGAGCGCAGACCACCGAGCGATTTTCCTGGGATATCGCCGCGTTCTACAACGTTTATACGAATCTCTGGAGCGCGGCCCTTGGAGCTCCCATACCTCCAGTGCCGCCGGATGTTATCACGATTTATCCCCTCTGGTACAATAACTGGACTAACCAGACCTCCGCTGACACGCAGGGCGTTGAATTGGCCTCCAACTGGTCCATTTCTGAGCGTTGGCGTTTAAATGGCCAATATACTTTCTTCTATATGAACTTGCACAGTGAAGTTCCCCTAAATGTAAAAACCGATCCGCAACACCAAATCTACCTGCGTTCATCCTGGGACCTCAGAAGTGATCTGCAATTCGACTTGATTGCCCGTTACGTGGATTGCATTCCCGCTATTGATGTTCCCAGCTATATCACCATGGACCTGCGTCTGGGATGGCGTCCCAGAAAGCATCTGGAACTGGCGGTCGTAGGCCAAAATCTGCTCCAAAGCCACCACCTAGAGTTTAATCCCAACATCACAGATTTATATACGCCCACCACAGAGGTTCCCCGCGGCGTATACGGGACCATAGCTTGGAGGTATTAAACTCCCAGCTATAGCGGTATTTGGCTACTAAGTCCCGTAAATTGCCCACCTTAGTGAAAGCTAGGATTATAGTAGTGTTGCTTAATAATAAAGCCTGGACTGTGATTCGAGTACGGTCAGGTTGCCAGGATTTTTTAAGCTGCAAAAAGGCGGCGCATTAATGCCTACGCAACGAAAAAATATGCGCATTTTTCTCTCCGCCGCCGCCTTTTTCATTTTGATCATCGCCGGCTGGAATTCCCACTTACAGGGACAAACAAGCGAAGGCGCGGTTGTTAACCGAGAATACGCCATCAAGGCCGCTTACCTTTACAATTTTGGCTACTATGTCGCATGGCCGGAAAATACGTTTGCAGACGATCAGGCTCCCTTTGCGATCGGCGTGTTGGGGGCCGATCCCTTTGGCGACGTTCTGGATGAAATTGCCCGCACCAAGAAAATCGCCGGACGGCAAATCGTGATAAAACGCTTTGCCTCCATGGAGGATTACCAACCCTGCCATATCCTGTTTGTCACCTCGTCGGCGCGTGCCGCGGACAGTTTGGCGGCGATTCAGAAGGCGCACTTTTACCCGGTTTTGTTGGTCGGCGAAAGCCCGGGCTTTGCCGAACAAGGCGGCACGATCAATTTCTTCATCGAGGAAAACAGAGTTCGTTTTGAGGTAAACATGGAGGTTGCCAAGCAAGAACAACTGAAGATCAGTTCCAAGTTGTTGAGTTTAGCAAAGATTTTGAAATAACGGTAAGAGCAACCCTAGGAGCGAAAATTTCGCGGCACTGAAACAGCAGTTATTGCAGATTTTCGTGTGAATAGTATTTTGACCTCCATTACTTAAAGCAAGAACCTCGGCGGCTCATATTCATGCTTGGGCTTAAGAATTTCTCGATCAATACAAAACTGAAGCTGCTGGTGCTAGTTTCCGGGGGCACTGCGCTTTTGATTGCCTCGGCCGTCTTGGTCCTGAACGACGCCAATCTGATCCGTTCCTCCAAAATCCAGCAACTATCCGCCCTGGCCAAGGTTTTGGGGGCCAACAGCACGGCGGCGCTGAGCTTCGACGATCCTGCCGCCGCGCGTGAGTTGTTGTCTTCCTTGAGCTTGCAGCCCACGGTCCATTTTGCTTGTCTGTACAACGCCAAGGGGCAGGTCTTCGCCACCTACCACAATGGGAAGCTGAAAAATTACCTGGCCCCGTTTCCTAAAGAGGATGGCTATGCATTCGTTGCGGGCAATTACCTCGACGTTACCCAAAAAATCGTCCGCGACAGCGAAATAATGGGAACAATCTATTTTCACGCCTCGATGGAGGATCTACGAAATCAGCTTATGCGTTATGTTGCCGTGGTGGCCATTGTGATCATGATTTCCCTCGGGGTGGCGATTACTTTGTCGTCGCGCATGCAGCGCATGATTTCCGTTCCCATCCTTAATCTGGCCAAAACGGCCCAGTTGGTTTCGGTTAATCGCGACTATTCCGTGCGTGTGCAGAAATACGCTAACGATGAGTTGGGCACGCTTTATAACGAATTTAATGACATGTTGGATCAGATCCAACGGGGTGAGCAGGAACTCCAGCAGGCCCGCGCCCAACTGGAAGTCCGCGTGCGGCAACTCTCGGAAGCCAATCTAGAATTGACTCGGGAAATTGCCGAGCGAAAACGGGCCCAACATGAGTTGGATATCGTTCATAGGCAACTCCTCGATACGGCCCGGAGGGCCGGGATGGCGGAAGTAGCCACCGGCGTGCTGCATAACGTGGGCAACATACTTAACAACGTCAATGTCTCAGCCACGCTGGTCGCCGACCGCTTGCGCAACTCCAAATGTTCCGAAATGTCGCGCGCCCTGGACCTGATAAATCAACATCCCCACGACTTGGGCGTTTTCATCACCCAAGATGAAAAAGGAAAACAACTGCCCGGCTTCCTCAACCTCCTGGCCTCGAATTTGGAGCGCGAACGGAAAACAATCCTCAACGAAATGCAGTCGCTGGCGAAAAACGTAAACCACATCAAGACCATCGTCTCTATGCAGCAATCCTATGCCGGAACGGCCGGCGTTGAGGAGACGGTCGTCTTGGCCGATCTCATGGAAGATGCGATGATGCTTAACGCCTCCTCGTTGGGAAAACACGAGATCGAGGTCATTCGCGATTATATCCCCTTTCCTCCCGTGCAAATACAAAAACAAAAGGTGCTGCAAATTTTAGTGAATCTGATCCGCAATGCCAGGGACGCGTTGGTCGATAGCGGCGCCAAGGACCGGCGCTTGACCTTGCGGATCAGAATCGGCGACGAACCGGATAAGATTGTGGAGATCGATGTAATTGACAATGGAGTAGGTATCCGGGAAGAAAACCTCACCAAAATATTTTCCCACGGCTTTACCACAAAAAAACACGGCCATGGTTTCGGCTTGCACAGTTCGGCGAATGCCGCCCAGGAATTGGGAGGCAAGCTGACCGCCTATAGTGATGGGCCGGGGCAGGGAGCGGTCTTCACCCTGGAACTGCCATTTAAACCAGTAGAGGTGCCAGTATGAATACTCGCCAGACCATTCGCATTCTGGTGATCGACGATCAAGAATCGATTCACGAGGACTTTCGCAAAATCATCGCGCCGGAACCCGACGATCAGGCTTTTAGCGAGGCGGCCGCGGCGTTGTTTGGCGATAAACCTATGAGCATGGAGTCTGGCGAATCGTTCGAAATCGATTCGGCGTATCAAGGCGAGGAGGGCTTGGCGATGGTCCGGCGGGCGGTGTGGGAGAGCCGCCCATATCCGTTGGCATTCGTTGATATTCGCATGCCCCCGGGCTGGGACGGCGTGGAAACCGCCGAACGCATCTGGAGTGTGGACCCCGAAATCCTCATCGTGCTCTGCACGGCGTATTCCGACCACACCTGGGAAGACATCATCCGGCGCCTAGGCCGAACCGACCACTTGCTGATCCTCAAAAAGCCCTTCGACAACATCGAGGTCCGCCAATTAGTCCTTGCCTTGACCAAGCGTTGGCACCTCGCACACCAGGCCGCGATGACGCTTACCCAACTCGAAGGGATGGTCGCCCAGCGCACCCGCGAGGTCCAGACGCGGAGCATGGCTTTGGAAAAAGTCGCCGCCGAACTGCGCACCATGAACGAACAACTCGCCACCGCGCAAGTCGCCGCTGAAGCCGCCAATCAGGCCAAATCCGAGTTCCTCGCCAATATGAGTCATGAAATCCGCACGCCCATGACCTCGATTCTCGGCTTCGCGGAATTGTTGAACGAAGAAATCGTCCGCTCCAAAAATCCCGACCTGAGCGGCGAATATGTGGACGCTATCATTCGCAACGCTAAATATCTGCTGGGAGTCATCAGTGATATTCTCGATATGTCCCAGATCGAAAGCGGCAAATTAGAGGTGAAAAAAGTCAAGTGTTCGCCTCGCGAAATTATCGATAATTCCCTCACCGTGATGAAACCCGTGATACAAGACAAAGGTCTGACGTTAAACGTGGAATCGAGCGGCAACATTCCGCCGACCATCCACACCGACCCCGTGCGCCTCCAACAAATCCTCATTAATCTGCTCAGCAACGCCGTGAAGTTCACTCAGTCCGGCGGAATTCGTCTGGCGGCTGAATACCTCCGCGACGACCCGGCCCGGCCCCTGCTTTGCCTGCGGGTGATCGATACCGGCATCGGCATCAGCGAAGATAAAGTGAAAAAGTTGTTCGATCGTTTCACCCAGGCCGATACTTCGTCAACCCGAAAATACGGCGGCTCGGGACTGGGTTTGGCGATCTCCCGACGCCTAGCCAATATGCTGGGCGGCGATATTTCGGTTGAGAGCAAGCTGGGGCAAGGCAGTACCTTCACGGTAACCGTCGAGACCGCATTGTTCGAAACAGGAGAACCCCCGGAAGATCGACAAGCCGCCGACCTTGACGCCGAGGCACGAAAGATTTTGCCCAAAATCGCGGCGGGCGAGCAAATCCTCCTCACCGAAGACTCGCAGGACAACCAACGCATCATCTCCTTGATTCTCTCCAAAGCCGGCTTCCAAGTGACTATCGCGGAAAACGGACAGATCGGCTGCGAAAAGGCCCTGGAGGCCTTAAATGCGGGCAGCCCCTACGACCTGATTCTGATGGATATGCAAATGCCGGTGATGGACGGTTACGAAGCCACGCGCCGCTTGCGCAGTGCGGGATATAACCGCCCCATTGTGGCCCTCACCGCACACGCCACCACCGACGATCGCCAAAAATGCCTGGATGCGGGTTGCAATCACTACGTTACCAAGCCCATCAACCGCGCAGAACTGCTGCATGTGACCGCGGATTGCATCCGCCATTCCCCAGAAACCGAGCAGGCCAGCGAAACCGTCGCGCCCCCTGCCCCTGTGGCAAAATCTTAATTTTCAATCTCGTAGGTCAGGCATTCTTGCCTGACATTGGATTAAAGTTTTGTAGGTCAGGCATTCTTGCCTGACATCTGAATAAAAAACTCATAGAACAAAGAAAGGACTCACGGCAAAATACCGCGAGTCCTTAATATTCTTGAGTGCGGGAAACAGGACTTGAACCTGCACTGCCTTGCGGCAACTAGGCCCTCAACCTAGCGCGTCTGCCAATTCCGCCATTCCCGCTCGGGGGCCAACAATGATTCTTCAAAACCGTTGTAAAAATCGGGCGGCACTGGCTGACAAGCCGGGCACCGACCGAAGGTTGGTCGTGGCACCCACGACTTCTTTCTCAAAGCCCAAAAGGGGACAGTCCCATCCGCCGAGGCGGATCGGGACAGTCCCCTACAGTTTACCCCGCTCGCAGAGGGCGTCAAGGTCCGGTTCGTTTGATGACCAGGATCGCCACGTCGTCCCGATCGGGGGTGGCGGCGTGCAGGCGCAGGCATTCCCGGGCCATGGAGGCCATTTGATCGGCGCTGAGTTGGATGTTTGCCGCCAATAATTCCGCCAGGCCCGCCTCTTCCAGCGAAAGACCTTGCTTATCGGCCGCATCGCGGAATTTCTTGTTAAAGACAATCAATGTCTCGCCGGGTTCCAGTTGGTAAGAGAATTGTTCGTAATCCGATTCCGGACTCTCGCCAATCAGCGCGGAGGAACGCGTGAGGGATTTCCACTGATCTTGGCGCAGCAGGACCACCGAGGGATCGCCGGCCGTGCAGTAGCACACTCGACCAGTGGCCGTTTCGATCAATCCATAAAACATTTCGGCGAATTGATCGCCTGCCGAGCCGGTCCAAACCGTCAAATTGACCTGTTGCAATGTTGTGTCGCACTGGCGATGGTAGCGGCCATGGGCGCGCACCGCGGCCTTGATCGCGGAGACCGAGAGCGCCCCTTCCAATCCCTGATTCATTGCGTCGCCCAGTGTCACGGCCAGAAGACCGTCGGGCAAACAGAACCAATCGTAAAAGGCGCCGCCTAATTCCCGGCCTTGGGCGGCCCAGCCGGAAATTTTCCAGTTGTCCAATAGCGGCGAGATGGTGGGTAGTTGATTTCGCTGCAGTCTTTCCGCCGCGGACCATTGTTTTTTCAATTGCGCCCCGTCGAGTCCTTCGCGGAGCAGCATTTCGCGTTCCAGGTCGGCCGCCAGCTTTCCCGCCACAATCTCGATAATATGCACTTGTTGATCGGTAAACTCGCGTACATCGTCGCCAAAGACCCAGAGCGTGCCCAACAACATAGTGGGCGAAGAGATCGGCACGCACACGGCCGAGGCAAAATCTTCCGGCGCTTTCCAGCCGGGCATGCGCTTGGTATTTTCCAATACCACGGCATGGCCTAACAGTGCTTCCAAATCGGCCAACTCGCCTTGCAGCGCCGCGCCGGGGCCATCAACCGCTCAAAAGGCAAGCCCCAGCACGAGCGGAGCTTTAGTTCGGTGGTGGCTTCGTCGAGCAAGTATAAGGCGGCGGCTTGACATTCGACGGCTTCGGTCACGCCTTTCAGCGTGGTCTGTAATCTTTCGGCAAGATGCGCATCTTCGTTGCCGAGCGGGACCAAGGGCACGCCCGCGGCCAATTCCGCTTCCCGCTGCCAAAGTACGTGCCGCGTTTGCTGAAGTTCGTTCAGCATGGCACTTATGGCAGAGGCCAATTTTTCAGCGGCCTCAAAATCCACTGCTGTGCGCAGGGCCTCGGTGGCCGGCGCCGAGTCGGGCGGTTCCAGCCTAAGATGGCCGGGAGGGGAGCCTTTGCCGGCATTGACCGGAAAAATGCGGATTTTCTCGCCCGCCGGCTTCGACTCGACGCCGGACACATAACGCAGCGACCAGCCGGTGCTTGCCTGGAACGCCCGCAAAACCTCCGGCAAACTGCCGATGGTCTCGATCGGCGGCCGGATGGCCTTGGGAGAATGCTCGGTATAAAGTTTCAGGTGCGGTGAGGCAGGATGGACCACGGCCAAGGTCTTTCGATCCACGGATGCAACTGGGGCGTATCTTCCATGGTTGTTTCTCGCAGATTGCCGATGAATCCGGCACAATCGTTATTACTGAAACAAATAATCGACTTAACGTGTGCAAATCATACTACGCAATCTGCACATCATCCGTGACCGTCATAGTTTAACATCGGACATAGACCACCAGACATGTAAAGGTTTTTCAACAGTTCCGGTGAGAAGGAGTTTGCTGGGCGAAAGGCCCGAAATTCGGCTTTGGTCACGTCGGGAGAAGAGTCCGTCTAGCCGCGATCCGTTTGAGCCACAATTCGACGCTCGACCGGCCGCGAAATCGCGACCAATTGGTCCAGGCGGCCAAAAAAACGTCCTGCCCCGCGTCTTCGATCCCGTCGCGCCAGCCCAGCAGGCGATAGACCGGCAAACCGATCCGATCGTGATGCTCGGCCACGGCTCGATCGAAGTCATCCGCCCATGCCGCGCATGACCGCGGAGAATAATTCGCATAACGGTCATTCGCCCCCGTATTGGCGAGTATTTGCGGATCGGACATTAACCTTAGGCCTACTTGGAGGTTGTGCCGTGTATCAATTGCGGCTGTTTAAGAATATAGACGCTCAAGCAGTGTAATTCTTACAGGAGTCTAGGCGAGCGGCCGGCGTCAGCCGGCTGAGTTCTACCAACACAGAACGCTGAGGATGTTGGAGTAATCGTCGGTCCACCCATGCACTCCGGCAAGCAGGGCAGGTCGAGACCAATGGGGATTTTCCGGAAGATTGCCCAGGTCGCTTTGGCGTCGGGCCATAACCAGGTAGCGTGAAGGATATTTGCCGTTGCGCTGTTCCTCCTCGGAGACTTTAAGATCGGCCCTGCCTAAGCAGACAAGATTATTTTTTTCGGCAAGCGCGGCCAGCACCGGTTGCAGATTCAAATATCTGTTGGTGATATGAAGCACGAGGATGCCGTCGGGCTTGAGTTTGCGGCAATACAGTTGCAGGGCCTCTTGCGTGAGCAGGTGCATGGGAATGGAATCGGAGCTAAAGGCATCGAGAATGAGGGTGTCGTACTGGCCGTCGGCGGCATTGGCAAGCTGAAGCCGCGCGTTGCCCTCTATCACTTCCCACTGACCTTGACACTGCTGGAGAAAGGTGAAGAGTTTAGGATCGGCGGCAATGCGGATAACGGCCGGGTCAATTTCGTAAAAGGTAAATCGTTGTTCGGGCTGCGCGTACGCCGCCATGCTGCCGGTGCCCAAGCCGATTACCCCGACTTGCCGTTTCGGCTTGGATTGATCGAAGCGCAAGAAATGTCTCCCAGCGGTCCCGTGCGGCTAAAATACCCGAGCGGTTCACAGCGCGGCGTGGGATACATTACTTGCAGACCGTGAATGATATTGCCATTGATCAGCACGTTAAACCGCTGCTGCATGACGCGAACTCTATTTACTCCATAAAAATTCCGCTCGGCAAGAAGGAGATCTCCTGATTGGGCGCTGAAGAAATAGCTCACGGTAACATAGATCATGGCCACCCCAAGGGCGAAGCGGATAGGGCGCTCTCTGAATCCAAAGCAGATGATCGCCGGCACTCCATACACCAGCGCGCAAACCAGCAGGGTGCTCGGGGCCTCCAGTCGGCTGGTAAATCCCGCCATGGCCAACGCCACGGCAATCAAACCCATCAGCCACATCACGTCGCGCAGATTCATTTCGGTCCTTTTCGCGCCGCCTTTGCTCGGCGGTCTGAAAAAACAGGCCGCCACCAACATCATGGGATACTCGACCACGGAAGTGAAGATCTGCGGGGCCACCAGGGAGTTGAACATGCCGCCTAGCACTCCTCCCAAGCTCATCCACAAATAGAACTCCGTCAGGCGATTGCTCGCCGGCCTGCTGTGCGCCAACTCGCTGTGGCAAACCATGGCCACGATAAAGAACGTCAGCAAATGAATGGGAATGGTGATCCAAAACTTCATGGGATTGCGAAAGGCCAAAAGCGGCATCATCAGTATCGCGTAAGGCATGGCGGCGATCATCAGCCAGTGAGAAAGCAATGGTTTTCGCGCGAACACGATCACAAAACTGAGTAGGTACAAAACCAACGGTATCACCCACAGCAAAGGCGCCGATGCGATATCAGTGGAAATATGCGTGGTCACTCCCAACATCAGGCTGGAAGGGACAAATGCCAATAGGACCCAGTTTAACCGTTGCCAGAACAAAGAGGCCGGTTCCGCTGCCGACTGTTTGCCTTCATCTAGATGATCGGCCGGCCGCGGATCGTCGACTTGTTTGGCCGGCGGTGTTTGAGTCGTCCATCGGGAGGCGATCCACATGACCAGCGCGCAGCAGACGATCAAAAAAACCAACACCGCGTAACCCGCCGTCCAAACGTAAGTCTGCCTGAGTAATCCCATGCGCGGCTCGATAAGAAACGGATAACTCAGCAGCGCCAAGAGACTGCCGGCGTTACTAGTGGAATAAAGGAAATACGGATCGCTGGAATCTGTGTGTCCTGTGTAGATGAACCACCGCTGCAATAAGGGCGCCGTCGTGGACACCACAAAGAAAGGCAGCCCCACCACGAGCGTCAGTTGGGCCAGCAGCCAAAGACTGGGATTCAGGTTGGGCGGCGGACCGGCGTATGTATTGAACAGAACCGGCAGCACCAACAGCGGCAGCAGGATCACGACCAGGTGCATCACCGCCTGGCGGCGAACACCCAAAAAGGAAGTTGAGAGATGGGTGTATCCGTAACCTAAGAGCAACACCATCTGGAAAAACACCATGCAGGTGTTCCAAACAGACGGAGTGCCGCCGTACTGGGGCAGAAGCATCTTGCCTACCATCGGTTCCATCGAGAACAGCAGGATTGCACTGGCAAAGATCGCGAACGAATAAAGTGCCAACATGGGTAACTTCTTAAAGCGGCCTTGTTTTACAATAGGCCGTGACCGAAAAGGTGAATTGAAACTCGCGGAGCCTATTTCAAAATATATACAATTTAAACATGAAGGTGGAAAATGAATTGTATTGTATTATTGCCTTCACCCTGGCCCTCTCCCGGCGGGAGAGGGGATTGAATATAAATGTTCCTGGCGGGAGAGGGGACTGTTCATGCAACTTCGCGGGAGGGTAGTTTGTCATCGGGCATTTGACCGGTTCTCGGCGGCCAAGGCGCCGCACCGGCCGCAGGCGCTTGTCGCAACCAATTCACGTCCAGCGTGCGCACGTGGATGTCTTGTTGCGGATAAGCGATTTCAATGCCGTTTTCCCGGATAGCACGATCAATGGCCACGTGCAGTTCATGGATCACCATGGGACGGTTATCCAGATTGGGTAAAAAGCATTGCAGCACAAATTCCAGGGCACTGTTGCCAAAGGCCTCGAAAGTTACCATTGGCGGCGGATCAGCTAGCACCTGGGCATGATTCCGGGCAGCGCCGAGCAGCAGTTCAGTGGCTCGTTGGATATCAGTGCCGTAGGCCACGCCCACCTTGATTTGCACGCGGTTCACCTGGTCCGAGAGGGTCCAATTCAGCACGCGACCGGTAATTACGTCCTTGTTGGGAATAATCAATTCCTTGCGGTCCTGATCGGTAATCGTTGTGGCCCTCATGCGGATGCGGGAAACCGTGCCGGTCACCTCGCCGATGGTAATTACGTCGCCCACGCGGATCGGCCGTTCCACGAGAATGATCAAACCGGAAACAAAATTGGCGAAGATTTCCTGCAAGCCGAAGCCCAAACCCACGCTGATCGCCGCCAGCAGCCATTGGACTTTCGACCAGCCTAATCCCACGGCGTTGCAGGCGAACACCGTTCCCAGAATTACGATCACGTACCGCGACACCGTGGCCGTGGCATAGCGCACGCCGGCATCGACCGGCAGATGCTGCAAAATGGCCATCTCCAGCAAGCCGGGAATGTTTTTGGCGGCAATCAAGGTTGTGGCTATGACCAGGATCGCCAGACCAAAGATGCGCGAGAGTCACCGATTCGGTTTTCAGCAAGGTCCGCGTGGTCGTGGAACCGTCGGCGCCGGCCATCGATTCGGTCACGTTCACCGTGGTCTTCCAGAGGTCTATGCGGTTGAGAATTCCCAAGGCGGGCAGTACGTCGATCCAAATAAACCAAACGGCGAGCAATCCCGCCAAGGCCAAAGAATATTCCACCAGATGCCGGGTTTGACTGTTGATGGCGGCCAGATCGTGCTCTGCTTCAACGACTCCCCCGGCGGCCGATGAAACCGCGACTTCGGCCGGGGAAGAGTTTTGCAGCAGCAATGCCGCGCGCCGGCGGCGGGCTTTGGCCATCGACAACTTGCGCCGATTGACCAGCACCCAACGCAATAAAAACGAACGCAGCAGTATCAAGCCCAAGAGCAGATAAACCGAAATTACCATGCGTATGGCAAGCTGCTGGCTGGTGTAGTAGTAACCTGCCGCGGCCAACGAGGCCAAACACAGCGGCAAGAGCACGGCCCCGGGATACCAGACGTAGCGCAGTCGATCGATCCATGCGCCGCGCTGTAAGGCGAGATATTCCTTAAACATGCCTCCTGCGGGCCGCAAAATGCGCTGGAGGAAAAAGGCGAAAAGCAGCATCGCGCCCACAAAGCACAGTCGTCCCAACGAGTCGTTCCAGCGTTCGTACTGTTCGGCGCGGAGCGTGGCCACGATCAGGACCAAGGGCAGCAATAGCGCCTTCAGCCATTTGAGATGCTGTCTGAGCAGTTTCAGGCTATAGCTGGGCCAGCCCAAATGCGCTTCGCCCAATCCATTGGGCCGACAGATGGCGGTCAACAATTCCAGGGCGAAGAGCACTCGCGCCGCGGTGGCCAGCCCGCCGCCTAGGGCTTTGCAAAATTCCGCGGCCTCGGCGGCACTTGTCAATCGCCAGGACAAATATGCTAAAAATCCCGGCCAAACCGCCGCCATTAATAGCGTCAACAGCAAGGCTTCGACCGTGGGCATGAGCCGATAGCAATTTGCCGCTGCGGCCGCCTCGCCGATCCTGTGGATCTGGTTTCGCATCCGCCGCCGACAATAAATCAGCGGACCGAATACGCCGATCGCCAACAACAATACCGCCGGATTGCGCACGGCATCGACGCCCAATGCGCGGCCGATTTCCCCAAAGGCGCCTGGACCGGCAATCGTCCACAATGCCTGCCCGGCGCGGCTGGCGTCGGTTGTGCTTAATGCCGGCGCGCTGGCGATCCACAACACGCGCTCATCGATGAAGGTTGTGTATTTTTCCAAATCATTGATCAAGTCTTGTTCGGCCGTGTCTAAGTCCACGAGTTTGTCAAAGTAGATATTATGATCGCCGATTAATGCGTCTAAATAACTCTTCTCTGTTTGCAGCGACTCGCGCACCGCGTTTTCCAACTCCTGGTCTTCGGCCCGTGCTGCGGCGGAATTCATGTTTTCCAGCGCGGCTCGAACCTGCTGTTCCAGGTCGGCCAGCGCCGAACGGCGATCCTGCAATTGCAGCAAGGCCAACTGACTTTCGCGAATTGCCGTCTGCCGGGCGTTTATGTCGCGGCGATGGCTGTAAACATTGGGCAACGTTTCGCGCTGTTTGCGCAACAGCAATCCGATGGCGTTGCTGAGTCCCCCGGCTTCCACCTTTTCCCGCGTCCGTTTGGCCTGCTCCTTAAGCGCCGTAAGCTGCTGATTGGTTTGTTCTAATTGCCGCGTGCTATCGGCGATGCGTTGGGCCAGTTCCTTGGCATTTCGGCCAAAGCGGCGTTTTCGTGGGCCAGGCGGCGCACCGCGGGATGGGCCTGGGTGGCCTCAAGCCGGGCCTGCTCAACCTGCTTTTCCGCCTCCTGCTGACGTCGCCGGTTGGCCGTTTCCCGCCAATGCTTGATCTCCTGCTCCACCAGCGCCACCCGTCGCGCATATAAGTCCCGCCGCAAGGGCAATAATTCCGCGGTGGCTTCGTAGGCGGCGATTTCCTGCTCATACGCCTGGATTTCTTGTTCCGTTGCCCGGCGCTGGGCTTCAAGTTGCAGCGCCGCGGCGCCGTTAATGCCGCTGCTTCGTCGGCCGGCGGCGGAGCTTGCAGTTGTTCATCAAGCTGGGCCAGTCGCTCCCGGGCGGTACTGCTCAATTTAGGAATCTCGGCCCGGCAACTTGCCCGACGCTTCGGCTCGGCCTCCAACTCGACCAATCGCTCGCGACAATCGTCCAGCTCGCTCTGTTTTTTGGAAATCAACTGGTCGATCTGCGCTAGATGGATGTTTTCCGGCATCTGCAAGGAAGGCTCGGCCGGCAAGGCAGCCAGATCACTTTTGGTTTCAGGCAGATCATCGGCAGCCGCCGCTGACATCTTCTCGAATCGTGACGCGCTTGCCAACCAGGTTTGCCCGGAGTCTAATTCCCTGATCGCCTGCTGATAATATTCCCGGATTTTTGCCTTTGTGGTCTCGTCCAGATCGCGCGAATCCTCGAGTTGTTTCAGCCGGCTTTGAATAATTTCTATGGAAACGACATTGGCCGAAGGCTTGTCAGACTTGGTTTGCGCATAGGCTGCTGCCGCCAATAACAGCCCAAAGGCTGACACCAGAAATCGACACTGCCAAGAGATTTTGGTCATCGTTATTTCAAATATAAAAATTCCGTCGGCCAAACGTGAAGATGCTATCGCTGCCAGCACAAGCATATTCCAAGCGGGTTGACTTTTACTGCCATTAATCCGATTTAGCAAGAGCAAAACCTATGATAGGCAATAGGCGATAGAGTCTTTGTTTGAGGTTTAAGCGCGTTTTCGCGCATCAAGTACAGTAGTTTGTTCAGTATATCATATAGCCGCGACCGTTGATCGCGCTTTGGTTGCGGCCGAAGACCGCGATATGTAATAGAGGAGGGTCGACAGTGGTCGGTGCTCGGTGGGCAGTGTAAATGAGTAAGCGTTTGTGAAATTTTTCAACCTTCATTTCTCATCTCTCATCCTTCCTCATTTCTCCTTCGCCCCTCTCCCCTCACCCCTCGCCCTTGACTTGATATACTGAGTACATGAGCACTGATCCCACACAAATCCAAGGCGGCCAAGAACAACGCCTTTCCCGTGAAATAAGCCTCAAGCGGGGACATCCGCCCACGCATGTGCCGGGCTATGATTTTGAAAAAATGCTCGGCACCGGGGCTTATGGCGAGGTCTGGGTGGCAGTGGAGCGCAATACCGGCCGTAGAGTAGCCATTAAATTTTACTCCCATCGGGGGGGACTCGATTGGTCGCTCCTCAGCCGCGAAGTCGAAAAACTCGCCTTTCTGTTTGCCGATCGTTACGTAGTGCAGTTGCTCGGCGTGGGCTGGGAGGCCGAGCCGCCTTATTACATCATGGAGTATCTCCAGCCGGGCTCGCTGGCCGACCGCTTGCAGCAAGGGCCTTTGCCCGCGGAACAAGCCGTGGAGCTATTCCGCGATATTGCCGTTGGTCTGGTCCACGCCCATGGCAAGGGCGTACTGCATTGCGATCTGAAGCCGGCCAACATCCTCCTCGATCAGGACAATAAACCTCGTCTGGCCGATTTCGGTCAATCGCGGCTTTCCCACGAACAGATGCCGGCCTTGGGCACAATGTTCTACATGGCCCCGGAACAGGCCGATTTGGAAGCCATGCCCGACGCCCGCTGGGACGTCTACGCTTTGGGGGCCCTTTTATATTGCATGTTGACCGGACATCCGCCGTACTACGCCGAAACAACCGCGGAACAGTTTGAGCGAACAGTCGAGCTTAAGCAGCGGCTCAGTCAATATCGGCGGATGATCGAACAGTCGCCGCCGCCTGCCGAGCACCGCAAACTGCCGGGAGTGGATGCCTTGCTGGCGGAAATTGTCGATCGCTGCCTGGCCGCCGATCCCCAGCGGCGATTTCCCAACGTGCAAGCCGTGCTCGACGCCCTGAACGACCGCCAGGCGCGCTGCGCGGCGGCCGATGATGGTCCTGGGCGCGATCGGGCCGGCGCTGCTCTTGGCGGTGGTGACGTGGTTCGCCTGGCAGGGATTTCGCGCGGCCTTACAGGAATCGAACGCCGCCTTGACGGACCGGGTCTTGGAAAGCACGCGTTTTGCCGCCCAATATGCCGCCCGTACCGCCTCCAACGAATTGGAACGCCGCTTTCAACTCGTGGAACAGGTGGCCGATTCCGATCGCTTTCGCGCGGCGATTCAAAACGCCCTGGACCAGCCCGAGTTTAAAAAACTTGTCACGCAATTAGGCGATCCGAAACTGTCCGAGGAACAGCAACAATCGCTGCGGGAAGAATTTCGCGACAATCCGCAGCGGAAAAAATTACAGCGTGCTTTCGCCTCGCTCATTCCGGCCACAATGCGCCCCCGGGAAGAAGAGGAGGTGGCGAGTTGGTTCTTTTGCGACGCCCAAGGTCTTTCCATGGTGCGCGTGCCCGAAAGCCGCACCATCGGCAAGAATTTCGCCTGGCGCAGCTATTTTCACGGCGGACCGCGCGACATGAACGAGTCCTGGCGCCTGCAATCCGGAGCCCAGCTCAGCGCCGCCAATCTCTCGGCCGTGTTCCGTTCGCAGGCCACCTCGCGCTGGATCGTGGCCGTCTCCACGCCGATGTTCGACGATTCCCCCGCGAAAAAATTCCTCGGCGTGGTGGCCATGACCGTGGAGGTGGGCAAGTTTATTGAACTGCACTGCGCAGCGGCGATCAGCAATTCGCCGTGTTGGTCGATCGCCGCGAAGGCGACAACACCGGCGTGATCCTCCAGCATCGCGCTGTTCGACAAATTGCTGGATAAACAAGGAGAGTTGCCGGAGCGATTCAAAGACTGCCGTCTCCTGGCCCAGGACCTGCCCGACGTTGCCCAGCGCCAAAAAAATTATCTCGATCCCTTGGCCGCCGACCCGGAAGGGCGCGCGTACCGCTGTCATTGGCTCGCCCAGATGGAGCCCGTGATGGTCCGCGGCAAAGATACCGGTTGGGTGGTGATCGTGCAGACAGCCTACGACGCCGTCATTGGATCGACGCTTGATGAACTATTTAGAGGTTTAATTCGTTACGGCCTGACCGCGCTGCTAATGATCGCCTTGGTGATGCTGGCCCTCTGGGTCTGGGCCGGCAGTATTAGCAGAAAAGTGAATAGTGGCTAGTCCGCATTTCTCACCGTAGGGTGGGACAAGGTCGCGCAAGTTGTTGGTGGGGCCACGCAAACTGATAAATATGTGATTTACAGCCTGTACGATGGCGAGCATTCAATCCGCGACCGAAGTCCCACCACGAATACAGTTTGCTTGATCCACCCTACATATTGGTGAGAAATGCAGGCTAGTGGAGTGGCGAGTGTCGAGCGGCCGGCGTTATAAAGTTTAGGCGAGCGGCCGGCGTTAGCCGGCTGAGGTAACAACTTAATTTAAATTATTCCTATGCCCGACCTGATTGCCCAAGGAATCGAAGTTCAACAGCGCTGGCGTCGAGGACTGCCGGAGCGAGAAGAGGTGATCCTGGGCCGACTGGGTGGAACCTGGGCCGCGCCCTGGGATCAGCACATCTCCCGCCGGCACGCCCGACTGTTCTGGAACGGCACGCGCCTGGAAGTCGCCCGCCTGCCCGATGCCCACAATCCCATCTTTCATCGCGGTAAAGAGGAGGATCGTTTTAGTATCGAGCCGGGCGATCATTTTGTGATTGGTCAGACCGCCTTCACGCTTGCCGACCAGCGCGTGAACATTACCGCCGCTGCGCCCCAGCCGGTGCAGCAGCAATCCTTCAGCGCCCAATATCTGCGCCAGTTGCAGTTTCGCAATCCCGACTACCGCATCGAGGTCCTCAGCCGTCTGCCCGACGTGATTTCCGGCGCGGCCGGAGACGAGGAACTGGTCGTGCGTCTGGTGAGCATGTTGCTGGCGGGCGTTCCCCGCGCCGACGCCGCGGCAGTGGTGGCCGTGGAAGAAGAGGGACTAGTGACGAAGGGCGAGGGGCGAGAGGAAGAGAGCGGACAGGGAACAGCGGACAGCGCACAGGGAAAAGAAATGTTTAGCCCCGGCACTTGTGCCGGGAGTCTTTCAGATCAAAATCCCCAGGGGCAAAGGCCCCACGACGAAGAAGTGAGTGCAAAAACAAACAATGAATCGTCCCTAGCCGAGCTTCCACCAGCTACTGATCTTTCTCGCTTCTCCGATCAAGACCGGCCTCCGGTGCAAATCCTGCATTGGGATCAGCGCCTGGTCATTAGTTCTGATTTCCAGCCCAGCCAGGGCTTAATCCTTGAATCACTGCGCCAGCGCCAGAGTGTATTGCACGTTTGGCGCGGGGCTGAGACCAGCGGTGCCGATTCGTTCACCGAAAGCGAAAACTACGACTGGGCCTTTTGCACGCCGGTTTTGGGCAAGAGCTCTTCGGGCTGGGCGCTGTACGTGGCCGGCCGATTCAATGTCGAACGCATGGGTGTCACCTCCTCGTCCGATCCCAACGATCTGCGCGAAGACGTGAAATTCACCGAATTGGTCGCTGCCATGCTCAGTTCCCTGCGCCAGATGCGCTTGTTGGAACATCGCCATGCCACGCTTAGTCAGTTCTTTTCCCCGGTGGTGCTCAAGACTCTGGCCGCCGAGGATCCGGAGGTCGTACTGGCGCCGCGCGAGACAGTGGTCTCGGTGCTGTTTTGCGACTTGCGCGGCTTTTCGCGCGAGTCGGAACGTCAGGCCCACGATCTGCTCGGACTGTTGCAGCGGGTGAGTAAGGCCTTGGGCATGATGACCCGCTCGATCCGTGAGCAAGGCGGCGTGGTGGGCGATTTCCAGGGCGACGCCGCCATGGGCTTTTGGGGCTGGCCCCTGCAACAAAAGGACGCCGTGCTCCGCACCTGCCGCGCCGCCCTGGCGATCCGCGAGGAATTCGAGGCCACGGCAGGCTTCCATGCCGGCATCGGCGTGGCCACAGGCAAGGCAGTGGCCGGAAAAATCGGCACCACCGATCAGGTAAAAGTGACCGTCTTCGGGCCGGTCGTGAATCTCGCTTCGCGCCTGGAAAATATGACCAAAATCTTTCGCGCCCGATCCTCTTGGACGAAACCACTGCCCGGGCCGTGCGCCGGCAGGTCCCCCGCGACGTTGCCCGGGTAAGGCGCCTGGCCGTGGTAAGACCCTATGGACTGGACACGGTCTTGGAAGTCAGCGAACTCCTGCCGCCGGCCGCGAAATATCCGCTCTTGAGCGATGAACATATAGCTAATTACGAAATGGCCCTCGATCAATTCCTTTCCCGCAATTGGTCTGCGGCCTTTGAACTATTGCACCGCATTCCCGCCGAAGACGAGGGCAAAGATTTTCTCACCGTCTACATCGCCGAGCACAACCGCCGCCCGCCGCCCGCCTGGGACGGCGTCATCCCCCTGGAAAGCAAATAATTTATATCGCATCTTAGTTGATTAGCAGTAGGGTGCATGAAATGCACCAAATTACTATGCCTATCGGGCATTATTTAATCTCTCGTTCCCAGTGCTCCCGCGTGGCAACGCCAACCGCTTGCGGTTCCCTCGTTCCCATTTCTCTAACGCCGTTTTCCCTCGTTCCCATGCTCTGCCTGGGAACGCTTGTGTGCCACTGCTGGCTGCAATTTGAAATTTGCAATTTGCATTTTTCAATTTGCAATCTTTTCTATCCACCGCCCACCGCCCACTGCCCACTAGTTTTTTCTCCTCGTTCCCATGCTCTGCCTGGGAACGCTTTTCCGCTTGCGGTTTCGCACCGCCCGCTCCCCACTCGCCGTGTGCCACTTCCCGGCTTGACAGCCAGTGCATTCCTACCCGCAGCCAACCAACCCTGGTGTCCCGTCGGTCTTTTTCTTCCTTTTTCTCCACCCCGTTTTCAGAGGGGTTTGGCAATGGTACAATGGATGTTTTCCTGGGCATAAACTAGGAGGGCGGTCATGGCGAAAAAGGAAAAAAGCGGCAATCGTCGGAAACAAGAAGAAATCAAGCAATGTGCGTCGTCATACTGTTTGCGACGTTTCCGACGGCCCGTTTCCACGGCCCTATTTTACTTCCAAACATACCTACAGTTCGCCTTGGCGGATGGGCATGTCACCCGCATTAATCACATATCATGCCTTTTATCCTGTGGTCCGCATCTTCTCCCTAAATTGCTTAACATGAACCTACTAGACAGTTATGTTTAATAAAGTCATTAACAATGCGGGCAAAGCAAAATGAGCTTGTCATCAGATCATAAGCAGATTAAAAAGGCTGTTCGGTTAGTTGAATATTTACTTAAGTTGGCATCTCTACGCACTAAGTTGGTTCGTGACATTGCGGAATATGAAAAGACTATATGGATTCACGACATTCCGAAGGAAAAAGGTTGTTTTACGCAGGCTTGGGGGCCGGATGAGGACTACGATTCTGATATTTGGGTCGAAGTCCAGAATAGGAGAGAACCTGAACTACCGAGTGTTCCTGATCTTTGTAAAAATTGGATCAATAAAAGCGCTCTACGAAACAAGAATGACCTCCCGGCACTTCTGCCAGAAATAACAAGACAATTTAAAAATCCTGATTGGAGTGAAAAGTCCGACCAGCCAGAATTCATAAATCTCGCTTACCGTCTCGACGATTATCCTGAAGTCAAAAGGGCATGGGATCGCTATCTAGAAGAACTCTGGTTGCCATGGGTTGAAGCGCATAACTCATGGGATAGCATACATAAGGTTTACTCCGACCTTTTTGCCATTCATCATGAGCAACTTAGACTTGGGGAGGAGTATGAACTTGTTCTGGCGCTGGGCCTTCTTACATGGCAGACACCGACCAACCAGCGCGTCCGAAGGCACTTGATTGTCGCGAACATTGTTCTGGAATTTGAGGCTCGTTTAGGAAAGTTTACCATCCGACCAATTCCTGAAGGCGCCAATCTCCGACCAGAACTTGATATGCTGGATCCTGAGGATCAACCGGTCAGGGCTGAAGAAATCGCCAAAGGATCGCTAAATAACATTACGGACGATCCCTGGAAAAAAGACATTATTGAAGGAGTTCTTAAGGCCCTTGTACACTCGATCAACCCCCAAGGTGAGTATCATGATCATCTGGAAATAAAACACAATACTGCGATACCAAAGCCCATTGTCGAATATGCACCCGCAATCATTCTCAGAAAGCGTTCCGCAAAATGTCTTACCGAGACATTAAAACGAATAAAAGAGAGGATCGAAAAAGGGGAGAAAATTCCTACTGAATTTGAGGATCTGGCAGAAATATCTAAAGGACAAGAAATCCAAGTAGCCATGGATTCGGATGATTCATTTGCAGATTTCGATGATGAAATATATTTCCCCAAACCATCGAATGAAGAGCAGAGGCGTATTGTAAACAAAATAAAATCAGCAAATGGTGTCTTAGTTCAAGGCCCGCCTGGAACCGGAAAGTCTCATACAATCGCCAATTTGGTCTGTCATTTGCTGGCCACGGGGAAACGAATTCTCATTACCGCCAAAACCCCGCGCTCTTTTGGTTCTCGAAAAATTATTGCCCGATGAGCTTCGGCCTCTTTGTATAAACTTGCTTGGAAGCGGCTTGGAGGAAAAGCGGTCGCTTGAATCCAGCGTGGGAGGGATTCTCCGCAAGAATGAAGAATGGAACGAGCAACGATCAAAAGCTGACTTGCAGCAATTGGAACTGAAACTTCGGCAATTGAGAGAGGAAAAAGCCCAGATTTTTAGACATCTACGCGCTATACGCGAATCCGAGACCCATACCCAAACCATCGCTGAAGGAGCATATCACGGCACATCCGCTCGAATCGCTCTAACGATAAATAATGACAAGGAGAAATTCGGTTGGTTTACTGATATTATTCCAATAGATCAGCCCTGCCCAATTAATGAAGGTGATCTTCGCATCATTATTAAAACTATTCGGAAATTGACACCTGAGTTACGAAAAGAACTGGATTTGAATTGGCCGAATAAACTACCGTCCCCAAAAGAATTCGCTGATCTTGTTATTAAAGAAAGGGAAGCGGCAAATGAAGAGCATGTAATCGAGCATGAAGCTGATGTGCAGACCGCGGACCGTCTCTCCAGGCTAAATGATAATTTCATCCATTCCCTTCTTGATGCATTTTCTGAATTCCAGGGTACATATCATCGTCTGTTGGCATTGCCTTATAAATGGATTCAAGCCGCAGTTCGTGATGTTGTTTCCAATAACCCTAACCTTTTGCGTGAACTCCATCGGGTAACGCGGGAGGTTATCTCTGGTATCGCGGATTCCGTTTCACTCGCGGATTCCACCGAGATTAAGATTCCGATTAATGTGAATGAAAAGGCGCTGTTCGAAGATGCACAAAAGCTTAAATTGCATTTGAAAAACGGGGGCAAACTTGGATGGGGTCCATTTCGCCCAAGGCTCGTTAAAGAGCGCATGTATGTATTAAAAAGCATACGCGTGAATGGACGTTCATGTGCTATCCTACCGCAGATTCAAATTTTGACTGATGTATTGCACGTTCGTATCGAATTCGATAAGGCATGGAGGCACTGGAGAGACTATTGTGAAAGAAAGTGGGGTCCTTTTTCACTGCAATTGCAGGTTCTTAAAAGTCATTGCGATGCGCTCGAAGGATCTTTGTCGCTCGAAGCTTTGGTTAAGAAATGCCGTAATGCGTTGGAACAATGTGATGGTTTGCCGGAACCGATATGGAAAGACGAATCTCAAATCCAAAGTTTGATGGGATCATGCAAATTTGCATTAGCTCGTATCAATAAGCGTCGGGCTACGCAGGAGATTCTGCAAATTGAAAGTCCCATAACTTTTACCGCTTCTAAGAAGAATGCCCATCCATTAGCGCGTCGGGTGTTTGAGGCAATTCGAAATAGAGATGTTGATGCATTCGCATCTTTTTATGATGAAATTCAGGAATTGAACAAAAAGAGATCGTCCTTGCAGAAAGTAGATGAATATCTCGGGAAATTACGTCAGCGCATACCGAGGTTGGCAGATGATTTGATACGGACTTGTGGCGATATATGCTGGGATACACGTATTTCAGACATGCGCGATGCCTGGCATTGGGCACAAGCAAAAATATGGCTTGAAGAATATATCCGAAAAGAAGACGCTCCCAGCCTTGTTAAACGAGAAAGACAAATTGAGGAAGATATTGGTTCTAAGATTGCTAAAATAGCTTCGCTGCGAGCGTGGTCTTTCTGCTTTTCACGTTTGCGGGAAGATCACCGTCGGCATATGGAAGCTTGGCAGCAATCAATGCGTAGGCTTGGGAAAGGAACAGGCAAACATGCTCCCCGGCATCGCCGTGAAGCACAAAAGCATCTAAATGAATGTCGTGAGGCCGTGCCGGCTTGGGTGATGCCTCTTCATCGTATATGGGATACCGTGGATCCAGCGCCAGGAATATTTGATTTTATTATTGTGGATGAGGCTTCACAATGCGGTTTTGAAGGACTTCCGCTTTTCTATCTGGGCAAGAAGATTTTAATCGTAGGTGACGACAAGCAAATAAGCCCAGATGCCGTTGGATTGGATCGCGCTGATGTACACCGTTTTATGGAGGAATTCCTTCATGACTTTAGTTTCAAATCTTCTTTCGATGTTGAGAGTAGCCTTTTTGATCATGGTAAACTTCGATACGGCACGCGTCGCATAGCCCTCTGTGAGCACTTTCGATGCATGCCGGAGATCATCCGCTTCAGCAATGATCTCTGCTATTCTGATACGCCATTAATCCCTCTTAGACAGTATGGAACTGATCGCTTGTCACCACTTGAACACGTCCCAATTAATAATGGCTACCGTGAAGGAACAGGCAGTCGTGTTGTGAATCGTCCTGAAGCCGACGCGGTAGCAACAAAAATAGCTGAATTATGCCTGGATCCAAGATATAAAGAAAAGACCATGGGAGTTGTGGTGCTTCAAGGAGATGCTCAAGCTAAATTAATTGAAGATGCACTATTAAACCAATTGGGCGCAGAAGAAATCGAAAATAGAAGACTTATATGTGGAAATCCTTACAGTTTCCAAGGTGATGAAAGAGATATCATGTTTTTGTCTATGGTCGCTGCGCCTAATGAGATAATCGGCCCGTTCACTAAACCTGCTGATGAGAGGCGATTCAATGTTGCGGCAAGCCGCGCGGGATCAGATGTGGCTTTTCCATTCCGTGACTCGCAATGATCTGAGTACGACATGTCTTCGGCAACGTTTGCTTGAATTCTTCGAGGAGACAAAGCCCCAAAAAATTGGCGGGATAGATCGAATGGAACTGGAAAGGAGAGCCGTCCAGGACAACCGGGCGGTTGTCAAATCTCCCCAACCCTTTGATAGCTGGTTTGAAGTAGATGTCGCCCTTGAACTGCTTCGAAAAGGCTATTTCATCATTCCTCAGTATGTTGTTGCCAATAAACGCATCGATCTTGTTGTTGAAGGCGGACATTCACGATTGGCAGTGGAATGTGATGGCGATGAATGGCATGGGATCGATAAGTACGAAGAAGATATGCAACGGCAAAGAATGCTTGAACGTTGCGGTTGGGAGTTCTTCCGCGTCAGGGGATCCGCTTTTTATTTGGATAGAGAAAAGGCTCTATGTGGTTTATGGCGTTTTTCTGGAAGAAAGAGGGATTAGATCTTCAGTTTCTAATGGATCAACTGAATCTGAATCGCCAAGTGTGTCTGCCGGTGACGAACGTGTATGTCACAAAGATTGCCATGACAACGAAAGTTCATCAATGAAATATGGCAGTGTATCGACTGAAAAACCCAACAAGGTTGAAATTGGTTCTACGGTTATCTATGTAAACGAAGATGAAGGCGACACTGAACTGCAAGCATTGATCACATATGAAAAGTCCAATCCTGAATGGGGCATGATGAATGTGAACACACCGATTGCCAAATCTCTTTTGGGCGCCAAGGTTGGTCAAGTCGTTATTGCTCAATTACCTATTGGATCGGTTAGATTGCGAGTGGTTGATATCAAGTAATGGCGGGTGGCCTCGATAGCTTTTGCTATCGAGGTGCCGAAGGCACAAGAGTTTTTCAGTTCATTCATCCTTCATCCATCATCCTTCATCCTTTTTCCCGCCCACTGTCCACCGCCCACTGCCCACTTCTTTCCTGAACCCTTGTCGCCGTGTGCCACTGCTGGCTGCAATTTGAAATTTGCAATTTGCATTTCTCAATTTGCAATCTTTGCTGCCCACCGTCCACCGCCCACTGCCCACTTCTTTCCGTCCAACAATTGCCCTTTTTCACGAAAACCATTTTCGAACAAAAATCGCCAAAAACACCCAAAAAACAAATGATGATAAACTTACTAGCGCGCACTTTTTTGTAGTGTGTTTACACCTCGCGCCCGTTGCATCTCTTTACACCGCAACCAGTTACTTTTTACTGAAAACTTTAAACCAATAACTTACGACTTAATTCATTTTTCCCCAATAATTCCCTTTGAAAAATTCCTTGTCCAAAAATTCCAACTGCCTATTCCGCAAGCCACTTGCGCTCACCGCTTCTTCTAAAACCTAAAATATGTTTTCCTACTACTTCGGAGTGGGCAAAACAGTCGCCGCAACTCCTTATTTTCCAATGCCTTACGCCGCCCAATTTTGGCCAAAAAACAAGAACTCCCTATAGTAGACCGAAAATTCCAAAACCACCCTCCAAAAAATCCCCATTCTCGACAAAATGGGGACTGGCTCCGCAGGTGCCTGTCCCCATTTTGATAGTGGAGTGCGGAGAGTGATTAGTGCTGAATCCCGAATCCCGAACCCTGAACCCTGAACCCCGAATCCCGAACCCTGAACACTTACTTCAGAATGACTTCGAGCAGAGCAGTTCAGACCTACTACATTCCCGGCGGCATGGGAGCGGTAGGATCCGATGTTGTCGAAGCCGGCATTTCCTGGAACGACTGCGTTTGAGCAGTGCCCTGGCGCCAATAAACCGGCGGCAGCCGTTGCGGCATATTGATCGCCGGTGGCATAGGCGGCGTTTCTAATTGAGCCTGAGCCGCGGACGATTCTTCCGTGCCGCCGGGGACCGCGGCGCCGGAACCGGGCGGGGGCAATCGGGTGGGGGTTGTCAGTGCTGGACTCCCTGTTGGTTTTGAAGGGGGAGATGCCGTAGTGCTGGCCGTGGGCGACGTGGACGGCGTTATCACCCGAGCAGGGAAACGCGACGGATCCGCCAGGCTGCCCACGCGAATCGCGCCATCGCTCATCTGGCCGGACGTTGCTTGCCGTGATTTGTTCTGCAAATAACTTAACCAGCGTTGCGCCGGGGCCATGGTGGGATCGGCCCTTAAGGCCTGGGCAAAATGGTGTTCGGCAGCCTCGGTTTGGCCCTTCTTGTTCAGCAGGTACCCGATGTTGTAATAGGCCGCGGCATCGCCGTGCACCTCGCGCAGATTGGCGAATGCATCGGCCAAGCGGTTCTGGTCGACCTGCACGGCCGCCAGGTTGTTTCGATAAAGCGGATTGCGCGGATCTAATTGTTTCGCTTGCCCTAAGGCCTGGGCTGCTTCATTGAGGTTGCCGCGCCGCGCATGACATAAACCCAGATTGTTATACGCCACTGCTTCCTTGGGATGTGCTTTCAGGGCTTGTTGATACAAGGCAATTGCCTCGTTAAAGCGTCCCTGATTCTCTTGCAGGCGGGCATAGCCCAGCAGCGATTTGAGATCATCCGGCCGCTCCTTCAAAGCCATTTGATAGTACTGTTCGGCCTCGGTATTTTTGCCGGACTCTTCGTAGAGCCGGGCGATGGCGACATAAAGTTCCGGACCGGGTTTGTTTTGGTTTTTCAGAGAGACTGGGTCGTTGGCCGACGGCTGTTCTTTGTTCGTTTTGGGAGTAAAGAAATTGCCGACTTTGTTAAATCCCTGCTTGAATGAATCGGTGTAGGAACTTTTTGGAGGGCTGGAAGGTCCGGCAACGTATTGAGCAGCGCAGGATGCCGGCTTGAAACATTCAAGCCCCAGCCAAACGGCTAGGCCAATGATTAGCCACCAGCGTTTACGCGATACCTTGCACACCAGTCACCTCCATGGTCTAGGCTGGTTTTGTGCCCTTGGAGCGGATAAGGACCTTCCAATCGCATGTGCGTGCGCAACACATAGGGATTTAGTCGCCATCAAACGACCTCGTAATACAAATCGACCTGGATCTACCATAGCCTGCAACTGATTTAAGCAATTACAAAAGATTTAACGGTTTTAGTGGTTATAATAAGAAAAGAATTCAAAATAAATCAGATAGGCAAATTCGCGAAATGTGGGCAATGCAGACGACCAAATAAATTGCGTAATTAAATAAAGTTGGGATGAGAATACAACTCCCATCCCAACGGATTTATTTGGATCGAGTCGTTGTTCCATTATGGAGTGGAACCACCGCTACTGCTACCGCTACTGCTACTGCTGCTTTGGGTATTAGGATTAGGTGGTAAGCGTGGGGCGGGAATTGAAGATTGGT
Source organism: Pirellulales bacterium (assembly GCA_963820545.1). Taxonomy (GTDB): domain Bacteria; phylum Planctomycetota; class Planctomycetia; order Pirellulales; family Thermoguttaceae; genus CAWGAJ01. The sequence goes on from CAWGAJ010000002.1 coordinate 858,450, forward strand.
ACTTGCGATCAATCAATTCCACCCGATCGGCCGGAGAGCCTTCATCGGGTATGGAAGTTATCATGATCGGCGGCATTTCGTTTCGAGGAACCAGCGAAGCAGTCACAGACTGAACGCTAGCCAGTCGGGCCTCTGTTTCCTCGTTTGTTTGGGCAATATGTATGAAAATTGCCCGGTGCTGTTCCGGAGCCTCATATAGAATCCAACGAATTTTCAATTTTCCCGCCTCGTTTAATTGGCCTGTTTTTTGTTCAAAATGAAAATCGCCAAGCATGTTTTGACGTCGCCATCCGTTGGAAACCATGATGGCAAACGGCATTCTGACCGTTTGACGGTCGGGGCAGGCAAAGGGATTCGGCCAGCAGTTGCGACGCTTGGTATCTCGGGCAACGCTGGTGAGAAAATCGCAGCCGCAATCCGCCCATAAAACAATTGGAGCGAATAAAATGGCAGTGAAGACGACAAGCCGTCCGAAAAAAGCCAACATCTTCAATCCTCCTAATTGGAGATCTTTCCAATATAAAATACGCAAGATGGGATGAGTGCGTAAAAGAATCTGATAGCGTAAGCTTGTCTTGTCTAATATCCTATAATGCGCATAGTGGTCCGTTACTGAAATACCATAAAAATTTATCGGCAATTGGGAGACAACAAGGCCAGCGAGTTAGGCGATTCTTTCCGCCTTTTATGGCAATGCCAGCAAAAAACGCATTGCCGCGTGATTACCCAACCTGAAATCACACCCGGTTGATGAATATGACTGCGCTATTTCAGATTGCGAATTAGTGTCCGCCGGACATTTTGGGGAACATTTCCCGAACCATGGTGATTGCCGCCGGGCCGACCAGCACCACAAAAATGCCCGGGAAAATGAAGATCACCAGGGGGAAGATGAGTTTAACCGCGGTTTTGGCGGCCTGTTCTTCGGCCATTTGTCGGCGGCGGATGCGCATGGAATCGCTTTGTACGCGCAAGGCTTGAGCCACGCCGGTGCCGAATTTTTCGGCCTGAACCAGTACGCCGGCCAATGTGCGGAGATCTTGCACGCCGGTGCGGGCGCCCAGTTCGTGGAGAACCTCAGAGCGAGGGCGGCCCATTTGCAGTTGGAAATTGCACAAGGCGAATTCCTCGGCCAACACGCGATATGAGGTTTTCATTTCCTCCGCTACTTTGCGCATTGCTTGGTCGAGCCCTAATCCGGCCTCGACGCAAACCACCATCAAGTCCAAGGCGTCGGGCAGGGCGAGAAAGATGGCCTGTTTGCGTTTTTTGCCCAGAAAACCCACAACTATGTCGGGAAGGTAGAAAAGCAATCCGGCCAAAGCCCATGGAAAAAACCAGCGATTTTTGGTTCACGCCTCTCAGGGAGAGAAAGGTGCCGCCGCCCAGAAACAATCCGGCTAAAAGTCCCACGAACTTCAGGCCGAGAAAAATACTTCCCGCCGATTCGCCGCGAAAACCGGCATAGGACATTTTTGCCTTCAGTTTGCTGAGTTCCAGCTCGGTTTTCGGCTGCAAGGGTTTGGCGAAAGCGGGAGTGGTCATCTCCAGCATTTTCGTCATCGGATCGGATTTTTTCATGGCGCTTTCCACTTGGATGCTACGGCGGGCGCGGGGAGATTTCAATTCGGACAGCCGTTCGATTGCGCGGGTGTTTCCGGAGGCGATGCGTCCCAGAATCCACCATGCCAAGATGGCAAAGGCCCCAAAAACGGTAATGGGGATGAGCGTTTCAAAATTGAACAAGTTCGCGACAAAAATCACGGGACACCTTTAAGCAATCAATTTGATTACACCTTGATATTTACAATCTTTCTGATCACCAACGCGCCGATCAACTGCATGACAACGGCTCCGGCCAGCATCTTTGTGCCCATGGGATCGCTAAATAAAACCTTGATGTAATTGGGATTAAGTTGATACACGGCCAGAAAGAGCACCAAGGGCAAGACCAAGAGCACCACGCCGGAAAGGCGGCCCTCGCCCGTTAAGGCTTGCACTTGGCCCCAGATGCGGAATCGATCGCGGATCAGGCTGCCGATCTTGTCGAGGATTTCCGCCAGATCGCCGCCGGTCTGCCGCTGTAAAATTACCGCCGTGACGAAAAATTTCAGGTCCAAATTCGGGATCCGCTCGGTCAGTTCCTTAAGACTTTGTTCCAGGGAGATGCCCAGATTTTGTTCCTCGAACACGCGGTTGAATTCCCCCGAGATAGGCTGACTCATCTCGGTCGCGACCAAACTCAATCCGAAGCCGAGACTTTGGCCGGCCCGCAGCGAGCGGGAGATCATTTCCAGGGCTTCGGGCAATTGGGCGGCGAAATGTTTCAAACGTTTTTTTCGTCGCCAAAGCACCCATATCAGTGGCAAGCCGCCCATGAACACGGCCACCAGCGGGACCAGCAAGGGCATAATGCGGATGGCTAAAGCCATCAGGCCTCCCGAGCAGCGCGAGTCCCAAGGAGATCAGCGACAACTTGGCGGCCGTCAGCGAGGTATCGGCCTGTTCGAAGATCATGTTCATGTTTCCAAATCTTTGGATAAAGCGTTCGAAAATGCCCGGCGAATCGTCCAACGGATGTGTCAGAACGCTTTCCTTGAGGGCTGCTTCCTTGGCGGCCGCATTGCCCACGCCGGTAAACAGGCTTAGCCGATCCTCCATGCGGTTTTCAGACTTGTCGCGCAGCAAGAGGGTCAAGCCCAGCACGATTAATGTCACGCCCAAAAACACGGTGGCAGCGATAATAATTGTTGTCACGCGTTAATCCTCCATCATCACGCGTTGGCGGAAGGCGCTGATGGGCAGACGCACGCCCGCCGACTCCAAGCGCGACATGAACGTCGGCCGGACCCCCGTGGCGACGAACTTTCCATAGGCCCGACCGTTTTCGTCGACGCCTTCCTTTTCATATCGATAAATGTCTTGCATCACGATGGTATCCTGTTCCATGCCCACTACCTCCGAGATGCAAGTGATCTTCCGCGGACCGCCTTGCAAACGGCTGGACTGCACAACCAAATCCATGGCGCTGGCAATTTGCGCGCGCATGGCCTTCAGCGGCAGTTCGAAGCCGGCCATCATGATCATCGTTTCCAGACGCGCCAGGGCGTCGCGCGGCGAGTTGGCGTGCAAAGTGGTCATCGAACCTTCGTGGCCCGTGTTCATGGCTTGCAGCATGTCCAGGGCTTCGGCGCCGCGGCACTCGCCGATGATGATCCGCTCGGGACGCATGCGCAGCGCGTTTCGCACCAGGTCGGTGGTGTAGACCGCGCCCTTGCCTTCGATGTTCGGCGGCCGCGTTTCCAAGCGCACCACGTGATCTTGCTGCAATTGCAATTCCGCGGCGTCTTCGATGGTCACGATGCGGTCGCTGTTGGGGATAAAGCTGGAAAGCGTATTGAGCAAGGTGGTTTTGCCCGAACCCGTGCCGCCGGAGATGAGGATGTTCAGCCGCGCTTTGATGGCGCCTTCCATGAGCATCACCATTTCCGGCGTGAAACTCTTGAAATTCAATAATTCCTCCAGTTTCAGCGGATTGGTGCCGAAACGCCGAATCGACACGCAGGGCCCGTCCAGCGCCAAAGGGGGAATGATGGCGTTAAAACGCGAGCCGTCGAGCATCCGCGCGTCGACCATGGGACAGGTTTCATCCACGCGCCGTCCCACCTTGGAAATAATCCGGTCGATAATCTGCATGAGGTGGTTGTTGTCGCGGAAGCCCACGCTGGTTTTTTCCATCTTTCCGCGGCGTTCGATGTACACGTTCTTGGGGCCGTTAATCAGAATATCGCTGATCGTGGGATCCTTCAGCAGCATTTCCAACGGACCGAGTCCGAAGGTTTCATCCAGCACCTCGTTGACCAATCGTTCCCGCTCATTGCGGTTTAGCAGCGTATCTTCGGTATCGCAAAGATGTTCGACGACCAGTCTGATTTCGCGCCGCAGCGTATCGCCTTCCAATTCGCCCACGCGCGACAAATCCAGCTTGTCGACCAGTTTGTTGTGAATCCGTTGTTTCAATTCCTCGAAATTGTTTTCTTTCGAGTCGCTGGGGCGTGCGGGGGAAATAAGCTTAGCCATGGCGGTGCTCTCTCGAGGTCCTTAAACGCTTTCAGGTATTATTGGTAAACAATTCGATCATCTTGCCCGGACATATAATGCCTTGATTATTCATCACGGTTTGTGATCGCTAGCGCCGAGTTGCTACGGCACTTGATTGCTAAGAAAAGATAGCTTATTAGCGCCGCCGCATGTCGAGTTGGCGGCCGTCTTGCCGGCCGCTCTTAAAATAGCGATTGTAGCGAATGTTCCGCTTACTTAAGCGCGGCCCAGATAAACCGCCTCAGACTGCCCGCGCCCAGGTAAAATCTAAGCGACTGCTACTGGCGAGAGCTTACTTTCCGCTTCTGAGCGGCCACAATTTAAGCAGGCCGCCAAGCGCTGATTTTTTGCCCATGGCGGCGACCATTTCGCCCTTGTCTTCGTTGTTCAGCGACTTGGCCAATTGAATGATCGCCTGCGTAACGGCGGCCTTGGGGGCTTGTTCCACCAGCGGTACGCCGTTGTTGCGGGCTTCGATCATGGTGCGGTAGTCGTTGGGCAGTTCCCAAAAGATTTCCCTGCCGATGGTTTCTTCCGCTTTTTTCAAGGTAATGTGCCCGGTATCCAGACCCACGCGATTGATGATAATCTTTACCTTCTCGGCGATCCCTTCCATCTCGGAGAACGACATCATCAAGCGCACCACGTTCCTCAGGCAGGGCAGGTCGAGCTGTGTAATGAGCAATATATGGTTGGCCATCTCCAAGGCAATCAAATCGATGGAGGTGTATCCTTTTGACAAATCCAGCACCAAATGAGTGAAGGTGGCCTTCATTAAGCCGATCACGCGTTGCAGATCATCGCGAGTAATCAGGCTGACTTCGTCGAGCTGCACGGGTCGCGGCAAAAGATACAGCCCGGATGAATGCTTGGTGAGCGAACGCTTCAGCAGCGTGAAATCCAGACGCGTGACGTTTTGCGCCACGTCTACCAGCGTATAATCGGGAATGGTGTCGAGGAATACGTCCGCGTCGCCCAGACAGAGGTCCAGATCGATCAGGGCCACGGAGTTCTTCTCGTTTTGGGCCAAAGCGCAGCCCAAATTCACGGCCACGCTGGTGGTGCCCACGCCCCCGATGGCTCCGGCCACGGCAATCACCTGAGAACCGCGGGGCTTGTTTTCGCCGTGTCCCAGGCGGCGCTCGTTGATCCGTCCCAAGGCGCCAAGCAGGTCTTCGATTCTTATGGGCAGGGTGAGGAATTCTTTGGCCCCCGCGCAGGGCCTGGAGAATCAGACCGCCGTCGCTAGATGAGCTAACCACCAGCACCGCGCAGTCGGGCGAAACGGCCATCAATTTGCGTACCAGCTCCAGCCCTTTCTGCGGATCGGCGTCGAGGGCCACAATGCCGATGTCCGGATTGGTCTGGGCCACAACGTCGGCGAAGAACTCGTAGCGGGAACATTCGGCTTCCAGCCAGATCATGTCCATGCCCAGCAACAGGCCCTTGAGATTTTCACGTTGAGAGTCGTTTGGATCGACGATGGCTAAGCGAAGAACGTTGCTCATAGTGAGTCGATGAATCCTGATTAAGCTCGCTGGCAATACCCGCTGGCACGGTCGTCTTGCCCGTGTGAAATAACGGCACTGGCGAGACGCCAGTGACAGCAAACACGGTCACTGATTCCCTAACATCTCCAACCACGTAAAGCAGTTGCAAACTTATATACTCTACTTTACTACGTCATAACCAATCGGGCCGATGAAGCCAGGCGCACCGTTTGCGGCGCCGGCGGATGAGTTGCCCGATGCGTTATGCGGATTAGACTGGGTATAACGATTCTGAGGAGAAGATGAAGCCCCGGGACGGCGAGCCAGACTCGCCGCACTGTTCATACCTGCAACATGTTGACCGCCGGGACGCGATGTGCCGCTGGTGGCGCCCGCGGGAGCAGGCGTTAAAATTGGTTCCGGTCCGATCATGCCGTCCTCAGGCGTGGACGGATGACCCTCCAGCGCCATTTTCTTTGCATTGCGAGCATCCCGCGCCATTGCAGTTCGGACAGCAATTGGGCACTTCCAAATGTCCCTTCATAAACAGTTCCCAATCGGTGGGGCTGGTCGTTTGCATGCCCGGACCACAAGGCGGCACCTCATTGGCATCCATGGCTTCGACCAGCTCCGGCGTGACCAATATCAACAATTCGACCTCGTTGACGTTTTCCTGCACGGTACGGAATGCCGCGCCTAAATAAGGCACCTCACTAATCCAGGGCAACCCATGGTTTTCCGATTCAATGCGAGATTCCACCAATCCCGCGATGGCCAGTGTCTGGCCAGCCATCAACTCCACGGCCGTGTCGGCTTTACGTTCCAAGAAGCCCGGCACTGTTGTCCCAGAAATCGTGGTGCCGTTGGCAGAATCAGGTGCGCTTATTGTGGGCCTCACTTCCAGGCGGATCTTGCCGTTGCCCAACACAATGGGTACAAAATTGACATTCGTGCCGTACTCTATAAATTCTATGCCAACGGTACCAAGTCCTTGTGGACTCGGATAGGCTACTTTTCCGCCCACGTTAAATGATGCTGCCTGGCCGCTTTCAGCCACCAGCGTCGGTTCGGCCGTTACTTTCAACAGGTTGTCTTGACGCAAGGCGTCCAGCACTCCAAAAAAAGCGCTGCTGCCGCTGGCAATGTTAAAGGCGAATGTTCCACTGATGGGATTATTGGACGTGGTTGCAGCCGCCGGACTCATGTTGCCTACTCCCGAGGGAAGCAATGGAGATGTTGGTGCCAACATCATGCCGCTTGCACCCGAAAATACTGTGTTCATACCGTTGATTTTGGCCCAATCGAAACCCAATCTACGCAATTTCGTCCGCGATACTTCCATCACTTTTACGTGCAGAAGCACCGTTTGCACGCCGCACACCGTCATGTTGTTGATTACCTTGGGATAATACTCCTCGGCAATGCGAATGATCCGGTCGATGTGTTCGGGCTTGTCCACGTAACCCGAGATCAATACCGATTTGGCTACCGGGATCACCGTCAAGGCGGCGTGGGGAAATTGCGAACGCAATAACATTTTCAACTCTTGGGCGTCGCCGAAAACAATCACGTCGATCGTAAACAGTTTTTGGTCTTCACCCCAGAGATTGATCTGGGTGACGCCCGACGTCTTGGCCGAGACCTGCACCTGGGTGGGCGAAAGCGGCGTGAGATCGAGAATCTCGGGATTATTCACTTGGGCTTGCGGAATCTTCTGTCCGATGGTGATGATCCGGCTGGTGTGCACTATCATCTCCATGCGCTCATTGGGCGACTTTACTTCATAGTTGATCCCTGCGGGCTTTGGCGGATCCGCGGCAGTGTCGGCCGGCTCTGCGGATTGAGCGTTGAGGAAAAAGCCTATGCCGCAAATAATTGCCATGGGCGCAAATGCGCCAAAGAGTATGCTTTAACATCCTTGTTTTCCTTGCAATATGGTTCATCCTTGATCTTTATCATTCGCCTGGGACCGATTCCGATTGTTGGTCGGCGGGGACAGGTTCGGAATTTGGCGTTAATGTTTGCTCGGACGTCTTGATTTGATTTTGATCCGCTTCCCAGGGATCCATGGTGATCGGCGGCGTGGTCGGCGGCGTGATCGGCGGTGTTGCGGGCTTGGCCTCTTTTTTCGCGGGGACCATTTGGTCCGGAGCCGACTTGCTGTTGCCGGAGCCGGACATGCTGCCGCCGCTGATTCGCCAATGATCGGTAAGCGGATTTCCCGCAGCGGGTGTATTGTCGGCTTCTAAAACGACGTCGTTAATCTTGTCTGGTTGTAAAATGCGCATCGTCCAAGTGCTGGGAGGTTGCGGTTGTTCGTGCGCAGGCATTGTTTGACTGGCGGCCATGCCGGCTTTCATTTGATTTATGTAATCCAGTAAGCCTTTGGTGGCTTCATTCTTTTTATCCAGGGGTGATTCCTTATCCCGGTCGGCATAGGCCGAACGCCCTAATAACTCCTCCGGCTTTGCCACGGCGTCCTCGGCGTGGGTGTTGTCTTCGGGACTCCTCATCACCAGCCGGATTTTGCCCATTTCGCTGGCCAAGGTCACTTTGGCGGCCTGGGCCGGCGTGACCAACAAGGAAATAGTCTTTGAACTAGGTCTTTCTTTGCCTTCTTTATCCTTGTCCAACTCCACCACCTCGTTGACCGCGAAAACCTTGACATCCTGCAAAACAGTGCGGGTGGAGGTTTCGGGAATCTCATGTTGTGAATTGCCTACCAGGTAGACCAACACGTCGACCCGATCTCCGGGCAGAATCAAGCCCGAGCCGCTAACGGAATCGACCTGCACCGCGACCACGCGATATCCCTTGGGAATTACCGCGCTGGCTCCTTGCGAGTTAGCTCCTTTGCCGAGCAATTTATTTTCCAAAATCGGTTCGCCCGAATAGAGTTTCTGCCGCGTGCGACGCCCCTCCGCATCCGCGATATTGGATACGGCGCCTGTGGGAATCTTATCCTTCGGCCAAGGTTCCAGTTTAAGCACCTCGGCCGTTAAGGGCACGCCAAAGGGGATGTCCTTGATCGCGACAAAGATCGGCACTGTCTCCCCGGTAATCACAGCCGGCGAGTCGTGCCTTTTAGCCAAGACTTGAGTAATGCCGATCGAGGCAACTAGTCCGCAACCTAGCGCCAACATCAACATCGCCATGGATTTGGCTCGCATCGACACCCCCCATCGCCCGAAGCAGGGCGGAAAAAACCTATGCCGTGATCATCCTTGTTACTGTTAAATTCACATTTTCATCCATGAAGATTATTTATGGTCTACTGCACCGTTTCTCGACGCATTATAGTGCTTGCGTGTATTTGCGTGTTAATATTAAAAAACCAAGGTGCGGGAAGCCAACTAATTCGACTGAAAGGCACGCTGACCGTGACTGTAACTGGTTGGTCATATCCGGCAGTACTTGGCTCCGTTGGTACGGTCGTTATCGTAGCGCCAGTGATGTTTGCGGCGCTAAGATAATTGTTTACCGTACTTAATACTGAGGGGAGTGAGGTTCCGCCCGGCGGTGGATCTAACACTGCAACTCTGGCGCCCTCCCTTGAAGCATTGGTTATGATCTGTTGGACCATGATTACACGCCCAAACTCGATCATTCCAAAAATCAACAAGAAAAAAAGCGGCGCCACAATGGCAAACTCGACAACTGCCGCACCTCTTCGTTTTCTTCGGCTCATCCCGTAAACTTTCTCCAGTTTAACCTTGTTAATTCTTGAATTTCTCCGAAGCGATGAGCCCTTTGATCGGGTGATTATTTCCAAGATGCAATCTCTAGATAATGTGGGCAAATTCATGGCAACATTCCAGTCCAGATAAAATAGATAATTGTTCCAATGGCAATTGGTATTCCATAAGGTAACAACATCATTGAACTCTTTCGCTCGGCGGCGATGGATGAAAGCTGGTTAGGTTCGCGGATTATCGCAATTTCATAAACAATGGTCCGAAATTGGCTCAGATGTTCTCGCCAGTTCCGTTTCCAAAAGATCATCGCTAGGGCGATTGCTCCGCCGATAATTGCGGAAAGACAAAAAGCATATAAGGTGATTGTGCCCCAAACCCAAGCGCCTACACCCGCCAGGAGTTTTACATCTCCGGCCCCCATGCCGCCGATGGCGTAAAGGGGTAATAAAAGTCCCAATCCTACACAGGTTCCCACTAAACTCCAGCCAAATCCCGCCCAGCCGAAACATGTGGTGCTGTAAATCCAGCCGCTTATAATAAAAGGAAAAGTGATCCAGTTAGGAACTTTAAGTTTCCAACCATCGATGATTGCCGCGGCCACCAGGACTACGCTTACCAGCCAAATGGGCCAGCTTTCCAATAAATAGTGGGTGAAATTATGCCATGCCTGCATGGTCTATCCTCTCTAATTTCAATGCGTTAGAAATTTAGCCCTGGCACTTGTACCGGGCGAATTCTTAGGTCACTCGCGGCACAAGTGCCGCGGTTAAACGGGTACCACCTAATTAAATGATATGTCAAAAAAAGCCCCCTCGGCGCCATTTTTTTAACGCCGAGGGGGATGCTTCCGGTTATCGCGGTAATAACGTTCCGGCCCAGGCAAGAGGGCCTGTTATCACCTCTGCAACTCGCTGAGACAAATTATTTCAACGAGGCGGCAATGTTACTAAACTCCGTGCTGGCTTTTGTGCCCAGCGTGCTAATTGCCGTCAGACAAACGATCACGATCAAGGCCAACATCACCGCGTATTCGACCGCGGTAGGGCCATCCTCTGAAACGAGGAACCGACGTAACTTCAGAGCTAGCGACTTCATGGTTATTCCTCCATTTCCGGCTTTGTTTCCCTTGAGGGAAACTAGCGGATTGCAAGTAAAAATGGGTTCCTGCGGGTAATAACACCGTCAGCAAACTAACGGCGCCGGCCTGCGTTCTACCCTCAGGAGCCCGGCTTTAGTAAAAGCCTCCTCCTCGTCATTGCCGTTTTTTGGTTTTCACCCTTTCGGCAGCCAGACTACCGGCGGTTACCCGCCGGTCCTCAGCTTTGCGCCCGGCCTTTCGACCGGTTTGCCCTTGTCGAGGATGAAGAGGCTGCAGGCCTGATTTGTGCGGCGTCTTGCCAATTTGATAAGTACATCTTTGGCCGATAAGCACGCCACACCCGGTCGGCCTTTTGGGCCTTCCTGACTTTCAGGCTGACGCTCGCGCGTCTCGCCTCTATGTTGAAACTTAGGTCAGATACCGAGGGATGTCAAATCGAGAACCTTGAGAAAATATATATTCACTTGCATCGGGCACAAATACCTCATAAAAAAAGCCCCCTCGGCGCCATTGTTTTAACGCCGAGGGGGATGCTTCCGGTTATCGCGGTAATAACGTTCCGGCCCAGGCAAGAGGGCCTGTTATCACCTCTGCAACTCGCTGAGACAAATTATTTCAACGAGCCGGCAATGTTGTCAAACTCCGTGCTGGCTTTTGTGCCCAGCGAGCTAATTGCCGTCAGACACACAATCACAATCAAGGCCAACATCACCGCGTATTCGACTGCAGTGGGGCCATCCTCTGAAACGAGGAACCGACGTAACTTCAGGGCTAGCGACTTCATGGTTATTCCTCCATTTCCGGCTTCGTTTCCCTGCTGGAAACTAGCGGATTGTGAGTAAAAATGGGTTTCTGCGGGTAATAACACCGTCAGCAAACCAACGGCGTCGGCCTGCGTTCTACCCTCAGGAGCCCGGCTTTAGTAAAAGCCTCCTCCTCGTCATTGCCGTTTTTTGGTTTTCACCCTTTCGGCAGCCAGACTACCGACGGTTGCCCGTCGGCCCTCAGCTTTGCGCCCGGCCTTTCGACCGGTTTGCCCTTGTCGAGGATGAAGAGGCTGCAGGCCTGAGTTGTGCAACGTCTTGCCAATTTGATAAGTACCTCATGGCTGATAAGCACGCCGCACTGGGACGGCCCCTCGGGCCTTCCCGACTTTCAGGCTGACGCTCGCGCGTCCCGCCTCTAAGTTGAAATCTAGGTTGCTTTCCTGGAATGTCAAATGCGCAAGTTTAATAAATATTTAACGTTTGCAATGCTTTTTTCCGGCTCTATGCAGGCTATGACGCTTAAACCGATTGTTAGTGCTTTAGCAGTATTGCCTGTAATGGATCTGATCAACACCATCTCTCCCTTACCCATGCGGTTCCCTCCCCTCCCCGCTAAGAAGGCTTTGAAAGCCGTCCTCCGAATCATTAATCTTTTATTCCTAACTTATCCTAAACTTTAATACGTTTCCCACACCGTACTTTCTCATTCACATTCCTCCAACATTCCGCCTGATGCGCAATACTCATACCGCCGCAAATTCGACGTATCATTGCCAGCGGAATTTGTTTGCCTGGTCGCTTTTATCAGGGTTGATTCTTTTTGCTGCGCTGGCTGGTCCTTTCTTTGCCGGCAGGATTTATACACGAAACGACCTCGGCGCCTTTCACTTGCCCATTCGGGACTTTTATGCCCGGCAGCTTGCCCAGGGTGAAGCGTTCGATTGGATGCCCGAGCTTTTCGCGGGTTTTTATCTCACCGGGGAAGGTCAAGGAGGAACATATCATCCTTTTCATCTCTTGCTTTATCGTTTTCTTTCGCTGCGGGCTGCCCTGGGTTTGGAATGGCTAATAAGTTATCCCTTCATGCTTGTGGGAACCTGGCTTTTTTTGCGCCGCTTGATCAAGTCCCAGGTCGCGGCCATGTTCGGCAGCGTAATTTTCACCTTCTCGAGTTTTAATCTGCTGCACTTTATTCACCCCAATGCGGTGGCGATAGTCGCCCATATTCCTTGGCTTCTATGGGCCATCGATATCGTGCTGATTGATGCATCACGGAAAAAAATCTATTCTGCCGTGACGGTCATAGCCCTCTTGACCGGCTCGCAAATTCTCTTGGGGTATCCGCAGTATGTCTGGATGTCGCTCTTAACGGAACTAGCTTATGCGCTTTACATATTAATCACACGGCGGCATGTACTCCGTGAGGGCTGCCAGCACGATTTTCCCTGTCAGAAGTGTATTGATTGTAATATTGCCACCTGGCCCGATCTTCTCTTGGCAAAATGCGTCGGCTTTTTTCTCGGCGGCGTGCAACTCATGCCGACCCTTGATGCCCTGGTGCACAGCGCGCGCCAATCGGCCGACAATGCTTTTGCTTTAATGGGCTCGCTCCATCCCCTGAATCTGTTGCAGTTGGTGGCGCCTTATATGTTCGTCAATCGCGTGGTGGGCCAAAATACGCATGAACTAGGACTCTACCTGGGCGCGGTCCCGTTGCTGCTCATCATTTTGCTGGTTATGCAATGGCGCCATTTGGGCGGTTTGAAATCATTGGCCTTGTTCGCCGGCTTATTTGCGGCAATGGCTTTGATATTCGCTTTTGGACAATATGGACGACTTTATCACTGGCTTACGTACCTCCCGGTGGTCGCGGTTTTTCGCTTTCCCGCCCGCTACATCGTGCTTTTTCAATTGGCGGCCGCGATCTTGTCGGTCTTGGGCTTTGTTCTGCTGATGCGCATCAGTCGGCAGGAGCGGCGGCGAAAACTCGCCGCCCGGGCTTTCGGGCCCGCCGACCAGTATCGCCCCTTATTATGGCGTCAACTCACTCCGCTTTGGCTGCCGGCGGTAATTAGCGCTGTGGCAGCAGCCGCGAGCATCGCTAATCCCCAACCTTATGTTGCTTCGCTTCCTTTAGTCTTATTCGGGCCGATACTTTTCTTTATCGCCGCTTTCCTGGTATCCTCCGCGGCGCGCGGCAGTTATGCCGCCCTGGCCGCCTTGATAATGTTCTCGGCTTTCGATCTGGGGGCCTATGGCCTGAGTTATTCGGTGTATCCCGCTTGTCCGCGGTGGGATGATTTTATCGCGAAGATTGAAACTCCCCCGGAACATATTGACGGGCGCGTGGTCGCCTCGTTGTACCGCTATGACCAGCAGGGATTGCGGATCGGCGATCAAATCATCCTCCGTGGTTGGAGCCGGGCGGACGGCTATGCCGGCCTGGAGCCAAAACGCTCCTTGGATTACCACCAGATTGACGCCTTGCGTGTCGCCGGGGTTCGCTGGGTGCAGCGGGGGCCCACGACCGCCGACATACCAGGCCTTATCCCCCGAGACGACAATTGGAGTGAGGCGTCCAATCCGCTTCCTCGCGTGCGTCTGGTCAATCAAACCGTTACAAGCGATCAGCCTGCCGTTGATATCGCCAAGATCAATATCGATGCCGAGGCCCTTACCGAAGTTCCCCTGGTGTTTCCCGTTGCGAAACCGGGCAATGCCGCGCTCATCGAAGACGTTCCCGGACGGATGGTCATCCAAACCACAGCCTCCGCGGCTGAATTGCTCGTGGTTGCGGAAAGTTACCATCCTGGCTGGAAAGCGACCGTTGACGGCAATTCGCTCCAGACGTATCGCGTCAACGGCGACTATCTGGGCTGCGTGGTTCAAGCAGGCACGCAGGTGGTAACGCTTCGGTTTCAACCGGCCAGTCTGCACACCGGTTGCTTAATTTCCTCTTTAGGGCTGGGTTTCCTGCCCTTTTGTTTTATCGGCTTGTGGATCAAGCCGCGGATTTTACCTCCCCAGGAGCTGCACAGATGAACGAACAAACCGCTACCACCGCGCCGCGTCCGGCCGATCCGCTTTTCAGCGTGGTATTGCCGGTGTATAACGAGGGCCAAATTCTGCCGCTTTTGGCGGCGCGGATCGCCCGCGTCTTTGGGAACGCCGGCTGCGATTACGAAATCATCTTTGTCAACGACGGCTCGAGCGACGATAGCGCCGCAGTGCTCGATCAATTGGCCGCCGATAGCCCCTGCATTCGGGTCTTGCATTTATCGCGGAATTTCGGTCACCAGGCGGCGCTGCACGCGGGCCTGGCTCATGCCCAAGGCGATGCCGTGGTGATCATGGATGCCGACCTGCAAGACGCCCCCGAGGCAATTCCGCAAATGATCCGGCGTTGGCAGCAAGGATACGATGTAGTCTATGCGTTGCGCCGCGATCGCAAGGAGGGCAAAATCAAAAAGTTCTGCTTTGCCGCGTTTCATCGCTTGTTGTCCGGCATCGCGTCGATTCCCATTCCCGCCGACGCCGGAAATTTCGGCCTGATCGATTGCCGAGTGGCGCGTCTGATCCTGGCCCTCGGCGAGCGAGAACGATATTTTCCCGGCTTGCGATCCTGGGTGGGATTCAAACAGATCGGCGTGGAAGTGGAACGCCAGGCCCGCTACGACGAGCGGCCGCGAGTATCAATCTGGGGCTTGTTCCGCCTGGCAAAGACGGCGATCTTTTCCTTTTCCGCCATGCCGCTGATGGTCTTTCACGTGATCGGTTACATAGCGGCCGGGGTATTTATAGCCTTAAGCGGGTTCTCGCTTTACTGCAAAATCTTCACCAACATGGCCATTCCCGGCTGGACCTCCTATATCCTCACCGGCAGCTTTTTCGGCGCACTAAACGCCTTGGGAATCGCGATCCTCGGCGAATATGTGATCCGCATCTATGATCAGGTGCGCGGCCGTCCCTTGTACCTGCTCGACCGCACGGTCAATGTGAAAGCAGAAACCCGACTCGAAGCGGCCCAAGGCGATAAGCCTTATTTGGAATTGCTCCTGGAGGCCATGAACCTGCTCGAAGCCGGCAAGACTTCCACGCCCTTGACTGACGCGGAAACCAGCCAACCGGCTGAAATTAATGAACCAATCGTGCACGTTTAGCCCGGGTTGGATGGCACGGGCATTTTGCCCGTGCTTTTTCCCGGCGCACTGGCGAGACGCCAGTGCCACCGTTAAATCTACGTTTATCTACGGCACTCATGCCACGTGAAAATCTTCCGCGGTTTGCCCACGGAAATTGTCGCCGCCCGCCAAAGGTCTTTGAGCGCCCAGGGCGATTGCGCCACGCCGAAGCAGAATAGCGGGCCGATAAGCGTGCCCCAATACTGGTTGAATTTTTGTCCGGCAACTGCAAAAACCAGCACGTATAAACAGACGGTCAGGCCGATGCGCGTGCCCCAGGGCGTGTGCCAGCCGGCTAGGCCGAAGATCGCCGCCGCGAAATATAGCGCCGTTATCCACGGCGGCAATAATACCAGATATGCGTTCATCTGGGCCGTGGCCAGCACGAATCCCGCCCCGCCAAAGCGGATCCAGCCATGTTCATGCGCAAAAGCATTAGGAGTAATAAGAGCCGACACTTGCCACCAATGCCAACCAAAAAAGACCAGCCACGCGCCCAGCCCCAGTATCCAAGCGATAAGCTCCCAGTTATGCAAAGGGGACAGTCCCATCCGCCGAGGCGGATGGGGACAGTCCCCATGTTTCATTTGCGCAGCGAAAATGGGACTCTCCCCTTTGTACGCCATTACCGCGCACAGCAAACAATAAGGCAAGGCCAGTTCACGGATGAACAAGGCTGTCAATCCTAATCCGAGACCGAGAAGCGGTTTTTCAACTCCATACGCACATAGGGAAAAGGCGATCAACACGCCGGCCCAGAGCTCCGGCATTACAAATAAATCGCCTAGGACGGTGAACAACAAAGGCCCGCTGAGCAAAAGTACGCACCCTAATGCAGTGCCTAACGAATTGCCTTTATCACGCAATAGAGCCTTGAAGGCGAAAAAAAATATACTTAGCGACAATGCACCAAGAAGATACTTGCCCCACTGCACCTGGGGCAATTTCCCGATCAGCCACATGGGCAGCGGAGTGCGCCAGTTAAACACGCTTTTTGTGGGATATCCCCGGGCGGTCAGTTCCGCGGCGGCGGCCTGATAATAGCCCTCGCCGTTGTGAATACGGTCTACTTCGCCCCAATACAAGGCCACGTCGCCCGCCCCGGGCCTTTGCCGCTCGGCGTTGCCTTGCCAAAGCCCAGACACTGACACAGCAACACAAAACAGGGTGCCCAGTGTTAATATCACTAACACTGTCCGCGCTTGGAACGGCGTTAGTCGAGAATAACCAGTATGCATACTTAGCTTTCAGCTAGTTAATTGCTATCCCTCAAGTTTAGCTTACAGGATCGACATATAATGCCATAAAAAAAGCCCGCGGATTGCAATCCGCGGGCTGGAAAATTGCGGTGAGGCGATAATCGTCCATTATGAAAAACTTAGACCCAAAAAAGAAACCGATAACTTGTTCCCGGGCAGTTTTTTGAATGCGTTATCGCTTGCCAACTTGCATTTATACTTTTTTTGCGGGCAGCGCTGTCATTCTTGGACTCGTTCTCTTTCGAGTTTCTTGTTGGTCCCAGGCTGGTCTTTGATGGGAGCAGAAAGGTCCAGCAGGACGTTCCATGCGTATTTGCGCATAAATGGAAGATACCGTAAGAGAAATCTGTCCATCGCATCTAGTAACCTTAACAGAGCCGGGAAGAAGGAGAACTTCCTAAACGGAACCGCCATGAGCGCGGTGAGCAGAAAGAAGCGAGTTTCAACTGTCCGGAAATAGTTGTGTGCAAGCTGAAGATCGGAGACTCTTAATGGATGTTCATCGGGTGTTCGCATACTTGGAGTGAAATGACGATACAGGTTAATCAGGGGATTATGGCCGAGCGGTTCCCAGAATATCGCTTTGCCATCCGGTTTGAGCGTTCGGGCTAACTCGGCAAAGGCCTTGTCGATTTGTAAGTGGTGAAGAATGGCCACGCCGCAAATCAGCTCAAAGGAGTTGTCCTCAAAAAGGAGGTTCTCGGCATTCATTACTCTGAAATCAATGGTAAGTTCTGCTTGAGCGGCGGCATCCTTTGCCATGTTGATCGCCACTTCTGACAGATCGATACCCGTGACATGAGCACCATGTTTGGCAAGATCGAAGGCATAGCCGCCTACTCCACAGCCATATTCAAGGACTTGCTTGCCGCGTATATCTGTCAGCAAGATCTGCTTATAAAGCGCACGTATACTCTGCGTTATGGTATAGTATTTTGCCCGGATTTCGACGGGCTGCTCCTTCGGATAAAACTGATCGTGATATTCTTTTTCGCGTTCCAGTCTCGATGTCATTGATCTCACCAATCACTGTCGCATGGTATGTTTACTAGCTTTGGAGGGCTCCATAAATTGTCGCTTTCTCAAATAGCTGGGGTCCAATTATCACCTTTTATGGGAGTCGCCCATTAAGGATGTAGTTTCACCAGAGATGAGTCCGCAATCTCCCCTCCCGACTGACAAGCCCAAACAGTCGACCTGCGGCCTGTATTCATTTTCACAGATCGCGGCTTCGGGCGAAATGTCCATAAGTTCCACAAATTCCTCTAATATACAATTTTTGCCCTAGGCGTCAATGACCTCAGAAAGATGGAGCGAGGTGTAAGATCAGAAAAGAGGCAACACAATTAACAAACCGGGTCCACTGGGCCAGTTTAACTAAACTGCTGAGTGCCAGGAACATCTTGCCCCTGCTTTTCCACGGCAACACTGGCGAGACGCCAGTGCCGCACAATTAAATAATTCAACTAAGTCGGACTACCAGGAAGATATGCTTGCGCCATTGTTAGCCTGCTCTAGTAGATGTTGCCAAACTCTGACGAAAGGGCAGGATCGTGGATGGTTTTCGAGAACTTTTTTGAATCTGCCTGGAGAGATGCCAGGCCGATAGCCAGGCTTCCCGTTGCGTGTGCCCTTGGACGGTAAAAGATTGATTATTCCGCCTGCCGGATATCATCCATAATGTATCACCATCCAGGGTGACGATTTTTGAGTCGCTGGCACTCCAGCCAAACCGACGCAACCGTCTGCGAATCAGGTCAATCTTGGTATTCATCTTATAACACCCTTCTTAAATCCTTTTGATGAAAAGACAATTTAATTTACCATATTCAATTTTAAAGTTAAAGAGCCCAGAAAGAGGGGGCGTGGGGGGTATAAAAAAACCAAGCAATTGATCGGCCTCTTGAAAAACACACATTTTACAATGTATGTCTACGACTGATTGCTTTTATGCAGCAGCGTATTTTCAGAGGTTTTTAGGGTACTGCTTTGCCGAAGCCCCTGGCAGACTGTGTTTTTCAGCGGGCTGCCAGCCTTTTTAGGCAAACGGCCGCGGCGGCCAGCAGGAGGAGCAGCCAGGCGCTGGGTTCGGGCACCGCAAGCAATACGTCATTGCCGCCGCTGAAGCTGCCGGTGGCGGAATCGGCGCCGTAGTAGATGTGCCATGACGTGGAATCAAACGAAAAAACCGTATCGCCATTCGCATAATTGCTAAAGGAGCCGTTCAGCGCATCTGCGCCATCGTTGAGTAAAATCCAGAACTTGTCGTTCAGTGAAGGCGTGGAGACGCTCAACATGAGCACTCCGCCCAGAGTGACGGTGCCGTTGACTGAGAGTTGATCGTACCCGGCGCCGGCAATGGCGTTAATCTCGCAGGCATAAGTGCCGCCCAGGGTGACATTTCCATTAACGGTCAATATTCCCGGGCTGTCGCCGGGGGCGAGCGTTCCTCCGCTGTTGACGGTTAAACCGCCGATGGAACCAATTCCGCCGATAGTTCCGTTATTATTGACGGTCACGGGACTGGCAAGACTGCCGTCCACCAAGAGGGCGCCGGCATTCACTTGGGTACTTCCGGTGTAGGTGCAGGCGCCGGAGAGGGTTAAAAGGCCTTGTCCAGTTTTTGTTAAGCCGCCGGAAGGCGAAGCGGCCGAAAGCGCCTGGGCGATGGTGACGTTAAAGCCGTTGGTGTCGATGACCGCGCCGCCGGCTTCCACGTCGGCCGAGTCCAGCCCTTGCATGAAGGTGGTGGTGGTGTTTTTGGCTTTCAAGGTTCCGCCGTTAAAGTGGAACGCGGCTGTGCCGCCGCTGTCTTCCACCAGCGGGGTGAAGATCGTGCCGCCGTCGAGGTGCACCTGGCCGTTGCCGGAGGAGTTGCTGGTGATGCGCAGTCCGCCGGTGAGATTCACTAGCCCGGTGCCGCTGACCGTGAGCGAGCCCGTGGCGCCATATCCGACACAAAGGCGAGCGCCGCTGTTGGTTTGGTTTACTGTCCCACCGCTAATCGCATAGGAGCCGCTTGAGCTGGAATAGCGGCTGATGTAGAGCCACTGCCCGGCGTTAAGCGTGCCGCCGCTTTGCGTAAATGTGCCTTGGCCGTATTTACCCACAAGGATATTGGCATTGGCGCCGGCGCTTAAGGTGCCGTCGGAGAGCTCGTAAGAGCCCACGCCATAAGCGGTATCGCGTCCGCCGATCACTAAATAATCGCCGCTTCCGGATACGGAGACGATGCCGCCGGATTGATACACTGCGCCCACGGCATTGCCGGTAGCGCCGGAATTAGCTGAATCGCCGTTGTAGCCGGCGCCAACGTAAAAAGCGGCCGCGCTTAAACTGCCGTTTTGCAGGTACAGATTGCCGTGCGAGCCGCGGATGTCGCCCACGTTGAAATCGCCGGTCACGTAAAGCGAACTGCTGTCCTGCAAGCGATAGGTTCCGTTGCCATATCTGCCGATGGAGGCGAATCCGAGTACCGTTACCGAGGAAGAGCCGCTTTGCACTAATGTGCCGTTGGCTGCGACGCGGTCGCCGACGATTAGTCCGTATGGCCAACTTGCGCTTATGGTCATCGCGGCCCTGTTGGAAATATTGAGCGTGCCGGTGGATGTTTGACCGACATTAATCCCCGAGAGCGTGCCCGAGGGTGAGGAAGTCATGTTCACGGTATAACCGCCTTGGATCACGGGAATTTGACCGCCGCCGGGAACTGATCCGGCAAACCAATTCGAGGCGGTATGAAAGTCGGCTGTGCCGGCCGAGCCGACGAATTCGTCTTCCCGGGGTTTATTGGCGGCGTTGGCGGCTAGATTTTGGGCCACTGAATAAGGGACGGTGAGCACGGTTCCGTGCCTTGACAAATATGGAAAGGAGACGCCTTTGGTGTACTCGGTCCAGGTTGCCATGTCGTCGGTGGAGACGACCGCACCCATCACATTGCTGCTAAAATGGTCGTTGAAAACGTACCAGTTATCGCCGATCTTGATTACGGTCGGTCCTTCGGATTGGTAACCGGTGCCCGTAACACGTTGCAGTGGGGAAGTAGGATAGGGGCCAAGCGCACTGGTGCTATCAGGCGTTTTGTAAATGTATTTATATCCGTTGCGCTCATCCTTGGCGATCAGTCGAAAATTTGCGCCGTCTTTTACGATGGTCGTGTCGATCGTGGAAAATCCGGGATCATACAACACGGCCGGCGTGCTGAAATTGCTAAAATCGGTCGTGGTGGCGTAGTAAGTTCTCAGTCCGCTCGCCGCGGAGGTAACTTCCGAGGACCAATAAACAATATACTGATTGGTGGCGGCATCCCAAAAACTTTCCGGGGCCCAGACTTGTCGCGTGGTGGGAACGGAGCCCATGATGTTGACTTGTTTCTTGTTATTCCAGTTAAACAGATCGGTTGAATCCATATAGCCGAAATTGGTGACATACCAGGCAGTAGTGTATGTCATGTGAAACACGCCGTCCGGTCCGTAGGTTATGCTGGGATCGCGCATAAATGGGCTGGGTTGGGTATCTAATACGATTCCCGCGTCGCCGTTGACGGCATGGTAGCTCAGACCGTCTAGCGAATAGGCTATGTGCAGTCCATTCTGGCCGTTGGTTTCTTGAAAGTAAGAAAATAAGTAAACAGGGTCCTGAGCGGCGGCAGGTTCGCAAAATAATGCGGAGCCGAGGAGTGTTAGTAGTAGGGCTATGGCTTTTAAAGGTAAGTTGTAACCAGACGAAGCGGTGAAAGATCTTTGCTGCATGATAAATCTCTAATGGCAGGATATTACCAACAACTGGTTGGCGAAAACAGGATCATTGATATTTGCGGCTAACGATTAATTCCTCAGAAATGTGTTTGTTAAGGCAATTTTATTTTGTCCATTAACTCCACTGCTTAATTGAACATTTAAGGACTGCAAGCACCTCTGGACGAATAAAACCACCGAGGGCCGGCGCAGGGCGACACCCATCGGAGAATAAACAAAAGGAAACACCGAGCCAGAGAACTGCCGATTGCGGCGGGCCGTCGAGTAGGCGCCAGCGGCGCTACTGGGCCTTGCACCGCAATTAACCGGGGCTAGGTGCTAACGTGCTGCCTCATCTTGCGACCAGGGGTATGGCTCCGACCTTTTCAATGCAACAACCACAATTACAGTGAATCTAAGCCTTATGGTCCGGGGGCCTCGCTTCCCGACACCACTAATAATTAATATACCAGGATCTTCAAGTCCTTGCAAGGGATTGGATGGTAGTCAGGCCGAAGAATCTCGTTCTCTGCCGAACCCCTGGCACACCGCATTTTTCAACGAGTTATTAGCCTTTTTAGGCAAACGGCCGCGGCGGCGAAAATCAGCAGCAGCCAGGCGCTGGGTTCGGGGACTGGCGTGGTAAGCAGTGGGGCGCCGCCGAGATCCTCCGTGGGACGGATGATTAACTTGGAGCCGGGCCCGATGTAGAGCCCGCCGAGGTTAATACTCGAGGCGGTAAGTTGCGTGGAGGTGGCGGCGCCGCCGACCATTAAGCGGCCCGCGCCGGAGATGTCGGCCAAGGAGGTGGTTCCGGTGAGCAATTGCATTGCACCGTCGTTGATGAAGGTGTCGCCGGTGTAGGTGATAGTGCCGCTGAGGGTCAACGTGCCCGTGCCGTTTTTGATTAATCCACCGGCGCCGGAGATAACGCCGGAAAACGTTGTGGATGCGTTGCCGCCAAGGGTGAGGGTTGCTGTGCCCAGCAGCACGGAACTGCCGGCCACGCCGGAGAGCGAACCTACGGTCTGGTTGATGTTGTTCAGGTCTAGCGTTGCCCCGCTGCCGGTGATGTTTACGGCGGTAGTTGAAGGCAGCGAGCCGCCGAGATTCAAGGAGTTAAGATCCGCGTCGGGGCCGGCATCGTGCAGGATTTCGAGCATGTTCGAGCTGAGTGCACCGTTCCAAAAACGCACTTCGTTGTAACTCGCGTTTGCCGTGCTATCCGCGGTGTAGAAGGAGCGCCCCAAATTGTCAGCGGTGTCGGTGAGAGCAGCCAGCGTTTTATCGGTGGTGAAAGAGCCTCTGGCTGAACCCAGATTGGCATTTCCCGAGGCGGCGGAATACCAGGTGACTACCGTCGTCGAGTTGCCCACGGGATTGAGCTCCATGACAATATGGTATTCTGTATTCAGAGTGTACGGCTGGTTGGTGTTATCCGATTTCGTTTCAATGCCGTTATCTTTCCATCCCACCCGGTCCGAGTATTGGTTGGCTCCTTGAGTCCAACTCATGAAGAGGTTTTCATTGCTGTCTAGGCCGAGGTCGAAAATTCGGCCCCAATTCTGTAGTGATTTCTGCGTGGCCCAGAGTTCGATAGTGACAGGGGTGTTGGTATTGGGCAACAAATCCGAGCCCAGTTGGATGTAGTCTGACGCAGATCTAGTGCCGCCGGTAATGGTCGCTTGGGTGCCGGAAAGTGTGACATTATTCGCGCCCACCTCGACAATTGTGGCGTTGCTGCCACCCACCGAATCGGTAAGCGCCTGGGTAGGAGAAGTACCGGTGAAACTCCAGCGATGAGCGACCGAAATCGGGTTTAGTTTTAGGGTTCCTTGGGTGATGGTGGTCGAGCCGCTATAGGTGTTTGCTTCGCTGAGGGTAAGCGTGCCGGCGCCATTCTTGGTCAGACCGCCGGCGGCCGAAGCTGTCGTAAGCGCCTGGGGAATGGTGACGTTATAGCCGTTGGTGTCGATCACGGCTCCGCCGGATTCCACGTCAACCGTGTTCAAGCCTGACATGAATGAGGTGGTGGAGTTGCTAGCTTTCAATGTACCGCCGTTGAAATGGAAAGCGGCCGTGCTGCCGCCATTGACCGAGGGCGTGGAGATCGTGCCGCCGTCGAGATGCACGGCGGAGCCGTTACTGACTTGTACTGATCCGGTGACGTTCAACGCGGCGCTTCCGGAGATATTTAACACGCCGGAGCTTGTCTGACCGATCCGAAGTGTGGCGACTGTGCCCGAGGGGGATGAAGTGAGATTCACGGTGTGACCGTTTTGAATCAGGGCCGTTTGGTTAGCGCCTGGAATGCTGCCGCCTAGCCAGTTGCCGGCGGTATTATATTCCGTCGAGCCGGCCAGGCCGGAAAATTCGATTTCAGAAGTGGGATTGGAAGCATTGGCGATTAAATTATCGGCCACGGAGCGGGAAACTGTGAAGACGGAGCCATGCTTGCCGTTCGCGGGGAAGACGAATTCATTGTTGCGATTGGTCCAGGTCGTGCCGTCGCTGGAGGTGCACAAACCCATCTGACTGTAGAAGTCGGAGTAGACGTACCAGGTCCCGTTGATCTTGATTGCGTTGGGACCCTCGCAACCGACAGTGGCAATATACGGGCCGGTAGTATACGCGCCGATCAGGCTAGTGCCGCCCTGCGCCTTGTACACGATACCGGGATTCTCGTTCTTAACGAACATTACGTAGTTGCCGTCGGTATCTTTGCGGATATCCGCATCGATTACGGGGAAGGCGGGATTATATAAGACGGCGGGGGCGCTGTAGGTGTTAAAATCGGTCGTAGTGCTGTAATATATTTTTCTGTTGCCTCCCCCAGTCACTGACGAAGACCAATAAACCACATACTGGTTGTTTTCGGCATCCCAAGTAGTTTCCGGGGCCCAGGCTTGTTGCGTGCCGGGAACGGACGCCATAACATCGACATATTTACTGTTCGTCCAAGTTAGCAAATCGCTCGATTCGCCATAACAGATTTTTGTATTGACAGTCCAGGGTTCAGTGGTGTGGGTCAGATGGAACTTGCCGTCTTGCCCGTAGATGATGTGTACATCGCGCATTGTGGTGCCGGCCATGGGCCCCGTGACGGCGAGGTCGCCGTTGACGGCGTGGTAACTCATGCCATCTAACGAATAAGCAAAGTACATCCCGCTCGTGCCGTCCGGATCCCTGAAGTAAGAGAACATATACACAGTGTCATCGGCGGCGGCAGGTTCACAAAATAAAGCGGAGCCGATTAGTGCAAGAAAGGTCATTCCTGCGGGAAATAATTTGCAACCAGGCAAAGCGGCTGATAATTTCTGATACATGATGAATATCCAGTTCTGTTTAAACTGATCTAACATCTTACAGGGCAATCATCGGGAGCGCCGACCATACAAGGGCCAAACGGCCGCGGCGGCGATAATCAGCAGCAGCCAGAGGCTGGGTTCGGGCACCGGCGTGGTAAGCAGTGGGGCGCCGGCGAGACCTTCTGTTGTGGGGCGGATGATCAACTTGGAACCGGACCCGATGTAGAGCCCGCCAAGATTAATACTCGAGGCGGTAAGTTGCTTGGAGGCGGTGGTGCTGCCGACCATCAAGCGGCCCGTGCCGGAGATATCGTCCAAGGATGTGGTCCCGGTGAGCAATTGCAATGCTCCGGCGTTGATGATGGTATCGCCGGTGTAGGTGATGGTGCCGCTGAGGGTCAAAGTGCCCGAGCCGTTCTTCGTCAAGCCGCCGGAAGTGGGAGCGGCCAAGAGCGACTGGGCGATGGTGATGTTGTAACCGTTGGTGTCGATCACCGCGCCGCCGGCTTCCACATCGGCCGAATCCAGCCCTTGCATGAAGGTGAGGGTGGCGTTTTTGGCTTTCAAGGTGCCGCCGTTGAAGTGGAAGGCCGAGGTGCCGCCGCCGTCTTCCACGAGCGGGGTGTAGATCGTGCCGCCGTCCAGATGCACCTGTCCGTTGCCGGTGGAGCTGCCGGTGATGCGCAGTCCGCCGGTGAGATTCACCAGCCCGGTGCCGCTGACCGTGAGCGAGCCCGTGGCGCCATATCCGACAACAAGACGCCTGCTGCTGCTGGTTTGGTTTAGTGTCCCGCCGTTAATCGAATAGGAGCCGCTTGAGCTGGAATAGCGACTGATGTAGATCCACTGCGCGGCGTTAAGCGTGCCGCCGCTTTGCGTGAATGTGCCTTGGCCGTATTTGCCCACCAGGACATTGGCATTGGAGCCGGCGCTTAAGGTGCCGCCGGAGAGTTCGTAAGAGCCCACGCCATAGACGTTGTTATCGCGTCCGCCGATCACTAGATAATCGCCGTTGCCGGAGACGGTGACGGTGCCGCCGGATTGATGCACTTCTCCCACGGCATTGCCAGTGCAGCCGGACTGAGTTGAATCGTTGTAGCCGGAGCCGATGTAAAAGTAGGGCGCGGTTAAAGTGCCGCCTTCCACGTAGAGGTAGCCGTGCGAGCCGCGGATGTCGCCCACGTTGATTTCGCCGGTCGCGGTAAGCGAGGCGCTGTCCCGCAAGGTATAGGATCCCGTGCCGTATTTACCGATCGAGGCGCAGTAAGTATTTGATGTAGCAAGTGTAATACTTACTGAAGAAGAGCCGCTTTGCACCACAGTGCCTACGCCTGTGATGCGATCGCCGAGGATCAGACCGTATGGCCAATTTGCGGATATGCTCACCGCGGCGGTGCCGGAAATGTTCAGCGTGCCCGTGGAGGTTTGACCGACCTGAAGTCCACTTAGCGTGCCTGAGGGCGAGGATGTCATGTTCACGGTATAACCGGCTTGAATCACGGGGATTTGACTGGCGCCGGGAACCGCTCCGGCAAACCAATTCGAGGCGGTACTAAAGTTCGAGGTGCCGGCCCCGCCGATGAATTCATCCTCCTTGGGTTTACTGGCGGCGTTGGTGGCTAGATTCTGGGCCACTGAATAAGGGACGGTGAACACGGTTCCGTGCCTTGATTGATATGGGAAGGAGGTGCCATCGGTGTATTCGGTCCAGGTTGCCATGTCATCGGTGGAGGCCATGGTGCCCATCACACTACTCCCATAGTGGTCGTTGATGACGTACCAAGTGCCGTCGATATTAATGACCGTGGGGCCTTCGGAGGAATAACCAGTGCCAGTAACGCGTTGGAGCGGGGAAGTAGGATAGGGGCCGAGCGCACTGCTGCTAGTCCCCGTCTTGTAAATGTATTTATATCCGTTGCGTTCATCCTTGGCGATCAGTCGAAAATTTGTGCCGTCTTTTACAATGGTTGTGTCGATGGTGGAAAATCCGGGATCATACAACACGGCTGGCGCGCTGAAATTGCTAAAATCGGTAGTGGTGGCGTAGTAAGGTCTCAGTCCGCTCGCCACAGAGGTAACTTCCGAAGACCAATAAACAATATACTGATTGGTGGCGGCGTCCCAAAAACTTTCCGGGGCCCAGACTTCTTGTGTGGTGGGAACAGAGCCCATGATATTGACTTGTTTCTTGTTATTCCAGTTAAGCAGATCGGTTGAATCCATATAGCCGAAATTGGTGACATACCAGGCAGTAGTGTATGTCATGTGAAACACGCCATCCGGTCCGTAGGTTATGCTGGGATCGCGCATAAATGGGCTGGGTTGGGTATCTAATACGATTCCCGCGTCGCCATTGACGGCATGGTAGCTCAGACCGTCTAGAGAATAGGCTATGTGCAGTCCATTCTGGCCGTTGGTTTCTTGAAAGTAAGAAAATAAGTACACGGGATCTTCGGCGGCGGCGGATTCGCAAAATAATGCGAAGCCGACTAACGCCAGAAAGGTCATTCCTACGAGCAATAATTTGCAACCAGGCAAAGCGGCGGATAATGTCTGATACATGATGAATATCCAGTTCTGTTTAAATTGCGCTAACATATCACAGGGCAATCATCGGGAGCGCCGACCATACAACGGCCAACCGGCCGCGGCGGCGAAAATCAGCAGTATCCAGAGGCTGGGTTCGGGCACTGGCGTGGTAAGCTGTTGGGTGCCGGCGAGATCCTCCGTGGGACGGATAATCAACTTGGAGCCGGGCCCGATGTAGAGCCCGCCGAGGTTAATACTCGAAGCGGTAAGTTGCTTGGAGGTGGCGGTGCCGCCGACCAGCAAGCGGCCCGTGCCGGAGATATCGTCCAAGGATGTGGTCCCGGTGAGCAATTGCAATGCTCCGTCGTTGATGAAGGTGTCGCCGGTGTAGGTGATAGTGCCGCTGAGGGTCAAAGTGCCCGAGCCGTTCTTCGATAAGCCGCCGGCGCCGGAGTTGCCGATAGCGCCGGCTAAAATAATGTTATTGGCCTGAGTATCGATTATGGCCCCGCCGGATTGGAAGGTCATGGTCCGCGCCGACGGATCGTACACTCCGTCGAACTGCAATCCGCCGCTGTTGAAATTAAGCGCGATCCCACTGCCGAGATTATTCAGACTGGCGGCCTTGATTAAACCGCCGTTAAAATTGATCGAGCCGGTAAAGGTATTTGTGCCGGAAAGGGTCAGGGTGCCGGCGCCTTGCTTGATCAGCGAACCGCCAGTGGAGCTGGTAATCGCACCGGCGAAGATGGTCGAGGTACTGTTGCCGGTGGTCAACGTGCCGCTGCCAAGTTTTACTTCACTGCCGGCCACGCCCGTCAGCGAGGCGATGGTCTGTGAGTTCCCGCTGGTATCTAGCGTAGCCCCGCTTGCCGTGAGGTTAAGGGCTGTCGTGGTTGGCAGAGTCACACTGGTGCCTAGCAACAATGTTCCGCCGCTTACGATGGTGGCGCCTCCATAAGTGGGCGACGTGGAGAGTGTAAGAATGCCGGCGTTTTGTTTCGTCAACCCGCCGGAAGTGGGAGCGGCCAAGAGCGGCTGGGCGATGGTGATGTTATAACCGTTGGTGTCGATCACCGCGCCGCCGGCTTCGATGTCGGCCGAGTTCAGTCCTTGCATGAAGGTGGTAGTGGCGTTTTTGGCCTTCAGGGTGCCGCCGTTGAAGTGGAATGCCGAGGTGCCGCCGCTGTCTTCCACGAGCGGGGTGTAGATCGTGCCGCCGTCGAGGTGCACCTGGCCGTTGCCGGTGGAGCTGGCGCTAATCCGCACTCCGCCGCTGGAATTGACTAGTCCCGTGCCACTTACCGTCAAAGTGCCAGTGCCTTGTTCGCCGACGATGAGTCGCTGACCAGTGTTGGTCTGCGAAAGCGTGCCGCCGCTGATCGAATATGATCCATTTCCGGTGCTCCATCTACCTAGAGAGATGGATCCGCCCGCGGTTACCGTCGAAGTGCCGCTTTGCACGATGGATCCAGTGCCGGTTTCACCATTGTACATGTTGGAAGTAATAGCCAATGTGGCATTGTTAGAAATATTAATAGTTCCCGAGGCGGTTGTTTGCACCGAGCCGGTGCTGACGTTGCCGGTGTTGACCGTGCCGCCGGATAAGTTAATTACACTTCCAGCCGAGCCATTGTTTCGGCCGGAGCATAGCCAGCCGGTGCTGAGTATGTTTACCGTTCCGCCGGTGATATTCATTGTGCCGGCAGAGTTTTCTCCGGCCCAAATTTCAGTGGGCGAACCCGAAGTCGATGAGCTAATTGTGGCAGTCTGGCCATTTTGTATTATTGCAATTCGGCCTGTACCCGGCACGGTACCGCCTACCCAATTACTAGCGGATAGATAGTCCTGTGTGCCTGTGGTTTGGTTGTCGAATTCGATCTCCGATGTTACATTTGGGGCGTGGGCAATTAAATAATTGGCCACGGAACGTGGAACGGTAAAAACGTTTCCATGCCTGGTGCCTGAGGGGAAAGAGACATTCCCGGTATAATCGGACCATGTTTGCATGTTGTCGCTGGATATCACAGCGCCATATACACCATTTGAATAGTGGTCGTTGTAAACGATCCAATTATTGCCGATTTTAATTCCCGACGGGCCTTCGGAATTGTACCCGGAAGTAAGTTGCTGGACGCTGGTCGAATACGGTCCATAGAGGTCTGTTCCTCCCTGAGCTTTAACGGTGCCGGCAAGGAACATTGTATAATTATTCGTCGAGGTATCTTTTACAATATCCGCATCGAGTGTGTGTGTGGCGCCTCTGGTATAAAATAAGGTTGGCGTGGTAAAGGTGGTGAAATCGGTCGTGGTACTTTTGTATATGTCCAAATAACCACCCGTTCCAATCCGTGTAGACCAATAAACGAGATAATTGCTGTTGCCAGAATCGTAATAAATCTGCGGCGCCATCTTTCTTCGCCATTGGTGATGGGAAGAACTTTATGTGTCGGAGTAGTCCAGTTGACCAGATTGGTGGAAGAGCTGTAGCCTATATCGTCGATAACGGGATTGCTGCCAATGGCGCCACCCCAACCGGTAGTGTAAATCAAACGAAATGTTCCGTCCGGTCCGTAGTTTACATAAGGATCGCGCATGAACGGAGTGGATTGGATGTCCGTTACGAGACCTGCGTTGCCGTTTACGGCGTGATAGCTGAATCCGTCGAGCGAATAAGCCAAGTGCAGTCCATTCGCGCCATTGGTTTCCTGGAAGTACGAGAACATATACACAGTGTCCTCGGCGGTGGCAGGTTCGCAAAATAATGCGGAGCCGAGTAGCGCAAGAAAGGTCATTCCCGCGAGAAGTAATTTGCAACCAGGCAAATCGGCGGATAATTTCTGATACATAATGAATATCCAGTTTTGTTTCAATTGATCTAACATCTTACAGGACAAAGCCTTGGAGAAAACAGGGTCATTATAACACGGATTTGGAATTAATTCATCAAAAATGTACTTATTATCGCAATTTTTTGCCCGAAAAAAACTTACCTTGCAGGCCAATTTCGGCGCATAAAAAAAGCCTTGTGTAATTCATTGCTACACAAGGCCTTGTAATGTGGAGGATAAGGGACTCGAACCCTCGACCTTCTGAATGCCATTCAGACGCTCTCCCAACTGAGCTAATCCCCCCGCGTCCTCTCCGGATACCAACTTGACTGAAAGCGAAATTGTAGGGGGCCAAACCAATAATCCGCTTCTCGGATCTCAAAAGTAGTATATTAACAAGAAACAAACTGATCTGCCAGGAGTTTACAGAAAAAAACTTCTAGATTTTCTTTTGGCTTATGGAAGCAAAAAATAGTTTGATCTTGTTTGGAATAAGACGTTTGTGTGAATCCCCCCACAAGTGCTGTCCAATGTAATTATCTCCAAAAAACTTTCGACTTTACGCACCTGCCGGCCTTCGAGTATCTTTTCCCCTGTGGTCAATAACGTGGATAATTTACTACACCACTAGAGGTCCGCGTCGTGTTGCTACTTTTTCGCCGACTTTGCGTTGTCATCTCAGCCGTGCTGGCAATAGGCAGTGTTGCTATGCGCCGGGGAATTCCGCGTGGAAAACCGGATTTATTCCGGCGACCAGAAAGAGCCTGTAAGCCAAAGTTTAACGGTTTTCCAGCAGGGAGTGGTCTACGACTTTCTCCAGGAGCCCGCCGAAACCATTATCTTCGATAAAGCCGCCGCCCGCTTCGCCATTCTGGACAATCTGCGGCAGATTCGCACTGAAATGACCACTGCCGCGATTGATTCTTTCACGCAGAAATTGAAAGATCGCGCCGCCAAACATCAAGATCCCTTGACCCGTTTTCTGGCCGATCCGGTTTTTGAGGAACATTTTGATCCCACCCGCAGTGAATTGTTGCTAAAAAGTCCCTTGGTGAATTATCGGGTAATTGTCACCGCCGCCGACAACGTGGCCCTCGCCGCGCAATACCGGGAATTCTCCGATTGGAACGCCCGGCTCAGCGCCATTCTCAATCCCGGCTCCAGGCCCCCGTTTGCGCGACTTAAGCTTAACGAGGCCCTCGCCAATCGCGAGTCCGTTCCCCGTCAGGTTACGCTCACCATAGCTTCACCCGGCGACCAGAACCATGCGCCAGCCACCATGCGCAGTGAACATCAGCTTAGTTCTTCGCTCACGCCCGCCGACTTAGAGCGTATCCAACGCGCTCAACAGGCAGCGGTAAAATACAAACCGGTTGCCTTTGATAAGTATTATCAAGCGAAAAAATAGAACTTCGGCAAAGATTACAAACCGGAAAAGGTTTTCAGATCCGCCTGCATAGCCTGGAGGCGTTTGGCTTGGGCGGATTTGGCGGCATCTAGATCGGCGCAAGCCTCGGGCGGATCGAAGGCGAACATGTAGAATTTCACTTTCGGCTCCGTGCCCGAGGGACGTACGGCCACGTAGTTGCCGCCTTCAAGATCGAAAAACACCAGGTCGCCTCTGGGGCCGTCGAGGATTTTCGAGTCGCCGTTGGGAGTCACGATCTTGCGGTTTTGATAATCGCGGATTCGCACAACTTTCAGCCCGGCGATGTTCTTCGGCGGCGCAGCGCGGAACCTGGCCATCAAGGCCGTCATCTCGTCCATGCCCTTTTCGCCGGGCATTTGCACGTTAAATTGGCTTTCGCCGTGGCAGCCGTGGACGCGGAACAGGTCATCGAGCTTTTCATAGAGTGTTTCACCTTCGGCCTTTGCCCGGGCAGCCAACTCGGCCAGCAGCAGCGAGGCTACAGCGGCGTCTTTGTCGCGGGCATGGTCGCCGATCAGAAAGCCGTACGATTCCTCGGCGCCTAAGACGAACCGTTCTGGACCGCGATAGTCTATTTCGCCGCCGATATATTTGAAGCCCACTAAGAGATTGCCATAGGTTTGCACGCCGTAATGGTCGGCGATGCGACGCATTAGTTCCGTGGTAACCAGGGTTTTTACGATGTAATGGCCCGAGGTTAGATGGCCGGCCACCCTCAGAAAGCTGAGCAGGAATTCGGCCAACAGAGCGCCGATCTGGTTGCCGGTAAGCGTTACCCAGGGGGCCTTGTGGTCGAGCGATTTGGGCACTGCGCAGCCGAGTCGGTCGCAGTCGGGGTCGGTGGCGAGGATCAGATCGGCGTGGATTTTTTTCGCCCGCTCGATAATCGCCTCGAAAACGGCGGCGTTTTCCGGATTGGCGATGTGTTGGGGAACGTTGGGAAAATCGCCGTCGGGCGCGGCATGGGGGGCAAAAACCTCCACGTCGGTAAAGCCCGCTGCTTTAAGCACCGGACAGACCGCCGAAGCGCCCACGCCGTGCAACGGCGAATAAATGATCTTCAAATCGCGCGGTCCGTCGATGCTTTGTTTGAGCACCGCCGAAATATAGGCGGCGTCGACTTCCTCCTGGCAATAGATGATCTTGCCGGCGGCCAGCCCCTCGGCAAAGTCCATGCGCTGGATGTAGGTGACTTCTTGCATGTAGCGGATGGAAGCGGCATCGTGGGGCGGCAAAAGCTGCCCGCCGCTGGACCAGTAGACTTTCACCGCGTTGTCCGACGGCGGATTGTGGCTGGCCGTGATCATGATGCCGCAGTCGCATTTTTTATGTCGCACGCCGAAAGACAGCTCAGGCGTGCTGCGGTAGCCATCGAGGAAATAGACCGTGAACTCGGCGGCGGCCATGATTTCCGCGCACAACTGGGCAAAATGCCGGGAATTGTGCCGGGTATCGTAGGCAATGACACAGGAGAGCGGACGTGTTTTCACCTGATCTTTGACGTAGTCGGCCAGTCCCTGGGCACTTTCGCCTATGGTTCGATCATTAATGGCGTTACAACCTATAGGATACATCCGGCCGCGGCGCCCGCCGGTGCCAAAGGGAATTACCGTCCAAAAGGCATCGTCGAGTTCTTTCCAACAGGCGGACGATATGTGTTCAACCACCTGAGGGGTATATTCGGCCAAATATGGTTCGGTAAGCCAGATACGGATGTTTTTTAACGCCGCAGGCGAGAGTTTTCCCGCTCGTACGGCGGATTGCAGTTGATCGAAAGCAAGTTTTGTATCAATCATCGCTGGTAATGCTTCTAAGCTGAGATTAAGATTAAGGGGGGGCGTCTCTTCCACTATTGGGACTGCAAAATTAAAATGGTGTTGACCCTTGTATTGCTAAAAGACGTAAAGCGACTTACAGGAGCCCTCTTTTCGAGGCAAAAAGTCCTTAAAAAACCGTAAACTATGCAAAGGTCAATAAAATTCGCATTAAGATGAAATAATTATAACTTTATAACTTTCAAGGGTTAAGACGCTATGGGCTTAATAATTTTACGTTGCGTTTTTGTGATGGTGGCAGTCGGATTAAGCGTGACATTTATTCAATCTGGAATTATTCCCGCCGATTCGGAGTGGCTATCGTGGGCAATATTGGGGGGGATGCTTCTTCTCGCCTTGGGTGTTATAGCCCTTGATGTATCAGTGCGCAAAAAACATCTAGATACAATCACGGCCGTTTATTTTGGCATGATCGTAGGACTTTTTATGACCTATATTCTTGGATTGGCTTTAGCTCCAATTTGGCAATACCATTTACTGGGCGATAAACTGCGTAATCTTATCCAGTTGGTGCTGGGGCTGGTGGTGTGCTACATCTGTATCAGCTTATTAATGCAAACCAAGAATGATTTTCGCTTTATCATTCCATACGTCGAGTTTGCCAAGGAGGTTAAGGGCCTAAAACCATGTATACTCGACACCAGCGTGGTTATCGACGGGCGGATTGCCGATGTGGTGGAAACCGAGGTCATAGACGGCAAACTGATCATGCCTAAGTTCGTCATTAGCGAATTGCAGGCCATAGCCGACAGTTCTGATCGACTTCGTCGCGGCCGAGGGCGGCGGGGGCTCGATATACTCAACCGCATGAGAGCCAATTCCACCATCGACCTGGAAATTTACGAACATGAACTGCCCGAGTTCGTCGGCCAACCAGTGGATTTGAAACTTATTGCCTTGGCTAAACATCTCCAAGGTAAGTTGATTACTAATGATTACAACCTCAATAAAATCGCGAAACTACAAGGCGTCCCGGTAATCAACTTCAATGATTTGGCTAATGCCCTAAAACCTGTATTTATGCCGGGGGAACATATCGAAGTCCGGATCATAAAGGCAGGCGAAGAACCCGGACAAGGCGTGGGCTATCTCGAAGACGGCACAATGGTGGTCATCGAAGGCGGCAGAGATCATCTCAACGAAACCATTACCGTTGCCGTCACCAGCGTCTTGCAGACCAGCGCTGGTAGGATGGTATTTGGACGTTGTGAAAATCTCAACTAAATGACAATTTTGGTGAACAAAAGATACTTTCTCTTCGTAATGAACCCAAAACCGAAAAACAGTATCTAGTTCTGTAGAGCAATAGCGGAACTGAGCAGCTGCTCGGCCGAATTTTTTATAATAATTACCTAAATTAGAAGTTTGAGGTAATCAGTAAAGGCAATTTATTCGGTGCATATTTTCCAGTTTCATTATTTTTTTGGTAATCAAAAATCAAGCTGAAAAAAACATTATTTTGAGATGTTTTTTTAGTGGTATTTACTTGACATTACAGTTTTTTCGGCAATAATGAATTGTTTTAATTAATGGCGCCATCCTACCAATTCGGATGGTCCCCAATCCTACCAAGTCCGACATCCATGGCGCTAAGGGGATGTATATATAGCCCCCACCAGTGGCTATATCGCGGGGCTCGATTCGTTAGGGTGGGCTTTTAAAAGTATGGTTTTGCATGGAGTATAAATATAATGCGAAACGTGTTTGAAGCGATTCTGGAATGTGGTCACGACGAAGACTTTGCCCCGGTGGAAACCAGTGGGTTCGGTGCCACCGATGCGCCTGCCGGCTCTCGGGCGAAGTTGGACATCTTAGCGCAACGAGTGTTGCGTGGCGAACCTTTGTGGCATCCCGACGACCGATCGGACTATAGCGGTCTGACCGGTGCCGTACGGCCGCGTGGTTAGCTAAGAATCGCAGGAGTAGAGGGGCGGGCCTCCTTAAAAATGCCCGCTGGTCAAAAGGCCGTGAGGATACGGTAACAGGGTTGGAAGCGGGAATCTCCAGAGCCTAAAGCGAAGATGTGCATTCTTTCCCTCCCGCTGAAGTGTTATCTCCAGCCGCGCTCGTAATATGCACGCTATGCACCAATTTGAAATAGCGCGGTCATGTACATCAGTCGGGCTTTCCAGTCCTATTGACTGGCATGAGGCATGAGGAAAGGTTGGCCGTCGGGCTGCCGCTGTAGTTCCTCGCGCAATACCAACACATCGGCTGGCGCTTCAATTCCCAGCCTTACGCGATCTCCGGATACGCGAATTACCGTTAGAACTATGGAATTGCCCAGTTTGATTCGTTCACTTTCTCGTCGGGAAAGGACCAGCATGTTAACCTCCATGTCGGAATAATACTGTATAAATGTATATTATTGCGATCCGTATGTCAAGCAGGGTTTTCCCCGGCTTACGCGATTTACTATCCAGGTCGGGACCGCCAAGTGGGTGTTTACTCGCAGTTGAGTTTTTTGAGCTTCTTTCAGCGCCGCGTAATTTCCAGATCCGTGGTTTATGCAGCAGCAGACTCTAATAAAGGGGCTTCTAATAATTGAGTCTTCAGGAAACGTTCACCCTGTGGACCGTAAAAGAGGATTTGATTGCGATCGGTTTCCCAGATCGCGGAAAACCGGACTGCACGGGGGCCGGAGAGGCAAAAATATATGCCACAGGGTTTTCCTGCCCGAATTAACAATTGTTCTGTCATTTGGAAGGCACCGCTCTGTAATTGATAATATTCACTGAGTGTGGCGTTGATAAATTCCCGAAGATCGTTCAAATTGTCAATCTGGCGAAAACGGGTAAACATTTCTTATTATATTCTCCTGGAAAATAATGGAGACTAAGAAATATACATGTCTCCAAGCAGGTTAGATAATATGGGTTGATTACCGCCACTGGAACCTATCGGCAAAATGGAGAGAGAAATTCGCTCAATGATTAACATCATTTTGCTCCCACTTTTGCCGGAAAAAAAGCGATTATCTTGCTAAGTTGCAAGATGGCAACCGGATAGGTCTCAAAGAGGAGGCCAGTAGGCTATGAAAAAACTTTTTACTAAAGTTCGGATAGTGCCTATAAAATCGCATTTTGCAATGCAACTTTCCTACTCTTCCTGCTGCGAGTATTTGGAAAATGCCTCGGCAATCTTACCGCTCTTTTCGTCGCCCTTATGGAAAAGGACTAGATAACGAAATGTGCTGGATTTTCCGGGTGGAATCGTGTAAGAGCCATCTGTTTTCTGATCCCTGTTAAATTCTTTTAGCCCAAAAGGATTGGCGGCAAACAGTCCATATTCCCGGACGTGCCAACGTGTTGGATAGCGAAAACTGCCGGGATGATTGAAGATGGCAATGCCCAAAGCCTGGCCGTCAATGGAACCATGATAATCGATCCAACTGGCGGCTTTCCCCCAAGCGTCACTGTTAATTTGTCCATCGCTATTGACGAATTGCCCTCCCTGCTTGGCATCCACGCTGAGCATGTCAGGGACCCGAAGTCCGAAGGTGCCTTCTTTTGTGTCGCCAAAGATTACTGGTTTATCCGCGGCTTTAATGGTGATGTCAAAGTCGATCCAGCGCGAATCCGCATCGCCCCCGAAGCGCAAGGTGCGCTGGTCTTCGCATTGGGATTTCTCATCGGGGCCCAGCCAGTCGTTGCGCGTGACGATCAAACCGGTTTTTCCACCTTCAATTTTTACAAATTCCCGGTGCTTGATTGTGCCACAACCTGTTTTTTCGGTCCAAAAGTCGATGCCGTTGACTAGCCCATGACTGAACCAGAGAGAACGCTGATGGGGATGATCCTTTTTTTCGTGGGGGAGTTGTTGCAGGGGATATGCCCGGGTCATTGGTTTGCCGGTGGGACCGATAATGGGCCATAAGATCGGTTTAGTCCCGGATTCAGTCAGGTATTCTGTAAAAAGCTGACCATCGATTTTCACCACCGCGCCTTGAGGTGACCGATCAACGGTCACTTCGGCGGCGGATTTATTAGTAAGTACCGAAAAAAACAGGAAGAGAGAAATTGTGAAGAGTAATTTGCCTGGTAGAACTTTGCAGTCTGGCATAATCCATTTTCCTTTATTGTTCGCTGAAGAAATTGGCGTTAACCATTTTATATACGCTGCTGAACCAATAGACTAGGTCTAGTACAAAAACTGCAATTAGCCCAGTTTGTGGGTTTTTTGAAAGGGCGCATACTTCTCTATTTAATCCACCCAATTTTTCTATTTTATGCGCTCCCGGGCAGCTTGGCATAATCGACAAATTCAGTCTAAACCCTACTGCCACCAAAGGCCGAAGGCAGGATAAGGCTGGAATTATATCTTTGAATAATGGGGGGTTATCCATGCTGAGATTCATAAGTGTGTTCACGACACTGGTTTTTTTCTTTAATGCCTCGGCTTGGGCACAAAAGCCGGCTGTTAAAACGCAATCCTCAACGCCTGCAGCCGCCGCTGTGGCGGAGAAAACGGCTGCCACACCCTCGACAGTGACCGACGCTATTTCTCCCGGCGAATTAAAGGTCACGCCCGAAATGTGGTTCTACCAGCAAAACATGCGTCTATATATGGATCCTAAAATGATGGTCAGGGCGAACGCTGAATTTCGCGCCGATCAACGGCAGCGTCGCTTGGCGGCCATGCAGTGGTTTGGGTTCTCTAACAGTCGCCCCCGGGCATGTTCTGATCCATACAACGGCAACTCGTCGCCGGGCTGGACCGGTAACAATGCGGCATATCCATATCGTTGGGCCGGCACTGGACAAGCCTGGTGGTACGTTGCCCGGCCGGAACGAACTCTTACTTACACTTATTAAAGTGCATAGAGCAGGGCACAGAAGGCCGGAGTCGCCTCGCGGAGAGTAGAGGTGATTTCGGCCTTTCTGATGCGCGGCCGCAAAGCCCTTGGTCTTCCAAAGCGGAGATGAAGCTAATCGAAGCCTTATTAGGCAAAAGCAGCTACGGCGAATCAATGTTTTTATAGCCGGGAAGCGAGTGGATCCGCTTTTGGATCTCGCCGCGGACATTTTTACAGCGGTCGTCGTCTAGGGAGCCGTATTTCGTGGTAAATTCTTGCCAAGAAATGCCTTCCTCCAGGGTCTCGAACTCCGGCAGAAAGTCGCATATCTTGAAGGAGTCGGCCAATTCCGCCAGCGGAATTTTGCCGGCGCGGACCTGAGTGGCGAAGGTTACGCCCGCCACGTCCGCCGAGAGATCCACAAAGCTGAAGCCGCTTTCGCCTTGGGCATCGCTTATTTCCTTGGCCACTCCTGCCTGTTCGGTTGCCAGGGGCCCCAGTGGAATCGTGAGCGCACAAGAAACCACGAAATGTTGGGCTAAATCGTGTCGTCCGCGCATGGTTGTCTTTCCCAGTATTGCTATGCGAACTTGCCTGTCGTTTTCCGATTCCACCTTTTGGCAGAATTCATTTAAAATGGGAAAATCACGCCACAGTCTGGAATCATCCAGCGCGATGCCGATACCCAAGAGAAACGCTTTTGCGGCCAGCGGCGGAGGAAGCTTGGCGGCCTCGGCCGCGGCACGGCGAATAAAATATTCCGTCATTGCATCGCCTTTTAGTTCCGTAAATGACGAGCGATTCACCCGCGCCGCCTCCACCACGGCATGTACCACCTCTTGCGTGGCGGCGACTAACTCCGGAGGCTTGGGCGTCGGAGGCGCGGAAACCAACCTGGGCAGATTCAGCATGTCGATAAAGCGCGCCGCCGCCGGATCGTCGGGCAAATCCTTGCCCAAGGCCAAATAAATCCGCTGCAACTGCCGGCGGGTATCCAGTGGCATCGCCGCAAAACCGTGATATTCGCCCGCACGCAACTCATCGCCGATGAGGTTCAAGGCCAATGTGTTCAGCGGATCAAAGCCAATCCGGAAGCTGGTGGCGTGCGAGCGGCGATCGCCCAGCTTGGGACGCATCACCGAATCGGGATCCGCGCTGTGCGAAGCACCGAGAAAATGGCCTAATTCGTGGACCAGGATCTCCAGCCGTTCACTACGCGTGACGTATTGCGACCATTCGCGAATGAGGATGTGCGAATGCAGCGTTCCCCGCGTTCCGCCCAGGTGCGTCAGACCCCGCGGAATCGCATATTGACTGGTAAATCCTATGGCTACCTGCGCCGGCGCCGGATTAACCTTGGTTTCAAACTCGCCGAGCGACGACTGAAAATCGGTGATGCGGTTGTCCGAAATCCATGTTTCCACGGCCTTGACCTCGAAACGAACGCCGCAATGATGCTCGAATATCTCCGACGCGGCCGCGATTCGCTCGCGGAATTCTCTTTCCCAAATCCGCTGTATCGCCGGCTCATCATCGTCGGCGAGAATTTTTACGGTAATCACATAGCTCGAATAGGCAACGGCGCGGGGCTTGGGCGGCGGATAATTTGGGCTCTCATTCGGGGGGACGGGAAACTGAAACGACAGCAAATCAAGCGATTTGTCTTTCTCCACAAAATAATTAATGGAGTTCGGTTGCAGCAAATAACGCCGTAGATTTCCCTCCCCTTTGAAAACAATGCCGATCTTTTTATCGGCGGGAATAGGGATTACATCGGTGCGATCGAGCAGGTATGGCTGTTGCTTGCCGTCGGCGTCGACAATCGAAAAATTCACGTGCGTATCGGTGTTGTTTGCCAAAATCGCTACGCTTGCCTCGCCGCGCCGAGAAGCAAATGCAAAGACGATGAAAAAAACAAAAAAAATCGAGAAGCGTCGCAAGGAAGAAAACATTTATTCACCGTGCCGGCAAGGCCTATAATATCATTATAACTGG
Organism: Pirellulales bacterium; assembly: GCA_963820545.1. GTDB lineage: Bacteria > Planctomycetota > Planctomycetia > Pirellulales > Thermoguttaceae > CAWGAJ01. The sequence continues at coordinate 898,500 of CAWGAJ010000002.1, forward strand.
ATTATGCCGGCCAGTGGCAAGTTCCCGCTTCTGCGGGGAGAAATTCAATATAGTCGACAGCCGACCAGGGGAAGGACGATTTTCAAATAGGCCACCATTTAAGGGGGCATGGGCAAAGACCCTTGTTTCCGGAGCCTAACCCGGCTCGACCGCGAATATTCTCCTCGCCTTACTCCCGCGAGAAGTATCTTGGCGAGTTAGTGGCTCAGACCAAATCCTTGCGAACGGCCCAAACGGCGGCTTGCGTACGATCTGTGACGCCAATTTTTCGCAAAATGTGCTGCACGTGCTCTTTTACGGTTTCGTAGCTGATGTGCAGCGTTTGGGCAATTTCCTTGTTGGTCAATCCGTAGGCCAATTGGCGGAGGACTTCGCTTTCCCGCTGTGTTAATGGTACCTCGACGTCGGCGGTCAAGCGGGGTGTGGCCAAGGCGCCGGTCACGCGGCGTAGTTCGTCGCGAGTCCAAGCGCTTTCCCCGGCCGCTGCCAAACGGATCGTCGACAATAATTGCTCGCGGGTGCAGCCCTTCAGCACATAACCGCTGGCGCCCAGCGCCACGGCGCGGGCGACATAGGTGGGATTATCGAAGGTCGACAGGATCAGTATGGGCAGTTCAGGTTTGTCGAGTTTGATCCGTCCTAAAGCCGTAAGTCCGTCGCCGTCGGGCATGCGAATGTCCAAAAGGACCACGTCCAGTTCGTTCTCCAAGGCGTACTTCACCGCCTCGGCGCCAGTGGCTACTTCGCCCACTACTTTTACCTCAGTGCCGGCTACCAGGGACTTTAGCCCGCTGCGGACCACTTCGTGGTCGTCGGCGATAAGCAATCTGATTTTGTTAGTCATGCGTTACTCCAAACGTTCGCGCGTGCTACTTTTTTCCAGGGTACGCCACAGGCAATTTTACAGTAATGCGGGTTCCTTTGCCTGGGCGCTATCGATTTCTGCCCGTCCGCGCATTAGCCGGGCGCGCTCCCGAATGCCCTGCAAACCAATACGATCCTCGCTCACATTAGAAGGGTCGAACCCGATACCCCAATCCTTAATTTCCAAATGGATCCACTCGCCCTGCTGGCTGAGACGGATTTCCGCCCGCTCCGCACGGCTGTGGCGTTGTATGTTGTTAATCGCATGTTGTACGATGCGAAAAATCGTTGCTTCCAGAAGGGAGTCCAAACGATCGAATTGCACCTTGCTGGTAAAATCAATTTTCAGATGATTGTCCTGCAAACCTTCAATCAGCGCCGATATCGCCGAAACCACGCCCAACTCCTCTAAAATGGGCGGCCGGAGACCGCCGATCAGCCGTCGGGCTTCATCCACGGCTTTGCTAATTAGCGTCCTGGCTTGCGCCACCTTTTCTCGCGTTTCACCCGCCGGCATACCGTCGCTTTCCAGTAATGAGTTTAACAACATTTGTGCGGCCGTGGCGTCTTGGACTAATCCGTCGTGGATTTCATAAGCAATCAGTTGGCGGTCACGTTCGTGGAACATGAGCATGTCTTGCAGCAGAACTTGTTCTTCGTGCAATTTTTCCGCGATCCGCCCGCGTTCCGTTACATCCAGTATGATTCCGGCCGCGCCGTTTAAATTGCCTTGATCATCGTGCAAGGGAGTATGCCAAATGTCCAACTCCATCCCGCGCAGATGCATCGATACAATGCCGGTTTCCGCGCTCTGTATCTGCGGAAGTATACTGGACGCTTCCGGTATAATCCGAGATATATCCTCAAGCGATTTACCAACCAATTCCTGCGGTTTTATTCCCGTTGATTCCACTGCTTGTCCACAACAAATCGTCAAGGTCCCGTGGGCATCTATGGCATAGATATTTATGGGTGAACCGATGATGATCCGCGTGAACAGATCATCCGTACCCGCCGACAATGGTCCAATTCTGTCATTGGCAGTCGCCGTATTTGTGACTTCGCGGCATGTTTTTTTGTTTTTAACAATTCCCGAAAAACCGGAATGTGTTTTCATGGGATTAGTCGTCATGACTTACTGGGAATGTTGCTGTCTGTTTCGGAGGTTTTTGTTATATCACGTCCACAATGGGTTGCTAATTGTGATGCTGGGATCAAATTATTGCACAATAAAACCAAAATTTCCGCAGGGGGGTTTTTTAGTTTCCCTTTCGGTTGCCCCCCTCGATGATTAAGACTATCTACTACCATAAATAATAGCAAAGTTTAATCCAGGGGGGAGCCCTTCAAAATTTAGTGTAATACCCTACCGGAAAATTACTGACAAATAATCCAAAAGTATTGCTTTTACTGATTGTTTATACTTTTTAACCCCATCTTATGTGGGGGGATGTGCATATTGTTGTTGATTTTAATAAATTCCCTAGGAATCGGTCTCTGGAGCGATACAACGTGCTTCTAGCCGAAAAAAGCGACTTGTTTTGCTAAGTATTACGTGCCTCGAAATCCCAGTTGAAGGATACAGTATTACCCAGCTCATACTGGGTGTAAATACCCCGCAAGATATTCGGCCAAAATTCCCAAGTTGAAATATTTTTTATATTGCGGAAATAAAGTCCCTCTCAGATCCATTTTTTGAGATGTTTTTCCGGCGATCTCGTTTTGCTGTTAGTTTAGCTAAGGATGCCTTGAACGCCCCAATCGTCTGCAATAAAAAAACCGGTCGGAAGAAACCTTCCGCCGGCTTTGAATTGTGATTTTAGTGGCGGCTCAAACAAATCTGGAGAGGCGCCGGTGGGAGTCGAACCCACGTATGGTGGATTTGCAATCCACTGCCTTAGCCACTTGGCTACGGCGCCATGCCACAAACTGTATCAATCAATTAGTCTGCTGACAAGCCCTAAGAATCTGATCTATTTTTTCTATTATCGCTGAAATCTCTCTGGAAGATAGAAAAAGTTATTTATCCTTAAAAGAGTTTGCCAAGGATCGATGGCAGTTCGCGTCCAGATGTTCCTTATTCAATGTATTTTGCCTATTTGCACAAAGGAAACAAGAAAATGTGCAAGTATCAGGATCTACTTAAGATTATTGGTTTCTCTGCTCGATTTGAAATGCACCATTTCAACCAATCCTATTTCAAAATCACCAATTATTTTAAGTAAGCAGGATTGCAAACATGATGCAAACCACTTTTAAGCATTGGCTTAGTTTTATCTGTTATGGATCATGGAAGATAGATAATTTGGCTGCTGATATTGCCCGGCGATGCAAGGCAAGTCTTATCCACCGGATTATTAACCGATCAAACTCGTTGCCGCCTGAACAGATGCGGGGATACGTGCAGGCTTATGCTACTGGTTGTTTAGAGTCGGTTGTGCGGGAGTGGGTTGCGGTGGAACGACCTGATCCCGCACTAATTTCCGAGGTAGTTCTCCGGGCGAAAGAATTCTTGATTGAAATAGTTTTATCCGAAATGCAGGTGATTATCCCCCCTGTTGTAGCAGATATTACTAGGGCCGCCTAAGAATCTAGTCGAAATAGATTTACCTGTCAAATCTGCCAAGCCCACGGGTTGCAACCCGTGGGCTTTTATTGAAAAGAGAACTTTCTTTAGTTCTTCAATACATTGCCTTCTGTTTTGATGCTTTGTGTTGTAAAATCCCTTTTTCTCAGTTTTTATGCAAAAAGGGATACTCTAAGCATAGCGGGGAGTCATGGGTAAGAAGCGAAATTTAGTGGTCGCACAAAGCGGCGGACCAACACCGGTGATCAACAGCAGTTTGCAGGGTATTATCGAGACTGCCCGAGATTCGGAGGCCATCGGCACGGTCTATGGGGCCTGGCATGGGGTAGAGGGGATTTTGAAAGAAGAGTTGCTAGATCTGTCGGCACAATCGGCCGAGCAAGTGGCGCTGTTGCGTTATACGCCCGCGGCTGGTTCCATAGGCACTTGCCGCTACAAACTCAAATCCCAAAACGCGGAAGACTTTCATCGGGTAATCGAGGTTCTCAAAGCCCACGATGTGGGGTTTTTGCTCTACATCGGGGGCAATGACTCCATGGATACGGCCCACAAAATCGCCCAGTTGGCCTCAAGAAGCGGATTGGACCTGGTGGCCGTCGGCGTCCCCAAGACGATCGACAACGACGTGGGCGACAGCGAATTTAAGCTTATTCACCACACTCCGGGTTATGGTTCGGTCGCTCGATATTGGATGCACAAGGTGCAGACGGCCAACGAAGAAAACATGGGTTCTTCTCCGGCCGATCCGGTGTTGGTGCTCCAGGCCATGGGCCGGAAGATTGGCTTTATACCGGCCGCGGCGCGATTGGCCGACCCAAATCGGGAAATGCCGCTGCAAATTTATTTAGCCGAAAGCCCCTGCACGCTTGCCCAACTGGCCGAAAACGTGAACGAACAATTGCGTCGATCCGGCCGCTGCATCCTGGTCATCAGCGAAGGGTTCGACGTGGGCTCTCTGGGCGATGTAAAAGACTCCTTTGGCCATCCCTCGTTCGGCTCGACCAAAATCACAGTCTGCCAGACGGCGGTCAACTATCTGAACCAAACAGGATTGGCCGCCAAGGGTGCTGCCCGGGGCAACGTCATGGGCACGGACCAGCGCCATTCCATGGCTTATGCCTCGCTAGTCGATCTCGACGAAGCATATAGCCTGGGGCAAAAGGCCGTTCAGTTGGCCGCCGCCGGCCAAAGCGGTTTCATGGCCACGATCCTCTGCGAGCCGGGACCGATTTATAATGTCCGCTACGATAAAGTCTCCTTGACCGAGGTGGCCAACAGCGAGCGGAACTTTCCCGCCCCCTGGATCGCCCCGAGCGGTTATGACGTAACCGACGACTTCATCTGTTATGCAAAACCGCTGATAGGCGGCGAGATGCTCGCTTTGCCGCTGATCGACGGCCGGCAGCGCCTCGCGCGTTTTGAGCCGATTTTTGCCGATAAAAAACTCCCTTCTTACCTTCCACAAGCAGATCGAAAATGACCTTTGAACTTACACCCAAACACGACTATCTGGTGGGCATCGATTCCGACGGCTGCGCCTTCGACACCATGGAACTGAAACACAAAGAATGTTTCATTCCCAACATTATCAACTACTGGGAATTGCAGGGCGTGAGCAAATACGCCCGCGAGGCGGCGGAATTCGTAAACCTCTATTCCAAAAGTCGGGGGATCAACCGCTTTCCGGCCTTGATCGAGACTTTGGAATGGCTCCAGAAGCGTCCGGAGGTTAAGGCCCGGGGAGTGAAAATCCAAATCCCCCAAGCGCTCCGCGATTGGATCAAGCGCGAAACCAAGTTGGGCAATCCGGCCCTGGAAAAGGCGGTCCAAGAGAGCGGCGATCCCTGGCTCAAGCGGTCGCTGGAATGGTCCAAGGCGGTCAATAAGTCGATCGAGGGCATGGTCCGCGGCGTGCCGCCCTTCCCCTTTGTGCGCGAATGCCTGGAAAAACTCTTCCACAAGGCCGATATTCTCGTGGTCTCCGCCACGCCGCACGAAGCATTAAAGCGCGAATGGGAAGAACATGATCTAACGAAATACGTGGCGGCGATTTGCGGGCAGGAATATGGAACAAAAAAGGAATTGCTTCATTCCGCGGTGAAATATCCGCCCAACAATGTCTTGATGATCGGCAACGCGCCGGGCGATTACCAGGCGGCCGTGGCCAATAAGGCCTTGTACTTTCCCATCAATCCGGGCGCCGAAGAGGCCAGTTGGAAACGCTTGTTCGAGGAAGGCATCGAGCGGTTTCTCTCCGGCAATTTCAGCAGCCAATATCAGTCGGAATTGCTGGCCGAATTTGAACGTTATTTGCCTGAACACCCCCCGTGGCCTGTGGACGAATAAAACAGAATAAAAATCCTGACCCCTGACCTCTGATCTCTATGAAAACCGACTTCGGACTTATCGGACTGGCCGTAATGGGCGAAAACCTGGCCTTGAATATCGAGAGCCGGGGATTCAGCATTGCGGTCTATAATCGAACGACAAGTAAAGTAGACGAACTGCTGGCCGGCCGTGCGAAAGGGAAAAATTTTGTGGGCTGCCATTCGCTGGAGGAGTTTGTCGAAAGCCTGGCCGCGCCGCGCAAGGTAATGCTCATGGTCAAGGCCGGTCCGGCAGTGGATGAATTCATCGAAAAACTCATCCCCTTGCTCTCGCCCGGCGATGTGATTATCGACGGCGGCAACACGCTTTTCAGCGATACCGAGCTTCGCACAAAATACGTCGAAGCCAAGGGCCTTTTGTACATCGGCACGGGCGTATCGGGCGGCGAGGAAGGCGCCCTGCGCGGGCCGAGCATCATGCCCGGCGGCAGCGAACAGGCCTGGCCCCTGGTTAAGCCGATTTTCCAGGCGATTTCGGCCAAAGTCGGCCCCAAAGGCGATATTCCCTGCTGCGATTGGGTCGGTCCGCGCGGCGCCGGCCATTACGTGAAAATGGTCCACAACGGCATCGAATATGGCGACATGCAACTTATTTGCGAGGCCTACTGGCTGCTTAAACAGGCCCTGGGACTCAAAAACGACGAATTGTACGACGTTTTCAACCAGTGGTATCAAGGCGAATTGAATAGCTACCTGATCGAGATCACCCGCGATATTTTTAGCGTAAAAGATCCTGAGACCGGCAATTACTTGGTCGATATGGTTCTGGATACGGCCGGTGCAAAAGGTACGGGCAAGTGGATGAGCCAATTGGCCCTCGATCTGGGAGTACCCAGCACGCTGGTGACCGAAGCGGTCTACGCCCGCTGCCTTTCGGCCATGAAAGACGCCCGCGTAAGGGCCAGCAAGATGCTCAAAGGCCCCTCGGGAAAATACACCGGCGATAAGAAATCATTTATCGAGCAGATTCGCCAGGCCCTTTATGCCTCGAAGATATGCAGTTATGCCCAGGGCTACGTGCAGATGCAGGCGGCGGCCAAAGAGTTCGATTGGCCGCTCAGGTTCGGGCCTATCGCGCTTTTATGGCGGGGAGGGTGCATTATTCGCGCGGTGTTTTTGGAACGCATCAAAGAGGCCTTCGACGTCGATCCCAATTTGGAAAATCTGCTCTTGGCCCCGTACTTTGCCGAGGCGGTCGCCAAGGCCCAGCCGGCTTGGCGGAACGCGGTCAAAACAGCGGTCGAATTGGGCATTCCCACCCCCGCCTTTTCCGCTGCCTTGGCCTATTACGACGGCTACCGCTCCCAACGCCTGCCGGCCAATTTGCTGCAAGCACAACGCGACTATTTCGGCGCCCATACCTATAATCGTATTGATAAGGACGGTATCTTCCACAGCGATTGGATACGGCTGAAAAAGCCACCATAATAAGGATTCAGGATTCAGGATTTAACTTCGCCCTTGTCTTCTGAACCCTGAACCCCGAACCCTGAACCCTAAGGAAAAACCATGTCCTCCGAATATCTCGAAAAACTTTTTGGGCTTGGCGGACAGACGGCGGTCGTAATCGGCGGCGCGGGAGTGCTCGGCGGGGCATTGTGCGCGGGCTTAGTGCAAGCCGGCGCAAGGGTGATCGTCGCTGATCTGACAGAAGAAGGTTGCAAGGCCCGCGTGGCGGAGTTGGAAAAGTTAAGCGGCAAGGCCGGTTTTTGCCTGGTCGATGTCACCTCGCGCCAGTCGATCGAAAACCTCTTGGCCAAATCCATCGCACAAACCGGCCGCGTGCAGATCTTGATCAACTGTGCCGGCGTGAATGTGGGCAACGATTTTCTGGAGGCCACCGACGCGGATTGGGATCGGGTGATGTCGGTCAATCTGAAGGGGATTTTTCAGGCCTGTCAGATATTCGGCAAGCACATGCTCCAACACGGCGGCGGTTCGATTGTCAACATCGGCAGCGTCACTTCGCACCTGCCGCTCTCGCGGGTGTTTGCATACGGCGCGTCCAAAGCGGGCGTTTTGAACCTCTCGCGAAACATCGCCCACGAGTTCGGCCCGAAGGGTGTGCGCGTGAACGTGATTTGCCCGGGTTTTTTCGTGGCCGAACAAAATCGCAAACTGCTTACCCCGGAGCGCATCGAAAACATCATGCGCCACACGCCCATGAATCGCTTCGGTGAACCGGAAGAATTGGTCGGTGCACTGCTGCTTCTGGTCTCGCCCAAGGCCGGCAGTTTCATCACCGGCGCGGCGATCAACGTCGACGGCGGCTTCACCGCCGCGTGGCTGTAAAAATAAAGGGATTGTGGATTTGTAAAGCCGCGACCACTGGTCGCGGTTTTAGATTATGATCAAAAACTGCCATTGCTTAGACAGTTGACTAACCATAAAAATGAGGGGATAATATCTATATGAGCATCATCGACACGAACACCGAACTTGGAGAGGCAGTTCGCTTTGCTCTCATGCACAAGGCCGATCCTGCCATTTTGAAGCACATTGAAGAAGAATCCGCGCATCCGCGAGGAGCTTCGGAAGAAACATGGCTTGACGAACGTCGCAGCCGAATTAGTCCGGGAAGTCCGCGACGAATGAAGTATGTTCTGGACGCATCGGTGGCCTTGAAGTGGGTTTTGTCCGAGATCGATTCGGACAAAGCCGATGCTCTCCGGGATGCCTTTCGCAAAGGCATCCACGATTTTCTCGCTCCCGACGTGTTTCCCATCGAAGTTGGCCACGCTATTACGAAAGCCGAACGCCGTGGGCTCATTACCACCGCTGAGGGTTCCGTCTTGCTCGGGAACATCCTTACAACACTTCCGCAACTCGTTCCATCGCTTCCTCTGCTTCCCGAAGCATACGCTTTGGCTTCTGCCGCAAGGATTTCCCTGTACGATTGTCTCTACGTTGCGCTCGCGGATCGAGAGGGTTGCCATCTTGTCACTGCGGATACTCGACTAATCAACATGTTCCAGAAAGATCGTCCATTCGTCATCGGGCTCTCCTCTCTTTGATACATCTGCCAGGAGCCTTGGAAAAGAAATTTTTTCATCACTATAATCTCTCTATGACGAATGCATATTTGCCGCTTCAACTTGGGCCGCTATGGATCGATTTTCCCGTGATCCAGGCGGCTTTAAGCGGGTACAGCGATTGGCCGATGCGGGTGATCGCCAAACGATTAGGCGCACCGTATACCATCTGCGAGGTCATGCTCGATCAGTTCATCCTCAGCGTGACCAAAGGCAGGAAAGCAAAAAGGTTTCTACGCATCAGTGACGAAGAGCATCCCTGCGGGGCACAGTTGATGGGCGCAGTGCCGGAAGAATTTCCGCCTGCGGTGATTAGACTGGTCGAAGCCGGGTTTGACGCCATAGATTTAAACTTTGCCTGTCCGGTGAAAAAAGTGCTGGGCCGATGCCGCGGCGGTTTTTTATTGAGCCGGCCTGAAGTTGCCCTGGAAATTGTGGCCCGGGTGCGCGAGGCCTTGCCCGATCGCGTGCCGGTTACTATCAAAATGCGGCGCGGAATGGACGACAGCCCGCAAAGCCGGGATGACTTTTATGCCATTTTCGACGGGGCCTTTCGGCTGGGCGCGGCCGCGATCACCGTTCACGGCCGCACTGTGCGCCAGCGCTACGAAGGCCGAAGTTCCTGGCAGTTCCTCCACGAAGTAAAGCAACATGCCGGCCACCGGGTGGTCATCGGCAGCGGCGATGTATTCACTGCCCGGGATTGCCTGGAAATGTTCGCCCAGACCAACGTGGACGGCGTGGCAATTGCCCGGGGGGCGATCGGCAATCCCTGGATTTTGCGCAAGTCCGGGCCTTGGCCGAGGGTCGGGAAACGCCGCCGCCCAGTCTGCACCAGCAGCGCAATGTGATTGCCGAGCACTATCGCCTGGCTGGGGAGATATACGGACCGAAGCGTTGCTGCGCCTTGATGCGCAAGTTCGGCATCAAGTACTCCCGATTACATCCGCAAGCAGCGGATGTGCGCAAGGCGTTTATCGCTGTCAAGGAACCGAACGATTGGCGCGCCGTTTTGGAAAAATGGTACGCCGACGATCAAGGCGGGAGTTGGCCGACAACGGTCGATGAAACCTGTTATTCACAATAATAGCGTTACCGCGCGGGAGCGTGGGAACGAAACGATTTGCAATTATTATGCAAAAAACACCCGCTTATCGTCTTGTTCGGCGCCGCCGGGCAAAGGCAAAGAAACCCATGCCGCCGATGCCCAATAGAACAAGCGTAGCAGGTTCAGGCACAAGAAGAGTCATCAGAAAGGCGTGGGTCTCATTGTTGTGTAAACCCCAGCCTACGATCTGAGATGAGCTATTGATTCCCCGCGCCTCCTGCAATGTCCAATTCAAACCTGAATCGATTAAATCATTCAGGTCATTCATGGTAGCGTTCTTATAAAGAAAGGCGTGTATATCGCCTCCGGCGGAGATTTCGCTCCAGCCGACGATCTGCCCCTGGTCGTTAATGCCATAGGCATGACTTTTCTTGAGACTGCCGCCTAGTGAACCCAGGTCTTGCAGGGGCCCGCCGGTGTAAAGAAAAGCGTGTTCAATGCCGCCACCTATTTCGCTCCAGCCCACAACATGCCCGCTGGCATTCAGAGCTGAGGCATAACTGTTCGTACCGCCGGTTATTACGCCCAGGTCCAACATTCCCCCGTTTGAGTATAGAAAAGCGTTATTGGCGGCGTTACTAGTGGTCTGACAGTAACCTGCAATCTGCCCGCCGGCGTTGATGGCATAGGCACGACTGTTTGTGCCCCCAAGGCCAGGATTGTGCAGATCAGTCGTCAACCCATTAGCAATGTTATAAAGAAAGCCATGAGTATCAGCACCACCACCGCTGCCGCCACCGCCGCCGCCACCGACTTCGGACCAGCCCACGATTTGCCCAGCATCATTAATGCCGTATGCACGGTTGTTCAGACCGCCCAGTGTAGACAGGGCCGTCATGCTTGTGCTAGTATAAAGAAATGCTTGCACGGCGGTGTTGTTAGTGGTCTGAGAGTAACCTACGACCTTTCCGTAGTTGTTGATTCCATAGGCACGATTGTTCGTGCCGCCCAGAGTATTTATGACTGTCATGGGCCCGCTGCCGCTGTAGAGAAAGGCGTGCTCGACGCCGCTACCGTTTTTGGAGTAACCTACAACCTGCCCGCTGTTATTGAGGGCGTAGGCATAACTTGCAGTGTCACCCTCCAATGTGCCCAGGTCGACAATGTTATACTCGACAGCAGCATAGAGGTTGGCCGTGGCAACAAAGACAAACAATAAAACTGAAAAACATGGTAACAGCTTGTTCATGACAATGACCCTCATGTTGGCAAACAACTCTGGATAAAGAATGAACTTGAACAGCACGCGCAAAACAAAAGAAACACAACGGTGTGCACCAAGACAATATGCGCCAAAAAGAGAGCCGGACTTTAAAAGAAAAACTGCGATCTGACCTTTTGTTTGACATAAAGGTTGTCCCGGCCGACGAAATCTAAATGTGTCAAACGAAACGCTACCTCACTAGCGGAAAAAACATTAAATCATGAATAATCGATATTTATGACAATCACTATAACATTAGCAAAATAATTGTCAATGACCTGAAAGTAAAAATATTTATTTTCAATGTTGTCTGACAAAAAAAGAAATGCCCATTACGAAATTTGACATAATGACAGTCAAGCCAGGAATAAATCTATTTTATAAACGAGATTTCTACAAATCGGCATTAGACTGATTACCCAGTGCCACGGCCGCGTTGCGCAGTAGCCCGTTGAGTTTCGCCCGCCACAGCGGCGTATCGCGAAAGCGACGGCGAAACGCGTCTTCATCTAGTGCGAATAACTCGGCGAGATTGACGGGATTCATTCCCGCCCGGGGTTTGTATTTATTTTCGCTGCTCTTTGGCGTGCGGTGGTTCCACGGACAAGCCTCTTGGCAGGCATCGCAGCCAAACAGCCGATCGCCGCAGGCTTGGCGTAGTTCTAATGGGATTGTGCCGCGCGATTCAATGGTCAAGTAGCTGACGCACTTGCGCGCATCAAGGCAATAAGGGGCCAGGAGCGCCCCGCTGGGGCAGGCGTCGAGGCACGCCCGGCAACTGCCGCAGCGACTTATCTCAGGGAAAAAATTGTTTGTAGGACGGTTTGTAGGACGGATTTTCAATCCGTCCGGGACGGAATTCAATTCCGTCCTAATATCTGTTGCATACTGCAATTCTTCAGACGTTAATAAGGCGGCCAAAAAAATCCAACTGCCAAACTGTTCGTTAATAAGTAGAGTGTTTTTTCCGATCCAGCCGAGGCCGGCCTGTTGGGCAAAGCTGCGTTCCAAAAGGGGCGCTGTATCGACCACGCCGCGCACAGAACTACGCGGCACAACCTGGCGATGAAATTCGGCTAACTTTTTCAATTGCTCGTGAATCACCTCGTGATAATCAGTCCCCCAAGCATAACGCGACACTTTGCCTTGTCCTGCGCGGTAGTCGCCGGCTCGGCCGTTCGATAGTTCACGGCCAGCATGAGGATGCTTTTTACGCCGGGAAGGATTCGGCCGGGATCGCGGTAAAAGTCCAGCCGCTCGGTCAAATATCGCATTTCGCCGGCCATCCCATCGGCCAGCCATCGCTCGAAGTGCTTGATGTCCGGCGACGGTGCGGCTGGAGTCGCCCCCACCAGATCAAACCCTAGGCGCCGGGCCTCCTCCTTTAGTGCGATGGTCAACGAACGAGTGTCCATTGTTGTCCTAGGGGCTTTTGAATCAGATGAGGATATTATATAATTTGATCTTTCAAAACTAACATATTTAGCCCCGGGTGAACACACCCGGAGCAGCGTAAGGATTATTATTCAATACTTTCCTCGGTGTGTTTTATATGCGTTGGTTATTTGGTTGGTTGCTCTGTTTATTGATCGCTTTTCTAACGTTGGGCTGTGGACCGGCGATCTCCGAAAAGGACATGGGAGCGGTAATCTATGAGGTTCCAAAAGTCAAAGGGGCGGACCAGCCCTACGAAATGCCTGAATTAGCCCCCTGGCAGGAAGAAGACGAACGCGCCGATCAAGCCGCGGAGGAAGAATAATATAGATTATGACCCGGCGGTGTGCATGGCGAAGTCCGCCGCAGCGGGCTTGGTCGGCAGCTCTATTTAATTGCTGTAACTTGCCTGGATGTCGTCGAACCAGACCTTGCCCGGACCGTAGACTTGCAGTCCGATGCACAGTTTCTTGGTCTTAGGCGGGATATTCACCTTGCCCGAGTACTTTTTCCAATCGTGATTGGCGGGCTGATCGGCAGCATTCTTGGCGCCAATGTAAGCGACCCACTTGTGGGAGATCCAATTGTTATTCTCATCAAGGAAGACCACATCCAAGATCGCCTTGGTCATGTTCTCGGCTTTCACCTGTGCGGAAACCAGCAGAGTCGATTGGATACCCTTACGTTCCACGGTCTGCGACCATTGCGCAATAGGGAAGTACGTTTGGGCCGTTTTCTCGATGCACAAACTGGACTTGCCTGCGAACGCGACATTATTATCCCAAGAGTACGTAACGTCATCGAGTGCCGCGCCTTGCTCCCAATTGTCAGGAGTGTCCTTGCCGGCTTCGGCTCCGGGATTTTTTAAAATGTTCAATGCTTGTGCCTTTAATTTAACTGGTTTAACGACCATGAAGGAGCTTACTTTCCCATTCATAATGTACATAAAAATCCCGCGAGTGGAGTACTGGAACTGCTTTGCCAACGGATTGGGCACAACCAGTTCGGGCTTTCCATAAGATGCAATAACATCTTTCTCAAGGGAGCCTATTTTTATGCCTGACGTTAATGAGAATTCAAATCCCTCATTAAATTGAATCGCAGTAGCGCCGTGGGGCTCGGAAAAAAGACAATTCACATGGTAACGCGATAACCATGGAACCCAAGGATTGTTGGGTTCAGGATTCGCTTCCGGCTCGCCGACGGCTTTGACCAATTCTTCACGAGTTGCGCCGACTTTGAAAGCACCCCAGCCGACGCCTTCGATGACCTGGGGGGCATCGTCGGCATTGGGCTCCTCAAACGTGCCTGACTTATCGTTCTTGGCATGCGATTTTAGCGACAATTCGATGCGCGTAATTTTTGAAGCCTTGATTTCCACTTCCCTTTCGATGGGAACACATCCTTCCAGCTTCACAACAATTTTGGCGGTTCCTGGTTCTACTTTGAATAATCCCGGCGTTACGCCAACTTCAGTTCCGTTCAGAAAAACCTTGGCCCCATCGGGAACGGTGCGAACATACAATTCGGAGGGTGTCTCTTCCGCCGCTGCCGGCTGTACATCGTAGAAGCCAAGAAATCCAAAGCAGCTCAGGCAAAAAAGCATTCCGGCGGTTTTGTTGAGGGAGTTCATATTAATTCCTTTCAGAGAGTCACAGAAAAACAATTGTATCATACTATAAGCTCATGGGTTGCAACCCGTGGGCTTATCAAGGGCAATAACTGCTGTTCTAAGAAACCTCTCGTTCCCAGGCTCCGCCTGGGAACGTCCCTGAAACGCACCTCTACCGTGATTAAAGTTAGATATCCGAGGCAGAACTTCGAGCATAGTGTGTTCCCAGGCGGAGCCTGGGAACAAGACTACTAATTGCTTCGGTACATATCTAATAAATATATGCGCGGCGGGGTGAAAATCAGGCTTTGTTGATTGATAAAAAGCCCCATTTACATTAAAATTATGCTGTTTTGCAAGGGAGAAAGGATCTATCGGTGGTGGAATTCGGTCCAGCGAATGCCTCGGCCTTAAGTAGCAAAACGCGGGCGACGTTGCTTGCCCGCTTGCAGGATGCTTCGGATGCCCTGGCCTGGGACGAATTTTTCCAGCGGTACTGGCGCCTGATCTATGCCTATGCCAGGCGCTGCAACTGTTCTGAGCATACGGCGGAAGAGGTCGTGCAAGATGTGATGTTAAAAGTCTTTGAGCAAAAGGATTTATTTCATTACGATCCCGCGCGGACGGTTTCGCGATTGGCTGGGCACAGTGGTGCGAAACAAGGTGGCCGAATTCAGGCGCAGGCCGTCGGAAAGGATGCGCGCCGCCGGCGGCAATTCGGACATCGAACGCATCGAACCGCAATCCGGCAGTGCTGAGCCCGACGACGTTTGGGAAAATGCCTTTGAAGAAGCCTTGCTGCTGGTCCTGTTGGACATAGTTCGACGGGAAATGAGCCCCCGGGCGTATTTGGCTTTTGAACTTTTTACACTCCACGAAATGCCGGGCGCCAAAGTAGCGAAACATACCGCTTTAACCCGCAACGGCGTGTATCGGGCGCACAAAAGGGCGCTCCAGCGCCTGCGGGAACTGGGCGCCGGATATCGCGAAGACGGCCAACTCAGCGACCGCATCAAGCAGGCGTTCCGCTCGCGGCCGCAAGCGGCCATTGAACAGGCGCTTACCACACGGATTGAAAAAAGTGGAAGGATGAGGGATGAAGGATGAAAAAAACCGCTTGCGGTTTAGCACTACCTATTGAAACTATGAACTGAAAACTATTTCCATGCAAGATAACCGCTCGCCGCCGCAAGTGCCCGACTACGACCTGCTTCGCCCGATCGGCGAGGGCGGATTCGGTCGGGTCTGGCTTGCCGCTAATCAAACCACCGGGCGTTTGCGAGCGGTGAAACTGATTCCCTTGCGGCGATCGGGCGCAACCGATGCGGCCGGACGGGAAATCGTGTCCTTAACTCGTTTGGAAACGAATCGCGCATGCCGGCATCCGAATCTGCTGAGCATTCATCATGTAGGGAAGACGGCCGAATATCTGTTCTACGTCATGGACCTGGCCGACGACGTTTCCGGCCGGCCGACAGCGGATGATGCCGACTATCAAGCGGCCACCTTGCAGAATCGCCTGGAAAACGGTCCGCTCGATCCCCAGGAATGCATTTTCTGTGCGCGGCAACTGCTGGCCGGCTTGGCTTCGCTTCATGAGGCGGGCATGGTCCATCGCGACGTGAAACCGGCCAATTGTCTGTTTGTCGCAGGAGAATTAAAACTTGCCGACTTCAGCCTTTTGACCGAGGCCAGTCCGCTGGTGTCCACTGCGGGCACCCAAAAATATATGCCGCCGGATGGGCGCATGGACATGCGTGCCGACGTCTATGCCGCGGGCCTGGTGATCTATGAAATGGTCACGGGATTGCCGGCCGATCGATTTCCCAGTCTGGGCGAAAGGGCCCCGGAAGTTATTGACAATCCTTCGCTCTGCGTTCTCAGCCGACTTGCGCTCCGGGCTTGCGAGCCCGACCCGCAAAGGCGGTTTAAAAACGGCCGGGAGATGCTCGCTGAATTAGAGGCTTTCAAGCTGAGAACGGCGGCGCGTCGAAGCCGAGTCAGTCGGCTGACGCCGGTCTTTTTATCGTGTCTTGCCGCACTACTGCTGGGAGCAGTAGGAATATGGATGAGCCGGCCGCAGCGGCTCCACGTCAACTTTGTTACCTATCCTTTTGAGGCTACAATCTACCTAAACGATGTGCCCCAGGTCGATGCCCAAGGAAATCCCTACCGGACGCCTTGTACAATCGAAGATCTCCCGGCGAGAACTTACCGCGTTACATTCAAGCACGACAAATTAGGAGGCCTAGACATGGGGCTGCACGACTTTGCCCGTGAGCGCCGCGTAGAAGCCCGCTGGGAGCCTGGAACAGATTTAAAGAGATTAGGGATTGGGGATTAGGAAAAAAGGATGAAGGATGAGAGATGAAGGATGAATTACTCTCCACTCTTCACTATTTATCAATAAGCATTTACATTCATCCCTCATCCTTCATCCCTCATCCTTTCCCTCGCCCTTCCTCCTTAGATCCATCCCTTGCGGATCAGCCACATTTTTACGCCTTGGGTCAAGAGCACGTAGCAACACAGCGTGAGGAATAATAGTGGCCAGTAGAGCGTAGGCAGAGGCGTGAATTTTAACCAATGCCCTATTGGTGAGTAAGGCAGCCACATGCCCACGATCATGATGATCAGCGTGGTGGTGATCACCGGCCAGCTCGCCCGGCTCTGGATGAAAGGGATGCGATTGGTGCGAATAATATGAATAATGAGCGTCTGCGTAAGCAGCGATTCGACGAACCAGCCCGTCTGAAACAGCGACTCATTTTGCCAGCAATTGAAAACAAAGAGCATCATCAGGTACGTGGTGTAATCGAATACCGAGCTGCACGGCCCGATGAAGAGGATGAACTTGGCGATCTCGCCCATGTGCCAGGGCCGCGGCTTGGCGATTTGTTCAGGATCAACCTCATCGGCGGGAATGGGGACCTGGGAAAAATCGTAGAGCAGGTTGTTGGTGAGAATTTGCAGGGGAGCCATGGGCAAAAACTTCAAAAAGGCGCTGGCCCCTATAACGCTGAACATGTTGCCGAAATTGGAACTGGCGCCCATGCGGATGTATTTGAGGATGTTGGCGTAGACTTTACGTCCTTCCAGCACGCCCTCTTCCAGCACCATCAGACTTTTTTCCAAAAGAATGACGTCGGCGGCTTCCTTGGCGATATCCACCGCGGTGTCCACGGAGATGCCCACGTCGGCGGCCCGGAGCGCCGGCGAATCGTTGATCCCGTCGCCCATGAACCCTACCACGTGGCCCTTGCTGCGCAGCGCTTTGATGACCCGCTGCTTGTCCATGGGTGAAAGCCGGGCGAAGAGCGTGGTATTTTCGGCGGCCTCGGCCAATTCGGCGTCCGAGAGGGACTCGACCTGCGTGCCCAGCAAAACGCGCTCGGTCGAAATGCCTACTTCCCCGCAGATTTTGCGGCTGACCAGTTCGTTATCGCCGGTAAGAATTTTTACCGCCACGCCATGATCGCCCAGGGCCAGCACGGCCGGGGCCGCGGTTTCCTTGGGCGGATCGAGAAAGGCCACGTAGCCCTTCAGCACCAGATCGTTTTCGTCGTCCCTGGAATAGGCCGCTTTACGTTCCAAGTCCTTATAGGCGATGGCCAACACGCGGAAACCGTCGGCACTCAGATCGTCGTATTCTTCTTTCAGATCCTGAATCAGGAGCGGATCGATGGGATAAAGTTTTCCCTCCAGCTCGAAGTTGTTGCAGCGTTGAAATACCGACTCCGGCGCTCCCTTACAAATCAGCCGATGCACGCCCTCGGGCGTTTCCACCACGACTGACATAAGCTTGCGGGAAAAATCAAAGGGAATTTCGTCGGCCTTGCGATAGGTTTGCACGTCGGTGGTTTTCAGTATTTCGGTATGGTCGAGGATTGCCCGGTCCAGCACGTTTCGCAGTCCGGTCTGGAAGTGACTGTTGAGATACGCCATTTCGAGCACTTCGTCGTCCTCTTTGCGCACCACGTCGCAGTGGCGCTCGAGAATCACGTGATCCAGCGTAAGTGTGCCGGTCTTGTCGGCGCAGAGCACGTCCATGGCCCCGAGATTCTGGATGGCATTCAGCCGCTTAACGATCACCTTCTTTTTCGACATGGCTATGGCGCCCTTGGACAGGCAGACCGTGACGATCATGGGCAGCATCTCGGGCGTCATGCCCACGGCCACGGCCAGGGCGAAGAAGAAGGCGTTTGTCCAGTCATGTTTTGTCAGCCCGTTGATCAGGAACACCAAGGGCACCATGAATATCATGAAGTAGATCATCAGCCAGGTGAATTTAGAAACTCCCTTGTCGAAACTTGTTTGTGCCTCTTGATTGATGATCGAGCTGGCCATGCGGCCCAGATAGGTTTTTAGACCCGTTTCCACCACCACGCCCGTGGCTGCGCCGCTTTCCACGCTGGTGCCCAGAAAACAGATGTTTTTCAATTCCAGCAAGGATTTGGCGTGGTTGTCTTCGGGTGTATCGAACTTTTCTACGGGCAGCGATTCGCCGGTCAAGCTCGATTGGATGATAAACAAATCCTTGCAGGAAAGGATGCGCAGATCGGCGGGAATCATGTCGCCGGCCGCCAGCCGCACCACGTCGCCGGGAACCAGTTGGCCCAGGGGCAATTCCCTGGCTGCTCCGTCGCGAACCACGGTTGCCGTCACGCTGATCATGGCTTTGAGTTTGGCGGCGGCATCGTCCGCCCGGGCCTCCTGCACAAAACGCAGCGACACGCCCAAGAACACCATGCAGACCATCACGGTCCCTGCCCGTGCGTCGCCGGTTAAAAACGATACGGCGGCCAACAAAAGCAGCAGAATCACCAGGGGATTCATACAGGCATGGCCTAAAAGTCCAAGCCGTCCGAGCCGCCGTTCCTGGACCACCACGTTGGGGCCATATTCCTCCAGGCGGCGTTCGGCTTCTTCTTCACTAAGGCCGTTTTCCGTGGTTTGAAGTTGTTCCCAGACCCTGTCGCTAGAATTCTGCGCAACATCCACCAACAGCGGCGAAACGCGTATTTGATTCGCCGGCCGCTTAAGAATCTGCAAAATATTCTTGGGTAGAATGGCTGTAGGCAGAATGGGCATGGTTAAATCCGGTTTACCATAAGCCCACGGGTTGCAAACCCGTGGGCTTTAATAATCAAGTTATTAGTGAGGTCGTCCGGGAATTAGAAAACCTATTTTTCCGCGATTATTTGTCCGTTTAGCCGCGACCGGGCACCAACCGAAGGTTGGTCGGGGAGCGGTACAATTTGGTAGAAATTCCATGGGTTTTTCAATATCAATTCCCGGACAGCCTCTAGTTATTAGTTGATGAATCTTAATCGCCAATCTCTAATCCCTTCAATCGTAGCTTAACCAGTAGAAAACCAAAGGGAATTGCGTAATATAATAAAATTATTTCTTTTCTGCCAGCACAAAAACAGGTAGGATTTGGGATTCTTAGGTTCAGCAATATGCCGCCTGTAGTGCTGGTCTAATTGAGGCCGGCGCGGTACAATCTGGCATGTCCAGGAAATAGCAATACGGTACGTGGACTTTCAATATGTGTAGTTCCCGAAGAGATTCCCAGGACAAGAAAAAGATCCCCTAAACACCCCGCAAGACTTGGCCAACCTGGCACGCTCGCTGTCGCTGGATGTGCCCATAAGCGAAGACCTATCGGTGCTTGCGAAACCGGTGGGGATAAGAGATCTCGTTGCGCCCAAACTTCCTATATAATAATAACTTGCGTCGGGTACGCTTCTTTACGGTACCTTGGTCGAAAATTCACTGCGGCGGCGATTGAATTGCCTGGTTGAAGGTGTGTAATTCAAATGTTACGATACAGTCATATCTTACTTTTTGGGGAAAACCGACATGATCATTGCCGACCTTAGCAAGATTGAAGGACGCCGTTATCCGGCCCGCCGCCGCACGCAGAATTTAGTCGGCGGCCTCTCGCCTATCCAAGCCACGCATTTTAGCATCGGTAATGTCGTACTCGATCCCAACGGCGGTCAAGTGCCTTGGCACAACCAAGAACAAGAAGAAGTGTATTTTGTTCTGGAGGGCACTGGTGAGATGTGCTTGGGCGAAGAACGCCGGGTCGTTACCGCGGGACAGGCGGTTTACATCCCGCCGCGGATATTCCACCAACTCACTAATATCGGCGATACGCCGCTAAGAATGCTTTACTGCTATGGCCCGGCAGGCGATGTAGCTCACTGGAAACAGGAACTCAGCGGCACACTCCCGGTCGCCGGGGTTGACGCTCCTCCGCTTCCGCCAGGTGCATGCCCGCAGTGTACTGAAAAACCAAAAGTTTAAGAAAAACTAACAATCTCCACGAGGTTCTCCATGAATATGCGTACACATAACATCGGCATTATCATGAACGGAGTGACGGGCCGCATGGGCACTAACCAGCACCTCATGCGCTCCATTATGGCGATCATCCAGCAAGGCGGCGTGAAGATCGGCGAAAATGAAATTATCATGCCGGATCCGATCCTGGTCGGCCGCAATCCGCTAAAATTGGAACGGCTGGCAGCCATGGCGGGCGTTACTCGCTGGACCACCGACCTTGATAAAGCCCTGGCCAATACAAACGATATCATCTATTTCGACGCCCAAACGACCGATCGCCGCGTAGACGCCGTCAAGAAGGCCATTGCCGCCGGCAAACACGTCTATTGTGAAAAACCCACGGCCACAACCATGGCCGACGCCTTGGAACTGTACAAGCTGGCAAAAGCGGCGGGTGTGAAAAACGGAGTAGTGCAAGACAAACTCTGGCTGCCTGGATTGCTGAAACTGAAACTGTTGATCCACAGCGGATTCTTCGGCCGGATGCTCTCCGTGCGGGGAGAGTTCGGTTACTGGGTTTTCGAAGGAGACACGGTTCCGGCACAACGACCATCGTGGAACTACAGGAAAGAAGAAGGCGGAGGGATCATCATCGACATGCTCTGTCACTTCCGCTACGTGCTCGACAATCTATTCGGCGACGTTCAAGCGGTCTCCTGCCTTGGCGCAAGGCATATCAACAAACGTTGGGATGAAAATGGCAAAGCTTACGAGAGTACCGCCGACGATGCGGCCTATTCTACGTTTGAATTGGCCGGCGGCGTCATTGCGCATATAAACGCCAGTTGGTGTGTCCGTGTGCGCCGCGACGATCTGCTCACGCTGCAAGTGGATGGAACAAAAGGCAGCGCCGTTGCCGGCCTGCGCCACTGCTGGGTACAACCCTCTGCCGCCACGCCTCGCCCGACGTGGAATCCCGATATTGACAGCCCGATCAATTTCCACGACGGTTGGCAGCAGATGCCGCCGCAGCAAAACTATGAGAATGCCTTCAAGGTGGAGTGGGAACTATTCCTCCGCCACGTTGTCAAGGATGAGCCCTTTCGCTGGACGTTGCTCGAAGGCGCCAAAGGCGTTCAACTCGCCGAAAAAGGCCATCAGTCATGGCAGCAACGCAAATGGGTGACAATTCCGGCTTTGGAAACATAAAGAAACTTTATTGATTGCCATAAAATGAATATCGTTTTCATTGTTTATTGAATGTCAAATAAGTAATGTTGCTTTTATCGTTTAGCCCGGGCACTTGTGCCCGGAGATTTGCTTCGCTAAATGGAGAATTCGAAAATGACTGATAGACCAATGGCGATTGTGACCGGCGGCAGTCGGGGCATCGGCAAGGCCATTGCTCTAGAGTTGGCAGGCCTGGGATACGATATCGTCATCAGCCACTTTGACTTTGACGCACAAGGCCGGCCCGAGGAGTCTGCCGCGAAGGCCACTCAAGGCGAGATTGAGAAGTGCGGGGCAGGGTGCCTTTCGGTCCGGGCTGACGTCAGCAGCGCAGGGGATCGCCATCGGCTCGTCGAGGCCGCCGAAGGCCGCTTTGGCCGCTGTGATATGCTGGTGAATAACGCCGGAGTGGCCCCGCTAAAACGGGTCGATCTGCTGGAGGCCACCGAAGAGAGCTTTGAGCGCGTGATGAAGATCAATCTTCAGGGGCCTTATTTTCTCACGCAGCAGGTTGCTAAGTGGATGATCCGGCAGATTGCCGAAAATGCGGAGCGTAAATGCCGCATTGTCAACACCGGCTCGATTTCGGCCTACACCAGTTCGCCGGCCCGGGGAGAGTATTGCGTGAGCAAGGCGGGCATCGGCATGATGACAGCCTTGTACGCCGACCGCCTGGCCGAGCACGGCATCGGCGTGTTCGAGATTCGACCGGGGATTATCGCCACGGACATGACCGCCACGGTCAAAGACAAGTACGACAAGTTGATCGCCGAGGGCCTTACGCCGATCCGCCGCTGGGGCACGCCGCAGGACGTTGCAAAGGCAGTCGGTGCCATCGCTGAAGGCCGGCTGGACTTTTCCACGGGACAAGTAATTAACGTAGACGGCGGATTTCAGTTGCGACGGCTATGAGGCAAGTAGGGCGGGTGCTTTGCACCCGCGAAAAATGATTTGAAATGCCCATTCCCACGTGGATGGGAAACATCCGCCTTATGAAACTTTCAAAACCCTCACCCTAGCCCTCTCCCAAAGGGAGAGGGAACTATGACCATGAAAACCATTCCAGTAAAAGACCAACAGGTAACAATACACCGCTATCATACACTGATTGTCGGCGCAGGCGCTGCCGGCATGAATTGTCGCGGTGCATCTCTACGAATTTATGTTGCATAAAGGCGTGGAAAACCCGCAAAAAAAGATCGCCGTTGTTACCGCCGGACTGAGTCTGGCGCGTTGCGCATGAGCGGCTCGGATAAACAGACCTTTTATAAACTGGGCACCAGCCCCGACGTGGCCGACAGCGCCGAGGATTTTTCTAAAAGTATCACGGCGGCCGGCTGCGTGCATCAAGACCTGGCGCTGGCCGAGGGGATCGGCTCGCTGCGGGAATTTTACCACTTAGTGCAGGCGGGCGTGCCTTTTCCCCACGATGCCCAGGGAAGTTACGTGGGATATAAAACCGATCACGATCCCTACCAGCGCGCCACCTCAGCCGGACCAAAGACCAGCAGGTTCATGAGCGAATGCCTCCAGCGCCAGGTGGAACAGTACAAAATCGCCATTCACGAAAATCAGGAAGTTGCCCGGCTGCTGACAGTGGGCGAGGGCCCGACCAAGTGCATCGCCGCGGTTGTGACCGTGGACCGCACACGCCTTAGTCCCACTGACCATGTAATCAATGTTTTTATGTGCGAGAACCTTGTGCTGGCCGCTGGCGGGCCCGGCGAACTTTATCAAGCCACCGTTTATCCCCAGGGACAAGTAGGCATTCACGGTCTGGCGTTTGAAGCGGGCCTGGCGGCCGAGAATCTCACCGAGTCGCAATTTGGGCTAGCCAGCATCAAGTTTCGCTGGAACGTATCGGGCACGTACATGCAGGTTATACCGCGCATCTACAGCACCGCGGCCGACGGCTCCTCCAACCGCGCGAGTTCCTGGCCGAGGTCTTCCCCACCATGCGGCAGATGGCCAGCAACATTTTTTTGAAAGGTTACCAGTGGCCATTCGATCCGCAGCGGATCGAAAATCTCCAGTCGTCGTTGGTCGACGTGTTGGTATTCAATGAGACGCGGCAGGAACGTCGCGTATTCATGGATTTCCTGCGCAATCCCGTGGGCTGGGCCGGCATGAAGGAGTTCGACCTCGACGACCTGGAGCTCGAAGCCCGCATGTATCTCGATTACGCCGGTGCCACTCAGGCGCGGCCCATCGAGCGCCTGGCGCACATCAATCCGCTGGCCATAGAGATCTACGCCGAGCATGGCATCGACCTCTGGCGCGAGCCGCTGGAAATCGCCGTTTGCGCCCAGCACAATAACGGCGGTTTCGCGGTGAACAAGTGGTGGGAGTCGAATATTCGCGCACACCTTCGTTATCGGCGAAATGGCCGGCACGCACGGCGTTAAGCGCCCGGGCGGTTCGGCACTCAATGCCGGGCAGACCGGCGGACTGCGCGGCCCAGTACATTGCCAACGTCTATGCGCCTGCCAAGCGCGTTGGCAGAGTGCCGTGGAAAAAGTTACGGGAAAAGATCGACATCTTTGTAGGCGAGATGGCAGCAATGTTCACCGGCGCCAACGGCCTGAACGGACAAGAGGTGATCAATGAAATTCGCTGCCGGATGTCCGCCTCGGCCGGACACATCCGCCGACTAGAAGATGCCCGCGCCGCGTTGGGCGAGGCCGCGGCCTTGTATCGCCAAATCCAAAAGTGCGGTTTTACCGCCAGTTCCACTCAAGAGACCATTGCCGCGATCCAGGCCCGACACCTGGCCCTCACCAGCGCGGCATACCTGAAGGCCATCGTAACGCTGCTGGAACAAGATGGCGGCTCGCGCGGTTCGCACCTGGTGCTGTGCGAAGATGGCGTGGAATTACATTCCAGCGTAATCGACGAGCGCACCGGCCGGCCCATGCGAATGAAGAAAGAGAATTTGGAACTGAGAAAAAGTATTATCCGGGTAATATTCGATTCCCGCCATGAGGATCTCTTCGTGTGCCGAAACGTCGACCCCCGGCCTGCCGGCAAACCCCCGATTTCCTTTGAGCCGGCCTGGCAGGATTTTCGAGAAGGCAAAATATATTACCAATAACCAATATCAATTAATTGTTGCATTATCTGTTTAGCCCGGGCACTTGTGCCCGGTGTTGTCTTACATAAGGAGCAAAGCACATGGCGCGCTTCAGGCGGCTGGAAGTTCTTAACACAATTGTCGGCACGGGCCTGGTGCCTTTGTTTTATCACGAGCAGATCGAAACGGCAAAGAACATTGTACGGGCCTGCGCCGAGGGAGGAGCGGGCGTAATAGAATTCACCAATCGCGGCGATCATGGCCACCGGGTGTTTGTCCAATTGGCGGAATTCTGCCAACGGGAACTGCCGCAGGTGATCTTGGGCGCAGGCTCGATTGTCGACGCGCCCACGGCCGCGCTGTTTATCGCCGCCGGAGCGAATTTCATCGTCGGCCCGCTGCTCACGCCGAGGTTGCCCGAGTCTGCAATCGTCGCAAAATCGCCTATATCCCCGGCTGCGCCACCATGACTGAAATATCTTATGCCGAAGAGCTGGGCGCGGAGCTTGTCAAAATCTTTCCCGGCGGAACACTGGGCGGGCCGGCGTTTGTCAAGTCGGTTCTCGGCCCGTGTCCCTGGACCAGCATCATGCCCACCGGTGGCGTGGAACCCACGCGCGAATGCCTGGAAGCATGGTTCAAGGTCGGCATAAAGTGCGTGGGCATGGGCTCCAATCTGATCAAAAGCGAGCGGGTGGCTGCCGGCGATTTCAAGGGCATTACCGAGACCGTGCGCAAAGTGATAAACTGGATTGCCGAAATTCGACAATCAAAATGAGTTGGAATAATGCAGGTCATTCGCAGCGAGACAGATGAGGATATTCCTACTATTCGTGCGGTGATTCCCTCAGAGGCGTTCATGCTGCTGGAACTCTATCCGGATGCACTTGGTGGACATAGCGGCACAGTTAAATACCGGCCGGAATTCGACTTGGATTAAGTCAGGTACTCCACCGTCTCTAATATCGAGGTAAGTGGCGCGCATCGATTCCCATCGTGGTAATAGGTCCGATCGCCGCCTCGTCGATTTGCGGCATCCAGGGCTACTTCCGCTCGTTTCAGCAGTGTGATGGAATCATCCGTGTCCATGACCTGCACCACCCCAATGCTAAAGGTAAGTGCCGGCTGCTTCTCTTCCATCGATTGGCAGTACTGGGAGAATCCTTCCCGCAGGCGCTCGGCCACCCGGATCGCGTCGGCAAGTCCAGCCGTGGGCAATAGCAGCGCGAAGCAGCCGGGAGCGTAGTACCCCAGCACATCCATTTCGCGGATGGTCCCGGTGAGGAATTTGGTTGCCGTTAATGTAGCGAACTCACTGGCGGGCATATTGAGTTGATCCGCGTTCTGATTGCACGGATACACCTCAATTAATAAAACAGAGAAAGTTGGCCCATTACGCTTCCACTCCGCTATCCGGTTTCGGACCTGTTGGCAGAAGTTGGTCCGGCTCGGCAGGTCGGACACGGCGTCTTGCTCCTCGGCGCAGGCGAGATCAGGCTTTGGGTCCATGACCTTGGCATCAGGTGTCGTGCCGGCTTTTCCGTCTTTTTCTGGTTCGCTCGCCATGGGTTCGGGCTGCCGTTGCCCTTCGGCTTTGGGAAGGACAGGCTGCGTGTTGGCGACAACTCGGTGAGCGGTTTTCCCATCGTGCCGGTAGATGCAGTTGCGACCGTCTTGCTTGGAGGCGTACAAGGCTTTATCTGCCCGCAGGACAAGCGCGGCCCCCTCTTCATTACCTTGCACCTCGGCCACTCCCAGACTGATCGTAACCTGAAGGTCGTCCTTTGCCTCGTGGCGGAAATGCGACTTCTCGATTGCCTTCCCAGCCCGCAGGGCCGCCTTGGAGGCGTCGTCCAGGTTCGTCCCCGGTAGAATGATCGCAAACTCCTCGCCGCCGTAGCGGGACACGAGGTCCATTTCCCGCATCGTCCGGCGGAGCAGCTTAGCCACGCCCCGCAGCACTTCATCGCCGGCCTGATGCCCATGCGTGTCGTTGAACTTCTTGAAGTGGTCCACGTCGCCCATGATCATCGAGAAGGTCCGGCGTTGACGGCGGAATTCGGCGACGCGGCGGACCAGTTCGTCGTCAAACACCCGGCGATTGGCCAGCAAAGTGAGGGCATCGGTGCGGGCCTCGGCGGCATGGATTTGAATCTCCTCCGCTTGTTCGCGGAGCTTATCCTCCGTCGAGGCCAGCTTCTCTTGCATCTGTTGGTTTGCCTGGATCAGCTTTACCACCACGTCCACGATTATGCTCGGTTCATTATTATCGATCGTAGTTAGCTGTTCGTTGATCTCCTCGACGTGGCTGCTGTGCTGATCAACGTCCCTAGCCACGCGCGTCGTTAGCTCCTGCAAGCGAAGCAATACTTCTGCGGCATGTCGGGCTTCGGCATTAACCTCTCGATAGCCCTTCCAGAAGTAGGGGAACCGATACAACAACCATACGGCTACCCCTCCGATAATGGTCATGATAAGACCATAAAGCAAATCAATGATGATCGGGGACATTGTTCTGATAACTCAGAGGTGAATTATTGGGTGTGGCGGCACGGCGGGAAATTTCTCTCTCAGTTGATTGATGCGATTTGTCCACAATCATTGGCGGGGATTATCGCTTCGATATGGTTTCTCCAAATCGCTGCACGAAAGGCTACCATGCCCGCATAGTGTCGGTATTCTGGACCCCATATTGTATTAATCATTAGGCGCAGTTACTTAGAAGTCAAATAGTGTTTAAGGAGATGTCATTTACCCCACTTCACGACGGTAATTGCGGGAATCTAGACCCCTTATAACTGTAATAGCCGATAAATCGTGAATTTTGCACACGCCACTCGAGATTATAACTGCGAAAAAAAATAGGCGCCAGCGCCGTATTTGGGAACTCTAACAAAACCTCTATTTAGCCCGCTGTGAATACACGGTGGGTTTTTGATAAATCAATGACATAAGATCTTTAATGTATTTATACGCGAGGTTTTGTTAGAACCCCTTAGAAAGGCAAATCGCGCTGGCCGCCGTGACGGATGCGCTCCAGGCGCTCGAGCAGTTGCCGTTTGCGTTCGTTCTCGGGCAGTTTATCCAGTTCGCGTCTAATCGTGGCCTCGCCGACGGCCACGGTATGGGGCGAAGCGAAGTCCAACAGGTATTCCAGCAGCGTGGTCAAGGCGTTGGGCGTGCAAAAATTTTGAATGAACCCGGGTATGGAAAATTCCATAAAATGTTCGCCCGTGCGTTCCAGCCGGTAACAGGCGGTGCAGAAACTAGGAATATAGCCGTCGATCAACAGTTCCCGCAGCACTTCGTCCAGGGGACGGATGTCGCCCAGGTGGAATTGCTCGCGTTCCATTACTTGCGCATCGCCGCCTTCGGTGTATCCGCCCAGTTCGATGCGCGAGCCGGCGTCGATCTGCGAAACGCCGAAGGCCAGCACTTCGCGGCGCACTTCGGGTGGTTCGCGCGCCGTGAGGATCATGCCCGTGTACGGCACGGAAAGGCGTAATATCGCCACCAGCCGCTTGAAATCCTCGTCGGATACCAGGTGCTTTTCCTCGAGTTTCACGCCGCTGGCCGGGCGCAGCCGCGGAAAACTGACGGTATGCGGGCCGACGTTGTAATGTTTCTGCAAGTGCAGGGCGTGACTGACTAGAGCCAACACCTCGAATCGCCAATCGTACAGTCCGAAGAGCGCGCCGATGCCCACGTCGTCGCATTCCGCCTCCATGGCCCGGGCCACGCCGTCCAGGCGCCAGAGATAATCGCCTTTGCGCGTATGTGGCGGATGCACGCGATGATAGGTTTCGTGATGGTACGTTTCTTGAAAAATCTGATAAACGGCGATCTTTGCCTCCTTGATGATCTCGTAGCCGCGATGATCCATCGGCGGGGCATTAATACTCACCCGGCGAATCTCCCCGCTCCGCGAAGCCGTGCCGTATACGTGATGCACGCATTCGGCGATGAATTCGGCGTCATAGTAAGCATGATCGCCGAAGACCAGGATCAAGCGCTTGTGTCCCTTGTTTTCCAAGGCCAAAACTTGCCCGCGGATCTCTTCCTCGTCGAGCGTGCGGCGCACCGCCTGCTTGTTGGAACGCCGAAAAGCGCAGTACAGGCAGTCGTTGTCGCATTCGTTGCCCACGTAAAGCGGTGCGAAGATCACGATCCGGTTGCCGTACACGTCGCGCTTTAGTTGCCGCGCGGCCGCAAAGATCTCCTCCCTCATTTCCGGCTGTTCGGCGGCCAGCAAAACTGCCGTTTCTGCCGGCGTCAGCGCTTGCTTGGCCATGCTTTTGGCAATTACGTCACGGACCTCGGCTGCCTCCACGCGCCGCTCCAAAAGGCCGTGCAGATGCTCATCCTTGATAAAGTCGTAACCGCTTTGGCTGAGTTTCGTGCGATCAATTACAAAAGACATGGTTGCAGATTCTTCGCTGCGCTCAGAATGACATAAATGTGACCGTGTTTATCATATTATATACAAAACTAAGTGTCGAATCCCGCGGGTCGACCGTATAATTTTTCCCGTGTTGCCCAAAGCCCGGCCGAAGGCGTGGGTATGAAAAACACCCGCTCGGCGTTGGACAGATCATTGAAACCCTCTTTTAATTTGTCGGGAGGATATTTTTTCAACGTTTCGCCCAGATCGGCGTAGCGAAAATTGACACTCTCGATTTCCGCCTGCGATAGATGACCAGGCGCGTAGGTAATTTTAAAGCGACCTTCCGATGATCCGTGAATCAAATGGGCCGTGGCATGGGCGAAATCCTGTAAAATCGGGTCGCGGCGAAAATATTCCATCACTTTTGCCGTGCCGCAGTAGCCGTACTGGCGAATAATGGCTTCGACCTCGGGCTGCTCGCCGAAACGCTTCAATCCCGGGGCAATGATCATCAACTCCCCGCCGTCGGCCAAGGCCATGCGCGTGCGATAAATTGCCTTATTGGCTACCCAGGTGCTAAAGAATTCGTCGCCCTGCATCACGCAAACCACCTTTTCCAAGGGCTGTTCCAATACAGTGATATTCTGCCGGCGTGATTGGCGCGGCTTGCAGATAGGTTTCCAAATCATCGCCCACGTAAAGACCCGTGTGGACCAATTCTCCTTGATCGTTTCGGGCCATGACAATTTGTACGTAAACGTCGGGCAGATGTCCCAGAAAGTCATCTTCGGCCTTGTTGAAACAATCCCTTAGCGGCGTAACCAGCGTGCCCAAGTTGTTTTCGATCCCGCAACAGGCCGCGGCCATGTGCGAATCGCAGATCGTCTCCTTCCCTCCCAGGCCGATAAAATAGTTTTTGTTGTGATTGGCGAAACCCAGCACCTCGTGCGGCACCACGTGCCCCACGTGGATGATCAAATCCCAAGGCTCCTCCATCAACATTCGATTAAGCGCAATGCGAATTTCCCAATCGGCTGCGCCCTGGGTAACTTTATTCACATAGTCGGCCGGCACAGTGCCGATGGGCACGCAGCCCTCGCGCCAATCGTGGGCGTGGATCCGCTCCTCCGGGATCGAGCCGAACATCCGCCGGTTTTCCTCAACCGTGTGCGGCACGTGCTGGCCAAGGGTGGGAATCAGATGCACTTCGGCCTGGTCGGCAAAAAGATGATACAAAATTTCCGTCATCCCACCGGCCCCGCAGTGCGCTCGGGTAATATCCGGCGGCAAAATCAACACCCGGCGCGGCCGAGCGTAGAGCCGCCGCTTGGCCTCTGCAACTGTGCGCCGCATGAGCGTTTCGATAACTTGCGGACTGATATAATCCGACTCTTCAAAAAACCAAGGCATAGTTTTTTCCGACGTATTTTTTATCTTCAGGGAGAATGAATTTTACCAGTTTTTCAAGCGACATTAAAGGCAGGCCCTATGCGAATTAGCCGGTGAAAAAAATTATTTGTAAAGCCGCGACGGGCACCAACTGAAAGTTGGTCGGTCGCGCTGAGAATACCGCAATATATCTGATTTTCCACGACCGCGACCGATGGTCGCGGCTTTACAGGATTAATTGTTTCGCTGGTGCAATGCCTCGTAAAAGATCACCGCGGCGGTGACGGAGACGTTCAGGCTGTCGGCCACGCCCAGCATGGGCAAGCGGACGGCCGTGATCTCGGCGGCTGTCCAGGCGGATGTCAAGCCAGCGGCCTCGCTGCCCAAAACTATGGCTGTAGGGCCGCAATAATCGATTTCTGTATAAGGCACAGATCCATCTACCCGGGCGGCAACGATGGATATTTTTTTATCCCTCAGCCAGGCAAGCGCCTCGCCGCTTGTGGCTTCGCAAACCGGCACGCTAAAGATCGTGCCCAGGCTCGCCCGGATGGCGTTGGGATTGTAAAGGTCGGTCCGGGCGTCGGCCAAAATCAATGCCGAAACGCCCGCGGCATCGGCACTGCGCAACACCGCGCCGATGTTGCCCGGCTTCTCCACACCTTCTAACACCGCTATGAGAGGATTATTCTTGGTCAGGCTTATATTTTGCAAGGTGTGATGCGGCATTTCGGCCACGCCCAAAATGCCTTCAGACCGGCTGCCAAAGGCCAGCTTTTGGAATACCGCTTCTGAAACATGTAAAATTTCTCCGCCGCATGTTTCGAGGGCTTTTGCCAACGAGCGAGATTCTTCGCTGACTAACAGCGGCTCGCAGATAAAAATCTCAACTAGGTGAAGACCTGCCGATATTGCCCTGGTTAACTCGTGCACACCGTCGATGATAATCCGCTTCCGCCTTTGCCGATGCCTGGCATTGCGCAGACGCACAGTGTCTTTCACGCACGGATTTTGTAGACTAGTGATGATCGACATAGCGAAATGATAAATGCTGAATACTGAATTACATACATAAACCGGGCACAAGTGCCCGGGATAAACATTTTATTGTCAACTCTGCGCGAACCAACGGACGACTGTTCCGCTGGGCAATTCTCGGCCGGCGGCAGAACGGAGGATTAACGTCTTGGTGGTGATTGTGCCGGTTTCGATCTCGGCAAAGTTTTCTTTTAGCATATCCGCAAGTCGTTCCGCATCGTAGCCGGGGGTATGACAGGTAAGGAGCACAAATCGGCACTGTCCGGCGGTTAATTCATTACACAGACTCAGCAATCGCGGTAGATGTTTTGATAGCCGCCACACTTCGCCCCGACGCCCATGGCCGTAACTGGGCGGATCCAGGATCACGCCATCGTAGCGCCTGCCGCGGCGGAGTTCCCTTTTGACGAATTTCATCGCATCTTCGCTGATCCAGTGGATCGAGGCATCGGCCATGCCCGATAGTTCCGCGTTACGGCGTGCCCAGGCCACGATGTTTTGTGCGGCATCGACATGCACCACTTCCGCACCTACCGCTGCCGCCGCTAAAGTGCTTCCGCCGGTATAAGCGAATAAATTAAGGATTTTAAGTTTCCCGTCTTCCTCCTTTAGCCGGGTACTCTCTGGGTTGCCTTCCACCTTTTCAGTAGGCTGTAGGCTATAGGCTGTAGGCTGTAGGTTTGAATCCTGAACCCTGAATCCTGAACCCTGAACCCTCGCGCCGATCCAGTCCCAGTTCTCGGCCTGTTCGGGAAACAGTCCCACGTGCCCGAAGGGCGTGCGCTTCAATTCAAAACACAGTGGGCCATGCGAAATGTTCCAGCGATCGGGCAATTTCCGGCAGCAGATCCATTGGCCTTCTTGCTCATTGACGCTTTCAAAACGGGCGTCGGCCTTGTGCCAGGCCGCAGGATCGGCGGGTACCATTTTATCCGCTGCCGGACACGGTCGGTCAAGCGTTATCGCCCCAAATCGTTCCAAACGCCGGCCGTTGCCGAAATCGATGAGTTGATATTGATCCGAGGTGGACATGTCGGTACAGCCTAATCGCCTACAATCTCAATCAATCCTTCGATGATCCGATTTAATTCTTCGAGCGAAATGCGTCCGAGCTTTTTGCCGAGACGTTCGATAGCCAATGTTCGTATTTGATCGATTTTGATCCACGATTGTTTGGGAAGTTTTGTGTTTTTTATTTCCATGCTGAGTGGAAATCCAGCCCGGGGTTCTTGGCTGGTTACGGACAGGGCGATGACCGTGCCCGAGCGTTCGTTAAACACATCGTGGCTGACGACGAGGACGGGTCTGAGGCCGCTCTGTTCGTGGCCGCGAGTAGGGCTGAGATCGGCCCAATAAATATCGCCTCTTAATATTCGGGCCATGAGGCAAGTTCTCCCGCCATGCCTTCTTCGGCCATGGCTTTTTCCACAACTGGGTCGAGTTTGGCGCACTCTTCAGCCAAACGCTTGCGACGCAGTCGAGAAATTTTTTCCGAAACCGATAATTGGATGGCTTGGCTACGGCTGGAAAAAACCCTTTTTTCGACAAGTTGGTCCAACTCTGCAAGCAAGTTTTGATCAATCGAAATGGCAACTTTGGCAGTAGACATAATATGCCTCCGGTATTACTATTTATCATACCGCATTTTTGCACTCTAGTCAATGTTGATGAGTTTTGCGATGGGGACGATAACCGGCTGAGGATTTGGAAGGTCTTACTTTATTGGAAGATATTTTCGTTGTAGGATGCATCTTTGGCGGCTTTGTGGGAATCAGACACTCCGGCCCCGCGCCGATCAATTCGCTCCGGCCCGCTTCCATCAGGGCCGCGCGCACGTCGTCGTAATTCTCCGGCTTAAAGAATTGCAGCAGCGCCTTTTGCCAGCGCCGCTCCCGGCGCCCTTGGGCACATATACCGATTTGCCGCTCATCGGATCCAATCCGGTGTAATACATGCAGGTGGCGATGTCCATTGGGCCGGGAATGAAATCTTGAACCTTGTCGGGCTTCAGTCCATGCCGCTTTAAATACATTGCCAAACGGATCGTCGTCTGCAAATCGCCGCCCGGGTGACCGGCGATAAAATATGTCGACAGATATTGCTCCTTGCCCGCGGCGGCCGAAGCACGGCGAAACTCCTTGGCAAAGGACTCGAATTGGTCAATCGTGGGTTTTTTCATCAATTCCAGGACCTCGTCTTCGCTGTGTTCCGGGGCGACCTTTAGCATCCCGCCGGTATGATGCCGTGCCAGATGACTGATGTACGCCGCGCTCAGCCGCGCCAGATCCATGCGGACTCCCGAGGCCACGAACACCTGTTTTACGCCCTTTTCTTTGCGCGGCCTTCATCAGCCGGATTAACGGTCCGTGGTCTGTAACCAAAAGCGGACAGATCATAGGATGCAAGCAGCTTTGCCGCCGGCATTTTTCTCGAACTTCCGGTTGCGAGCAGTTCATCCGGTACGTATTGGCCGTCGGACCGCCCAGATCGCTGATAATGCCCTTGAAATCGGGATCCTCGGCCATGCAACGGATTTCGGCCAGGATCGACTTTTCGCTGCGGCTCTGGATGATCTTTCCCTCGTGGGCGGTGATCGAGCAGAACGTGCACCCGCCGAAACACCCCCGCATAATCTGAACCGAGTCTTTCACCACTTCATAAGCGGGAATCCGTGCGCTGCCGTAACTCGGATGCGGGCGCCGCGTAAAAGGCAATCCGTAAATCCGATCCATCTCTTCCTCATTTAGCGGCCAGGCCGGCGCATTGACCACCACTGCCTCGCGCCCGTGATACTGCACCAGTCGCCGGGCATTATATGGATTGGTTTCGTGGTGGATCATCCGTGTCATTTCGGCAAAAGCGGCTTTGTCGGCGGAGACTTGTTCATAACTGGGAAGAATGATGGTGTCGGAAGGATGAAGGATGAAGGATGAAGGATGAGTAAGGGGACAGGGAATATTGGAATTCTGAGAGTCCTGAACCCTGAACCCTGAACCCTGTACCCTTTCCTCGCCCCGCGCTTCGCTGGCTCCCAGTCGATACGCCACGCCGCGGATATCGCGAAGTTCTGCAACCGTTTGTCCGGCGCGGAGACGTTTTACGATTTCCATTAGCGGCCGTTCGCCCATGCCGTAGACAATCAAATCGGCCTTGGCGTCGAGGATGATCGAGCGCCGCACCTTGTCGCTCCAATAATCGTAATGGGCGAGCCGTCGCAGGCTGGCTTCCACGCCGCCGGCAATGATGGGCACGCCCTTATAGGCTTCGCGCGCACGTTGGCAGTACGCCAGGGTGGCCCGATCCGGCCGCCGTCCAATTTTTCCGCCAGGGCTGTAGGCGTCGTCATTGCGCACCTTGCGATTGGCCGTGTAATGGTTGAGCATCGAATCCATGTTGCCCGCACTGACGGCAAAGCACAGTCGCGGACGTCCAAAAGTCTTCCAGGCCTGGCAGGAGTGCCAGTCGGGCTGGCTGAGAATGGCTACCCGATATCCTTCGCTCTCCAACAACCGGCCCAACAGCGCCATGGCAAAACTGGGGTGATCCACGTATGCGTCGCCGGTGACAAACACTACGTCCACGGCATCCCATCCCCGGGCGGCAACCTCCTCGGCCGTCAAAGGCAAAGGTTGTACGGCGGATTTTATTTTCTTGGTGGGTTGTTTAGACATGGAAGTATCTATTGAGGATTATTTGATAAATTCAGTATAATCGTCCATTAAGAATTTCCCAACAACCCCACGCTGTTGAAAAATATTTTGTACAAATGATAACTCACTCGCCGCGAATCCTGATCGTTCGTCTCAGCGCCATCGGCGACGTGATCCAAGCCCTGCCCGTCGCCTGTGCGCTAAAAGAGCATTTCCCCCGGGCGTTTGTGGCCTGGCTGGTGGAGGAAAAAGCGGCAGCGCTGTTGCGCGAACATGAAGCCATCGACGAACTGATCGTCCTGCCCCGATATTGGCTGAAATTTCCCCTTACCTTGTGGCGCCTGCGCAGCGCTTGCGCGAGTTGCGCTTCGACGCGGCCTTGGAAGCCCAAGGATTGACCAAGTCGGCGATCGCGGCCTGGCTCTCGGGCGCGCCGCGGCGCATCGGTTTCGGCGATCCCTGGGGCCGGGAAATAAGCCGCTGGATCAATACCGAACTTGTTGAAGTAGCCGGCCTCCACGTTGTTGAGCGCAACTTAAAACTTTTATGCCCGCTGGGCATCGACTCGCCGCGGGTCCGCTTCCAGGTGCCCGAGCAGCCCGCCGATCGTAAGACCGCCGAGCAAATCATTGGCCAATACAACTTGACTGGCGGATTTGCAATCATCAATCCCGGCGCGGGCTGGCCCTCCAAACTTTGGCCCAGCGATCGCTATGCCGCCGTGGCCGCACATCTGGGAAACGCTTGGAGCTTGCCCACGCTGGTCATCTGGGCCGGCGAGAAAGAGAAACAAATGGGCCAAAACATTGTCGCGGGCTCAAAAGGCCATGCCCAACTTGCGCCCCATACCACACTGACCGAGTTGGCCGCGCTGTGCGCCGAGCAAAAGTGTTTATCGGTTCCGACACCGGACCGTTGCACCTGGCCGCGGCCGTGGGCACGCCCTGCGTGGGACTTTACGGTCCCTGGCCGGCCGCAATCCATGGCCCTTATGGCCCGCAACATGTTGCCCTGCAAAAGGCCTTTTTCCATGGCCCTACGCACAAACGGCGCCAAGCCTCGGGCCAATTCATGCAAGCCATCACTATTGAAGACGTTTGCCTTGCCTGCGACGGCATTCTCCGCTCGCTCTTTAATCAAAGCAGTGATTCGCGCCTGCAAAACAAATGATTTTTTACGCCGCCGGGCGTTTTGCGGCATTGTAGAGATACGGATTCATGTCCGGATCGTTGTACATCTTGAACTGCCGGTACACTTTCATGCATTTCCAGCCGGTGAAGACGTCGTCCAACAGATCCTGCATGCTGTGACACAGGTCGCGGTGCTGCTCGTAAAGAATTTCCAGGCGGCTTTTGGCCTTGCCAATGTGCTCTTCCGAGGCATCGGTGCGGAAGGCCTGCTCTTCCATGTGATAGATCCTTAGCGCCAGAATCGAAAGCCGATCGATCGCGCTGCCGGGCGTTTCGCTGTTCAGCCGGGCATCCTGCTGAGGTTTGACGCGGCAATTGTTCAATTCCTCGATCAGCCAATCGTCCAATTGTTCGATCAAGTCGTTGCGCTGCTGGTTCAGCTTGTCGATGCGGCGTTTCACCTGGGCCAGATCGCTATCGCTGACATCCGGGCTGCGGGCAATGTCTTCCTGGTGCCAGAGTTTGAAATTCTGTTGATGCTGCCGGCAAACGATCCGCAACAAACCCTCGTATTGATTATCAATCTGTTGTTGATGCCACTGTTGCACGGTTGTGGCATGCAGCTCGGTTATCAAGCGAACGTCGATCATGTCTGGAAATTCCTCTGTATGCAGTTCAAAGGGAGCATTGCTTAAAAACAGCCGCCGTAAGGGCAGCCCATAAACCGCAGAAAGATAGCGAATCTTGTGATCTACGGCAACATGAAAGCACAGAAACACTTTATTTGGCTTGTGAACCCCCCAACAGAGTATATAAATTGTCGAAAACCTTGTGTTTCTGCGATTGTTGGGCGAAGCAATGCGATTTGTTTACAAAAAACCGTTCTTCCAGCCACCTTTTGGTCCGGGCGGATTGTCATAACCTTGAGATTGATTTATTTCATACACCCTGGTAGTAAATAGGCGAAAGGACCAACTCGACCTGCTGGATGGCCAAATACAATCAAAGGATTAGTCATGCATCCGCCTGGCTCGCTACTGTCCAAGACGATTTGTGGGATTGTGGGCGGCGTGTTCGATCTCACCCGGCCGGCCTTTCCCAGCGTGGTTCGCATTGAAACCACCAATGCCTGCAACGCCCGTTGCACCATCTGTCCGCGGAGCACGATACGCCGGCCCATTACCCGCATGGACGACAGTCTTTATGTTGGTCTCATTGATCAGTGCGCTTTGTCGGATTGCCGGGAAATCCACCTCCACAATTTCGGCGAGCCGCTCATGGACAAGCATTTGGAAGATCGCATCAGTTATGCAAAAGGCAAGGGGATCCGAAAGGTAAAGATATTTTCCAACGGTTCCTTGTTGGATCGCGATCGGGCAAAAGGATTGATCGGCGCGGGATTGGATGAGATAAAAATCAGCATCGACGGCGCCACCAAGGAAGAATTTGAACGCATTCGCGTGCCCCTGAAATTTGATACGGTAATCCAAAACGTCATCGATCTGGTCGCCGTGCGCAATGCCGCCCGTTCCCGCCTGAAAGTGCTGGTCACCTGTTGCAGCACCTCCGATAAACAGGCGACCATGCAGCCCTTGGAAGATATTGTCGACGGCTTCTTTTTCAGTAAAATTCATAATTGGGGAAACGGCGTGCAAACCAACGGCCGCGGCCGGGTGCGCAAACCTTGTTCCCGGCTGTGGAGAAACCTGACCGTGCTTGCCGGCGGAGAGGTGGCGCTGTGTTGCCTGGATTATGACGGGCAGTATTTATTGGGCCGGATCGATGAGAATACCTCGCTTCGCGATATCTGGAACAATTCCGCGTACCGGCAAGTGCGCTTATGGCACAAACAAGGACGGCAAACCCAAATTCCCCTTTGTGCAAACTGCACTAAATCGTTGTTATTCTAAGTTTCTATCCTTAAAGTCCCCTCTCCGGGCACCACGCAGTGGTCGGGGAGAGGGTTAGGGTGAGGGCATTTAAGTTATTGTAATTATTTCTGAGAATGGTTCTCGGATAGATCCTAAGTTTTACATGACATCGCCAAACCACTGCTTCGCCGCTTCGATTATGGGGGAGACGAGCATCAAGACCCAATCGACCCCTGCCAAAGCCGGACTACTTTCCGGTCAAGAGATTGTTTCTTGCAGGAATTATCGTCCTGGCATGTGTCGTGCTGGCGGGTATGGCGCTATTTACCTACCGCGGCGCCGATGGCAGCCCGCCGGCCGCCGTCTCCGCATTGCGTTTGGAGGATATTCCTTTTAACGGCGCCCGGGCGTATGAGTATCTCAAGCAATTGTGCGCCCTGGGTCCGCGGCCAAGCGGATCCGCGGCCATGGAAGCCCAACAAAAACTGCTTGCCGAGCATTTTAAAAAACTAGGCGGCGACGTGGAGTTTCAACGATTCCAGGTGCCTCATCCCCTGGACAACTCGCCCGTGCCGATGGCCAATATTATTGTCCATTGGCGTCCGGAGCTGAGCGAACGCGTCCTCATCTGCGCCCATTACGACACCTTGCCTTTTCCCCTCCTCGATCGGCGCGATCCGCGCGGCGTATTTTTGGGGGCCAACGACAATGCCGGCGGGGTGGCGTTGCTCATGGAATTGGCCCGCGATATCCCCAACCTCGACGGCAGGTTCGGCATCGACTTCCTCCTGCTCGACGGCGAAGAATTCATCTTCTCTCGGCAAGATCGTTTATTTCTCGGCGCGGAATATTTTGCCCGGCAATATGTCAACCAGCCGCCCAAATACCGCTATCGCTGGGCCGTGCTTTTAGACATGATCAGTGACAAGGACTTACAGATTTATCAAGAGCGGAATAGTTTAAGATGGGAGGATACGCGGCCGTTGGTCGAGGTCATTTGGGCGACCGCGGCCCGCTTGGGCGTTCGCGAGTTCATTCCTCGCCCAGGACACGACGTCCAAGACGATCATATAATGCTGCACAATATAGGTGGTATTTCCTGTATTGACGTGATTGACTTCGACTATCCCCCCTGGCATACCCAAGCCGATACTCCCG
Organism: Pirellulales bacterium; assembly: GCA_963820545.1. Lineage (GTDB taxonomy): Bacteria > Planctomycetota > Planctomycetia > Pirellulales > Thermoguttaceae > CAWGAJ01. The sequence continues at coordinate 937,942 of CAWGAJ010000002.1, forward strand.
ACCAATGCTCCCCCCTCAGCCTGGCCAAAGTCGGCTGGGTCTTAAGCCAGTGGTTGAAAACCGCAAAGTAACAAGATAAAAAGGATAAAGCATGATTTCAGAATAATGAATGCTGAAATTATGAATGCTGAATACAAAAACTGTGAACTGTGAACTGTAAACTTCCCCCAACCGCTTGCGGTTTCGCACTAACCACTCTCCCCTAAAAAAATGGACATTTGGTCCACTTTACTAATATCGCTTTTGTTATTATTGGCCGCCGGGGCGTTGATGTATTTGCATGTCCGCAGTTGGCGCCGGGCACAACAGGCCGATTATTCGCCCAACGAAATGGACTTCTATCGGCGTCAATTTCGCCGTCGCATGCAAACCAGTGCCATGTTGGGCTGCTTGGCGGTGATCATCTTGGCCGGCGAGTTCCTTACCCGCTGGATGCATTCGCAACTTTTTTTTGCCTTATATTGGGCAGCGACCCTGTTACTGGTGCTTTGGGTGGTTTTATTGGCCGCTGTCGACATCTGGGCAACCCAATATCATTTCAATCAACTTAGGCAAAAATGCCTCATTGAGCAGGCCAAACTTCATGCCGAAATCCGCCGCGTCCAAGCCGTGCGCGGAAACGGCAAACCGCTCAAGAAAAAACAAACACAGAGGGTTCATTGGACGGTGGACAATAAAAAAGTAGATAGTAAATAGTAGATAGTAAATTGTTTAGCCGCGAGCCGGAGGCGAGCGTGTATTTAGCCCCGGCACATGTACCGGGAAAATATTGTTTAGCCCGGGCACTTGTGCCCGGTTTGGAAAATTTGGTTTCCTGTCTGTCTGCAGAGCAACAGCGATGGATTCGTTCCGAATAATCCTGGCGCTAGGGCCGGTAGCGATATATTTATTGTTGCTGGGTGCGATCAATTTGTCGCGCCGGCCGCTATTGGTTTCCGGAGGTCGCGATATCGCCGCCTTGGCCTTGACTGTATCTGGAATGTTGATTATCGGCCCCTTCGAGTTGTTCTTGCCTTGGTCGTCGGTAGTGCGTTACGGACCTTACGTTTGGGTGCTGGTGATGAGTTTCTACATGCTCTGCGTCACGATGGGCGTGCTGATGGTGCGTCCCAGGCTGGTGATTTACAATATCTCGGCGGACAAGCTGCGCCCGGTCCTGGCCGATGCCGTAACGCGCCTGGACAGCGACGCGCGCTGGGCCGGCGACAGCCTGGTGCTGCCCAATCTGGGAGTGCAACTTTCCGTCGATAACGTCCGCGCTTGGCGCAATGTGTCGCTTAGGTCGGCGGGCTCCCAGCAGAATCTCCAGGGCTGGCGCCGCTTGGAACGGGTGCTTGCTTCGGCGTTAAGTCATGAAGAAGTATCCCGCAATTTCCGCGGATTGCTCCTCTTTTTCGCCGGTCTGCTGATCCTGGCCGGATTAGGGGCCCTCATCGCCGGCGATCTTCCCGCAGTCACCCAATCGCTGACCGATCTGGCCGAGACCGTGCTGCGAATGTTCAATCCCTGATGAAAAAGGGATGGACGATGAGAGACAAACGCCGATAGCTGACTTCGGAAAACTGATTACAAAAAACTATCTACTATCTACTACCTACTATTTGCACTTTTTCCGCTGTTCTTCCGGCGGCAGCAAGCGAAAGACAAGCCGATATGCCCGATATCCTCTGGCCAATTGTTGCGGATAGAGCCGGGCGATTTCCCCGCGCAGCTGATCGGCTGTTTCAAACCCGTCGGGCCGCGCGTCCTCGTCTGTAAGCGAATCGACTTGCACCTCTTCGACCCTGATAACTCGAATGTATCCTGCGCCGGGAATATAACTCCGCTGGCCGGGGCGCATCCGCCGGTATTTCCACAAGCGGATGGTTTGCGTCTTTTCACCCGCACGGATCGCGGATAAAAATTTTCTCTTGAATAAAAGCATATCCATATCCTATAAATCCTGGCCCAAAGAGCAAGCTTTCTCGGCAACAATTGTGGGAAGATAACGACGGCACCTGGATAAACGAAGCTGCTGAATGCATTATTTAGGCCGGTTTTGCAGGTCAATCCGGAATAATCTCTGGAATTGGTTTAAGAGCCTGTGACGCTACTAACGGATGCCGTGGTCCGCTTGAACCTTCTTTGACGGCTGTTCAGGTCCATTGTATTCCCGAGGTCCCTTCAGGGCTGTTTTTCCTTAGCGCGGCCGGAATAATCGACCGATCAGTCAAAATAATAAGCACCTGCACGGACTGTCTGAAAATCAGGTATGGATTACCGTTTATTCACGGAAGATCAATGAATTGGTTTGTACATGTTTTACCGAATGCTTTGAAGACCTTGGTTATAGGGCTTTCCTTGGCCGCGGTGCCTTATCTGGCATCGCTTTATTATTGCTCGTCCGATCCCCGGCCGACGGAAAATACACCACTCTCACCCGCTGCCGATACGGCCGCTTCTTCGCCGCCGAACGTCTTGCCCGCGCCTGATGCGGCTTGTCGTTTACAAACCGGTGATTCACAGTCGAAGCCAATTTTGGCCGCCGGCTTTCCCGCCCCACAGAGCGAGGCCCTCGATGCCGCCCCCGGGCCGGAGTTGGCCGATCCCCAGCAGGCTGATAATACGCAACAGGCTTACATTCCTCCCGTGGGCATTATTTTAGAAGAAAATTTCGATCAAGCACAAGCGGTTGCGTCTCCTTCGCCGTGGATGCCCGCAGAAATGCCCATCGCCGAAGCAAAAGCGGAACCATCGCCTGACAAAGCGAAATTCTCCGCCGCACCTTCTCCTGAAGAAAAATCATCTCCCCTGCCGAAAACGCCGAAAACCGTAACAAATTCCGCTTCTTCGGCAGTGTCGGTCCCGGCCGTCCGGCCTGCGATCGTGGTTCAACAGTCCAAAACCTTTTCCACTGATTCGGGACAGCTTAATTCTTCCACAGAACCTATATCCATCAACGGGGCTCTTTCCCAAGAATTAGAAGGCCGTTCCCAGCAGTTGGAATCCATCGCCCGACAGGCCGACCAGCAAATTCGTCATGGTTTCGAGCTGGCCGGTCGGGGAGCCTATTTTGCGGCTCGGTCGGAGTTTATTGCCGCCTTGCGTCTGGTCGCGCAAGGTTTGGATACCGATGGACAAACGACAATCCACGGCAAGTCGCTGGCGGCCGGGTTGACGGCCCTGAAAGAGGCCGACGATTTCCTCCCCCGCGGCTCACAACTGGAAGCCGATCTGGATCTTCCCAGTCTTATCGCCGGCCATACCACGCCGGTGCTGAAAGATGCCGATAAAACCGCACTTACTTCCCTGACGGCCCTGAAATGCTACTTCAACTTTGCCCAGCAACAACTCTCCCAGGCCATGGGGCGTGAAGTTGCCGGCTCCATGGCCTTGCGGGCCTTGGGAAAATTACACGAGGAAATCAGCAAAAGTAAAGGTCAGGTTGTCAAGGCCGCCGGACCAAAGGCCATGGTTTTTTATCAGGCCTCGCTACTGGTCTTCCCGCAAAATTACATGGCGGCCAACGATCTGGGCGTGATGCTGGCCCGCAATGGAAAATACGAAGACGCCGCCAAAATGCTCGAATACTGTATTTCACTGAATAAACAGTCCACCCTCTGGCACAACCTGGCCATGGTTTATGGATCACTGGGCAGGCGCGAATTGGCGCAGCAGGCCCAGCAACAGGCCGTAATTGCCCGTCAAACAGAACAAACTCGCCGGCAAAACTGGCTGGTTTCATCCGGCGATCAGGTGCGCTGGGTCGATGAAAACACCTTTGCTCAGGCCAACAATCCTTCGGGCGTCCTTCAAGGTGTACATCCCGCGCCTGCCTCTTTGGGCAACCCCGCACCGCAACAATCCGCCCTTGTGCCGGTCGCCGTGCCGGGAATCCTCCAGCCGCCGCCCTACCAACGTTGGTCGGCTGCTGCCGATTCAGGACAACCTCCGGCGACAACCAATCGCACTTTGCCCGCCATGCGGCCCGTTACCACCACTTTGCTCCCTAAAACATCCTATGATACGCGGAGGTAACAAAGGCATAAGGATGAGATGAAGGATGATGGATGAAGGCTGAATTATGAATGCTGAATAGAAAAACTGTAAACTGTGAACTATAAACTTTAAACTTCCCCCATCCGCTTGCGGTTTCGCTCTGACCACTGACCACTGTCCACTAACCACCATCCACTGCCATGCGATTTTTCCCTGAACAATCCAATCTTGCCGTTCGTAACAGTATGGTTAGAAACCGGGCTTTTACCGCACTGCTCGCGGGAGTTGTGGCCTGCGTTGCGCTAAGCGTCTGGGGTGGAATGTGTTGCGAAGGAAGGAAACCAGGGGGGGCTCGACCGGGCGTAGCCACTTCGGCGAGGCTTCGCCATGCCGTTATTTATCCGGCGCGCGTCGCCTCTATAACCCCGTGCGAGCCCAATTTTATCCGCCTTTGCCAGGCCCTCGGCCCGGCAGCGCCTTGCGATATCTGTGCCGTCGATTGCTCCCAGTGTTACGGCCGTTGCCGCGGTTGGGAATCGGCCCGCATCATTGATTGGCAGGCCTACGCGCAAGGCGAATACGTCGGCCATGCACGGCTGGCACACGTGCCCGAGTACCGCATCCGCGTCGACGATCAACTCGACATGATCTACCGCCTTACCCGGCAGGAACAGCCCGATCCCTACAAACTCAATGTCGGCGATGAAATCCGCGTGGAATCCTTCACCGATTCGGAAATCAACCGCGATCTGCTCATCCAGCCCGACGGCACCATCACCCTGCGTTTGCTGGGCCAGGTTCACGCCACCGGCCGCACCGTGACCCAACTCCGCGACGACCTGGATGCACTCTACAAAAAATATTACAAGGTTCCCTCCATTACCGTCACGCCGTTGAAGGTCAATACCAAGTTGGAAGACCTCCGCGCCACGGTCGACCGCCGGGCGGGCATTGGCGGCCAAAGCCAGTTGGTCCGCGTCACGCCCGAAGGCACGATCTCGCTGCCCGCCATCGGTTCGGTCCAGGCCCAAGGGCTCACGCTTAACGAATTACAGCAGGAATTAAACGAACACTATCGCCAGGTGGTCGAGGGAATCGAAATAATTCCCGTGCTGGCGCAGCGCGCCGCGATACATCTACGTGCTGGGCGAAGTTAACAGTCCCGGGCGCTTCGAGATGGTCGGCCCCACCACCGCTTTGCAGGCCGTCAGCATGGCCGGCAGTTGGCGCGTAGGTGCGAATCTGCGCCAGATCGTGGTCTTCCGCCGCGGCGACGACTGGCGCCTGATGGCCACCATGATCAACCTCGAAGGCGCGCTTTTCGGCCGTCAGCCCTGCCCCAACGGCGAAATCTGGCTCGACGACTCCGACGTGGTCATCGTCCCAAAAAGCTCCATCCTCATCGCCGATGACTTCATAAATCTGGTCTTTACCCGCGGCATCTACGGCGTGTTCCCCCTGGTTTACAACGTCAACTTTGCCAAGATCAGCTCGCTCTGAGTTAGTGGTTAGTCCGCATTTCTCACCGTAGGGTGGGACAAGGTCGCGCAAGTTGTTGGTGGGTCCACGCAAACTGACATATATGTAATTTACGGCCTGTACGATGGCGAGCATTCAATCCGCGACCGAAGTCCCACCAAGAAAACAGTTTGCTTGACCCACCCTACACGTTGGTGAGAAATCCGGGTTAGTGGGGCGTGCAAAACCGCTGCCTGTTTTGTTAAAATTTTCAGTTTTTGGTAATTACTTTTCAGTTCTGCGTTCTGACTTCTGCGTTCTCCTGTCCGCTTTTTTCATCCTTCATCCTTCATCCCTCATCCTTATTTCCAATCCCCATCTTCCTTGCCGTCCAGTGCAAAATCTTTCCCAAGCCGAGAAAAATTAGCCAATAAAAAAGGATCAGCAAACAGACGACCGGCACGCCCAGCACGACTTTGGTGTACTCATTTGACTCGGTCAGTAGCAACACACCGGTAATTACACCTAAAAAAACACACAACAGTAATGTCACAATTCGCCATGCCAGCCATATCGGCTCGAGTTTTTTGCGTCTTTGCCATTTCGATCTTTCCACTTCCACCGACTCTTCCGGAATGCCGTAACGCCTTTTAATGCCTCTGGCCAGCTTTTCATCGGCCGGGAATCCGCACTCACACGTCTCTGCCTCTGTGGCGAGTTTTTCCCCGCAATTTGCGCACCGCCCGCACTCCGGACACGCCGCCGCATCCATCTCTCTTACCGCATCGCAATCCGGGCAGTGAATGTAAGCCATAGATCAGCAATTACTCCAGGACGGTAATGTTTCCCGACAAATTATAGGTAGGCCGCCATATCTTCTTCGGTTTCCAAATATTCCGCGACATCGTACGGTTTGATCTTGCTCTTTGCCATGTTTAGCTCCTCTAAGGCGCTAATAAGAATAGCAAAAGCGATATCGATGGTCAAATGACGAAATTTTGCTTATAAAAAGCCAAGATTGACGATTGGCCGGCACGCAGTTAAACTTATTATGTGGAGAGAGTGGACGGTGAAAAGCGTATACGTCGAAACCACGATAGTCAGCTACTTTACTGCCCGGCCCAGCCGGGAGGTAATCGTTGCCGGCGCAAGAAGCAACTCGGGAATTGTGGCCAAGACTTCTTTCCGAATATGACAGCTATATCTCGGTTCTTGTACGTGAAGAAATCCTATGAAAGATCCTATTGTCGAGGAAGTACGGCGTTACCGCATGGAGCATACCCGCCGGTTCGGCGGCAACTTGAACCGCATTTACGAAGACTTACGTCGTATTCAGCAAGAATCCGGCTGTAAAGTCGTTCGCCGCCCGCCAAAATTGCTTGCACCGAGAGAGGAAACCAAAGGAGAGGCAAAAGGGGCATCATAAATATTGGTATTAGATCCATCAGGGCAATGCCCAAGGCTGGATGAACTGCAGACCTTTTTGCCCGAGGCGATTGGAAGTCAACATCTTTTTACTGGGCAATCCGCCCGCACTCCGGACACCCCGCTTTGTCCATCTCTCTTACCGCATCGCAATCTGGGCAGTGAATGTAAGCCATAGAGCCAACTTATAGGATGCTCTGTGAGCACCTTGTTTAACGCTAGGTAATCGTAGGGTGGGACATCGTCCCACCAATAATCTCGTCCCCAAGATCCGCCCGGGAAAGCAATACCCGCGAGTTAATCTCGTTCCCAAGCTCCGCCTGGGAACGAGAAAACTACAATCGATCCCATTCTCCACCGTTACCTGTGAGGCAGAGCCTCACACACATTGCGTCCCCAGGCAGAGCCTGGGAACGAAGAATGTCAGTTATTTAACTCTGAATTTTCAATTGTGGCAAAATCCCTTCGACAATTGCTCGAACATCACGTTGAAGCAGATATCGTACTACAAGTTCATGCAACTCAGGGGCAACGTATACTCGAAACGAAGCAATCTCCTTTTGGAGTTGTGAGACTTTATGAAAAACATTGCGATGCGTGGATGAACGTTCAAGGGTTTCCGCCAAGTACTTCCTAGCTGGATCACTGATCTCATTAGGAAAATTCCGCTCTTGCGGTATCCCTCGCAGTGGAAAATCTACAACCACATGCGGAAGTTCTTTAAGAGCTAATTTTTCATATCGTTTTTTTACTTCACTCTCTGTCAGAGTTTCTTCCGGACTAGCCTTGTCTACTATTCCTTTATATACTGCGTCCATGAATCGATTTTCCATCTCATTAGCCAACAACACCTGCTTGTCGGGAGCCAAAGCCGCACAAATCGCTGAATAATCACCGTGCTCTCCAAGGTCACCGATTTTAATCTCAAACACTCTTTTATATTTTTCGCGCTCAGCAATGCGCTCTATCAGTTTACGAATCCTGTCGTCTGCGAAGCGCCAAATAAAATCAATACTTCGCTCATTTGCCAAAGACGAAGGCGTGTCTTCCAACAACCTATTTGGTAAGTATTTTGCACCAATAATCTCCTTACATTCATGCCAAGTTTTTCCGCAAACGACTCTATGATATAATAATTCTTTGACATTTTTCTTAGTCACGAACCCCCCAGGAATTTTTACTTGATTATTTACGAATCCTTTGAATGTTTCGGCAATCGCATATGTGAGCATTGCTTGAAGACTCCGATAAGTGTGATGCCAGTACACCGCACCGTACATCTGATATCTTGCAAGCAGTAGCGATTCTATTGCTGCACTTCCTTTCGCTCTATATGCAAGTGCGAATCTACACCCTTCTGAAGTCTCTTTGACATCTACAGATAGTGCTTTTAGGAACCGGTTGCGATCAATTCCATAGCCGTAAGGTACTCCGCACGCAATGCTGTCACGCAATAAGTAATCAAATTTGTCTGCGTCGATGGGGCCGTTTATTATATCTGCAGCAACTCCATCTATCATTTTCCCGCAGTGTTGTTTTGCGTTTGGTATTGGGTTCTCAATTGGTGATGTACGCTGTAATATAGTAAGAACACGCCCAATGATGACAGATGGCCAATACTCACTGATAACTTTGCGTAGAGTTCGCTCACCCCAATATTTTTCATCAATTAACCTTGTTATAACTGCTTCATGTCTAAATACCTCTGAGCAAGCTGCTTCAAAATCATGAGCCAATGCGACTTGACCAAGGTCGTGAAGAATAGCCGCTACGAAAGCATGTAATATGTCTTCTGGTTCTAATAGCACTCTTAATGTCGGAATGTCTGGGTCAGACAGTAGTGCTTTGTAGTAGGCTACCGTAGAGGCGAATACCCCAAGCGTGTGCGACCAACGATTGTGTGTTGCACCTGGATATACTTCTTTTGCCATTCCAAGCTGTAGTTCGCCCTTCAGACGCCTTACACTGGGATGATTAAAAATTGCAGCGACACGTTTGGTCATGGGAGCAGGTGTTTCAACTCCCGTATTTATAACGTCTGGCTGCCATGGATCGAGCTCTGGGATAATCTCATTCCAAGAGTGCCCGCGACTGTATCTTTCGAGTCGATCACACAGTGCATCTGCCGAAGTAATTGGATTGGCTCGAAACACTTCCACAGGATAATTGAGGGCGGTGTCACATGCGAATTTTTGCCCATCGAATTTTATGACACGTTCATCCCGCGCACTTGCTGCATTCCTTCCGTCTAAAAGCAAACACGCGAGAAGATGTAAAAAACGGAAAGCATAGTTAGAATAACAACGTTCGTAGAAAACCTGACCTAGAATGGCTAAAGTGCGCTGTATCGTTCTTCCAAAAGCAAACAAGTCAAATATTGGCAGACAACTCTTATCGTCAACTTTCGCTGATGCTTTGAGGCCCCCACCCGAGATTTCCTTAGGGTCATTTGCGATTGATCGTAGATCGGGATGTGCATAAGTCCATGTAAAGTGAACACGAAACTTCTGGCCTGGCTTTAATTGTTCAGCATGCACACATGAGCCAAGGTCTGTTAGCATGGCGACATGAGAGTGAGATACCAGAATGTTTGTAGGCTTGATGTCAAGGTGATAGATTTTCTCTCTATGCATATGTTGAAGAGCCAAAGCAATTTCGCGAAATCTATTAATCATAAACAGGCACGCGCGTTCTAAGCGACTTGCCGTAATGGAATGAGTCTCCATAATGAATGGCTTTGGTTGCTGCAGTTCATGTTCAATAAATTTGTGTAGCGGCATTGGATCTACTACATAAGTTGTTGCGATTCCGATGATCCCAATTTCTGCCGTAAGTGCGTCATAAAGACGTACCACATTTGGATGTGACAGTTTCTCTAGGGCGAGGAGTTCTTGTTCTGAAACAGGAGACAGCGACCCCGCTACTTTTTCTGCGGCCTTTTCTAATTTGAAAAGCTTGCATCGTGCAATCTTAAGAGCGAGATGGCATGCATGTTTCTGGGAAGAAACTTCAAAAACCATTCCCGAGTTACCAGAGTGCACGAAATTGAGAAAAATATAGTTGTGGAGGCGAGTGTTTGTCTGCCAAAGTTCATAAAGATGCTGCGATTCGAGTTCGATATTGAAATCTGACGGCAGATCATCCTTAACTAGCGGATTTCTTAATAAATCAGCAAAGTCCGGATACTCTGGAGGTTCGGTTGGTGATTTCTCAGATTTGTTTTTTTGCTCGGGCGATACATCCAACAACGGAAGTTCGCGCTGTACTTCAGCCTTACGCTTGGACATTAACTTCTCCCATATAGATTTATTGAAATCAATTTCGGGGACGCCATAATTTCGGGGACGCCATACTTAATTAATGTTTTGTTTACTTCAGGTGCCATGGGCTGCTTGCTATCCGTGGCAACCATACTCTCTTGGACCGGCGATTCAGAGATGTGTTGATGATAAAGTGTTCGAGCAGGCCCGCGAGACGAGCGGGTTCGATTTGCCCGCCCCGTCTGCCCATAATCCTAACAGGCGTTCAGATAGATATCAATTAACCAGGGGACGGGGAATAGAGTCTTTGTCTGAGGTTTAAGCGCGTTTTGCGCATCAAGTACAGTAGTTTGTTCAGTATGTAAAGCCGCGACGGGCACCAACCGAAGGTTGGTCGGTCGCGGTTTGGTTGCGGCCGTCAGGCCGCGCTAGGGAATAGTGGAGTATGCCGAACCCTGAACCCTGAATCCTTATCTCTTCCTCTAGTCTTAAGCCTATCCTTCTGCCCCTTCTGGCCATAGCATGTCCAACAATTGCCCTTTTCCACTAAACTAAAAATGTCTGAAAATTCCCCAAAAAACCACAAAAAACAAATGATGATAAACTTACTAGCGCGCACTTTCTTGTAGTGTGTTTGCACCTTGCGCTCTTTGCATCTCTTTACACCGCAACCAGTTACTTTTTAATGAAAACTTTAAACCAATAACTTACGACTTAATTCATTTTTCCCCAATAATTCATCCCGAAACTTTCTCTGTCCAAAAATTCCAACTGCCTGTTCCGTAAACCACTTACGCGCACCGCTTCAGACAAAATCCAAAACATTTTTTTCTACTACTTAAGAGTGGGCAAAATCGTCGTCGTAACTTCTTATTTTTCAATCCCTTACACCGCCCCATTTTGGCCAAAAAACAAGAATTCCCTATAGTAGAACGAAAATTCCAAAACCCCCCTCCAAAAAATCCCCTTTCTAAAACAATCCCGCGCAAAAAAAATTGGAGTGACAGTTCAACTGTCACCCCAACGGATTCTTTTCCCACGGCCGATGATTGCGATCACTATCCACTAACCACTGTCCACTGTCCACCGTCCACTATATTTCCGCGACCGACGGTCGCGGCTTTATGGTTATTCTTCCTCGGTGCGCAATCGGGCCAGCACGCTGTAATCTTCCAGCGTGGTGGTGTCGCCCACAGTTTCCTTTCCCGCGGCGATGTCGCGCAACAGCCGACGCATGATCTTGCCGCTGCGGGTCTTGGGCAGTGAGGTGGTAAAGCGGATATCGTCGGGCACGGCCAGGGCGCCGATCTCCTTGCGCACGTGATTCTTCAGTTCCTTGCGCAGATCGTCGCTCGGATCATACCCGCCGGCCAAGGTGACGAACACGGCCACGGCCTCGCCTTTGATCTCGTGCGGACGGCCCACCGCGGCCGCCTCGGCCACGGCCGGATGGCTGACCAGCGCACTTTCGACTTCAATGGTCGAGAGCCGGTGCCCCGACACGTTCAACACGTCGTCGATCCGGCCCATGATCCAGTAGTAGCCGTCCTCGTCGCAGCGGGCGTTGTCGCCGCAGAGATATTTGTGCGGCACGTCGGTCCAGTATTGAATTTTGTACCGTTCGTCGTCGCCCCAGATGCCCCGCAGCATGGCCGGCCAGGGTTTTGTGATCATCAGCCAGCCGCCCGCCCCCACGGGCACGGGCTTGCAGTCCTCGCCCACGATCTCGGGAATAATGCCGGGCAAGGGCTTTGTGCAACTGCCGGGCTTGGTCGGTATGGCCCCGGGCAGCGGCGTCATCATGATCCCGCCCGTTTCGGTCTGCCACCAGGTATCGACGATCGGGCAGCGCTCGTTGCCGATCTTGCGGTGATACCACATCCAGGCCTCGGGATTGATGCCTTCGCCCACGGTGCCCAGCAGGCGCAGGCTGCTCAGATCGTGCTTATCAACCCATTCGTCGCCCCACTTGATGAACGTGCGAATAGCCGTCGGCGCGGTGTAAAGGATGTTGATCTTGTAGCGCTCGATCATCTCCCACCACCGCGACTGGTTGGGCATATCGGGCGCACCTTCGTACAGGAAAGTCGTGGCCCCGGCCGTAAGCGGACCGTAGACAATGTAAGTGTGACCGGTGACCCAGCCGATGTCGGCGGTGCACCAGTACACGTCTTCGTCGCGGATGTCAAAGACCCACTCCATGGTCTTTTTGGCGAAGAGGTTGTATCCGGCCGTGGTGTGCTTGATGCCCTTGGGCTTGCCGGTCGATCCGCTGGTGTAAAGGATGTAAAGTAAATGTTCGCTGTCCAGCGGCACGGCGGGACAATCGGCCGAGGCCTCGGACATCAGTTCGTGCCACCACAGGTCGCGCCCGGCTTTCATTTCCACGGCATTGCCGCAGCGCTTTACCACCACGCACTTTTGCACGGTGGGCGACTTGGCCAAGGCAACGTCCACGTTCGCTTTAAGCGGAATCTGCTTGCCGCGCCGCCAACCGGCGTCGGCCGTGATTTGCAGTTTGGCCTTGCAGTCGTTGTTCCGGTCGGCGATGGCTTCCGAGGCAAAGCCGCCGAAAATCACCGAATGCGGGGCGCCGATCCGGGCGCAGGCCAGCATGGCAATAACCAACTCGGGAATCATGGGCATGTAGATCGACACCACGTCGCCCTGCTTGATTCCCAGTTTCTTCAGCACATTGGCGAACTTGCATACCTCGTGGTGCAGCATCTGATAGCTCATCACGCGCGTATCGCCAGGCTCGCCTTCCCAAATCAAGGCCGTTTTGTTACGCCGAGGGGTATTCAGGTGGGCGTCGAGGCAATTGTAGGAGACATTGGTCTGGCCGCCGACAAACCATTTGGCAAATGGCTCGTTCCACTCCAGAACCTTGGTGTAAGGCTTGAACCAGTGGATTTCAGGGGCCAGCTTGCCCCAAAAACCTTCCAGGTCGGTTGCGGACTCTTTCCACATTTTTTCGTACTGCTCCATCGAGCCGATATGAGCCTTTTGCGCGAACTCCTTGCTCGGCGGAAACAGCCGTTCTTCTTTCATCACGTTAACAATCTGGCCGGATTTTGCCTCTGCCATCTGTCACTTCCTCCCAGGGGAAAAATGTTTGTATATCAAAGTATAGGCGACGATTGCCGGAAAAATATAAACCACCCATTCTAGCTGTAATAACAATGAAGTCAACAACAAGTAGGCCCGGAGGGATTCGAACCCCCGACCAAGGGATTATGAGTCCCCTGCTCTTACCACTGAGCTACAGGCCCGAAAATACATCCTATCTTTTCCCAAAGATACCAGAAGAACAATCTACTAGCCAGTCAATCTTGTAATTACCGCTTTTTATTTGCTGAAAATACCTCTGAAATTCCAAAAAGGTCCTAAGCTGGTGTTCGCGTTCCTGGTGCCATGCGCTGGGGACTCAGAGCGACGCCCGCGCGTCGGTGGGATTATTGTTGTTTTTATATGGCCGATATTCGAGCAGGCGAATCTGCCAAGGCCCGGAGACTTGGTAGCAGATACCGCGCCAATTGATCAAACGCATAAAAAACATAGAGATCATCACCTTGGGATAGAGGATCTGCGTCCAGGCAATCGCCGGGGGAAACTTCAGCATGATATTTATAGTCAACCAGTTCGTCGCCTCTCCTCTGCTTCGTACGATTCGCCGTACGCTGCCTTCCATTAGCACCAACAGCAGTAACATGGCTGCCCAGTAAATGAACATGCCTAGTCCTGTCCAGACAGCGGCCGGTTGTCGGTCGGCAACCAGCGCAGAAAAAACACGGCCACGGCCGCCGCCTGCACAACCGAGATACTGATGGCGTGGCCCACCACGCCCCACCAGGCAGGATGATACAATCGCGCGGCCAGCAATTGGCGTTTCAAGAATGTTACAAAACCCGGCATGTCGCACACCTCGCGGTTGACCATCATCAAGCTAGGCACAAAAGCCACTCGCAGTCCCTGTTTTCGCAAGGCGCGGTAGAGCATAGTGTCTTCGCAGAAGGCGTGTCGCCAGCGATCCAACAAGTCGGAATTGCGCAACACGCTGGTCTTCAAGGCCAGCGTGCCTCCCCAGGGGATATGATAGCAAAACATTTGCACTATGGCGGCGGCGTTCCAGGCGTAGCGCACCAGTGCGCCCCAGGTTCCCTCAACCGGCATGTACCAGCGATTGCCGGTGGCCACACCGATGGACTTGTCGGCCAAGGGGGCGATCAGCTCGCTGAGCCAGGTGCGATGGGGGACCGTGTCGGCGTCCAGCAGCGCCACGACCTCGTAAGAGTCTTTTAACCTTGAAACCGTCTGCACCAGGCTGCTGCATTTAAGAGTACAGGTTTCGTGCCGGTCGATAAGGGTGTGCAGCTCAATGTGGACGTCGGGCCGAGGATTAACCAAGCTCTTGACTACCTCCCAAGCTGGATCCTCAGGGGAATCGATGACGATTTGGATGTCGTATCGCGGGTAGTCTTGTGCAAGCAACGATTCCAGGCAGCGGTGCAGGAAGGGATCAGTGCCGCGCAGGCAGAGGATCACGGCCGTCCGGGGACATGTATTATCTTCACAAGGGGCCCATTTTTTCCTCAGCAGAGCGCCGATAAAGCACAGGCACAATAATCCCTGGGCGATCGCCAGTCCAATCAGTGCCCAAAACAGAATAAAAGCCAATTGATTCACTTGTTTGCCGTAAAGGGAGGTTGGAGATCTTGACTTGGCGACTGGGCCGACGTGCGTAGGAACTGCATATATGTATCGAGCAAGTCTTTGGCCCCATCCGGCGAGAGGACCCGCGAGTCGTAGTGTAAAGAGATGCACAGCCGATGGGCATAAATAAAAGCCACGAACGTGGCGCACGTGTAGGGATGGATGGGGGCCAGCAGTTCCATCTCTTCCAGGACCACATTGCCGACGACGATGCGTCCTCCGCGCCGCGGCAGCGTCACTTGCGAAAAAGCTTTTCCCAAGTTAGTCATTACCGACGTGGCCCGGCAGCGGTCGGCGCGGACCATGCGCGGTATCATTCCCGGGATGTTCCGCAGCACCCGCAGGGAAAGGACAAAGGTCAAGCCGAGTTGCAGGCGCTTGATCAGGTTCATCTCCTCGTTGATACTTTCCAGCAGCCGGCGCGGTCCTCCAAATTGGGCGGGCCGGCGGTCTAAAAACACCATGCTTACCACGTTGGTCGCCGGCATCTGTCGATCCTTAACCGTGCGCAGGTTCATGGGTACGGAGAGCCTTAACCACTCGTGCGCATTTCCTTGGCCATGTCTTATGCGCCAGTCATCCAAGGCCAGGAAGAGATCGCGGAGCAGGAGGTCGTTTATTGTCGCGCCCGCTTTTCTGGCGGCCTCACGGAGCGCTCTTAGATCGGCGGGGGCAAGCCGCCGGGTGAGGGCGGCAGGATAATCCGCGGGCAATGCTCCGGCGGGCAATACTGGTTGATGGGGGATCAAGGGCGCGGGAGAGCGCATGATAAACTGACGCGCCCCAAGAAGTCCTATCGCCTGTTTGTGCGCCATGCGTAAAAATTTCCAAGGCGTTAGTCCGAAAGTCGCTCGCTGGAAAAGGAGTTTTCGGTCCAGCGGCCGCAGGAGCATATCTGGAGAATTTTTTTCCAGGGCCGATGCGTAAGCCGTTAAAAGATCGCCGGTAAACTGTAATGCACCCAGACCGTCGAAACAGACGTGGTGAGACTGCATGATAAGATCCGTTGTCTGATCTCCTTCGATCACATACACCCGCAATCCTGGTTCCGCACGGATGTCGATGGCGGGAAAGATCATGGGCCGGCGGGACGATTCGCGGGAAAACCATTGCACAAAGGGACCTGATTGTTTCGCCGCGATCCACTGAAATCGTCCCCGCCGCCCCTCTTTGATAGTGGCCGTCAAAAGCGGATGCCGCGCAAAAACATTAGGCAAAACCGACATGAAGACCGCACGGTCGATCACTCCCGAGAAGTGAAACCGCCCGAATAAATTCATGGGATACGCCGGAGAGTCGTCCAGCAGTAAATATTCTTCCATGGGCGCCAAGGGAAGCGGGAAGAGTCTGCCGTCGTTTACCGAAGAGATAAACTGAGCCGATCGGCAAACAGCCATAGTGATGACATCCCATTGGATTGAAGGTGTCTGATCAATACGCGTTTTGCTATGAGACGCCTGAGCCAACCTGCAGATCGTTGTGACGGCACGACTTGATAACGTTCTCCAAGTGGCGTTTGATATCGGCCAAAGGCGTTCCGTTACCTTCTAACCGCGCTTTGCCTGTCTGGAGCGCCTGTTCCACGGATACCTGGCGGGCGGCCAGGCGGAGAAAATCTCCGGAATTCAAATGGAAAGTGGCTTTGGAGCGGGAGGAAATGCCCGTTTCCGCGCTGACCAACCGACCGGCATGAAACTCGAACTCCCATTGCCCGCCGCCAGGCCCATCCACTTGGAGTCCGATCACGGTCTCTCCATTAGCGGTTCGCACAGGCTCTTCCTCGCGGGGCAGCAGGTGCTGGAAGTAATCGTGCATGTCGAAGTCGGTCTTCTTCGTGCGGGAAGACGATTTGCCGAAGTTTGTGCGGATGGCATACTTGGCCATCATTCTGAGCATGTTGCGATCCACAATCGGACAAGGAAACCGCGGCGCCGCCGCCAGCGTATTGGTGCAATCAAAATCCGGATCATTTAACCAATAGGATCGATATACTTCCATTTGCGTCTTGAAAACGTCTTCGAACCAGGCGCCGTCGCATCTCAGCGGATCCGCGGGATCGGCCAAATGGGAGTACTTTTCCACTACTTGCTGAGTTACCGCGGCCATGTCCGTCAGTGAGATGGGATGGGGCGTGGTGAGATGATATGTTTTGCCGTGGCACTGCGGCGAGCGGTGGATATGAGCGATGACTTTGGCCACCCAATCCACCGGCACGAAGTTCTTGCGCTCCGAGCCGATTAATCCAAATTTTTCAATTAGCACCTGCCCGCCCGTTGAGCCCAGGGCAACCTTGCTGACCAAGGTATGCGCCAGCTTAAGCAGCGCGTAAAACCCGTGGAACGTGGTGGTATAGCCGGTGCGCGAATCGCCGATGATGATCGCGGGCCGGTAGACTGTGTACTGATCCAAAAAAGCGGCGCTGCGCACCAACTTTTCGGCCTCGAGCTTGCTTTTTTCGTATTGATTTCCAAACTCTTGTCCTTCTTCAAGTTGGCTTTCCAGTATCCGCCCGCGCCGCAGACCGCAGACGTAAGCCGTCGATACATGGTGGAACTGCCGGATTCCCAGACAACGGCTAAGCTCCAGCACGTGTCGCGTTCCCGCCACGTTGGAAAGCCAAGGCTCACTGTCGCGAGTGCCGCCGTGGAAGGTGAGGCTGGCCGCGTTGTGGATCACGGACTGACAATTACGGGCAATCCACCTGACGCTGGAGGCGTCGAGATCAAGATCCGTTTGGGTGATGTCGCCTTCCAGCACCACTGGACGGGGCAGAAATTGTCCCAGTTCTCTCTCCCATCGGGCCACGATGGCTTCAACCCGCTGCCGGGCGGACTGCGATCGAGTGGGTCGGGCAAGAACGGCGATTCGCTGCCCCGCGCAAGCTCTCCATGAGCAAGTACGATCCCAGCAATCCAGTGCCGCCGGTTAAAAGATGATAAGGCATGTTCAACGAGCGTACCTTTCTTTATCTTTCAGTCAGAACCGTGCGTTTGCAAAATCCTTACCTTGCCTCCGCACTAAATCCCGGTTCAGTTATGAACCTCAACGATGAATTTACAGCGTAACGCTCCATCGTCCATCTGCCAGCACTTGTGTAGCCTATATATCGTGCCGAATGCCCTCTGCTATCATGCGGCTAATGCTTCCGATTATGTACAATGAGGTAGGGATTGTCAATTGGCTACTCGAACCAAAACGACAATTCAAAAATATACAATCTTTTTCGGAGCCACATCGAGCGCAACTGCCTCTGCCGCTTGGATTAACTGTAAAATTGTTAAGGATTTACTCACGAGGTAAGAAGACCTGATTGAGTAGATCATTTCGGTGAGCCAAAATGGGCGATTGGCAGCGACTTTACCACCTTTCGTGGGGTGTTGAGGTCTTAACTCTACAAGAGGTTTTTGGCTGTATACATTGCCAATTGAAGATTCTGACAGAACTGATTATCCGTAAGATAGTATTCTGTACGGCCTTCGTTGACTTTTGTACTACACAATCGGTTTGATTGACAACCATTAATCTGGCGGCAAGAATGTACAAATCAGATTACAGTAGTCTTACAGTTTCACTCAGGACCTTTCTTCAATGCCCACGATATTTGATAACCTTGAAGACTATGAGTTTTGTGTATACTCGCAGAATGGCGAGGATGGCGTTCTGAAGCGCATTTTCGAGTTGATTGGGACGACGAACCGAAAATTTGTTGAATTTGGGACGGGTGCGGAGGGAACTCAAAGGAACGCCCGTCTTCTAGAAGAAAATCGTTGGACTGGGCTGCTGATGGATGTGTGCGCCAGAGATAATCACTCACGCATCCACAAGGAGTGGATCACTGCCGAGAACATCAATTCCCTTTTCGAGAAGTACCAGGTACCCGAGGAGTTTGATTTGCTTTCTATTGATATTGACGGCAACGACTATTGGGTCTGGAAGGCAATAGACGCGCATTATAGGCCGCGCGTATTGGTCATGGAGTACAACGCGGTTGTGCCGCCCACAGAAGCCCGAACCATCGAATATAATCCCAACTTCATGTGGTCCGGTACGGACTATTTCGGCGCGAGTCTACTCGCGCTTGACCGGATTTCCAAGCTTAAGGGATATAGCCTTGTCTACTGCGAATTGCGAGGAATCAATGCGTTTTGGATTCGTTCTGACCTTGCGCCGGACGCAAACAAATCGGTGGAGCAGGTCTATCGAAAGCCGGCTTATGCCAGAGGCAAGTTTTTTGGGTTGCGCGGCTCTATTGGCCGCGCGGGGTTGGCCATCGTAAAGATAAGCATCGTAGCCTCATTCCCGTATAGCACCACTGTGAGATCGCCTGAACATGATATATGTTTAGAGGTCCGGCGTTGATGTTTTGGCCGCATTTCAAGAGGGCAAAACATGCTATCCAGATGCCCTATGAGTGATTTGCTTGTATTATTCTGGCTCAAATGCCGTAGCGTGTTCAACTCGCTGACCTCGAGGCATCGACCGCCTAAAGACCTACCTGAGGAGCTGGCCGCCGAGTTCACGCTCGATGGCACAGTGCCGGTATTGCGTTCCTATTTCAACGATGTCCGCACGCGCCCGCTGAGGTGGACCACGCGATCCTTCTGGTGGAATCCGGATAAGGTGAAACACCGGGTGGAAAGGTACTACAAGAAAACTGATCGTTACCTGTACGATGCGCTAGAGCGATATTCCCTTAGCGACAAGGAGATAGTTGTGGTGGGATCGGAGATGCCCTGGTACGAGTGCATCTTGACCTGTTTCGGGGCCAAAACGACCACCATCGAATACCGCCAGATCCGCTGCCACATTCCGGGGTTGAAGGTCCTGACCCCGGACGAATACCATAAGAATCCCACATATTTCGACATGGCCGTGTCCATTTCCTCGATTGAGCATGATGGGCTGGGACGATACGGCGATCCGATCGATCCCAACGGCGATCTGCGTGCTATGCGGGAGTTAAAAGACTTGCTTAAACCCGGGGGATTGCTGCTCTTAGCGGTTCCCATCGGTCCCGACGCCGTGGTCTGGAACGCGCATCGAATTTACGGCAGGAAAAGATTCCCCATGTTGATCCAAGAATGGGAGTTGGTCGACTCCTTCGGATTCGAGGAAGAACTATTTGACGGCGAACTAGGCAAGTACGATAATCAGCCGGTGTTTGTCCTGCGCCCGCGGTCCTAGCCAGGATTGCCAAAGCCACTTATCTAACCGCTCTTTCTATTTGCTTTCTCGGCGTTTTTGCAACCAGACTTCATGCCGAACAGTTCCAGGACCAGCAACGAGAATCTGGGAAGATCCAGCAGGAACTGGACGAGATCGGACGGCACCTTCCTCCTTCGAACTCCGCGGAAGGTCAGTTTCCAGGTAGCCGTGGATCCTTTCACCAGATGCATTCCGCCGGCCAGCAGTCGATTTTGTTTCGCCTCTTCACCCTTTAGATAGGCACTGCCGCGGCCGCCCGGGACGTGCGCATGACTGTGGTTTTGATGAATCGCGGTGACGACTGCGGTGGCGTCCACAACGGGAATTCCCTGGGTGCGGGCCTGAAACACAAACCAATTGTCATAGACGGCTCGGCCGATGGCAAAGGCCGGGATTTCGGCAAATAGCGGCTTGCGATATACGAAGTAGTCCTTGCAAACGCGCGGAGCCAGCGAACCATGCTGTGTCACGGTCTGGCGTAAGGCGAATTCCCAATCGTCTCGGTTGAAGTCGATGGGTTCACGAATATCCGTATCAATACGCCTGCCGATCATCAGATAATTCGCGAAATTTGCGCATTCCAATTGACGCACGGCATCGATGAAATCGCTCAATAGTATGATGTCCGCGTTGATATACGTCATAGTTTCATGCCGCGCCAGTTTGTGAGCCAAGCGAAACATATCGTCCATCAGAAGCGTGCCCCACTGGTTTCGCCGCACGTCGGGGATGTGTTCGAGTCCGAATTCATTCGCCAGGTTGGCCGTTCCAGGCTCGTCGCCAAACAAGATGATCTGCGGACGGGGCCGAAGCATCGTCCAGCTTCGGATGGCATTGCGTTGAATGATCTCGATATGATCGCGGAAGGGCTTGGGCATGGAAAAGAACGTGATCGCCGGTGCATCCCGGCAGGTGGAGGATGCCGTGTCGCATGGAAAAGGATTGGACGTCATCCGCATCATCTCCCGCATTTCACTGGTCTGCGGCAATTGTTCAACTTCTATGCCATACGCAATATCTATGGTAACAAGCGGTCTCGGCCATTAATCTTTGAGGAATTTTTGCAGGATGCCTCTCTTAATCAAGCACACGATTGCCTTGTGGGAGAAGAAGCTTTTCCACGTGTAAAATTCCCGGAAATGATGCCACGGCCGCTGGTCATGCGCGATTTTTTGAAAGAGGATCAAGTTCCTGACCGGACTGCGGATCCGCTGGTAATCCCGGCGATTTTTTTTCACAAACGAAGCGACCAACTGCGTGCCGCGCATCCAGGCGTCGTGAAACAGCACGTAGCCGCCGTCCTCCAGTAGCAAATCGACGTAATAGAAGTCGAGAAAAACTCCATCGAAAAGGTGAGCGCCATCGATAAAGGCAAAGTCGTAAGTATGCTTCTCAGCGTGCAGCCTGGGAAGCACATTATGCGAAAAATCCGGATGGAAAATGAGACGTTCGTGAAATCCTAACGACTCGATGTTTCGCTGCCCAAGGTTATCATATTGATCCTGGAAAGGATCCATGCAGGTATGCAGGCCCTCATGCGCTGACATGATGCTTATGGCCGAAATCCCATAGGCCAGACCGACTTCCAGCGTTCTGCTCAGACGGTGGTCCTTCACCCACTGGTGCATAAAATCGCTTTCCGCCCGCCGGACGGAAACGAACCGGCGTTCCGCAGGAATCTGGATTTTTCCCAGCACTTCCAAAAGGTCCATGGCGGCGTTCTACATGAGATTTTTTAGCTGACAGTCGCCCAACTTAGAGTCTATTTTAATAGTTTCCTCGTCCTCTGCGAAAGGGGCAGGATGAGGGAAAATCTGAGTTTACTTGATCACTTTGATCTTGTAAATGAACCCGCGATAAGGAGCTGTTCGCTACACCCTATGCCCTATTCCCTATCTTAGTCGTACTGCAACAATCGCCGTTCCCCTTCCAGCGCGCAGATGGGTCAGATCTTGGGTCACTTCCAGAGTACCCAGGTATTTTCCTCCTTTGTCGCGCACGGCGAAATAGCGGATGTGGACGAACTTGCCTGGGAAATTCAGCCAGAATTCGGCCATATTGCGCTGGCCGCCGCGAAAATCGTCGAGGATTTTTTGCACCACGTGTACGCTTCCCGGCGGGTGACAATTCTGCACCTTCCGACCTAAAATCACCTTGGTGCGCTTGAAAATATGATCTGACACTTCGGAAAAATAACGCACGCAATCGTCGGCATCGACAAACGTCAGTTCCAGCGGCAGTGTGTTCAGCAGAGCGTGCAACTGTTCGGACGTCAGACTGCCGGTGGGAAACACTAGTACCCGCTCCGCAGGAGCCGCAGCCGAAGGCGACTCCACAGCCGGAGCTGCAGGCCGATAGCCTTCGCGCGGCTCAACTAGGCACCAGCCATAAAGGGGCGAATCACGCCAAATCTCTTCCCAATCCTGATTGGTCAGCGTACTAAGCGCCATGGGCAGTAAGATGTTTTCTTCCTTGTAGATCATTCCCGCGACGGCCTCCAAGGCGGGTTCTATCGTGGTGGTGATCAGATTCAGCACCTCATCGAAGGTCACCGAATCTTGGGAGAGTATTCGCCGTGTGCGTTTAAGCAATCCCCGGATCTCGTCGTCTTTCGACCACATCACCTTTGCAGGACCGCTGATGCCGTGCCTTTCCAGTCGGGTAAACAGCAGATTTTCCTTGCGCTGAAAGTGCTTTTCGATATCCGTCAGTTCGTTGAAACACTGGCGCAAACGCAAAACTGGTTTTTGCCACTGCGGCCCTGCTTCGGTCTGCCGGTGAATTTCTCCGATCAGGCTGTTGATTTGTTCCGTGGTCCGGCGAATGGCCTCGTTTTCCCGACGAAATGTGTCGACCGGATGGCCGGGCGCGACTTCGCCGGCCGGCGGTTCAGTCATGATCTCTTTAAGCACCTGGGCATGAAGATCGCACATCGAACGCACTTCTTCCACCGGCATCCCTTCGTCGATAAGCCGTTGCTCCATGGCGGCGATTTCCGCGGCGTCGGTATGGCGCATGATCTCTTTAAGTTTTGACTTCACCTGCTCGGGCGGTGCGCCGCCGTGCAACTCCTTGATGATCTCTTCCAGTTTGCGGATCCGCTTTGCATGATTATCTATCAATTCGCTCATGATTGCGACCTCCATGTGAGAGAGTTTTCAGTTTACAGTTAACAGTTCATTCCGACTTCTACGTTCTGCCTTTCTTCGTCATTCGTGCTTCGGCATTCATCATTTTTTATATTCATCCTTCATCTTAATCCTCTGTCCCCTGTCCCCTTTTATAATCACATCGGCAACGGTCGTCTCGCGCAGGAATTGCAGGTAGGCGTCCCGTATTTTTCCCCAATTACCGTGAAGTGCACACGGATTCTGTGCGGGGCATTGCCCATTTCCCAGCAAACAGTTGGTCCAACGGCTGACGTGTTCTATGGGCTCTATTACTTCGTATAGCGAGATCTTGGCGGCATCTCTGGCCAGACGGAAACCGCCGCCTTTGCCTTTTTGCGAAAGTAGCAATCCCTCGTCGGCCAGTGTTTTTAATAATTTTCCCAAGTAATTTCGCGGGGCCCCAATTTCCGCGGCGATATCTCCCGCACCTGTATAAATGCCCTCGGGTAATTTCGTCATGGTCGATAAAGCCTTTAGGGCTTGTATGCCGGTTTTGGATATCATTGAAAATCCTCTAATAGCATGTAATTATACTATTATGATTTCATCAATCAAGGATTACTCATTATGAATTTGTACAAAAAAACCTGATATTATTTGTTGTTCTAGAGCGATGCTCAGGAGGGTGTAGTGTCTTTTTAGCCCGGCCGCTTGCGGCCGGCGAATTTTCTGGTGATGCGATACGCTACATCAGGGTGAGCAGCGCTCTATATAACACCAGATGGGGAAAGAGCTTAGGTAATAGGTATTAGATTATTTCTAACGTCGAGGGCCACTGGCATCTCGCCAGTACAGGGAAAAGCCTGGAAATATTGGTCGAGGAACACCATAGTACCCGCTAGATACAAGTGAAAAGCTCTCTAACTGCTGCGGGTTTTTTCCCGATAGTACATCCACGGAATGCTCGTCAGGTAATAAAGTGCCGTGGAGTAGATGAGATAGCGTTTGAGGTCCTCGATAACAATACTTCCTTTCAGCGCGGCCACGGCGAGCCATAACATGGCAAAAAGGCTTATAAAGGCCAAGCCGCCGAGAATATAGTACGCAACCTTTTGCATCGTGGACATAATAAAGGCGGCTTGTGATACTGTTGCGGCAGAAGTAGCCGGCAAATCTTCGGGCAGGGGCGGCAGCGACTGCCGTGCGCCGCTTAAGGCGCAAAGGGCGATATAGAAAGTCGCTGTGAGAAACCACACGGGCACAGGCAGGAAGAACAAGTGCATCCAACCCCACTGGTGCAGTCCCAAGGCGATCAGCAGCGATCCCCACCAGGCAATTAAGGCTGGCGCATTGAAGATCAAACCCCGGCGCGTGGCCCAAAACCGACTCCATCCTAGCCTGGGGAAAAGCCAATGTTCGACCACGACAATCGCGCCTACGGGCATCAGCAACAATCCATAAATTCCCACAAAATCGAGCAGTTTTGTAAATACGAAGGGGAAGCAGGCGATAATGGTGGTAATCGTGCCGACAATGAAGGTTACCAACCATCGCGGCCAGCCGGGTGTGACCACTTGCAGGGCCAGGCCGGCCCGATAAAGCGTGGGATTCGCCGTGGTCCAGCCGGCAACCACGACCGTCAGCGCCCCCATGGCTCCCAGGCAGTTGTAGGAGATACTGCCAGAGTCGAGTTCAATTAGCGGACGCTTTAGAGCCAATGCAGCCGTGGCCCCCAAAATGCCCGCGCAGATCCAAGAAAGATAATGGCCCAAATACATGCCGAACGCTGAATAAAAACCATAGCTGGATCGGCGTGCATAGCGGAACAAAGCCATGTCGGTCAGTCCCAGGTGGGTAGCCTGATTGCAAATCCAGGCAAACATGGCAACATGCCAAAAACTTAATGATGAAGAACCTGCCGGGGCATGGCCGGTCCATATTTTTTCGTTCGCGATTCGCCAAAAATCAGAATAACTTTCGATCCGGCCCAACTGCGGTAGCATGGCCAATCCGCCGACGATGAACATCACCAGCATCCAGGGCGAACAGACTGAAGAAAACTGGGCAAGCCTGGCGAATCCTAAAATCGCGATTGTTACCACCACTGCCCCCACGCCTAGAACTAAGAGCACAAAGCGATAATCGTCGGGATACCATTTCGTCTGTTCGGGGATGTTGAAAACAAGGCGGATCGCCGAGGCGGACACGGTGATCATCGCCCCACCCAGGATGCAATGCAGCGCGGCGTTTAATATGTTGTAGATCACCATCACTACCGGCCCGGCGATCTTACGCAGATACCAATAGAGCGTCAGCCGCGTTTGCACGGCAATGGGAGCGCAAATCAAGGCCCAGGAAAGCACGGCCATTAGATTTCCCAGCAAAAGCCCCACCAAAACGTCCAGCGCCCCGGCGCCAAAAGAAACGAAAAGCGCGCCGATGACGAATTCCGTGGCGGCAATGTGTTCGCCGGTGAACATGGCCGCGAAATATCTGCCCGGTTGTAGTTTATCCGCCGAGATCGGCGCCCGCTCAAATTCGTTGAGCTGATCAAGGCGTTTAATAATTCTGCTGCCGAGCGTTTGCGTGGACATCATCTATGGTTCCGTAACATGAGCCCTTATTGTATAATTTCCTCCACCCGAATAAAAGGGTTCAGCAGATCAGTCAAATCATACCGGTGGAGAATGAGCGATGGAGCGGGCCCCTGGCGTTTTTCGGAGTTACATTGTCATTCCGGCCCGCCTGGCCTCGACGCGGTTGCCCGGGAAACTGCTGCTGCGGGAAACCGGCAAGACCTTGATTCAGCATACTTACGAAGCGGCCCAAAAAGCGCGGCGCCCGGGAGGAATTTGCGTGGCAACGGACCACGAAGAGATTTTCCGTGCGGTGGAGGCCTTTGGCGGCGGGGTGGTGATGACCAGCCCAGACTGTCCCAGCGGCACCGATCGCGTGGCCGAGGTCGCCCAGGGTTTGGCCGACGTGGATATCATCGTCAACGTCCAGGGTGACGAGCCTGAATTGGCGGGGGAGTCGATCGACCTGGTCGTCAAACTCTTGGAGGACGATTCTGATGCTGTAATGGCCACATTGGCCACGCCCATTCGCAGTCGGAGTCAATGGGAAGATCCGGCCTGTGTGAAAGTGGTGTTCGACCGCCGCGGCCGGGCAATGTATTTCAGTCGCAGTCCCATCCCTTACCCTCGCCATTGGGATAATAGCCTGTTATCCGCCAATCCATCAGTTTTCTATCAGCATGTGGGGCTTTACGCCTATCGCCGCGATTTCCTCTTAAAACTCGCCGCCATACCTCAATCGCCGCTGGAGAAACTGGAAAAGCTCGAACAACTGCGGGTTTTAGAGGCGGGCTATTCGATCTTGGTCGGTGTGGTGGACGAACCAACATTCGGCATCGACACCCCGGCAGACTACCGGGCATTTGTGGAAAAATGTAAAAAAAACACAATAAACTGAATTATTCCCTCCAAGATGGGATCGCATAAGCCATAAGTGTTATTATTGTGCCCCCTATGCTTTTTCTGGACAGACCTCTAAAATATTTCTTTTACGTTTTCACTCGGTAGAATTCGTCCTACATCCCTCATCTTTCATCCTTTTTGATTTCATTCTATGAGCAAACATATTTTCGTTACCGGCGGCGTGGTTAGTTCGTTGGGCAAAGGACTGACCAGCGCATCGATCGGCATGTTGTTGGAGCAGCGCGGGCTGTCGGTCCGCATGCAAAAGCTGGATCCTTATATCAATGTTGATCCCGGCACCATGAGTCCCTACCAGCACGGCGAGGTCTACGTGCTTGACGACGGCAGCGAAACCGACCTCGACCTGGGCCACTACGAGCGTTTTACCAACAGTCCACTGAATCGCTATTCCAATTACACCACCGGCCAAATCTACCTCTCGGTGATCAATAAAGAGCGGCGGGGCGAATTTCTCGGCCAGACCGTGCAGGTGATTCCGCACATCACCAACGAAATCAAAACCGCCTTGCTCAAGCCGGCCGGCGAGGGGGTCGACGTGGTGATCACCGAAATTGGCGGCACGGTGGGCGATATCGAAAGCCAGCCCTTTCTCGAGGCCATCCGTCAGTTTTCGCTCGACCATGGCAAGGAAAACTGCTTGTACATTCACCTGACGCTGGTGCCGTTCTTGAAGGCCGCCGCCGAGCTGAAAACCAAGCCCACGCAGCATTCGGTGGGCCTGTTGCGGCAAATCGGCGTCCAGCCCGATATCCTCGTCTGCCGCACCGAGCGTTCGTTAAGCCGCGACGAGCGGGCCAAAATCGCCTTGTTCTGCAACGTGCCCATCGAGGCCGTGATCGAGGAAAAAGACAAGGATTTTTCCGTATACGAAGTTCCCCTGAGCCTTGTGGAGAACGGGCTGGACGAACTGATCGTACGCAAACTGAACCTCAAGGCCGGCCCGTTGGACATGGAACAGTGGCGCGACCTCTTGCACCGGCTGCGCAATCCGGAGCACGAAATTTCCATTGCCGTGGTGGGCAAATACGCCGAACATCGCGACGCCTACAAGTCGATATACGAGGCCTTGGACCACGCCGGAGTGGCCCATCGGCGCAAATCCGCATTCAGCGCATCCACAGCGAGGCCGTGGAACGCGAGGGGCCCGAACGGCTGCTGTCCGGCGTGGACGGCATCCTGGTGCCCGGCGGCTTCGGCGAGCGCGGCATTGAAGGCAAGATCGATGCCATCCGTTTCGCCCGCGTGCGCGGCATTCCCTTTTTCGGCATCTGCCTGGGTATGCAATGCGCCGTGGTGGAATTTGCCCGTAATGTTGTCGGGCTCGAGCGCGCACACTCCACCGAGTTTGATAAAAACAGTCCGCATCCCGTGATCTGCCTCTTGGACGAGCAAAAAACCATCACCGATAAAGGCGGCACCATGCGCCTGGCGCGCAACCCGCCAAACTCGTACCCGATAGCAAAGCAACCCAGGCTTACGGCACGCTGTCCATCTCCGAGCGGCATCGCCACCGCTATGAATTCAACAACCAATACCGGCAGCAGTTCGCCGCCCACGGCATGCAAGTAGTGGGCGCCAGCCCCGATGGCACGCTGGCGGAAATCATCGAAATTCCCGACCATCCCTGGTTCATCGGCGTACAGTATCATCCCGAGTTCAAGTCGCAGCCCACCCGGGCCCATCCGCTGTTTGCCGGTTTTATCGGTGCGGCCCTTAAGCGGCACATCGCCCGCCTGGAACGCCTGGAAAAAGTGGAGAGTGGAGAGTGATGAAAGATGGATTCGGGATTGGGGATTAGGAATTATTTTAGCCCCGGCACTTGTGCGGGGAGAAAATTATCCGCGTTTGCCATTTTATCTGGAGGCATTCCATGTCGAACGATCAAGATAACGGCAAGAAGAAAATAATTATCGACGAAGATTGGAAAAGCCAGGTACAAGCCGAAAAAGAAGCGGCTCGCAATGGCCAACAACAAACGCCAGCCGACCAGCAGGCACAGTCCGCGGAGGCCTTGCCTCCGCCCACACTTGGTTTTTTGGCCAGCACCCTATATTTACAAGGCGCCATTGCCTTGGGCTTGCTGCCCAATCCGATCTCGGACAAGCCCACTGTGCAACTCAATCAGGCCCGTCACGCCATTGATCTTTTGCTTATGCTGCAAGAGAAAACCGAAGGCAATCGCACGCCCGAGGAAACCGATGAAATCGAGAACATGATTCATCAGCTCCGGCTGGCTTACATCACCGTAACGCAGAAGTAAGAACGCGGAACGCAGAAGTAAGAAGTAAAAAAACGCAGAGACAAACAAGACGGAGTGCGTAATTTAGTTGTGTTTCCGTTCTGCGTTCTGACTTTTTCGTTCTGCGTTAAAAAAACATGCCCGGCTCGAGGATTTTAGGGCGGTCGCCTTCTGCGACCTGGAAAACCCTTCCCTGGCGACTTGCAACTTCAACCGGCGCGACAAACCGGTTTAATTATTTTGGGAAATCCTCCGAGCCGGGCATGTAGATTTCATTTATTTGGATAGTTGGTCGAGTAATTTTCGGAATTTCGGCATGCGCCTTTCGAGATATTTGATCCAAGCGACAGGCTGCCAGATCTCCACGCAAACCGCGGCGCCGACAATCAACACCTCGCCGTTTGGTTCCACGCCCAGGTACTCGCGAAAACCCTCCGGAATCAGCAGCCGTCCTCGTCCGGCCATCTGCACGGTTCGATGCCGCGTGGAAAGCAAACGTCCCAACAATTGCACTTCGGCAACCTTTTCTTGCAGCCTTCCCGCCCGCATCTTCTGCTTTACCAATTCCACTGCCTCATCCAGCCGGGCTTGCCAGACCGGGGCGCTCCACAGGCTCAAACATCCTGGCCGCTCCTTGGTCAGGATGCAGTCGGGCGACTCGGCGGTCAAAAGGTCGGCAAATTCGCTGGGAATCGAGAGCCGATAACGCTCGTCCAGCGTTCGTGGATGCTCGCCCAGCAGGAAATCCCCGGTTCCAGGCATAAGTTATTCTGTGGCGCCGCTCCTTCGGTAAAAATGCCGTGTTTTGATAATTGGGTAAATAATCCATTAATCAATGAATTATTAAATAGTAAATGGGCAGTTATCCCACAAATATATTACTCGGAATTTAACATCCCTTGCAGCTTTTTCAAGTACCCAGAGGAGATTTTTTTCAAAAAATCCCAAAATGCCCTGTTAGGGGTAGTTAGAACTAGATTGGCACGCTAATCCGGCCTGAAATAGCAAGGGAATGAAATGGCCATAAAAAAAACAGGTACCCAAAGCAGAGCCGGACCGCGCCGGTCCGGTGGAGTTGTGATTCTTTCGGGCCGATACGGCCCGGCTCAGAAAGACTCGAGTTCAAAATGATTCGGGCTCGGAAAGATTCAGTCTATTCGCCCAGCGTGGAACGTCGCCGGAGAATGTGATGGTAATGCTGGGCAAAGCGATGGGCCTCATCGCGAACATACTGCAACAGCCGGAGCGCATACGAGCTGCGACTTAGGCGTAACGGCTCGTCGCTGTGCATCACATGGATCAATTCTTCCTGTTTGGCTAAAGCCAGCACCAGCGGCGGGGCAATTTGCATCCCGGCCAACGAGCTTAAGGCCGCGTTGAGTTGGCCCTTGCCCCCGTCGATCAACAGCACGTCGGGCATGGGTTCATTTTCCCGGCGCAGGTGTTGGAACCGCCGGGCGATGGTTTCGTGGATGGCGGCGAAATCGTCGCCGCCTTGAACTTCATGAATCCGCATTCGTTTGTAGCCGGGCTTGAACGGCAGCCCATCGATAAATTGCACCACCGAGGCCACCGTATCCGTGCCCGCCGTGTGGGCCACGTCCACGCCTTCGATGATCCGCGGTTGCTGGGACAAATGCAGCACTTTTTGCAAACCGGCCAGACCTTTTTTCGGATCGATGGGAAAAACCTCGGGCTGAACGTGCGTCTTCAGTGACCCGCGCTTATCGAGCGACTCGAGCATCTCGATTTCGTCGCGCAAGCGGGCGGCTTCCTCGAAACGCAACTCCTTTGCCGTGGTCTCCATCTCTTCGCGCATTTCCTTAAGCAGCGATTCTTTATTGCCCTCCAGCACCTGTTGCAGCCGCTTGATCCCCTTGCGATACTCTTCCTTACTGATCCGTAAATTGCAGGGCGCGGTGCATTGCTCGATAGAGTGAAGCAGGCAGGGGCGGAACCATTGCCAACGCTTGTCGTCGGCATTGATGTCCAGCGAGCAGGTGCGGAATTTGAAAATTTTCTGCAGTACCTGGATCGCCCCGCGCAACTGCCGCGGACTGCCGAACGGCCCGTAGAGTTTTGTTCCCCGGTCTTTCGGCTCGCGCGTAAAGCATACCCGGGGAAAATCCTCCCGTAAGTCGATCTCCAAGTAGGGAAATGTCTTATTGTCCCGCAGATCCCGGTTATACTTGGGCAAAATGTCTTTGATTAGCCGGGCTTCCATGAGCAAAGCGTCGATCTCGCTTTGGGATTGGAGATAATCAATGTCACGAATTTCCCGCACCAGGATTGACGTTCGGGGATCTTCCGCGGCCGCTTTGAGAAAATAACTCCCTGCCCGGGCACGGAGATTTTTCGCCTTCCCGATGTAGATTACCCTGCCTGCGGCGTCCTTCATCAGATAAACGCCGGGTGTTTGCGGGAAGGTACGAACTTTCTCCGCCGCCGAGGAATTGTCTTGGGGTGTCGGCACTTCGATTGACATGAACGACTCCACATGGAATGCCCAATTATAAAAGATCGTACCGAAATTCCGATCTAAAAAATTACATTGCGGTATCAGTGGGCTGGAAAATCATGTGGATAATCAATAAACTTGCCCCCGACGGTATTTACCCTGCTTATATGGTTCTGGGATTCGCCTTCCCTATGTCACAATTATATCCAAAAATGACAAACAGAAAAGAGAAGATCAGCTTTCCGCAGATAATGATTTCACAATTTGTTTTGCGGGTGAAAACACTATCATTACCCTTAGAAAGGATTAATGCCTCCCCACCGATAACTGCATAAATGTGCTATTCTCCCATGGTTGATGTAATTCTTATCAATGCCTGAGTGATCATCTCACTCGGCGACCAATAGTAGTTAAGATTCGGTGAGACAAATCTCATCCTGAGTCCACCTTCGGCGGACTCAGAAAGACAGGGATGTTTGATAGCATAAACGATTTGGGATAGACTCTTAAAATACTTGCGGGCACGACTCGAGAAAACGGATTCATCACCAAATATCAATCCTAACGTCCCTCTTTCCAATCACTTCACTTATAGTGTAATCTATAAAAGACCAAGTATAGAAACTGCCATATTGGCAGCGATTGTTGATCATAGTTAGATTACTTTGCCAACAGTGGCGGGCATTTGAGATTCCTTGTGCCGAGGCATTTTATGTAACTTGCGTTATAACAACAAGTTATCGCGTCGCACCTTTTTGGTGCGCCGATTGCTTTTATCTGACAAACAACCATTTTACGCGCAGAATTGGCAGATATATATATTTTTCGGGAGGCCAGGAAACATGGCAAAAAAGCAAGAAGAGAAAAAAACCGCCAATAGTGATTTCAAACTCCAGCCGCTGGGAGATCGCGTGGTGGTCGAACGGGAAGAATCGGAATCGGTCACTGCCGGCGGGATTGTTTTGCCCGACACCGCCAAGGACAAGCCTTCGCGCGGTAAAATTATCGCCGTGGGCGACGGCCGTCTAATGAAAGACGGATCGCGTGTTCCCTTGCAAGTCAAGAAGGGCGATCGGGTGTTGTTCAGTTCTTACGCCGGCGATTTATTCAAGCTCGGCACTCGGGAATTATTGCTCATGCGAGAGGAAGACATTCTCGCCGTCATCAGATAACCAAGCCTTTTAAGGAGTACAATAGTCATGCCTAAAATGATTGCTTTCGACCAGGAAGCCCGCGATGCATTGCGCCGCGGCGTTGCCAAACTGGCCCAGGCGGTAAAGGTCACCCTCGGACCGCGGGGCAGAAACGTGATCCTGCAAAAAAGCTTCGGCTCGCCGACCGTCACCAAAGACGGCGTGACCGTGGCCAAGGAAATCGATCTCGAGGACGTCTATGAAAACATGGGCGCGCGCATGGTCCGCGAGGTGGCCTCGAAAACCAGCGACGTGGCCGGCGACGGCACCACCACGGCCACCATTCTGGCCGAGGCGATTTTTAACGAAGGTCTACGCGCGGTCGTGTCCGGCGTGAATCCCATCCAGTTGAAACAGGGCATTGAAAAGGCCGTCAACGACATCGTCGAGAAGCTCAAAAATATGTCCATCTCGGTGAAGAATAAGAAGGAAGAAATCGCCCAGGTGGGCGCCGTGGCCGCCAACAACGACATGGAAATAGGCCAAAAGCTGGCCGACGCCATGGAAAAAGTGGGCAAGGACGGCGTGATCACCGTCGATGAAGGTAAGAGTATGGCGTTGGAGATCGAGTGGGTCGAAGGTATGCAGTTCGATCGCGGCTATCTCTCGCCCTATTTCGTCACCGATCCGCAAAAGATGGAATGCGTGCTCGAGGACGCTTACGTGCTGATCCATGAAAAGAAACTTTCCACCATCAAGGAACTCCTTCCGGTGCTGGAAAAAGTAGTCAATGCCGGCAAACCGCTGTTGATCGTGGCCGAAGACCTCGACGGCGAGGCCCTGGCCACCCTGGTCATCAATCGGCTGCGCGGCACGCTTAAGACTTGTGCCGTCAAGGCCCCCGGCTATGGCGATCGGCGCAAGGCCATGCTGGAAGACGTTGCCATCCTTACCGGCGGCGCCGCCTTGTTCGAGAGCCTGGGCAAGAAGCTGGAAAATGTTACTCTGGCCGATCTGGGCCGGGCCAAAAAGATTATCATCGACAAGGACAACACCACCATCATCGAGGGCGCCGGCAAGAGTTCCGACATCAAGGGACGGATCGAGCAATTGCGGCGCGAGATCGAAAACACCAAAAGCGATTACGACCGCGAAAAACTCGAGGAACGCTTGGCCAAACTGGCCGGCGGTGTGGCCAAGATCAACGTCGGCGCGGCCACCGAGTCGGAAATGAAAGAAAAGAAGGCCCGGGTGGAAGACGCTTTGCACGCCACGCGCGCGGCAGTCGAGGAAGGCATCCTGCCCGGCGGCGGCGTTGCGCTCTTGAGGGCCTCGGCCGCGGTCAAGCCCGAGGGGCTCTCGCAAGACGAGGAAGTCGGCTACAAGATCGTATTGCGTTCCTGCCGCTCGCCGCTCACGCAGATCGCCGATAACGCCGGCCAGGACGGCGGCATTGTCTGCGAAAAAGTGGCCGAGATGAAAGGCCCCCAGGGCTATAACGCCCAAACCAACGTCTACGAAGACATGGTCAAGGCCGGCGTGATCGACCCGACCAAGGTCACGCGCACCGCTCTGCAAAACGCCTCCAGCGTGGCCACGCTGCTCCTGACCAGTGACGCCCTGGTGGCCGAAAAGCCTAAGAAAGATAAAGCCCCAGCCGGCCCTCCCGGCGGCGATGAGGATATGTATTGATGCAATGGAAATTTAAATTATAATCGATGAATTAATGGGAAAGGTGTCAGGACCGGCCAATCGATCCTGACACCTTTTTTTATCTTCGAGAATATGAAAGGAAATGTTATGAGCGATATTCATACTGTCGAGAGGATTGGCGATAAATGGCAGGTCAATTTCAAAAAGCGTTGTTTCAGCCGCGACTTTGAATCCGAAAATGATGTAAATATAGTCATTGCTGCCGATTTAGTTTATTATGAGGCTGAAAAAGTGGCTGCATCCCCACTGGAAATTGGTTCTGCGAAGAGAAAAGAACATGCTGAGGCGCTGCAAAAAGCTGCCCAAAGTCTCAAACAACTTAAAATGGAAGATACAGTGAGAGAATTCGAAAATCTGGCGGACAAATTAGAATCAAAGAATACAGAGATGACATAACCGATCTAATAGAAATGCTTAGAAAGCATAAATTTGCCGTCGAACCACAGAAAGAAGTCATCATGAACGAAACTAATCAATCCACTCGTCGTGCTCTGCCACATGATGATCAAATTGCGCGTGCCGAGTATGTTGAGCGTCATGAGAAAAACGGTCTCTCAAATACAGCCGCTGTACAGAGAGCAGCGAAAGAATTTAATGTGGATAAACGTTCAATTTACCGAGCCATGAAGTACACAAAGGCGTTCCGAACTTTATCGGCTGTAATTCAAAGTAAGGTTGAGCAATATGTAAACAATAAACAGGTTCCAGTGGGATATATATACATAGAACTTGCCGACCTTTTGGAGAATAAACAGATTGAGATCATAAATCAATGGGAAAAAAACAATTTTCCGAAGCGCGGACCTATGATTCGCCGTGACAACAAAGAAGTCCCGGTAAGCATTCCAGAAGACGACCAAAAACAAGTCGAACCTCAACATACTGGAGTCAGGCGATCTACTCACTTCCAAGCAATATTGGCAGAATGTGGTCGACAAATGGGCTTCAAAATTTGGCTGCCCAAGCAAGACCGGGGATCTGTCTCGAAGGAATGGAACCCTCCACCAGGATCACTGATTGAAGATTTGCCACTCAGTTATGACGAAGCTGCGGTTCGAACGGTCGAGCAGATCGATGTTGTATGGTTGAAGGGGTGCGCCATTGTTCGTGCATTCGAAATCGAGGAAACCACTTCAGTATATTCCGGGCTTTTACGCATGTCGGATCTTCTCGCATTGTTGCCGAATCTAACAATAAAACTGCACATTGTTGCGCCCGTGGATCGCAAATTGAAAGTCTTGAAGGAAATACAGCGCCCAACTTTCAGCCTAGTCGATTTTGGACCATTATCCAAAACATGCACATATTTGTCGTATGAGTCCGTGGAAAAAATTTCAAAACTCCCACATCTAAATAAAACGCGCGATGATGTTATAGAAGAATATGTGGAGTACGCTGATGAGGCTGAATGAAGTTTCGTAGGGTGAGGTAATCAAAGCGCCCGGGTGCCAATGCTGGCTTGTCCAATATTTTTTAGGATCGTTTACGATCCTTATCCGCCGTGGGCGGTCTTAGGCCCGGCATTTTATGCCGGGTTCTTTTGCTGGTCTGCCAATCCAGAAGGGATTGAATACGATAGCCTAGGGTTGTCGCGCAGCGACTACCCTAGGGCAAAAAGGAACGAAAAAACAATACCCCAACGGGGTTTCGGAGAGGCGGGCGCCACACTCCGCAACCCTTTCAGGGTTGATGTGTTGATTATAAATCCCATCCCAGGGTAGCCGCTGCGCGGCAACCCTGGGCTACCATACGTCATCCCTTCGGGATAAAAATTGCGGCCCCCGTTTATCGCGAAAGGCGGACGGAATCTGAATGGGCGTAAAGTTTGGGACAAGCAAACGAGACAGGTCTGATATTAACAAAACAGGTAATTTATGAGGTTTTTTATTGGCCCCATATTTTGTTTTGCTGGCATTTTCGGCGCTGGCGGCCCAAGGTATAATGGAGTAGCAGCAGAGTTGAAATCATTAATCGGTTATTTCAAGGATAATGTGATGGACGAAGTAGCAATTCGACTGCATGTGGAGCCATTGGAAGAAGGGGGATATTTAGCTACCAGTCCCGACGTTCCCGGACTGGTGGCTGAAGGCCGCAGTATTGTTGAGGCCGTTGAAATTGCTCAAGGCTTAACCAGGAAAATTGTCGAATCTTGCTTGGAACACGGTGATCCTTTGCCAGCCGCGCTATCGCATCTTTCCACTAAAAGCGTCCTGGATTTTGTGATTCCTGTGGGAGTTCGCTAATGGGGCGGCTGTCAGGATTCAAATATCGGGAGGTAGCCCGGAAACTGCGAACCTTTGGCTGGATTTATGATCGGCCTGGACCGGGCAGTCATGAAGTGTGGCGCCATCCCCTTACCGGACGCCGTGTTACCCTTCCACACCATGCCCGTGATATAGCCGAAGGCACCTTACGTGCGATTTTACGTGAAGCAGGAATCGAAGTCGACGAATTCCTAAAATCATAGACTGATTACTGCTATCTAATCCCTAATCCCTAATCCCTAATCTCCAATACCTATTTCTTCTCAGTGTTGAGCAATTCGCGGATGAAATTTACCCGGGGCTTGCCGCCGGTATCCGATTTGGTCCCCGTAAGAAACTCGGCCATATAGCGTTGGTGTTCGCCTTTGCCCATCAAGGGTTTGAAATTATCGCCCTTTTGCAAAATGGGCCGTTCTTCGCTGATGCCGCCGAACTGGCGCGCACCCGATATCTGGCAGGGGAACCAATGTCCGACTCCCTTGTTATCTTCCAGATAAAACTCCGGATATTGATGGTGTTGAACCCAAACCGTGCGCGAGGGAATATCGGCCGCCCGGCAGAGCGCGACAAACAGCGAACTCATGTCTTCGCAATCGCCGGTATTGTCTTTCAGCACCGCAATTGCCCCTCTTAGCGGCGCTCCTTCTTTATACTTCACATGCTCCCTAACCCAGTCGTAAATTGCCTCGACTTTGTCCCAAGCCTTATCCTTTTCTGAGACAATTTGCTTTGCCAGGCTGCGAATCTTCGCATCGCGGCTTTCGATCATTGGACTGGGCGTCAAGTATGATCGGACAGCGGGAGGGAGCTTTTTCAGATCGGGTAATACATAGATGTCCGTCTCATCCGGCGGCAGGATCACGCGGCGTTTCACTTCCAGCGTGACCAGTGCCTTGACCTCTTCTCCCGATGCCAAGTAAGGAATCTTGACAGTCATCACCTTGACCGTCCCGTCGATGATCTTGTAATCCACTTTGACTCCGGGCGAAATATCTTCCGTGATAATACTCACTTGTTGTTCGGGCCAATCAATCGGAATGGGGGCGTAACCGACGAGTCCCTTGCACGTTCCCCCCGAAGCCGTGATGATCATCCCCGCGCGCCAGCGCGTGGTCTTGGTATCGCCCAGTTTCATGCCTTGTTCTTCGCCGTCTTTGAATTGGGCAAAAACTGGGGCCGCCAGTCCAAAACTGAGACCGCAAAAAATTATCAACGAACGAACAGACATTCTTTTGCCTCGACGTTTATATATAATTACCCATAGGTATTCCCCTTTTCTCTATTTTAAATACGAATAACCGGGCAGGGAAAAGAAAAAATACATTAAGAAATAATCTGATTAGTCCCCTCTCCCTCCGGGAGAGGGTAAGGGTGAGGGCAATGCTGAATGAAGGGGGTCTGATGCCTCGAATAAAACCAATTAACCGGGGCTTGCCAGGTGCGATTTGATCGAAATAATTAGGCCAGAATTTCAAACGATCCGAGTATTTGTGTATTTGGGATCATTTATGTCAGATTCTCCGCTCATAACCGGCCAGCAAATACTTGACATGATGGGTGGGTTTCGGCCGGCCTGTGTTATCGGTGCCGCCGCCGAATTGGATCTCTGGGGCCAATTGGGGGAAAAAACTCTTTCGGCCGAGGCAATCGCCCGCTTGCTGCACTGCGACCTGCGCGCCACTACCATGCTGTTGGACGCCGTGGCTGCCTTGGGATTGCTGGAAAAAAAGCAAACATTCTATCGTGTCCCCCCAGAAATTCGTCCCCTGCTAACCGAGGACAGCCCGCAAACTGTCCTGCCCATGTTGTTGCACCAGATGAACGTATTGCGAGGTTGGTCGCAATTGGCCTGGGTGGCCAAATCGGGCGTTCCCGCGCCGCGACAGGCCAGTATTCGTGGTCCTGAAGCCGATCGGGCGGCCTTTATCGCTGCCATGCACAGTATCTCCCGACAATTCGCCGACGACCTGGTGGCCCAACTGGGTTCTTTGCGATTTCAGCACCTCTTGGACGTGGGCGGGGCATCCGGCACCTGGACCATCGCCTTCCTCCGCGCCGTGCCCGACGCCAAGGCCACGATTTTCGATCTGCCCGATGCCATCTGCCAGGCCGAGGAGCGCCTGAAAAACACGGAATTCGCCTCGCGCGTGGCCTTCTTCAGCGGCGACTTCTATACCGACGATCTGCCGGCAGGCAGCGATTTTGCCTGGGTAAGCGCTATCGCCCATCAGCATTCGCGCCAACACAATCGCGAATTATTTATTAAAGTTTTCCAGGCGTTGCAGCCCGGCGGACGGATTGCCATCCGCGATGTTATTATGGAGCCTTGTCGCACTCGACCGCGCGACGGGGCGCTGTTTGCCCTTAACATGCTGGTCAATACCCAGTCCGGCGGCACCTTCACCTTCGACGAGTTCGCCGCCGACCTTCAAGCCGCGGGATTTATCAATCCCCGTTTTATGATCCGCCACGAGGCCATGAATTCGGTGGTCATGGCCGATAAACCAGGTTAATAGAATATGGGGACTGTCCCAATCCGCCTTCGGCGGATGGGACTGTCCCCTTGGTACACGAAAGGTATTTCCGTGATCGCACACGACGATATCCTGATCGGCACGTTGGTGAAGGCCGATAACAAGCCCGCCGATTACATTCGCCATATCCTGCCGCAGGGGTTCGAAAGCTTTGAAATAGTTTTTCCGCGACATCTGGGCAATATCGACTTGCGCCGCCTGGCCGACGAGCTTCTCGGCGTGCTTGCCGAGCAGGGCCAGAAGGCGGTCATCAGCGCGTTGGCAATCTACGGCAATCCGCTGATCGACGCGCAGACCGCCGGGGATTGGAGCCGACTCGTTGAGGCCGCGTCATGGTTTGGCTGCAATTTGGTTTGCGGATTTACCGGACGCATTCCCGAAAAACCGGTTCCCGATTCGCTGCCGGCGTTCAAACAGGTATTCACGCCCTTGGTCAAACAAGCCGAGGAGCACAGCGTGCGCATTGCCTTCGAAAACTGCGACATGTGCGGCAATTGGCTCTCGGGCGATTGGAACATCGCCCATGCCCCGGCCGCCTGGGAGATGATCTTCGACGCCATCCCCAGCACCGCTCTGGGACTGGAGTGGGAGCCGGCGCACCAGATTGTAAGCTTCGTCGATCCCCTGCCGCAGCTTCGCCAGTGGGCGCATAAAGTGTTCCATCTTCACGGCAAGGATGCCACTGTGTTTTGGGACGTGATCCGCACGCGCGGCACGCGCGGCGGCGAGCAATACGTTCATCACCGCACGCCCGGTTTCGGCGACACTAATTGGACCGACCTGATCAGCATCCTGCGCATGAAAGGTTATCGCGGTTCCATTGATATCGAAGGCTGGCACGATCCGGTCTACCGCGACGATTTGGAAATGACCGGTCAGGTCCACGCCTTGAACTATCTCAAACAATGCCGCGGCGGCCAGTTTGTGCCTAATCCATAGAATAGAGCCTATTTCACATAACTGTGTCGCTATTCGTGCAATGCCTGTATTTGGGTGACATTGGCGTTTCGCCAGTGTGTTGATTTTACACGGGCAAGATGCCGCCCGTGGCAGCGGTGCATCGCTTGCGACTGATAAGCCTACAAGTAAGCAAGTACAAAAGGCCTGCCACCAAAAGTCCAGTACTCGACGGTTCAGGCACGGCTACAAGAGTAACTTCTCCCGTGGTGTAAAGATTAGAAATATTCCAATAGTATGGACTGCTCACGTTAAATGTACCTGTTGGATTAACGCCCGACCAATCGAATATTGAAAATGTTCTTCCCACTTGACTAGAAACATCCACGCCATCGGCGAATTTCAGTTCCAACGTGCCGCCTCGCGTGACCGGAATGCCAGACTCAAATGAAATCTTTGAATCCCAGGCATCTTCTTCAAAAAGCATTTGTAAAATGCTACTTGTTCCCATAATCAGAGAGCTTTTTATTGTAATGGGGATGGGTGTCTGCGCATTGTAATCGCGCACAATCAAAGTGTTGGCCCACCAACTAGACGCTAAGTCGAGACCTTGTATCGAACCATCCGACATAATATTATTTGCATAAGTGAGTGTGTTTGAAAGGAACGATTGAGAAAAACCCGTTGCTCCTCGCGAATCTATGCATTCCACAGCGGCGTCTTTGAAATTTGCCCCTGATAGAATTGCATGTTGCAGATTAGTATTATACATTTCTGCATCTAATGTTGTATTTGTAAGAAATGTACTTCATGGTTAAACGCGCAAACCGTGGCACCCATAGGCAAGATGCACATGGTGCCCGGCTTTGTCTCGCCATTCGCCTCAGCACTGGCTGACAAGCAGCCAGTGGCACCCAAAAGTCAAAATTAACAGGTCTTTTTTCTCGTTCCCATGCTCCGGCGTGGGAACGTAATTAATCACATGACAATCTTCTCCACCCGAATGATTTTTTCATCGTAACTAGACGCGATGCAATAACCGGGCGGGACTACCAGAAAACGCTCTTCATCCCAGCGTCCGTCCACAAGGTCTTGGAGCAGCGACATATCGCCGGCGAGTTTTTCGTATTTCCACCCTTTCTCGGCCGCTAGATTAAGGGCGTGTTGCTCAAAGCGGTCGTCGGGTTCGAGGCCCATCTCGATAAACGTTATTTTGCTATAATTCCGGGTCATATTGCACAATTGATCGTAGAGAAACCGGGCGTTGTCTTCGCCGTATTTGGCCGCCAGTTGCTCGTACGATTGTGTCATGCCGGCCTGGTTTTGGATCGAATCCTGTCCGGCCGGCACAGATCCTCGCCGCGTTCGATCCAGCCGCTGGTCTTGAAATACGCTCCCGGATTCTTCAGGAAATAGTCCAAGTAGCGCTCTTTGCCGCCCAGAAAAAGTGTAATGCAATCGTGCGCCCGGGCAGCCACCAGAGGAATGGTCCTGGCCGCCAAGCCCACCAGTCCGTTGCTGCACAGTGCATAGCCCAAAAGCACCGCTTCATAGCCCGACTCATCGACCGCGGCCAGCACTTCCTTCAAGCGTGCCGACATGCCCGCCTGCCCGATGTCGTGCAATCCCTTGGGCAGAAACTCCACGTCGATTTGATTAGTCGATCGCGCGATTGCCGCGCACAGTTCGCGATAAAAAATTTCGCAGGCAATCAGTTTCAAACGCAAAGGTAAGTCTCAATAGTTAGTAAAGTTTTCAGTTAATAGTTCTCAGTGCTCA
This sequence comes from Pirellulales bacterium, assembly GCA_963820545.1. Classification (GTDB taxonomy): domain Bacteria; phylum Planctomycetota; class Planctomycetia; order Pirellulales; family Thermoguttaceae; genus CAWGAJ01. The sequence goes on from CAWGAJ010000002.1 coordinate 979,608, forward strand.
GTTTTCGGCAATCAGCTATCGGTGTTCGTCATTCATCCTTCATCCCTTCGTTAAACCTATCCCCTGTCCGCTATCCCCTATTCCCTATTCTTCCGGTTTTGCCACAAACCGATAGCCGGCGTCGCGGATAGTGAGGAAATGACGCGGCTGGGAAGGGTCGGGTTCTAAGTATTTACGCAAGCGGCGGATGAACTGGTCGGGCGCCCGGGTGTTCAATCCGCCGGGCACGCCCCAAACCTTTTCCAACAATTCGCGGCGGGGAATTACGCGGCCTTCGTTATCGATGAAGTAACGCAAGAGCGACATTTCCAATTGAGTCATGCGCACGGGCACGCCGGATACGGCGGCCTCGAAGGTCTCAAAATCGATTTTTACGTTGGCGAACTCGAACTGCCTGATCCGTCCGGTGGAAGGTGTGCGCCGCTTTTCTTGCCCATGAAAGATGAGCAGGTTTTTTATCCGCGCAGAAACTCATCCAGGTCGAAGGGCTTGGTAAGGTATTGATTGGCGCCCACGTCGAAGCCCCGTGTACGATCCTCGGTCAGGGTGCGCACGGTAAGGATTAATACGGGCAAATCCATGTTGATTGAGCGGATCGCCTCGCATACCGCATAGCCGCTCATTCCAGGCAGCATGAGGTCAAGCACCACCAGATCCACGGCTTCCTGATTTTCTTCTAAAATCTTCAGCGCCGAGTGTCCATCGCCCACAGTAGTTACGCGATATCCTTCGGCAATCAGATTGTACTTGATTCCGGTAGCCAGGTGATCCTCATCTTCCACCACCAGGATGTGCTGCTTTTCGGCCATTTTCGGCCCTCTTGCCAAGGCTCGGCGTTTAAGTATTTAAGTTATCGGTTACAGCTTCAGTTGCCGGATGGGCCGGCAACTGCACTTCGAAGATCGTGCCCGGCCCTTGTTTGGCATCGCGCACGCGCACGCGCCCTTTCGAACGCCGCACCAGGGTTCGCACAATAAATAATCCCAAACCGGTGCCGGGTTTATCGCGTTCCAATTCCTGCCCTAGCCGGACAAAACGGCCGAATATCTTCCGCCGCAAACGATAAGGTATTCCCCGGCCGTTGTCGGCAACCTGGACCAGCACCTGATTCTTTCCATTCACTTCTGTCGTTACTTCCACGCGCGGCGGATTGCCCGCGTATTTTACCGCGTTATCGATTAAGTTACGAAAAATAATTTCCATATCCACCGGCCGGGCGCGTACAAAACAAGGTTGCATGTTCAAGCGCACTGTATCCGCGGGCACGCGATAGCTTAAGCAGACCGAAGCGGCGCAATCGCTCAGCAGCCGCGCCAGATCGACGTCCTCGATTTCGTCCGGCGAGGGTTCCGCATCCAAACGGCCGGCATCCAGCATCTGGTTGATGAGCCGATCCAGGCGCTCCAAGTCTTCGAGCATGAAGCGATAAAAATCGGCTTTCTCATCCAGGCTCACTTCATGGCGGCGAAGCGTTTGCAGATACAACTTCATTGAGGTGATGGGCGATTTGAGCTCGTGCGTGACGCTGTCGATAAAATTCGACTGCCGGCGAGTTAAATTAATGGCCTTGATCGACAATATGAGATACAAAATCGTGCCTGCCACCAGCACTATGATAAACAACGAGCCGATGGTCAGCAGGGCCCAATATAAACCCGAATATTGGTTGGCCTGCAATGCGCCGAAGACGTTCAGCAGCACCCAGCCCACGGTCAAGACGATCAAGAGGACGATCATCACGATTGCCAAAATGATCGGCATGCTCAGCGGACGTAACGAACCCATGGCTTACCGTCAATTTCTACAGGGAATATTATCCCCGCCGCTCTATAACCGGCGGGGGAAAACCGCTTCATGTTTAAAAAACGAAGATATCAAATCTTAACAGTGTTGGGTAGTTGCTCTGTTGTGTGACCGCCTATTGATTAAATCAGTTGTGATGCAATACTCGCGGGGATTCCGCTGTTACTGCCCACTTTCTGTACAAATTGACATCATGTTTCATTGGCCGGTCTTAACGATATCCTGACAAATAGGTTAAGCCTAAGCGGGGATATAATCCCCCATATATATTGTATTAAAACTTGGCTATCCGGTCTATTTCCACTAGCCAACAAAACTATTACTTAGCTATTACGCAACTTATACATAGTGTCAATCTGTTTATAGGCGACTGGCTAATATAATACCTAAGTTAAAGAGAAATCAGGCGGGGAAATCATACAGTGCAGAGACCTCGCTTGCTTCACCAATTGAGAAGCACCAGTCGTCACAGCAGAGGATCAAAGGAGTCGCTAATGATTATTTCACAAACAGATCAGACCGGCACTTGCCGTTCTCAACGTCATATACCGGTGGTTCATCCTGCTCGCTCTCGCACCCGGGTGTTATTGACCAGTGTATTCGGTCCCTATGGGAGGGACGACGAGTACGGCAGCCGAGCGCTCAATCCCATGGAACTTTACCACAACCAGGTAACCCGCACGCAAGGGGCTTTTTCGTTACGGATGTTCCATCGCAGTTGGGGGCTGATGCTGATTCAAGCCAACATCAAGGCCCCCTGCGTGGTCTTGGATTTTCCCGTACTCGATCGTTTCATCGAAGAAATCAGCACCCGGCAGTACGACGTCATCGGCATTACCTCGATCATCCCAAACATGTTTAAGGTCAAAAAGATGTGCCAGTTGATCCGCCAATATCAGCCACATGCCTTGATTGTGGTGGGCGGGCACATTGCCAATATTCCCGACTTGCAGAATCGTATTGACGCCGATTATATTGTCAAAGGCGAAGGGGTGCGCTGGTTCCGATGTTTTTTGGGCGAAGATGCGAACCAGCCCGTCAATCATCCCTTTATTACTTCCGGCTTTGGCACCCGAAACGCAGGCGTCTTTGCTCCCGAACGTCCCGCCGACATTGCCGCCACGCTGATTCCTTCGGTTGGTTGTCCCTTGGGGTGCAATTTTTGTTCCACTTCGGCCATGTTTGGCGGGAAGGGCCACTGCGTGCATTTTTATCAATCCGGCGACGAATTGTTCGACGTCATGTGCCAACTGGAAACCCAGATGCACGTTCGTTCCTTTTTCGTGATGGACGAAAATTTTCTTTTCCACCGCAAACGCGCACTGCGGCTTTTGGAATTGATGGAAGCCAATCATAAATCCTGGTCGCTGTATGTTTTCAGTTCCGCCAAAGTGCTTTGCTCCTATACCGTCGAACAGCTTGTACGTTTGGGCATTTCCTGGGTCTGGATGGGCATCGAGGGTGAAAACAGTCAATACGCCAAACTCAAAGGCGTGGACACCTTTGAATTGATCCGCCAGTTGCAATCGCACGGCATCCGCGTGCTCGGCTCGACGATTATCGCCCTGGAAAACCATACACCCGAAAATATCGACGAAGCCATTGAATATGCCGCCCGACACGATACCGATTTTCATCAATTCATGCTTTACACTCCCATCCCGGGCACGGCGCTGCACGCCGAACTAACGGCCCAGGGATTGATGAAGGAGGAAAGCGAATATCACCTCAGCGATATCCACGGGCAGTTAATTCTCAACTATCGCCATCCCCATATCAACGACCAGCAGACGGCCGAGTTTATGATTCGCGCCTTCAGCCGCGACTTCCAACGCAACGGTCCGAGTGTAGTTCGCATTGTGCGGACCACGCTGGCCGGATGGCGGCGCTGCAAGAACCATCCAAATCCATGCATTCGCGATCGATACGTCTGGGAATCACGCGAGCTGGGCACTACGTTTTCCGCATTGGTCGGCGCGGCCAGACTATATTATCGCCGGAATCCGGCACTGTACGCGAAGATGTCGGCTTTATTGAAAGAGCTCCATGCCGAGTACGGCTGGAAATCGCGAATTTTCTCGGCGATTGGCGGCCGCTGGCTGCTCCGTCAGATTCGCAAAGAGGAAAAACGTCTCGCCTCCGACTGGACATACGAACCCACAACTTTTTACGAACGCAACGCCGCCGTTACCAATTGTCCCAAGGCAGTTCTCTGCCGTTGCGCCGCGCCTCGCGTCGCTACTATACTCAAGTGTTTTGTGGTGCCGCCAACCGCGGTCGAACGCGAAGCAGTATCGGTGTAAGAATAAAATTATCGAGCCCGCAGGTTGCAATCCGTGGGCTTAAAAGATAATTTTGACCAGTTATCAAACACCACTTCAAGGATTTATACCTTTCCAGCCTGAAGCGTCTTTTTTATCGCTTTGATAAACTCCGGGGTGGTGCCACAGCAGCCGCCGATGAAGGCCGCGCCTGCCTCGACGAGTTGTGGCACAAAGGAGGCGAATTCCTCGGGCGTTTGCGCATACACGGTTTTGCCGTCGAGCAATTGCGGTTTGCCGGCGTTGGCCTTAATCCAAATGGGCCTATCGGTGGCGGCGTGTAACCGGCTGCATATTGGCGTGTATCCGGCGATGCCCTGACCGCAATTGGCCCCGATCACGTCGGCCCCGGCGGTGGTTAATTTGTCGGCGGCTTGCTCGGGCGTAACGCCCATCATGGTGCGATCGAGCTTGGCGCCTGAATCGAAAGACATGCAAGCCACCACGGGCAGGCCGGTTTCCCGCGCGGCGGCCACCGCCAGTTTGGCCTCGGCCAAATCGGACATGGTTTCCACCACAATGCCATCGGCGCCGGCTTCGGCTTGGATCTGAGTCTGTTGGGCGAAAGCGGCCTGGATTTCATCTTCACTTACGTCACCCATTAAAAGCATTATGCCGGTAGGCCCCACCGAGGCAAAGACTTTGGCCTTGCCTTGAGCGGCTCTCTTGGATATTTCCACGCCCATGCGATTGATCTCGGCCACCTTGTCTCCAAGTCCATGCCGGCCGAGGATGAAGCGATTGGCGAGCAAGGTGTTGGTGAGAATCACCTGGCTGCCGGCTTCGACATAAGCTCTTCCGACCTCCTCGACTTTATCGGGTTGGATTAGATTCCAGGCGTCGGGAATCGAACCAGCCGGCATGCCCCGCTGTTGCAATTGGGTTCCCCAAGCGCCGTCGGTGATCACCGGACAGCTCGTTCCCCAAGCGCCGTCAGTGATTACCGGTCTTTGCGAAAGGAGTTTTTCGATCGTGGGATGCATGGCATGTGAAAAAGGAAAAATGTTTTTAGTGCGCGTTACGCGGCGCGTTTCAGTTTACGGCCAGGAATGCTCAGACCTGCTTGCGAAGCCAGCGATTGATACACGCCCCAGGTAGCCTCGTTGACGTGTCCCACGGTGAATTGTTGCAGAATTTTCTGCCGTCCGCAAGCCCCCATCTTTTTACGCAACTGAGGATCAGAGGCCAATTTTGCAATGACTTCGGCCAGGGCGCGGGCATTTCGGGGAGGGACAAGAAATCCATTTTTTCCCGCCTCTACCACGTGGCGGCAACCGGGAATATCGCTGGCAATAATCGGCCGGCCTGACGAGGCTGCTTCCAACAGCACCGTGGGCAGGCCTTCGGAGAACGTGGGCAGACAAACAATATGGCATTGGCTGTAAGCCCGGCGCATGTCTTCACAGAAGCCCCACCGTTCCACTAATCCTTCCTTTTCCCAGTCGCAAAGCGTGCTTTCATCCACCGAAGACGGATTGCCGGGGTCGGGCGCACCCGCCAGTACCACCCTGAGCGGAATAGTTCCGCGTAGCAGCCGTGCCGCCTCGACCAGCACGCTCAAGCCTTTATCCCACAGCAATCGCCCGGCAAAGAGCACGACAGGCGTGCCCTCCGCTTCAGGTTGGGCCGTGAAGTGATGGACGTTTACGCCCACGCCTTCGATAAGCCAAGTGTTTTCCTTGGCGCATAAACCCATATTTATGAAATAATCTCGATCGCTCTGATTCTCGCAAATCAAGGCGCCGCGAGGCAGGTTCAATGCCCGTGAATATAAAAATAGTACGATCTTCCGCAACAGTCGGGAGTGCAGATCGTTTTGCATAAAAACATAACCTCGGCCGGTAATGGAATTTACCACCAAAGGCACGCCGACCGACTGCGCTGCCAGGGAACCATATAAAACCGGTTTTATGGTGTGATGATGGACCATAACGGGTTTTTCTTGACGATATATCCGCTTCAAGGCTCTCAAGGCCGGAATTTCTTTCCAAGGCGCGGTACTTCGCCGGCCCACTTGCCACTGAATCCAACGAAAACCCGCTTGCTGCAACAAGGGCGCGTATCTTCCCGGCGGCGAGACCAAAACCACTTCCATCCCGCGCTCTTGAAGCAGCCTTGCCAGCGCGCAGCGGAAATTGTAAAGATACCAATCGGTATTGGCCACGAGGAGGACTTTTTGCAAGGATGGGCAATCGTTATGCGTATGCATCACTTTGCCCTCCCATTGCCCAGTGTCGCGTAGAGAGCGACCAATTTCCCGGCCATTTTGTCCCAGCTAAAAGTGTTCTCGTATGCCCGGCGGGCGTTTTTTCCCAGACGCAGGCGGAGCGATTCGTCTTGGGCCAAACGCGATAAAGCCGCTTCTAAGGCGGGGATATCGCCGTAGGGTACGATTAGTCCGCAGTCTGCTTCGGTGACAATGCGATCCATATTGGTGTTCTCGGCCACGATAATCGGTTTGCCCAACATCATGGATTCAAAGATCTTGTTGGCACTGGAATAGCGATGGTTGGGAATCGACGGATCATAGGTGGCGAAAAGCACGTCGGCCGATGCGGAAAGCTCAAGGGCTTTTTTGTAGGATACTCGACCGTGCCAGGCCACGTTGGGCATGTCCCGCACGATTTTCAGAATCGCTTCCGTGTCGCCGCCGAAGCCGGCCAAATCCAAGGTCCAATCGGCATGTTTTTGCAGCCCTTCCAGCATGGCCGTCAGGCCTCGTTCCTTCTGGATCAACCCGATATATGCCAGGTGGAGTTTGCTCGATTCTGGACGTCTAGTCGGCGGCGCCGGGGTGGAATGATCTTGCGGACTGTTGTAAATCACTTCCAAGCGGCGGGGCGCGATCCGGCGATTTGCTCGCGCCGCGACTTATCGACGATAATCACGGCATCCACCAGGTTAATTACGCACAAATCGATCCAGCGGATAAGGCCTCGAATCAGCGCCGGCGTGGCGCGAAGATGATCGGCGTAAAAATCGTAGATGTCGTATATTACGCGCTTGCCGAAAAAGAACTTGCAGAATAAGGCTGGGAGCACCGTGTCGAAATCGCAAGCGTGGATGAAGTCGTACTCCCTTTGGCGGCCTACCAGCCAACGCCACAGTCCCATTTGCCACTTTAACAACTGCGGCAGGTTTCTCATGCCTCGCGCGTATCCGCGCGGATGGGCAGGCGGTGGATATCATAGGCGTCGGCGCGCTCGAAGCAGGGTAGTTCAACCGTGCGATCCCAGCCCACGGCTTTCACGACGTATCCCGATCCTGCCAATGCCCGCGCTTCCTTATCGACCCGGGGATCGGGAGCAAGGGGATTCGATCGACAGATCATCACGCGCTGGCTCATAAGCGAGACTGTTCCGTTTCCTGCTGGCGTATGCGGCGATAAATAATTCCATAACGGAGCGGCCTGTCGGCGATGCCATCTTCCCATGGCGTTCTACGCTCTTGTTGCAGCATTTCGGGCGAGGGATTTCTGACCACGTCCATGAAGGAGTAGAAATCTTGTTCGCCGATGTTATCGATCGCTAGATTTCCGAAATCCTTCATCATCTGAATAAAAGATTCCAGGTGGAAAGGCAACTGCGGCTTTTCCGCCGCTGTGGTGCGAATGGTACATATGCGCTCGCTGTCTTTTTGCAGCGAAACGCCGTGCCGCCAAGGGTTTGGCGCAGAAAAGTCGCTCCTCTCGTTCCAGCAGCGAGTGCCGTTCAGCCGGCCTTGGGAAAGTTGCAGTTCCAAGCGGCTGATGTTTATCTTCTTCGCCTCGTCGATGAGCAAATCCCAAGCCTGGGGTAGCGACAAGGTCTCGATTTCCAGAGGCATTTTTTTACTGGCAATTGCCAGGCGTGGCCGCCGCAGAAAAAAGCCTTCCAGCCGATTGGACACTGTCCGGTACGCCAGTGCGAACTCGTGATGGCCGAAGAGCTTAAAGCGAATCATGACCACTACCAGCGTCAAGGCCGTGATCCAAGCCAGGGCGTCCTTGCGGAAAATGGTGGCTGCCGTGGCGGCACCGCCGGTGGTCAGGCACACGGCGCCCAAAATGCACAATACCTGCCAGGGAGTTAATCCCCGATCAAGCAGCAGGTGATGGATGTGCTCGCGGTCGGGCAGGTAGATACGTCGCCCGGTCAGTTTGCGGCGGATCACGGCGGCCGCGATGTCAAACATCGGCAGAGTCATCACGATCACCGGCGCGGTAATGGAAAGCGTAGCCGATGTTTTCATGGTTCCTTGCATCCCCAGCACGCCCACGGTCAGCCCGATGACCATGCTTCCCGAGTCGCCCAAAAAAATACTTGCCGGCGGGCGATTAAGCATGAGGAATCCTGCCAAGGCGCCCGCCAGAACCAAGGCGATTATGCTTACATGGAAATTTCCTTCGCTGGGCGTGGCCGCGATCAGGCCCATCATCCCGGCCGTGGAAAGCCCCACCACGCTGGCAAGCCCATCCATGCCGTCCAGCAAATTCAAGGCATTTATACAACCGATAAGCCAGAAAACCGTCAAAGGTATGCCCAACCAGCCCAATTCAATCTGATAGCCAAAGGCCACAATCTTCTCCACGCTATATCCCACCAAAACGATGGGCAACACGGAGAAAATTTGCACGGCGAGCTTGAAACGGGCATTCAGGCGGAAGATGTCGTCGATGCAGCCGAAAAAACAGACGAATCCCGCCGCCAAGATGATCACGCGGGAAAGTTCCCAGATCGCTGTTTCTGCGCTGTGACAGAGGTAACCGGCGGCCAAAAGTCCCAAGATCATCGACAAGTAAACGGCCACGCCGCCGCCCAGCGGTATCACTCCCTGATGGAGTTTTCTCAGACCGTCCGGAGAATCGACAATTCCCCAGCGCAAAGCCGCGGCGCGAACTAGGATCGTCAATCCCCACGAGGCCGCAAACGTAATAACAAATATCAATCCCAGGGCAATCATTAAGCAATCCGTTGCGTTGAGGCCTTACGGCCGGCATCCTTGCCATTCACCGCGGAAGATACGATATAACTAACTAATTTCACTAAACCTTACTACAAGGTTGATAACCATGAGCTCTATTAAAATATTCCCTTCTTTCATGCCGCCTGCCGTTGTACGCCGCCGGAGGGTTGTCGGATGTAAGCCGCAATGACTTCTTTCGTGGGCCCCAACATGTGGATCCGGCCGTGGTCGAGCCACAGTACCTTTTCACATAACATGGATAGCGCTTCCAAGTCATGGCTCACGACCACCACTGCCCGGGCGTCGGAGATCAATTTTTTTATCCGTTCCCGGGCCTTTTTCTGAAACTCAAGATCTCCGGCACTCAACACTTCGTCGATGATCAATATTTCCGGTTCGATGGCCGTGGCAATGGAAAAGGCCAGGCGCAACTGCATTCCCGCCGAGTAATAGCGCACGGGCATATCTAAAAAATCGCCCAGTTCGCTGAATTCGGCGATGGACTGGATTTTGGCGCTAATCGAGCACGGCGTTTCTCCCTGCAAATATGCCCGATATTTGATGTTGTCCCAACCGCTGGCCTCCGGTTCAAAACCCAAGGAAATGTCGAACAGCGAACCGATCTGTCCCCTTACGCTACGTTTTCCGCTGGTGGGCGGATAGATGCCAGCCAGAAGTTTCAAGAGTGTGCTTTTGCCCGCGCCGTTATGTCCAATGATGCCCAACTTATCGCCTTCCTTGATCCTCAGATCGATGTGCTCCAGAGCCTGAACCTCGAAGGTGCTCTTTTTCGAGGGGAGAAACAACCCTTTACACACATATTCTTTAAAGCTGATCCGGCCGTGACGCTGCACGCAAAACAACAAGCCCACGTCTTCCAGTTCAACCAGTGCCATCCCCTGTAACTCCGCTTAACTACAGATAGAAAATTATCCGCCGCTCAAAACATTTCAGTGTCACAATGGCGATTCCGGCGACCAGCGTCACGGACAATACGCCGAAGAAGTATGTCTCCATGGCGGGAAAGCGGCCTTCTAAAATGGGCTGCCGCAACATTTCCAAAATTATGGCCAAGGGATTGATATTCACAAACCACTCCAAGTGCCTTTGCCGAAGCTGGTCCGCCGGATACATCACAGGCGTCACGTAGAACAGAATTTGCAGCACAATTGCAATCATGTGCTGGCAATCCTGAAAAAACACGTTAGCCATCCCCATGCAAATGGCCAATGCCCAACCGAAAATGAACATCAGCATCAGCGTGGGAACGAGGCTCAAAAGTGCCGGCAGATTGCCAAATCCGCGTACTGTCCAGACAAATATTAATACCACCATAAGACCAATTAAAAAATGAATGCCGGCGCCCAAGGTAGTTCTTAAGGGATAAATGGCCAACGGCGCCGGATGCTGCCGGATGTACGATTCTCCCTGGAAAAAACAGCGGCAACCATCGCTCATCACACCCACGATATAATTCCAAAAGATCAGCCCGCTCAGCACTAACGGCGCATAATCTCTTAGCCCCACCGCTAACAGTTGAGCGAAGACGACACACAACACAACGGTCATCGCGATGGGATGCAAAAGCGACCAGCCCAGACCGATCATCGAACGGCGATAACGGTTTTTCAGATCAATTTGCACCATCGCCGCCCAAAAAAATCGCAGTCGCCAAATTTCCCTCAGATAGCTGATCATCCTCATGCCTCGCTGCAATTCGACTATGTCAGCCATAACCGGAGACAAATCAAATTCCAATTCTGCCGGATGGCTCGATTAGGGGGCCGAAGTATACACAACCCCACCGATAAGGATCAATCCCAACTAAGCCGCACGAAAAATGATCTGAAGGCTCATAGGTGTCCATTGAGGTATTTACTGCCGATTTGTCCGACGTACTTGCTGCATGGTTCAATAAGACCACAGTGGTGACTGCCAACTCGTGTTTGACAGGCAAAGGAGTTTTTTGCGGTTTTACTTGCAAAAACCTCTAGTTTGGGTTGTCCATATACTCTGATCTGCGCATCTACTCCATTTACGCAGCATGGTGTGCAGTTATAAATGACAATAAATCCTTTGGCGACGGGACATCAAGGTTTGGCAAATCCGTGGTTTTGTGTTGCCAGGCTTGGCGCAAAATAAGATCGACAATCCGTTGGGCGGCACGACCGTCGCCATACGGATTCACGTCGATTTGCCGTAAGGCGTACTCCTCAGGATCGCTCAGTAACAGACTCACTCTATCGACAATTTTAGCCATATCGGTTCCGACCAATTCCACTGCACCGGCCTCCAAAGCCTCTGGTCGTTCGGTGGTTTCCCTCATTACTAAAACCGGTTTCCGCAAGGAGGGAGCTTCTTCCTGCACCCCGCCGGAATCGGTGAGGATCAGCGTGGAGCGATCCATCAACCATACGAACTCCGGGTAAGGTGCCGGTTCACAAAGATGAATATTTTCTCGATTTGCCAGCAGCCGGCCCACGGGTTCGCGCACATTGGGATTCAAATGAACGGGATAGATGAATTCCACCTGGGGAAAGTGTTCCGCCAAAATCTGAATTGCCAGGCAGATCTGTTCCAGCCCATCGCCGAAATTTTCCCGGCGATGACCGGTAATCAGTACCAGCCGACGCTCCCCCAGCGCGGCGTATTTTTGCCGCCAGTGGGCGTCTTGATTGCGTTCACGGCTAACGGCACACATTAATGCGTCAATCACTGTGTTTCCCGTAATGTGAATGCTTTTCGCTTGTACTCCTTCGCTTAACAAATTCAGAGCCGCTTGCTGAGTGGCCGCACAGTGTAAATCCGCCACCATGCCGGCAATGCGGCGATTTAATTCTTCCGGCCAGGGAGCTTGAAGATTCCCCGTGCGCAAACCTGCTTCCACGTGTACAAAAGGCGCGCGGCGATAGAACGCCGCCAATGATGCGGCCATCACGGTGACCGTATCGCCTTGGGCGACCACGCAATCGGGGCGATACTTGGCAATCATCCCATCCAAACCCACCAGACAGCGCGAAGTCAGGTCGGCCAGGGTTTGGTCGGGAACCATCAGGTCTAAATCTTGATCGATGGGAATGTCGAAATAATTGATCACCTGATCGAGCATTTTCCGGTGCTGACCGGTCACGCAGACGATGCTTTCTATCTGCTCGCCGCAGCGACGGCACTGGTGAACGACCGGCGCCATTTTGATCGCCTCCGGCCGAGTGCCGAACGTAAGTAAAACGCGGAGCTTCCTCACAGCTTATGCTTCCTGCATTACGAGCCTATCCAATAACTCCCGTCTCCCTCTGGGTGTTTTGACTTGGGGACATGCAGGATGGATCCTGAGTCGAGTCTCTTGCTTTACCGCTGGCGAATCAGTAGAAATACTCGACAATCTCATTCTTAGCCCCATTCCAAAACACCGACGCTCCTGTGAGGCGAGGCAGCCGCTTTTCAGATAATTATCCCCACCCGGCCATTGTGGCGGGAATTCATTTTTACCAAAGGCTGGGATTCTACTATGCTGCTTGAAATCCGTGCAATACATTTTTTATGGAACATTGCATCAATCCCCTCAACAGGACGGTTTTCCCCATGATATTTTTGAAGAGATGCTCATTTAACCAGGCTTTAGCCTGAAGGTTTTCTTTTTTTTACATGTGAGCGTTTGCTGTCACAGCTATCATCTTTTGGGCCTTTTCGTCGAGGAGCCTATGCCATGAATAGATTTGAACAATCTGACCCAAGACCAAGGCCCGCTTTTAGTTCACTTTCTCAATCGGCAGACGCAAAAGTGGTCCCTGGTCAGGATGTCCATTCCGGAAAATCCCCCGTCTTCATCCGGCGGGGATTAGTCATAGAAGTCAGCAATTGGGCAGTTATACCACGTCCAAGCGGATTTCAAGAATCTCGAACTTCAGCATACCTTGGGGCACGGGAATTTCCACCCGATCGCCCACCTTCTTTCCCACCAGACCTTGCGCCAATGGGCTGGTGATCAAGATCTTGCCGTGGTCGTAGTCTTCTTCCCCGGCGCCGACAAGGGTGAACTGCTCGGTGTCGCCGAAGTTCAAATCTTTCACGATTACCGTGCAACCGAATGCCACGGTATCGCTGGAGAGTTGAGAAGGATCGATCAGCACCGCCTGAGAAATCTTTTCCCGCAGGGCATTGATCCGCGCTTCCATTAGCAGCCGGCTTTCCTGAGCGCCGTGATATTCGGCGTTTTCGTTCAAATCGCCCTCGGCCCGGGCTTTGCCCAGCCGTTCCAAGATCTTGGGCAGTTCCACGGTATTTAGCTTATCCAGTTCGGCCTTGAGCTTGTCGTATCCGACCCGGGTCATGGGTATGCGCTCAGACATAAAAACCTTTCCTTGATTAAGGGTGTGGGATAAGGTGCTGGAGGTGAGAGAATTACTTAACGATAACTGCCGAACCCTGAATGTAACCACTTACGGCTTTGCACCTTATCGTCTGTCTCCTATCCCCTATTAGCCTATCTTTCGTCCATACCGCCAGAATAAAACCATTGCTCCGGTTACCAGCAACACTACCACTCCCGGTTCCGGTATTGTGCTCAAATATTCAGTCCTGCGCCAAGGCGTTGACGTTAATTTGCCCCCAACCATAAATCTGATCCCATCCTTGATCGCCCAAATCCACTGCCGTGGAACGCATCAATTGTTCGACCTCATCCGGCGTGAGGTTTGGATTAATCGACCAAACCAACGCCGCGGCCCCGGATGCCAGAGCCGTGGAAAAACTGGTTCCGCTGATTAGTCCATATCCGTTTAGGTTGTCGGTGGTTGGATTGGCAACTACTATGTTAGAAGCCGGAGCGACGAGGTCCATAAACTTACCCCAAGAACTGCCCACAGTCGACGATGACGACCAACGCTGGTCGTATTGGTCTGTTCCACCCACAAAAATCAAGTTTGTATAATCGGAGATGTCGCGGAATGAATTCGAATTGCCCGCTCCGATAAAAGTCAATGCACCATGGGCCCGGGCGTATGCCGCGGCTGAATCCAACAACCCATAATCACTGGCTGAGTAAGAAATGTTGATTACCTTTGCCCCCTGATCGGCTGCCATTATTATGCCTTGGTAGAGCCAATCATCTTGAGTGTAAACATCTTCATCGGTAATGCGAATGGGCAAAATAGAAAAATTTCCTATTCCCGCCCCGCCCATGCCGTTATTCACGCCCATGGCGATTGCGCTGGCCACCCAGGTGCCATGACGGCGAATCGAGGGACTCGTAACCGTCATCCATTCATCCGCAAACGGGTCCTGACCCGGAACCGCCGAAAGGGGAGATAAAATCCGCCCGGCTAAATCCGGCGTGTTTGAAATTACGCCCGTATCGAGCACGGCCACCTTTACTGATGGAGATCCTGTACTGATATCCCAAGCGTTGGGCATGCCAATCGTATTGCTATACCACTGATACTGGCTGTAATAAGTATCGTTGGGCACAGCGGCCGAAGACAAAGATGCGCCGCAAGTACACAGGATCGCCGCCGTTACGAACACCCGCCAAACCAACCACATGACGCTGTCTCGAGAAAATAAAGGAACTTTGAATGTCAAACCGGGAGTTTTTTGCTGCGGGAAAAGTGATTAACTTTATTAATTCCATTATATCGAAACTGACCAATATTGTCAAAAAATACTGATTTTAGCGAATATTACAGATAATCATGGGCATCCTACTGCCAGCCCAAGCCAATCCTGTCATAATCAAACAATCCATTGATCCAGGGGATTTCCGCTCCGGAGAGGATGTTCCATAAACAAGATATAATAAAACTATCAGTAGGCGCTTGATCGGCCGTACTGTTATTTGTGTCGAAATAGCCCCATTATGCCCAAGCGCAAAAAATCTTCGCCGAAGCACTCTCCCCAGGCCCGGCCGGACGCCATGTTCCCCTCATCGCTGCGTCTCCAAGCGATGGTGGGAATAGCGATCATCCTGATGACCGTTGGTTTCGCCTACCTTCCGGCCATCAGGGGAGACTTTATCCTAGACGACCTCCTGCTGCTGACCGATAATCCGCTTATCAAAGCCCCTGATGGCCTGTACCGCTTCTGGTGCACCACAGAAGCGACGGACTACTGGCCGGTGACCAACACCACGCTCTGGCTCGAGTGGCGCCTGTGGGGAATGTATTCTGCCGGCTACCACGTCACCAACCTGATCTTGCACATCTTCGAAACGTTGCTGATTTGGGTCATCTTGCGGAAATTGTCCATTCCTGGGGCCTTCTTGGCGTCCCTGATCTTTGCCCTCCATCCGGTAAACGTGGAGTCAGTGGCCTGGATCGCGCAGCGGAAGAACATGCTGGCGATGTTGTTTTTCCTCTTGTCGATTTTTTGGTATCTGCGGGCGGAGACAACCGGTGCTGGCGGGCCGTCGCAAAACCGTCCTTATCCGCCTGGGGCGGACCGTTGGTACTGGCTGAGTCTGGCGGCGTTCGTATTTGCGATGCTCAGCAAGGGCTCGGTGGCGATCTTGCCGGTGTTGCTGTTGGGGATCATCTGGTGGCGGTGCACGGGGACTGTCCCAATTTTCGCCTCAGCGAAAATGGGACTGTCCCCTTCTGTCTCTCGATGGGACTTGTTACGGACCGCGCCGTTTTTCCTGATTGCCGTGGTGTTGACTGGGGTGAACGTATGGTTCCAGACGCGCGGTTCAGCAGAAGCGATCCGGACGGCCAGTTTCGCCGAGCGTCTTTTGGGGGCTGGCGGCATGGTGTGGTTTTACCTTTACAAGGCGCTTTTGCCGCTGAATTTGGCTTTTGTTTATCCGCAGTGGCACATCCAGGCCGGCAATTTGCTGTGGTGGCTGCCCCTTTTGGCCGCCGTGACTGTGACGATTGTATTTTGGCAATATCGCCAAGGCTGGAGCCGGCCTCTGTTGTTTGCTTGGGGATTTTTCTGTGTGTCGCTTTTTCCGGTGCTGGGCTTTGTGGACGTGGGTTTTATGCAATACTCGCTGGTGGCGGATCATTATCAACACATAGCCATCATCGGAGTTATTGCACTAGTGGCGGCGGGTTGGGGAATATGGCGACAGCGAGCAGCGGGGCAGGCCCGCTGGGAGATGGATATTATTGCGATCGTGGCGGTGGGCATGCTTACGCTACTGACCTGGCAGCAAAGCGGGCTGTATAGTGATGCCCTGACGTTGTATCAGACAGCGCTGGAAAAAAATCCAGACTGTTGGCTTGCCCACAATAACCTGGGAATTACCCTGTTCAATGAAGGCCGGCTGCAGGAGGCGATAAAGCACTATAAACAGGCCTTGCGCCTCAAGTCAAGTTACTACCAAGCCTACAACAACCTGGGGAATGCACTAATCAATTTAGGCTGGCCGGAGGAAGCAATCGAATACTTCGAGCAGGCCTTGCGCCTTAAATCCGACTTTGCAGAGGCCCACTACAACCTGGGTATCGCTCTGGTCAAAATAGGCCGGCCGCAGGAGGCGTGCAAACACTACCAACAGGCAGTTAAATTTAATCCCTACTACGCCGATGCTCACAACAACCTGGGCAACGAACTGCTTAAAACAGGCCGGTTGCCGGAGGCGATTGAACATTTCCAAAAAGCCTTGCTCCTTAATCCCGACTCCGCCGATGCCCATAACAATCTGGGTATTGCCTTGGGTAGGGTAGGCCGGGTACAGGAGTCGTTCGAACACTTCCTGCAAGCCCTGCGGATTAGGCCTGATAATATCAATGCCTGTAATAATTTGGCGTTGACCTATGCTGTTATGCACCAATCAGCCAAGGCTATTGCCACGGCCCAGAAGGCCATAGCACTTGCCCGATCCCAAGGTCAGACAGCACTGGCCAAGCAGATTGAAGATTGGTTGAAGACCTATCGCGCCAGCCTGTCAAGTCTCCCGACTGTATCGCCGCCTTCCAATAAAGATTAGAGATTGGAGATTAGGGATTGACTACGATTAGTGGTTAAGTTCGATCGGCCTCAATATACTGTAAAATGAACACAAACTAAAACGTTTTAGTTTTTTTAGCGTGGTCCAATCATGTCCAAGTTCAAGAATTTTTTCTCTGAGGATGTTCCTCAGATATGGTTGGGAACCTCTGTTCTATCGGCGCAGTCCCTTCACATATTGGCGGGAGCGGCGCTCATTATCGTAGCCACGTTCCTCGCTTACTTCCCCTGCTTAAGCGGCAGATTCATCTGGGACGACGAATCTTTGGTGACAAATAACCACCTTATCAAAGCTTCCGACGGCCTGTACCGCTTTTGGTGCACCACCGAAGCAATAGACTACTGGCCGGTGACCAACACCACGCTGTGGTTCGAGTGGCGTCTGTGGGGGATGAACGCAACTGGCTATCATGTCACCAATCTGGTGCTGCACATTGCCACAACATTGCTGATTTGGATCATTTTACGGAAGTTATCAATTCCCGGGGCGTTTTTTGCAGCCCTGATTTTCGCTATCCATCCGGTGAACGTGGAGTCGGTGGCCTGGATCGCCCAGCGGAAAAACACCTTGTCGATGTTGTTTTTCCTTTTGTCAATACTCTGGTATCTAAAATTTGAGATCCCTTCGTCCCTTAGTTCTCATCACTCCTCAGCATCTTCCGTCTACTGTCCACCGTCCACTGTCCACCGTCCACTATTTTACTGGCTTAGCCTGGCGGCGTTCGTGTTGGCAATGCTCAGTAAGGGCTCGGTGGCAGTTTTGCCGGTGTTGTTGCTAGTGATCCTCTGGTGGCTGCGTCCTCTGACGCGTAAGGACCTGGTCCGGACCGTGCCGTTTTTCCTGGTGGCCGTGGTGTTGACGGGAGTGAACGTGTGGTTCCAGACGCGCGGTTCACTAGAAGCGATCCGGACGGCCAGTTTTGCTCAGCGTTTGCTGGGGGCCGGCGGCGTGGTGTGGTTCTATCTTTACAAGGCGCTTTTGCCGCTTAACTTGGTTTTTATCTATCCGCAGTGGCACATTGAGGTGGGCCATTTGCTGTGGTGGCTGCCGCTTGTGGCTGCCGTGGTGGTTACGGTGGTGTTGTGGCGGTTTAGAGAAGGTTGGAGCCGGCCATTGTCGTTTGCCTGGGGTTTTTTCTGTGTGGCGCTTTTGCCGGTGATGGGTTTAATAGACGTGTATTTCATGAAATTCTCGCTGGTAGCCGACCATTATCAGCACATCGCCATCATCGGGGTGATTGCGCTGGCGGCGGCCCTCTGGAGCTGCTGGCATCAGCGGACAAGGCAACCGGCGACTACCATTGCGGCGGCCGTGGTCTGCGTTTTAATGTATCTAACCTGGCAGCAAAGTCTGATGTACAAAAACGACCGAACGCTCTATCGAACGACCATCGCGAGGAATCCGGGCTGTTGGCTGGCTTATAACAACCTGGGTGCTGTTTTTGTTAAAGCGGGCCGGCTACATGAGGCGATCGAACATTACGAGCAAGCCCTGCGCCTTAAACCCGACTATGCCAAGGCCCGCCACAACCTGGGCCACGCCATGTTCAATTTAGGCCGGGTGCAGGAGGCGATCGAACAATACCAGCAGGCCCTGGGGCTCGAACCTAACGACCCTGAACTCCACAACAACCTGGGCAATGCCCTGGCTGAGATCGGCCGAACGCAAGAGGCGCTTAACCATTACGAGCAGGCTTTAAAGCTCTATCCGGACTACGCCGAGGCCCATAAAAACCTGGGCATTCTGCTCGGCAAAATACGCCGGCTGCCGGAGGCGATCGAACATTTCCAGAAAGCTCTAAAAATTGACCCTGAGTTACCACAGGTCCACAACAACCTGGGCATCGCCTTGGGCAAGGTAGGCCGGACGCAAGAGGCAGTTGAACATTTCCAGCAGGCCCTGCGCCTTGATCACGACTACACTGAGGCCTATGCCAATTTGGCGTCGGCCTATGCCGTAACAGGCAGACCTGACAAGGCCGTGGCCGCGGCCCAGAAGGCCCTAAAACTTGCCCGATCCAAGCAGCAGACGGCACTGGCCAAGCAGCTTGAAGATTGGTTGAATTCTTACAATCGCCAAAATACTGTAAAATAAGCCAATATAAAGGGATATCCGGCCTTCTTATGTCCGAGTGCAATAAATCTTCCTCTGAATATGCTCGCCAGGTCTCCTGCAAAAGCTCTGCCGCACCGGTGCTGAATGTTCGGATGCTGGCGGGAGCGGCGCTCATCGCCGTGGTCGTCATGCTGGTTTATTTTCCGGCGCTCAGCGGCGGATTCATCCTGGACGACATGATATACGTGACAAACCAGCCACTCAACAATTCCTTGGAAGGCCTGTACCAATTTTGGTTCACCACCGAAGCACCAGACTACTACCCAGCGAGCAATACCACGCTGTGGATTGAATGGCGCCTGTGGGGCATGAAGCCGACCGGTTACCATGTCACCAACCTGATCTTGCACATCGTCGAATCATTGCTGATTTGGGTCATTTTACAAAAGTTGTCCATTCCCGGCGCTTTCTTGGCGGCCTTAATCTTCGCCGTGCATCCGGTGAACGTGGAGTCAGTGGCCTGGATCGCGCAGCGCAAAGGCCTGATGGCGATATTGTTCTTTCTCTTGTCAATACTCTGGTATCTAAAATTTGAGATCCCTTCGTCCCTTAGTTCTCATCACTCCTCACCATCTTCCGTCTACTGTCCACCGTCCACTGTCCACCGTCCACTATTTTACTGGCTAAGCCTGGCGGCATTCGTGTTGGCGATGCTCAGCAAGGGCTCGGCGGCGGTCTTGCCAATGTTGCTCTTGGGGATCGTCTGGTGGCGGCGCATGGGGACTGTCCCAATTTTCGCCTCAGCGAAAATGGGACTGTCCCCTTCTGTCTCTCGAAGGGACCTGCTGCGAATCGCGCCGTTTTTCCTAGTGGCCGTGGTGCTGACGGGAGTGAACTTGTTGTTCATGTCTCATGCTACCAGTGGAATGAACCGAAGCAAGGATTTTTTAGAGCGTTTATTGGGCGCCGGTGGCGTGGTGTGGTTCTACCTTTATAAGGCGCTTTTGCCGCTGAACCTGTGTTTTGTCTATCCGCAGTGGCATATTCAGGTGGGTAATTTGTTGTGGTGGCTGCCGCTGTTGGCAACCGCGGTCGTTACGTGGATGCTGTGGCGGTATCGCAAAGGCTGGAGTCGGCCATTTTTGTTTGCCTGGGGATTTTTCTGTGTGTCGCTGATTCCGGTGTTGGGCTTTGCAGATGTGGGCTTCATGCAGTACTCACTGGTGGCGGATCATTATCAACACATTGCTATAATTGGGGTGACAGCATTCTTGGCGGCGGGTTGGAGCGTATGGCACAAGCAAGCGCAGGCGCAGGTCCGCTCGGTGGCCAGCGCCGTGGCAGTATTAGTTGTAGGCGCGATAACGTTTCTTACATGGCAACAAAGCGGTCTGTACCGTAACGCCATGACGCTCTATCAGGCAACGCTGGAAAAAAATCCAGACTGCTGGATGATCCACAATGACTTAGGCAATATATTGTTAACAACAGGCCAACTTCATGAAGCGATTGAACATTACAAACAATCCTTACGGCTAAAACCCGATTACGTTGAGTCCTACAACAATCTAAGTGCCGCATTTATCCAAGCAGGTCGGCCTCAGGAGGCAATCAAATACCTCAATCAGGCTCTTCAACTCGACCAAGAACACATCAGTTCCTGGAATAATCTGGCAGAGGCCTATGCCAAGATAAATCGCCCCGCCGAGGCCATCGCCGCGTCCCAGAAAGCCCTCGAACTTGCCCGCTCTCAGGGACAAACAGCGCTGGCTGAGCAGATTGAGGATTGGTTGAATACTTACCGCCGCCAAAATACGGTAAAATAAGCAAATACGAAAACGTTTTAGCACATTTATTTCGCCCCGCACATGCCTAATTGTAAAAAAACTTTTCCCGAGAATGCACTTCAGGCCCAGCCGGAAATCTCAGTCCCATGGATGCAGCCTCTCCGCATTCTTTCAGGAGTGGCGCTCATCATCCTGGCCGCCTTCTTTGTTTACTTTCCCTCCTTAAGCGGCGGTTTCATTTTTGACGACGATTTACTCTTAACAAATAATCCACTCGTCAAGTCCTCCGCTGGGTTGTACCAATTCTGGAGCGCCATCGAGCAACAGGTTTATCCGGTGAGCAATAGCACGCTCTGGATCGAGTGGCGCCTGTGGGGGATGAAGCCGACCGGTTATCATATCACCAACCTGATTTTGCACATCGTCGAATCATTGCTGATTTGGGTCATTTTACGGAAGTTGTCCATTCCCGGCGCTTTCTTGGCGGCATTAATCTTCGCCGTGCATCCGGTGAACGTGGAGTCGGTCGCTTGGATCGCGCAGCGCAAAGGCCTGATGGCGATGTTGTTCTTTCTCTTGTCAATACTCTGCTATCTAAAATTTGAGATTCCTTCGTCCCTTAGTTCTCATCACTCCCCACCATCTTCCGTCTACTCTCCACCGTCCACTGTCCACCGTCCACTATTTTACTGGCTGAGTCTGTTGGCTTTTGTATTGGCAATGCTCAGCAAGGGCACAATGGCGATTTTGCCTCTGCTGCTCTTGGGGATTCTATGGTGGCAGCGCACGGGGACTGTCCCAATTTTCGCCTCAGCGAAAATGGGACTGTCCCCTTCTGTCTCTCGAAGGGATCTGCTGCGGACCGTGCCATTTTTCCTGGTGGCCTTATTATTGACGGGAGTGAACGTGTGGTTCCAGTCGTATCAATTTGAAAATGCAATCCGGAATGTCACTTTCATGGAACGTTTGCTAGGCGCCGGCGGCGTGGTGTGGTTCTACCTTTACAAGGCGCTTTTGCCGCTGAACCTGGTTTTTGTCTATCCGGAGTGGCACGTTCGGGCGGAGAATTTGCTGTGGTGGCTCCCGCTGCTGGCGGCCGGGGTCATTACGGCGGTGCTGTGGCGGTATAGAGCGGGCTGGAGTCGGCCGTTTTTATTTGCCTGGGGCTTTTTCTGTGTGGCGCTTGTTCCCGTGCTGGGTTTTGCGGACGTGTGTTACATGCAGTTTTCGCTAGTAGCCGACCATTATCAACACCTTGCGCTTGTCGGAGTGATTGCGCTGGCGGCGGCGGGTTGGGGCCTTTGGCGTCAGCGGCCGGGCAAGCAGGCTCGCGCGGCGGCCAATGCCACGGCGGTTGTGGTGGTGGGGGCGCTCACATTTCTGACTTGGCAACAAAGCGGCCTGTACCGTAACGCCATCACGCTCTATCAGGCAACGCTGAAAAAAAATCCCGACTGTTGCATGGTTCACAACAACCTGGGCACTGTCCTGGACGATGCCGGTCGGCCCCAGGAGGCGATCAATCATTACGAACAAGCCCTGCGCCTGAAGCCCAATTACCCCGAGGCCCACAACAACCTGGGCGTTGTCCTGGCCAATGCCGGCCGCTTCCAAGAGGCGATCGACCATTACGGGCGAGCCTTGAAGCTCAAGCCGAAGTACGCCGAGGCGCACAATAACTTGGGCAATGCCCTGGGCAAGATAGGCCGGCCGCAAGAGGCAATCGAACATTTCCAGCAATCCCTGAAGTTCAAGCCGAACTTTGTAGAGGCCCGCTTCAACCTGGGCAATACCCTGGCCGGAACAGGCCGGCCCCAGGAGGCGATCAAACATTACGAACAAGCCCTGCGCCTTAAACCCGACTACGCCGAGGCCCACAACAATCTGGCCGCCGCTCTCAGTTCCATGGGACTATACCCCCAGGCTATCGAACATTCCCGGCAGGCCCTGCGCCTTAGACCCGATTATGCCAAGGCCTGGGCCAATTTGGCGGCGCTCTATGCCCGGACAAATCGATCCGCCGAGGCCCTGGCCGCGGCCCACAAGGCCATCGAACTTGCCCTATCCCAGGGGCAGACGGCGCTGGCCAGGCAGATTGAAGATTGGTTGAATGCCTACCGTGCCCAAAATACTGTAAAATAATCCTAACATAAATCGTTTAACTGTTTTATCTCGGCTCGTGCATGTCCAATCGCAAGAAACACTCCAATAAAAATGCTTCCCAGGCCTGGACGCGAACCGCTCTCCCCTCGATGCACAGCCTCCGCATACTGGCGGGAGTAGGGGCTATAGTCCTGCTCACCATTCTTGTCTATTTTCCCGCCTTAAGGGGCGGATTCATCTGGGACGACGACTTACATTTAACAAATAACCCACTCATCAAGTCCTCCGCTGGGTTCTACCAATTCTGGAGTGCCATAGAGAAACAAGTTTGGCCGGTGAGCAATGCTTCGCTGTGGCTTGAGTGGCGCCTGTGGGGGATGAACCCGACCGGCTATCACGTCACCAACCTGATCTTGCACATTGTCGAGACCTTGCTGATTTGGGCCATCTTACGGAAGCTATCCATTCCCGGCGCCTTTTTGGCGGCAATGATCTTTGCCGTGCATCCGGTGAACGTAGAGTCGGTGGCCTGGATCGCGCAGCGGAAAAACTTGTTGGCGATGTTGTTCTTCCTGTTAGCCATACTGTGTTATCTAAAGGGGGATTCGCCGTCACCGTTGCCACAAAGTCGCCTATCTCCGCTTATGGCTGACCGCTGGTACTGGCTGAGCTTCTCAATGTTCGTCTTGGGCATGTTCGGCAAAGGATCTGTGGTAGTCTTGCCCGTGTTGCTGCTGGGGATCATCTGGTGGCGGCGCATGGGGACTGTCCCAATTTTCGCCTCAGCGAAAATGGGACTGTCCCCTTCTGTCTCTCGAAGGGACCTGCTGCGAATCGCGCCATTTTTCCTAGTTGCCGTAATACTGACGGGAGTGAACTTGAGGTTCCAGACCTACATTATCGATGGCGAGATCCGCTATGCCAGTTTTATCCAGCGTCTGCTAGGGGCCGGGGGCGTGGTGTGGTTTTACCTTTACAAAGCACTTTTGCCTTTGAACCTTGTTTTCGTTTATCCGGAGTGGCACATTGAGGCGGGCAATTTGCTCTGGTGGCTGCCGCTTGTGGCCGCCGTGGTGGTTACGATGGTCTTATGGCGGTATCGAGCAGGCTGGAGTCGCCCTTTTTTATTTGCCTGGGGATATTTCTGCGTAGCGTTGGTGCCGGTCATGGGCTTTGCGAACGTGTATTTCATGATAAGGTACTCCTTGGTGGCCGACCACTATCAGCACATCGCCATTATTGGAGTAATTGCACTGGTGGCGGCGGGCTTTGGCAATTGGCATGCGCGACTACGGGGCGGAGTGTACTGGGCGGCGACTGCCGTTGCCATCATGGCGGTGGGAGCGATCACATTTCTGACTTGGCAGCAATGCGAGCAGTACCGTGACGTGCTTAAACTGTACCAGGTCACATTGGAAAAAAATCCGGATTGTTTGTTGGCCCACATCAACCTGGGTGTCGCACTGGTCAAAACAGGTCGGCCTCAGGAGGCGATCGAACATTACCGGCAGGCACTGAGGATCAACCCCGACTTCCCTAGCGCTCATAACAATCTGGGCAATGTATTGTTCAAATTAGGCCGAGTACAGGAGGCAATCAAACACTATCAACAGGCTCTGCAATTTAAACCCGACTTAACCGAGGCCTATAGTAATCTTGGCGGCGCATTAGTCAAAGCAGGCCATCTGAAGGAGGCGATTAAATGTTACCAGCAAGCCCTGCTTCTAGAGCCTGAATTCACCGAGATTCATTACAATTTGGCGGAGGCCTATGCTAGTATGCACCGATCCTCCGAGGCCATCGCCGCTGCCCAGAAAGCCCTCGAACTTGCCCGCTCTCAGGGACAAACAGCGCTGGCTGAGCAGATTGAAGATTGGTTGACTTCCTACCGCGCCGGACTGCCAAAATAGGGTTCGGGGTTCAGCACTATCCTGCTCACCAATATGTAGGGTGGGTCAAGCAAACTGTTTTCTTGTTGGGACTTCGGTCGCGGATTCAGTGCTCGCCATAGTACAGGCTGTAAAATACAGATTTGTCAGTTTGCGGAGACCCACCAACAACTTGCGCGACCTTGTCCCACCCTACGGTGAGAAATGCAGCCTAACCATTAAACGAAACGGGCCGCCTTAAAGGCGGCCCGATGTTAAAATCGTATATCGATTTTTAATGGTTAATCTTTACTTCCGACGCCAAAAGGCCAGCAGAGCCAAAACGCCCATGCCGAGCAGAATAAACGTGGAAGGTTCGGGGATCAGGGTAAGAACCACTGCCTCCCCAACGTACTCATTGCCCGTACTCCCTTGATTGGGAACCATCCATATCCTTTTATAGTTTGCATCCGTGTTATCGAAGGGGTCGTTATAATCAGTAATCCATGTCTCTGAGTCCTCATCCCAGTGAGAACCGATTACATGCTTATAGTTGACGTTGTCTTCGAACCAAACTGCCTTGGCACTTGTATCACTATTGAAAGTAGGGACTTGGGCATTAAGGGTGATGGTTCCAGCACCACCAATCCCAGCAGAAAATCTTAGCCGATATGTCCCAAGCAGGAACCTGGTAGTGGTTCCCGAAATTACTGGCGCGGGCAAGTAACCATTCAAGTTATTGCCATAAATGGGATCAGGACTGTCCTTCGAATTAAAGACACAATATCCCAAATCTGAAGGATCAGTTGAGTTGCTACCCCAGTCATAGGTCGCATCGGCATCCAGGTAATTTTTTGTACCACTTGGACCAGTACCATTGAAGGCAGCATTTTTGATCGGGACTGTGGTAATACCTGAAACATTGGTTACGCCAACATCCGTACAAATCATGTTCACAAAAAGATAGCTGACGCCCTCGTCATTGTAATCACCATTAGTGCCCGAGACAACAGCCCATAGTTGAACTGGAATAAGGGCAGATTGACCTGCGGTGACAATCTGAGTCTTCGCGCCATTAGTAAGCGTTACATCGAGCATTAAATTTGCATACGATGTACTCGCAATCAACAAAACAACACACAAACCCATAAAAATCTTTTTCATAGTCATCTCCTTGAGGTTATGTAATGGGTCACTTAAGCTTTCGTTTTAAATACACATAGAAGCCAATCAATCCCGATGCCCACAAAATTGACATCGATGGCTCGGGTATTGGTGTAATATCCGCTCCGTTTAGAGCAGAGCCCTGAGGGTTGCCCAAAGACGCGCTTCCGTAAAAGGTGATCAAAGTGCTAAAATCCGTAAAATTTATTTTGCCATCGTAATTAAAATCGCCCTGGTACCATTTTCCTGAACCACCGTAAGCGGTGATCAAAGCGCTAAAATCAGCGAAATTGACGGAACCATTGAGATCGGTATCGCCAGGATATGTGTAGCGGACTAAAGAATCGGTGAGCAATGTGGAAACAGTGAAATAAGTCGTATATCTTTTGGAGCCGCCGTTGTTATTCGAAATAACGCCTAGCGCCTTGACCCCTCCCGGGTCGGTCTTGGCAAAGCTGCTGGCAATGCCGTAGCCTTTCCAGTCATTTGCCCCGCTGTGGTAATAACCGGTGGTTAAATAACCTACTAATCTTGTAATAGGATTAACACCAGTTTGACTGCTGTCTTCGTAATAAATCAGGTGGTTATTTTCCAAATCAAACTGGCCGTCTGGGGCAATGTACATGTAATTAGTGCCCACCTCGCGATCGACGTTAGCCGTTCCTGCCGCCATTGCCGCTGAAGTCATCAATACAAGTGGCACAATTAAACAAAGCACTCGTTTGGCAAACATTTTTTTTCCTCCATCATCCAAAGTGAATAATAAACAAGATAAAAAAAGAAGAAGAATTCAAGGCACCTATCATTGCTCGTTGTTGTTCTTCTTGGCTACATTGCCCTCCTTTCGTGACCGATCCAATTGTACCTAGCAGTCAGTTCAGTTAGGAGGTTTATGTGTCCAGCAATTTTCCGGAGGTAATTAGTAACCTGTAAATTACTCGAACACAGACATTAGCATATCAAGGATCAGGTGAAATATCAAGTACCCAGCGGAGAATTTTGCGGAAATTTTTACCCAACCCCCCGACTTGAGTTATTGGTTACTTTTGATCTTTTCCGCCAATCTTTAATAATCCACAAGGTGCCAAAATCCCGGTAAAACCGGCTGTGTAAGCTTTTTTTGCCCCAATCCGCTACCGGCAAAACCCCCGCAGGAACTGTTTTTAATCAGTACTTACCTATCCCGACTTACCGAAAAACTCATTTACATCCTTTTTACCAGAAATTTTAGATTAGTCAATAATTTTGCACGCCCCCCAAAGGTAAATAAGTATAAAAGGGGCGAGGGGCTTGGGGACTGGTTCGGTTTGTGCGAAGCACCGGGCACCAACCGAAGGTTGGTCGGGCCGTTCCAGCAAACCGAACCTGTCCCCTTCTGACCTTCAGAACACAGAACGTAGAAGTCAGAACGCAGAAGTCAGAATGCAGAACGCGGATGGCTGAATGACGAATGCTGAATTATAAAAGAGGCTGTAGACTGTAGACCGGAGACTGGAGGTAGTGGAGAGTGGATAGTGAAAAGTGCTGAACCCTGAATCCTGAACCCTTTTCATCACTGTCCACCGCCCACTGCCCACTTTTTTCAATCCCCTATCCTCTATTCCCTACTTCTCCGGCCAAGGCCAGTGGCGAAGCGAGCACGTCGATCAATTCCTCGAAGCGGTTGATGTGCACGTCGGCCTGTGCGTCGCTGTCGAAATTAAAGGCGATGGTGGGCATGCCCACCGCGCCGGCCCCGGCCAATTCCAGCCGGTCGTGTCCGATGAAAACTACCTTATCGGGCGGAAGTTTCAGGGTCTGGAGCGCGGCCAGATAGCAAGCCGGATCAGGCATGCAGCGGTTTAAGTCGATGGACGAGAGCACGCCGCGAAACATTTTTTCGATGCCGAACACGTGGAGCCGCTCGCGCAACCAGGCGGCCGGGTGTTCCGAATCGCAGATCACGCCCATGGCAAAGCCTTCTTGATGCAGTCGCCAGAGGGTGCGGCGAACGCCGGGCAGGGGACGGGCGTGGTCCTCCAATTGCCGACGCCGCGCGTGGCTGGCCGCCTCGACTTCGTCGATCTGCCCTTGCGAAAGGCCCGCGCAACGCAAAAACGCGGCGAAAGACTGACGAAAATCCCGCCGTCCGCGGTGCACCTCGTCAAGATAGTCTCGATCCCAAAGCCGGAAAAAACTGTAATAATTAGTACACAATCCCAATCGCGATAAAAGCTGCAACACCCAGCGCCGCCATACGGTGTCGTCGTAGAGGATATTACACATGTCAAAAAGAATGCCTTCGACCGTTTTCCGCAGCGGTTGGGGTTTGCAGTGGAGGCCCGCGCGACGGTGTTCTTCGCTCGGCTCAAAACGAAATTCTAAATGATGCATGGCTTGGGGGCAAAGGTCAGGAGTCAAAAGGGCAGGGATTATGGTGTAGTGGGAAAGAAACTGAGTTTAGCGTACTCAGTATATATCATTTGTAAAGAGATTGCAAAACCCTGTACAACTATTTAACTCATTCTTCACTCAGTAGTCTTAATTCATTGTTGTCTATCAACCCCAAGCCCTATTTGGAAGGCGGCGCTGCACTTGGCGGGCCTGATAGGCCGGAGCGGTAGGAATTCAACCAACCTTCAATCTGTTTGGCCTCGGGAAGATTTCCCTGTGATCGAGCTATATCCAACGCCTTCTGGGCTGTGGCGATGGCCTGGGCGGTTTGGCCTGTTTTGGCATACACTAAGGCCAAGATAAAATGGGACTCCGCTACGTCGGGTCTGAGCCATAGGGCTTGCTGTAAATGTTCAATTGCCTGCTGATATTGTCCTACCGCAATCAAGGCAACACCCAGGTTATAGTGGGCAGGGGCTAAATCAGGATTAAACTGTAGCAATTGGCGGAAATTATCAATTGCTTCCTGCATACGGCCTGCTTGGATCAATGCATTACCCAGGTTGATTTGTGCGTCATGGTAATCGGATTTAATTTGCAGGGCTTGACGAAAATGTTCGATCGAGTCCTTTATCTGGTCTGCTTGGAGTAAGGCCATACCCAGGTTATTGTGGGCCATCCAACAGTCTGGATTTTTTTCCAGCGTTGTTTGATATAGCGTCATGGCGTCGCAATACAGTCTGGTTTGCCGCCAGGTCAGAAATGTGAGCATAACTGTTGCCACGATTGCCACGATAATCGCCACGTGCCGTCCTGCTCCTCGCATGTGTTGGCGCCAAACGCTCCAAGAAGCCGCTGCTAGCACGATTACTCCAATCACTGCGATATGTTGATAATGATCCGCTACCAGAGAATATTTCATATACCCCACGTCCGCAAAGCCCAGCACGGGAATGAGCGACACACAGAAAAAGCCCCAGGCTAACAAAAAAGGCCGAGCCCAATGTTTCTCTATACAACCACAGCACCCCTGTAACGATCATGGTCGCCAACAGCGGCAGCCACCACAACGGATTGCCGGCCTCAATGTGCCACTGGGGATATATAAATACCAGGTCGATTGGCAAAAGCCCCTTATAAAGATAAAACCAAACCACGCCGCCGGCTCCCAGCAAACGCTCCAGAAAAGTGGCATTCCGGATTGCGTGTTCGGGATAGTATGTCTGGAACCACACGTTCACTCCCGTCAACACTATGGCAACCAGGAAAAATGGCATAGTCCGGACTACGTCCCGCCAGATCAGCTTTTGCCGCCACCAAATGATCCCCAACAACAACACCGGCAAGACCGCCACCGAACCCTTGCTGAGCATAGCCAACACGAACGCCGCCAGACTCAGCCAGTACCAACGGTTCAACCAGGGCCGATCAAAGTGGTATTGCCGTACTGAAGAATCCATCTCTGCCTTCAAATACCATAGTATCGACAATAGAAAGAACAACATCGCCATCAGGCCTTTGCGCTGCGCGATCCACGCCACCGACTCCACGTTCACCGGATGGATGGCGAAGATCAGCGCCGCCCAAAAAGCCCCGGGAATCGATAACTCCCGCAAAATGAGCCAGATCAACAAGGACTCGATGATGTGCAGGATCAGGTTGGTGACGTGATAGCCGGTCGGGTTCATCCCCCACAGGCGCCACTCGATCCAGAGCGTGCAATTGCTGATCGGAAAAACCTGCTTCTCTATGGCTCTCCAGAATTGGCGCCATCCATCGGCGGATTTGACAAGTGGATTATTTGTCAAAAGTACGTTGTCGTCAAAGATGAATCCGCCACTGATGGCCGGAAAGTAGGCAAGGAAGACGGCTACTATGATGAGAGCCACTCCCGCCAGCACCCGGAATGAAAGAGCCCTTGCGACAGAGGTTTCCGACCGGACCTGGGGAGCATGTTTATGGAAAGACTTTTTGCGCTTGGGCATCAGCGGACTGAGATGAAAGAACTAAAAGTTCTATTTTGTATATTTGGGAGTAGATCGCACTTTGTCACTATCTGGCACAATCTCTAATCCACAATCCTTAATCTCTTTTGTTGCATCCGTGCTAATGATTATCTTCTGTCCTTTGCCAACGGCTGCGCAAATATTCGACCACCATGGGCATCACAGAAATAACGATAATCGCCAGGATCACCCAGTGAATATTTGTTTTTACTCTCGGTATCTCACCAAACCAATAACCAGCAAAGACGAAGATCGCTACCCAAGCTACTCCGCCAATAATGTTGTAAACGATGAAACGTGCGTAATTCATCGCGCCGATGCCCGCCACAAAGGGCGCAAAGGTGCGAATAATCGGCACGAAGCGGGCTAAAATGATCGTCTTACCGCCATATTTTTCGTAGAAGCGGTGCGTACGATCGAGGTATTCTTTCTTTAAAAAACGTACTCGTCCAGTAAACGCCTTGGGGCCGATATAATGTCCCAGCCAATAGTTCACTGTGTCGCCTAAAATGGCGGCAAAACTCAAAATAACAAAAATCAAATATGGATTCAATCCCCTTGATGCGAATGCACCCGCGAGGAAAAGAAGGGAGTCGCCAGGCAAAAAAGGAGTAACCACCAGCCCGGTTTCACAAAAGATTACCACAAAAAGAATGGTATATGTCCAAGTTCCATAGTTTCTTAAGAGATCTGCCAGAACCTGATCGAGATGAGTAAATAAATCGAAGAAGTAGTGTATCCACTCCACAGAAGTCTCCTCTGAACGTTCCCTGGCGGAGCCTGGGAACGAGGTGCAAAACCGCGACCGACCAATCGACCATGCTGCGCATGGTGCCCGTTGGTGCCCGTCGCGGCTTTATGACTCATTTCCAATCCCTATCCCCTTCTTATCCCCGGGTCAGTATGCGGAAGCGGGCCATTAGGTCGCAGGTCACCGGGCCGGGGGCGCCGGAGCCGATCGGGCGGCTGTCGACCATCACCACCGGCACCACCTCGGCGGCCGTGCCGGTCAAGAAACATTCGTCGGCGATATACACGTCGTGCTTGGTCAAAGTGACTTCCAGAACCTCAATGCCCGCCTGGCGGGCCAGGTCGATGACCACCTCGCGCGTGATGCCCTCCAAAATGCAGGCTTCATTGGGCGGAGTGAGCAAGCGGCCTTTGCGCACGATGAAGATGTTATCGCCGGTGCATTCGGCCACTTCGCCCCTACAATTAAGCATCAAGGCCTCGATGCAGCCCGCCTGCGCCCCCTCGATTTTTGCCAATATATTATTCAAGTAGTTGAGCGACTTTATCCGCGGATTCAGCGCGGCCGGATGATTGCGGAGCGTGCTTACCGTGACTATTTCCAAGCCTTGCTCGTAGAGTTCGTTGGGATACAGGGAAATATAGTCAGTGATGATGATTACTTGAGGCTCGCTGCAGCGGTCAGGATCCAGGCCCAAGCTGCCCACGCCCCTAGTAACCACTACGCGGATATAACCGTCTTTTATATTATTGACCGCCAGGGTGTCTTTGATGGCCTGGGCCATGGCCTCCTTGCTTAAAGGAATATCCAGCAAGATCGCCTTGGCCGAGTTCCACAGCCGATCTAGATGTGCCTCCAGCCGGAAGACCTTGCCGCCGTAACTGCGAATGCCCTCGAACACCCCGTCGCCGTAGAGCAGGCCGTGATCGTAGACGCTGATCTTGGCATCCTCTTTACTGTAGAGTTTGCCGTTAATGTAGACCTTTAGAGTGTTTTGCGAAGACATGGGAGATAGTGGAAAGTGGATTGTATTAGTGGACAGTGGACGGTGGACAGTGGACAGTGAAAAAATGCAGCGAATTAGTTGATTTATTCAGCATTCATTAATTTATATTTCAATCCTACCGCCGGCCAGGCGGACAATGCGGTCGGCCTGTTGGGCCAGGGAATGATCATGCGTTACCATCACTATAGTGAGATGATGCTGTTGGTTCAAGGTTCGCAAAATTTTCATGATCTCCTGGCCGGAGGCTTGATCGAGATTTCCGGTGGGTTCGTCGGCCAAGAGGACCTCGGGCTGGGCGACCAGGGCCCGGGCAATGGCTGTCCGTTGCATCTCCCCCCCGAAAGCTCCCGGGGCTTGTGTTTCAAGCGATGGCTAAGCCCTAAGGTTTCCAGCAGATCCAGGGCCGCTGCTTTATGTTTTTTTCGCTTCAGAAAGTAACTAAAAATCCCATCGACGATCATCAGCGGCGCAAGCACGTTTTCCAGTGTGGAGAATTCGGGCAAGAGGTGGTAGAACTGGAAGATCATGCCCAAACGCTTATTGCGCAAGGCATCGCAATCGGCGGCCGACAGGGTGTCGATGCGCCGTCCGCCGAAGTGGATTTCGCCTTGGTCCGGCGAGTCCAGCGCGGCGAGCAAGTGCAGCAAGGTGCTTTTTCCCGAACCGCTCTGGCCCACGATCGCGATAAACTCCCCGCGGCGGATTTCCAGGTTCAAATTCCTGAGCACGGGCACTTCGGCCGGGCCTTTGCGGTAAGTTTTATAAAGCCCGACGGCCTTCATGATTTGTTCTTCCGGCAAAATATTTTGTGGGGAAATAAGCTCGGAAGCGTGGTGGCCTGTTTCCGGCTGAGGAGACTGAGCCAGCGGATGATGCGGACCGAGAATCAAATGGGGATGATCTTTGATGAGCACAACCTCGGGAAGGGATTTGCGCTCCGGAACTATGCTTTTGGTTGGTGTAAGCAGCGGCATTTGATCGAGTTTGTTACTCATATCGCAGGGCCTCCACGGGATGTAATCGCGCTGCGCGTCGAGCCGGCAGAATGCTGGCCGCCACGGCAATGCCCACCGCCCCGGCCACAATCCAAGCGATGGTCTGGGGCACGACAATCGTGGGAATTTTATAAAAATAGTAGATCGCGGGATCAAATACCGGACGGCCGGTGATTTTTCCTAAAAGGTCGGCGATCTCGTTGATATAACGGACAAAAAGCAGGCCCAAGGCCAATCCCGCGCCCGATCCGATCAATCCCAAGGAAAGGCCGTATGTGAGAAATATGCCCATCACGCCCCGCCCCGATGCGCCCAAGGATTTAAGAATGCCAATATCACGGGTCTTTTCCACCACAATCATGTAGAAGATCGCCAAAATCCCAAAACCCGCCACGGTAATGATCAGGAACAGCAGTACGTTGAGGATGGCGATTTCCATTTGCACGGCCGCCAACAGCGGCCCTTGTTTGTCGCGCCAGGTTTCCACGACATAAAATTCTCGGGGAAAGGCCTGGCCCAACCGGTCGCGGACTTCTTCGCCGTTGGCGCCCGGCTTGAGTTTGATCTGGATCGAGTTGACCAATCCATCGCCGTAAGTCGGATCGATCATCCCCCGCAATTCCTGCAATTTGCGAATGGGCACAAAGATAAAACTCGAGTCGTATTCGCTCATCTTGCTCTCATAGAAATCGACGATGGTAAAATTGTCGCTGATGAACTTCGGCGGCGTGCCTACCGTGAGGGTGGTGAGTATCACGTCGTCGCCCGGCAAGAGCAGAAAACGATCTTCAAAACCCTGGCGGGGTTTTTCATTGTCTTTTAGCGTCCGGATGCAGGCCATGGCAATGCCCAGCACCACGCCGGCGTGCTGTTGGGTGGCCATGTCGAACTCATGGGCGTCGCCTTGTCCGGTCGTCTGGTTGCCCGCTGCGGAGGGCGTTATCGGACGGTTGCCAAAGGGATCTGCGGTGGGAATATCTGCTGAGGGAGACGGCGAAAATTCTGTCGCGGCATCGTTATTATTACTAGCGCTATTGTTATTGCTAATATTGTCTTTGTTGTTTTCCAGGTAAGAAGTGGCCGACACGTTGGGGACTGTCCCAATTTTCGTGTCAGCGAAAATGGGACTGTCCCCTTTAGCCTGCTCGTTGTTGGGGGCATTTGTGGAAGAGGAATTCCGGGCCGCGGGGCTCTCCTGCTTTTCCGCTGGGTAATACTCCTCCTGAAACGCCTTGAGCCGGTCCATCTGGCGGCGGCGTTTCCAGCCGGCTTCGGCCATTTGCGGACGCGTGGCGGCTTCCGGGCCGCCTTGGTGATCGCGCACATCGTAGCCGTCCTCGCGCAGTTCAAAACTCATTTTCTTGC
The DNA here is from genome assembly GCA_963820545.1 of Pirellulales bacterium. GTDB lineage: Bacteria > Planctomycetota > Planctomycetia > Pirellulales > Thermoguttaceae > CAWGAJ01. The sequence goes on from CAWGAJ010000002.1 coordinate 1,014,097, forward strand.
GATTGGCCGGGTGTTGCAGATACTTGCTGAAATCGCTGACCTTGCTTTGGGTGGCCTCGTCGATGCCGATCAGTTGCACGGGCCGGGGAGTCATCCATTGCCCGTTGAAGCGAAAACTGAGCAAGGCCGGCACCACTACCGTGGGCGTCATCGCTTCGATGGAATCGCCCGCAATACGGCGAATATCCTCCATGTGCGTGTCGGCGTCCCGCATGCCGCTAAAATTGCGCGATTCCACCACCACGTCGGAAATGATACCGTGGATGCGATTCTGCATCTCGCTGGTAAAACCCTCCATCACGCTGTTGACCACGATCATCGTGGCCACGCCCAGCGTAACGCTCACAATCGACGCCAGGGCGATGTACCGCGTGCACAAATACCGCCAACAGATAAGCAGTTTGTACATGAGAGGGTTCAGGGTTCAGTGGATAGGGGATAGGAAATAGGAGATAGAAGATAGTAGCCGCCGGTCAACGACTGGCGGAATAATGTTCGTCTCTTTCAATCTTGCCTTCTTTTACACTTCCGGACGCAACAGCGGAAAAAGTATCGCCTCGCGGATGGATTGCGCGTTGGTCAACAGCATTACCAGGCGGTCGATGCCGATGCCTAGCCCGCCGGCTGGCGGCATGCCGTGACGCAACGCCCGGATGAAATCGCGGTCCATTTTGGCCATCGATTCTTCTTCCGGCAGTCCCTCAAGCTGCCGGGAAAACAGCTCTTCCTGCAAATCGGGATCGTTTAATTCCGTGTAGGCGTTGGCCACTTCCATGCCTTCGATAAACAATTCAAAACGCTCGGCCACGGCCGGATTTTCGCGCTTGCGTTTTGTAAGCGGGCAGATGCTGGCTGGATAGTCGAGCACAAACACCGGACCGGACAACGCTTTTTCGACCACCTCCTCGAAAACCGCATTCTTGATCACGTCGGGATGTTTTCCCGTGGTCGCCATGTCCAGCTTCTGGGCTATTGCCTTGACCGCTGGTGCATCATCGGGCGAAACGCCTGTATGTTCTGTAAATAGCTCGTTGTATGTCTTTCGGGCAAACGGCGGCGTAAAATCGATCACCTTATCGCCCCAGTTGATCTTCAAATCCTGGTTGGTGGCGCGGATGGCATCCAGGATGATCTTTTCGGTCAGCGCCAACATCGTTTCGTAATTGCCGTAGGCCTGATAGACCTCGAGCATGGTAAACTCGGGATTGTGTCGGGGACTGATGCCTTCGTTGCGGTAGACTCGGCCCAGTTCATATACCCGTTCGATTCCGCCCACTAAAAGCCGTTTCAGATGCAGTTCCAAGGCTATGCGCAAGTAAAGATCGATGTCCAGGGCGTTGTGATGAGTACTAAAAGGTCGGGCAGCCGCCCCGCCGGCAATGGCGTGCAACGTGGGACCCTCCACCTCAATAAATCCTTCAGCATCTAGCGAACGGCGGATGGATTGCACTATCTTAGTTCGCCGCAGAAAACGCTCCAGAACGCCCTCGGTGTGGATCAAATCGAGATAACGCATTCGCTGGCGCAGGTCGGGATCAATCAGTCCGGCCCATTTTTCCGGGGGCGTTTCGATCGACTTGCTGAGGAAATGCAGGCCGTCGGCAAAGATTGTCAGTTCACCTTTCATGGTGCGATGGAACTGGCCGTCCACGCCCACCAGATCGCCCAGGTCAAGGCATTGGGCAAGTTCCCAATTTCGCTCGCCCACCTGGGCCTTGCCGATCATCACCTGGATGGTCCCGGTCCAATCGCGAATTTGCAGCCAGTGGACCTTCCCCGAAGGACGCCGGAGGATAATGCGCCCCGCCGCGCGAACGTGCGGACCATGCTCCGGGGACTGTCTCGATTTTTGCGCAGGGGACTGTCCCGATTTTTGCGCAGCCGGGGACTGTCCCGATTTTTGCGCAGCAAAAATGGGACTGTCCCCTTCTGATTGCGGAGATGGAGACTCGACTACAATCTCATCAACACGCTTGCGTATTTCGGCGATAGGCTGATTACCATCGAAACGAGATCCCCAGGGATCAACACCCAATTCAACTATCTTGTGCAGTTTATCGCGTCGAGCGGCCTCAAGGGCTGCCGCTGAGCCAATCGGTTTCGATTCTGGTCGCTCGGCCATGTCTAGTTCGTCCAAAAATTAGCTAGAACAATGCAGAATAACAAGTTGCGGCATTGTAGTAGAACCCGCCTAAGGGTCAATGGCAATTAGAGGAGTCACCGGACAGGAAATCAGGGGTAAGTGGGCAGGAAAAAGCTTTTGCCCCTCCGATATCAGGTGAAGGAGACTTCAGGATAAAGCAGTGTAAAGGAGTGTTCTTATTTAAGCCGCCTTCGCCGCCAATAGTAAGCGGACAGAGTAATAGCACAACTTCCTAATATGGCAAGGGTTGAAGGTTCAGGAACAAGGCTGAATTCCAGTATGCGGTGATTTCTCGTATCAGCGACCCAGATGTTCCCCCCCGAGTCCACGGCCAAACCCTCAGGGCAATTTAGCTGACCGTTTCCGCTCCCGTAAGTGCCGAATTTTGTTAGATACATTCCGCTGCCTTCGAACTCCTGAATTCGGCTGTTGAAACAATCAGCGATCCAGAGATTTGTTGATAAGTCCAGTGCCACATTCATTGGCCTATTAAACTGACCATTCCCGCTACCCCATGAACCAAACTGACTGATATACATTCCACTGTTATCGAACTTCTGAATACAGTTGTCTGCCGATAGAACAACCAAGACATTTCCCGACGAGTCCACAGCCAAACCTCCGAGTTGAGTTAAATGCACATTGTCGTCGCCATATAAACCGAACTGTGTAAGATATGAGCCGCTGCTATTGAATTTTTCGATTCGGTCGTTCCAGTAATCAGTAACAAAGATGTTATTCGACTGGTCCATAGCCACGTCGTAAGGATTATTGAATTGCCCGTATCCGGTGCCAAGTGAGCCGAATTGAAAGAGATAAGTACCACTGCTACTGAATTTCTGGATGCGGTTGTTCCACGTGTCGGCAACCCAGAGATTCCCCGATGAATCCGTGGCTAAGCCATGCGGATAATTGAACTGACCGCTCCCGCTTCCGGATGAGCCGATAGTTTTTAGAAATTGGCCGTTACTGTCGAATTCCTGGATGCGGTTGTTCCACGTGTCGGCAACCCAGACATTCCCCGATGAGTCAATGGCCACATCGGAGGGATTATTGAACTGCCCGTTCCCAGTGCCGGCACCAGTACCGCCAATACTTCTTGTGAGTTGGTAATCTGCCGCCGTTGCCTGTTGGCTTCCTGCGAATAGTGTCAACAGTACTATTGCCATGCTCCACATTAAAAGGTTTTTGCACAACATAGTATTTTTTCTATAAAGCGTGTCTGTTAAAGTGTTATTTATAAAATAAAGGTGCGATTCCACGTTGATCCAAAGGGCGCGCAAAAAACGCAATAACGTGGTTCAAGGGAATCGAGCCTTTTACTAAAGGCTATTTAAGAAGTAGCCCGTGGCAAATTGCGCAAAAATTCAATAAATAATCTCCACGTGACTAAAGCCGCTGCCTCACTTGACTTGTCAGGAAACACAAGTAATTTAACCTCCAATTTATTCCACTCCTTAACATCTGTCAATTATTTTGGTGGATTTATTGAAAATCTGTAATTTGATAGAGTTGGATATAATATTGGAATTCACTATCTCTGGGGAATCACAGGCATAGCGATGTCCCACCAAATTCCACGGTAAAACGTGCGGTGGGCATACTTGATTTACCCCCTTGCTCTGACCTTAGCCTTTGGCCCTTACCCCTCATAAAGCCCCCCGCTCCCTTAACAGGCGATTTTGCTACAATGGGCTGTTTAACGACCGAAAGTCCCTTGAGCAATAACATGAAACCGCTCAAAACCGTGGCAATCGTGGGAGTCGGCCTGATCGGAGGATCGATCGGGCTGGCCCTGCGCCAACGAAAGTTGGCCGAGCAGGTGATTGGCATTGGGCGGCGCCAGGAAAGTCTCCGGGTGGCGCGGCGAATAGGCGCCGTGGACCATACCACGGTGGACATCGAAAAGGGCGTGGTCGAGGCCGAACTTGTGATCGTGTGTACGCCGGTGGGCAGGATCGTCGAAGATGTGCGCAAGGCCGCGTTGCACTGTCCCGAGGGCATGCTTTTGACCGACGCCGGCAGTGTCAAACAGGCGATCGTTGCGGCCCTGGACGAAGGACTTCCCCGGGCTTGCCGCTATTTGGGCGGCCATCCCCTGGCCGGCAGCGAAAAGACCGGCCCCGGCTTTGCCAAGGCTGATTTGTTTGAAGGGCACATTGCGATCCTCACTCCCACCAAAAACACCATGGCCGAGGATTTTGATTTTTTAGAGGAGTTTTGGGGGGCGCTGGGTTCGGTGGTGGTACAGCTTTCGCCCGAAGAGCACGATCGGGCATTGGCCTTGACCAGCCATTTGCCCCATCTTGTCGCCGCGGCGCTGGCCGCCTCATTGCCCGAAAAATATTTCCGCCTGGCCGGCCCCGGCGTACACGACACCACGCGCATTGCCTCGGGAGAGCCGCAGTTGTGGCAACAGATTTTCGCACATAATCGCCGCAATGTTTTAGACGCCTTGGAACAATTCTCCGCCAACTTAAGCGCCTTACAATCCGCCCTGCGCAACGGCAACAACGAGGAACTCTTTAATTTACTCACTCTAGCCAAGAAAAACCGCGATGCTTTGGGAAGTTGACATCCATCCGGCCGAAGGACAAGTAGATTTAACTGCTCATCAAGTGGCCGTTGCCGCGACCGAACTAGGCATTGCCCGCAATCTTGCGGTAACCACGGCCCGAGGATATTTGATCCAAGGCAACCTGGATGAAGCGCAAATCGCCCGGCTGGCCGACGAACTGCTCACCGACCGTGTTGTTGAACGGTCTATTGTGTCACAGGTCGGCAAGGGTGCCACGGTTGGCTTGCCCAACCGTGCTTTCCACACTGCTGGACAAGCCGGGCACCAACCGGAGGTTGGTCATGGCCCCCATAGTAACGACAACGTACTTATGATTCACGTCTTGCCCAAGCCGGGCGTAATGGACCCGGTGGCCATGAGCACGCAGGCGGCCATTGCCGATTTCGGCATGCAGGCCGAGGTCGTGCGCACCTTGAAAAAATACTGGATCGCAAACCTGCCCGAGGATCGCCTCTCGCTTTTGTGCACAAAAGTGCTGGCCAACGACGCCATCGAGCAAGTAATAATCGGGCCGCTGAACTTTAACCGCTTAGAGGTCGGATCGCCCTACGAATTCCGGCTGATTACCGTGCCGATCCGCAACATGGATGACGAGTCGTTACAAAAAATGAGCCTGGAAGGGCAGCTCTTTTTGTCGCTCAGGGAAATGCAGACGATCCGCGATTATTACCATAATCTGGGCCGCGATCCGACCGACGTGGAACTCGAAACCCTCGCCCAAACCTGGAGCGAACATTGCAGCCACAAAACTCTTGCCGGAAAGATCCACTATCGCGACGACCAAGGCCAGCGGCATTTTCAGAACATGCTCAAGGAGACGATCTTTGCCGCCACGCGGCAAATCCGCAAAAGACTGGGCAAAGACGACTGGTGCGTGAGCGTGTTTTCCGACAACGCCGGCGTGATCCGCTTCGACGAGCGGTATAATGTCGCCTTCAAAGTGGAAACGCACAATCATCCCTCGGCTCTGGAGCCTTACGGCGGTGCAAATACCGGCATCGGTGGCGTGATCCGCGATCCGATGGGCACCGGCCTGGGCGCCAAGCCGATCTGCAACACCGACGTATTCTGTTTCGCTCCGCCCGATACGCCCGTGGAAGAGCTGCCTCCGGGCGTGCTGCATCCGCGCCGGGTGATAAAGGGCGTGGTGGCCGGCGTGCGTGACTATGGCAACCGCATGGGCATTCCCACGGTCAACGGCGCGATTTATTTTGATCCTCGATACCTGGGCAATCCGCTGGTCTATTGCGGCAACGTGGGTTTGATCCCCCGCGATAAATCCTTCAAACAGCCCCAACCCGGTGATTATATTGTGGCCGTGGGCGGACGGACCGGCCGGGACGGCATCCACGGTGCCACCTTCAGTTCCGCCGAATTAACCAGCCACAGCGAAACCCTTTCCGGCGGGGCAGTGCAAATCGGCAATGCCATTACGGAAAAGATGCTGTTGGACGTACTGCTGGTCGCCCGGGATCGAGGTTTGTACAACGCCGTGACCGATTGCGGGGCGGGCGGATTTTCCAGCGCCGTGGGCGAAATGGGCGAAAAAATCGGCGCTGAAGTATGGCTCGAACGTATTCCGCTTAAATATGAGGGCCTCTCCTACACCGAAATCTGGATCTCCGAGGCCCAGGAACGCATGACCCTTTCCGTGCCGCCGGAAAAATGGGAAGAACTATCCGCACTCTGCGCGTCGGAAGGGGTGGAGGCCACGATCATCGGCAAATTTGTATCTACCGGCCGATTGGTGCTGAAATATAATGATCATCAAGTTGCCGATCTGTCCATGGACTTTCTCCACGATGGCCGACCGCCAGTGATCCGAGATGCAGTTTATACGCCGCCACCATTTTCTCCCCTCTCCCTCCGGGAGAGGGCAAGGGTGAGGGCAGATTCGGCGGACTCGGGTGCCACTGGCTGCTTGCCAGCCAGTGCCGATTCCGACTACACGAATATCCTGCATAAAATCCTCGGCTCCCTGAATGTTTGCAGTAAGCAGTGGGTGATTCGGCAATATGATCACGAAGTGCAGGGTGGCAGCGTGATCAAACCCCTGACCGGCGTGAACAACGACGGTCCTGGCGACGCTGCTGTGCTTCGGCCCGTACTTACGAGCCATCGCGGGATAGTGATCGCCTGCGGCATGAATCCTTGTTATGCCGATTTCGACACCTATTGGATGGCTGCCAGTGCGATCGACGAGGCAGTGCGCAATTGCCTGGCCGTAGGGGCCGATCCCAGGCGTATCGCCATCCTCGACAATTTCTGCTGGGGCGCCACCGATCGGCCTGAAACACTCGGCTCGCTGGTCCGAGCCGCATTGGCCTGTCACGACGTGGCTGTAACGTTGGGCACCCCATTTATCAGCGGAAAAGACAGCCTGAACAATGAGTTCAGGCCCTTGGGTGCAAAGGAACCAATTTCCATTCCGCCCTCACTCTTAATCAGCGCCATTGGTCAGATCGACGACGTGCGACGTTGCGTAACCATGGATCTGAAACAGCCTGGAAATTATCTCTATCAAGTCGGCCTGACCAAAAACGAACTCGGCGGTTCACATTTTGCCTTGGTCGAAGGACTTTCCGGCGGAGAAGTGCCGAAAGTCGATGCCGCCGTGGCAAGAAAAACCTTTGCCGCGTTGCATCAGGCGATCCATGCGGGCTTGGTGCGTTCCTGCCACGACCTAAGCGAAGGCGGCCTGGCCGTGGCGGTGGCCGAAATGGCCTTTGCCGGCGGATTCGGGGCGAAAATCGATTTAGGGGGACTGTCCCGATTTTCCGGGCACCATGCGAGTAGCATGGTCGGCGAAAATGGGACTGTCCCCTTCTCCACCATCTTGCTTTTCAGCGAATCCAACACCCGCTTCGTCTGCGAAGTGACGCCGGAGAACGCCGCCGCGTTTGAAGCCGCCATGTCCGGCATCGTCTGTGCCAAAATCGGCGTAGTAGTTGAAGGCACAACGCTTGAAATCATCCTTGACCAGCCCGTCCTAAAGGCCGACATAGCCTCGCTCAAAGAAGCCTGGCAAAAACCCATGTGCTGGTGAAAATGTTGAAATAAATAAAGGATGATACCATATGCTGAAAGATAAAAATTTTCTACAAGATATACAACGATATATAGCAATCACGACAATCGGTCCATCTACACTTCGCAACCAAGGTTCTAAAGGAGTTATAAAGGCAGCCCAAAAATATCTTGCCAAAATTGATTTGAATATATTTCAAACAAATATTGAAGTCGATTTTTTAAAACCTTAGATCGTGAAACAGAGAAACTCAAAACGGCGTTTCCTATGGAATCGCAGCATTGGGGAGCCGCTCGTAAGGCGTTAAACATTTTTCTCCGAGACATCTTCTACAACAGATTTCTTTCGTGTAAAGTCAAATTTAATGAAGAATGGATGGAGATTCCCCTAGACAGGCTCGTTGCTACAGCACTGAAGCGAATTGGTAAACGAGGTCAACTCCCTCCATGGCCAGGTCTCAATCAACTTAATCCAGAAACTAATCATATTTTTCAAGTATTTGCAAAAGACGTTGCATCGAAAGAAGGTATTACACGAGCACATCTGGACGTTATATTGTGGGCTAAGGAAAGAGAAATAAACGGTGAATGATTGGATTGAATTTATATATAGAAAACAAAATTTTGTTATGAATATTATTTATTTGCTTTTCAATCAGCGTAGAGATTGAATAAAATGTCGTATAGGAAATAAAGTAGCCAATTATTTTCTGGTATACATAAAATCCGGAGGTTTTGCGCATGAAGTTAGAACGCATAACCATCGATCCGAATATTTGTACCGGCAATCCGTGTATTCGCAATCTTCGTTTCCCGGTTTCACGATTGCTTGGGCTTATGGCCTCGAGAGAAACAAAGCAAACGATTCTCATAAATTATCCATATCTTGAATCCGCCGACATTGATGAAGCCTTGCAATACGCAACTTGTCTTGCTGAAGACGAGACCGTGGAGTTTGCCAAATGAAGTATCCTATTGATATGCATTACGTCACGGACGCTTTATATCTAAGCGGATACAAACTTCAAGTTCGATTCGATAATGAAGAGGTCCGAAACGTTGATCTCGGCAATCATCTCGACGGTCCGATTTTTGAGCCGCTAAAGGATTTATCCTATTTTAAGCAGTTTGAAGTCAATCACGACATCGATACTATAGTATGGCCTAATGGCGCTGATTTTTCGCCCGATTTTCTTTACGAGATAGGAGAAACGGTTGGCGAACCAATGCATCCTATTGATGTCGGAATACATCATTAACAAGTCAATACCGGACCGACACAACCTGGCTCTGAATCCTGAACCCTGACCTCTGAATCATCCAATGCCCACGCCAAACGTTTTAATCCTCCGTGCTCCGGGCACAAATTGCGATGTGGAAACCGCCTTTGCCTTCCAACAGGCCGGGGCGAAGACCGAGACCTTGCATATCAATCGTCTATTGGAACAGCCGGATATTTTCGAGCGGTTCCAAATCCTTTGCATTCCCGGAGGTTTCAGTTTTGGCGACGACATTGCCGCGGGACGGATTTTCGGCAACTTGATGCAACACCATCTGGCTGACCAGATGGCAAAGTTCAAAGACGACGGAAAATTGATTTTAGGAATCTGCAACGGCTTTCAGGTGTTGATGAAATCGCCTGTGCTGCTTAAAACGGATCGCGAAAAAGGCCCCGCCGCCACATTGATGCTCAACGACTCGGGCCGATATGAGGACCGCTGGGTGAAACTCGAAGTGAAAAGCACAAAATGCGTGTTTTTAACAGATATCGAACGCATGTATTTGCCGGTGGCCCATGCCGAGGGTAAATTTGTCGCCCGAGAGGAGGAAACACTGCGGAATTTAGACTCCGCCGGGCAGTTGGTGCTGCGATATGTCACTCAGCAGGCAAATGGAGATAGTCCCGTAGCTTATCCGGATAATCCCAACGGCTCGCAGGCCGACGTGGCGGGCGTGTGCGACTCCACGGGCCGGGTTTTGGGATTAATGCCTCATCCGGAAAGGCATATAGACCCTACCCAACATCCTCGCTGGACGCGCGGCGAAGCGGGTTCCGTTGGCGATGGGCTGCAAGTTTTCATAAATGCCGTGCGGTATTTTTCATAGCAATGATGAGCCGCAAGGCTTTTCGCCCGCATTCACTATTTTCCCCCCTCAACACAAAAAGGAGATGATTATGGAGATGCTTACAGTTGCGATGCTAGTGTTATTGAAGACAATACCCATTGGAGGCGATGGCCGCTGGGATTATATCTGCCTCGATTCGACGGTCCAACGTCTTTATATTCCCCGCAGCACGCACGTTCAAATCCTCGACCTTGAAAAGGGCGCCGTGATCGGTGACATTCCCAATACCAACGGCGTGCACGGCGTGGCACTGGCGGTGGAACAAAATCTGGGATTCACATCGAACGGTCGTGACAATACGGTAAGCGTCTTTGATCTGAAAACATTTAAAGTCAGCAAAACCATCAAGACCGGCCGTAATCCAGACGCCATTATTTACGATCCTGCCAGCAAACACATCCTAGCCATGAATCACTCCGGCGGGGACGTGACCGTGATTGATCCCGCCGATCTTGATAAGGATCCGGTCACCATTGCAGTGGGCGGCACGCTGGAGTTCGCTGCCGCAGACGGCGCGGGCCATGTCTTTATCAATGTCGAGGACAAGAGCGAGGTGGTGAAAATCGACAGCAAGACGAACCAAGTATTGGCACACTGGCCATTCGCGCCGGGAAAAGGACCGACTGGTCTGGCCATCGATATTGAACACCATCGCTTGTTCGCCGGGTGCGGGAATCAGAAGATGATCGTGCTGGATTCGGAAAATGGGAAAGTGCTTGCGGCGGTTGATATCGGCCGGGGCGTGGATGGCGTGGCGTATGACCCAATGTTGAGCGTGGCCATGACGCTAATGGCAGGGATGGAACAATAAGCGTCGTAAAAGAGACCTCCCCCGGGAAGTTCGAGGTGATCGAGACCCCGAAGACCGTCAACGGCGCCAGGACGATTACCGTGGATACGAATAAACACCAAGCTCTGCTGCCCTGCAATGTGCCGGACGATAAAGGCGGCCAAACCTTCGGGATTGCCGTCGTCGGCGCGAAAGAAGGAAAGTAAATATCGCTTTAAAGCTCTTATTGCCGGAAAGCAAACGACGAAATCCCTCCTACGAACTCTCCTACCCCGCCGTGCTAATGCGGCGGTAATGAGGCACGAACGACTTCGTACCCAGACTTAATCGAAAATACCTGCTCCAAATTCCCCGTTTTCGGGTCGGTTTGCCTGGGCTTCACGTGAGGGAGCCTTATGCGGCCCCCGGGGTTTTTCCGCGCCTTGTATTTGCGTGGGCGAAACCGTTCCCGTACGGGAAGTGACGTCAATATCTCCGGCATCCAAGTCATCGTAGGCGGAAATGTAGCCGGGTTGTTTTGCCCGGGCTTTTTCCTCCTCGAAAGCGGCGATGACTTTTTCCTGGATCATTTCTCGGCACGCTGAATTAATCGGATGTGCGATATCAGCGTACAACTTCGCACGACCGTCTTCGTCCTTAATAGACGGCTGCTCTTTCAAGCGTAAACCGCATTGGTTGCAATAGGCTGCGCGGAGGTGATTCTTGCAGCCGCATTGAAAACAATGAGCGGTTAACTTGCGACTGGGCATCGCCACAAATGGACCAGCAGTTCCTTCGATAATTTTCAAGTCGCGGACGACGAAGGCGTCATCGAAGGTAATGGAGCAAAATGCCTGGAGTCGCTCTCCCGCCTCATCCATGAGTTTGACACGAACCTCGGTGATTTCCACGGCCGTTCTCCTTACGATACGGGCGATTCAGCGGCAACTGCGAACTGCGTATACACTCCCTATGTTTAGTAACTGCAAACGTCGCGCAATGCGCCGTGCATGGCGCGCGTGACGGCAAATTCCAAAATACGACGAACCGCTTCCCGTCATGGCATGGCCCAGGCAATCCAACTGGTCGAATTCCTCTTTTAAGCGATCAATCCAGGATGAGAGCGTCGCGGCTCCTGCCTGCAATCGATTAAAAAGCATTCGGCTCGCTTTATTTTTATTGCCTTGCTTTAGCACATAGACAAGCGGCAAGACCGACAGCGGTCTTTCGGCTGGTCGGCAAACCCGATACACTGCCTCCGTTGACAATCCCGCAGGTGGTTTTACTACCACGAAGTGCAGCAATCCTAGGGCGTCGACCTGTTCAACTTGATCGCCGCGGCCGCGACAGATAGCCGGGCCGCCGGCGAGAAAGAACGGAATGTCGCTCCCCAATATTGCGGCTAACCGTGCCAACTTGTTGATCGGCCAATTGAGCCCCCAGCCAATATTAGCCGCGGCTAATGCCGCGGCCGCGTCGCTGGAACCTCCGCCTAAACCCGCCGCGGATGGAATCCGCTTAATCAGCCCCAACTTAGCACCGGCACGGATTCCGGCATGCTGCCGAAGCAGTTCTACCGCCCGCACCGTTATGTTTCTGTTATCTCCCGGTATTATTGTGGACTGAGCATCTGTTAACTTACTTAGTCCAAACGACTTATATAACCGAAAATCAATCTCTCCGTCCGGATTTTCCGAAAACCGTATGGTATCAAAAATGGTAATCGGGCAGAGGAGACTTTCTATCTCATGGTACCCGTCATCTCGCTTTCCAATTACCTCTAAAAATAAATTTAGTTTAGCAGGCGTTTGGACTGTTATTCCCTTTGGGGTTTGGTGGATTTGCATTTTCCACCCCCCAATCTAGGCGACCTACAGACTCAATTACCAAAATTGTTACCCACGCTAACTATGGGATTCTAACTCCCCGAGGCTGTCACGTCAATCCGGGAGGGAGATGTTTTGAAAAAATTTGAAAATAAAATATACTCCTCGGGGGAAATTTTTATTATATGTGCAGGATCGTTACGAATAACCCGTATAGTGGGCAGAGCCCCTCTTTCTCCCAGTTTCACATAAAGCTTGTGGTCCAATGGCCCCCTTGCAATTCATTCTTCTGCCCATTACCTATAAAGAGAGTACGTGCTGCCGCGATATTTTTACTTATCCTGGTTGGATGTTAGCTTTATGGCCGTACGTTGTAATATCCGGCACATAGTTGGGAAGGTAATTCCATTATGGTTGACGAAAAAAATGAAACCCAGAAGGCCGAAAAGCCGCATAAACGCATCCTCTTGGTAGACGATGACCGAGAAATCGTGGAATCCATGCGCATTGCCCTGGAGGCCAGCGGCTATGAGATTCTGGTCGCCCGGGACGGCAATCAAGGTCTTGTCATGGCCGAACGGGATAATCCCGACTTAGTCATTCTCGACATGATGATGCCCAAGCGAAGCGGTTTTTTGGTTTTGGAGAAAATCCGGCGAACCCGGCCCGTCCCCCTGAGAGTAATTATGATTACCGCCAATGAAGGCAGCCGGCACAAAGCCTATGCGGAAATGCTGGGAGTGGATGATTACATCCGGAAACCATTCGCCATGGACCGGCTTTTGGAAAGTGTGGATCGGTTGCTAGACTAAAAGGGTTCAGGGAAACCGTGAAGGGGACAGGTTCGGTTTGCTGGAACGGCCCGCGACCAATCGACCATGCCGACCAAGCTTCGCCTGGTACCCGATGGTGCCCGGCTTTGCACAAACCGAACCTGTCCCCTTTTGTTAGAGGCCCTTATTGTTTCACAACCTCTGATAGCTGAAATTGATTACTAACAACTAATAGCCACCTACCACCTACTTTTCTTCGCCTTCCGTCTTCGGTTTCAGAATTAATGTTACCGGCGTGTCGCGGGGCGGAATCTTTTCGGTGAAGGCTTGGAAGAGTAATTCTGCATTCGATTCGCTGCTTCTGATCGGCAAATCCAGCATGGCGCTGGGGAAGTTCGCCACGCAGATGAAATCGCCTCCTTCCGCCTTGTAATATTCCTTATCGGTGGTTTCGTCTTTCCAAAAACCGCTGCCGGCAAATACCCAAGGATGATCTAACGCCTTGCCGGTTTTAATGTCTCGGATCCAATCTTGTGCCCGGGCGGTTTGCACCTCGCCCTTTGTATTTTTCCAACGAACGGTGATTTCGATCTCGCTTCCGCTGGCGGGAACATACTCGGGATAGAACTGCACAGGGGCGCCTGGTTTTGCCCCGATGGCCAGCAAGGCGCCATGGACAATAAATGCCTCGGTGGGTACGGCCACGACAGATTCGTGCTCTTTTGTGCCGCGCAGACAAGCGAACATTTCCAAGGGCACTTCGGTTTGGCAGATCTCCCCTTGCATTACCACTTGTTTATCAACCGCGTCGATCCAGACAGGGTAAACTGGGTGCGCCTTTTTCAGGTTTTCCGGATGATCGACCAATGGCGGGCCGAGATCGCGGGTCCCGGCCATCTGTTCAGACGCGGCATCATCCTCATCTTCCGAGACGGTGGAGCTGTCGTTTGTTTCCTCAGTTAGATCATCTTCCGTCGCTTTTTCCTCGGTGTATTCGTCTTCGTTGGCTTGGGCCTTTTCCGGTTCTTGTTTTTCGGCGGTTGTTTCAGTGCCGGATAAGCCCGCCTTTTCCCGGGGTGACGATGTTTTACTATCGGCTGAAGTCGGCCGTTTAGCCGCACGTTTTTCCCCTTTGAATTTTACTTCGCGCTGTTTATATACAGTGCCTTCGTTTGTTGAAATCCGGGCATTATCCGGCTGTTTCTCGACTTTCGGGCAGCCGCCGAATACAACTAACGCGAGAATAACCGCAAAAAGTCGAGCAATATCTCGCAACACGGGAAAAAGTTCCATGAGCCAACTCCTTATCGCAAGGGGGCCGGCGATATGAATCCGCCATAATAATTGCGCTGAAATATCGCCCGCGGATCAGTTTTTCTGATTATAAGGATAACCATAGATGCGGGAAAGTTGCAAGTAGAAATTAGCAAACGGCACTTGCTTCTTTGCCGCAGGGTGTGGTGCGGTTAAAGATGCGCGCCCATTTATAGTGAAATGGCGATTTCCAGCGGTTCGGGGTCGCTTTCCGAGATTTTATGAATATCTTCCCGAATCCGAAAAAAGGCCTCGATAACTTCCGGATCCCATTGTTTTCCGGCGCCGTTACGGAGGATTTCCTCGATTTTTTCTTCAGACAGTCCTTCGCGGTAGGGGCGGTCGCTTTTCATAGCGTCGTAGGCGTCGGCCACGGCGACTATTCGCGCCGAAAGGGGTATCCGTTCGGCAAGCAACTTTTCCGGATATCCGCCGCCGTCCCAAGATTCATGATGATGCAGCACGACCGGCAGGACGTCGATGAGATTGCCTAAATCGCGGAGAATGCGATAGCCAATGTCCACGTGAGTTTTGATATGTTGATATTCTTCTTTACTCAGCTTGCCCGGTTTACGTAACACATCATCATTAATGCCGATCTTGCCGATATCATGCAACAAACCTGAAAGGTACAAGGTATTCAGCAGGTGCTCGTTGCAGCCGAGTTCTTGGGCCAAGCGAACGGCGACGCGGGCCACCCGATCGCTGTGACCGCAAGTATAGGGATCTTTGGCGTCGATGGCCGAGGTAAAGGCCCGCACGATCCCGGCCAGTAAATCCGACTGCTGCCGATAGAGCTCGATGTTGCCGCTGTGGATCCCCAGGATGGCGGCCACGGTGTTCAGCAGATTCGCCTCCACGGTGCCGAATTCACCATCGGTCAAATGATTAAATGCCGCCAGCCAGCCGAAAAGATTCGTGCCCTCGGCAATGGGGACGACAATCATTTGCCGCACTTCCGCGCAAGGCCAATCTTCCCGACTGGTAGTCTCCTGGTTAACCACGGTTAGCCGATTATTTTTTTTCACTTCCAGATGGTCTACCAGCGCGGAAAACTGCTCGTTATTCAGGGGACAATCGCCATGGGTAATGAGGATCGTGGAATTACGGGCTGTATGAGTAACGGATTTGTCGGCGTTGGGGACGGGCGTCAGTTGCAGTGCCAAACCTTTCGTGGGGAGCACTTCTTCCAGCCATTTAAGCGTTATCCGGCCCAGTTCTTCATCGCTCTTGGAAATTTTCAGGTTATGGGTGAGGCGATATAGTAGACTGATTTCCTCGTAGCTGCCGGCAAGATGTACCGAAAGGTTGCTGGTCTCTTCTTCCAATTCCTTGATGCGGTGTCGGAATTCCACCTGGTCGAGGACTAATTCGCTGATACTTTGGAGGCTTTCCGGCGTCCAGGGAGTTTGTCGGCTGGCCCATTGGGTCGCTTCGTCCGGCTTCATGCCCAACAGTTTTGCCTGCCGGGTGAGTGATTCGCTGGGTTCAGTGCGTCGCGTGAGGAAGATGCCCGCGGCGACCAAGCAATTGCCCTTGGCGTCGATGATCGGCAGCGCCAGCATGATGAAAGGATCTTCTTCCTCGATAAACTCTGCTCGGCCGCGTTGTGTTATGATGCGACAAATCTCGCGCACAAGGACCAGTTGCACTCGGGCATATCCGGCGATTCCCGCAAGGTGTCGCCTGTTTCTCCGTCAAAAATCACAAGTTGCGCCGAAAGCTGCGTTCCAGCAACCTTTTCAGGTCGCTGCTTAGCGCGATAGAATTGGCTTTTTCAGCCGCACTGTTTTCGGTAAGCGCCTGATTCTTGGAACTCAACATGAAAATACCATAGGACCGATGTTTTTTCCCAGGCAAGCTGCATCTGTACAAGCTTATGTCGCATTGACCTAAGGATCAAAACAGCTTGTGTACCTTATGCTTCTTAAGGGGATAGTATCCTTGTGGGGAAAAATGCCTGTTGTAAGGAAAGTGTCGGTAACAAGGGCTTCCCCGGCGAAGAAAACCAGCCTTTTTTATGTACTGGGGAAAAAGCGATCCAGATGGCGCGCGGAAATGAAATTCCCGACGCTAAAATCCTGGCGAAGTTGCTTTACTATGATCGTTTTCTACGGTGAAACGCCCAGCGCTGTCAATCTAAAAATCCAACGGCTTGGAGATTGCTAATAATCCCGGCCCACATCCCTCCGGCTTGGGCTCCCACCGCGCCGATTGCGCTGAGGATTGCGATCAATATCAAGGCCAACATCACCGCATATTCAACGGCCGTAGCCGCTTGTTCATCGATTAATAATTTGCTCATGAAACTCATGGTCAAGCCTCTTGGTAACAGCTCTCAGAAAGCTGCTTTGTCAGTTTTTCGCGTAATATGCCCGGTCGGCCGTTACCCGCCATGAGCCGAATGATCTCGGCGCGTCCGCGTTATCCCAGAAGCTTGGAGAAACTCTAGAAAAGCCTTCTATATAAATCTACGTCAAAGGTGAAAATTGTCAAATTGCTCATTTTTTACCCCTGATGACGGGTGGGGAATTACCGCTGGGCCCACTGCGGCAGAAATTTCGCCGCGATCTCTACTAATTCCTCGCGTTTAATGGGTTTACTGATGTAGAAATCGCAGCCGGCGGCGAGGCATTTTTCCCGATCTTCGCTCAGCGCATACGCCGTCAGGGCGACTATCGGCCCCTCGTATCCGTTGTTGCGCAGTTCGCGTGTTGCCGCGTAACCGTTGAGAGGGAATTGATATTCCCTAAATGAAAACCTGGGAATCTCCAGGCAGCACAGACCATCCTGATGCCGCCTGGAAAATATAAAAAGGATCTCGCTGCGTGCCTGATGAGCGAGCGGCATCCAGCCGCGGACGAGAACCCTATATGAGAAAGAACGAGGCGCAGAAACCTCTTTCCCTGATCAAAGACCTTGTGCTTTTTTCGTCACATTATCCGCTTCGCTTGGCCTTTTTCCTGGGCCGTTTTTCTCTGGAACTGCAACGTTTGCAGCGTATTTGCTGGGTATTCAACTTTGCCCCGCACTTGCTGCAACGGCGGGCTTTCAACTTTTTCACAAACTTGCTTCGCGGTCGTAGTCCCATAACCAGGCTTTCCTATGAATCGTTAGCGTTACTTAATTTCGCTTGTTCCCACGGTCCTACTTAATTTCGCTTGTTCCCACGGTCCTACTTAATTTCGCTTGTTCCCACGGTCCTACTTAATTTCGCTTGTTCCCACGGTCCTACTTAATTTTGCTTGTTCCCACGGTCCTTCGTGGGAACACATTTTAGCGAAATATACAAGTCGGGGCGACTGGACGCCAATTGAACTTTTTCTCCAAGGCGCGGCGGGCCTCGAACCACAACATATCCGACGCTTCATCTTGGTCTTCGTCCAGAGCACCCCCACTCCAGATTAGAGTGGATTATTGCCGGGTGGTCAATGTCATCTGCAATAAGCCCCACGTCATGGTCATAGTTCAGTTTTTTGAGATACCTCGTAAAGCTTTTCCTGAAAGCCAATCCACCAGCGTTTGCCAAATTTCCTGTCGATACCGGGAAAATCCTTATGTTTCAATACGCTTTCGACGAATTCTTTGGCCTGTTCCATTAGTTTTTTAGACGCGTCAATAACAGATTGATTTCCCTTGTCGAATTTGGGTTGCGGAAGATTATCCCCCTTCTTTGCCCCGCTTAATTTATCATCTTTCTCATATTTCTTGGTAACACGTGCTTTATCTAGATGGACCACGTAGGTTTGAATGGATTGGAGCGTTAACCAAGCGTTCTTATTGAGTGGATTTTTTTTGGGCTTCATCGGCCCATAGCAATCGAACATGTTCAGCTTAATCGAATCCTGTGCTTTTGGCCGAAAGAAAAAATCATGGACCGCCCTTAGTTTCAGTTGTGCAGCAGTCTTATAGACCTCGGTCAGGGCATAATTGTCTGTCTCTTTCATTTCGCTGACGGCACTGGCTAGAACATACAGGTCATAGATTAAGCATCTGAGGTATCCGGCGCGGTCGTCGTGTGTTATCGTATGATTTGTCAATCTAATTGCCTCCGCAAAAAGTGTGCCCCTTACTCATCATCACTCGATATTAGTATGACTCATGACCGCCAAAAAAGGAGCCCGTTCGAAATATGTTCGAACGGCCCCATGTGCAACAAGTCGGGGCGAGAGGATTTGAACCTCCGACTTTCTGGTCCCAAACCAGACGCGCTAGCCAGGCTGCGCCACGCCCCGCAATTATTCGGGTGATATCAATCCACCCGATAGTGCTTATTGTCTTTCTGTAATTTACCTCCCGAATTATAAATATGCAATTGCATATCTGTGATTTATAAGTTACAATTTATGTGATGATAGAAATACACCATTACCTGACTAAATCCGGCAAAAATATATTCGAGGAATGGCTGGATTCGTTGAGAGACGAAATGGCAGAAGCGCGGATTGCCGCGAGAATAGCCCGACTGGCGGCTGGCAACTTCGGCAACTGCAAACCCCTGAAAGATGGTGTCTGGGAATTGCGAATCGATTGGGGACCGGGTTACCGGATTTACTACGCAATGATTGGCCGCACATGCGTGTTGTTGCTGTGCGGTGGCGATAAACGCAGGCAATCAGCCGACATTCGCCTGGCAGTTGAATATTGGAACGATTATAAACGAAGGACTGAGAAACAATGAAAGATAAAGTGAGTATTTCACACGATGAGGTGATGATCAAAAGGCTGCGGAAGAACCGAGCTTTCGCGGCCGAATATCTCAAGGCGGCGATGGAGGATACTGAAGAGCCGAAGGTGCTGTTGGTTGCATTGCGGCACGTTGCCGAAGCGCGCGGAGGTATCGCCAAGGTCGCCAAGGCGGCAGGTATCGAGCGGGAGAGCTTATATCGCGCCCTGTCACCACGCGGAAATCCGCGTCTCTCTACACTCTTCGCCGTGACTAAAGCAATGGGTTTAACACTCACGGTCGAGAGTTCTCATGCAACAAACTATTGAATAATATTCCTGTTGTATTCCAGATCTTTCATCATATCGGCACGCAGATTTATCAGGTTTTACCCAGCTTCACTACGCACTTCAGCTTTATTGACGCCACAAATATGCTCTCTTACCCGATCAAATTCCTCATGATTGCGGAAGTGGATCACCAGTCTGCCGCGTCCCCGGGCGTTGTGTGTAATCTGGACCTTTTTGATTCCCAGTACCATCCGGAATTGCTGTTCCAACGCCGCCAGATGTTCGTTCTGCCCCCGGCCGACTTTCTTTGATCGCCCTTCGCGGTCGAGCAAAGCCAGCGGTTCTTGATCCGCCGCGTCGATCATCTCTTGCACCAGCGTCTCTGTCTGCCGGACGTTCAGGCCTTCGCGTTTGATTCGGGCGCAGAATTCGATTTGTTCGCGTTCGTCGCCCAAGGGCAGCATGGCCCGGGCGTGACCTTGCGTGATTTCACCCCGGCGCAGGGCCTCTTGCACCGGCTCGGGCAGTTCCAGCAGGCGGATCAAGTTGGCGATTGTCGAGCGATCCAAATTCAAACGCGATGCCAATTCTTCCTGCGTCGCGCCGTATCGTTCCAGGTACCGCTGAAATGAGGCGGCCTTTTCCAACGGATTAAGGTCTTTGCGCTGGAGATTTTCGATGATCGCCAACTCGGCGGTTTTGCGGTCGTCGGCCTCGATGATATTCACCGGCACGTCGGTCCAACCGGCCTGTGTTGCCGCCGCAGACGCCGCTCGCCTGCTACGACCTGGTAACGATCATGCACCCGACGCACCACCACGGGTTGTAATAATCCGTGTGATGAAATGCTTTCGGCAAGGTCTTTTAGTTCCTCGGGATTAAAATCCTGACGAGGTTGATCAGGATTACTGTCAATCTTATCGATGGCCACACGTTGCGGACCCGACACGGCTGGATCGACCTGGGCCGGGAAGGCAAAGGCTGGAGTTGTTCCCCCTTCGGCCGCTGGATTTTCGGCAGATAAAGGATCTCCCGAAGGATATTGAAAATAATCTCCTGATGGCGCCGGGCGGGGATGGGGTGTAATGCCCTGAGGTTCCTCTTTGTCTTGGCCGACTGCTGGATCAGTTGGAGTGGGCACTCGGTGATATTGGGCCGGCAATGCCGGTTCGCTTTGGGCGTGGATTTGTCCCAAAAGGGCTTCCAGGCCGCGGCCTAATCGTTTTTCTTTAGTCACGTTCCAGTACCTCCATGCAAAGTTCTATGTATGCTCGACTACCCCTTGTGCGGGGTGCGTAATCAATAACTGGTATTCCATGGCTGGGCGCCTCCGATACGGCCACGTCGCGAGGAATGACCGTATGGAAAACAATCTCCCCGAAAAATTCGCGGACTTCCGCCTCGACTTCATGGGTCAGCTCCAAAGTGTGATCGTACATCGTAAGCGCGATCCCGCCGAATTGGAGTTGATTCGGTTCGTTTTGCATTACATCGCGAATGACCTCGATCATCTGTGCCAAGCCTTCCATGGCAAAATATTCACACTGGATGGGCATGAATACTTCCGTCGAACTGGCCAGGGCCGTGCGGGTGAGCGGACCAAGCGATGGCGGACAATCGATCAACACAAAGTCGTAGGAATTAAATCCGCCGGACAACTGCTCGCGCAGCCGGGCGGTTTGCTGGCGATCATCGCGGCAGAGGGCCTCCACATCGCGGAAACTTCGGCTGCCCGGTAAAACATCTAGCCGGGGCACGTTGGTCTCGCAAACCCCCTGACGGAGTGGGGTGCAGGCTACCAGTGGATGATCGCTCGTCGGTTGCCGGCCCAGTCCGGATGTGGCATTGCACTGCGGATCAAGGTCCACCAACAGCGTGTGCAAGCCGGCCTTGGCCAAGGTTGCAGCCAAATTAATGGCCGTTGTGGTCTTGCCGACTCCGCCTTTCTGATTGGCCACAGAAAAGATCCGAACCACACTCAGCCTCCATGCCTATGCACCAAAACGATTCCTTCATCCGGCACCTATCGAGATTGTAACCAGGGACGGCAATGTGAGGAAATGCCAGTTTAACGGACAGAGGAACAGTGGAGAGTGGGCAGACGGCAGATTGATCCTGGATTTCAAGCGGATTGACAAATCTACGTATATTATCTGTTTCACGTGAAACTGCTGGTTTTCTTAACTAGCCAAATTTCTGTTTTCAGGACAGTTTCTAAAGGCGGTTCCACGTGAAACCACTAATTTTTGACAAGCGGTGCTTTATTCCAATGGATTGAGTACCAGCCCACTGAGGAGCTTTGGATAGAAATAGGTGCTCTTGGCCGGCATACGTTCTCCGCGCAGACTGATCTGGCGCACGTGTTCGACAGTGGCTGGCATGACCAACGCCGCCAAGGGGTATTCGCCGGTTTTCAGTTCGCTGACGACTTCTTCGATCAGGTGCACGTAAGTCGGTTTGGGCAGATCAGTACAGCCGAGCAGGTCAAAGATGATCAGCCGATGCAGCAGGGCAACGCCCAATTGCCGCCACTGGTCGTTATGGTCTTTGGCCACCTCGGCCATCCGTGCCTGGCCGGCGCTGGTTAATGTAGCAACGGTCCATTGGTTGTCCTTGCGCGTGAAAAGACCGATTATCCCCTGCATGCCCAGGATTTCAATTTCTTCCCAAACCGTGGTGGCATAATCCGGGCCTTCGCCGAGCACGCGGCACGAAAAACAATCGCCCAGTTTTGCCGCCAGTTCGCCGCTGGTCATTTCCGGCACGCCGCGGAAAAGGCGGTGCGTGGGCATGACGATCAGGCCCGGGTCTTCCATGGCCACGAACATCATCAGCGTGTAGTTGGCCGGATGGGTGGGCGAAAGGAATCCGCTATCGAAGATATCATCGCGGTATTTACACGCGGTTTCGTAGCGGTGATGGCCGTCGGCTATGAATACGGGCCTTGGTCCCATTAGCGCGGTCAAGGCCGAAATTGTCGGTAGATCGCTTATCGGCCAGAGTCGATGGACCACTCCCTGCTTATCCACGGCCATCAGCGGCGTTTTGTCGGCCACGGCTTTGTCCAACAGTTTTTCGGCTTCTTTGTCCGGATCGGAATAGAGTCCAAAGATCGGGCTGAGGTTCACCTTGCAAACCGCGGTCAGCATGAGCCGGTCCAGTTTTGGGCCGGGCATGGTTTCTTCGTGTGGGAACACATGCCCAGCGCCAAAGGGCGAAACCCGCTGCCGGGCGAGGAAGCCGCGACGCGTGTAGGTTGTGCCGGCGTAGTCGAAATCCTGATAGTAGACGTAGACAGCCGGGTCGGCCTCGGTGAAAAAAATTCCTTCGGAACGCCAGTTTTTCAGGAATCGTCCCGCGCGGATATAACGATTGTTTTGTTCATCGTCGTCGCGGGGCTCGATCCGGTTTAGATCGATCCGGATGAAATTACAAGGATGCTTCTGATAAAGCTCAGCTTGCAATTCCGGACCGATAACGTCGTATGGCGGTGAAACCACGTCGCTTAATGAACCAACTTTACCAAGATTGTAACGGATTCCACGGAAGGCTTGTATTTCTGGCATGATAGCAATGCTAGCAAATCAATATCGATAGTAATCCGGCTTGAAGGGACCGTTCAGGGATATGCCGAGATACTCGGCCTGTTCGGGAGTGAGTTTGGTGAGCTTCACCCCGAGTTGTTCCAGATGTAACCGGGCAACTTCTTCGTCCAGCTTTTTCGGAAGCGTATGCACTCCCAGCGGATATTTTTCCGGCTCGGTCCACAAGGCGATTTGGGCCATTACCTGGTTGGTAAAGGAATTCGACATCACAAACGACGGATGGCCCGTGGCACAACCCAAGTTCACCAGTCGGCCCTCGGCCAATAAGATGATCGAATGGCCGTCGGGAAAGGTGTAGCGATCGACCAAGGACTTGATGTTGACCTTCCTGATGTTTTTTTGACCGTTCAGCCAGGCCACGTCGATTTCCAGGTCGAAATGCCCGATGTTGCACACGATGGCGTCGTTGGGCATGCGCTGCATGTGTTCACCGCGGATCACGTCCCGGCAGCCGGTGGCGGTAACGAAGATGTTGCCCTGGGGGGCGGCGTCTTCCATGGTGGTTACTTCATAACCTTCCATGGCTGCCTGCAATGCGCAGATCGGATCGATTTCGGTTATTAGCACCCGGGCGCCATAAGACCGCATCGAATGGACGCAGCCCTTGCCCACGTCGCCGTAGCCGCAGATTACCACCACCTTGCCGGCGACCATGATGTCGGTGGCCCGTTTGATGCCGTCGGCCAGCGATTCGCGGCAGCCGTAAAGGTTGTCGAATTTGCTCTTGGTTACCGAGTCGTTCACATTGATCGCCGGGACGCCCAATTCGCCGCGTTCGTGCATCTGATACAGCCGATGCACGCCAGTGGTGGTCTCTTCGGACAGCCCACGGATGCCCGGCAGCAGATGACGATACTTCGCGCTGTGGACCATTGCCGTCAGGTCGCCGCCGTCGTCGATAATCAAGTTCAACTGCTGGCCGTCAGAAAAATAAAGCGTCTGCTCGATGCACCAATCGTATTCCCGATCGGTTTCACCCTTCCAGGCATAAACCGGTATGCCGGCCTGGGCGATGGCGGCGGCGGCATGGTCCTGGGTGGAAAACTTATTGCAACTGCTCCAAGTGACTTCCGCACCAAGCTCCAATAGGGTTTCGATCAGCACGGCCGTTTGAATGGTCATGTGTAAGCAGCCGGCGATATGGGCCCCGCTCAGGGGCTTGCTTTGCCCGTATTTTTTCCTCAATGCCATCAGGCCGGGCATCTCGTTTTCGGCCAGCATGATTTCTTTCTGGCCCCATTCGGCAAGCGATATATCGGCTACTTTATAAGGTATCTTTGTGGCAACTTGGGTCATAATAATTTCCTTCGCATAAAACCTGTAATTAAATCACAGATCTTAATGATAAAAAATTGATAAGGTTTGACAAGACAAGGTTCGCATTCGGTTAATATTAACAATTGGTTTGTAAACATTGTTATTGAGATTCGGGAAAGTAAAGTGCAATAGCCGGCGGCTAACAGCCGCCGGAAAATATGTAGGAAAGTAGTCTTTTATAACCGCGCCTGACCAACCATCGGCTGCCGGAATATACTTTTTATTCTCCTATTTCAAAGGCTTTCCGAGTGGCCTGTACAAAGGCCGTCACCGCTGTGGGGTCTTTTTTTCCTGGACTTGCCTCCACGCCGCTGGCTGTATCGACTGCCGCAGGCCGAACCTGGCGAATGGCCTCAGCCACGTTCGATGGATTTAGTCCCCCGGCCAAGACCAAGGGCGGTATATTTTGCTGCCGTGAATACTGCGACAGATTGACCAGTCGCCCTTTTCACCGGTTCCGCCATACACTCTTTTGACTAGGGCATCGATTAATACAAGCCTGGGAACGCATCCTAGTCGCTTACATCGTTCCAAATACTCCCATACCGGATTCAATCCGTCCGAGCTTAACCGAAACGCCCGCATCACCGGCCTGGCGCCAAGTTGGGCAATAAATTCGGGCGGTTCGTCGCCGTGGAGTTGGATCAAATCCAAAGGCAGGTCATCGAAAGTCTGGCAAATTTCTCTTGCCGTCGCATTAACAAACACTCCGGTTTTTACTAGTTCTGCGGGGAGAACACCAACGATTTGCCTGGCCTTCTTGCGATCGATGAAACGGGGGCTGGGGGGATAAAAATTCAAGCCTATCGCGTCCGCGCCGGCTTGGACCACGGCCAAGGCGTCGTCCTGGTTTGTAATGCCGCAAATTTTGATCCGAAACATAACAGTGATTCGGGCGTTTTCGATTACAGCAAAACCATCATTACAGACACCTACGATAGAATATGATATTTACTTCAAATTAGCCAGCGCTTTCACGGGTATTTTACAATGTTGCTTTTGTTTCTATTGAAGCTGGCGCCTAACGGGAGACGATGTCGAAAATAAGGCTTATTATGCGCCCACGGTCGGTTTGATTGGATGGCAGATAGGCACTTGTTTCTCCAGGGAGCGACCATGACGGCAGTTCAAGGAACAAGCCCTCTTGTAGTTCGGCCTCGTTCTTTCGGGCGCCGACACCTGGCAGTTTCGCTGGCGGCATTTGCCCTGACCGTGGCTGTGGTGTATTTTCTTTCGCACAATCTTTTCTCGGAATCAGGCCAAGACGTTGGTTCTCAAGCCATTGCTGAAATACAAGTCAAGCCGACCACAAGTCTCTACAATCTTCCCGCGGATTCCCTTTTTCGCTCGCCTTTGATCTACAATGCAATTCAGATCCGGCTGAAAGATCAAGAATTTTTAGAGCGGACATTGCACGACTGTGGTATAGAAACCTCGCCGGGCGTGGAAAAAGGTTCGCATAACGCTTCGTTTCTTTCTGTGGAGCGTTTATGGCAAGGATTGCACGTTCGCACCGATCCCGGCGCAGTGCCCGGGGAAAATCGGATAATTCTGAAATTAACCCTAACCCGCTCCCCCGACGCGCCCAGGATTGCCCAGGCATTGGCCAATGGCTTTGTGCGTGAATATCGAACATCTTGGGCGTCCGAAGCGCAAAAGGCCTATCTCGATGCTTCGGTCCAAGCCGACAAGGCACAGGAAGTTTATCGCGAGGCGGTGGTAAAACTCCAATCTTTGTACCAAATGCATTCCAAACAAGAACCCTTGCCGCCGGAACGCGAATCCGCACTAAATAATCCGATCCGGCAGACAATGCCCCCAACCTCCGCTAACCCTGCATGGGCAGATCTTAATCGCCAACTCGAACAGCTAAAAAAACAGGAGACGGAATTACTGGAAAACAAAACGCCGTTGCATCCTGAGGTTAAGTATATTCAAGGGATTATTACTGAGCTGCAGCAACAGTTGGCAGTCACACCGCGCTGGACCAGGGAAACTCCGGCGGAAAATCCGGCTGATCAGAAGGTTCCATCCGCTGAAGAAATCCAATCCATCAAGGATCTAGAGAAGCCGACTTTGACAAATGCCGTTGATGATAATAAAAATACCAAAACAGCGGAAACATTGAGAAAATTGCAGGAAACCGCGGAACAGACAGCGCTCGCATACCAAGAAAAATCCCTCCGCGAAAAACAGGCATTTGACGCCGGCCGTCAGGAACCGATCTTTTCAGTGCGGGTAAACCCGCTTGTCCTTGCCAAGAGGGAACAAAAAAACAGCCCAGGATTCTGGGGACTAATATTATTTTCCGGATTTGCCATGGCCGCGGGAGCGGGGATGTTCTCCTCGGGCGCAGCCATTCAGCCTGTGTTGGCTACAATTGCCGACTTGGAACCGCTTTTATCCGTTCCCATCATCGGCGTGCTGCCCGGCAAAGATCGATCATCTAATCCTATTGCACGCAGACGACGACAAACGATTTTTCGCTGGCTGTTAATCGTCTTTGGGAGCCTGACAATTTTGGGATGTATGGGTGGCGTGTATTGGTTCTTTACCAAACTACAGTAATTTGCCCAATAAAACTCGCTCCCCGAAGCTTCTCGGCCCTTGAGACTCATACAAGTAAAGTCCATAGCCGGCGGTCAACGACGCCGGAATATCCCAACCATATCTTTCCCAGTGTTACCTGGTTTCCAATCACCGAACACCGCTCATTATTCATTTCCTAAGAGCCGAATTGATCATATGGTAAAGTGCGCCCGTGAAAAGTGAAAATATTTCAAGTCCGCGCGACTTGTCCGATTAAATAACCTGTTTAACATAGAGAAATTGTGTCATGTACGACACCTTTTTCGGCTTTAAGCATCGGCCTTTCTCTTCGGTACCTCAAGCCGACCAGTATTTCCCTGCTGCCACCATCGAGGCTGCTCGAATCGCCTTGAGCCGGTGTATTCAGCGTGGGGAAGGCGTGGGTGTGGTCATTGGGCCCACGGGAACGGGCAAGACGCTCCTTTGCCGCATGCTTTCGGAACACTCTAAAAAAACATTTCCCGTAGCGGAGTTGTCTTGCGGACGTTTAAGTTCCCGGCGATCTTTGTATCAGGCGATTCTCTATGGTTTGGGGCAGCCTTATCGCGGCATGGATGAAGGCGAACTGCGTCTTTCGCTGGTCGATTATTTGACCCTGGGCAAAGGCCCGCATCGAGGAATGGTATTGATTGTCGACGAAGCTCACACTTTGCCCTTGCGTTTGTTGGACGAGATACGCATGTTGACCAACCTTGCCGATCAGGGGCAGCCTCTCGTGCGTTTGCTCTTGGCTGCAAACGGCTCGCTGGAGGAGCGGTTAGCCGGTCCGAAAATGGATTCTTTTAATCAGCGTATTTCCGCGCGTTGTTATCTGGAGGCCTTCAACCGCAGCGAAACACAAGATTATATCCACGCCCAGATCAACGCGACGGGCGGGTGCGGCGTCGATTTATTTCCCGAAGATGCCTGCCAGAGCATATACCAGGCCACGGATGGCGTGCCGCGCTTGATTAACCAGCTCTGCGATCATGCCTTGCTGGTGGCCTTTGTGGCCGGCCGCCGGATTATTCAGCCGGCAAACGTGGAAGAGGCCTGGGCCGATCTGCAACAATTGCCCACGCCCTGGAACGGCGACGCCCAGCACGAACAAGGCGGCGTAATCGAATTCGGCCGCTTCGACGACACGCCGGATGAATCCACGCGGCCCACTGCCGCCGAAAGTCCTGAGTTCCCGTCGTTACGCGTGGCCGAAGATTTTGAAGAATCCACGGCCGGCTCTTTCGAAATCGGCTCTCAAAGCAGTCAGACTCAGCCCGGTTCAGCGGCAGGGGAAGATGAGTTTCAGCCCACGGGAACCTTCACACCGGAGATCGAACTGGTGCTGGAAGATACGGATCATCCCTTCCAGGAGGAATTTGAACACGAGGAAGTAATTACCGACCGTTATGCCCCCTCCGATACAGTTTCCAGCCCCGTTTTGCAGTCTCCGGCAACAGAAACGCCGGCTGACCAAAGCGCGGAATGCACAGAATCGTCGGAAAACGTCGTGGCAGTCGAGCAGGACGCGGTGCAAACCAAGCCCAGGCCGATGTCCGCCGTGCGGCGGCACGAATACAGCCGCTTGTTTGCCAAACTTCGCCAAGGGTGAAGCATCTTATTTGGGGAATTCCGTAATGAGTCGGATGCTGGATGCGCTGAAGCGAATCGAGGCAAAACAAGCGCAACGGCGGCCGCCGATCGTAAACTCGCCCGATGCAAGCAAGCAAACGCCATTAACTCCTCCTGACGCGCTAACAACGGTGGAAGCGGTTGCGCCAGCCATTGTCGAGGCTCCTGCCGAGAGTGAATTAAACCGGTTGGAGATTCTCATTCAGGAAGAATTAAAAACTTGGCAAACGGTTCCCGTGCTCGCTGAAGAAATTGCATACAGTCCACCGCTACCGGATGAAATCGAGAGCGACTCTTCGTTTGTCGAGGAAAGTCTGGCCCAAGCCGAATTAGCCTTAGCCGCGACTCTTTTGTCCGAAGACGGGGATGTTTATGGAGAAATGGCGCAATATATTAAATCCCAATTAGCGCCCGGTCGGCCTGCCGTGTTATTGCTGACCAGTCCTGCTGACGGCGAGGGACAGACCGAAACTCTTTATTCCCTGGCTAAAACGCTGGTTTATCAACAGTTTGGGGAGATACTCCTCATGGATGCAAACTTTCAGCACCCTGGTCTATCTCATATCTGGGGAAAGGCCTTTTCGCTGGGACTTCAAGAGGTTCTTTCCGGCGCGACCGAGTGGCAAAAGGCGGTTCAGAAAACGGACACTCCGCATCTGAGTATTCTGCCTAATAAAGGCGCAAGAAGATGCGAGGGAAAGCCATCTAATGCCAGAGACTGGGCCTGTTTATTGGAGCAATTAAAAACGCGGTATCAATTGGTGCTAATCGACGCGCCTTCGTTGGCCGACGAGGAAACCGCGGCGATTATTTCCCAATGCGACGGCATATACCTGGTAATTCGCTTGGGTTACACCACGCCCCAACTGGTGCACGACGCTGTTGAGTTGATCCAAGAGGCCGGCGGCCGACTGCTGGGGAGCATAGCCGTCGGCGATTGCTTTACGCCCAACTAGCGATTCATCATTTTAGTCCACACACTCCGTGTGCGGGATTGCGGCACACGGAGTGTGCCGCCTACTTTCTTACGCGGTTCTTAGTTATTTCGATAATAAAAGCCTTGCAAGTACTTCAAGACGTCTTCCACGATGAACGGCCTCTCACGGCCCATGACCGCAAGGCGTTGCAGAACCGCTGCCGGCAGGTTTTGCCTGTTCTTTTTGGAAGGGGCCTGAAAAGACTCGGTTTGAACCGGCCTGATCTCACCCCCACAACGTGCTCCAATCAGACCGATTCTTCTTGCGCAGTGGAGATTTTCCCTCGATAAGCCCCACCCTAAAAAACCTTGCGACCGGCAAAATCGACAGGTGGGCCGGAACATTCGCGCCCAAAACAATAACGCGAGTGACGAGACGCGCTCCGACATGACAACCTCCTTTGCAGCAAGGTTGCTAACTTCGGCAGCCAGGCAAACTCAATTGAGCTCCTTGGCTTTGCGTCCCGACCTCGCGATCGGTTTGCCTTTTCGGTTTGTAACTATCTTCAGAACAGTAACTCTCTATTGAATATTTAGGTTATTTTCGGGAAACAGTCAAATAATAGGGAAATTTAGCGGTTCAACTCACCAAGTTGTCGAGTTATCAGACACCCGCCTTTGGCGGGCTCATCAGCCAGCGCCAAAAGATTCAATTGCATTAACGCCGCGCGAAGCGTTCCGCCTGGGCGATGATATCCACGCCCACCGATTCGCTCCAAGTTGCTATTAGTTGACAAAATACTTCGCCGGGACATTCGCCGCCAATGGGCCGACCATTAAATCGTGTGACGGGCAATAAACACATCGGCGTGCTGGTCAGAATAATTTCGTCTGCCGCGGCCAGATCTCCCTCCGTTAGTTCGTTCTCGGAACAGGGCATCCCCAAGCGGCCGGCAATCTCCAGCAATACGGCCAGGCTGATTCCGGGAAGAATTTTCTTTCGCGGCGGCGAGATCAATCCTTTGTCCTTTCGATAGATCACTACGTTGGCGGTAGACGCCTCGGTAACATAACCTTCGCTGTCGAGTAGTACTGCCCGGGCGTCGGGATCTATCTTCTGGGCCAGCTTGTCGGCCAGATAATAGTGCATCCGGCTGCGGCATTTGAGCTCTGCCGGCCAGCATTGCCCGGGAACTTGCTGAATCTCGGTGGTTGCCAAGGCCTGGCCGACGCGATATTTTTCAGCCCAAAGATTAAAGGGCAGGGGATATGCGTGCAAACATACTGTGGGCCGGCCGGATTTTTTTTGCGGGGAGTAAGAGGGATAGATCCCAGGAGTCACAAAAATCGACACTCCCAAATCATCTCCCGGTTTGAGGTTGTGATAATTCTTGTCTACCAGCTCTTGAGCGATTACGATCCATTGTTGTTGCGTCAACCCGGGATCTACGCCGATAATTTGCAGCGAATGTTCCAGCCGATCAAGATGTTCTTTCAGTCTGAATATCCTGCCGGCAAACGTGCGCAGTTGTTCGGCCACGGCAATGCCTAACACAAAACCGGCATCAACCGCCGACACTGCCGCGGCGTCGGCCGGAATCCAATTGCCGTTGAAATAAGCTAGAGGCTTGCTCATCCTTCCATTATGCAAGGAATTGCGATTTTACTCCAGGGCGTACCAGATGCGATGGGATGGCCTTTTGGGGCCAATGTTAAAAGTCAATATACGATTTTAGCCCGCCTTTCTCATCGTAGGGTGAAACAAGGTCGCGCAAGTTGTTGGTGGGTCTTCGCAAACTGACTAATCTGTAATTTACATCCTCTACGATGGCGAGCATTCAATCCGCGACCGAAGTCCCACCAAGAAAAAAGTTTGCTTGACCCACCCTACACGTTGGTGAGAAATACGGACTAAAGTGGTCGCCAATTCGACACACTGCAATCGTCCCATACGACCAAGCCCAGACTTGGACTTGCCTTACCCCCCTATCTGGTAAAATAGATCAAAAATTCAGGGGAAATTCTTGACATGAGAGAAGATCTTTGAAACAATCTGGGGTGTTGCGTGGGCTATTTAAGCTTGTGTGTTAATTAAGCTTTAGTGTTCTGGTTCTATTTCTCCGTAATCTTTAATTCTATTCCGTAAGAGGCAGCGCTTTATTCAGCGTAGTATGGCACATTGAACGTGTCTTATCACCAATGTGCAAGCTACTCGCTGTCGTCGGAGAATGTCTTCCCGTACCTTTTTAAATAGGTCTCATGGGAAGGCGATAAAACTCACTGACTGCCTTTAAGAGGCGTCGAGCAGGTGGATTTTGTGAGTCCACAAAATGGATAGTTTATGATTTCCAGGTTTTTCTTGTAAGTTATTCAAGATTTTTCTTATGAGAAAGCCAAGCGTTTCAACAATCAAGGAGAAAAACTATGAAAAATCTAAAATTCTTTGTATTGGCTTGCGCCGCGCTACTGGTTATCGCTACCGCCGCTCAAGCCGGCACAGCTATCATGATCGGCGACGACGTCAATAATGCGACTAGCACGTCGTTCAACAGCGATGTCCAGCTCAGGTGGAACCCCGCTGGAGCGCCTTCCGCTGGGAACACCTATTCCACTGGTGGTTGGCTCATGCGAACACCGACTAATGCCGGAAACTATACCTTCGCAGGTGATCGACTCACGGTTGGAGGAGGCCCTCGCCGCATTACCCCTTTCTCACCAACGGCAACGTCAACGACAACGCTTTGATAAACAAGACCCCCAACAGCCCCATCATTACGGTCAACAACTTGATCCTGGACGCCGGGACTATCCGAGATGGGATGGGAAGCGCCGACACATGGACACTCGCCGGAAATATTTCCGTTACCGACAACGGTGGCGGAATCGAAGCCGGTTGCACCTTCAACGTCGATTCAAAAATAACCGGCTCGGGAACTCTCTATCTTTGCGACAACGGTAGTGGCGAGGCAGCCCGTACTCTTTATATTAAATCTGGGCTGAACACTTATGACGGCAACGTTCTGCTACTTGGTCATACCGCATCTCGTAGCCGGCTCACTTTTACTAGCGGCAGCCTTATGAACTTCACCGTCTTGACGAGCGGCAACAGCAACATGATCACGGGGACCGGAACTGCCACATTTAACGGCGACTTCAAGTTCAATCTGGACGGCGCCGGCCAGAACCTCGGCGATAGCTGGACGATTGCGAGCGCAGCCTCACAGACCTTTGGCGACACGTTCACTGTCAAAGATTTCGAGGACATTGGCGGGAATCTTTGGACGAAATCTATCGACGAGACCAAATGGTACCAGTTTAGCGAAAGCACGGGGACTTTGGACGTCGTTCCGGAACCCGCCACAATCGTCATGATTTTGCCCGGCGTTTTAGGAATGGGATTGTTTTGGCTGCGTAAGCGTAGTTAAAACCTTAAACCTAAAGGCGGGACAAACGAAATGCGTCCCGCCAACCAATTTGCGTCGAGTAGGTGGATTTTGTGAGTCTACAAAATGGATAGTTTATGATTTCAAGGTTTTTATTGTAAGTTATTCAAGATTTTTCTTATGAGAAAGCCAAGAGTTTCAACAATCAAGGAGAAAAACTATGAAAAATCTAAAATTCTTTGTATTGGCTTGCGCCGCGCTACTGGTTATCGCCACCGCCGCTCAAGCCGGAGCTATCATGACCGGCGACGACGCCAATAATGCGACTAGCACGTCGTTCAACAGCGATGTCCAGACCAAGTGGAACCCCGCTGGGGCGCCTACCGCCGGGAACACCTATTCCACTGGTGGTTGGCTCATGCGAACACCGCAAAATACCGGAAACTATACCTTCCTAGGTGATCAGCTCACGGTTGGTGGACCCTCGCCGCACTACCCCTTTCTCACCAACGGCGCCATCAATAACAACTCTTTGATATACAAGACCAACGGCCCCGCTGCCAACACCATTTCGGTCAACGACTTGATCTTGGACGCTGGATATATCCGAGATGGGATGGGAAGCGGCGACACATGGCACCTCACCGGAAATATTACCGTTACCAACAACGGCGGCGGATTCGCAGCCCAATGCGCCTGTTACATTGATTCAATCATAAAGGGCTCGGGAAATCTCTATGTTGCCGACAACGGCAGTGGCGAGGCAGTCCGGACTATCAATATCACTTCTGGGTCGAACACTTATAACGGCACCATTAAGCTGCTTAGCACCCATACCACGAATCCGAATAATTATAGCCGGATCACTTTTACCAGCGGCAGCCTTATGAACTTCGACATCAACGCCCCTGGCGTGAACAACAGCATCTATGGAACCGGAACTGCTGAATTCGACGGCATCTTCAACTTCGATCTTACCGGCGCCGGCACGAACTTCGGCGATACCTGGAAGATTGTGACCACAACGGCAATGTCCTTTGGCAGCACGTTCAACGTCAACGGATTCACCGACATTGGCGGGGATCGTTGGGTAGGATTTGCCAACGGCGTCCACTACCTGTTTGACGAAGGCACGGGGTGGTTGTTGATCGACGTTCCGGAACCCGCCACAATCGTCATGATTTTGACCGGCGTTTTAGGAATGGGAATGTTTTGGCTGCGTAAGCGTAGTTAAAACCTTAAACCTAAAGGCGGGACAAACAAAATGCGTCCCGCCAACCAATTTGCGTCGAGGACAAATAATGGGGACATTCTACTTTTTGGTTAACAAAACAGACTTGACAAGGTAGTTTAGCGTCATGCCTAGAACAGCACCCGGTGCCACGACCAACCTTCGGTCGGTGCCCGGCTCGCCCAGCAGTGTATTTCCGGCGATTGTCCACCGCCCACCGCCTACTTTTTTCTGAACCCCGAACCCTTTCTCCCGTCCAACAATTGCCCTTTCCCATAAATCTAAAAATGACTGAAAAATCGCCAAAAAACCACAAAAAACAAATGATGATCAACTTACTAGTGCGCACTTTTTCTAGGTGTGTTTACACCTCGCGACCGTTGCATCTCTTTACACTGCAACCACTTACTTTTTTCTGAAAACTTTAAACCAATAACTTACGACTTAATTCATTTTTCACCAATAATTCACTACGTAAGTTTCTCTGTCCAAAAATTCCAACTGCTTATCCAATAATCCACTTGCGCACCGCTTCACTCAAAACGCAAAACATTTTTTCCTACTACTTAAGAGTGGGAAAAACTATCGCCGCAACTCCTTATTTTCCAATCCCTTACACAGCGACATTTTGGCCAAAAAACAAGAATCTCTTATAGTAGACCGAAAATTCCAAAACCACCCTCCAAATAATCTCCATTCTCGACAAAATGTGGCCAGGCACATGGGAAACCAATCGCCGCGAGATCCTTCGCTGCGCTCAGAATGCTATAAATAGTTCCTTATTTTTCCGGGTCGGGAATTGCCGGGAAGATAGCATATCGCTCGATGGATTTCAGCAGACGGCAGGACGTCAGGTAATCGTCCCATTTATGAATCCGGCCTACGTCGCAGGAAAGATCGAGCAATTCGATTTTCTCATAGGCACCGCTGCCCGCCGGTCCGACGTATCCCAAGGCCTCCGGTCCCCCGCGTCCATAGATTCTGGGATACCATTTGAGCACTGGATCGCGACTATTCCGGACGACTAGCATTGACTGAACTTGAGGAAGGGCCAGATTATACAGGCCGTCTGTTGCCAGGCTGTCATCATCCACTGCCGCGGCAACCATGAGGACACGAATAGGCGCGCTACGATTCTGGGCTTCCTGGGAAGAAAGGCTGTTTGCTAAAGTCCGACAGTCCACCTCGCCGCCCGCCAATAATTGCAGGCTTCCTAAAATGATCCGCGCGCCCATGCTGTAACCTAGCAAACAAAGAGGCGCGTCTCGGCGGCGATGCTGCAAACACTCGGCCAGGTAAAAAGCTTGGGCGTCGCAGTAGCGGAATTTTAATTGCACGTCGGGGCGATGTCGCCGACACATGCGCTCGCTGGTCCAGGACCAGATAACCAGCCGAAACGGCCGGTCTTGGGCCGCTTTCAGCATCCGACAATAAATCGGCCAGGCAAAATCAATTGCCTCATCAGGGTCTACACGATTGCCATGGATGGCGATTGTCGTGGGCATGTCCGCGGCGTCGCTCTCATGGAACGACTCTTCGTCGGCCGGCTGCCATTGTTGATCGGGCGAAAGCCGCCAATAGCGGATATGCTTCAATCCGGAGAGCAAATCGCCTGAAAGCGGCGCCGAGCGCGTGCTGATAAGCCAGACCTGCTGTTGATCTTCGCCGCCGCGGATTTCCGTTCCGGAGAGGAGAAAAACCGCCGTCGCTGCGGCAAGCACCATCTTCATGGTCCGGTTTTTTCCCCTGACGGGCGCAATTCTCAGTTTTAAGAGTTGTTTTTTCATAATAAACCTGGGACTGATAAGCATTTGATCTATTTTCCAATAAGAGAGCCAAAAAACTCTTTTTATCCCTACTTCTTTCCCAATTGTAGCTTGTAATCAACACGTTAGGCCGGGAAAAGTCAACGGCCGGGTTTGCAAAAAACATCGCTGTTGCGTTTGCACATCATGGAACGTGATGTAGAGTTTCCTTGGCGACGACCTCGCTGGTAACGATACTGTTTCGATGGGAGAATCGAAAAATGAAGAAGTTACTGATTTTAACGACTATAGTGGTGCTAATCGGCGGTGCAGCGGGATGCCGTATCTGCGACTGGTTTCATCGCGGTCCGGCGTACCAACAATGTCCGCCGACGGTGATGTACAGCAACCCTTGCCCGACGGTTAGCACTTGCGATCCTTGTGCTGGTGCGCCGGTGATCACGCCTGGACCGGAGACCTATACGCCCACCACGCGTTAAACGTGGTGAGTATTTGATGAAGAACGCAGAACGAGGAACAGGGAATATTGTCCGCCTTGTTCCTCGTGGTGGGGTTTCTTCATGATGCCGAGAATTCTCTATTCAGGTACTGACGGTGTAAAAACAAATCCCTTTGCACCTCCCGGCATAGGAAGTTCATCGCGTGCCGGTTGCATCCTTCCCGATGTGGCCGGCCGCGATGAACGCGGATCTTCTCTGGAAACAATCCCGCCGCGCAGTTCAAGGAGTAACCTCGGAAAGACGGCGTTCCTCCAGCCAGCGGCGGAAACGTAAGAGCTGCGTGCGAAAACCAGCGGCGGGAAAATGGCTTAAGCGGATAATCGGCAGTAAGCGGTTCTGAAAATGCCGCTTGGATTCCAACGAGCCGATACCCATGTCATAAATGCGGTCGCCCCGCCGAGCGCTGTCTTCAAGTGTTTTCCAAAGCAGCACTGAGCCTAGTCCCGCCCGGGAGCGCTGGGCGTCGAAACCGCGACGCAGTCCATATACATTGCCGCGATAATGATAACCATAGATGAACGCCGCCGGTTCATCGTTGAGCGTCAGCAGGCTCATGTCGATCGCTCCAGCCGCCGCGGCTGCGGCATGAAGTTCCCGCAAAAAACGCCGCACCGACTCGTGCGACATGGTGGTGCCATCGGTAGCCGCGGCCTGCCAACTTTGCCGGGCAATGGCCTCGCAGGCGTCGTACAGGTCCCAGTGTGGATTACCATCCCCTTGAGGCGTGCTTGCCGGCCGGCAGCGGAGGAAACTTACTCGCCCTTGTCGCGATAGTCGTTCCTCCGATTGTCGCATGCGCCGCAGCCAGATGCCTTTGCGACTGGCTAGATATTCGTCCCAGCCCGTGGAGAAATTGACCACCGCGGTTTGATTCCAGACCGTCTGATAAGCCTGGAAAGCGGCAGATCGCAAGGCAGTTTTGGCCTCTTGCGCATGGGTGCCCGGGGCACCGATCCAGCGCAGTTCGAGCATGTCCCAATTGTGCGGCGTACGACGAATATGTTCCATGGCGGTCCGCAGCGCTGCGCCAGGCTCAGGACCAATGGGCCCATAAAACGAGCCCCAATTGTCCAAAGGATAGGTCAACACCCGCAATGGGCCCACGCGGCTTTCTTCCAAACGCACCACCAAGGGCACGATTGCCACTGGTCGATTGTCCTCCATGACCAGTAAAGTCCGCAATATCTGGCCGGCGTGGAAATGCCTCCAATACGCCTCCAGCCACTCAAAAGACTGGAAAAACGTTGCTCCAGGCGTCTGGCTTAACAGTGCATCCCAGTCGGAACGAAAGTGTATGAGTTGCTCAAGGGCGTTAATTTCCAAGACAGAAGACATGTTTTAATAGGGATCAGGGATTGGGGAGTAGGGATTGGGTGTCAGGGATTGCATTGTTCATCACAAGCGTAGCTTACGTGGGAATAATATCCTTACCCCACGATCGACGGGTAGAAAATGAGTTTTCGATATGCTATCCTGAATGAAGCTGTCTCTTCCCCCCCGAGTTCCGCAAACATTTTCATTCATACTCGGGGCGAGACATGCCGGCCGCACTCGCCTCTCTGGAAGTTGGCTTTGCGGCCTTTTTTATTTGCTTCTTTATTTGCATCTTGCCAACAACCATGGTCGTCTATTGCTCTGCCTCTGTAATCGTGCGTCTGCCGTCGTCTTCCAATTCTCCAGAGACGACGAAGTCGGCTGCTTCAGGCAGACTCATGTTGAGATTGTTTGCTGTGACTCTATTTGTTATGTTTATTGAGTTTCAGGAAAGTAAGGTTGTTTGACATGCAACCACCGGAAAATTTCGCGGAAGAGTCGCCCTTATGGAGTCGCTGGATCGGTCGCGCCGTGCTGGTGCTGACCGTAATGATGTGTCTTTATCTCGCAGCGACGGTATGGGCCACGCGCGGCGAATTAATCAATGCCTTGGAACAACTTCCGCTGGCCGTGCTGCCCAATATCGTTGGGCTTGTGCTTGCCGGATGGATCCTTCGTGCATTGCGATGGCAATATTATGTACGGCTTTTGCGCTGGGATATCCCGCTGCATCATAGCATGTATGCATTCTTTGCGAGTTTTGCCTTCACGGCCACTCCCGGCAAGGCCGGTGAAGTGATAAAATCCGTGCTCTTGCGCACTCGTCATCAAGTGCCGCTGGCCGAGGGCGTCGGCGTCTTGCTCGTGGAAAGGCTCGGCGACCTGCTGGCCGTGATTATCATGGCCACGGGCGGGCTGGCCTTGCTGGCCGACGCGCTTATTTACTTCGTCATTTCCGTAATACTCGTGGGCGGAATGACGGTCTTCGTGAGCGTGCGAGCGATTTACGCGCCGATTCTTTCGCGGTTGGCAAGAATTCCCCAACTTTCGGGCACGGCGAATAAATTGCTCCGGCTTTTCGACACTAGCCGCGCGCTTTTGCGTCCCTGGCCTTTCCTGCTGGGCGTGGGCGTCGCCATGATCGCCTGGAGCTTTGAGGGCTGGGCTTTTCACATTTTGCTGCAAGGTTTTGGCGTGCAGACGCAGCTCCTCACGGCGTGCTCGATTTATGGTGTGGCCACGCTCGTAGGCGCGCTTTCCGCGTTGCCGGGCGGAGTGGGGAGTTTCGAAGTGGTCATGGTTCTGCTGCTTACCCGGCTGGGCATGTCCGTGAAGGCGGCCACCCTGCCCGTGGTGGTGTTCCGCCTCTGTTCGCTCTGGCTGGGCAGCTTTTTTGGCTTGATTTTTATGCTAATATGGTTGTTCTCGGTGGCGCCAAAAAAACGGTAATTTTCTAGGGAGCTTCCCATGGATCTTTTTTTCCAAGTGGAAAATTTCGCATCGGCGTCGATCATCCTGCCGGTGATCAACGAAACCGTCTCGCTGCGGCAGACCGTGGATATCATCCTTCGCGACGTCAAGGATCGCGTGCGGGAGTTGATAATCGTAATCTGCAAGCGCACCACGCCCGAAGCGATGGCGGTTATTAAAGATCTCCAGGCCGAACTTGGCGACCTGGTAGTGGTGATCGAGCAGAAGTTGCCGTTTTTAGGCGGCGCGCTCCGCGATGCCATCGACATAGCCCGCGGCAGCCACGTTATTATCATGGGCAGCGACCTGGAAACCAATCCGAACGAAGTGGGCATGTTGATCGCCGAGGCGGAAAAAAATCCCTCGGCCGTTGTGACCACCTCGCGCTGGATCAAAGGTGGAGAGTTCCACGGCTACTCGAAAATCAAGTTGATCTGCAACTGGATCTTCCAGCATTTTTTCTCCTTGCTGTACTTTACTCATCTGACCGATATGACCTTCGGTTTCCGGATTTTCCCCACGAAATTGGTCCAGGCCATCCGCTGGGAGGAAGTACGGCATCCCTTCAACCTGGAATCCGTAGTCAAGCCGCTGCGGCTGGGCGTAAAGGTTATCGAAATCCCATCGGTCTGGTATCCTCGCGTCGAAGGTGAATCGCAAAATCCGTTCTTTCGTAACTTTGCCTATTTCCGCACCGGCGTCAAAACGCGTTTTTGTAGCAAGAAGTCGCTGCTGAAAGGGCATGCCGCGCAGGGCGAACAGAAATAATCCATTCTCTCGACCGAGCCAATCAAGAGGTGTTTTTTTATGAAAAAAGTCATCGTCTCCACCACCATCAATCCGCCCACCAAGGCGATCGAAGCCTTTCAAGCCATGCCGGACTGGGATCTGGTTGTAATTGGCGACAAGAAAACGCCCAGTGATTATCGTCTGAAACGCGGCGTCTATGTCACTCCCGAGGAACAGGAAAAATACGATCCCGCCCTTTCTGAAGCCATCGGCTGGAATAGTATTCAGCGCCGCAATTTCGGCTTCCTCTGGGCCAAAGACATGCACGCCGATATTGTGGCCGTGGTGGACGACGATAATATCCCTTTGCCGGGCTGGGGCCAGAATCTCCTTGTCGGCAAGGAGGTTGAGGTCGACTATTACGAAACCGATCTGCCGGCCTTTGATCCCATAGGCGCCACAAACCATGGGCATTTATGGCATCGCGGCTATCCCCTCCAATTACTCCCTAAACGCGATTACAGTAAAAAAACGCGGCAGAAAGTCCGCGTCGATGTTCAAGCCGATTTTTGGGATGGGGATCCTGATATCGACGCCGTCTGCCGCATTATTTATGCTCCCGAGTGCAAATTCGACGCAGACCGGTTTCCCTTGGCCGCAAATAAGATAGCGCCTTTCGACTCACAAAATACTTTTTTCAAAGGCGCGGCGCTAAAGGATTACTTTTTGTTCCCCCACGTGGGCCGCATGGACGACATCTGGGGAGGATACTACTTCCAAGCCAAGGGATATCAAGTCGTCTTCAATAAGCCGTCGGTGTATCAAGCCCGGAACGTGCACGATTTGATTCGCGACATGCGTCAGGAATACCTGGGCTATGAAAACAATCTCCAGATCGTGCAAGACGTTGCCCGCGATCCCGAGTCGATTCTGGCCTACATGTCCGGCCGCTCGGCCTGGGCATTTCAGCTCTACCGCCGCCATTTCTCTTAATGGTGAGTCTATTCTAAAATATTGAATATTGTTGGGATGAAAGTTGCACTGTCATCCCCAGTGTATTGCTTAGTGGTGACAGTACAACTGTTGCCCCAACGCACCGAATTAGCCTAGACGCAGTGCTACCATACCGCCTTAAACGCAATCGGTTCTAATAGTTTTTCGGTACCGGGCGTTTAGCTTCCCCATTCCGAGGCAAAATTATCTTCAGGAGTCGGTTCCTCGGTAAGTGGAAGTGAAGGCGTCTGGGGAGATAATTCGGTAAGCACATTAAAGCGGGCACGCTCGATGAGATCATTAACCATGCGCTGCACTTCGCTCACTGCTTCCACGGCGTTATCCAACAGCGCCTTGGCCTTGGGTTCGAAATAGTCCGCGTATTGATTCGTCAAGGTGGAACAGGAATGGGTGACTTTCTCCAGCGGCGTGTGCAAATCTTTTGCCACCACCCGGGCCAAGAGGCGCAGTTTTTTGGAAAACTGCTGTAATTCGTCGAATTGTTGTCGGTTCATGGTCAGCAGGCGGCGGTTTTCGGTGATTAAAGCGCGATGTTCAATGGCCTTGCGAATGGTGATGGCCAATTGCACGTCGTCGCAGGGTTTGGTGAAGAAGTGATACACGCGGCCTTCGTTAATCGCGCGAAGGGCAAGAATGGTTGTCACGTTGCCGGTCAGCATGATGCGCATGGTATCGGGCACGTTTTCTGCGGCCCAGGCCAGCAGATCTCCACCTGAGATGCCGGGCATGAGTTCGTCGGCCACGATCACATCGACTTCACGTGTTTTCAGGATCCACATTGCCTCGTCGCCCGACTTGGCCGTTAGCAACTGATATGGCTGTTTCTTTAATGCCCGCACCAGGCCATAAAGTGTGTTGTCATCGTCGTCGACGATCAAAACAGTTGGTTTCATGAAAAGATTCTCCTTGCACCCCGTTGAGAATCAACAATTTCCCGCGGCCCGCTTATGTTAAAAAATAGCATTTAATTTTTTTCTTATCCAAGGGATTTATTCCTGGGCGGATTGTAATAAATAATCATCACCCACGCTTTAGTTTGATATCCGTAGAAGGAAAATGAATGTCGTGGTCGGTATCGGGTTTGTTCCTTAAAACAGCCTGATACACGTCGTATTTCTGTCGGGGCTATATCTTAAATTGTTGTTCGATTATGGGGTAGTTACACGGTCACCCCCCCGTTTGCTGAAAATAGGCAAGCGGACAACGAACGTGGTGCCTTGTCCGCTTTGGGTTTGAAAATCGATTGTGCCACCGTGTTTTTTCGTGACGATGCCGTGCGCGATGAACAATCCTTGGCCGGTTCCTTTGCCGGGTTCCTTGGTGGTAAAAAACGGGTCGAAGATACGATGCCGGTGTTGCTCGGGAATGCCGGTCCCGGTGTCTACTACGCGGATTTCAGCCCAGTTGCCTTCTTGTCGGAGGCGGATGGTAATCGTTCCTTTTTTATCGCTTGGCGCGGCTTTTTTTGCCGCAACGGCCTGGGCGGCATTGACGATCAGATTGATGAGCACCTGGTTCAGTTCGCCCGGCAAGCACTCTACCAGCGGCATTTGCGGATCGAAATCCTTGATCACGTCGGCCACGTATTTCCATTCATTATGGGAGATTATCAGTGTGTTTTCGATGGCATGGGCTAGATCGACGGGTTGCTTTTGCTCGCCTCCGGGATGAGAAAACTCTTTCATTGCGCGCACGATGGTTGCCACTCGGTTGACGCCTTCCAGCGATTGCTCGATGGCCTTGGGAATTTCTTGATGGAGGTAAGTAAAGTCGGCGTCGCGGAGCAATTTTTCCGCCTCCTCCAGTATCTCGGGGCGAAGCGTGTCGTCCTTGGCTGCCTGGAGAAGTTGTTGGAATTTGTCGAATATCGCGTTGATGTCGCTAAAAGCGTCGCGGAGAAAGCGGGTGTTGTCGCCCACGTATTGCGTGGGTGTGTTGATTTCGTGGGCGATGCCCGCCGCCAATTGGCCTACGGCCTCCAGTCGATGGGCTTGATCAAGTTCGCGTTCGATTTGTTTCCGTTCGATGAGTGTTCTCAGGCGTTCACTGATTTCTTTCAGTAAAACCTCTTCTTCCGCAAGAAAGGGACCTTCCCCCTCCGCGGGTTTTTCTTGCAGATAGCAAACCTCCAAAGTCCCGTATTGATTTTGATCAACATAGATGGGGGAACTGATTTTCCAAGAGGTATCCTGAAAATTGCTTGTCTGGAATATTTTCCCTTTGAGGGTGATTCGAGCGCAGGTTATTTCGGGATATTGCCACCCGGTGGGAATCAGATTTACCACG
This sequence comes from Pirellulales bacterium, assembly GCA_963820545.1. Taxonomy (GTDB): domain Bacteria; phylum Planctomycetota; class Planctomycetia; order Pirellulales; family Thermoguttaceae; genus CAWGAJ01. The sequence continues at coordinate 1,057,338 of CAWGAJ010000002.1, forward strand.
CCTTGGAAAATGTCGTCCTCGTTTAGTTGGGGTTTTTGCAATAGTTCTGAAATCTTATGCAGACAGTTGATCACTTGGACCTTGATACTCAATTTTCGCGTGAGATTGCGCAATTCTTCTTCCGCCAGGCGGCGTTTCTTTTCCTGCCTGTTTTTCTTCAGTCGGGCGTCCAGTGGCGGGGCAATATAGCGGGCGACATTTTCCAGCATTTCCTGTTCTTCGGGGAGATAATCCTCGGCCTTGTTCGCCACCCCGATAAAGCCGATCACTTCATCTTGGAAGACAAGCGGCACAATCAGACTTCTCGTGACCGGCTCGAGGGAAAGGGGAAAAGCAAAAAGTTCCTTTGCATAGAAGGACTTTTTTTGCAACAGGGCGGATTCCCAGGGGCTGCCTACCCAGCCTTCGCGCGGAACGCGGCGGCACTGGTTGAGGATATCTTGTTGATATCGCGGATCGGTTTTGATTCCGGCCAAAACTGCCGCGCCGTCTTCGTCGAAATAACTGAAAATGCCGTATTTGCTCCGCACCGCCCCGACAAGCACATCCAGAACCGCGCCATACATCTCCTCCTCGGGATTGCTCAGGAAGATGTTGGCAATGCGGCTGCGCAAGGCGAGTTCCCGCTCCAACTGGACCCGTTCATCTTGGAGATGACGTTGATTCAGGGTGTTTTCGATGACCACGGGAAGCAAATTGAGAAAACCGCCCTCGAGGTCTTTCACCAGGTAATCGCTCATGCCCAGTTTCATTGCCTCCACTGCGATGGTCTCGTTGCCCGTGCCCGTAACCATGATTGCCGGCGGCAAAACACCCAACGCTGCGATTGAACGCACCACGCCCAGTCCGCTGCCTTCCAGCAGTGTCTGATCCACGATCAATACATCATACGTGGAAGCCCGGAACTGCTTCAGCCCGCCCTCGGAGTCCACCGCGAGATCAACGACGTATCCCAACTTTTCCAAGCGCTTCTGTACCAGGGCGCCAAGGTTTGATCGTCTTCGATGTATAAAATACGGTATTTTTTCGCGCTGTTCATGGAGGTGATGTCTTTTCGCGGCTGAAGGTGGTTTTTACTCAATCTTGATCGATGTTCACAAACGGCTCGCTGGCGCCGCTCCGCTTGTCGCCGGGAATAAAACGCCTGTGAGAGGATTCTCGTCGGCGGCCGGCACGAAAACCTTAATGGGCGTTTGGATGCCCACATTAACAACATAGTTGCGCAAAAAGGCGCGCATGGATGGGGTAACCTCCTGACCCTTGGCGCAAAGCAACGCGCCCTCCACGGAACGGACGTCTTCGGCCAAAACGGCGCCGTCCGATATCTCTTGCGGAAGCACGCGCCGCACCACGCGAACGTCGGTGATATGCATGACCTTGCGCAAGGCGGCGAGCACGTCGGGATGATACCATGTCTTTCGGTCGTTGATCACGGCCATGGCCAGATCATAATTCATGCCGCCCGATACAAGTGTGTCCCAATCCAAGGCCGCCTTGAGCAGATAAGCGCCGAGTACGGTCTCGGCGGCGCGGGATTCGTGCGGGATGTTTTGCCTGTCATGATAAAGATCGTTTTGGTGAGCGATGATTTCGGCCACTTCCTCAAGACGGGGAATATTGATCAGCAGTTCCCTGCCGGTTTGCGGGTGCTCGAGAAAGACTTTTTCCTCGGCAAGGGAAAGCTTCTCGCCTTGGAAGACTTTGGTAAGTGTGTCTTGGGAAACGGCCACGCAGCCGATCTGCGAAAGCATGGCGGCGATTTCGATCATCCAGGTTCGCTGCAAGCCCATTTCCCCACACATCTGGCGGACCAGCCGATGCACCCGGGAAGCCCTGCTAAATGCCACCGGATTGACCAGCCCCAACACGTCGGTCAGCACCTTTATGCCGCCGCTAAGAGTATGAGAAAGTAGTTCGCGTTCCGCGTTGATCAGGCGATACTGCGCAAGACCCGATTCCAACGCCTTCGCAAACACCTCGGGCGGACAAGGCTTGGTCATGAAGCGGAAAATATGCCCTTCGTTAACCGCGTCCAAGGCGGTCTGCTGATCGGCATTGCCGGTCAACATCATGCGCACGCTGTCGGGCGCCATTTCCCTGACTTTGACCAGAAGCTGAATGCCGTTCATCCCGGGCATGCGCATGTCGGCAACGACAACCGCATAAGGACCCTTGTGGGCAATCAGTTCCAAGGCTTCTTCACCGCCCAGGGCGCCTTCAATAATGAATTTTTTTCGCAATGCCCGCTGGTAGGCCTGCAATACGCATGGATCGTCATCGACGCAAAGAATACGTTCGTTCATGTTGAGTGCTGTCCGATATTCACGGAAGGCGATATACCGGCCCGCCGCAAGAAAAAACTCAAAGTCGGCAGCCTATTTCAACTTAAAATTAGTTTATTTTCACCGCTGAGGTGGAATTAATGTATCAATGGCGGATGAAGGAATGCGGGAAATGTGGGATTTGCGGCTTGTACAGCCTGATTTGAATTAAGGAGCGACCGTGGTCCTGCTCGGCTTGATGGTCGGATAGCAGATGGGGAAATCAGATTGGTCGCATTCCCGGAGAAAAAAAGATGACCAAAAATTTCGCCCCTTTTACGAAAATGATTAGCGTAAAAGGGGCGAAAGAATGTATATTAGATTTTATTTAATCAAATATCAGGCAAAACGTCGCCGGATGAAAACCAAACTTAGCAATCCACAAGCCAAGAGCACAAATGTGCCGGGCTCAGGCGTGGGGAGCATCTCCTGGGTATAATTGATGGTACCGCTATAGGTGAAATTAACCTTGTAGCCGAACTCCAATGTACCGGGAGTCGCCTCCGGCGGCGATGACAAAACTGGCGTGCCGGCATAATAGTCGATACTCCCCATATATTGATGATACGTGTTGTGGGCGTCATAATGCCCGCCCCCAGTTACAGACGTGATAACAGAATTGGGATTCCAATTACTGGGATCGGTTACGAAAGCCGAATTGGCAACAATCGAGAAAGATTGATCCATGTAAATATTGATGTGATAATCGGTCCAGGTAGTTCCAGTGTCGTTTTCAATAGAATTGGTGATCTTGAGATTAGGATCTCCATCTGAATCGAACTCTCCTACGATATGACCATAATCCCATAGATTATGTGTACCGCTTATCCCCATTTCGTATTCACCAGCCGAAGGCTCATTCCAACTTGAATTAGTGCAGGTGATAACACCATCGCCATCGTCCGAGCAAGTCCAAGACAAGATGTCTGCTTGGCTGATAGAAGCACAACCCAGAATCACGAAAATAATTGCGAATGTTCTCATTCTCATAGAAGCACCTTTTCTTTCGATTTCCCTAGGGGCCAAAAATGTTTTGTGGTTCTTAACAATCTAATAACAAAAAAGCCTTCACGACCGCCACTCGCATGAAACCAGCGCCCAAGAGGATACAAGGCTAAAAGAAAACTTGGCAGCGCTTAACCATCCCAGATGGGATGGCCGTTTCCGCGAAAGTTCAGACGTGAAAGCGCTACCTCAATGTTTGTTTTTCAGAATGCTATCAGTAAATCTAGGACCGCCCTAATCACGTCATTCAGGCAATCCTTATTTAATGATTCTAAATAATAAAATATTTTTGTCAAGCGTCACAAACAGAAATAATTTAATTAAACAATACTAATATGATTTATATTTTTACTCAGAAATTTCTTGTCCATCTATTGAGGGGCATGGTCTGGCAAATAAATAAAGAGCATCTCTGAAGACGCTCCTTTTTACAATTGGAGCTCGTCTCCAGAGAGGCTCTTATGGATGAATGACCGGTCCGAACGGGACTCGCTTACTGTACGCTGAATTTATGCATCGTGTAGTGCTTGTAGGTTTCTCCCGGGCGCAACACGGTGTTGGGGAAGGCCTTTTGGTTGGGCGAATCGGGATAATGCTGGGTTTCCAGGCAGCAGCCGGCATGTTTTTGGTAGCTTTTCCCCCCTCCGGATACCGACCCGTCGAGGAAGTTGCCGCTGTAGAACTGCACGGCTGGTTCGGTGGTGTAGATTTCCATTATCCGGCCGCTCTTAGGCTCTACGATTTTTGCCACCAAGGTAAGGGCTTCGCCCGGTTTCTTGTTGAGCACGTAGCAATGATCGTATCCGCCCGGGACCTGAGCGATGCGCGAGCCGATTGTCATGGGAGTATTGAAGTCCATGGGGGTGCCCTTGACTGGCTTGACTTCGCCCAGCGGGATCAGCCCTGCATCGACCGGTAAATAACCGTTGGCGTTGAGCATTAGCTCATGACCGAGGATATCGCCCGATCCCGCGCCCGCCAGGTTCCAATAGGCGTGGTTGGTGAGATTCACCACCGTGGGCTTATCGGTAGTGGCGGTATATTCCATTTTCAGTTCATTCTGATCCGTTAGGCTGTAGATCACCTGGGCGGTAAGCGTGCCGGGATAGCCTTCCTCGCCGTCGGGGCTCACGTAGGTGAACTTCACGCCCACGGAATCCTTCTTTTCGATTTGCTCCGCCTTCCACACGACCTTGTCGAAACCCTTTAGCCCGCCGTGCAGGGCGTTTTCGCCGTCGTTTGTGGCCAGGGTGTATTGTCTGCCGTCGAGGGTGAATTTGCCCTTGGCGATGCGGTTGGCGTAGCGGCCCACCGTGCAGCCGAAGTACGGCGTGTCCTTTTTCATGTAATCTTCCAGCGAATCGCGGAAGAGGTTGATGTTTTCCAGCTTGCCGTTGCGGTCGGGCACTTCCATGTCGATGATCGTCGCCCCATAAGTAATGATTTTCACTTTCAAGCCGTTGGCGTTGGTCAGTGTATAGAGATTAACCGCGACGCCGTCCGGAGTTTTGCCGTAGGGTTCTGTTTTGATAGACATTTTCTTTTCACTCTCGATTGTGTTAGGGGTGGTGGGGGAAGATATTTCCGATTGGTTTGGGGAACTGCCCGCGGCGGGTTTGTTTGCTTGCGGGGTGCACCCCAGAGCGAGCAATAACGCCCCGCCGAGCGCAATCGAAAGCCATCGTTTCCATGAGATATTCATTGTCTTCTCCTCTTGGTAATGTGAATTTACTGATGCGGCGCACGGGGCGGACTGATCCGCGATATTGATTGCTCAATTGCGAATCGAGTCGGCGCCGGTGCGCATGCTGGTAATTATTTCTCGACTTTTTCTGGCGTCGGCGTTGTTCGGATCGAGTTCCAGGATTTTTTCGAAATCGGCCAACGCGCGATCCAAGTCGCCCAGTTTATAATAAGTATATCCGCGATTGGCATACGCGGGAATGTACTTGGGATCAAGCCGGATTGCCAGGGTGTAATCGGTCAAGGCTTGTTCCAGATTATCCTTTTTCCGGTAAGCTAGGCCGCGATTGTAATGCGCCTCGGCAAAACGCGGATAGAGCTTGATCGCCTGATCGTACTCGGCGATGGCTTTGTCGAGTTCGCCTTGCTTGTGCAGGGCCGTGCCTTGTTGGGAACGTTGCTGAGCTTCCTCCTTGGCCTGAAGCAGTATTTCTTCCAGGCGATCGACTATTTTGCCGCGTTTTTCCTTGTCTTCCGCACGTCCCCAGTTTTTGTACTCTTCCGGCGGCGCCGGATTGAGCGCGATCGTTTCCTTATATTCCTCCAAGGCCTTTTCGATGTCGTTTTTTTCAATGGCGATCATGGCCTTCTGAAAATGGGCCTCGGCATAGTGCGAATCCGACTGCAAGGCCTTGTCGTAATCGCCCAGCGCCTTGTCCAGATCGCCTTTGAGATAACTGGCATAACCGTGGTAGTACCAAGACTCTGGATCGTCGGGAGCGAGTTTAACCGCTTGTTCCAGATCGGCCGTGGCCATTTCCATTTCGCCTTTATTCAACAAGGCGCGGCCGCGCTCGCGAAAGGCAAAGGCGTAATTCGGATCCAGGCGCACGGCCTCGCTCAGTTCGGCCAATGCCTGTTCCGTTTCGCCTTTGCCCAGCAAGGCAAAACCCCGGGTAAAATGGAAAGAAGGCTCTTGCGGCGACATTTTCAGGGCCTTATCCAAATCGGCCAGAGCGGCGTCAAAATCTTTCTTCATGGCCCGGGCGTTGCCCCGATCACACCAGGTTTCAGGATCCTGCGGTTCAAGTTGTATTGCGCGGGAATAATCGGCAATGGCCCGATCCCAATCGCCCAACTGCGAAAAGGCCGCCCCGCGGCTGGCATAAGCGGCCGCGTCATTGGGAGTAAGGCGAATTGCTTGATTCAGATCGGCCAAGGCAGGCCCAATCTCGCCCTTTTGCAAGCGGACAAAGCCCCGATCGCGATAAGCATCCGCGTAGTTGGGATACAAGCGTATGGCAGCGGTATAATCGGCTAGCGCCTTCTCGATTTCGCCTTTGCGAAAATAGGTAAACGCCCGGTTGAAATATATCCTGCCGCCGGTAGGGGCCAATTTGATGGCAATATTGAAATCCAAAATCGCCTTGTCATATTCTCCCTTGCCGGTATAGGCCATGCCCCGGTCGCAATACGCCGCGGCATAATTCGCGTCGAGCATGATCGCCCGGTTGAAGAGCACAATCGCGGCATCGAGGTTGCCTTTATCCATGGCTTCCATGGCCTTGTTATAAGGCTCGGCGGCGGGGCTGGCGGCCTCTGCGTCGGACAACTTTTTACCGCTTAGCAGATCGGCTTTCTGCTTTTCAGCGTCGAGTTTCCTCAGGCCGGGCAGAAAACGGAACCGCGGCCCCTCGGGTACTGGAGAATCTGGCGAATCGGCTGGCTCGGCGCCGTCCGCACCGCGCACTGCACTAAACGGCCTCGTGGGGCCTGCGACCAGGCTGCCGTGTACGTCATAGCAATCACAGCCAGCGCGAGAGTAAAAACCGTACAACTTCTAAATGCTTTATGCACAATAAATTCCTCCATGCAGATCATCAAACGATTGATTTCCATTAAAAGCAAAGTTTATCCCTTTTAGAAAGAACTGCAAGGCCAAGTAGGGATCAAATTTCAGGCCGCGTTTATTAGGGATTAAGCATTGGGGGCTCGGGAATCGGGGATCGGGAATAAACATCAAGCCGCGACCGGTGGTCGCGGCTTGATTGTAGCCGAAAGACCGCACTGAAAATCAGGGAGTCTCGAGTTGCGCCGACAACACCAGTATCCACCTCCGCTGCGACCCGCATTAGTTCAATAGCGCACTTGGAGTGGAATTTGTGCTAGCGGGCAGCTGCTAACACTCTCATCAATGGACAGACACCGGAGCCTGACGTACTAAACCTGATAATTTAAGAATCAAATACATATAAATATCATAATCCACCTGCTTATTAACAAACATGGTATATGTATACTCATAATGAAACCTGTGCTTGACAATCTCATCACAATTTACGTTGGCACGCGGGACAGAAAAACGTCGAGCGCTGGGCCTGGACGATGCGGACAATATCGGCCTTGCCGCACTGCAAGCACCGCTCGCCGGCGCGTTGATAAACGCGATGCAGGAGTTGAAAATTTCCCGGCTCGTTATGGGCCACGCGATAGGTGCCGTCGCGAAGCGTGGAACCTTGATGCCGGATGGCCTCGGAGAGCACCTTTTTCATGGCGGTGTGAATGGCTTTCCAATGGAGAGGCTTTAATTTATGACAGGGCGTCGCCGGATGAATGCCCGCGCGGTGGAGAATTTCCGAGGCATACAAATTGCCCACGCCGGCCAGCGCCCGCTGGTCCAGCAGCGCGACTTTGATTGCCCGGCAACTGCGGCCAAGGCGTTCCTTTAAAATTTGGGGAGTGATTTTTAAGGCATCGGGTCCAATCTGATCCGGGCCTAGTTCTTCAGAAAGCTGTTTCGGCAAAAGCAGCCTGACCACGCCCAGGCCGCGTTGATCCCAAAACAGCAATTGCCGGGCTGCTCCGCCGCTGAGGTGAATAATCAGCCGGAGATGTTTTTTATCGGGCGGGCGATTAAGCAGTACTAGGCCCGTCATGCGCGGTTCCAGTACGATTTGCTCGCCGCGCTCTAGTTCCAAGATCACCCGTTTGCCCAAGCGATGGATGGCGACGATTGTTTGCCCTTTCACGCGTCGGCGGAAAACAGGCAAGCACGGACTGAGCAAAATAGACTGCAACCGAGATTTCAGTCGTTTTAGATCATGAATGCGACAACCGACCGCCGGCGCAATGCAGCGGCACATGGTTTCAACTTCGGGGAGTTCCGGCATGACACATGAAACTTATCTTTATAAGACTTTGATCACCACGATGGTAAGGTCGTCGCGTGGCGGCTGATTGCGGCAGAAGCCGTTGATTTCGGCGTGGAGCGCGTCGATGATCTCCTGGGCGGATTTATCGCGCTCGCTGCGGATGGCTTCCAAGGCCCGGGAAAAGCCAAAACGCACGCGCCCGGGCGATTCGGCTTCGACCACGCCGTCGGTGAAAAATGTTACCAGGTCGCCCGTGGACAAGTTATAAACCGCTGACGACGGCACCACGGCGTCATCGCGGATGCCCAGCGGCAGGCTGGTGGAGTCCAAGATGGTCGCATCCAGGCCGGAATGTAATAAATATCCACGCTGTCCCGCGCTGGCATAGACCATGGTGCGCTCGTGGGGATCCAAGCGGGCCAGGGCCAAGGTGACAAAATGCAGTTCAGAGGTATCGGCGGCAAGCACCCGGTTGGCCCGGGTGAGGATTTCGCCCACGTCGGAATGACCTTGGGCCAGGGTGCGCAGGCAGGCCCGGGTTTCCGACATGACCAAGGCGGGGCCCATGCCGTGACTGCTCACGTCGCCGACGACTATGCCCAGACAATCATTGAGCATGGGTATATAGTCGAAATAATCTCCGGCCGTGGCCTTGGCCGGATACAAAGCACCAGCGATCTCAAATCCCGGCAGGCTCGGCGCCCGCGCGGGGTACAGGCGTTGCTGAATTTCGCCCGCCATGCGGAACTCTTCCGAGGTGTCGCGCAGCGCTTCCTCGGCATGATAGCGCCGATTCCTTTCGATGGCATAACGCAAGGAGCGGATGAGCAGCCGATCGTTCAATTGACCTTTCACCAGATAATCCTGTGCCCCCGCCTGGACGGCCTTGATGGCCGCGCGCTCGTCGCTGTAGCCCGAAAGCACGACAATCGGCACGTTGCCGGCGTGTGCGTAGATCGAAAAAAAAGTCTCCAGTCCGTTGCTGTCGGGCAAGCCGAGGTCGAGCAATATCACGTCGTAAGTTTCCTCTTGGCAGCGATCGATGGCCATCGACAGCAATTCCACGTTGACCAACTCGAACGGCCCGCCCCAGCGGTCGCACAACAGGTTGCGCATTACATAGACGTCGTCGGGATCGTCTTCCACCAGCAGAATTCTTACTCGTTCTTCGTTCATATATATTTACGCCGAAGTCCCCTCCCCCTGCGGGAGTGGGCTAGGGTGAGGGCAATAATATTTTATCGTCTTTGTTAAATTCCGCTCACTTAAGTGTTAAGTTTATCAAACTCGCATGATTAAGAGTGCGTTTTTCGCCCTGGTAACGGTAGCGGCGGCAGTTCCACTAATTCGAACCAGTATTTGCCTAAAATTTGCACGATTTCCACCCACTGGCGGAAGGTGGCGGGTTTGGTAATAAACGAATTGGCCCCCGCGTCATAGGAAAAAGCAACATCTTCCTCGGTCGTGGAGGTCGTTAAGGCGACCACGGGAATCCGCCGCAATTGAGGATCGGTCTTGAGTTCCCGGAGCACTTCCCGCCCGTCCTTGCGGGGCATCTTAAAATCCAACAAGATCAAATCAGGCCGAGGGGCGCTTTGCCCGTCCTCGTACTCGCCACAGTGACGTAGGTAGTCGAACAATTCTTCCCCGTCGCGGACAAAGCGCAGTTCGTGCGCTTGGCCCGTTTCACTAAGCGCGTCGCGGACCAGCTGGCAATCCTCCGCGTCATCGTCGACCATCAGAATCGTGTGTCGTTTATCGGATTCAATCATAAATCAGGGATCAGAGGTCAGTAGGAAAACAGTGCAATTACGTCATCGGTTATGTCCTAATGGATGCTATCGCTTTCTGTTTTGTATTTGGGGGAGACGATCGGCAGGAGCACTTCGAAGGCGCTGCCCTTGCCGGGAGTGCTGGTGACGCTGATGCTCCCGCCGTGCTGTTCGACGATCCGCCGGCAGATGGCCAAGCCGATGCCGGTGCCTTCGTAAACGTCGCGGGGATGCAGGCGTTGAAAAATGCCAAAAATCCGGGCGCAATACTTTTCGTCGAAACCGATTCCGTTGTCCTCAAAAACGATGCGGCACTGTTCATCGGCGGCCCGGCTGGATTTGCGATTTTCCCGCCCGTGAACGTATCGTCCCGATACTTTGACCACCGGCGGCTCGTCAACACGATGGAACTTCAATCCGTTGGCAACCAGATTTTGGAATAATTGGTGCATTTGCAGCGGATCGGCTTGAACGGTGGGCAGTTTTCCCACCTCCACCCGGCCGCCCGCCTGTTTGATTTGCAGTTCTAGGTCCGAGACCACCTCGGCCGCCACCTGGGCCAGGTCGACTTTTTCGAGTTTTTGCCCCTTCGTCGTCACCCGGGAGAGCGCCAGCAGTCCGTCGATAAGCGATTGCATTCTCGCCGCGGCCTTGTGCATTCGCTGGAGACATTCGCGTCCTTCCTCGTCCAGCTTATCGACCTGTTTCAGCAGCAGGCGATCGCTGAAGGTACAGATTTTCCGCAGGGGTTCCTGCAAATCGTGGGAGGCTACATAGGCAAATTGTTCCAGCTCGCTATTGGAGCGCTCCAGTTCGGCCGCATAAAGTGCCTGCTCCATTTCGGCCTTCTTCCGAGCGCTGATGTCGCGAAAAAAGAAGCTCATCACGGGGCGCCTTGTTCCTGGCTGATGGTCATGGCCATTTCGGCGGGGAAAGTTTCACCGTTGGCCCGCACCGCCGTCACTTCCACGCGCTTGCCCAACAGCGATCCTTCGCCGGCGCTGAGATAGCGTTCGATGCGTTCCTGTTCGCCCATTCCCATGCTGGGTGGAAAGAGCACGTCGGCCGGTTTGGTGCCCAGTATTTTATCGCGCGGATAACCAAAAGCTTGTTCCGCCGCGCGGTTAAACTCGGTAATCACTCCTTCGTGGTTGATGGTAATCAGCGGATCCAGCGAGGACTCCAGAATAGCGTGTTTGCGGGCCTGCGATTCGGAAAGCGCCTGCTCCAATTTTTGCTGGTCGCCGATTTCGCGATGGATAATGGCCAAACAAGTAGGCCGGTTGCCTTCCGCCGATTTCACTCGGAACATGGTGGTCTGAACCTCGATACACTCGCCGCTTTGCAGGTTGCGCAGGCGGCAGGTTCCTTTCCAGCGGCCGGTTTTATTGACCGCGGGAACGGCGGCGTCGCGCAGTAGAGCCCACGATTCGGGCGCGTAATACTCGTACAAACTGGTCGTCGATACCTGCCGGTCCTCGGCCAATCCCAACATGCGCCGGCCGGCCGGATTCAGATAAAATGGCTCTCCGTGCGCTGTGGCCAGGCAAACGAAATCGCCGATGCCCTCGGCCACGGCAAGGAAACATTCTGAAAGTCGGCCGTCGGAATCCGAAGAGTTTATTGATAATTCGCTCATTGCCATCCCCTGATTTTAATTATTAACCGAGTTTGTGTGGTGTCAATGGGTGAGGGCTAATTCGCGGATTCATGGGGATGGGCTTGTCCGTTGGTGCGGATTGTGTAACAATTTCCCTCCGAAAGAAGGTAACCCCGGCCTATTACAGGGATTCGTTTGCCCCTCACTGAAAGGAAGAAACATGGCCAAGAAAGCCTCCGCCCGACACATTCTTGTTTACACCAAAGAGGCCTGCGAAAAACTCAAGGCCGAAATTGCCGCGGGAACTGATTTTGCCGAACTGGCGCGTAAACATTCACAATGTCCATCGGGCAAACAGGGTGGAAACCTGGGCGAATTCCGGCAAGGCCAAATGGTGCCCGAATTCGATCATATCGTCTTTAGCGGTGAATTGGGTAAAGTGCACGGTCCGATTAAAACCCAATTTGGCTACCATCTGGTGGAAATCACCAGCCGCACGGATTGAATGAATAATATCTCGGCGCACAAAATCTATAGTTCGCGGATCCAGATGTTGCGGAAGCGGACCGGATTACTGTGGTACTGCAATAAGAGCGGCAGCTTGGCGGGATGGGCCGTATATTTCGGCGCTTCGGTATAGGAAGTCGCGCCCTGGATCTCGAAGTGATTCTGGATTAGCACGCCGTTTTGTAGAACAGTAATATATGCCGGTTTAGTCAGCTTGCCCTGATCGTCGAAACGCGGCGCGCTGAAGATGATGTCATAACTTTGCCACTCGCCGGGTTTGCGGCAGACGTTCACCAAGGGCGGATGTTGTTTGTAGATCGCGCCCGCCTGACCGTCAGGATAAGTGGTGTTATCGTATGAGTCGAGAATTTGCACTTCGTACAAGCTCATCAGAAAAACGCCGCTGTTGCCACGCCCTTGGCCGCTACTCTTGACTTTGTCGGGAGAGGCCCATTCCACGTGCAATTGGCAATCGCTGAAGGCTTGTTTCGTGTGAATATCGCTTTTATTGCCGATTGTGTAACCGTCTTTGACCTGCCACGTTTCGCCGTCGATCCATGGCGACATGTCTTTGCCATTGAAAAGCACGACGGCGTCCTCGGGCGGTCCGCCCGGAGACCCGGGATCCACCACTTTAACCTCTGGCCATTGAATCCCACTAATCCATTCCTGGACTGCGTGGGCCGATATCAGCCAATCCAGTAGTGCCGCACACCCGATAATACCCATCAGGATTATCTTGCGGTAACGTAATAACCTTGGCACAACGCGAAAAAATGGAGATAACATGGTCGATAATTACTCCCAGTGGGTCGCTTGGTTGCAGATTTTTCGCCGGTTTATTGCTGATAGAGATTCGGTGTGGTCTTGGGCGGGAAGTTTTTTGCCGGCATCCTCGGTTTCGCCTGCTTCTGCCGTCTGAGTGGTTGATTACGGAGTCGTGACGTGAGTGTTGAACAACTCTACCTGGTAATTGTCGTAGGGAATAAACACACGATAGTGAATCTTGCTTTGTTTGTTTAATCCCAGACATAGTTGGCGGAGGTCGTTAAACAATTCGGTGATTTTTTTTAATTCTTCCAACTGGGGGGCCAGCTCCGCTTTGCGGGAATTATCATCGGCTAGTTTTTTTTGTGTTTCCTTTTGCTTCTCAAGATGCTGATTCTCTAATTTATAGAGCTCATTCGACGTGAACGTCTTTTGTGATTGTTGATTGGGGAGATCATAGATGGCGCTGGCTTTAATGTCGAGTCTGCGCGCTTTTAATGAGGCGCTAATCTTCACTTTGAAGTACTTCTTATCGGGAAAGACCAAATAGGTTTCACTTTTGCTTTCGGATTTTGGATCCAAGATATTGCCGGGATCCAATTCGGAGCGCGGAAAAGCACCTTCCCGATCCAGGATTTGCACCCGCACATTATGCGCTTCAGTCAGCATTTTGCTCTGCAGGTTTACTTCCGCAACGCCCGTTTCTAAATCCAATTCCAGGGGATTGGCCTGTTGCGGACGGGACAATTGCATAAATTGCTCATCACCTTCAACCATGAATAATATTCCGCATTTTTTCAAGGCTTCGGCGTAGGTGGCGTAGGTGGGCGTGACTCTAGGCAACCAACGAAAGATCAGCTTATTCTCATTAAACGTCAGTTGGGCAATTTCCGGTCGTCTGACCGGATTCATGCTGCTATCTTGGGGTATGCTTTCGAAATAGATGTGCCAGTTCTGAGGCGGCCCTCCGGAAGTATCTTCTTCCATCACCAGAGAGCCTATGCCTTTCATGACCTTGTCACCTCCCACCAGTTTTAGCGCTAAAGCGGCCCCGGAGGGCAAATGAACCAGGCCTAAAGACATGCCTTGAGCGGATGTTTTTCGCTGTCTTTCGGATTTGGAGATTTCCGGTAAGTTAATGCTTGCGGCCAAATCCTTAAAAGGCTCGAACTTCGGCGGCTCCGACGTTGTCCCTGCTGGGGGCGTTTGCACGTCTCCTGAAGGTGTTTGCACGTCTCCTGAAGGTGTTTGCACGTCTCCTGAAGGTGTTTGCACGTCTCCTGAAGGTGTTTGCACGTCTCCTCCTGAAGGCGTTTGCACCTTTTCAGCAGATGGATCAGTGGGCTCAGGCGGCGGCGGTTTCGGCGGCGTCGTCTTGGCAGTAGTTTCTTCGCCGCCCTCTTGTTTTTTATCGCTTTCCGATTGTTCTCCCTCCATACCGGTCGGCGGGGAAGGGGAATCCTTCTCCGGCCGATTCTTGCCGACCACAGCGCCTTCGTTTTGCGCTACTTCCGTTCTTTCATTTCGGCCAAAAAACCAAATAAGACCTATGGCCAATAAAATTACAGCCAGCGTGGCCGCACTTGCGGATAAAACGATCCGCAGCGGAGTAATGGGGACACCGAAGATTTTTTTCTCAGGAGGTTCGAATGTTTTTCGGCTTATTATGGGAGAGGTTGTGGAGATGCCCATTCCTTTGCGGAACAACTCGCTTAAATCCATGCCCAACAAATCCGGGCCGGGTAATTCATCGACCGGCTGGGCTTTTTTCATGGTCAATACGCGTTGGACGCGCTGTTCGCCGGGTCGCCAGGCGGCCAACACCCGACTGACCTCGGCCGCCGTCTGGTAACGATCCGCGGGCCGTTTGGCCATCATCTTTTGGCAAATCTCGATGAGGCTTTGCGGCACGTTGTGTCTCTCGGCGGCGATATCAGGCGGTTGTTGGGTTTGGTGTTTGAGGATCCGCTCGGTCAGCGTTCCTTCGGGAAACGGCGCGTGTCCGGTAAGCAGAAAATACAGCGTGCAACCCAGGGAATAGACGTCCGCGCGATGGTCGAAATCGGCGGTGCGCAAGGCCTGCTCCGGTGCCAGGTAATCCACCGATCCGAGGATCCGCTCGTCCGCTTCACTAGGTTCGCTGCCTACTTGTCCGGGGCTTACCAGCCGGGCCAGACCCATGTCGAGGATTTTTACCACGCCCTGCGGGCTGACGATGAGATTCGAAGGTTTGATATCGCAATGGACCATCTTTCGGGCGTGGGCGTGAGCCAAACCTTCGGCCGCCTGACGCACATAGTCCACGGCGCTGGGGCAATCCAAGGGGCCTTCCGCTTCCACCAGACGTTGCAGGTCCAGCCCATCGACGTATTCCATCACCAGATAAAAGAGGTCCTCTTCATTGTCTACGTTATACGCCTGGACAATATTTGGATGGTCCACTGAGGCGATGGTTCGCGCTTCGGACAGGAATCGCTCCAAGCCGGCGGGATCCTTGCTGACGTGGCGGGGGATGATCTTCAGGGCCACGCGGCGATTCATCATTACGTGTTCGCTGAGGAACACGCTTCCCATGCCGCCTTTGCCCAGCAGTTCGATGAGCTTGTATTTGCCCAGAAAAAAAGTGCTCCGTCCCGCCAGCAGTTGACCGGCCTGCCAGCGCGAAAGCATGCCTTGCCGGACCAGGGTTTTCGCCAACGCCGTGACGTCGGCATTTTCTTGGGCCAGACGTCGGGCCTCGGCCAGCTCCTCGGGCTTCAGGAGCTTGCTGCGTTCCAGCACTGTCAGGAATTCATCTACCGTGCTGATAGCCATGTTCAATGACAACCCTCGCTACTTGGACACTCCATCGTTAATTATACAGGGTCCACCCCGCTGATGGACAGTTTACCACTTACAAAAAAAATGGCAAATAACCCCTTTCGCCGATGTGTACTTGCCCTCCCAGGTTGGGCATGAAAAGTCGCATCTCGCCAAAAACCGGCATGTTGCTTTGGCATTTGAGGAAAATTAGGGCGTAAAATCGGCGGCCGGATCGAGTGTTTCCACGAACCGGGCCAAGAGGTCCGCGGCCCGATCAATATCGTCCAGCGAGATCATCTCCACCGGAGTATGCATGTAGCGGTTGGGGATACTCACCAGGCCCGTGGCCACGCCGGAGCGGTTGATCTGAATGGCGTTCGCATCGGTGCCGGTGGCCTTGCCGGAGGCGGCCAATTGATAGGGGATTTTGTGATCATCGGCGGCCTGAATCAGCCGTTGCACGACTTTAGGATTCATATTCGGACCGCGATGGATCACCGGGCCTTTGCCCAGACGCACGTCGCCTTCCTCCTTTTTTTCCACGGTCGGGCAATCGGTGGCGTGGGTCACGTCCACGGCCACGCCGATCTGCGGATCGATACCGAATGCGCTGGTTCGGGCGCCGCGCAACCCGAGTTCTTCCTGGACCGTGGAAACGGCGTACAAGCCGCATTTGATCTTCTTCCGTTTACCAGAACGGCGCAAGGCCTCGATCACCACCCAGCAGCCGGCCTTATCGTCCATGGCCGGCGAGACCGCGTAGTTGTTCTGCAAGCGCTGAAAAGACAGTTCCACGGTGACGGCGTCGCCGATGCGCACCAATTTTGCCGCCTCCTCCTTGTTGGCCGTGCCGATGTCCAGCCAAAGATCCTTCATTTTCGGCACTTGTTTGCGTTCCTCTTCAGTTAGCAAATGGATTGGCTTGCGCAATTACTCCTGTGATTGGACCGCTTTCAGCCCACACGGTCATGCGCTGGCCGATGAGTACCTCCGCATCCCAGCCGCCAATGGGTTGAATGTAAAGAAAACCCTCGTCGTCGATGTGTTGCACAATCAGCCCGATCTGATCGCAGTGACCGGCCAACATCACGCGCTGCGGCGATTTGGGATTTTTCACGACGATCACATTCCCGTGCAAATCGGTCTGCACGTCGTCGGCGAAATCGGCCACGTAATCGCGCACGATCTGCTGCAACGGGCTTTCGTAACCCGACGGACTGGGCGTTTCCAATAGTTTTTTCAGAAATTCTAGTGCGGAAGATTCCACAATACGACCCTCTAACAGTTAATTAGCATTCATTTAACCACGACCGGGCACTGACTTAATGTCGGTCGGGGAGTGAGGATAGGCTCTAAGTATGACAATTGCCTTTTTTTATGCAAGATATTGCGGGCAAGTGCGAATTACCAACATAACAACGCAGGCGCTTAACTACGGCGGATGGCGCCCAGCAATTTCCGCATCTTATCGTATTTCCACGAATAACATGTAAGAGATCGCCCACCTTGGCGACTAATAAGGTACTCGATCCTCATTCTGAAAATATGGTCTTAGGACAAAATATAACACCGCGAAAGATTGCTAATTATAATAACTACTTACATTGGGAAAAACATGCCGAACCATCTGACAAGCCAGCCCGGACAAAAACCGAACTTGGCTTTTGGACAGTCTCACGCTTGGAGTAGGCACGTCAGCTTCTTTAAGGAAGTTTTTTAAAGACCATCCTATGTAGGTTTGCCGCCTCTTATAGGGGGTTTTCTGAAAAATGGACATAAATATCGACTGCTGGTAACATGCCGGTAACACCCGGAAGCGACAATTACTCCTCAGGAATACATATATTTCATAATCTAGAGCGATGCTCAGGAGGGTGTAGCGTCCGTTTAGCACGACCGTTTGCGGTCGGTGTATTTGCTAGTCATGCGATACACTACACCATGGCGAGCAGCGCTTTAATCACTTTGACTTAGAGGAATACTTCATGCCGTCTAATCAAGAGATTGAAAGATACTCGCGTCAATCTTATGGGTGGTTTGGATGTGTGGCAATTGTGATCATGCTCCTGAGTTCCTCCACCACTAAAGCGACAGATCGGTACTGGAACGTCTCTTCCGGCGGTTGGTCAACGGCTACCAACTGGGGCGGAACCGAGCCTACTTCCAACGACAACGCCTACATCTATAACGACGGCACGGCCATTGTAACCCAATCTGATGAATCCTGTAAGAACCTTTATCTCGGCGATTCCGGCACAGGAAAGTCCGGAACGGTCCAAATGACTGGCGGCAGTCTTTCGGGCTTTAATTCTTATGTTGGCTACTCGGGCACGGGAAACTTCTCTCACACGGAAGGAACTTACTCGGCTTGGTATACTTACCTTGGGTACAATTCGAGTGACAACGGATCCTACGATCTGAGTGGTTCGGGGCAGTTAAACACTGTCTATGAGTATATTGGCTGGTCAGGCACTGGATACTTTACTCACACGGCGGGCTCCAACATTGTCGGCAGTGAATTCGCTCTTGGGGTATACTCGGACGCCAGCGGAACTTACGATCTGAGTGGCACCGGACAGTTAAGCGCTAATGTCGAGAAAGTTGGCATCTCGGGCACGGGAACGTTTAATCACACGGCGGGAACCAACACTATCTCATATAAGCTCTCTCTGGGGACCAAGGGAACCTACAATTTGAGCGGAAGTGGTCAGTTATCCGCGGAAGTAGAGTACATTGGGGAAGATGCCGCCGACACCGCACTTTTCCAACATAGTAATGGTACGAATACCCCCGATTATCTTAAAATCGGCCAGAATGCCCAATATATTTTCAGTGGCGGTACCTTGCAGATCTATGATGGCTTGGATAATGCCGGCACGCTGGACCTTAAAGGCAGCTCGGCCGTAATAAATGCCGCCGACAATTCAATTATCAATTTTTCTCTAAGTGGCGGTGTAATTAATAACACTCAAGCGGCTTCATTGACTATTGGCGCCAATTCATTGCTAATCGTGGCCCCCGGTTTTGATCCGACCGCTCGCTTTGCGACCTATCATAACGATGGTATCTTGCACACGGCGGGAACGCCGCTAACTATATCTAGCGGACAAACCATTTCCGGCTGGGGAACCATCGAGGATCCGGTCGATTGCCAAGGGACCATCACTGATGGTGCGGGTGGAAATGTCTCTTTTAAAGGTGGACTAACGGTTTCAGGCACTGCTTACGTAAACGTGGACAACTCAGTTTTATTTACGAATGATACCTATTCGGGAATCAGCGGTGGAACGCTATCGGTTAATTATCATTATCTAGGTGATACAGGCACCGGTGTGTTTACTAACTCGGCGGGGACCAACACGGCAAATTTTCTTACCCTGGGTTCTAGATCAAGTGGAAATGGCACCTACATCTTAAGCGGATCAGGACAATTGCTCACTAAATTTGACGAGAAAATCGGCTGGTTGGGTTCGGGTACATTTAATCAATCCGGCGGAGTCAATACGGTCTTGAGGAATCTTAAGCTTGGTTGTAATTCCGGTACAAGCGGGACCTATAACTTAACGGGTGGAACACTCATTCTAAAATCACTCACCAAAGGTTCCGGAACTGCCGCCTTTAACTTCGGCGGGGGAACACTCCAGGCGAGCGGCGATTTCACTACAACACTTCCCATGACTTTGACCGGGGACGTCGGCAACGCCAATATCGACACCGCGGGTTACATGGTCGCACTTTCCAGCGTTCTCAGCGGCACGGGCGGGCTTAACAAGCTCGGCACAGGCACGCTTACGCTCAGCGCCTTGAATACTTATGGCGGAGACACCACTGTCAATGGCGGCACACTGGAGATTGCCGGTGGAATTGACGCCAGCGGGACGTCGCTTCTGGATATCCAATCGGGCAAGGCCGTGCTGAAGACCGTCAGTGTGAGCAAGTTAGACCTCGATATCATCACCGCCGACTTAGCAACGTTCGAAGTGACAAATGGCGCATATGAAGTGGGTGTTATAGATGGGAATGGAACCACACATATTGACAATGGCGCCAGTCTGATTGTCACGTCTATTCGCCAGGGCGGATTATACATCGGCAGCGGTGCGAAACTTGTCGTCCGGCCAGTTACCGACGAGGAACTTAGCGGCACATTCACTCCTGTTCCCGAACCCTCCGCATTCTTTCTCCTCGTCACAGGTGCCTTCATGCTCCTGGCATATACTTGGACCAGAAAAACCAAAGACGGGTAGTGCCGCCGAAGGCAATCTTTCTAAGACCTTCCGGCTGTTATTTGTATCTTTGGTGGTATTGAACCGGCAAGGCCCTGATAAACCACCCCCCGGAATAACGTTGACACATCAACGTGTCTATCATTATTTTACCCGCCCCGAAATCAATCTGTACGCAAGGCTAGCATTTTACAAAATGGGTTAAAAAAACAATGTCGAGCCGACGTATATCTCTTTTGATTAGCATCATTGTGTTAAGCAGTTGCCCGGCCTGGGCTGAAGATGCCTATTACAATGGGCCATCGTCTGGTCCCATGGTTCCAAACCTGTCTGGCGCCGCACCCTCGCAGACAATGATTAGTGGCCCGTCATCTTCTGACAGCTCTGCTTGGCCGCCTGCCAATTCGGCAGCGTATCCACTTGCCAATTCTCCAGTGATTCCGCCGGCACTACCTGTGCAGCAGTATCAGAACTTTTCAGGCGCGGTTAATACCGTTTCCGTCCCGCCCGACGTTCCCATGCCCGCACTTGGCAATCGGCTGATCGAATCCACTTGGTACACTAGGGTAGACTATTTTCATTGGAATGAACGGTCGGACAATATGGATTTTGTCAATGAGTACGGAACGTTGATCACTCTCGGATACATGCGCCGCATTGGCGTCGAGCGTTTTCATGCCGCAATCTTCGGTGCAACGATGGAATACAAAGGTTTTGGCCAGTTGGACGACGGTCACCTGGAACCTTTATCGGCAGCCACGGGCTACCTGGGCGTGTTGGGCGAATACGATCTGCATATCGAACCCGACGCTTGGCCAACGCTGAGTTTCTTTGTCGGCATTGGCACGCGGTTTTGGATCAGGGATCTCAAGGATGGAATGACCGACTATGGGCATCGGTCGTTCGGCTACCAGGAGACTTGGTGGACAATCTATCCTTATCTGGGATTGGAAAAAAAGCGAACGCTTAACGGCGGCCTGGAGTTTTATGGTTCCGCCCGGATCGGCTGCACCGCGATGACTTATGAACATGTAACTTGGGACGACGTGGCGTTGTATCCCAAGGCGGGTTTACTGGGTCAGGCGGAACTAGGTTTGCGCGGACAACATGCCTTGATTTCCATCTTCTACGAAACCATGTACTGGAATCAATCGGATATCGTGCGCGATATGCTCCAACCCTATTCGCAAATGGGCTTATTCGGGCTAAAGGCCGGCTTCAGCTTCTGAGCAGTAGGATCTCCACCCACGTAGAACTGCCCGACCGCAGCGCGGCAATCGAATCCCTGCCGCCAGTCCCTTCTGCCTCTGCAGGCTGCTGTCCAACTCCACCTCCGCCAGAACGCTGGGCACCGCCTCCGAGATTGTGGAGGCCAAAAGGGTCTTGAGATGCCTTGCATTAAGCAGCGTCCCCACGCTGCCGAGCACGCTCAGGATTTCGATGCCTATGATTACGATGAAAATCTTGGTTGCCAACTTCAGGCGCATAACGGTCTCCCCGGAAATTACCCGAGAAATGGCTGGTGTGCAGCCCATGTCGCGTCGGGTGGCCGAGCAGTGGCCGTAACCTTCGTTCGGCTACGCCTCACTCCGGTTACGGCCACTGCTCCAATCCTTATGACCCTATCCCATACCAAAAACCTTCCTACTGTCCAAGTAGTGCTGACGTCCTACACTCTAAACAAAGTAGCTCTTCTTAAAGGCGTCCATGGCTTGGATTGAATCCTCATAGATATCGAGGATCTTATTCATGCCAGTAATCGTGAATACCTGATAAATATCGGGGGTGATGTTGCACAACTTCAGAATTATTTTGTATTCCTTGCACTTCTTAAGGACTCGTATCAACATGCTCAGAGCTGCAGAGGACATGGAATTCACTCGCCCGAAGTGCAGCAGTACGTAACGTTCCTGGGTTTTATCCAACACCTCCACGATCTCTCGATAGCACTGTTCGATGTCAGCCCCATCTAAAAGTCGCTCCTTGTCGATGAAAATGACGCGAATCCCACCCATTAATTCAACTTTGACTAATGCCATAGTTTCTTCCTTTAGAATTGATATGGGATTAGCAATGCAATGATCATTCTCATGAGTTATTTACAGTACTTTATACGCCGTCGTTATTCGAACCTGTAACCTTCGGCTCCAGATGTCGCAACTAAGGGCAAGGATTCTCGCGTCTAATGTGTTTGCTGCACAAGGATTTCGGCAAAAGCAGCACTCCCTCACCGCTTTGCATATTTCCCATATTTTAGTGCCGTTTGCGCCAAATTACAACGGTTCTGTGCCAAATCCGTTGACACAAAACAATGCTACGGGCAAAATGTCTTCTTCCTCGGTATCGTTGCCCTAGAATGCTATAGGGCATTCAGCACGGGCGGAAACGCTTGAAGTGAGGGTCATGTGTTCCGAAGTTGGCAAAACATCCGACGTTTGGCCAGGCTCTCGGTTGCCGTGCCCTCAGCCGCCGACCAGCCTTTCCTTCTTCGCTTTGGCAGGGTGATGTGTTACGCGTTCGCAATCGCCAGTGTGGCTCTAGCCCTCTTGGTGACTCAAGGCGTACGGCCGTTGCACGAACAACCGCCGGTACTCTTGTTCTTCGTGGCCGTGATTCTTACGAGTTGGTACGCGGGGCAGGCCGCCGGATTCATGGCCTCGATTGTATCGATGCTGGCATTGGATTTTTTCTTCGTTGCGCCGGCTCATTCGCTGCGGATGGAGCTTGTCGAAGACGGAACAGATTTCATCGCGTTCGCTGCGGCAACGTGGCTCGTGAGTACCCTGCAACATCGTTGGCGGCAATCCCACCACAAGCTTGCCGCGATGGAACGCGACATGGAAATTGCACGACAGATTCAACAGCGGATGTTTCCCTCCGGCCCACCAACGCTAGCGGGTTTTGAGGTTGGCGGGGCATGCTTTCCCGCCACAGCCACCGGCGGGGATCTTTTTGACTACATCTCAACGCCCAATGGCTGCATTGGAATCGTCTGCGGGGACGTCAGCGGTCACGGAATCGGGCCGGCTTTACTGATGGTTCTGGTTCGTTCTTACCTCCGAGCGTTGGCACACACACTCGTCGATCCGGCTGAGATCCTTACTAAGGCGAATAGGCTCGTCCACGATGATATGGAAGACGGTCGTTTCATCACACTGTTCTTTGCGAGACTCGACCCGAGCACTCGTGCTCTCGTCTATGCCGGCGCCGGGCACGAAGCCCATTTAATCGATGCGTGCGGAAAGGTTACTACATTGTCCAACACCGGCCTGCCCCTGGGTATCCTGGAAGAAGGAGAAATCAGTCAGGGGCCGTCAATAATCCTAGAACACGAGCAGATTCTTCTGCTGCTCAGTGACGGGATACTCGAAACGCGATCGGCTGGCGGCGAACAGTTTGGTCTGGCTCGCGTTTCTCGAAACCGTAAAGGTTCATCGGCAGAAGCCGGCGCAGGAGATTGCTGAGGCAATCTACCAGGCGGCTCGTGATTATGCGGGAAACGTGGCGCAAGACGACGACATGACAATTGTCATTGTCAGAGTCCGATGAACGGAAGATGATTTGGCCTGACTGGCCAACGGAGGAGGGCCGAACGGGGTGGATCTATGTTGGCAAGATCGGGGGCCTGCCAGGGTATTTGCTTGGCGTTACGCCAATGCCGAGGTACTGCGGTACTTGAGAAAGCGCGAAGCGAGGGGGGCGGAACAAGAGGTTCGAGGCGAGTACGCCCTCACCCAGCGAGACGTGGATCAGCGGGGCGCAGGAGAACCGACCTCATGTCCCATCTACTCAATCCTTTCTTCGGAGTCCTGAAAAAGGACCATTTGATGCATTTATAGGACAAAGTAAATTTCTTTTTTGTATGGAATCAATAGGTACGCCTTTCCTGGCCTCCCGCCGAGGCCGGTTTGAATGTCGAAAATGGTGCTCTGCACGGTGATCTGTTTTTTGGCCTTGGTGCAATCTATGGTGTCATAATACTTTCCGGGAATGGCCGAAAATTTCCTCGAATTTCCGCTAGTTGCAATGAACGGGCCAAAAGGCTTCGGATTTTTGGACCGTGGGAAAGTAGTGCAAGCGCCCACGTCATAGAAAGATATGGTAGCGAAACGTACTCTATTGCATCAAACTGCCGCTCGTTTCCTCAAAACGGCAGTGAAAAATGACTAGCACGCCCGGAGGGATTCGAACCCCCAACCCTCGGTTCCGAAGACCGATGCGCAGTCGACGTAACTACTATACTGCCAAAGAGTTTCGTAATTGTATTAATACCCATGGTGCCCACTATGGTGCCGAGTGGTTTGAAAGAAATCCTCATAAAAATTCCTTGGTGTAATTTTGTACAAAAAATGTCCGCCTGACACGTTCTCCGTATCCAAAATCATTATCCTATCTTCTCTCTCTGAGGCATTACTGCCAAATGGATCATTTTCCTTCTTGTAGACCCATACCCATTAGCTATACTGTTCATTTGTTCCCTTATACCAAATCTGCCTCGTTGGCAAAAAGTCGCACATGATGAAATAGAAAATTTGTCAAGATAGGCCATCTTTTGAAGCATTGATCATGGGGAGTTCGTGCCATGAATCGACTCCAAAAATGTAATCAGTGGATAATTAAACATTCCTTAGGGCGATCACTCCTGATTACGTCACTTCATGTTACAAGTGGAAACGTTATCGATGTGAAGAGTATAGTATGGGAAGACTACTGGGGCCGCCGCAATCCATTTGCAGAAGAAATCTACCAACTTAAGGCAGCTTGGCATACTCTGATTGAAGGTGGATATGCACCTGAACTACGTAGGAATTATGTGCAGGCTTATTTTGCATTGCTGCATACGTGCTTGGATAGTTTTTACAATGGTCAAAACGACTTCCAATTGTTGCGGAAAATCGTAGCATTCGAAACATTTTGCATAGCCGATGAACATGGTAATTCGGCTGCTGGCATCTTCAATTTCAGAAATCCAGTGTACTTGTTAAGTAGAATTGTGCAGCCGAATTCACCAGATGATCCGAAATACCTGCCGCTTATATGTCCACTCAGCCATTCATTAGAAGAAAGCATTCTTTATGGTCATTACAGAAGAATTCCGATATTAAAAACCAATGGAATTCCGTTCTTCGTTTACCCTCCCGTTGGAGCCAATCATAGGCCCACAAGTTATGCGCTTATCGGCCGATTATTTACATCTCTCACTCCAAAAGCCGATCCATGGGTAAAGGTGCGAACTCGGTCCCTTTTCAGGAGAGTGTTCGCTCCGTTAGTCGTTAATTTACCTCAGAACCGATTACAGTTGCTCGACTTGGCGTGTGGCTCTGCTAAGATATCAACTGCATTATGCAGGAAAGCATTTACCAAGTTTCAGAAATCTTTCGATTTGACACTAATCGATGTTGTTCATGTGAAAAAATCAATTTCTAAAGTCTTCTTTCGGAATCCTTCCGTCTTCGGCAATGTAATTTTCTATCGAAGAAATATATTTGATTGGGTGGAGCAAGCCTCTAACCACCCATTGACCCAATTCGACATGGTTATGATGTTGCGGATATGCGATGTCTTCAGTAGCTTTCATATCGAAAAGATGTCTTTTCTCGAAGCAAAAATGTTACTTGCTCGAGATGGGACGAGATCTCCCCTCGTCGCCGACACACTTTGCCCGGCTAAATTGATTAATGGCCATAAGTTCGAAAAGATTCAACATGGTGTTAAACAGTTTCGATTCAGAAACGGCAAAATTTTCCAACAATTCTCGTTGTCAGACTATTTCAAGGCAGTATATCTCATAATGGGCGGAAACCTTGTAAATGAGGACTGTATGATTTATGTTCCAATACGTCGATTCGACGACAAGGCTCTTGTATTACCCAGTGGCCGGTCACTTATCGGTCAATTAATGAATATGGCAAATCGAATTATTATCGAAGATGTAGATCTGTCATCCTGTTACGTGCAACAGCATCTTGAAAAAAATGGCCTAAACAATCTACGTATAACGGAGGTAACCGGCCGGAACGGAATGGCGGAGCTTCCGTATGCCTCATTCAAAGGAAGGCTTAAGAGTGATAAGATAGTTCTCGGTGTTATTATATCATACGGTAATGCTGATTGAATCCAAATGGCTGAAGGCAGGGGGTGAACGGATGGGTATTCGTGAGATGAAATACGACATGGAGCAAGGACTTTCACTTTCTCTCCGCGTAGATTCGAAATACCGGCCGGTCTTCGAAAAACTACCGGATTGTGATCGCGCTGCATTGGCTCTATATTTTCTCCCACATCAATCTAAAAAAGAAATTCTAGAGGTCACTCGGCCGCGCGTAATCAAATGGTATTGCCCCTTTGCCGACCAACGCCTGTTTCCATCCGGACATAGGTACTGCATTAATGTATATACGGGCTGCGAATATCACTGCGAATACTGCTATGCGACAGGCTATATCTCCGCACAGCCAAATTGTAAAAACGATTTCCGACGCGATCTAGTCAAGGACTTAGATGCTTTAGATGCATATAATGTTCCTCCGGCGCCAGTTCACTTGTCGAATAGCACCGATCCGTTTCAACCATTGGAACAGGAACATCATCATGCTCTCTACGCTATGGAAATACTTGCAGAGCGACGGCACCGATTCACTACTGTCACCATACTGACAAAGAATCCGGCCGTACTGATGGACGAAAAATATATCAATGTGCTGCATCGCTTAAATGTGTTGCCGCACGATCATCCCCGACATCAGTGGTTTGAAAGCAATGGATATACACCTTTGCATGTTGAATGCTCTTTGGCCTTCTACAACGACCAGTGTAGACAGTTGCTAGACCCATCAGCCCCAAGTGTCGAAAGCCGCATGGCAGCGATCCAATTTTTGCGTAAAGAGAATATCCCTACTTATGTCCGTATCGATCCATTGTTCCCGCGAGATCCGTTATTAAATGGGAAAACGATGAGCGACTTCAACCTGCCTGATGTTCAATCCATCTCTGACTTGGAGGCCCTTGTCCACTTTTGTCGTGAAAATAGTGTAGGGCACATTATCTATTCAGTCGCGAAGATTACCCAACCACGAGCAGCTCGTCTTTCTGCAGTTATGGAGAAAATGAAATGTGTGTATGAACACCTGGCAGAAAAACAAGCGCTGGTTTTTCACGGTGGATCATGGCGGTTACCAGAAATTGTTGCTAAAGAATTCGTCATCAATCCATTTTTGGATCTCTGCCATCAGCATGCAGTTGGAGCAAAGGCATGCAAGGCCAATCTGATTTCTACTCCTTAGCACTCGATGACTTATTCCGACGTCTGCCAGTAATCACTCCGAACAACGCTGGCTTCAAATAGGCTGGAGCTCGCGGCGAAGTGCGACAAAACGAATCTCAATCCGCTTATTTAGAGCGACCGCAATACGGCGCAACATGGCCAAAGAGTGGCCTTCGTAATCCGCATTCTCGAGGCGGCAAATCACCGATGCTGTTGTACCTACAAGCTTGGCAAGTTCTCGCTGGCTTAGGCCGGATTTTTCACGTAGATCATAGATCTGCCGAGCCACCGCTGCATTAGATCGCTCCTCTTCGAGGATGGCCAATTTATCTGCAGATCCCTCAAAGTATCGACGATGCAATATCGCCACTGCGTCCTTGGTAGTTTTTCGCCGTTTGCTAGTAGTTTTTTTCCGAGACATATTTCTACTCTTTAAAAGTGTAATTTTCTGGATCGCTTACAAACTTGTTCTTACGTTTTATTGCCAGTTCTATGTCCTTATGCGGGACAAGCCGTTCTTTTATCAGCCCTTGGGCAAGTACTGCCGCTTTCCTCTCATGGAAAAAATAAAGGATACGATAGTTTATACCTTGAAGTCCAATACGCAACTCGTAGATACCATCGCGGAGATAATCTGCTTCAGGGCGGCGCAAATCGTGTCCCATTTGTTTTAGCCGCTCGATTTTGACGGTGCATTTGGCCTGTGCCTTCACTGTCAGTTTGTCAAGCCAGTCCAGGACCGGGACAGTTTCATCATCGTCTCTGAAGAAAACAACTTCGATCTTTGGCATCCATTCCTCCTATTACTATGTTCGCATATTTGCGAACAAAAGTCAAGCCATATTTGGCACAATTCCCAAAACAGAATGGCAAAAACAGTGAAGCATCGGTATCGATGGTATCGTTCAATAGGTGCCCTCTATGGTGCCGTACAAATGACAGTCTAGGCGCTGGCAAGCGGTAGTTTTGGCACTATAAACCATACGAAAAGAGGGTACATGCCCCCAGGTAATTTTTAGCCGCAACGGTTTGACGTGTTGCGAGTTGCGCGGCGTTATTGGTTTATCAGAAAGAAGTTAGATCAAGCCGCGATAAAAGAAAGCCGAAGCACGCCCGGAGGGATTCGAACCCCCAACCCTCGGTTCCGAAGACCGATGCGCTATCCAGTTGCGCCACGGCGCGTATCTTGTTTGTCCGTTGATTTTCGCTATTTTCGAGGAAAGTTAGAGAGTGTCGAAAGTTAAACTACGTCCCTTACTATGCCTCTCTTTGCTTACTATGAATAAACCAGCAAAACCACACCCGTCTATTCACTAAACGCTCATAAAAGCGGAGAGTGGGCAAAGAAGATTTTAGAAAAGGTTCACTACTTTGGAAAGTGGGACGATCTGCAAGCCCCGGGCAAAATGGCCTTCATGAATAATCCCCACCGCCGCCGAGGATCGGTTGGTTGTCCGTATGTCGGGTCTCGTTGGCGCTGGTCACGCGGATTGCTGGACGGTCCTTGAACGGACAGACGTGTTCGCACACGCCGCAACCAATGCACTTCTCCGGATCGATGTATGGCCGCTTGATGGTCTTCTTTTCACCGTTACGATCTTGGATCTCGACCTCCAGGCAGTAGATTGCCTTGTCGGGGATCGGACAATGTTCCTCGCAGACCATGCAATTGCGGCCATAAGCATAGGGAATACATCGAGTCACGTCAAAAGATGCCAGTCCGATTTTGGTCGCATGTTTGTCGTCCAGAGCCAAAGGCACGATTGCTTCAGTCGGGCAGACCTGGCCGCAAAGGTTGCACATGTAATCACAATAGCCGATCTGCGGCACGAGCATGGGCGTCCAAAGGCCTTCCAGGCCGGCCTCGCTCCAGGTCGGTTGAAGCCCGCCGGTCGGGCAGACCTTAATGCACAACCCGCAACTGGTGCATCGCTGGAGAAATTCGTGCTCGGGCCGGGCGCCAGGCGGACGGATCAGGACTGGATTGAAGGTTCTGCCGCGTGCTTGAGGACTTATGCGCATCGTGGCCAGTGTAACCAATCCGCCGATTGCAGCCGCCATCATACCCCTGCGCCTGAGATCGACAGATTCGATCTTTGGTTCTTTGTGCCAGGGAAGCACGAACTGAAATTTCAAGCTGTCGCGCCGGCAAGCTTCGCTGCAATCCATGCAACCCAGGCATTCCATGGGCATCCAAGCGCCGCCCGGCCCAATGGCCGCCGCCCCATGGCACGACATCCCGCAGAGATCGCACTGGTTACAGGTTTCCGACTTGACGTTGCGCCGCAACAGAGGCCGCCAGGAGAGTATTCCCAGAAAAGCGCCCAGCGGGCAAAGATATCGGCACCAAAAACGCGGGCGCCAGGCGTTTAGCGCCACCATGATCACAAAAAGTACGAGGATCAATGCGCCGCCGACATAGACCGGATCGTGGTCGGCACCCTCGAGTCCAAACACATACTTATTGACGAATTGATATGCCGGCTCGACCACTTTCTCGAGTCGCACCGGGCCGATGCCGGGATCGCTCTGGTAGATGACTGTGGAACCTTCCTTTGCGGCCCATTGAGTTGCCGGTACCAGCGCGGTGCTTGTGGTCCGCGTTAACCAGGCGATGGGATCCAGGACGCAGACCCAATGCAAGCCAAAGATCGCCCCAACCAGCAGTCCGGCCAGAAGATAATACTTGGCAGTTTGCCATTGCGACCAGGTGCCCAAACCTTTGCGGTCTTTGTGGCGGAGAAGCAGCCGGCCGGCAATGGCGTGGATCGTTCCCATGGGACAGACCCAGCCGCAAAAGACCCGACCCAGGAGGACCGTTATCGCGATTGTCGCCAACGACCAGAGGGCGATTTTCGGCACGCCGTGAGCGGCCAATGCCGTGGCGGCCGTTATCAGTGGATCGATAACAAAAAACAGCTTTACCAGTGGAATAGGGGCCTGCACTGCCGGTGCGGATTCAGTCTTACCGTCAGGCAACTCGCTTCCTGGCACGGCCTTAAACCGCGTCAAGAAGATCAAGGCGAAAAAAGCGATAAGCAATATGACTTGCACCACCCGGCGAATCCGCGCGATGGTGGGGAAAAGGGGGGCGGGTTGGGTTTGCCGGAACGGCCCTGAAGGGTACTGTGCACAAACCGAACCTGTCCCCTTACTATTCATGAAACGGCGATCTCCTTGGCGATCGACTTGTAGTCGATCCTCCCCAGCCCCGCCTCCGCACCTTTTTTGACGGCAGGAATATCAGTAGGCTTCTTACCCATTACCTCGGCGCCCCAGGCGTCCAGGGCCACGACATCGGTACCGGCGGCCAAAGTGAGTTTCAGTTCCACGTCGGAAAGGTTGCCGCCCATGGGCCCATGGTCCTTTAGCACGCGAAGGCCATCGAGCACGCTGATCCGCGGCTTCATAAACCGGGTGATGTCGGCCAGGCAGGTGGGCATATCTTGGTGAAAGGTGGGCCGCTTTTCAATCACGCCCATGTAGTTTTTCATGCACATGGTCAATTCGGACATCTTGTGGTGCTTGATGATGGGCACGTTGATTACCAGATCGCAATCGAGAATTTCCGGATAGATAGGGATGCTCTTGATCCGCTCGCCCTTGATCTCGGTCTCCTTGAAGCGGCTCTTGTCGAGGAAGACCACTTCGGCGCCGAGTTGTTTTGCCACTGCTTCGATGCCGCTGGCAGCGTATGCCTTGGCGGCTATATTGCAGGGATTGTCGCCGACTTTGACCGTCTTCGCGCCGGCGTCAAAGCAGAGGCGGATAAGCGTGGCGACGACGTCGGGATTGGTGTTGGCTGCCAGTTCGGGCGTGCGGTCCCAGCCGATATTGGGCTTGATCCAAACCACCGCTCCTTTACTGACGAATTGTTTCATTCCGCCTATGCCGGCTATCGCCTTCTCGGTTAACTTAACGGCAGCCTCCTTGAGCTCAGCGGGATTAAGTTCTTTCGCGCCACTCCATCGGGCTATGGCCATTTGCACGGCTCGGCCGCAAAGACACTCTTTGTCAACAGCCCCTGTGATGCAAAGGCCGCTGCGCCAATTGCCGTGTGGGCGAGAAACTCTCTTCGCGAATACTGAATCATGTAAGAAACTCCTTTGGCAGGCAAAGAATGTAATTCAGGGCAGAATATTGGCGATTTTACTCCACTTGTTTCAACCGCGTCAACTAAATCAAGCCACGTCCCCGGCAAATAGAGGGAGATAAATGCGATTTTTTGAGTCTGCACTTAGATCACCAAGGAAAAAACACATAGTGAAATGTAAGAAATTGTCGGAGAACGGAAACTATGAGCAAAATAATTCCCCCAAATTGGGCTTGACAAAATAATATATCGCGATAAGATATATCAGAAAATGATATTTCTCGGACAAAGGAGCTAAAAGCGTGGTGGAACCGATTCGCAGAGAAAAACGCGTGGAGCCACTGAACCATTCGGAGTTTCAAATCCTCCTGGCCTTGGCTGACGGCGAGCGCCATGGATATGGCATTATGCAAGAAGTGGAAGAGAAGTCGGCGGGTACGGTGCGGTTGGGGCCCGGTACACTCTACGGAGCGATTAAGCGAATGATTGCCGCGGGATTGATCGAAGAGTCGGCCAAACGTCCAATCTCGAAAAATGACGACCAGCGACGCCGCTGCTACTACCGCTTGACTCGCCTCGGGCGAAAAATTGCCGCGGAAGAAGCCGAACGTCTTGCCGCGCTGGTGCGCGTTGCAGAGGCGAAACGGTTAATGGGCGGTAAAACTCCATCTGTTGCCGGAGGTGCATAATGGCGGATATTTCACGGCTCATAGAGTGTTCTGTGCGGATTTATGGGATGCTGAGCAAGATATATCCGGCATCGTTCCGCAGAGAATACGAAAATGAGCTGACGCAGGTGTTCAGGGAATTAGCAACCGACGCCTTGCGTCGGCAAGGTGCCCTCGGGCTGCTGACAACCTGGTTTCGAGTGTTCGGCGACCTTCTCAGAACTGCGCCGCAAGAGCACCTCATTGAATTGCAAAGGAGATTTAAGATGAAAACCGCGGCGTTCGCCGGATTATGTTTGGTTTTGGCGGTGATTACCCAATTATTTTTTATCCTTGTTGGGCTTGCTCTCACCGCAAGTAGTTTTCAACTTATGGGCATACAACACAGAACCCCGTTCCTCTTTTTCGTTCTCATTCAACTATTCTTGTTATTATTTCTTTCGGCGTTCATAACGGGCATAATATTATCGCGCGTGAAAAATATTTCAAACCCTTTGTTACAGCGCCATTGGGTACAATGATCTTCTGGGGCTAGTGGATTTGGATTAGCGGTCAATTACTATTTTGTTGGTGGCTGGCAATTTCATTCGTGGCGTCTGCGGGATTGGTAACACTTCTGGGATGTTTCGTCGCGACTAAAATATCCAATCGCTGGCAAAAACAGGTTCCGGCTGAAGAAGTCCCAGGCGTGAACGCCTAGGCCAGGGAAAGGGAATGCCGTTTTCTATATTTTCCCCGCCTCTGCGGGGATCTCTTAGCTGTTTCTTACTAGCAGTTAATCCCACCCATCTTGACTCAATGCAGTTTGCTACCCTAACATAGGGGATTCAATCGTATCGTTAGCACTTATTTATAGGCTTCAATCAATAATGAACACTGCCAAAGTTGCGATTGTGGGTTTCGGCACGATCGGTTCCGGGGTGGCCCGATTGCTTTTGGAACATAAAGATCGCATTGCCCGACATGCCGGCAGGCCCGTGGAGTTGGCCTGCATGGTGGATACCGATCTGCGCCGGGCGCGGAACGTAACGCTGCCGCCGGGACTGTTGACCGACGATCTCGGCAAAGTGACGAATAATTCCGAGATCTCCGTGGCCATCGAATTGGTAGGCGGTCTGGAGCCTGCGCGAACCATTGTGCTTAAGCTCTTGGAAAGCGGCAAGGACGTGGTGACTGCCAACAAGGCTTTACTGGCCGAACATGGGCCGGAATTGTTCGATCGGGCTCGCCAACTGGGCCGTTCCATTGCCTTCGAGGCCTCCGTGGCTGGGGGGATTCCCATTATCGCCGCCATTAATGAGTGTCTCACGGCCAATCAAATCGAGTCCATCCATGCCATCCTCAACGGCACAAGCAACTTCATCCTCACGCAAATGGATGAACAGAACATGGACTACAATACCGCCTTGGCCGAGGCCCAACAGCGGGGCTATGCCGAAGCCAATCCGGCCATGGACGTCAACGGCAGCGACGCCGCGCAAAAACTTGCCATCCTCTCCCATCTGGCCTTTGGCGCCCAAGTCAATTGGCGCGAAATTCCGCGCACCGGAATTGATGCCGTGGAAGTGGCCGACATCCGCTATGCCAGGGAGTTGGGATATAACATAAAACTATTGGCCGTGGCCGAACTGGTGTCCGAAGGATTGCAGTTGCACGTCTCTCCCACACTGGTGCGCAAAGGCACGCCTTTGGCAGAGGTTCGCGGGGCGTACAATGCCATTCGTGTGATCGGCGACGCCGTAGGCCGGATATTTTTCCAAGGACTGGGCGCCGGACCCATGCCCACTGCCTCGGCCGTGGTCTCCGATTTGATCGACACTGTTTTGGGCCGCATGGCCATAACTTTCCGCACGTTAAACCTCTGGTCGGACCAGCACCAAACCCGCGTGATGCCCTGCGATCCCGCCTCGGTTCCCGGCCGATATTATCTCCGTTTCAACGTGGACGATCGCCCGGGCGTGCTTGCCGAGATTGCCGGCATTCTTGGCAAGCATAAAATATCCATCGCCTCGGTTATCCAGCATGAAACCGAAGCCGAAGAGGCCACCTGCGTCCCCTTGCTCATCATGACCCATACCGCCCCGGAAGGCGCGATGCAACAGGCCCTGCAAGCCATCAACCTTCTGGCTTGTGTCTATCCCGGCAGCATACGGATGAGAGTGAGAGATTGATGCAGAACGAAGAACGCAGAACATTAAAATACAAGGATGAAGGATGAGGGATGAAGGATGAATAAAGTGGACAGCGGACAAGGAACAGCGAAACAAAGGCGGAATGATGAATGCAGAACACATAAGGCAAAAAACGGAGCACTGATTACTGTAAACTGAAAACTTTGCTGAACCCTGAATCCCGAACCCTGAACCCTCGTATGAAATTCGCCCTGATTATTCCCGATGGTTGCGCCGATGAACCGCAGGAAGTCCTGGACGGCAAGACGCCGTTGGAAGCGGCGAACATCCCGGCAATGGACGCCGTGGCCGCGTCAGGGGTAGTGGGCCGATGCAACCATACGCCTCTGGAGCTTCCTGCCGGATCCGACACCGCTAATTTAAGTCTTCTAGGTTACAATCCTTTGGAGCACTTTACCGGTCGAGCGCCCATGGAAGCCGCTGCGCAAGGAATTCAGTTAGGGCCGGACGACTGGGCCATTCGTTGCAACCTGGTCACCATACAAGATCAGGTGATGCAATCGTTCACGGCCGATCATATTTCTTCGCCCGAGGCCGCCGCCCTGATCAAAACCGCCCAAGAAAAACTAGGCATTGATCGTTGGCAGTTTTACCCGGGCGTGAGTTACCGTAACTTACTCGTTTACCGCGGTTCTGGTCGGCCTGCGCCGTTTTCGCCCGACACGCGCACCACTCCGCCCCACGATCTGACGGATAAATCCGTGCTCGACGATTATCCCCGCGGACCGGGCAGCGACTTGCTCAATAATTTTATGTCCGAGAGCGTGGCCTTGTTTGCCGATCATCCGGTGAATGTGGCCCGACGTGCCGCCGGCAAGGCGCCGGCCACGAATATCTGGCTTTGGGGTTTAGGCAGTACGCCTCGTTTGACGCCCTTTGCCCAGTTGTACGGCAAACAAGGAGCGATGATCACGGCCGTTGATCTCATGCGGGGATTGGCTGCACTTCTGGGCTGGAAGCGCATTGAGGTGCCCGGCGCTACCGGCTATATTGATACCGACTACGCTGCCAAGGGCCGTTATGCCGTTGAGGCGCTCGGCGACTTCGATTTGATTTGCGTGCACGTGGAAGCCACCGACGAGGCCTCGCACGAGGGCAATGCGGCAAGGAAGGTCAAGGCCTTGGAGGAAATCGACCGCCACATTGTCGCCCCGGTCCACTTGGCCTTGAAAACCTACGGTGAGTATCGTATTCTAGTAACCCCTGACCACCCCACGCCCTTGAGAACCAAAACCCACAGTCACGGTTATGTTCCCTTTGCCCTTGCCGGTATTGGAGTAATCCCCGACGCCGCAACCACCTATGATGATCCCACCGCTGAGAAATCCCCCTTGGTCTTTCATGAAGGCTGGAAACTGATGCCGTATTTCTTAGGACTAAGTTCAAAATAACTATGCAC
Source organism: Pirellulales bacterium (assembly GCA_963820545.1). Taxonomy (GTDB): domain Bacteria; phylum Planctomycetota; class Planctomycetia; order Pirellulales; family Thermoguttaceae; genus CAWGAJ01. Next base: position 1,092,790 of record CAWGAJ010000002.1, read on the forward strand.
CTACCAAGCCCAGGCCTTGAAATCCCTGGGCTTATAAAAAATCTTAATCCCAATCCCCCATTCCCAACTCCCAATCCCTCAAATGTCTATTATTGTGCAAAAATTCGGCGGTACTAGTGTTGCGGACAGCAAGAAGATTCTGGCGGCGGCGCGAAAGGCCATTCGTGCGAAAAACGAAGGCCATCAGGTGGTAATGGTCGTCAGTGCAATGGGTAAAAACACCGACCTGCTGATCGATCTTGCCAAGGAGATATCCGACCACCCGCCCGCCCGGGAAATGGACATGCTGCTATCGACCGGCGAGCAAGTCAGCGTGGCCTTGATGGCCATGGCTATCCATTCGCTGGGTCACGAGGTGATCAGTTTGACGGGCGCCCAGATCGGCATCATCACCGACAGCACGCACACCAAGGCCCGCATCCGTTCGATCTCCACCGAGCGCATTCGTAAGGCCCTGGACGAAGGGAAAATCGTGATCGCCGCGGGATTCCAGGGGATCGACGAATCGTTCAACATTACTACGTTGGGCCGCGGCGGCAGCGACACCACGGCCGTGGCCCTGGCAGCGGTATTGGGGGCGGCAGCGTGCGAAATATACACCGACGTCGACGGCGTATACACCACCGATCCCCGCATCGTACCCGAGGCCCGGCGCGTGGGTCAGATCAGCTACGACGAAATGCTCGAATTGGCCACGGCCGGGGCCGGCGTGATGCACAACCGTTCCATCGAATTCGCCAAGAATTTTTCCGTGCCCGTGCACGTGCGCAGCAGCTTTAGCGACAATCTCGGCACGATGATCGTCCACGAGCCCGAAGCGCCGAATATGGCCGTTTGCGGCGCGGCAGTGATCAAAGACGAGGCCCGGGTGACAGTGCTCGGCGTGCCGGACCGTCCGGGCACGGCCGAAGCCATCTTTTCGAAAATCGCCGCTAAAAACATCTCTGTCGATATGATTGTGCAGAACGTGGGCGCGAATGGTTTGGCCGATATGTCGTTCTCGGTCGATCGGGATGAGTTGCAAGACACGCTGCGAGCCATTGAAGGAGTGGTCAAAGAACTAGGCGGCGAAGGTTGCACTTATGATGACGACGTGGCCAAGGTCTCGGTTGTGGGCATGGGCATGGCCACTCAGCCCGGCGTGGCGGGAACCATGTTCCGCGCGCTGGCCGAAAAGGGCATCAACATCGAAATGATCACCACCAGCGAGATTAAAATTTCGGTATTGGTCGCCCGGCAGTACGCCCAGGAAGCCTTGCGCACGGTGCACGAAGCGTTTGCGCTTAATAAACCGCCCCAAGAGATTTCCCTCCAGGCCGACGTGCTACATCCAGCCCCCCGCAAGCCCGATGCCGCGGAACTGGTAAGGCGATTGGAACGCGTTGCCCGCTTGGAACGGATGGAAAAACTGATTATCGACGACATCACCTTGGACCAAAGCCAGTCGCTGGTCACCTTTGTCGGTTTGCCCGATATGCCCGGCCTGGCAGCGCAAACGTTCGATGAGTTGGCCGAAGCCGGCATCGTAGTCGACATGATCGTGCAGAGCATCGGCCGCGATAATCGCGCCAATATCTCCGTTACTGTGCCCAGGAAGGATTTGGAAAAAACACTCACTGTGGCGAGAAATCTAGCAGAGACTCTAAGATGTTCTCCGCCTACGCACTTCGCCGAGGTGGCGAAACTCTCGGTCTTTGGCACCGGCATCCGCAGCCACACCGGCGTGGCCTGCCGCATGTTCAAGGCCCTGGGCGCGGCGGGAATCAACGTCGATATGATCAGCACCAGCGAGGTGCGTATCAATGTGGTTGTTGCCGGCCGGCACGGCACAAAGGCCTTGGAAGTCCTAAAGAAAGAATTCGCCAACGCGCTGGTCAGCGGTAACGCGGAACGCAAGTCGTAGAATGGCTAATAAAAAAACTCATTCCCAAGCCGGAGCTTGGGAATGAGATAATTTTATCTCCTATTGCCATCGCCCTAATCCTGTTCGAAAAGGGGTAAAAGGGCAAAAGGATAAGGATTAAGCGTTCCGAAGTAGTCTCCAGATCAACAGTCCAACGACGCCGATGCCGAGGAGTACTAAGGTCGAGGGTTCGGGGATGGCGTAAACCAACATTATTATTGCATGGTCGGCTTTGTCAAAACGTATATCACATAATGTGCCATCTTCGAGAGTTCCGGTCAAATGGCCAAACTTGTCAGGGATTGGGCCGAAGTCGTAATTGAAGCCGCTGCCATAGATCGTCACAACGCCATCTCCCATACTGAGATCGTCCCCAATGGCAGCCGTGAAAGTACCGCCGTGGATATTCACCCTTCCGCTGCCCATATCGATACAAGAAGCAAATTGCCCACTGCCACCTGTGAAAGTGCCGCCGTAGATACTCACGTTGCCATCTCCCATACCGAGAGCGCTGAGCCGATCCCCCACTGCCCCCTGTGAAAGTGCCGCCGTAGATATTCAGCCTTCCGCTGCCCATATCGATACCACAAGCGTCTTGCCCAGTGCCACCTGTGAAAGTGCCGCCGGAGATACTCACGTCGCCATCTCCAATATTTAGAGCGTTAGCGCAATATCCGCCGGTGCCACCCATGATAATGCCCCCATAGATGTTAATGACGCCGTCTCCGACAGAGATGCCGTCAACATATCCCCCAGTGCCACCTGTGATAGTGCCGCCGTAAACGTTCAGGTTCCCACAGGCTACTTCGATACCAGCGGCATTGGTGTCCCCCGTTATGTTTTCCCCCGGTAGCACATTCAGCGTGTCTCCATTCAGGTATATGGTATTTGCCATTACGGGCTGTGCCCCAGCCAATAGAACAATGAGCACGAGTAATCCTGTCAGGTTTGTCAGAGAAAATAATTGTTTGTTCATGGTAAGAACGCCTTACTTAAGAAAAACTGGGATCAAAACAAGTCACTTCATCGAATTGCAAGATGAAATCTCTTACATAAAGAAACTGTCAAGCGCTGCCAGGCAGCGCTAGTCTGAGAAAAGGGAGAAGGGCACTACACCGTGGTACAATCAAGGAAAGGTTGCGCAGGTAGGAAACATCTTCAAGAGATGAGTCAACAATGTCCCCTCCCATCTCAACTGCCGAGTGGGTCGAACTGTTGTGTCGAACTCACTTTCATAATGAGAACGCTGCCTCCGGGCTTGGTGCCCATAAAATGAGTAGATTCAACTTTTTTATTCTGCTTTAATACAGAAGTCAATCCCCAGAAAGAGTTAGGGCATGGGGGATGAGATTAGAAAAGAGGCACCACGCTTCCCCTTTTTTCAATCCTCCAATACGGTATCCGTGTCTTCATAACCTGGCGCACAGCAGCAGAGAAATTTAAGCGTGTTTTTCCCGGTATTGGTAATCTGGTGCAGAAAGCCGGGCGTAATGGCAATGGCGTCGCCGTAGCCGACGGACCGCGATTCCTCCTCCACGCGCATCAATCCCTGGCCTTCGAGGATGTAGTAAATCTCTTCTGTTTTTAAGTGCCGATGCGGCGTTGTAGCCCCGCCCGGAGGAAGCCGGGCCTCGGCCAGGGTCTGATTGTGGATACAGGAATTACGATGGCCCAATAACTCGCGGATTTCCGAGCCGTCTTTGGTGATAAAAGCCGGTACTTTTTCGATGTTTTGAATGTCCATTGATGATGCTCTCTTCAGAAAGCCGCGACGGGCACCAACCGAAGGTTGGTCGGTCGCGGATATGTATTAAATCCGTTGAATATCAATTTCTTTCCGCGACCAACGGTCGCGGCTTTATGGTTGAGTTTTTCGATAAATACCGATTACCGCGGGTGCATAGGAACGCACGTCCCAGGAATTTGGATTTGGCAGCAAAGCGAAGTCGAACCACTCGTCAGCCTCGACCACAAAAATACTTTCCCGAGGTGCGGCTTGTATCAGTCCTCCGAGCAATGCCAACATTTCATCTTTCTGGGAAACGTAGAAATTGTAGGGCGGCGAACAGAAGACAAGCCAGCCGGCAGGGCCTAAGTCGGGCAGACGTTTGGCCCAGATAAAAACATTTCCCGTGACGATCTCCGTTTGCGACTGGACTCCTAGGGCGAAGACGTTCTGGCGGATGATTTCGGCCGTGGGATAATGCTGTTCGATCAGGGTGGCCTTTGCCGCGCCTCGGCTTAGTGCTTCCAGGCCCAAGGCGCCTGTTCCGGCAAAAAGGTCAATGGCATGGAAGCCGGAGATTTCGTGGCCCACGAGGTTGAACACGGCTTCGCGTAGGCGGTCTTTCATGGGTCTTGTTCGTCGATCGCCGCTATATAGCAGTTTGCGTCCCCGAAATCGGCCGCCGATGATTCGCACGCCGATGGTTGCACCCGCGTTGTTGGTTTTGCTCCGCTTTTTACCGGTGTTTTGGCGAACCGTTTTGTGCTTATGTTTGGACATTACCTGCAACTGCCTTATTTAGCCCGCCGCGAATACACGGCGGGATTAGAGTTGAAATTACAAGCATTGCTTGGCCTTTGCCTAATACGCGTGATATGATAACGTATTGGCTGAACAAAACAATTATTGTCGGCGTAAAATATTCGTGATCTCAATTTCACAGTTCTGATCGAGGAGCTAATTTATGTATAAAAGATATATTTTCTTAGTTGTGTTTCTTTATTATGCAATCGTCGGCGGCTTTGCGATGGCTAAAGAAACGCCTGCTCCGTCTCGGCTTGGTCCTGCCAGCGCGGAATTCCAAAGGGTTTTAGACGATTGGAAAACTCTCGTCGGCGAACTAGGCGCCTTGCGGGCGAAATATCGCACCGCCTCGAAAGAGGAACGGCCGGAGATGGAAAAACAGTGGAAAGAATTGCTTGAGAAAGGCCAAGCCATGAAAAATCAACTTCTTCAAGCGGCGGAAAAAGCCTTTGCCGAGGCTCCTAATGCCGACACGCAAGTCAGCGACCTATTACTAGACATCTTTAATACCCAAATGAAAGACGACGATTATGAAAATGCCGCCCGGGTGGGCAAACTGCTGGTCGATAATCACGCCGGGGACGTTAAAACCGCTTGTGCCACAGGTGTTGCGACATTCTGCATTGGCGATCTGGACGCCGCGGAAAAGTATCTGGGAATGGCCAACAAGGATGGTTATTTCCAGAACCTACAACAGCAAGACAAACTGGGCATTCAAGCAAAGTATTACTTATCAAATCTAGAGCAACTGAGAAAGGCCTGGCAAAAAGAGGAGCAGATTCGCGAGGCAGAGGATAAAGCCAATGATTTGCCCCGCGTACTAATCAAGACCAACAAGGGCGATATGGAAGCCGTGCTTTTCGAAAACGAGGCGCCCAACACCGTGGCCAATTTCATCACCCTGACGGAGAAGGGATTTTACAACGGGCTACCGTTCCATCGGGTGCTTCCCGGCTTTATGGTTCAAGGCGGAGACCCAAAAGGCGATGGCACCGGCGGACCGGGCTACTCTATTGCGTGTGAATGCTATCAGCCTAATCATCGCATACACTTCCGCGGCAGTTTGAGCATGGCCCATGCCGGGCGCGATACGGGCGGCTCGCAATTCTTCATTACCTTTGTTCCCACTACGCATCTCGACGGCAAACACACGGTTTTCGGGCGAATAACAAAAGGTTTCGACGTTTTGGCGGAAATCCAACGCCGCGACCCCGAAGAACGCAACCCGCCCGATCCGGATAAGATCCTTGAGATCAAAGTGCTCCGCAAACGCCCCCACGAATATGTGGTAAAGAAAATGTAGGAGTGATTTGTGTCATTCTGAGCACAGCGAAGAATCTCTTTAATTTTCAACCTACAGCCTGCAGGTTCTTCAATGAGATCCTTTCCGCCTTCGGCGGAGTCAGGATGACTTTTGTATTCTGGAGTAGAAACTAATTTTCCATAACCTCTTTTTCCCGCGCTTGGGCGAGTTCGGCGGCTTGTGTTTCGTACTGCTTGGTGAGGTTCTGGATTTCGTCCTTGACCTGGTCGCGATCGTCTTCGGAAAATTCCTTGTCTTTTTCGCCTTGTTCGGCCATTTTATTGCCGTCGCGGCGGATGTTGCGCACTGCCACTTTGGCCTCTTCGGCAAGTTCGCGCACCCGGCCGACCATCTTACGGCGCACCTCGGTCGAAAGCGGAGGAATGTTCAGGCGGATCACCCGGCCGTCGTTTTGCGGCGTAAATCCCAAGTCGCTGGCCTGGATCGCCTTTTCGATATCTTTCAGCGTGCCCGGATCGTAAGGCCGGATGACAATTTGATTTGGTTCCGGAGCCCCGACCGAGGCCACTTGCTTAATGGGAACCGGTGAGCCGTAGAGTTCCACCTTTAGCGAGTCGACCAATCCCGGATTTGCCCGACCCGTACGAATGCCCGCTAGGTCGCTTTTCAGCTTGCGGATCGCTTTTTCCATGCGTTCTTCGACGTCCAGCAGGATTTCTTCGGTCGTCATTGTTTATTCCTTGCATAAAGCCGCGACCGTTGGTCGCGGTTGTATGAAAAACAACCCACGAATTGTATTTTTTTCGCGACCAACGGTCGCGGCTTTATGAAAAGGTTGTCTAATCCCTCCTCAATGAATCAGCGTACCGACCCTGCCGCCCAGCACTGCGTTTTCAATGTTTCCTTCTTTGTGAAAATTGAACACCAGGATGGGCATGTTGTATTCCATGCATTTGGTGATGGCTTCCGGATCCATGACCCGCAGATTCTGCCGGCGGACCTCGTCATAGCTGAGTTCGCTGTAGAGCACGGCATGGGGATTTTTTTCGGGATCGTCGCTGAAAACCCCGTCCACGCGCGTGGCTTTAAGCAAAATATTTGCATCCAGTTCCAGGGCCCGCTGGGCGGCGGCCGTGTCGGTGGTCACAAACGGGCTGCCGGTGCCGCCGGCCAGGATCACAATCCGGCCCTTTTCCAAGTGGCGCCGCGCCCGGCGGCGAATATAAGGCTCGGCTACGCCGTCCATGCGGATGGCGGTCATCAGCCGTGTATCGCTGCCCAGCGATTCCAGGGCGTCTTGCAGCGCCAGGCCGTTCATCACCGTGGCGATCATGCCCATGTAATGGGCCGTGGCTTCATGAATGCAGGAATTGCCCGAGGTAAATTGAGCACCCCGCAGAATGTTGCCACCTCCCATGACGATGGCAATTTGCACGCCGTGTTGGGCCGCCTGGTAGGTTTGCCTGGCAATGTGGACCACGGCATCCATGGCAATGCCGCGTTCGCCCGGATATGTGAAACCATCCCCGGAAATTTTCAGCACCACGCGCTGGTACTTGGGGGCGCCGGCCGACAATTTGTCCGTCATCTGCTCTACTCCTTGGGCAACTCCCAGTGCACGAAACCGATGATCTTCATACCGGCCTCTTTGGCCACCTGGCCGACCGTCTTTTTGCCGTGCTTCATTTCATTGGCAATCGGTTGTTCGGTCAGGCAGCGCTGGGCGTAAAAATCGCGCAGCCGGCCTTCCACCATCTTGGCGATAATGTTCTCCGGCTTGCCTTCTTTGCGGGCCTGTTCAGTGAGTATTTCGCGTTCTTTGGCGACTTCCGTCGGATCTAGATCCTCCCGGCCGGTGACGCTGGGGCGCATGGCGGCCACGTGCATACATATATCTTTGGCAACTTCTTCGTTGCCCCCTTCAACCTGCAACAAAACGCCCGCCGCGGCATTGTGGTGGGCATATCCGCCGCAAGTGCTGTCGATTCGCACGATCCGCGCCAATTTGAACGCCTCGCGGATGCGATTATTCAGATCGTCGAATTGCTGTTTGAGCGTCTGGCTGGGTTTGCCGGGCGACGGTTGCGTAAGCAGTTGTTCCGGCGTGGCGGCGCCCGCTCCCAGCGCTAATTGCCGGGCAAGGTCATTGGTTAACTCAACAAACTGCTGGTTTGCGGCCACAGGCGCGCTTTCGCAGCGCAGGTCCACCATTGCTCCCACTTTGCGGGCAGGATCGATGAACACGCCGATTCGTCCCGACGTAGTGGCTCTGCCCACCCTTTTTTCGGCAACCTTGGCGCCGGCTTTGCGTAATATTTCGATTGCTTTTTGAATGTCCCCCTGGGCTTCATCCAAGGCATGTTTACAGTCCATCATTGGCAATCCGGTCTTTTCTCGAAGTGACTTCACTGCGGCCGCGGAAATTTCTGCCATAAATTAACTCCGATGAAAACGAAACATTATTCGGGAAATTGTATTTCTCTCGCCGCACGTTCCCCGGCTCTGTGGGGAACGAGGATGGATAATCAGACGGCAACTTGCAGTCCTTACCCGCCGGCTGGAACGGCTCCTTCGGATTGTTCTTGCTTGACTGCACCCGCGGCCGCCTTGCCGGCGATCACGGCGTCGGCCAATAGTTGCATGATCAGTTCAATCGAGCGGATACTGTCGTCATTGCCGGGAATCGGCAAATCCACTTCGTCCGGATCGCAATCCGAGTCGATCAAAGCCACGGTCGTAATGCCCAGCTTTTGGGCTTCGCTGACGGCGTTTTTTTCTTTGCGCGGGTCGATAATCACCAGACACTCGGGCAAACGATTCATGGTGCGAATGCCATTAAGATTGCGATACATTTTGCGATACTCGCGGTTAAGCGACGACTGCATCTTTTTCGAATAAGTGGTGATTTCATTGCTGGAGCGAATCGTTTCCAATTCCTCCAAACGTGTCAACCGGCTGCGAATAGTACGGAAGTTGGTTAACGTGCCTCCCAGCCACCGATCGCTGACGTAAGGCATGCCGCAGCGTAAAGCTAGTTGTTCGATCGTATCCGAGGCCTGTCGCTTAGTGCCCACGAACAACACCAGGCTGCCGCCGGCGGCGATGCGTTGTAAATACTTCCTGGCGCAATAAACCGCGGATAGTCTCGCGCACATCGATAATGTGAATCAGATTGCGGCGGGCGTAAATATAAGGCCGCATTTTGGGATTCCAACGGCTGGCCCGATGTCCAAAATGAACCCCTGCCTCGATTAAATCTTTAACCAGTAGAGTTGCCAAGAAAAAATCCTCCCAAAGGCACACCGGCTAAGTCCCCGACAAGATCTCATTCCTAAAGTCTCCTCTCCCTCCGGGAGAGAGTTAGAGTGAGGGTAAAATCACAGTTCAGAATAACATCTTATATGGGCGTCCGGCGTTAAATCATAGGTTCGGTCAGGTCAAAATACTCTTACCACCCTGGACCGTTCAGTATGATAAACTCCTCAGTTTATCGGCAATGGCCGCGAAGGTCAATCCTCTCCGCAGTGCCTATCTATCCGGATTTTGGTCTAGTTGTTCCGCTGAAGCATAAAAAAGCCGGTTCATTTCTGACCGGCTCATATCGAGATGCAATTATTCGCTAATATGCCAATCCCCCACCCTATTCCCTCAATAAAAGCTACCCGGCAAGGATTTGAACCTTGAACGAGGGAACCAAAATCCCTTGTGTTACCATTACACCACCGGGTAGTGAGCGAAAACCTCAATGATACCCCCAGGAATATGGAAAACAAAGAGATATTCGGCTCCGAAACCAATATCGTATTAGCCTGAATTGCAGGCGACAAGAGGAGTCTGTAAACAAACGAGGCCCTTCTCGCCCAATCGGGTGGGAAGGGCCTGGGAGATTTCTGTTTCAGGGCGTCGTGGATTTTAGCCTTGATTATTACTGCTAATTACCAGGTAGCAGAGTAGAACTCCGAATTGTTCGGATAGAAGCCGCCGTTGCCCTCGTCGTATTGCCAGCCCGCCCCGCCCGTAACGACGTCCGTCGGCTCTTGACCACTTTGGGCTACAGCTACCAAGGTATTCTTGCCATTAAAGGGATTGACCGGAACCTTTCCCTTCAGATACGGACCGTAAATCAAATCTGTGGATGCACCTGTAGTCAAACCGTTAATATCGGTCGGCTTGGTCATTTGATCGACAAAAGTTGTCAATTTAGGCGCTATGTTATTGTGATGAACTTTATACATCTCAATCTGGGAACGAATGGTATGCAGATTGAAATTCAAAGAACTTTTTTTCGCGTCGGTTGTGGACGACGAGAATTGGGGGATGATCGTGGCTGCAAGCAATGCCATGATGATCACGACAATTAAAACTTCAATGAGTGTAAATGCTCTCCGGCAACCTTTTGTGCTCATAACCACCTCTTTCCTTTCTTACATTAGTTTTTCTTACATTAGTTTTTTCGACTGGTCATTTGGCCGAAGCCAACCTAACAAGACTGGCATTACTCTCTCGACAAGCCCCACTCTCTCGATAAGCCCCGTATTGTTCCTGGCGCAGCAAATAAATCCTTTTTCCGTCAGGATCACGACACTTGGGCCAGTTTTTTCCGTGATACTCATTCTTAGAACCACGATTAATTAAACCGGCCAGAAAAAGTCCTTTATTGATTCCTAGGTCGTAACTGCTGTTATGTCAAGAAAAAAACGGTAAAGCTGGTTCTTCCGGATAAGCAACTTAGCAGAGCACAAACGTAAAGAACTTGAATAATCCAAATGATTGTTTTTTTGTGTTCAATGCAGAAATGAGTCATAATAGGAATATTTATCTCAACTACTTAATCGATAATATGTTGCGCCTATTTTCCATACGATCTATATAACGCTTTATTGCATTGTATTGCAGTCAGCTCATGTCATGCAGATATCCCATAGCACCGATATTTAAAACAGATTGGTCACTTTAATGTAAATATGCGCATTCTGAGCATTATTTATGGCATTAGATATAAGCTCATTATGGGAAATGTAGTTAATGTGCGAGATATACACAATCCGAATAAACTAAAGGCGTTTTACGCCTTTTAGACCAGGCCCTATATAAATTTTTGCGGAGCTTGAAGGAGACATGCAATGAAAAGGATGTTAGCCGTATCGCTGACTGCGGCGGCATTGTTGATCATCGCGGCTAGCACGGCGGAAGCGTGCTATTGTGGCGCAGCACGGCTCCGTTGCTGCCAGCGAGAATGCTGCTGCACGGCCGAGTATGCTAGTTGCAAACAGCAGTGCTATACGGTCATGAAGACCTGCAAAGAGGTCGTTTATGAGAAACGACAATACACCTGCTACAAGACTTGCTTTGAGCGAGTCTGCGAGCAGAAGACGATCAATTGTGTGAAGTACGTTCCCGAGACGTGCTATCGGGAATGCGTTTACACCGTTTGCAAACCGGTTTGGGAAACCCGGGTAAAGACTTGCACCTATACGGTATGCAAGCCGGTCTGGGAAACCAAGAGCAAGGAGATCTGCTACACGGTGTGCAAGCCGGTTTGGGAAACAAGCACCAAGGAAATATGCTACACCGTGTGCAAGCCGGTCTGGGAGACCAAGAGCAAGGAGATTTGCTACACGGTGTGCAAGCCGGTTTGGGAAACATGCACCAAGGAAATATGCTATACGGTGTGCAAGCCGGTCTGGGAGACCAAGACCAAGGAGATCTGCTATACGGTGTGCAAGCCGGTCTGGGAAACCCGGACCAAGGAGATTTGCTACACGGTGTGCAAGCCGGTTTGGGAAACATGCACCAAGGAAATATGCTATACCGTGTGCAAGCCGGTCTGGGAGACCAAGAGCAAGGAGATCTGCTACACGGTGTGCAAGCCGGTTTGGGAAACCCGCACCAAGGAGATCTGCTACACGGTATGCAAGCCGGTATATGAGACCTGTGAAAAGGTTTGCCAATATACGGTTTGCAAGCCGGTTTGGGAGACCAAGACCAAGGAGATCTGCTACACGGTGTGCAAGCCGGTGTATGAGACCTGTGAGCGTGAGGTGTGCTACACGGTGTGCAAGCCGGTGAATTACATGAAGACGATCAAGTGCTGCTCCGGTCACTGGGAGACCCGTGAAGTGCCAACCTGTGCACCGGCGGCGTGCGAGCCTGCCTGCGGCCCGGTCAGTCAGTGCCGCGTGTGGGTGCCAGAGATCGTTGAGAAGCAGATTGAGTGTGTCAAGTACGTGAGCGAAACCTGCGTTAAGAAGGTGCCTTACACGGTCTGCAAGATGGTGCCCGAGCAGCGCGTCAAGACCTGCACCTACCAGGTTTGCACCATGGTAAGGGAAGTCTGCGAGAAGCGGATTCCGTATACCGTCTGCAAGATGGTGCCCGAGCAGCGCGTCAAGACCTGCACCTACCAGGTCTGCAAGATGGTGCCCGAGCAACGCGTGAAGACCGTTTGCTGGAAGGAATGCCACATGGTCCGGGAGAACTGTGTGAAGCAGTGCACCTACCAGGTTTGCAAGATGGTGCCCGAGACCCGGGTCAAGACCTGCACCTATCAGGTCTGCAAGATGGTGCCCGAACAACGCGTCAAGACCGTATGCTGGAAGGAATGCCACATGGTCCGCGAGAACTGCGTGAAGCAGTGCACCTACCAGGTCTGCAAGATGGTGCCCGAACAACGCGTGAAAACCTTTGCTGGAAGGAATGCCACATGGTTCGGGAGAACTGTGTGAAGCAGTGCACCTACCAGGTCTGCAAGATGGTGCCCGAGACCCGGGTCAAGACCGTATGCTGGAAGGAATGCCATCTGGTAAAGGAGTGCTACAGCAAGGAGATTCCGTATCAGGTTTGCAAGATGGTTCCCACGCAATGCGTCAAGCAAGTTCCTTATACGGTCTGCAAGCCGGTGTGCTACACAAAGACGATCAACTGCGTAAAGTTGGTGCCGGTGAAGGTGCCCTACACGGTTACCCGTTGCGAGCCGGTGGTGGTCTGCAAACAGGTGCCGGTAACGGTGTGCTGCCCGGTGCCCATTTGTTGCGAAGCCCCCAAGGCCTGCGAGCCGGCTTGCTGCAATTGAAAAAATAAGAGACAGATTAGTTTTTGTCTCCCTTCTGGCGACCAGCAGAAGGCCTGGTCTAGCCAAAATGACGGCCTAACCTGAAAATGGTTGGGCCGTCGTTTTTTATGCGCTAAACATGCTCTTTCAAAGGATTTCGACTATTATACTCCTGACATGAAAATCCCAATTGGCGAATATACGCGATCAGTTCTTGTACGCAAAAATACGAGAGGGGATAATATAAACCGACCCAGGCACGAAGACATGCCATACGCTTCAGGAGTACAATTCAAATGTTCGAACGACGTCATGAACCGCTACTTCCCCGGGCGGCGTTCCTGGGGCGACTGTTTTCACATTTTGGGATCGCGATAGGAATCGTCCTTAGCTCCCTGGTCATTGGAATCGTAGGGTATCACTACCTGGAGGGCCAAGAGTGGATCGACGCCCTGTTGAATGCCGCGATGATCCTGGGCGGCATGGGGCCGGTCGGCGAATTAAAAAGTGTAATGGGTAAGCTCTTCGCGGCCTCGTATGCGCTTTACTCGGGCATTGTTTTTTTGGTAGTGGCCGGAGTGCTCTTTGCCCCAATCATCCACCGCTTCTTGCATCACTTCCACTTGGAACTGGGCGCGGAGGATCAAACCACCACGGATAAAACGCAATGAGAATTATTCCCTAGCGCGGCCTGAGGGCGCAATCAAAACGCGACCGACCAACCTTCGGTTGGTGCCCGTCGCGGCTTTTTGTTCATAAGCGCATGCCCAGGCAAAGCGTCCGTATTTGGTGGATGGCACCAGTGATGTATGAGAAAGGGGATTTTTTGGAGAGGGATTTTGGAATTTTCGGTCTACTATAGAGAGTTCTTGTTTTTTGGCCAAAATGGCGCGGTGTAAGGGATTGGAAAATAAGAAGTTATGGCGACGATTTTGACCACTCTTAAGTAGTAGAAAAAAATATTTTGGTTTTTCGGTGAAACGTTGCGCAAGCGGTTTGGAGTACAGCAGTTGGAATTATTGGACAAGGAATTTTTTAAAGGGAATTATTGGGGAAAAATGAATAAAGTCGCAAGTTATTGGTTTAAAGTTTTCAGTAAAAAGTAAGTGGTTGCGGTGTAAAGAGATGCAATAAGAGATTAGGGTAAAGACCCTCAAAAAAAGTGCTCGCTAGTAAGTTTATCATCATTTGTTTTTTGCGGTTTTTTGGCGATTTTTCAGCCGTTTTTAGTGTCGTGAAAAAGGGTAATTGTTGGATACTAGGCTGGAGACTATAGACTGGAGGAAAGTTGTCATCGTCAGAGGACATAAGAAGTGGGCGGTGGACAGTGGGCGGTGGGCAGCAACACGGGTTCGGGGGTCAGGATTCAGAGGTCAGGGGATAGGGGATAGGGAATAGAGAATGGGGAAAGACCTCTTGTGCCTTCGGCACATCGATAGCAAAAGATATCGAGGCCACCCGCGAGGGGCGGGGTTCGGGGGTCAGGGTTCAGAAAAAAAAAGGGCGGTGGGCGGTGTACAGTGGGTGGTGTACAATTACCAGAAATACACTGCTGGGCGAGCCGGGCACCGACCGAAGGTTGGTCATGGCACCAGGCGTCAATCATTTGGGCTGATTGAGAGCAGGAATTGATAACATCCACTATCTAGGACAAGTTATTACGAAATCACCGGGCATTGGTCTTTTCCGCTCTTTGGATTATTTCCACCAAGTCATCAAGGCGGCCACAATCTTTACATCTATCTCGGCCTCTAGGAGCAGATGGCCGGTCAAGTATGTCTCTTACTCGGGCCAGAAATGGACGAAGTTTTCCAAAATCAAGGTCTACGTTAAGGACATAGGCAATAAAGGACATCGAGAAACCACCGACATGGTGAATCGTATCCTGGGCAGCGGTATTCTCGTCTGTGACGGGCTCCGTATATATCAACGCCAATCCGGATATTGGTGCAAGACCACGAGACTGCCCAATTAGAGCGTAAACGTTCAACTGAGTTTCGTACATTGGGAAAAGCTTGTCTTGAGTTCCCGTGTATTTCGCGGTCTTGTAATCAACGATAAGGCGAGAATCATCGGCACGGACATAAATGCCGTCAGGACTTCCAGTCAACAAGATGTTTGTTTCGGGGTCTACAATCCTGAACTGATTGTGGTGGGGCGGGTGGATATAACCTTTCAATTTGCCTAAGTCCGATAACCACGGAGGGCACGTTCCATGGTTGTCAAACCATCCGTGAATAACACGTTTGCTGTAAGCATCAATTGAACTGAAAATGCCCGGAAATATCTGAAAAGGGAGTCCCCTGGTAGCCTTACGTTTAATCCAGAAACAGCGCTCACAGAAATCATCCAGCGCGACGGCACCAAGGGCCTTTGCGGAAATTCGAACTTGCTCTAACATAGTGTTATGTCCCTTGAAAGGTCCTATTGAACGCCCTGGACTATCTGCAAAAGAGAGTCCATATCCATCAACGTGATCGGCTTGTTGGAGGCAAAGGCAATGGCCTGTTGAGTGAAATAGGCCGTTGTAACAATTATCCCCCGATCCGCACCACAACTAATCATAGAACCAAAAAAATCTCTAACAATTGGTTCCCCAACTGACCCTTCCCAACGCTTACATTGAACAACGGTTTGCTCTTTGTTCTTGCGTAACAATAAATCAATGCCATGATCCCCTGTTATCTCAGTGAACTCAACCCGATAACCTTGTTTTTGGAATACTTCGGCTACAAACTCTTCAAACTCCACTCCGGTCATGGAGTTGATTTTTTCTGCCAAGCTGACGAAACTTGTGCGTTTTCCCCCATATCCTAGCAAACCGAGGGTTGTTTTTAGATTGCTGGGGGCCAGAGGCCCGTAGCCCCGAAGTTGTTTGATTAACCTTGATGCATCTTCAAGGGAGCCTTCGCAGCACGAAACGATCAAAGGAATGCTTTCTGCGGGCAAATTAAGTTTGCTTTGAAAAGCCATTATCCGCACGATCTGCGAAAATTCCTCGTCCGTATATGGCTTGAAACTGTAAACGGTCAACCACGAAAGCAATTCTCTGTTTACACGGGAAGGCTTAGAAGTTGTACCTATCAGTGTGAACGGCTTTAGTGGCATATTGAGTGTTTGCCTGTCACGTCCCTCACCGAGAGTCAAGTCAATACAAAAATCTTCGACCGCAGGAACAATGAGGTTGCATACTTGCTCTGACATCAAATCAATATCCTCTATAACAAGAAATGATCTTTCTTCCGCGTTAGTGAGATAAGGTATGATTTCACATTGCTGTTGTAAACCTGACGCATGTGCAATTTGGTAACTGACTCCCAACTCACGTGTCATAAGGGACGCAAGAGTGACTTTGCCCGAATCGGGTGGCCCACAAAAAAGCGTGTGTGGAAAATGTATTCCACGCTTGGAAACTTCATCTACTTTCCAGTTCAAAGTACGCTTAATCTCTTCTTGCCCAACAAATTGCCGCAATCGCGATATGACATAGAATTGTCCATTACAGTAGTTGCACTTGATCGCCGTAGCAAGTATTTGTTGTCCACAATAAGGGCAATTCTTGAATTTCTCGTCAACCACTTTCGCTGGGACAGGTGCATTGGTTTTGTCAGTGATGCTATTTGCCACATTTTTTACATTATCATTGTTAGACTGATTCGGATGCGAAGCTGCGCCGGTTTCCACTTGGCGAGATTTACTTGCTTCCTCTATTACTCTTTGAAGTTCTTGGTTACGCCAGTCAGAACGGCTAATCAAGAATATTACGAACAAAGATACCAAAACACACAAACCTATAAAGGTAAAAATACCGGTAAATGTTAGTAGGATGCCGATAATGGAGAAAATTACAAAGGAAGTTCTCGTTCTCCAGTAACCAGGGCCACAATCAAAGAAATACTCGCCATGAGTATGGTATCTGGTAACGGGCAAGGAAGCCGATGTTGAAGTATTTTGAGATGGCTGAGTGTGGGATACCTTTAATTGCGGAGTTGGTTCGTTAATCACTTTTAAGAATGCAAGTGGGTCTTCATTTTCAATGAAAGTTGATTCTTGAAGAGGCTCGACTTTCTCATCTGTTTTGTCAGTGGCACTACTTGCCGTAGGCTTCCAAGGCGGTGGTGGTGGGAGTGTGTCTATTATTTCCGCGAGAGAGTCGCCGAATTTTTCATCCGAAATTGTGGAAGCCGATGATGATAGCGGAATTGTGATTAGAGTTTTACAGTTAGGGCAAGGCAGTTGCTTTCCAACCAACTCTGGCTGTGCTTTGATGCCTTTGCCACACCCGGAACATCGGAACCGGATTAGTCCGTTTGTTGCCATAGAAGTTTTGCCTAATCTAGTAAATTAACATGGCATAATGGCCGGTTCAATCCCCCTCTTTAATGAGAAATCAGGTACTTTTATTGCAGCCATACTGACATCAGGAGTAGAATCAAAGTCGGGATGGCTGACCAGCTATCAGCTAAGCGGCTCGGACCGGTTCGGGGAGTTACTCGCCTTTCACCCCAACCGGCTCGGGCCGACCCGCAAAAGAAAGGCGAAATCATGGATTCTCATCAAAATGAATTGCGTGCTGAGTTATCTGCCAAGGCTGAGCAGATTAAACAGCAAAAGCAGATAGCTTTCTGGCTTGATGTTTGTAATATGCCTCCAGACCTTAAGGATGACTATGAAAAGGCGCTTCAATGGGCAATAGAAAAGCAAAAACATGATGACGCCAAGAAAGATGCTTGGCAGAACAAATACCGCGAATATCTGACGGCTATTGAGGAAAACCGCAAAGAGGGACTTTTGGTTGCCGGACTTACTCAAGAAGAGGTTGATAGCGGGTATGTCAGTTTCTACACAGGTAATGATCCTCAACTACTGGCAAAGGAAGAGGCTAAGCGGTCGGCGATTCAAGAGGTTGAGAAGCAATGTCGTTTTGAAAACGAGGCATTGAATGTAATTTTCGGCGTTGCCGAAGAAATAACACCCCCAACCGCGAAGACAGGGCAGAACGAAGGGAATGGCGGGAAAACATTGCAATCGGAAGTGCCCAGGGCAGTGGAAAAAGGCGAAGTGAGGTATTCAATCACATCAGAGTCTGCATCGCAAATAACTCGTTGGGACAAATTGAAAAAATGCGCATTGAATAATCGGTTCGTTGTCATTCTTGCTTCAATAGGTATAGTGGCAATCTTTCTCGTTACTCTGATATCAAATTTTAAAACACTCTTCGAATGGACTCGCTATCTCATAAACTGGCTATGGCCGTGATGTCAGTGATAATGTTTAGTAAGACGTCAGCCCTTGTTGTTACACACAAGTTTAACGCCCGTTCATGGGCGTTGTCCGTTAATGCGGTATTAGACCCGACGTTTACGTCGGGTCGATAGGCGATTAATTGATTATTCTCCCTCCCCCGCCGCTGAAGCGGCGGGGGAGGGAGGGTGGTGGAAAATAAATTATTTTGCACCCTTCTTACCCGTGCTAAAGCACGGGCCTAGTACCGCCTGCGGCGGTCAAAGGCCGTAAACGGCCTTCATAATCGCTACTTATTGATGAACGCTGTGTGTAAAAACGAGGGCTTACGCCCCTGGCTACACGCCATCGTCCCTTCGGGACTATGTGGGGAAAATAAAATATTTTGCACCCTTCTTACCCGTGCTAAAGCACGGGCCTAGCACCGCCTGCGGCGGTCAAAGGCCGTAAACGGCCTTCATAGACCACTGGTCGCGGCTTTACAAGATGCGCAAAACGCAATTAAGCCTAAGTGGAGGTGAGGGGATTTGAACCCCTGACCTGTTCATTGCGAACGAACCGCTCTCCCAACTGAGCTACACCCCCACAATTTTAAAGGATGAAGGATGAGGGATGAATTCTATGTTTTGCGAAGCCGCAAGCGGCTTCATAGGTTTTCGTCAATTTATATTCATCCTCATCCTTCTCGCATCAAGCCTATAGTCTACAGGCTCAAGTCTCGGGCATCAAGCCTAGCCAGGATTTCATAGGGTGGGACAAGGTTGCGCAAGTTGTTGGTGGGGCGGCGCAAACTGATCAATATGTAATTTACAGCTAGTACGATGGCGAGCATATAATCCGTGACCGAAGTTCCACCAAGAAAACAGTTTGCTTGACCCACCCTACACGTTGGTGAGTTGTTGGTGGGGCGGCGCAAACTGATCAATATGTAATTTACAGCCAGTACGATGACGAGCATATAATCCGTGACCGAAGTTCCACCAAGAAAACAGTTTGCTTGACCCACCCTACACGTTGGTGAGAAATGTGGGCTGGGGATTATTCCAAACCCAAACTATGCAAATAGGCTTTGAGTTGCTGCTGGACTCCCATTTTATCAGTGATCTCTTGCCATTGTTTTGCGGCCTTGGCCAGGGCATCTGCCGGGGTAAGGTCGCCGCGAACGGCGGCCATAACGGCCTGGTCCAAGGCAGCGAGATATTCTTCCCGGCCGGGTATGCGCAAGGCCAGCCACTGTTCACGGCGCAGGGTTTGGGCCGTCAGTTGCGCGTATTGTTGAGCGGCTACAGGCGAGACGGCCTTTTCCATCCAAAGATTAGGTTGCTTTAAGTGCGACTGGCGAAACAGCGTAGTTGCCGGGCTAAAGGGACTGATCTGGACACTGTTTTGTTCGTTGGAAAGCCAAAGCAGCAATTGGAAAGCCGCTTCTTGTTGAGTGGATTCTTTGGCCACTACTCCTACCCGGCCGGTCAAACTTAAAAGCGGCACGTGGGAGTCATCATTTTCGCCGCGCGTTTCCCAGGCTTGATTATTGATATTAAAAACCTTGCTGGAGCCTGGCAGTTCCACAAAACCTACGGAAATTTGCGCCTCTGTGTCGGCAGGGATTTTTTCGCCCGGGTATTCACCGGCCGCCGAAGGCCAGCTCAGGGCCATGCCGCATTTGCCCTGCCAAAAGGCGGCGCGCACGGCAACGGGATCGAACTGCAAGGCATGGGGTGGGCCAAATTTTGCCGCGGCGACCAATTCTTCCAATGCCCGGATCATGGGCGGGCCGGCCAAAAGTGGCTCCATGGTGTTGAGGTTAAACAAGGTCGAGTAGTTGTCGCGATGTTTCACATACGCTGCTGCCCGGGCCAGGAGAACCAGACCGGCCCAACCCGGGCCTAGAGGTTCGGCCACGGCGAAAAAGGGCGTTTCCGCCGTGGACTGTTTCAAATCGGCCAGGACCTTGGCAAGTTCTTGATATTCGGCCCAGGTGCGCGGCGGCTGGCGATGGATCTTTTCCAGTAGATCGGCACGATAATAGACAACAAATACCGGCGATCCAAAAGGCACGGCCATGATCCGCTCGCCCCAGGCAACCTCTCGATGACGCGATAAATCGAAGACGTCGGCCCAAGAAGAGGTTTTTTGAAGCGCCTTCGGCACTGGGGCAATCAGTTCTTGCTCGGCCAGAAGGCCGATAAAACGCGGGTGCAAATAACGGCGTCGGCCGGAAGTTTTTTGGCTTCGGCCAGTTCGTTTTCGGCAATTTGCACGACTTGAAAATCCGCGCCGGTTTGGGCATTCCATTCGCCGTGCAAACGGGTGATGGCCGCGGCCAGATCAGGATCGCCGGCAACGGCGAGTGTCAGTTTTACTCCTGATAAGGGTAGTTTTTCCGCAGGCGATGTGGAACTAGACGGTGATTGCGGGCACCCGGTCAAACACAAGGACAAAATCGCCACAGGCACAAGGTGATATTTAACTATCATCAGAGTTACGTCATGATCTGCGTTATGTCATCCTGAGAGCAGCGAAGGATCTCTTTCAAGAGGCTATAGACCGTAGGCTATAGGCCTTAGGCTATAGGCTGTGAATTATAGAGATTCTTCGCTGCGCTCAGAATGAAGGAAATATATTTTTAGTCGGTTTTCCAGGATTCACTTGCAATCTGATTCTAATCGACAATTGCAGATGACAAAAGTAGAGGGTAAAATCCGGCATTGCCCAAGGGGCTTGGGTTTAACAAAACTAGGGATCTTTCGGAATTAAGGGAAATTTTATGGCCGTTTATTTGGGCATCGACATTGGCACATCAGGCGCCAAGACCCTGGCGATAAACGACAAGGGCGGTATTTTGGCCTCGGCCATGGAAACCTATCCTTGTTATGTTCCCCGGCCCTTGTGGAGCGAGCAAGACCCTGAAGACTGGTGGCAGGCCACAATCCGGTCGGTGCGCAGGGTGATGTCCCAGGCCAGGCTCAAGCCCGGTGATGTGAAGGCGATTGGTTTGTCCGGTCAGATGCACGGTTCGGTGTTTCTCGACAATCGCGACAAGGTAATCCGCCGGGCGATCCTCTGGAACGATCAGCGCACCGCGGCCGAATGCGCCGAAATCGAACGCCGCGCGGGCGGCCGGGCAAAGCTCATCAGGATGGTGGCCAACCCGGCCTTGACCGGCTTTACCGCTCCAAAAATCCTCTGGCTGAGAAATCACGAGCCAAAACATTTCGACAAAACCCGCAAGATACTTCTGCCCAAGGACGAGATCCGCCGCCGGCTGACAGGCGAATATGCAACGGAAGTGAGCGACGCCAGCGGCATGCTGCTGCTGGACGTGGCCACACGGAAATGGTCGAAAGAATTATTATCGGCTTTGGAGCTGGACATCGACCTATTTGGTGTCTGTTATGAATCGGAGGAGGTGACCGGCAAGCTTAGGCCTGCGGCCGCAAAGACCTTTGGGCTTACGACCGATTGCCTGGTCGTGGGCGGGGCTGGCGATTGTGCGGCCGGCGCGGTGGGCAACGGGATTGTCAACCGCGGCGTGCTTTCCACGTCGATTGGCACATCCGGCGTGGTGTTTGTACACAGCGACGAGATGAAAATCGATCCCCAAGGCCGGGTGCACACTTTTTGCCATGCGGTTCACGGCAAGTGGCACATGATGGGCGTGAATCTCTCGGCCGGCGGTTCGCTCGAATGGTTCCGCAATGAACTCTGCAAGGCCGACGCGGCCGTGGCCAAAAAGGCCAAAAAGGAAATCTATGACCTCTTGACCGAGGAGGCCCAAAAGGCGCCTCCTGGAAGTGAAGGACTGTTTTTCCTGCCGTATCTTTCCGGCGAGCGCACTCCGCACGCCGATCCTGACGCCCGGGGTTGCTTTGTCGGCCTGACTTTGGCCCACGGTCGGGGACATCTGATCCGGGCCATCATGGAGGGCGTGGCATATTCGATGCGCGAAAGTCTGGAGATTTTTGTGAAGCTGGGCGTGCCGATCAAGCAGATTCGGGCCTCGGGGGGCGGCGCGCAGCCCGCTGTGGCGGCAAATCCAGGCCGATATGTTCGGGCGCAAGGTGGTTACCATCAACAGCGAAGAAGGTCCGGCCTACGGCGTGGCTTTGCTGGCGGCCGTGGCGCAGGGGCCTTTAAGGACGTGCGCGAGGCCTGCGCGGCGGTGATTCGCGTGGTTTCGGAAACTTCGACCGACAGCCCCACAAAAAAATACTACGACAAGGCGTTTCCCGTCTACCAGCAGCTTTACCGCTCGCTGAAAAACGATTTTCAGAGCATTGCCGCGCTGGAGAAATAAGCGGATGTATCAGAAGTCTCCTCGCCGGGCACCACGCAGTGGTCGGGGAGAGGGCCAGAGTGAGGGCCGGATTACGCGGCGCAAGGCGGACGGATGAAGGCGGAAAATACGACGTCGTTAGATAGTGGTAATTGTGTATGTCTTCACAGGTAGATCAACCCGGCTTGGTTTTGTCGAGATGGCAAGTCTTTGTCGAGATCGCCCTGATTTTTTGGGTTTTTTTCCTCCAAGGCGCCTGGCCCGTGCCCGATGTGAATGAACCGCACTACTTGGGCAAGGCCATTCATTATTGGAATCCCGACTGGGCGGCGGGCGATTTTTTCTTGCAAACGAAAGAGGTGCACAAGGTTTTTGATTCGACCTTTGGATGGCTTTCGCTCTGGTTAACTCCGACCGCGCTGGCCTGGACGGGCCGACTTATTGCCTGGTGGCTGTTGGCCTGGTCCTGGCGGCGGTTAAGTTTTGCTGTATTGCCGCGGGCCGGCTGGTCGGTTATTAGCGCCGCGTTTTTTGCCATGCTGATGGATCGCTGCCAGATGGCCGGCGAGTGGGTAATCGGGGGCGTTGAGGCCAAGGTCTTTGCATACGTTTTTGTCTTTTTGGCCTTGGAGGCCTTGGCGCGAAATCGATGGAATGGTGTCTGGCTGTTGCTGGGAGTGGCCTCGGCGCTGCACGTGCTGGCAGGCGGTTGGGCGGCCGTTGCAGCGGGATTGACATGGCTTTTTCTCGGCCGCGGTCGGCCGCGTTTGAGCAGCATGTGGCCGGGACTATTGGGCGGTTTTGTGCTAATGCTGCCGGGATTGCTGCCTGCTTTGCTCCTTAATATTTCCGCCGATGCGGCAACTATCAGGCAGGCGAATCAAATTTATGTGTTCGAGCGATTGCCGCATCACTTGGATCTTTTTCAGATCTATCCAGAGTACATCCTGCGCTTCTTGCTGCTCGTAGTGCTTTTTTTCCTGCTGGCCTGGCGAATATTACTGAAAAAACATCCTGGCACAAGTGAAAAAAACGGTTTTGGGTCGCCAATTTGTAATTTGCATTATGCAATTTGCAATTCGCCATCAAATTCATCGTCTAGTAATGATGCAGCGGCCTTGGCTCTCAAACGGCTGGGATTGTTCGTAATCGGGTCCATGGCGATCGCGCTGGCTGGGGCCGCGCTCAACTTGCTGGCATATTTTGATCGGGAACTGGCGGCGGCGTGGCTGCGGTATTATTGGTTTCGGCTGGCCGACGTGGCCGTGCCGCTGGGCGTGGCCATCCTGGGATGCTGGTGGATCAAGCGGTCGTGGAATTATCGGCCGGTGCTGGCCGGTTTTGCGGGCGTGTTGGTGGGATTAGCGGTGATCGTTCATTTTGGCTCATTGGTAATCGAGCGCTGCGCCCGGCGCGGCCCGGGCCGATCGGCTGCCCAATCCCCAGGCCTGGCGCGAGGCGTGTATGTGGACGGCCGATGCCCGGCATACTCCCCTTACGGCCCGATTTATCACGCCGCGTTTGTCGCAGACGTTCAAATGGTACGCCTGCCGCGCCGAGGTGGCCACCTGGAAAGATTTTCCCCAGAACGCCCAAGAAATAGGAGAATGGTGGACGAGAATAAATGACCTTTTTGCCACCGACGGCAGCGATCCCCTATATCGCTGGCACGAGTCGCTCAACGAATTAGGCGCGCGGCGTCTAAAACAACTGGGCGAAAAATATCAGGCCGATTTTGTTATAACCGAGACAAGCAATCCGCCCCTGGATTTGGAAGTAATTTATCGGAACGAAAGTTACATCATTTACCGACTGCAAAAGTGATCAACGCAGCATAACACCACTCTCTTTCCCTATCCCCTGACCTCTGATCCCTGATCCCTGATTTCTGATATGAAGGCCGTAGTGTTTGATCTGGATGGTTTGATGTTCAACTCCGAGGACGTTTACAGCCTGGTGGGCCATGAAATACTGCGCCGTAGGGGGCGCGAATTTACCACGGATTTGAAAGACCAGATGATGGGCCTTAAGCCGCAGAAAGCCTTTGAGGTAATGATTCGCCGCTGCGGTTTGTCCGACACCTGGCAACAATTGGCCGAGGAGTCGAACGGGCTGTTTGAAAGCCTCTTGGACGAGCATCTGGCCCCCATGCCAGGGCTGATGGAGCTGTTGGACGCCTTGGAGGCCGCCGATATTCCCAAGGCCATTGCCACGAGCAGTTCCCGGCAATTGCTCGACGCCTGTCTGAAGCGGTTTGACATGCATCGGCGGTTTCGTTTCTTTCTGGCCGCCGAAGACGTCGTTCAGGGCAAGCCCCATCCGGAAATCTATCATACCGCCGCTGCCCGATTTGGTCTTGCGCCGAAAGAGGTGTTGGTTCTGGAGGATAGTCAAAACGGCTGCCTGGCGGCTGCCGCCGCGGGTGCATTTACCGTGGCCGTGCCCGCCGATCACAGTCGCACTCATGATTTCAGCGCTGCCTCGTTGGTGGTAGAAAGCCTGGCCGATCCGCGTCTGTACGAAGCCTTGGGTTTGAGTAAGTGACGTGTGATGAGTAAGCGGCGGGATCTGGCGGCGATGCTAGCATTTCCATCATGGCCGATTCTTATTAACTGCTTTCGGATAAGAGAAAATTTTTTATCCACTTGACCATTTTCCGCGGAACGTGTTAGATTCAAATGGATTTAAAAAACTAGTACCAGCGGTTTTCGAAAGAAGAACAATATTGGACTTGTTCAAGGAGAAGCTGGATGCTCAAAACCCTTGGAATAGTCCAGGCGTGCTGTCACTCGCGAGAATATCATTGTCGGGCGGCCAGAAAACTGGGAGGCCGCTCGGTGCTGGAGTGGGTCATCCGCCGGGTGACCGACTCCCTGCGCCTTGACGGCGTGATCGTGCTTACTTGCGATGATGCGGATCATCGTTTTATGCGCACTCTGGTGCCGCCGGACGTGCCCGTGTTCGTGGGAACCAAGTCCGACTCGTTGGGGCGTTTTTCCCAGGCGCTGGAGCAATATCCCACCTACTCAATAGTTCGCGTGCGCGGGGACAATCTGTTTATCGATCCAACGTTGATCGATCGGCTGGTGACCACGGCCGATGCACAACGGCACTGCGACTATGTGAGCTATTGTCTGAGGGATGGACGCCCGGCCATTCATTCGCCGCTGGGAATTTTTGCCGAGTGGGTCCGCTCGAACGCTTTGCACAAGGCGGCCCGGGCCGCCAAACATGCGGAAGATCGCGAGCATGTCACGCGATATATTTACTCGCATCCCGACAAATTCAAGATTCGGCTGATTCCCGCCCCGGCGGAAATCGATCGTGAAGACCTGCGTTTGACCATCGAAATGGAAGAGGATTGGGATCACGTATTGACGATGTACGAAGCGCTGGGCCCGGAAAGAATGGACTGGCGGCGAATCGCCGATCTGCTTCATCACCATCCGGCGCTGCGCAGCCGCATGGCGGCGCTGAATCAGGCCAAGGCCCATGCACAATGGTAGGAGATAGGGAATAGTGGGTGGTGGACAGTGCGAAACCGCAAGCGGTATTTATTAAGCTTTCAGCGATTATTAGCCACTTCCAGTCTCCGCCTGACAAATATTCTATAAGATAGGCAACAGTCAGGCAAAGCCTGACCTACGGGACTTCGATTTTTTCGGTCGAATCGTCCCCTTCCGGTTTGTCCTCTTCAGTGTTTTCCTTTGGCAGCAGGGCCTCGAGTTCGTCGTCCGGAACATTATGTTCGCGTAATTCGACAGCGGCCATGGTGCGCGCGAATTTATCCATGGGAATCCAGTAACCAAGGCACTTTTTCCATAATAAGACAGCGTCGGATTCTCGGCCGTGAGTGTCAAGATATTTCGCCAGATAGTATGTAAAGATCAACTGTGTGACAGGTTCGGATGTGTTAATGAGTTCCGTTGCGGCTGTTACGTCTATTTTGCTCACCTTGTCGGCACGATCATTCGCAAACAGCGAAGCTAACCCGATCATGTCCTTAGACAGATTTGTATCTTGGTTGTTTGCATTGTTTTCCCCTATTTCAAGAATGGATTTAAGGGTGGCGTCAAACGTCTCGGAGTCGTTTGCCTGATCGGCAGCCGCGAGGAGGAGAAATTTATCCCAGGGACTTTTACTGCGCCGCAAATATGTAATCGCCTTTTCAGGTTGTTTTTCGAGCAACCAGAAATACCCGGCGCTAAACAGGTCGGTTGCTTCCGGTTGTTCAATATGATCCAGCGCCGTTTGCCTTGCCGTTTCCACATCGCCTGCGCCGGTGCGTTTGCAAAAGAAGTACCATGTTGTCGCGGAATTGCGATAGCGTAAGGCGGCTGCTTTATGTAGTTCTTCGGCTTTTTTCCAGTCCTGGAGCGCTTCATAACAATTGGCCAGGCAGCGCAATCCCCAGGCGGAATATGTCTCGGCGGCACGTTCGGCATAAGGAAGCGCCTTGTGCCACTTGCGGTCAGACATATAGTGATAGGCGATTTTCTCGCAAAATTTTCCATGTGTCAGGTGGTAGTCGGGATGTTTGAGATATTCCTCCAGAGTTGCGACGTATTTCTTTTTATCGCCTTTTTCATAATACATATTCGCCAACATTTCGAATGAATCTTTATCCGGCGAAACGCTGATGGCGGTTTTCAAGCAGCGTATCGAATCCTCGATATGATTATCTTTGTAATATCGCTGGGCAATTGACCGCATCAATCCCGGATGCGAGGCGGCGATTTCTTCCCATTTTTGCAGTTCTTTACTCGCGTAATCCCAATCGTTCTCAATTAAAAGCGATCCCGCGAATGGGGACCCAGGGCTAATATCGTTGATACTATGAGCATAGGACTTATAGATTTCCGGCTGTATCTTTTCCGATCGTGTACGACAGACTAAACTTCTTATCAGATCGTCGTTTGTGCAGTCTACGTGTGTGGTAGCGGTATATACCAATTTTTGCACCAGTTCAAATGCCGACCTCTTAAACTCTTCAAACAACGGGAAAGATTGAAGCATCACCCCGTCCATTTGAATTGACTGTACTTTTTCCACCGCTTTGTTTTTGACATTATCATCCCAAGAATATATGTCCAAATAATCTCCATAAGGATGGTCGGCGTATAAGGGCTTGAATTCTTTTAGAGTATCATCCGGTGCGATACCAAGCATTTTCGCTTCGAAATAGATTCTCCGCCAAGCCTGGACAAAAGATAGTTCGCGAATCAGCAGGCCCAGCGTTGCCCAGGACGGTTCTCCGTTATCGGCAATCGCGGCACTCTGGTTGGTGGTTGTTTGCTCGACTTTTGTCGTCTTGCCGGCGGTGAAAAGCGCGGCGATTAATTCGCGGCGCACCAAAAATTCACCGGCCGGATTGTTGCCGCGCGGACCAAATAGTTTGTCCAATAACCTGTCACCGGAACTCCTCTTTCTAATGATTTTCGCCACATCTTCAGGCATCCCGGGTATTTTAGCCAAACGCTGATATGCTCTATCACGAAATACTTGCAGGCTGACCGTGGTGCCGGGATGGCCGACGATGACGCCGCCAAATCGACACACAACATTATAGAGCCGATAACATTCGGGCGATTTTTCCAGGATTTCCAGGGCCTTGGCAACGATCAAGTCGCCGTTCATGGCGAGTTCGTTTGCCGTGGACTGCAATAAGCCCGTCAATTCCGCGTTTTCCGCGTGATCCCAGTCGGGATTGAGAGATTTGGTGTCGTACCGGCAAAAGGCATTGACAATATCCACCCAAGCCGGTTTTGCATAAGCGTCGGTCTCTTTTTCCGTGGCTGAGCTTTGTGCCTCTTTCTCTGCGTCTTCCAGATCGTTTAAGGCCCATTTTTGCAGGCCTGAGAGCGCGAAGGCATAGGCCCTGTGCCACTTGGCCCAGCGCGGATGCGTTCCTTGGGCCACCATGCGTTGTGCGTAGAGCATTGAACGGGCATAAAACACTTTGAAGGCCGGATGCCAATTGTACTCGGTTAGATGGCCCAGGTTTGCGTAACCGCGCACCAAGGCACCTTGAAGGGCGGGCGATTCGCCCTGGGTAAGTATTAACTCGTGCAACTGCCTGACCGCGGAGAATTGCGAAATGAAATTCATCTCGCCGAGGAGTTTTTCGATCTCCGCCGGGAGCTTCGCGTCAGATGGATTTTTTTGGGGCGAGATTACGTATCCGCATTTTTGCAGCGTGGTTAAAAACTTTCCTCGCGATAACTCTTCCACTTTAACGACTAATTCTTTGTATCCCGACTTTCCATCCAATCGCAATTCTAGAATGGCGGCCCTTTTCCTGGCGGGTGAAAAGCCCAGGGAGAGCTCGATGAAATTCGGTTGGCCGGATAGGCAATTCAAGGCGAAAGGTTCGATGGGGCCGTCTTCCGGCATGGCGTCGCCCAGCCAGGCGTCGCGAGTTATCAGCCCAGCTTCATCTCGGGCCGAGAGCAAAAAGGCCTGTCGAACAAGTTCCTGTGCCAACAATCCTTGAAAGCCGATTTCTCCAAGCTGCATGTTCCATTGAGATGGCTTGTCAAGATATACTATTTTCTTTGTCGGCAACGGCGGCAAATTAATCAGTTGAGCTTCTGACAGACTTGTGGGAGAAGTTGTTTTGAGAAATTTTTTTTCGAATAAGAATACGATTGCTAAAACCAAGGCCAAAGCAAGAAGAATTATCAGCCTTTTTCGACCGGCTAGATTTTTCATGGCCAATGCTACCCGAAAAAGAATTATTCAAACAAGACGTCCGCTCTTCAGAGTTGCATATCTATCCTATTTTTTTCCTCTGTGGATATCAAGTAGAGCGGTAGTATGTTTTATAACCAATATTTAAAACAGCATTTCTTGCCAGATGAGAAAGTCTGTAACATAGTCATCAGTCAGACAAAGCCTGACCTACGGTACTCCGCCTGACAGAATTATGGGATGAACATTGTATTAGTCAGGCAAAGCCTGACCTACCAGACTAGCGTTCACCACGATGCCCATCACTTCGTTCTGGACGTGCCACCCGCCGCACGGCTGCGCTGAATCAGGCCAAGGCCCATGCACAATGGTAGGAGATAGGGAATAGTGGGTGGTGGACAGTGCGAAACCGCAAGCGATTTCGGTTCAAATGAAACTCCTAACCGCGACCAATGGTCGCGGCTTTACAACATCCACCCGAAAGCAATTACTCGTTATCTTTCCAACTCACCGGCAATATAATTGCTTTGGCCAGGCGGGCGAGGTATTCGCGGCGGGGGATTTCGATGGCTCCGAAGCGCACCGTGTGCGGCGTTAATTGCTGAATGTCCAAGAGCACGTAGCCTCGTTGGCGCAAGTGCTCCACCAAATAGACCAAGGCCACTTTCGAGGCATCTCTGACGCGATAGAACATCGATTCGGCGGCAAACAGTCCGCCCAGCGCCACGCCATAGACGCCGCCGGCCAATTTCGGCCCAAAGGGGACAGTCCCATTTTCGCCGACCATCGCTGCGCGACGGTGCCTGCGAAAATCGGGACAGTCCCCCAATTTCTCCTCGTGCCAGACCTCAACACTATGCGCATGAGCTAACCGATGCAGCCGGATATACGCGGCGATCATTTTTTTTGTGAGCCAGGTTTGACCAGCGCGTGCGCCGGCCGTGGCGCAGCCGTGGATTACGCCGGAAAAATCGCGGTCCAGGCTGACTGTAAACTTACCGCTTTTGCAGGTGCGCCGCAGGCGCCGGGAGACGTGAAAGCGATCCAGTTCAATGATTGCCCGCGGGTCGGGCGACCACCAGGCCACCGGCCAATCGATATCGCCTACGGGCCAGGGAAAAATCCCGTGGCTGTAGGCGTCCAGGAGCCACGGGGGCGTCAATTTTCCCCCGAAGCCAATCAATCCGTCCGCGTCGGCATCCTCGGCGGGCGGAAAAAATCGCGAGGGAGGCAGTAGTGACATAAAAATCCAGAATGTAGAATGATCAGCAAATTATCATCGGCGGTAAAAAGTATAACAAAATCCTCCTTTAATTCCTTAGACCTCAGCTAATGCCGGCCGCTCGCCTAGAGACTTAATTTCGCGACATTTTAGCGGCGTTCTTTCAAGCCCTCGCTATTTGCCCCAAATTACCAAGTCCAGGCAATTTTCTTTCTGTTAATCGAGGTTTAATGCAATATTCATCTTGCTGGAATGCAAGAGTTTAGGTATTTCTACGCGACCCGGTAAGAAACTTTTACGCCCGGGATACGTAGGGGTATATATAGTCCGTCTTGGTTGCGGAATTCCAATCAGACGTATTGTCTGGATTTTCCGCTATCGAGACGCCGGGGAATGACGGCGGAATCTGGAGTTTGAAATAAGTCAGGTTCTTCTGGAACTCTTCGAATAAATTCTTGTCTTGCCGTTACGAGATTTGCTAACCAAAGCGGAAAGGGCCAGGGATGGCCACGGTGCAAATACAACCAGGCGCTGCCACTAGGATTGTACCCTTCCGGATGGCGTTCTTGACGCTATGGGCAGTTTTCTTTTCTCTATGTAGCGCTGCCCAGGCACAACTCGTATCGCAAGGGGCATTACCGTCGGCGGCGTCGCAACCGGCATCCCCAGGGCCTTCTTTACAGCCTGCAACTGGAGCCACATCGACCTCAGCGGAGGAGATGGTGGTTGATGTCCGGATTCTCGGTAACAAGTCGTTGCCGCTGGAAAAGATCACGCCTTTCATACAGACGCGGGCGGGCCGGAAGTTTGACGATGATCTGGTGAAAGAAGACGTGCGCCGGCTGGACAATTCGAAGATGTTCGTCAACGTAAACACCTATTTTCAGCGGGTGCCGAGCGGTCGAATCGTGATTTACGAGGTGCTGGAACGGCCGATCCTGTTGGAAGTGAAATTTGCGGGCAACAGCCAGGTCACGAAAAAGAAATTGCAAAAAGAGGCCGTTATAAAGGCGGGCGATCCTTTGGATCCCTTTGCCGTGGAAGAAGCCCGCCGCAAATTGGAGGATTTTTACAAGCGCAGCGGCTACGACAAGGCCCGGGTGACGCTGCTGGAAGGCGACAAACCCCAGGACCGCCGCGCGGTGTTCCTGATCAACGAAGGAGTGAAGCAGAAGGTGCAGTTGGTCACGTTTGTGGGCAACTCCATCGCCAGCGACGCCCGGTTGCGCACCCAAATCAAGACCCGAAATCCTTATATTTATCTTTTCAAGGGCGAATTGGATCGCCGGGAATTGGACGAGGACGTGGAACGCCTTACGGCCTATTACCGCGGCCTGGGATTCTTCCGCGCCCGCATCGGCCGCGAGATACACGAATTCGATGTCAACGAGCATCACGATCCGGATCTGCTGGCCTCGCGGGCCTTGCGGGAGCTGAACCAGCTTGAAACCGTGCAATGGATGGTTGTAACCTTCATCATCGACGAGGGGCCGCGCTACAAGGTGCGCAACGTCTCGGTGGTGGGCAACACAAAATACACCAGCGAGGAACTGCTGACCGATCTGAAACTGAAAAAAAGCGAGTATTTCAACCAGGCGAAAATGACCGCCGACATCGCGGCCCTTCAGGATAAGTACGGCGGGGTGGGTTACGTTTTCGCCGACGTCAAAGCCGATCCCCGCTTCCTGGAAGAACCCGGCACGCTGGATTTGGTTTACAAGGTCAAAGAGGGCGATTGCTATCGCGTGGGCAAGATCGACGTGGCCATTAAGGGCGAATACCCGCACACCAAGATCACCACGGTGCTCAATCGGCTGTCGCTGAAGCCCGGCGATATTGTGGATATCCGCGAGATCCGGGCGAGCGAGCGGCGCCTGCGTTACTCGCAACTATTCGAAAACAATCCCGCTCAAGGCAACGTTCCCAAAATCGTCTTCAGCCCGCCGGGAAAAGAAGTGGAGGAAGAAGAGCACGCCGAAGTGGCGCGTCGGCCCAAACCACCGCCTAGAGTCCGCAGCCAAAATCCCGATCCGTTGCGAGGGGTATGGAATGCACCGCAACCCGGCGCGGCTGGCCAGGCACAAGAGCGAACGCTTAATTTAGTGCTTGATGCCAAAGCCGCCAATCCGGAAAACTGGCAACAAGAACCTGAGGGACCGAGCCAATCAAACCCAGACCGCGCCGCGGTTTATTCAATACATAGCCGCCGACGCTCATTCTTGGCCTTCATCCGCAGAAGCGCCGGGGGCGAATCAAGCGAGCGAGATGATCGTGCGCGGTCAATACACACCGGATGCCGGACGTTCGACGCCTGCTATTTTCCCCCGGCCGTTATGGGGCGGCTCCCGACCGGCGGCAACAACTTATTCTTACACACAGACGGCGGGAAGCAATGCCTCTTCGACCTCGGCACCTTACTCATCCGTTGCAACGGCGCCGAATACCGCGGCTGCTCAGCCCGCGGCGGCACAAGCCGCGCCCGGTCAACAGTATCCCTACCAGTACTCCCCCGCACAACCCGCGGCCGCCCAGCCGGCACAGGCATACGGAAATCAAGCGGCCGGGCAGCAAGCATCCGCGCCCACCTACAATGCCGCCGGGGCCCTGCCGCCGCCGGAACGGCCCGTGGAACCAGTCATTCCCTACGACTCGCCGTTTAATTCCATGACGTCCGGCACTGGCGAGCCCACCATGCCGCTGCCCCTGAGAGTGACGACCGAGGAAACGCAAACCGGGCGATTCATGTTTGGCGTGGGCATCACCTCCGACGCCGGATTGACCGGTTCGATTATCATCGACGAGCAGAATTTCGACCTTTTCCACTTTCCGCGAGGTTGGGATGATATCAGAAACTTTACGGCCTGGCGCGGCGCCGGACAGCGCCTGCGCATCGAGGCCGTGCCCGGCACCCAGGTGCAACGCTACGCGGTCACTTTTCAAGAACCGTATCTCTTTGATACTGCCGTGACCATGGGCTTGAGCGGTTACTACTTCAGCCGCGCCTACCCCGAATGGTTTGAAACGCAGGTCGGCGGGCGCGTGTCGCTAGGCTACCAATTTACGCACGATCTTTCCGGCGTCGTGGCTTATCGCGGCGCCAGAGTGAACGTCAGCAACGTGGTCGACGACAGCATTCCCGCGCTGGCCCAGGTCATCGGCAACTCCGCCTTGCACGGTTTTCAGGTGTCGTTAGGGCACGACACCCGCGATAATCAGTTTCTTGCCACGGAAGGGCATCTGATCCAGGCGTCGTTCGAGCAGGTTATCGGAACGTATCAGTATCCCCGCGCGGAGTTGGAGATGCGCCAGCCACTTCATGATGCACGAACGGCCCGACGGCTCCGGACGTCACGTGTTAAGTCTTTCCGGACACGTCGGCTATACCGGCGACGACACCCCCATCTACGATCGTTACTTTGCCGGCGGTTTTTCCACGATCCGCGGTTTTGCTTTCCGCGATGCTTCGCCACAGGAATTTGGCAGTAAGGTTAACGATTGGGTCTTTGTCGGCGGCAACTTTGAACTCCTTGCCTCGGCCCAGTATATGTTTCCCATCACCGCCGACGATATGCTGCGCGGCGTGATCTTCTGCGATACCGGCACGGTCGAGCCCACGCTTAGCGACTGGTCGAATCACTATCGCGTGGCGCCGGGTTTTGGCTTGAGGATCACGGTGCCGGCCATGGGCCCGGCGCCCATCGCCTTCGACTTCGCTTTCCCAGTCTCATGGAATAACGGCGATCGCTTTGAAGTCTTCAGCTTCTTCGTGGGCTTTGGCCGCTGATAGCTTATCGGCTCAATATCCCCGCGAAAAAGTCCACTGGATGTAGTCGTTATAGTAGTTGCGATGCCAGGCGGTGTAAGGGCGATACTGAGCGCCGAAATAGCCGTAAGGATAAGCGTGCTTAACGGCATTCGACGGCTGTGGACATGAAGAAATCGTGTTTTCGGAAAAAACAGCCGGAGTTGTTTGGGCAGGTTCTATGCGCTTGGGATTGCCCAGATAATATGGCTCGGGCCCGTGGTAATGTCCCCGAACCCAGCCGTACTGTTCGTCGGCCCGTAATCCTGCTGCTGACGACAGTGAAAACAGGACAATCATAAGAAGAACAATCAAAAACCATCGCATGAGCATTACCTTTTCAATCCCTTCTATTTTTCAATCGTGTTTTCAATTGTCCGGGCATTCGGAAGATATGCCGATTATAGCGAATATTCGTAGTAGCAAGTCCGATGGTAACGATTGGGTAAAATGGGCTGGATATCGCTACCGGTCCCTTTTTGTTCGGGCCACTTCAGGGATATTTAATCAAACTGACGGTTGGATATTTGGCGATCTTTTGAGCGCCATTTAGACCGGTCAGTTCGATAACAAATCCACAGCCGACGACCGTACCACCTGCTTTTTCCACCAGTTGGCAGCAGGCCTCGATTGTACCGCCGGTGGCCAAAAGGTCGTCGACCACCAGCACCCTGGCGCCGGGAGAAAATGCATCGGCATGGATTTCCAGGGTATCGGTGCCGTATTCCAGTTCATAGGTATGCGAAAGGATTTTAAAGGGCAGTTTTTTCGGTTTGCGAATGGGCACCAAACCGGCGTTGAGTTCCAAGGCCACGGGCGCGGCGAAGATGAACCCCCGGGCTTCGGCTGCCGCCACCACGTCGATTTTCTCGTGGCGAAATGCGTTTGCCAACTCCTTTACAGCAGAACGCAGGGCCGCGGCATTGGCCAACAACGGCGTAATGTCGCGGAAGAGGATGCCTGGTTTTGGATAATCTGGAATGCTGCGAATGTAATCGTCGAGCTTTAAAGCCGGGGATTGAACCATAAAGAGCACGCCTGTTAATCTAAAGGAATTGGTGGATTAATGTGGAAAGAATGTTTATTGAAAAACCATTGGTAACACATTTCAGCACATAATGCAACTCGGAAATGCCTTTTGTTTAGCCGCGAGCAGTAGGCGAGCGAGCGGCAAATCGCGGATCTTAATCTAGGTTCTTCAGCTCAATGGTCAGACAGTCGATTTTCGCGGCCAGGATAAAGTCGTTTTCGGAGAGACCGCCGATCGAGTGCGTCCAAATTTCGATCCAAGCGTGACGGTAGCCTTCCAAATGCAGATCAGGATGGTGGCCTTCTTCTTCGGCCAATTGGGCCACGTGATGGAAAAAATCCATGCCTGCCGCAAAATTTTTCATCTGCCAGTCCTTGCGGATACGCAATCCATAGTGTGTAATTTGCCAACCGTCCAGGGCCTGAAGTAGAAGTTGGATCCGATCAGGCGATAACTTCTCGCCGCGGCCTTCGCAGGCGGAACATCTCTTGGCAGACAATTGTTCTTTACGGGAAATGCTCATAAAGACTCCTAGAAGCATAGGTATTTATTTGCGGACCACAAACATCGACTACAAATCATAACTTCTGAAATTACATAATGTTACATTCACTCCCACTAATAATATTTTTACCGATCGAAGCCCACAATCAACAGGATAGGCAAGGATTGCACCCCAAGAACGGGGGTGGTGAAAAATCACTAGCTACTTTGTGTTGCCGTGACAACTAGTTGTCACACCCTGCGTCTACATTTGCTCGTGTATGGAAGCCAATTTTACACCCTACTCGAAGTTGTCTTTGTTGATCGTCGA
The DNA here is from genome assembly GCA_963820545.1 of Pirellulales bacterium. Taxonomy (GTDB): domain Bacteria; phylum Planctomycetota; class Planctomycetia; order Pirellulales; family Thermoguttaceae; genus CAWGAJ01. Next base: position 1,128,616 of record CAWGAJ010000002.1, read on the forward strand.
TGACCATGCTCTCTTTCGCGATGGTCTGGTGCTGATGTATCGGCTTTATGAACAAGCCGCGGCTGTGGCCGTGGAATGTCGAGAAGCCGCAAACGCCGTGCGGCAATACAAACCAGACGTGGTTATTCTTGGACTGGGGGTGAAACATAGCCAATGTTGGACCACCGCCCAAACACTTTGCCGTGAGTGTCCGGACATGAATTTGCTGATTCTCGATGAAGCAGTGCGAACGAGAAATATTCGTATCGCCTTGTCAATGGGGATCCGCGGATACTGGACCAAACATGCCACGTTTACCCAAATAAGCGTGGCCGCCCGCCGTTTGGCGGCGGGCGAACATTCCTTCTGTCCGGAGGTGGATCGATATCTTTTCCGCACCCGGCGTGGTCTGCGCTATCATCCGGCGCATACGGGCAATCCGCTCCAACTGCTCACCCCGCGCGAAACAGAACTTCTCACCTTGCTGGCCCAGGGACTTACTTTAAAACAATGCTCACAGCGGATGAATATCTCGGTAAACACCGTGGACAATCACAAAACGCGACTGATGCGTAAACTCGGCGTTCACAAATCGGTGGAACTCGCCCGGCTGGCGGTGCGCGAAGGGCTGATCGCGGAAGAATGAAAATTGGGCGAGCGGCCGGCATTAGAGCATTTCTCATATCAATGTAGCGTTCAAAAAGATCTCAGCCGGCTAACGCCGGCCGCTCGCCTAGATGTTTATTCGCTACACTGAAATGAGATGCGCTCTAGCCGGCTGAGGCTTTACTCATCTGATGGTTCACTCGTGTGGGGAGATTCTGTTGTATTTTGTCGCATTTTCAGCCAGTACGCCAAGGCGAGAAAGTCGTACAGGGCGTGACTGGTGATCGGTACCAGGAGATTGCCCGTGGCGAGCCAGATGGCCCCAAAATAAAGCCCGATGCCCGTGGCCAGCAGGGCGTAGGTTGGCGTTATACTGTGCAGCAGTCCGAAGATCGCCGCCGAGATGGCCAATCCTAGGCCCACTCCATAAGGTTCGCCCATTTTGTCGGCTATCCATCCTTGAACAATGCTGCGAAAGAGCATCTCTTCGCCCAAGCCGGCCAAGAGTGAGATGACGGCTAATTCAAACAGCCGGCATTGGCGAAATAAGGGGATTAATGTTTCGTCGAGTACCTGTATAATTCTAGTAAATGGTTTCCAGGGAGCTTTCATGCAGAGCCACAATAGTCCCAAAGGCGGCAAGGTGGCGAAAACCCCCCAACCCAGGTCGAGAAAACTCAGCCGAAATGTTGCCAGAGGCGACCGGTCCAAGAGCCAGCCCAGTGCCACGGCCAGCACCGCCAAACTCCCTTCAAAGAGTGCGGCCGCCACGGCAAAATTCATGGTTTTCCCAAAAACGCCTTGCATAAAGTCGCACTAAAACCTGTTGTTTTTAAAAACGAAGATTAGAATATTTGTTTTTGATGAGTAGGATTCTAACCTAGCTTTAAGAATGTTAAAAGAGTTTATTAGTTTTGAGTAAGTGCTGTTCATGATCGTCACCATCGACGGCCCCGCTGGAGCGGGCAAGAGTTCGGTTGCGCGGGCGCTGGCCAGAAGGCTGGGCTTCCGGTTCCTCGATACGGGGGCCATGTATCGCGCCGTGGCCCTGGCCGGGAAACGAAAAGGGCTCGATTGGGATCAGCCCGGCGATTTGGCCAACTTGGCGCCCCGGATCGATCTTTACCTGGACAGCGAGCGCATCTACCTCGACGGTGAAGATGTCAGCGAGGAAATCCGCGGTTCGGCGATCACGGCCGTCACACGTTATGCCGCGGACAATCCTCAGGTGCGCAGTTGCCTGGTGCAATTGCAACGTGCGGCAGCGGCGGGCAAAAATATTGTCACCGAAGGCCGCGATCAAGGGACCGTGGCCTTTCCCCAGGCCGACTGTAAAATTTTTCTTACCGCCAGCCCCGAGGAACGTGCCCGGCGACGGCTAAGCGACCTACAGGCCAAGGGTGAACCGGTAACCATGGAGCAAGTATTGGCCGCTCAAATTCGCCGCGATCAGGAAGATGCCTCCCGGGCAGTAGGCCCATTGGTTCCCGCCCTTGATGCCATCCAGATCTCGACCGACGGCCTAAGCCTGGAGCAGGTGGTCGATAAAGTAGAAAAAATCGTGCGCCAACACATATATCCTTAATCAACCAAGTTACCGTCCAGTCTTCCCTATTCCCTAGCGCGGCCTGAAGGCCGCAACCAAAGCGCGACCGACCAACCTACGGTTGGTGCCCGTCGCGGCTTTACAACATGTGCGCAAATCGCGTTTAAACCTCAAACAAAGACCCTATCCTTTATTCTCTATCCCCTAGCGCGGCCTGATGGCCGCAACCAAAGCGCGACCAACGGTCGCGGCTATATGATATACTGAACAAACTACTGTACTTGATGCGCGCAAAACGCGCTTAAACCTCAAACAAAGACTCTATTCCCTATTCATGTCTCAGCGTTCTCTGGCCAGCCGCTTGTGGTACGAATTCTTGCGACTTATTTTGGAAAACATCACGATTCTGGTGTTTGGTATTCGCTACTGGGGCGTGGAGAATATACCGAGTGCAGGCGGGGTGTTGGTTGTATCCAATCATCAAAGCCAGTTAGATCCGCCGTTGGTAGGGCTGGGCTGTCCGCGACGAATGAACTATCTTGCGCGGGATACTCTTTTCAGTTTTGCCCCATTTCGTTGGCTTATTCAGTCGCTGGATGCGATTCCCATCGACCGGGAGGGACTCGGGCTGGCTGGGATCAAAGAGTCGCTCAAACGGCTCAAAGAGGGCGAGATGGTCCTAATCTTTCCCGAAGGGACCCGGACGCCCGATGGTCAGATAAGACCTTTTCGACCGGGTTTTACGAGCCTGGCCGTTCGATCCGGTGCGGCGATCCTGCCCGTGGCCATCGAGGGCGCGTATCACTGTTGGCCCAGGAGCCAGAAACTTCCCCATCCAGGCCTGATCAATGTGCGCTATGGAAAGCCCATTTTACCCCAAGACTATGAAGGCATGGATGAACACGAGCTGGTGGCTTTGGTGGAAAAGCGCGTTCGCCAATGTCACGCCGAAATGCTTTAGCAATTGAGAAAAACCATCTGGCACAAGTGTCAGGGCTAGAGCGTTGTTCAACATGGTGTAGCGGAGCATATTCCCGGAAAATTCACCGGTCGCAAGCGACCGGGCTAAACGGACGCTACATCATCCTGAGCACTGCTCTAAACGCGACCATCCCCCCAATTTAGTGGAATTATGGCTTACATACCATTGTCATTATTCTTTTTGGCTGATATATTTGCAGGATTACCCGCAAGTCTCTGTAATTGGCCCTTGACGTAAAGAGCCGGGCGAGCGGGCTGGGCATCTAACCTATTGAGTGTATGGTTAACCGTAACCTGATACGATCATTGGATCTTTCTGAAGAAGAATGGAAAGAGGAGCTCAACGCCGCGCTGGAGGGCAACACGCCGGAGGAGATTGACTGGACCACCCAGGAAATGAACCTCAATCAAATCGTCCAGGGCAAGGTCCTGCGCGTGGAAGGCGACGTGGTGCTCGTCGATGTGGGATATAAGAGCGAAGGGATCATTTTCCGCAGCGAGTGGGAGGAAGGCGAACCGTTGCCTGCCCCCGGTTCGACCGTGAAAGTCTTGATCGAGGACGTGGAGGACATCCACGGTCTGGTCGACGACGCGCGCGGCATGATCACCTTAAGCAAGCGCAAGGCCGAGAAGATCGAGGCCTGGATGAAGGTCATCGAGACCGTGCGCGAAGGCGACGTGGTGACGGGCATTGTGACGCGGAAGATAAAAGGCGGGCTGCTGGTCGACATCGGCGTGAACGTTTTTCTTCCTGCCAGCCAGGTGGACGTGCGGAGGCCCTCGGACATCGGCGATTACATTGGCCGCACCATCCAATGCGTGGTGCTGAAGATCGACGAAGCCCGGCGGAACATCGTTGTCAGCCGCCGCGCATTGATCGAATCCGAACGCTCGGAGAAGAAGTCGCAACTGTTAGCCGAATTGGAGGTGGGGCAGCGTCGCAAAGGGACGGTCAAGAATATCGCCGAGTTTGGGGCCTTCGTGGACCTGGGCGGCATCGACGGGCTGCTGCACATCACCGACATGAGTTGGGGACGCATCAATCACCCTTCGGAAATACTCGCCCTGGACCAGGAAATCGAGGTGCAAATTCTGCACATCGACCACGAGCGGGAAAAGATCGCCTTGGGGCTGAAGCAGCGCACGGCCAGTCCCTGGGAAACCGTGGAACAAAAGTATCCCATGGGGCGCGTGTGAAGGGCAGCGTGGTGAACGTGATGAGTTACGGCGCATTCGTCAAGTTGGAGGAGGGCGTTGAGGGCCTGGTGCATATCAGCGAGATGTCGTGGACGCGGCGGATCAGCCATCCCAATGAACTTGTCCAGCCCGAGGATGAGATTGAAGTCGTGGTGCTGAAGATCGACAAAGACAAACAGGAAATCTCGCTGGGCATGAAACAAATCCAGGAAAATCCCTGGGACCGCGTCGTCGAGCACTACCCGCCGGGAAGCATCGTCAAGGGCACCGTGCGCAATTTGACCAACTACGGGGCCTTCATCGAGATCGAGGAGGGCATCGACGGTCTGCTGCACGTCAGCGATATGTCTTGGACCCGTAAAATCAGCCATCCCAATGAGTTGATCGAAAAGAACCAGCAAATCGAGTGCCGCGTGCTTTCCGTGGATCAGGATCGCCACCGCATCGCCCTGGGCCTAAAACAACTAAACGACGATCCGTGGATTTCCGAGATTCCCAACAAGTATCAGCCCGGCCAACTGATCAAGGGGCCGGTCACCAAGATCACCAACTTCGGCGTGTTTGTGGGCCTGGAAGACGGTCTGGAAGGGCTGTTGCACATTTCTGAACTGGCCGACCATAAGGTTGACAATCCCGAGGACGTGGTCAAGGTGGGCGAAGTAATCGAAGTCAAGGTGCTGCGCGTCGATCCCGATGAGCGCAAAATCGGCCTTTCCCGCAAGCGCGTGGAATGGGCCGAGGAAGCCGAGGCCGCCGCCCAACAGCAACAAGCCGACGGCCCCGCGCCGCCCGCCGAACCGCCTGAACTCAAAGGCGGCGTGGGCAGCGGCAGCGGTCCGCTTATCAACTTGGCGGCCAACGAGGCATCCGCTTCAGAACCCCCGGCTGGTGAATAAGATCGTGGATTGAAAATTGAGATTGCAAATTGGAAAAAGCAAATCTCGAATTGCAAATTGCAGACAAACAAAAAACCGCGACCTAAACCTTTAATAGTTGGTCGCGGTTTTTTTGTGTATTCTCATTTAATCTGCATTACCTAGAGCATTTCTCATATCAATGTAGCGTTCAAAGAGACCTCAGCCGGCTAACGCCGGCCGCTCGCCTAGATGTTTATCCACTACACTGAGATGAGAGGCGGTTTAATTCCACTTTATGCAATTTTTTAAATTCCATCCGTGCGGGTTTTGCGGTCCGTGCCTTTCTTGACAGGGGCGTCCTTACAACCGCTTTTCCAGGTTTTGGCGGGCTTGGCTGGTGCATTTGGCGCAAGTGTTTTTTACGCTGTTTTTAGGCGCTGTCGGAGTTTTGCGTGCGCTGCTGATCGGTCTGTAATGGTTGGGTAAAATTACCAGAAAAAAATCGTTTTCCTTTTTTTGACAGACCAAAAAACATGGCCTATACTTACAGATGGCTGGCATTGGGTGCCCACTTGCCGGCCAGATCGCCGACGAAAATCGTTACTGAACGGCCACGCCACCCACGGATCGGCACCGGCAACGCATCCACATTCACCGGACGACACCATGCGAAGGATCAACACCGGCTTTCTGCGCGCGACTATCGCGTTTTTAGCGATTTTATCGGCTGTTTCGGCGTTTGGGCAGCTTCCCACGACGATCGTCATTTCCAACAGCACCCAACAGGTCGACGACCTGTTGCGCCGCGGACAACAGTTGGAATTGGAACAACGCTGGGGCGATGCCCTGACCCATTATGAAGACGCGCTGCGTCAGTTTCCCGCCGATACCCTTTTGCAACGGCGCTTCGATACTGCTCGGCTGCATTACGATCTGCAGCGGCGTTGGGTCGATCGCAGTTTTTCCGAAATCCTCAGCCGACTGCAGCTTGATCGGGCCTTGGAGCTCTACGCCCAAGTGCTCTTGAAGATCGAATCGCATTATGTTGATCCGCCCAATTGGAAAGAACTGGTCGAACGAGGCACCACCAATCTGGAGATCGCCTTAAACGAGCAGTCGTTCCAGGAGCGATACTTGGCCCAGGCCAATCGGCCCGCCGCCCGCGTTTTTTGCCGCGAGCTGAGACCTGTTCTGGCCACGCGGATGATTCGCACTCGAGAAGATGCTCGTCAGGCCGTGGCCTTTGCCGTTGCCTTGGCGCAACAGCGCCTGGTCATATCTCCCACCGCCGTGGTGCTGGAATATCTCTGTGGGGCGACCAATTCCCTGGACCAATACTCCGCCTTCCTCACGCCCGATCAATTAACCGAAGTATATTCGCAAATCGAAGGCAACTTCGTGGGTTTGGGCATTGAGTTGAAGGTACAGAGCAATGCCTTGACGATCATCCGGGTAATTACCGGCAGCCCCGCCGAGCAAGCAGGCGTCCACGGCGGCGATCGGATCATCGCCATCGATGGACAATCCACGTCCGCGATGTCCACCGATCAGGCCGCCAACCTGTTGCAAGGCGATGAGGGAACTTCGGTGGAGCTGACTGTTTTAGGCCCCGACGGCCAAGGGCGGAAGATGATGATCCGTCGCCGTCGCGTGGATGTGCCCAGCGTGGACCAGGTGGCCATCATCGACCGCGAAAACGCCATCGGCTATTGCAAGCTGAGCTGTTTCCAAAAAACCACCGCCCACGATCTCGACGCCGCGTTGTGGAAACTTCAACGCCAAGGCATGGAGAGGCTGATCGTCGATTTGCGGGGAAATCCGGGCGGACTGCTCACGGCGGCGGTCGATGCCGCCGACCGGTTCATCGAGCGCGGCTTGATCGTCACCACTCATGGTCGCAGCCTGCAGGAGGACAGCGCCTTTACCGCCCATGTCGAAGGCACTTGGCAAATTCCGCTGGTGGTGATCGTCGATCAAGACAGCGCCAGCGCGGCCGAAATTTTTGCCGGCGCCATTCAAGACCTTCACCGGGGAACCGTGGTCGGCGTGCGGACCTATGGCAAGGGATCGGTCCAGGGCATCTTTCCCTTGGAAGGCACTAATGCGGGCGTGCGTTTGACCACCGCGAAATTCTATTCGCCCAACGGCCGGCCTTACAGCCGCTCGGGCATCGACCCCGACGTCGTCGTGCGGCAGGTCGCGCGGCCCATTAATGATCAACCCGCCTTTTCCTCCTCGCAGGAAGACGCCATGTTGTCCGCCGCGTTGGAGATCGCCCGCGGCAGGGCCGAAGTCCTCCAGGCCCGCACCCCGCGTTAATGTAAATTTCTGTGTAAGCGGGAAAAAACTGTTTATTGAGTCAATGATGCGTTGGGACGGGAGTTGTACTTCCATCCCCGCCGGCAAATTAGGGTCGGCAGTAAGACTGCCGCCCCAACTTTTCAGCCTCCGGTTTCCGGCCTCACCTTAAGCGGTTTTCCAGCGAGGTGACATGCCGGGCCGTGATGTGTTGGGCGCGTTGCTCGGGCATATAGCCGCGCGTGCCGGTCACGCCCACCTGGCGGCCGATGTAGTTCTGTAGATTCACGCCCGGCGCCGGCGTGAGATAATACTTCACATTGCCGGCTTCATCGACCAGGGCATATCGTGGGGCCCCCAATTTTGCGGAAACCACCTCTTGCAGTTGGCCCACGCCGTCGAATTGTTTCTCCGGGTCGGCCATGGCCGCCGCCTTTTCCATGGTGCGTTTCAGACCGTCGAGAAAACGGTTCGAGACCGCGTTCTGCTCGCGCATTGCCGTTACCGAATCACAACGCTGTTTGAGATCCTCAAAGCGTGCGATTTTATTCAAGACCAAGCGTGCATTGCCTCGTTCCTCGGCCGTATTTGCCCGATCCAACCATGATTCCGCCCGTAATCGCAGTGCGCTGAACGACCACGTGGACGGCTCATCGACCACCATCATCGACAACTCCAGATCAATCCGATCCAACTCGGCCTGAAAGTACGCCGGAGAAAGATCGCCTCGGGTATCCGCTGATTTTTCCTCGCGCCGATCATCGGATGAATCCTCTCCGGTGTCGTCGCCGGAACGATTCTTTGCCGTCTCCTCGCTGGATTTGAGCGGATCAAGATATTTTTTAAAACCCAACGGAATTCTCCGGCGGGCGGAGCGATCTTGTACCAGATTTGCGAGTTATTGCCGGGAATTTCTCGCTCACGGAGAATTTCTCTGACGCCGAGAATTTCCACTGTCTCGCCCTTGCGCATGTGTACTTGGATCACGTCGCGATCATTGCTCAAGCGGCTGCCTACACAAGCGGCAACGTCGTCCTCGGTCACCACGGCCAGATTCTGATCTTGAAGTTTGAGGTACTGGCCCGCGATCCATGTATAACTGCCTTCCGGCGGTTTGACGGCGCACCAGCCGCCGGGATCGTGACGATACACCTCTAGATAATCCCCCTTTTGCAGTTTGTCGGTGGGATAATAACTTTTGCCTGGTCCGCTGTGGATTTCAGTCCCATCGACCATTACACAGGCCTTGTATGGAAACGTCTGTTCGCCGCTTGTCGAAGATACGGCCAACGTGAACAAGCCCATTAAAAAAACCAGCAACCGTGGCATGGCAATGCCTCCCGGTGATAATTTTTACGAAATGTTGTTGTTAGCTTTTAACGTTGTTATTCGTTATGTTGGGGCAATAATTAAACTGCTCCTCCATCAAAAAAATTATTTGGCCACTAGGGAAAACACGGAAGATTTATGACCCGATATATTTGTCAATTTGGATAAGATATTGCAAAATTAATATCACAGACCGCAAGCTTGTACCGAATTCCCCCAGGCAATTCAAGGGCAATTATTCCATAAATCCTTTACAATTTTTGTCTTGGTCCAAAAAGCAGGCATTATTGACATTGGGGGGGAAAAGTGGTAATATAGGCATAATCCAATAACCAGATGGCAAGGGAATTTTATGAAAATCGCCTTCTATGTAATCCTTTATGTTTTACTGCTTTTATTTGCTAATGTGTCCAATGCCAGTGTTTTAAGTGATTTCAATACCGGCTTGGACGGGTGGACAGCAGTAACATCTTACGGCACGCCACTACCATATCTCTTAGATGACCTCACTGATGGCAATCCGGGCGGCTGTGCTGAATTGGTGGGCTGCCCGGAATTGGGTGATAGTTATTGGATGGTTGCCCCTACTGCTTTTCTGGGCAATTGGTCAAAATATGACGGACTCGGAACGTTAAAATGGGATCGTATCGCAAGCGGTGGCTATCTGCAGGGAGCTCCTGACTATGTCAAAAGATCAACTGTTATCATCTCCGGACCAGGTGGAACAGCCATTTATACCGCGGCAGGTTTGGTGAGCGATTTTTGGCAAACCTTCTCTTCACCTATTGATTCTTCATATTGGAATGTATACAGCGGATCTTGGAATTCCATTATGCAAAATGTCACCTCCTTCAAAATCCTCATTGCAGTTGGGCAAAAGCAAAAATTCTATCCTCAATACATAATTTTTGGAGAGACCGGAATTGGCAGTATCGCTTATGGTCCAGTGAATGGTATGGACAATATTAGCTTAATTTTAGAAGAATTAAGCCCTATTCCAGAACCTAGCGTTCTTATGATGTTTTGTGCGGGTGTTGTTTGTTTGATGTTCTACTCTTTTCAAAGACAGAAAAAAGTTGTTTATCAAAATAATATTTAAGCGGTAGTTGTATAACCGAAATAAATCCGCGATTAATGAATTTCTTCTCAGTCGCATTATTCTTTCAGCACTCTATTTGCGATTATTACCCAGAATGGGTAAAATCGGGCTTTTTCAGGGGTAGGACGACTTTTAAAGTCGTCCGCCCAGGCCGTAGGACAGTTATGAAAACCGTCTTACATAGCAATTCCCAAGCGGAGTTTATTAAAAAAATGCCTCGTTATAATCCGGCAGTCGTTGAACCTAAGTGGCAGAGGTTTTGGGAAGAAAACCGCACTTTCGCTACCCCTAAATTGCCCAAAGGTCGCAAATTATATGTTTTGGATATGTTTCCATATCCCAGTGGTGAAGGGATTCACATGGGTCATCCAGAAGGATATACCGCTACCGACATTGTCTGCCGCTACAACCGCATGAAGGGCGCCAGCGTGATGCATCCCATGGGCTGGGACGCCTTCGGCCTGCCCGCCGAACAGTACGCCAAAAAAACCGGCACGCATCCCCGGCAGACCACGGAAAAGAATATTGTCAATTTCCGTCGCCAGTTGAAGATGCTCGGTTTTTCTTACGATTGGGATCGCGATCTGGCCACCACCGACTTGGAATATTTCCGCTGGACGCAATTTATTTTCCTGGTGCTTTTTGATACCTGGTTCGACGCAGAACAAAAGCGCGGCCGGCCCATTGCCGAACTACCAATTCCCGTCGAAATCACCAATGAAAGCGACGACGCCGTGGCCCGATACCGCGACGAGCACCGGCTGGCGTATCAACTCGAGGCACCTGTGAATTGGTGTCCGGCCTTGGGCACGGTGTTGGCCAACGAAGAGGTGGTTGGCGGAGTGAGCGAGCGCGGCGGGCATCCGGTGGTGCGTATTCCGCTGCGTCAATGGATGCTCCGGATTACCGCATACGCCGACCGGCTAGAAAAAGACCTGGACACGCTCGACTGGCCCGATAGCATCAAACTTTTACAGCGCAACTGGATTGGCCGGAGCACCGGGGCGGAGGTCGACTTTTTTATTGGCATCATTACCGACGAAGAGGGAAAGCCTTCGCGCAAGGAATACGAAGGCTGGCTGACAGATCGCAAGTATGGCGGTTGGCCCAGCAAGCCCGACGAGGAAGTACTTCGCATTTATACGACTCGTGCAGATACGCTTTTCGGCGCCACGTACATGGTCATTGCACCGGAGCATCCGTTTGTCGAGCGGTTGACCAAGCCGGATCAATCCGCCGCGGTACGCGCATATTGCGACCAGGCGGCGCGCAAAAGTGATCTTGACCGAACGGACCTGGCCAAGGAAAAAACCGGGGTTTTTACCGGTTCTTACGCGATCAATCCGGTCAATGGCGAGGCGATTCCCATTTGGGTGGCCGATTATGTGCTCATAAGTTACGGCACTGGCGCGATCATGGCCGTGCCGGCCCACGACACCCGGGATTTCGAATTCGCCAAAGAGTTTAATTTGCCGATTGTCGCGGTGGTCGATCCCGGTCCCATTGAAGGGGACAGTCCCATTTTTGCTGTGCAAAAATCGGGACAGTCCCCTTTTGCCGCCTTCATTGCCGACGGCACGGCCATCAATTCCGGCCCGTACAATGGACTTTCCACGCCGGAGTTCAAAAAGAGAATCGCCGACGACCTGGCCGCAAAGGGGCTTGGGCGCAGCGCGGTCAATTACAAGTTGCGCGATTGGCTCTTCAGTCGGCAGCATTTTTGGGGCGAGCCGTTCCCGATCTTGCATGAGTTAGATGAAACCGGTCAGCCCAACGGCCGAATACGGGCGCTTAAGCCGGAAGATTTGCCGCTGGATTTACCGGCCAACATGAAATTCGATTCCACGCACGACCGACCCGAGCCGCCGCTGGATATAGCGCCGGACGATTGGCTCTACGTCACTATCAACGGCGTGCGTTACAAGCGCGAGACAAACACCATGCCGCAATGGGCCGGCTCCTGCTGGTACTATCTGCGGTTCCTGGATCCCAGAATCACAAAACCCTAGTTGATCCAGAAATCGAAAAGGCCTGGATGCCGATTGATTTGTACGTGGGCGGGGCGGAACACGCCGTATTGCACCTGCTTTACGCCCGATTTTGGCACAAGGTGCTCTTTGACCGCGGCTACGTGAGCACGCCCGAACCGTTCAGGAAACTGGTCAACCAGGGAATGATCCTCGGCGAGATGGAATTCGCCGGCTACCAGACCGATTCAGGCCAATGGGTGAGTGTTGCTGATGTCATTGATGATACAGAAGGGAATCCAACTGACAAGAAAACCGGCAGGCCGGTCAAGGCCGTCAAACTTGCTGCCGAGGCCGTGGACAAGCAAGGCGAAACTTTTGTGCTGAAAGCCGATGGTAAAATCCGCATCGACAGTCGCGCGTACAAGATGTCGAAAAGCCGCGGCAACGTGGTCAATCCGGACCAGGTAGTGGCCGAATACGGCGCAGACGCCTTGCGACTGTACGAGATGTTCATGGGCCCGTTGGAGGCCGTAAAACCCTGGAGCATGGATGGCATAAGCGGTGTGCGCAACTTTTTGGATCGCGTCTGGCGGATGATCATTGATGACCGTTCGGAAAACATGAAACTGGGGCCGACCGTGCAAAAAGTCGCGTCCACGGCCGGGCAGAACCGCATGGTCCATAAAACGATCAAGGCCGTGACTAATGACATCGAGCAGATGTCGTTCAACACGGCCATCGCGCGGATGATGGAATTCACGAATTTCTTTTTCAAGGAAGAGGTGCGGCCGCAAGAGGCCATGGAAAAGTTTGTGTTGCTTGTTTCGCCGTTTGCCCCGCATCTGGCCGAGGAACTTTGGCAGGCCCTGGGCAATCCGAAAATCCTGGCCTACGAGCCGTGGCCGGCGTACGACGAGGCCATGCTCAAGCAAGACACGATCGAAGTACCCGTGCAGATAAACGGCAGGCTGCGCGGCCGCATCCAGGCCCCGGCCGAGGCTGATAACGCTACTCTCGAATCTCTTGCCCGGGCCGAGGCCAAAATTGCCGAGTATCTTGCCGGCAAGAAAGTGGTCAAAGTCATCATTGTGCCGGGAAAGATGGTGAATTTCGTGGTGAAATAAAAATAAATCCCAAAATTTCATTGCCTGATTTATTAATTCACACGCATAACAGGTGCAATTTTGAATGCCTCTTCAAAACAAATTTGGCACCCAACCACTTTTTTACGATTTTCAGGACCTCTTGATACAAATACGCAAACCGCACGTATAATAACTGATGCTGGCCCTGCTTATATCAAGGTACTAGGTAATCGTCAAGGACCACATGCATTGGCATGTGAATTAGTTGGAACCTATCTTGCGCAATGGCTTGGCCTACCAACTCTGGAATTTGATATAATGGGAATTGATGAGCAAAAAGATGAGATTCCACTTACCAGAGGTTATCGAGGAAAAACGGGGCCAGCATTTATAACAAAGGAAACAAAAGGTATTTCCTGGGGCGGATCGGTTAAAGAGTTGAGAAAATTAATAAATAAAGAATCTATTTCGCATTTAGTAGTTTTTGATACATGGACTCGTAATTGTGATCGTTGCCCACCTGAAAATACTCAAAGGAAAGTCAATTTTGACAATGTTTTTATAGAGGAAATAGGTCAAAAAGGTAATAAGAAATATCGATTATTGGCGATTGATCATTCATGCTGTTTCAATTGGGGAAGAGATCTTACACCCGGAATTTCGGCAATTGAATTAGTTAAAGATGAGAGAATATATGGTCTATTTCCTGCATTCAAAAAGTTAATTCGACAAGATGAAATAGAAATTGCCATTACACAATTAGGGAAACTTACCGAAGATATTGTAGAAAAATTTGTTAACGAAGTTCCGACTGAGTGGCAAGTGAATCAACAAATCCGTATTGCATGGAGGGAGTTAATCTTACGTCGCGCAAACTATGTTGCTGATACCATTTTAGAACGCATAAAAAAAATTTGCTGGCCAGGAATGCTTTTTGATAAAAATTAAAAGGAGCCAAACAATGGACACTAACCGCGGTTATTATTGTTTGATCCAATTTTGTCCAGATCCATCTCGAGCTGAAGCAGTTAATCTGGGGGTGTTGCTATTTTGTCCAGAGAGAGGATTCATAAAAGCTGAATTATCGAGTAGCAACCAAAGAGCAAGAAGAATTGTTTCTACTGATATTTTTGATTCGGAAAGTATCAATCGTGCCAAAATGTCGATTCAAAGTCGGCTTGAAGTTGATCATTATTCTTTTAAAACCTTGGATGATTTGCAGCATTTCGTTGATACTCGTGCAAATATACTCAAACTAACTCAACCTAGACCCATTAAAGTAATAGATCCACAAAAAGATCTTATTAATCTTTTTAAAGAATTGGTTGGGGGACCTGCTATTGAAATAGTGAGGAAAAAAGTTACGTTCCCTGAATTAGATCACTTTTTCCAAGGTCTTGCCCATAACGGTCGAGCACGTCTTAATGAGGAAATAAAGGTACCTGTTGTGGGAACCAGCATACGTTTTCCTTATACATTCCAAAATGAAATCCCAAATCTTGTCAAGCCATGTGATTTCTCAATCCAAGAAGAACAAGCTATTCATCGAGCTCAATACCTTGCTATTGTTGGAGATTTATTTAACAAAAAGGTTTCCCAGAGTGAGAGAAAAAATCTTATAGTAGTTTCTAATTTTCATAGAAACAATAATCCTAGCATAGAAAATAGAATCAATGAGCTTTTCAAGTGTTACGAAATTGAAAATTATCAAAGAGATAGAATATCGGAATTTATGTCTCACGTAGAATCTATAGCCCATCAAATACCTGGTTCTAATATTTCACCAAACCATTGATTTAAGATAGTAATGCAAATTGTTTCTCCCGGCAAAACCCGTATTGGTTGGATCGGCACCGGCGTGATGGGTGGGAGCATGTGCGGGCATCTGATGCGTGCGGGCTTTGCCGCCACGGTGTTTAATCGTACCCGGGCCAAGGCCGAAGGATTGCTTGGGGCCGGGGCGGCCTGGGCGGAAAGTCCTCGGGCGGTGGCCGAGGACTCGGATGTAATTTTTACCATCGTCGGCTACCCGAGCGATGTGCGTAATGTGATTTTGGGCGCCGGCGGCGTGCTTGCGGGCTGCACTCGGGGCAAAATCGTTGTGGACATGACTACCAGCCAGCCGTCATTGGCCAGGGAGATTGCCGAGGCGGCGGCGAAGATCGGCGTTCATGCCGTGGATGCACCCGTCACCGGCGGAGACGTGGGCGCGCGAGGCAAAGCTTTCGATCATGATCGGCGGTGAAAAAGAAGCGGTCGAGGCGTTGACTCCCTGTTGGCAAGCAATGGGAAAATCTCATGTGCATCATGGCGGCCCGGGCGCCGGACAGCACGCCAAACTGGCAAATCAAATAATAATAAGCGCAAACATGATTGGCATTTGTGAAGGTCTGCTGTACGCTTACAAGGCTGGATTGGACTTAGACAAGTTTCTGCAATCGGCGGCTTCGGGCTCGGCGGCCAGTTGGGCGCTTTCGAACTTGGCCCCGCGTATCATGGCCAACAATTTTGCACCCGGTTTTTTTGTCGAGCATTTTATTAAAGACATGGGCATCATCCTTGACGAATCCCAGCGTATGGGACTTTGTCTGCCGGGACTGGCCCTGGTTCATGAGTTATATATTTCGCTTAACGCTCAAGGTCACGGCCGCGCTGGCACCCAAGCGTTACATCTTGCCTTGGCGGCAATGTCGAACGTGGACTGGAAAAACCGCTAAAAGGCCGTAATGCCCTGATAAAGTCGTGTTAGTTTTCAATAATGTTTTCACATCTGGACAAAGGCCTTACGAGTATATAATGTATTAAATGAGAAATGGTTAAGCCACAATAATAGGTTATATGACACCCCGCCATTTTCCGATAACCTCCCTTAACCAACTTTATTGACAAACGTTGTTTCCAGGAACCCACCTTTAACCTGCTGGCAAAGCTGTTGCGTTAGGTTTGTCATATACCGCAAAGCTCGTGCTGGCAGCAAACTATTGGGATCACTTTGATACTACCTCTACATAGTATGACGTTGCAAAACATCCACACTTATTCTTTGCATCACGGCGCGACCACCGGTCGCGGCTTGATGAGCGATTTTCGACGTGCAGTTTTCAATTTGCGATGTGCATACATTTTATTGTCTATCTTGGCGATTACACTGTCCGCGGCTTACGGCGATGACTGGCCGCAATGGGGTGGCTGCGACACACGCAACATGGCCGCCGACGAGAAGGGCCTGCCCGCCTGGTTCGAGCCCGGTAAAAAACGTTCCGACGGCTCGGGCATTGACATGCAAACCACAAAAAACGTCAAGTGGGTCGCCCGAATGGGCACGGAAAACTACTCCACACCGGCCGTTTCGGGAGACAAAATTTTTATCGGCACCAACGACGTCAATCTCAATGATCCGCGTTACCGGCCTACCGGCGGGGGCGTGCTGCTTTGTCTCGACGAAGCCACCGGCAAGCCGCTCTGGCGTTTAGTGGTGCCCAAACTGGAAACCGGCAAAGGCAGTAAAGACTACGACAAAATGGAATTGGGGATTTGCTCTTCTCCCTGCGTGGAAGGAAATCGGGTGTATGTGATTACCAATCGCAGCGAAGTAGTCTGCCTGGATACCGAAGGACTGGCAAACGGCAACGATGGTCCGTTCCGCAACGAACGGCAATATAGCGGCGCTTTAAGCGATGCCCCGGCAGGCCAACTTCCCGGCGATGCCGACATTATCTGGTGCTACGACATGCTCGCGGAACTTGCGATTTTCCCGCACGATGCGGCCAGTTGCTCGGTCTTTGTTTACGGCGATCTGGTGTATGTAAACACGGGAAACGGCGTGGACGACGGCAAGGCTCCGTTTCCCCTCTCGCCGAGTCTGATTGTCTTGGACAAGCACACGGGCCGCCTGGTGGCCAAGGACGACGAGATGATCGCTTCGCGCATATTCCATGGGCAGTGGTCTTCACCCTCACTGGGACAAATAGGTGATAAGGCATTGGTCTTTGTGGGCGCCGGCGACGGGGTCTGTTATGCCTTCGAAGCCCTTCATGCCGCCAGCTCCAAGCCGACGTTCCTGCATAGAGTTTGGACATTCGACTGTAATCCGCCGGAGTATCGCTACAAAGACGGCAAACCCATCGACTATTGGGCGGGCAACAAACAAGATAGTCCCGATTACAACAACGACGGTTCCTACGTCGGCCCCAGCGAAATCATCGGCACGCCCGTCTTCTATAACAACCGTGTTTACGTGGCCGTGGGCCAGGATCCGCAGCACGGCCGCGGCAAAGGCATCCTGAACTGCATTGACGCCGCCAAGATCGGCGATATATCCGAGACCGGCAAAATCTGGTCTTATCAGGATATCGACCGCAGCATGTCCACAGTGTCGATTGCCGACGGCCTGTTGTTCATTGCGGACACGCCCGGCCGGGTCCACTGCCTCGATGCCGAAAGCGGCAAATGTTACTGGGTGTACGACACCAAGTCGGATATCTGGTCCTCCACCCTGATCGCCGACGGCAAGGTTTACGTGGGCACCCGAAAAAATCTAGTTGTCCTGGCCGCTGCGAAAGAAAAGAAGGTGCTGGCTGAAATCCGCCTCGGTTCGCAAATCCGTGCCACTCCCGTGGCCGCCGAGGGCGTATTGTACGTGGCATCGCAGCATTATCTCTGGGCTGTGCAAAAGGATCCTAAAAAACCTGAGCAAGCGAACAAACCGCTTGCTTCGGGCAACGATAAGACCAATTCCAGCCGTAAAACCGCCAATCTGTAAAGAATTGGCCTTCTCTGTCACGTCATCCCCCTAGAGGTGGATATTATCAGCCGTTTAGTACGGTAGATACAGTAACACTCGGTATTGTACGGTTATTGTTTCGCTTGTTTTTCAACTGGGGCTACTCGACAAACATTAGTTTTTTAATTACGCTAGATTTTTTAGGGTTCCCATTTTTTACATTTCCAACTTAGGACAACTTTATGGATACCAAGCGCGTATTGCTCAGCGAAAAAGAAATTCCCACTGCCTGGTATAACCTTCAGGCCGACCTGCCAAAACCGGTTCCTCCGCCCCTGCATCCGGGCACTAAGCAACCCCTTTCGCCCTCCGATCTTGAACCGATTTTTGCCAAGGAGTTGATCGCTCAGGAAGTGAGCCGGGAGCGATGGATCGAGATTCCCGAGCCCATCCGGCGGATATTGACAATATGGCGGCCTTCGCCGTTGGTGCGGGCGACAGAATTAGAAAAGGCCCTGAAAACTCCCGCCCGGATTTATTTTAAAGATGAGAGTCACAGCCCGCCCGGCAGTCACAAGCCCAACACGTCGGTGGCCCAGGCTTATTACAACAAGATCGAAGGCGTCAAGCGCCTGACGACCGAAACCGGCGCCGGTCAGTGGGGCAGTGCGTTGGCCTTTGCCTGCGCGCTTATCGGCCTGGAGTGCAAGGTCTTCATGGTCAAGGTGAGCTACCAGCAAAAACCGTATCGCCGCTCGATGATGCAACTTTGGGGCGGCAACGTGGTGGCCAGCCCTTCCCAAGAGACCAACGCCGGCCGGCAGATTTTGGCCGCCGATCCCGATTGCCCCGGCAGCTTGGGGATCGCCATCAGCGAGGCCGTGGAAGCCGCCGTCAGTTGCCCGGATACGAAATATACCCTCGGCAGCGTGTTGAATCACGTCCTGCTCCACCAGACGATCATTGGTCTGGAGGCCGAAAAACAATTTCAAATGATCGGCGATTTTCCCCAGGTAGTCATCGGTTGCGTGGGCGGAGGCAGCAATTTTTCCGGATTGGCCTTCCCCTTTATCCGTCACAGACTCAAAGGCAAGGAGATCCGTTTTATCGCCTGCGAGCCGCATTCCTGCCCGTCGATGAGCCGCGGCCAGTACCGCTACGACTTCGGCGACACCACTAAACTGACGCCGCTGATTAAAATGTATACCTTGGGCCACAGTTTCGTGCCCCCGGGCATTCACGCGGGCGGATTGCGTTATCACGGCATGGCGCCCGATGGTCAGTCTGTGCGCTTCACTGGGCCTTATCGAGGCGGCCGCGTATCATCAAAACGAGTGCTTCGAAGCGGCGCAACTGTTCGCCAAAACCGAGGGCACCATTCCCGCGCCCGAAACCTGCGCATGCCATCCGCAGCGCGATCAACGAGGCCCAGCGCTGCCGCGAAACAGGCCAGGCCAAGTGCATCCTCTTTAATTTCAGCGGACACGGCCTGTGCGACCTGTCGGCCTACGACAAATACCTTAGCGGCCAATTGGAAGACTACGCCTACCCTCAAGAGCACATCGAATCCGCCCTGGCCGAACTGCCGGTGGTGGAGTAAGAGTGTTTTTGACCGCGACCTAACATCATTCTGAGCGCAGTGAAGAATCCCGCTTACACGGCGAAGGGATAATAGTCATGTAGGTTATGCTTTAGCATAAGATCTCTCAGACATGGTCATTAGCAAGAGAAAAAACTTATAATAAAAATGTCATGCTTTAGCATATCTCAGCATGCTGAAGCATAACCTACAAAGTAAAAATTATCTCAACATCGCCCGAAACGTCTCGGCGTTGCACGGGGCATTGGCCCCGAAATCATTGTTGAAAAAGGCATAAAGTTTCCGACCGCTTAAGTGCGGTATCAATCGGGCGGCCCAATCTTTTAACTCGTCCTTGGAATAGTCGTACCGATAAAGTTGCGGTCCCAGGCCGTGGAAGCGTAAATACAGGAAATCGGTCGTGGGATAGATGGTCTTAGGCAGCGTGGGATGGCTGACGGCCACAAACGCCGCCCGATGTTGCTTAAGCAACTCCGCCACATCGTCATCCCACCAGGTTGCGTGGCGAAATTCCACGGCATGACGAACGTCTTGCGGCAGTGCGGAAAGGAAGTAATTTAGCCGCGGCAAGTCTTTATGCAGTGATGGAGGCAGTTGCCACAAAATCACCCGTAAGGTTTTTAATTGCTTGACTCGGTCAAGAAAAACCTGCAAAGGCTCTTGGCAGTCGGACAATTTTTTGAGATGTGTTACTAGCCTTGATCCCTTCACGACCAATTGAAAATCAGCGGGTAGTCGACGGTTCCAGGCATCGAGCATGATTTGCGTGGGCAGACGATAGAACGTGGCATTGATTTCCACGGTATCGAAGCGGGTGACATAAAAATCCAGACGCTCGCTTCCTTTGACTTTCTGGGGATAGAAACTCCCCGCCCAGTCATCATAAGTCCAGCCCGAGGTGCCAATAAAGATCTGCTTGTATGCCATAAACCACACCTAGAGCCTATCTCAAAACATTTGAATTCCCCGGAGGTCCTTCGCTGCGATCAGGGTCACTTTTGAAATATGTTCTTGATAAATTTTGTGCAATTTGCCTAATACCCCAAAATGAATGACGATAAACAGAATAATCTATTTGTCAATGTAATTTTTGCATATTACCACATTTTGCCATTCGACCTAAGCTGAGTTGTTCGAAAAAGTTCTATTTTTACAAATGGATTCACTACTGACGACCATCCGATCTTATTGATACCGGACGTTATGGAATTCCGGGTTGTAACAGATCGGAGTAGGCAATAATGGTTCAGCAGCGGCGTTCTTCCCGTTGGCCTTTTCTTATCGTCTTAGCTTGTTTATTTGTGCTGAGTGCCTTTTTGCCCGGCGCTTGGGAGCGAATTGCATGCAAGCTGGATGAGTCCTCGTCAGAAGCAAGCGATATTTTCCACAAGTTTGACGATCTGGATTATTCCACAGTTGTATCGTATCCAACCGTGGAAGAGGTCATTGAATCATCTTCACGTACTGAGTCGTCGTCTGGGCCTGTTGTGGCCGAAGCTTCCCCGGCGATCCTAAGCCAGGTTTCGAGTCCTCCTCTACCTGATGATGAAGCAGGAAATACGCTTTCGCAAGCTGAGGAAAAAGTAAGCGAAAAACAAGCTGAAACTGTACCGGAAAAAGCACCGCAGGAAGAGACTGTTGTAATCTCTACCTTAACAGTGGCGCCTTCTTCCGTGCCGCAACCAACAGAAGTGCAAGTAGAGACAAATCAGAAACAAGAGCCCTTGATTAAGCAAGAGACGCCCCCAGAAACGCCCCTGGTGGCCCATTTGCCAGGGATTGCTAAAAGCTTGCCGGAAATAGCCAAGCCCACGCCGTCTGGTCTGCGTTATCCAGAGACCGGTTTGGAGCCATTTGAGTCGCTAATATCGCCCGAACCAGCGCCAGCTAAACCGGCCTTGAAAGTGAAGAAATCCTGGTCGGAGCCGGCATCGCTTTTATCGCTGTTGGACGAACTTGCCGAAACGCAGGAGGCCGGGGATTGGGCCCGGGAAACTGCCGGGCTAGTACGCGAGCTAGGTCCGGCGATCGTGCAGGACGCGGGCGAAGCCGGGGCCATTCTCGACCGTTTGGCCAAATCGAGCCTAGAGGCGCCCCGTTTGGCCGATTCCACGGCGAATTTGCCGGTGGCGCGAAAATTGCGACGAGCCGCTTATGCCATCCAGCGCAGGCTGGACGTATGGCGCGAAGTGGTCGCTTTGGGCGTATCGGCGCTGGTCGAAGCAGATCAGCCCAAGGTCAATGTCCGCCAGTTCTCGATGTGTCTGGCGGAAATAGATCAGCTCATGCGGGATTCGCAAGAAGGCCAACAGTGGCGCAAATACTTATTGGTGGATGCGATGAAACAGTGGTCTGCGCAACGTCTGGAGGAAGAGACGAACCAACAGCGAAAGTTGGCCCAACAGGTATTGGTACGTTTGACGCAAACGCCCATGTCCACCCGGCAGCGGCAGTTTATCGCCAGTCCGCCGATTGAGGCGTTTTGCGCGGAATTGCGGCGTTGGGCGGCCGATCCAATAATACCCGCCGAGTTGTTGCGGAACATTGAGCGTTTTGAACAAAGCCACCTGCCCAGCGACGCCCGGCAGTTGGGAAGCGATATACAGAGCCTGGCCCAATCGTCGGATCCCCAGCGCCGCGAGCTGGGCCAAGGCGTGGAAATGCACTATCGGAACGCGAATTTGCGGGTTTCGCTTTCGGAGGATTTGCTTAATCGCTTGATTCCGGAGCAAAAAAAGGAACTTGCGCCGGTGCGCGACACAATTTTGGGCTTGCCGGTGCGCGGGCAAAGCATGACCTCCGCCGATCTGGCCGTGCGGTTGATACCCGATCCCACTCACGTGCGTTTGGCATTGGAAGTGACCGGCGAAGTGGCGGCCGTGACAGCGTCGACCAGCGGGCCGGCGACGTTTTACAACGATAGCGATTCGCTTTACGCGGCGCAAACCATTGGAAATAAACCAGAACGGCATCCGGCTGATGCCCGCCGAGGTGGACGTGCGCCACCAGACGCGGCTCCGCGACGTGGCGACCGATTTCGACGGTATTCCCCTTTTAGGCTGGGTGGCGCGAAGCTTGGCCCGTTCGCAGCACGAGCAGGTCAAGCCGGAGGCCAACCGCGAAGCGCGTTACAAAGTGGCCGATAAGGCCCGGGAGCGTATCGACGCCGAAGCCCAAAACCGGCTGGCTGAAATGGTCAATAATTTGAATCGCAACGTGTTCGGTCCCTTGTACAATCTGGCTCTTCAGCCCACGATGATCGAAGCCCAAACCAATCCGCAGCGGATGATCATGAGATTACGGATCGCCGGCGAAGACCAGTTGGGCAGTAATACGCCCCGGCCGCAAGCCCCGGCCGATAGTTTGGCGAGTTTTCAAATCAACGATTCCTTGCTGAACAATGCACTCCAACGGCTGCAATTGGAAGGGCGGACGTTTACCTTGCCGCAACTGGTCGAGCGGATCTCGGAGCGCTTCCAGCGTCCCAATCTCTGGCAGATCAGTCCCGAGAATGAAGACCTGACCATCACCTTTGCAAAAAAAGACGCGGTCGTGGTGCGTTGCCAGGAGGGACAAGCGATAGTGACGCTTTCCTTTGCGGAAATCAGCAAAGAGCCGCGCCAATGGAACGATTTTCAGGTGCGCGTATTCTTTCGACCGCAGGTCGACGGGCTCTCGGTTGAATTGGTGCGCGACGGGGTGATCCATCTGATCGGTCCGCGCTTGAACAACAACGCACAAATCGCGCTCCGCGGCATTTTTTCCAAGGCCTTTCCCAAGAATAAGACGGTACAACTTTCGCCGCAGCGACTGCTGATCGATCCGAAGCTCCGGGATCTGGCCATTACGCAATTCGTGATCGATGACGGCTGGGTCGGATTCGCGCTGGGCCCGAAACACGATACGGTGTGGATGTCGCGAAAATCTCAGGCGCTGGAATAACGCTACCATTTCAAGCCGAAGCCGGAGCCCGTGGATTTGCCCAGGCCGCCGTGCAAGGGTTTGGCGGGTTTTTTCCGCTTCGAGGAGGCGGAGGCGGCGGGTGCTGGTTCGGGCTGGGCGGCTTGGTTTTCTTTTTCCTTCTTGGTCGGATCGGGCTGTGAGAGGGCCTTTATGGAAAGACTGATGCGCTGGGAATTCTGATCCACGGAAAGGACCAGCACCTCGACCTCTTGGCCTTCTTTGACGATCTCGGCCGTGCGCCAGACCCGTTTGTGTGAAAGTTGCGAGATGTGTATCAGGCCTTCGACGCCCGGCTCCAGTTCCACAAAGGCCCCGAACTCCATGAGCTTGGTAACCTTTCCGCGCACGATGCCGTTGGGCGGATATTTCTGGGCCGCCGCGGTCCAGGGGCTTTCCAGCAGATCGCGATAGGCAAAACTGATTTTCCCGGTGGCGGGGTCGATCTTCTCAATGCGGACTTGGATTTTTTGGCCTTCGCTTAAAACCTCGCTGGGATGTTTTACGCGGCCCCAGGCCAATTGACTGACGTGCAGCAGCCCATCCACGCCGCCGATGTCGACAAAGGCGCCAAAATCCATGAGCTTGCGCACCAGGCCCTCGTGAATCTGACCCGGCCGCAGCGAGGCGAGCATTTTTTGCCGGGCCTCTTCTTTTTCGCGTTCCAGCACGGCACGGCGGCTGAGCACCAGATTTTGCTGGTCGGGATTGGCCTCGGTCACCAGGCAGGTAAAATGCTGGCCCACGAACTCGGACAAATCTTCCACGCGATATAGCGAAACCTGACTTACAGGTATGAATCCCCGGATGTGGTTCACCTCGCATTCCAGCCCGCCGTTGTTGTGACCGGTTACGCGGGCTTCGACCAAGGCGCCTTCGCTCAGATCGGACCAGTCTTCCACGTGGACCGCCGTGCCGGGCAATATCAATTCATAAAGTCCGTCGTCGGGATTGAAGCGATGCACGATCACTTCGATCATGCCCCCGGCAACCGGCGCGGTTTTAAATTGCTGTAAGGGAACCACGCCTTGTTCGCGGCTGCCCAATTCAACAAACACGTCATCTTTACGTACTGCAATAATGCGGGCACGGTGTTTTGAATCGGCTTCCAACTGTTCCTGGATGGTCGAACCGTCGCCGGAGGAGAGCAATTCATCCATGGAGGCGCTGCCCAGGGCTTCGGCGAATTCGGCTTCCAAATCGGGCCCCAGACGCTGGCGAATATTCGGCGGCGGAAAACGCCCGGGAGTGACGGCCGGCATGTTTTCCTCGGGCAACGCGGGAAGCTGCGCCGGCTCGTCGATCAATTCCTTAAGCACCGTTTCAGGAATAAACGCCGGTGTTTCGGTTTTTTCCTGGGGAACCATGGATTGGATGAGTGTTTGATCCTTGACCGGCCGCGAGGTTTTTTTCTTTTTCTTTTTCTGCGGCGGCGTGGAATCGACGGCCGGCTCTGTAGCAGGGCCTGGGAGAGTGGTTTCATCCCCTTCGGATTCGACGATCGGTTTCCAGTCGCGATGGCGACGGGCGCGATATGCCGCCGGATCGCGCTGTGAGCCGATAAGGATGCGACGCCGAGTGGTTTCTGATCGGTTATCGGCTTGCTCGCCGGAGGGCTGGGCCGAATTTTCCGACGTCTGGGCGGATAATGGCTGTTGGGAATCGTTCGACGCCGCCGGGGCTTGTTCGTTCGGATCGCTGGGTGTCAAAGCCTGGGTTTCCTTTTAATCTGTTTAATATCGTCCCGGTATCAATTAATTGGTTTGTGGCAATTGAATTATTATTGCCGGTAATCGGCCATTCTGACAAGTATAGATTCTACTTTCCACAGAGGGCGAGAGGCGCGACCGACGGTCGCGGTTTTATGAATGAAGGTCACCATTATTTGGGCAGGAAATCCTGGATGACGGTTAGTTCACGAATCTGCCGGCTGTCGGGCTCGAACACGCGGATCTTGACCTGAATGCCCCTGAGCGGCACAGGATAGGGCGGCGATGTGATTTTTTCAAGATCATCGTCCACAATTCCATCATTATTATCGTCGAATCCATTGGTGCTGCGGCCGGGAAAGCCTCCGGCCGGATATTGATTTAAAGCAAGTCCAGGTAGCCCCACATTTTCATAATGCGTGGACCAGGTGTCGTAAACGCGGGCTGTATATGCACCAAATGTAACAATTGCTTCGAGCATTGATTTCGACGAGCCGGGTCCGCTAAAGAATGTGGATATACTTGGATTATAACAAAGGTCTACGTATCCTCCCGCTCCGCTATTTGCACCTGGATCCCAGGCTTTTACGTCAAAGCCGATCACATTGGTCAGGATCACGTCGTCGGCAATCCGGGTCCCGGAGTAGGTTAGACCAGCCCCTTTTAATATTGCGCTATCCGAGAAGCGGGCATTGGGATCATTCGACCAAAAATCAACCGTGCTCTTAATGGTGGGAATCCAGGGGGCCTTTTGGGAATTGGAAGCATCCCAAAAACCGGCAATCCATTGGGGATCGGAACATTCCCGCAAGGTCGGTAATCCCAACTGACCCCAGCGGCGGGCATCAAAAGGAAACGGATTTGTCGGATGTGCGAACCGGCATTCGCGGCGGGTGAGGTCGGACAAGGTATTTGGAATCGCCTTCCATACTCCGCCTATCGAGACCGCCCGAACCGAGACGTCATATTTGCCGTAAAAACCCGTGGCATCAGGATAAACCGGATTTCCATTAATGTCCTTTAGATATTCCCACGGGCCGGGCGCCACAAGGAGAATCCTGCGGTACAATGTGCGTCCGCGTATAAACCAGGCAACCTCGGCCACATCGGTCTGGACAGATTGTGTTCCAAATTGTGCATTAACCGCATCATAAACCGGGGCGGCGCCCACGAAATAAACCGGGGCAGCGCCTATCACGAAGGGTCTGCCGGTGGAACGGGTGGTGAACATCAGAATGTCGTCGTAATCGCCAACAGAGGTGTCATATTGGCCGTTGTCGGTGTTGATGGGTTGTGGAATACCGTAAGGTCCGGTGTTAGTTTGTGTCACGGCGCCTTCGATGTATTCAAAATAGCCTTCGCCGTCCTCGGGCGATCGCGGCGGGCGCATGGTAACGGTTACACCCTGGAGGTCCATTTGCAGGCGCGCGGCAGCAGAACGTAATCTGTCCGCGGACTCCAACACCGCGCGCGAATTGGTAATGCTTTGCGCCACGCTGCTAAACATCTGGACTACGGCCGCCAATAAAATCAGCGTCAAAGTAGTTGTGATGAGAATCTCAACCAAGGTATAGCCGCGCGAAGAAAAATAGCCTTTAGGCTGTAAGCGGAAGGATGAAGGATGAAGGATGAAGGATGAAAAACAAATGCTGAATCCTGAACCCTGAACCCTGTCACCTTTTTTCCTGGATGGAACAGGCCGGTGGATGAACAAGCTTCTCATGGCAATATTCTCTCGTTATTCTTGCCCTACAGAGACCGGCCCGGTCGTCTCTATATCATTTATTCGATCCTAAAATAGGAGAAAAGTCAATGGTTCAGGGAATAGCGGACAGCGGACGGCGGAGAGGGGGATATAGTGGGCAGGGGGCGGTGGACAGTGGACCATGCGAAACCGCAAGCGGTCGTAAAAAGTTCACAGTTTACAGTTTTCAGTTCTACGATCTGCGTTCCAAATTCATCCTTCATACCTCATCCTTCATCCTTTCCCTCGGCCCTCGTCCCTCGCCCCTAACCAATTGAGCCAGAGGCGTTCGGGTGCGCGTTTTATTCGTGTGAACCAGGGTTCTTCTTCGGGTCTGAGCGGACGCACGAGGATGCTTTTCACCCCTGCCCAGCGTCCGGCAAGCACATCGGAAAATAATTGATCGCCCACGATTGCCGTGCGATCCGCTCGAAATTCCATCTTTGCCAGGGCCCGGCGTACGCCTATAGGAAAAGGCTTTAGGGCCTGGGCCACGAAGGGCAGGCCCACTTTATCGGCAAATTGCTTTACGCGCTTGCGCGGCCGTTGGAAACAATACAACAGCCAATTCCCTCGGCCTGTAAGGCAGCCAACCAAGTCTTGATCTCTGGGCGGACGTCGGTTTCACGATATGTTTTCAGCGTACAATCCACATCCAGCAGCAGGCCATCGATTTCCAGATTTCGCAGCCTTTCTGGAGTCAAGTCCAAGACACTTTCGACATGCAGATGTGGAGAAAGCAGATGAAACATGAGTTAGGGGATCGGGAATCGGGGTAGTAATGCGTTATTTGCTTAGTAAATATAAGATGCAAAAGTCATCAACTTGAATCATAACCCTTAATGGTGGTTCGTTAAATAAGTATATTTGTCATTATGTGAGTGATCGAAGATCCTGGGCCGATCATAGAGTTGACTATCTTTGGAAAGATTATTATAATTCGGACGTTTTTCCAATAAAGAGGGATTCTTTGGGCAATCACCTTGATTTGATATTAAGTCGTATTGAGGTATTTTCTCTAAAATATTTAACTTCACCTTGATCCACATCCCACAGTGAGATGGCGCCCTTTTTCTGAGGAGACCTAATGCATGGCCGCTGAACAACAGGGCAAAATATTCAACGATATTACAGAGTGTATTGGTAATACCCCGTTGGTTAAGCTCAACCGGATTACAAATGGATGCTTGGCCACAATCGTGGGGAAACTGGAGAACATGAATCCCCTGTGGAGCGTCAAGGATCGCATTGCCAGGGCGATGATCGACGCCGCCGAACGAGATGGACTGATCCGCAAGGACACGGTGATTATCGAGCCTACCAGCGGTAACACGGGCATCGGCCTGGCGTATGTCTGTGCTGCCCGGGGTTACAAGCTAATGGTTACCATGCCGGAAAGCATGAGCGTCGAGCGGCGGCGCATGCTCAAGGCATTGGGCGCGGAACTGGTGCTGACGCCGGCTGCCGAGGGGATGCCCGGGGCGGTCGTCAGGGCCGAAGAACTGGTCGGCTAAAAATCCCAATTACTACATGCCGCAGCAGTTCAAGAACCCGGCCAATCCCGAGGTCCACCGCAAAACCACCGCCGAGGAGATCTGGCGCGACACCGACGGGGCGGTGGATATCGTGGTGGCCGGCGTGGGTACGGGCGGCACGATCACCGGCGTGGGCGAGGTGCTGAAATCGCGAAAACCAGCGGTGAAGATCATTGCCGTTGAGCCGACTGCCAGTCCTGTTATCTCCCAGCGGCTCGCCGGCCAGGAGCTTAAACCGGGCAAGCACACCATCCAAGGCATCGGCGCCGGCTTTATTCCCGACGTGCTGAACTTGAAGATCATCGACGAAGTGGTTCAAGTGCAGGATGAAGATGCCTTCGAAACCACCCGGCAATTGGCCAAATTGGAAGGTTTGATGTGCGGCATCAGTTGCGGGGCGGCGGCCTGGGCTGCGTTACAGGCGGGCCGACGTGAACAAAGCCGCGGCCAACTGATCGTGGTCATTCTGCCCGATCTGGGCGAACGTTACCTATCGACGAAATTGTTTCCGGAATAGTTCTGGTTTATAGTTTACATCTTGTTCCCACGCCGGAGCATGGGAACAACTCAACGAGATCCTTCGCTACGCTTTGGATGAGATTCAAAAAAATCAAGCGGCTCGTTTCAGGGTAGACGAGCCGCTTGTTTTATTGTAAAGGAGTTTGCTCAGACTCGGATCGGGGATTGAGCCTGAGCCACTCTCTTTTACGTTTATAGTTATTTGCAGCAAGCCGGGGCGCAAGCCTTTACTTCCTCGCAGCAGGCGACCTTCGGGCAGCACGTCGCGGGACGGCATGACCGGGGACGGCAGCTGCGGACTTTGTGGCAGCGCTTCGGGCAGCAAGTAGAGGGCTCACAGGCCTTTTCGCAGCAAGCTGGGGCGCAGGCCTTTACTTCCTCGCAGCAGGCGGCCTTCGGGCAGCACGTCGCGGGACGGCATGACCGGGGACGGCAGCAGCGCATTTTGTGGCAGCGCTTCGGGCAGCAGGTAGCAGGCTCACAGCAGGCCTTTTCGCAGCAGGCCGGGGCACAAGCCTTAGGTGCTTCGCAGCACTTTACTTCCTCGCAGCAGGCGGCCTTCGGGCAGCAGGTCCGAGGACGGCAGCAGCGGTGGCAGCGCTTCGGGCAGCAGGTAGCTGGCTCGCAGCAGGCCTTTTCGCAGCAAGCAGGGCGCAGGCCTTTACTTCCTCGCAGCAGGCCGCTTTCGGGCAGCACGTCGCGGGACGGCATGACCGAGGATGGCAGCAGCGCACTTTGTGGCAACGCTTCGGGCAGCAAGTGGCAGGCTCGCAGCACGGTTCACAGGCAGCCGGCGCACAGGTGGCCGGAGCACAGGCCTTTACTGCTTCGCAACAATCGCCAAGCAGTGCGGCCTTCGAGTTGGAGACGCTGATAGCGACAACAACTGCGGCCACTACCAGTGCCGGCAACATAATACGACGGTACATGGGAGGTACTCCTTGTTAGGAAAAACTTTGTGGGATACTCACGCAAAATAGCGTAGTTGGGGGGTTTAGGTCCAATCTAAGTCTTGCTATCGTCGAATCGATCTCTCATTCCTTAACCAGACAACCCATTTACGCCCAAACTTGCAAAACTGGCGTTCCATTTTGAATATATTTTACTGCTTTGACGACTGTGCCATAAAAAATGATATTAACAACTCAAAGGCCTGGGGATTTGAGAAGAATATTGACAATTTTATTGAATTGATCGGAGGAACTTGATTTAACGAAAATCCGAGTGTGCTTTGGACTTGTCCCAATGACATTGGATTCTGTCGCGGCCGTAACCTATGGTTTTTAGACAAGAATTCTACAGCAGGAATTAAAACATATTGCCTGCTGAATCAAACCCGGTGTCGAAAAGGGGTGTTTTATGGGGCAGACTTTGAAAACCAGAAGGCAGTGGAGCATGGAACCTTTGTATTCAACTTTAGGCGGGGATCCCGATCTTAACGATCTAGTTACGCTGTTCGTTGAGGAGATGCCTGATCGAGTGGCAAGTATCATGGATTTACTGAACCACAGCGACTGGGAAGGATTGCGTCGCGCGGCACATCAAATCAAGGGGGCGGCCGGCAGTTATGGTTTTGCCACCATTTCACCTTGTGCCGGGAAGCTCGAATACGCCATCCGCGACTGCGAACCGGAAGAAAACATTCGTCAGGCCGTGGAAGAGCTAGCCTCCATGTGCAATCGCGCTTGTGCCGGCGTAGCGCCACAAACGTGATACAATCTAGAGCATTTCTCATATCAATGTAGCGTTTAAAGAGACCTCAGCCGGCTAACGCCGGCCGCTCGCCTAGATGTTGATCCGCTACACTGAAATGAGAGACGGTCTAATCTAATAGAGGAATAGGCCCTAAATGTAATTGGCCTAAACCGCATGCGGCGGAGGACCCATGGATTCCGCGGCAAGTTTCAGCGCCACCAGATACGGCACGGGTTCGCTGCCCAAGGCATTTAGCACGGTTCCACCGGCGGTAAAACAATAGGTAATCCAGTCTTCTTTGCCGTACTTTTCCAAGGCCGTGCCGCCTTCGCCGCCGCCGACGTAGACTTTGATGCCGGCGTCTTTCATCCGCTTTAGTTGGGCCACGAATTTTTTCGTGCCTTCTTCGAATCGCGGATCCTCGAACATGCCGAAAACCACCGTTTCTCGCTACTATCGCAAGTCATTGTAGGACAAGACCTTAGTTGATGGTGTTCTAGTTTGTCCCCAGCTTGTCCCCAGATTTGTCCCCAAGTTTGCGTGTCCATCTTATTACCTGAATGCGGCTGAATTAACATACAAGAGTCGCCGACCTTGTTTCGCGCGGAAAAAGTGCTTGACAGCGACGCGATAAACTGTTATAGTAGAGATATATCAGTTAGAACGGAGTGGTTGCGTGTTTCTTTTAATCAACGATCGTGATCCCCGACCAGCGTATCAGCAGATTGCAGCAGCCGTGAAGGAACAAATACGGACGGGAACCCTTCATTCGGGCGACGAACTTCCCTCCGTCCGCGAACTCGCTCGGGATTTGGGCATCAATCTGCACACGGCGCGTCATGCCTACCAGGTTCTCAGCCAGGAGAACGTGATCTATCTTCGCCTCGGCCGGCGGGCTCGTGTGGCTCCGTTACGCGGCAAGCTCGATAAGGTTGGTATCGAAGTGCGGCTCACCGGTCGGCTTCAGGAGCTAATCACCGACGCATATCACATGGGGATGTCGGCCGAGCAGTTTTGCAGTTTGGTGGACGATCTACTTAAGAACAATGGATGCAGGAGGTTCAAGCAGTGACCTGGAAATTGCATCATACTTGGTGGACGCACCTACCAGGCGCAGCGTGCGTCGTCGGATCGGTGGTGACGCTCGTGCTAGCCCACCCGCCCGCGCACGTCCCTGTTCACTTTGGGGCGAGCGGGGAGCCGGATCGCTGGGGTTCGATGTGGGAAATGTGGCTCGCGCTAGTCGGCCTTCCGTTGGCTATGATCGTGGGCTCGGTCGTGATCGACGAAATATTCGCACGACACGAAGACCGGCGGATGTTCAACTGGATGGCGATTTTTGATGAAGCCATGTTAGGATTCTTCCTGGGCATGACGCTCGTCTTGGCCCCGCAGCTATCCTCGCCACATCCTGTGCTGATGCTGAAAGGGTTTCTGGGAATTGCCCTCGGACTCAGCGCCACTGTGGCAGCTGCTGCCTGCGTGTTGGAGTGGCTCCGACCCTTTCGACCCATTGAAGGGACGATCCCACCTGGAGACTCCGCGCAGTTGTCCGCTCTTGACCTAGAGACCATCGGCAGCCACCGGCGCTGGCATTATTGGGAAACACAGAATCCTGCCTACGTTCGATGGATTTGTACACCGGTCATCGCTGTGTTGCTAGTCTTGACGGTCGCGACATTTTCGCAGTTGCCGTGGCTGCTTCCAGTCTTCGCAGTATCTATCCTCGTGATTCTCCCCATCTATGGAGGACTTCGCGTATCGGTGACGCCCGATGTTCTGGCCGTGCGGCTTGGCATCTTTGGCCTGCCACTTCTGAAGGTCCGACATCGTGACATCGCGTTGATCGAGGTTATGAAATTCAGTCCGCTGGCCGACTTTGGCGGCTGGGGGATCCGATATTCGCTGAGCAAGGGAATATGGGGCTATTTCCTTGCCGGTACGCGTGGCGTAAAGGTGAAGACAGTGCGGGAAAAACAGTATCTGATCGGCTCGAACAATCCCGAATATCTGGCTGCGGTGTGCGAAGCGGCCCGTGCCGCCGCGAACGATAGTCAAGCAGACAGGAACCCTGGCGACACACGCACCGAAAACGAGCGCCTGTGAGGCGGTGGGTTCACCGTCAGGCGGCTCAAGCGAATACTGCGTGGTCGAAATGGGGATGCAGCCAGCATTGGCAATCGGTACTAATAACTTGCTGCGACCCCGTTTCTTAACCGAGCGGGTACTGGCGCTGCCTTGTGGTTCCGGGTCGCGTCAGACCAACGGATTCTGAATCTGTTGGTCCCCTAAAACAACGAAATATAGGCGGTGTTTCGGCGTCTAACACTTTTTGCGACCCCCGCGCGAAGCCCCGGTCGGTTGGCCGGGGCTGCTTGTTTTGGTGAGGTCCAGACAGTCAAAACTGGGGACAAAATCAATTGCTACCTTTGGAGACAAAAGTGTCGTCTTCCGCAACGGCGTGTTCGGCTCACACGAAAACCACGAAATTAGGGACAAGAAGAAAGGCGGCGATTGGGGACAAAGTAAAAAACTACGATTGGGGACAAACGCAAACACTACGTTTGTCCCCAACTGAAAGTTTACGCCAGTCACAATGAGTAGCATAGGCAGCTTAGGTCGATTTGTGGTCAGTTGGACGAACCATCGTCTCAGCAGCCATTTTGAGCGCTACCAGATATGGCACTGGCTCGCTGCCCAGAGCGTTCAGTACAGTGCCTCCTGCCGTAAAGCAATATGTAATCCAATCTTCTTTGCCGTATTTTTCCAAGGCCGTGCCGCCTTCGCCGCCGCCGACATAAACTTTTATGCCTGCATCTTTCATTCGCTTCAATTGTGTGACGAATTTTTTAGTGCCTTCCTCAAACCTGGGATCCTCGAACATGCCGAACACGCCGTTATGGAAAACCACGGCCGGCGGCGCGTCGTTCTTGTGTGCCGCGATAAACTCGCCGACTTTCTTTTCATAAGCGGCGCTGGAGGCGGGCCCCACGTCGAACTGCTGGTTGCCTGGTCCGACCGTTGTCGACACCCGGCCGTCTTGCAGCACGAAATCCAGGGGCAACACGAATTCAATTCCTTTCTGGCGGCCCTCGGTAATCATTTTTTTCGCCTGATCCACGCGCTCACGGGGGATGTAATAAGGTTTGTCCTGGTGGGCGGGATCTTCGGACACTCCGAGGTTGAACTCTTTGCCTTCGATTTCCGCCGCCGCCTTTTTTAGCCCCATGGCCAGCGATCCGGCGGTAATCACCGTGCGAATCTTGCCCCGCGCGATCATGGCCTCCAGGTCGTCGAGCTTGTCAATTTTCAGACCGCTGAAAATTACCATTTGCGCCAAGGCAATCGGTCAAGGAGCCGGTGAATTGCTCGGCCAGATATTTTCCCAAGGCCACTTTCTCCATCGCCGCGGGCACGACCACGCTGGACGAATCCAAACTACCGGCTGAAAACGCCTCGTGAATGTAAACCTTGGCAACCTTGGCGGCAAACTCATTGGCCAGTTTGGCCAGCTTATCGGCCAGTTTGGGCAGATCGTCGGGCTTGGCCTTCCAGAGCACTCGTTCCACGTCGTACTTGCGGGTGTTTTGCAGCACGATAATGCTGCCTGGATCACTTTGCGCGATGGTCTTTGTCACATCGTCCTTGATCGCGGTCGTGGCCGGATCGAGCCAATCCTCGATGAACGTTACTTTGCAATCCATAATCTCGCCGATCCGGGCAGCCACTTTATTGAGCGATTTTTCCGGTTCGCGCCCGATATGGCCGAAGATGATCGTTTTCCAGCCCCGCTGGCGGCAGAATTGCAGGGTCTCTTTCATCGAGCGCAGCCGGATGTCGCCGTCGCCCACATTGGGTCCCGGCTTGGCGTCCACGTCGCCGCGGATCAAAACCGGAGTGCCGCTGGGCAGTTTTCCAAGACATTCCATGCGCGGAATGGCCTTGAGATATTGTTCTAGGGGCAATTTTGGGCAGTTCGGATCGGCCCCCAAAAGTTTACGACACCAAACAACCATCGAGTCGGATGTAACTGTCATGGGATTTCTCCATTTTCTTTTTCTCAGTTTGTATAGGTCAGGCCATGCCCGACGTACATCTTGCAATTTGCCTATTATCTTTACCGAGCCTGCCAAGATAACAACTCATCCCAGAAGCGACCAGGGGGTGGGATGTTTTGAATCGTGGTTTGTCTTTGTAATGAGAGGGGTTCAGGGTTCGGGGTTCAGGATCGGGGAGCGGGAAAAAGTGGACGGTGGACAGTGTTCGTTTAGCCACGAGCCGTAGGCGAGCGGGGATTGAGAAATTGATGATCAGGGATCAGGGACCGAAATTCGAACATAAAACCGCGACCACTGGTCGCGGCTTAACAAGATGCGCGTAAAATGCGCAGATGTTTCGGTGTAAAACTTCAATCTCCAATTCCTGATCCCCGAACCCTGAACCCTGACCCCTTCATTCCACTTTCCACGCTTCCAGGCCGTTGGGCGAGGCGATGATAAGGGCCGGTTGGCCGTCGATTTCGAGCGTGGCCAGTCCTTGCAGCACTGCGCCGTAGTTGAAACTGTCGAGCGGTTTGCCATCGGCGGCGATAAAGTGTATCGAGCCATCGGGGCCGGGAAGGATCCACTGTCCTGGTCCTGCGCGGGTGATTTTACCGGCGATGATCGGCTCAATGGGTTGCGGCTGCACGCCGACGGGCAGAGTGTAATTCCAGAGTTCTTCGCCTTTGAGGTTCAGGCCCAGGGCGATATTTTCGCCCAATTTTTGCGCGGAAAGTCCGCACCAGATGAGTCGCCCGTTGCCCAGCAGATCGCCGCCCACGATCCAGAAGATCATGCGATTGGCCACGGCAATTTCGGCCACGCGCTGGCCCTTGGCGTCCAAGGCTGTGAGGATGCCGTTATTGTTGGTGCAAAGCAATTGGCGGCGGCCGTTGGCGTCGGGCTCGGTCAGGGCGATGCGGATCACATTGGAGATGGAACGATTCGACCAGAGGCGTTTGCCTTCCGGCGTTACGGCCTGCACGCCGACCAGGCCCCAATAGCTGACGTACAATTTTGGCGTGCCGTCGCCTTCCAGGTCGCCCAGTTGCACGTCGGCAATGCCGCTATGCGGATTCTCCAGGGCCTCGGGGGGAAAACTCAGGATGAGATTCCAATTTTCGTCCAGCAGATGGCAGCGCTGCTGGGCGCTGGCGAAGAGGGCCAGAAAGTTTTTGCCATCCGGAGCGGTGTATGCCCGCAGGTTGCTGAAAAGTTCGGTATCGCCGATTTTGGGTTTATGCACGGCGATAACTTTACCGTCGAGGCCTACTTCGACCACGGATTTGAAGCCATCGATCACCAGCAAGCGCGGCGGGGCATGGGGCGGATTGAAAACGAGCATGTTGCCGGGGGCTTTTAAATCCGCGCATTTCCAAAGCGGCGAGAGTTTGAAAGCCTTGGGCTGGCTAGGTTCGGCGATTTTGGCCTGCGGAATGGCGTGTTCTTCGACCTCGGCGACGCTTTCGGCCGGTTGATTTTCGCTGACGAGGAATTTTTCGTATTGTTTAAGTTCTTCCTGATAGCGGTTAAGGGGGGCGTTGTAGATGTTTTCGCCGGCCAGCAAACGGTCGATTTTTTCCGGCAAAGCCGCGGTCAGATTGGGATTGGCGCCGGCTTCATAATCTTGAACGATGCCTTGGGCATCGATGATAAACGAGGCGGGAATGCCGGAGAATTTGAACGCGGCGGCAGTTTTTTCCGGATCACGGTATATGGGCAGGGTGAGTTTTAATTCCTCGGCAAGGTCGGTGATCGCCTTGTTTTCCACCTGCGGTTCGTCGACGCTAACTGCCAGGAACGCTACTTTGTCATGGTCTTTATATTTTTCATAAACTTTTTGCAGCCCTGGTAGGCTGTCCTTGCAGGGGCCGCACCAGGTTGCCCAGAAATCAATAATCGCCACTTTGCCGGCCAATGATGGGGCGGTGAGTGGTTTGCCGTCAAGTGAGACGAAGCTAAAATCGGGCGATTTTTTGCCCAGCAGTTGCCCTGGATGGGGCGGAATAAAATAGGAGACGATCTCCGCATCGGCCGGGGTCTCGAATTGGAACGCCTGGGGATTGATGGGCCCGTTTAGTTGGGCGCCGATAAAATCGGCCGCCAGCGACATCGATTCGATCGGGCCGCCGCTCTCTTGGGCCAGTTCGCGCCGCAGATCGTCGGCGGGCAAGATCATTCGCCGCAAGACCAGTGTTTCCTTGTCGATCCAAAAAACGGCCAGACCATCCAGCCGGCGGATTTGGACCCGGTAGCACTCCCGGCCCTCGATCGTTCCGGGCTCGACCAGTTTTGGCTCTTCGGAATCGCGTAACAGCACATCGGCGGCTTTATCCTCCAACAGCAGGAGCAATTGGGGGGCGGCGCCGGCAAAGCCGTTGCTGGCAGCCGCGGTGAGAATGGGATCACAATAGACCGATTTCATGGTCAACACCGCGGGGGCGTCTTTTTCCAGGACCTGTCCGGGAAGATCTTCAATGGCGGCATGCATTTTTTTGCCGTCGATGACCATCTTCAGCAGATAAACTTCCATGCGCAACTTGTTAGGGCGCTGGAAAGCCAGGGAAAAATTCGCCGTTTGGTCGATTTTTTCCTTGCCCGACTCCGCCAAGATCCGTACCGCTGCCTGATCGTTATAACTTTTTGCGCTGCGATATGCCTGGACCATCGCCTCTAAAACCGCCCGGCCGGTATCCAACTTCTTGCTGGGTTTTAACGACGGCAACGCCGGGGATGCTGTTTCTTTGGCCGTCTGCTGGCCCGAGCCGGGCCCTGGGGATGGTTCTGTATGCGTGCACCCCGTCAAGTGCAGCAGCAGAGATGCAACAACTAGATATAATGAAAGAAACCCAAAACCGGAAAGTTTTCGAGAAAATATCCGTAACATGGTTTGATCCTTTGGTTTATTGTCCATAATCTTATCATTTTACCAGATTATTGCTAAGCGAGCTTTTATGTAACGCTCTATTTTTGGAATAGTTAGAGCAGAAAGTCAGGAACATTTCAAGGGCGGCTGTTTTGCCCTAGGCGCGGCCTATCGGCAGCGACCAAACCGCGACCGACCGACCTTCGGTTGGTGCCCGTCGCGGTTTTAAGATATATTGAACAAACTTCCGCACTTGATGCGCAAAATGCAAGTGCCAGATCAAAATTGTATAATACAGTGCAATATAGACACATAGACACGTGCAAAACAATGTCCGATCTTTCGGCGATAATTACTGGGAATTTTTTCCGGGTGCGCGAGCACATCAACGCGGCCGCCGGGCGTAGCGGGCGGCAAGGAGAAGAAATCAAACTCCTTGCAGTGACAAAATATGCGGGCCTGGCGGAAATTCGCGCCTTGGTCGCGGCCGGTTGCCTTGACCTGGGCGAGAGCCGGCCACAGCAGCTTTGGCAGAAGGCCGAGGAATTGGCCGATTTGCCGCTGCGCTGGCATTTGGTCGGGCATTTACAGCGGAACAAGGTTCACCGCACGCTGCCGTTGGTGTCGATGATCCACTCGGCGGACAGTCTGCGATTGATCAAGGCCATCGACGAGTCGGCCGCAGATCTTGATCGGCGGATGCCGCTTTTGCTGGAGGTCAACACTTCGGGCGAGTCGGCCAAAGGGGGTTTTCAGCCCCAGGAGATTGAGCGATTGCTGCCGGAACTGGCTGCTTTTCAGTACGTGCAAATCCTGGGATTGATGTGCATGGCCGCCCTGGGAGGCGGGCTTCAGGTTGCCAGACGCAACTTTGCCGCTTTGCGGCAACTGCGCGATTGCCTGAGGATCAACTGTCCGCCGGAAATACAATTGAATGAACTTTCCATGGGCATGAGCGGTGATTACGAAGTGGCCATTGAAGAAGGGGCAACCATAGTTCGCATTGGCTCGGCCTTGTTTGAAGGAGTTGTGCCATGAGCGACTTTCAGTTGCATCACCAGGGCACGATCCTGTCGCTGCGTGCCCAACCCGGCAGCCGGCGCAATGAGCTTCGTGCTGCCCGGCAGGGGATATTAAAGGCCTGCGTCACCCAATCGGCCGAGAAGGGCAAGGCCAACAAGGCCATTATTGAACTATTGGCCAAATCGCTCGGACTGCGTAAATCGCAAATTGAACTTATTTCGGGCGAGACTTCGCGGCAGAAAAGATTTTTGATTCGCGACGTTAGTATAGATGAATTGACAGGGAAAATCAACGAGATTATAAAAACACCATAAGACGCATTTTAAAGTACTTATATCATATCTTTGGGTGAAAGAGGCCAAATATGGTTTCTCTTACGAGATGGTTCTTCATCCCTATAACCGTTCTCGCTTCTGCCCTGCTATTCGCACTCCTTGGGTGGTTTCAAAGTGGTTGGTTTTTCGTGACCTTCTCTATCATTAGCTTGATTATTTTGATTATATGGCCGCGCAACTTATCGGCTCGAACCTTCCTATCGCAATTTCAATAGGGAGAACTTGGATGAACAAACAAAGCATATACTTATCAAGTGGTTTGCCTTAACTTTCAGCATGGGATTCTCAGTTTCCGCGGTTGTACTACTCTGTTTGATCATATTGATCATATTTCCAGCCGAAAGATCACTTACTGTATGTGAACTATTGTTGGTAATAATGTTTTGGGCGTCGATCGTTAAGTTCGGGGCATTCAACATAATCACACATAACGCTCTGGTTCACGCATTGTCCAACAAAGATTTGCCACAAAATCCCCTGCCTGATGCCCCCTCAGTGTCTAGCATACATAGTGATTTCTCAGCCGGCTAACGCCGGCCGCTCGCCTAGATTTAACGCTACATCTAAATGAAAAATGCTCTACTCCGGGACCCAGAGTTTTCCGCCGCCGCCGGATGTTTCGCCGTCGGGGGTCCAGAGTTTGCCTGGTTCGCCGCCGGCAGCGCCTGCTTCGGCCATTTCCTCTTTTTCCGCGGTGGGATGTCGTGCCAAGGTGCCGTCGGGGCGCAACAGGCCCACGTTGACCAGGATTTGAGTCAAGAGCTGCGGAACGTTCGGTTCGTTGAGATGCGCGGTTTCGATGTGCCGGATAAGCTCAACCGCCTCGGGCAGTTCCTGCCGTGCGAATCGCAACGACAACTCTTCCAGGTCCCAGATGGCGTGTGATTTTTCGGAGGTATCGGCGGCCAGGCGTCCGGCTTCAATGTACGCCAGCGCCCGATCAAAATCTTCTTCAGTGTGCGCGAGCGACATATAGGCCGGCAGTTGCTCTTTGCGTCCCGCGAAGCTCGGGCGATTGATGATTTCCGCGGCGAATTTCAAGATCCCGGTCCGGTGGTAATAACCCACGGCGCGCTGGAACGCCCGCAGCAGTTCCTCGTCGGAGAGGTTCTCCAATATCAAGCGCGCCAACCGCGTCAGGGGCAGAGGACTGATTTTGCCGGGATCGTGGTCGAGTGCTGCCAGGATCGGCAAGCCTAATTTTCCGCGTAGTTCGTTGAGATCGACGGTGCAGCGGTAAAGGTCGGCATAATGTTGCAGGACCAGGATCGCCCCCAGAAGTTTGTTGCGCAGACGCGGCTCGGCGGCGGCCTGGGCAGGCGAAAGGCCGCCCAGCACGCCCAGTTTCATTTCCGGCCAGCGATTTAGCACGGCATGGCGCTGATACTCGCCGAGCATTTTGTTCAGGGCAACGGTCTTTAATCCCTGCGGCGCTCGCCAACGCGGCTGAAGCAAATCTTCCGTGGCGGAGACAAAGTCAAATTCATCCGTTTTTTCTTCTCCTGCGAGCCATTCGCCGGCCAACGTGCTGATCATGCTTTTGACTTGGCCAAGATCCGCGGCGCTTAGGCCGATTAGTTGCAGTCGGGCTTCGCGGTCGGTCTGACGGCCGAAGAGAAACAACTGGCCCAACGATCGAGGCAGGTTGTGTGCCGTAATTGCTTCCAGCGATTCTGTTGCCGGGCGGTCAAGGAGCATGAAGATCGCCTTGGGCGGCGGTGCATCTTCGCTTACCAGCTCTGCCGCATTAAAGTTGATGGGCTTCAGGCGGGGATCGGAGAGCAGCGTTTCTTGCAGGCGCTCGACGTCGTTGACCGTCCAGGTGACATTCAAAAGCGAAGTTTCATCGCCCAGGGGATGATCGGCAAGCAGCATTGCCGTGGCTTCGGCCTCAACTGCGTCTTCCCAGGGGATATCGAGCGAAGCGTACTTTTCCCAGGCCGCGATGCAGCCGGAACTGTCGGCCAGCCAGCCGCGCAGGGTGGCCAAAGTCCGCCAGATCACAGAACTGTCGGGAAATTCATGTGCCAACTCGCTTAGCTTCCGCTCCGCACTAAGCCAGTCGCCGTATGCTATCGAGACAAAAGCCTGTGTAAAGCCGGCTTCCCAGGGGGCATTTTCCGGCAAAGGGCCAAATTGCGGATCCTTTTTAAGCAACAACGGCACATGGGGTGAACGGAACAAGTCAATTAGCATTGCCGAGATGTTCTTGTCGTTTTTTTCCACGATCAGCAGGAATTGGAGCAAGGCCCGCCCAGGCAGCCATTGATCTTGATCGAGTAAAACCTGGGCCAATATTTCCGCCGCCTCGTAGGTTCGCCAAGACAACGCACCTTTAGCCTGGGCAAGTGCGCCCTGCAAGAAGTTCATGGCTGACATATTGTCTTTGATGCCGCCGCAAGCATGGCCGATTCGGCCAAAGCGACCTGGTTGCCCGGGTATTTTTGCAAAAAAGCCGCTGCGTGAGTCCGCGCGGCGTCGAATTGGCCGGTCACGCGGAGCAGCAAGGCCTGATATGAGAGCAGGCATTGGCGGTCGCGGTTTGCAGGTTGTTCGCAGAGGCACATAATATGTTGCAGACAGCCGGCAAATTGCTCGCCTGCGATCATCTGATCGATTTTTTCCAATTCACTGAGGAAATCCGGGCAGCAGAATTTGATTTTCTTTCCGGTCGCGCCTGGGCAGGGAGTATATGCGTCGAGGGCCATGGGTCGATAAATAGGCTTGGAATACGATTGGTTTTTTAAAAACGCTTTCAGAATTGTCACAAAGGCATAATGTTACCATAATGTCACGCTTCCGATACCCTTCCGTAGTGGGCGAAACAACATTTGAGATAAAGTGATGCTTGCGATACCACCCAAGCGGACTAGTTCGAAATGAAAATGCTTTGAATTCGGTTTGAGGAGAGGAGCATCGAGGCAGTGTGCATCCGCTCACTCCGATAATTTTCCCACCACTTGCAGACCTTGGATTAATAATAGCAGCAGGCCAACGACTGCCAGGAAATTTCGTACCTGATCGAACCAAGATGTTCTTGCGGGTGACAATTCCGCGGGAAGAGAAGTCATGGGGCTTCCAGCCCCGATGGTCCTTGCCGCTGCTGGTTTTTGTTTGGGATTTGTGAAGGAAGAAGGGGCGGTTTGTGGGGGGCCCGTCTGCGGCTTGTTGTAAGCGGTGACTGCTGACGGCGAAGTCTGCGCGCCAATCGCGGCCACGGGAACCAGGGAAGATGGCTGCACCCCAGCGATTGCCGTGGATTGGGCAGGCGCAGGCAGCCTTTGGAAATCATTGGCCACGGAACCTAAAAACCAGCGCAAGCGGCCGCAGTAGCTGCCCGTGGTCTGACCAAATGCCGAGCCGAATAGGACCCCGGCGATTTCGCCGCGGTCGTTAAGTATCGGACCGCCGGAATCGCCGTTTCGGGCGGGGGCCGATAATTCGAGCATTTCAAATGGTTGATTGCTGCCCGGAGAAACATATTGAACGCACTGTCCGCTGACCGCCCGAAACCATCCGTTGCCGTAGCCGGCGATGGTTAAACGCTCGCCGGGTTGCGGCGCCTGAGTGGCCACGGGAAGCGGCGTGACGTTGGGCCGCCAGATCGCCAATGCGGCCAGGTCCCAATCGCGATCGGTCTTCAAAACGGTCGCCGCCGAAGAGAAACCGTTGGGAAAGGCCACCCAAATCGGTCCGGCAGCATCGCGGACCACGTGCCAGTTGGTGATCACCAGACCGTATGTATCGCTGACCGCGATCAAAGCCCCTGATCCATAAGACACTCCGTTCCGTTCGGGAGCGATGATCCGCACAATGGCCGGATGAGGCGATTGTCCTGATTGCGCATACTGAGCCCACGCCGCCGATGCCGCGCAAAGCGCAATCGTCATCGCCAAAAAGCGCATCACATTGTGTTTGGACATCGCTTTTGTGCTGTTTTGTGTGAGATCTCTCCGTATCTTTTCGGGTGTTTTGCCGGCAAAAACACAGCCAGGATCGGCGGACTGTTAATATCCAAAGTACCCGCATAGCTGAAATTATCCCTAAAACAAGATCGTGCGGCGGCCTCCTTATATGGGGACTATTCGGACTAAACACATTTAATACTGAATCATCAAGTATTTACCGAATCGGGATAAAATGGATCGCTGGTTTACAAACTGGCAGCGACTTTCCGCAACAAAAACCAGCTACAAAATTTCACTCACTCAAAGGGGGCTCGCAGGGACATGCATACATTTGTCCAACGCGTGAATTTGCCGGTATCGGCCGAGGAGGCCTGTGCCTGGTACGAGCGGCCAGGAGCGTTGGAGCGGCTGATTCCACCTTGGGAAAGTGTGAAAATAATGCGGAGAACCGGCGGAATCGCCGACGGTGCGCGCGTGGAACTGCTCGTGCATGTTGGCCCGTTTCCGCTGGTGTGGTTAATCGAGCACCGCGACTATCAACCGGGTTGTCAATTCCGCGACCTCGCGCTCCGCGGTCCTTTTGCCTATGGGGATCATCTGCACCGTTTTGAGCCTGGAGGCCCAACGTGGTGCGTACGGGAAGATAAAATTCAGTATGCTCTGCCGGGCGGTGCAGTGGGAGAATGGCTCACAGCGGCCTATGTCGAGCGGCAATTACGGCGTGTGTTTCGCTATCGAGATGATACCACTGTGCACGATTTGGCCCTTCATGCATGCTACGCCGCCCGTCCGCGAATGAAAATTGCCGTCAGCGGTTCCTCGGGACTTGTCGGTTCGGCCCTCACGCCGTTTCTGACCACCGGCGGTCACCAGGTGCGGCCCATCCGGCGTTGCAGCGCAACAGAGTGTTTTTGGGAGGAAACGGAACTAGACGCCGATGCAGTCGTTCATTTGGCGGGCGAAAATATTTCTGGCCGCTGGACCCCGGACAAAAAAAGGCGGATTCGTTCCAGCCGCGTGGAAGGCGCCCGGGCGTTATGCCAATGGATATCTAAACAAAAGTGCCCGCCAAAAGTATTGGTGTGCGCATCGGCGAGCGGATATTACGGTCATCGGAACCAGGAATTACTCGACGAGCAAAGCAGCCCTGGAGAGAGTTTTTTGGCCGAAACGACGCAAGCCTGGGAAAAGGCGGCCGCGGAGATCCAAGAACAAGGTATTCGCCTGGTGTTACTGCGATTTGGAATCATTCTTAGTCCCCGAGGGGGCGCTTTGGCCAGAATGCTGCCGCCTTTCCGCTGCGGCCTGGGCGGTCGCGTGGGCGATGGTCGACAGTATTGGAGTTGGATCTCCATAGACGATGTTTTGGGGGCGATTTATCAGGCCCTGATGACCGAGGCCTTGACAGGGCCGGTTAATGCCGTTGCGCCTCAGCCGGTGACTAATGCCGAGTTTGCCGCCATCCTAGGCGAAGTGCTGCACCGGCCCGCGGTTTTTCCCCTACCCGCGGCGGCTGTAAAAGCAGTCTTCGGCGAGATGGGCAACGAGCTTTTACTTTCCAGCGCACGCGTGGTCCCGAAACAATTGCTCGCAAGCGGCTATCGCTTTCGACATCCCGGACTCGCCGCTGCGCTACGGCATTTGTTGGGCAGATATCAATAGGAAAAGAATTAGCGGTTGGCGTTGGGATAATAATCGCCGTAATTCATGAAGTATTGAGTAGCGTTAACGCCGTGCAAATTTTGCGTG
The DNA here is from genome assembly GCA_963820545.1 of Pirellulales bacterium. GTDB lineage: Bacteria > Planctomycetota > Planctomycetia > Pirellulales > Thermoguttaceae > CAWGAJ01. The sequence continues at coordinate 1,172,969 of CAWGAJ010000002.1, forward strand.
TCGCGATCGAGGCGCAGGATATTAAGGCCTTGCACCCGGGAGTTGGTTTCCAAGCCGTGGATGTCGGCGCCAAACTGCTGGTTCATTCGTCCTTGGTCCAATGCCGGCCTGACGAGAGTGGTGTAATTATCGATCGTGCCGTTGCTGTTTCCGCTGCGGAAGAGATTAAGATAAGGACTGGCTCCGGGGTTTGTTTGCTGATAACCGGAAAAAGGCTTGGGAGTAGTTTGCGGTGAAGCCGCGGCCGCGTTTCGAGCGGCTGCCTGACGACGATTTTGATCTTGGGCGTTTTGCATGGAGGTATAAGACTGTGCGGTGCCCGGGCGAGCGCGGGTGGGCGAATTTGGTGAGCCCGCGAGACCATGCAAGCCGGAAGGACGACCGCCGCTATCGGCTCCGTCCGCAGGAGCAGAACCCGCGGTTGGCGGCAGCCACTGATAATATCCTCCCCCTGAACTTGAGGAAGAATCGGTCGGCGCCACCGGCATCCTCTGCTGCATATTTGAATCGGACCTTTGCTGATATTGGCGCGATGCACCCATGCGGGAAAGTCCCGATTGTTTTCGTTGTGTTTCACGCTGTTGCGCATCTTTCAATGCGCTGCGGTTTGTTTTCTCCTGAGACGTCGTTTTCTCCTGGAGGGGCGGAAGCGGCAGCGAAGAGGTGGGCGGTGCAATATCAGGCGATAATAAATCATCATTCGGGGAATTCAACATCCAGCCGAAAAGCACCATGGTAGATAGCGTCAAGAGAGTACTCATGGATACAATCTCCTCATAGTGGCTGGAAATGCACGTTGCAGGCTGACAATAATCAGTATTTCCGCCATCTGTTAATCCATACGAATTTTACACTTTTACTGTTCAACAAGCAATATAAAGGACACTCTTTTAACCCCCATATTTAGTGGGTTTGGATTATTTTGATCTATGCTATGCCGTAGGAATTCTCCAATCACGGATTATTTACACCTCTATGCTATTAGAATCCCGTCCGTCCCAGGTTGTAGCCTCGGCCCATGGTTTGGAAGCTCCGCACGGTGGAGCCGCCCAGCGAGGAGATGCCCAACAGCCGTTCCACGGGCGCGGTGACCTTGTTAATGAAGTTGTTAAACCCGATGAGGTTGTCTTCGGCGACGAACACCCGATCGCCGGGCAGCAATTGGTAGTTGGTGGTGGCGGAACCGCCGCGGGTGATGGCCGCGTAATCGACCGGGAGGATCTGCTCGCAGCCGAACCCGCCCGGCGCCGGCCGGGCCACCCACACCTCTTTGCTGGACAACTGCGAGAGGCCCCCCACCGTGGCAATGGCGTCCAACACGGTTTCGTTGCCGGTAATGGGAATCCGCCGCACGTTGTCGCCCAGGCCCGCCCCGTCGGTGATCACGTAAAACACCTTGCTGTTGTAGCCCAGCACGTCCACCGATAGTTCCGGGGAATCGAAAAACTGCGCTAAATGCTGCTGCAAGGCGATCTTGATCTCCGTGACCGTCTTTCCCGCCACGTGCACCACGCCGTAAGTGCGCAGATTGATCGTGCCGTCCGGGCCCACCAAATACTGGCCGCTGACCTGCTGCGTGCCCGCCGTACGCAACAACTGCACCGAGATCTCCGGCGCACGGAGGATCTGCGACAATTGCTGGGTAATGGCGCGGGTGGCCTCTTCGATGGTCATGCCGCCCACGCGGATCGGGCCGTAGGCCGGGCCGAGATTCACCGTGCCCTCGCCTTCCACCAGGTAAGGACCCTCAATGGGCTGGTCCAAAAGCGTGCCCACGGCGCGGATCTGCAACACGTCGTAGACCTCGATGCGATAGGGCGGCAAAGGCACCATCTTGAGCATCTCGATCTGCAAGATGTCGGGCGGCTCCACGCAATAGGCGGGCAGGGAGACCATGGATTTTTCCCGCGGCGGCTCCAGGGTCTGGGGCACGGGCGCCTGGAGCGACTGGCTGAAATGGTCGAACGGCCGACAGCCGCTTATCGACATCAGCAGGCCCCCAACAAATAAGACCAGCCACACAAGGCGCAAGGTGCAAGGCGCAAGGTGGAAAATGCACTGCTTGCAAGCCGGGCACCGACCGGTACCATGCGTAGCATGGTCGGTTGGTCGTGGCACACCAGCGTCCAGTGGACCTTGTGCGGCACGGGCAAGATGCCCGCGGCACCCAGCGTTTTGTCTTTCCTGTAGGCCTGGCACTGGCTGACAAGCAGCCCGTGGCACCCGGCGGAGTAAGGCTTTATCCATGGGTTTGTAAGATGACTTTGAAAGTCGTCCTACGCTGTTTGTGAAACTAGGTAAATTGCCCGGTCTGGGCACATAATCCTCAAAGTCCACTTATTTTTAGCTGTCGAAATAATCGGCAAACTTTACCAGTTACTTTGCACTGATTTAACTACTTAACGAGTTTTTTCCCCGACGGGGAGAAGGAAAAAAACAAGCCCTTAATTCGCAGATGGGCGAATTAAGGGCTTGTTATTATGTTTGTATGCGTAATCAGTAGGGTTTACCTGACCAGGCCCTCTCCCCGATCGACCATGCTACGCATGGTGCCCGGTGGTGCCCGGAGAGGGGACTTTTATTATAGGCTCTCCGAAGGGAGAGAGGATTTATAGATTTTTAGTATTTATTCTCATCTAAGGGCGGGGCCTCTTGAGCGAGATTGTTGGGATCCATAATGCCGACATATCGATCCCAGGGACACATCAACTGCATGAATATAACCCGATCCATATCGGTTTTCATAAACGATTGATGTCCACCGCAAAAGCTCACGACAACTCCGCCGGGATGGTTGGAGAACATCTTTTGATTGGGTGGAGGACTACCTGCTTGGTTGGGATTTGCCGGATTCATTTTTCCCCAGTTGAAACCTAAGATCAATGCATTATCCGGATTTGTATCACTCCATATATTTGAAGAATCAACTTGTGTGGAATTCTGAATAAGGGGCGCCCATTTGCCATCCTGATACTGTTCTCCTCCTACGGGTAAGGGGGGCACCGATGCCGAGTGTTCGGCAAGCATCAGAGTTGTAGATGTGCCGTCATGGGCCACAATGGAGCTCAGCCCTATACGCACAATATTTTCCGGATTGGGGAGAGGTGGAGGATTATCCTGGAATTGATCGGTAAATACGCCTTCCGCGGGTATTGCCAGAGCATTAGCTTTTGTGGTGGCGTCACTATTAGCAAAAGAATTTGGAGTTATCCGACCGACGTTAACCCGGTAGGACAACCACGAATCGTTGGGCGTGGGTGGAGTATTGTTGGGGCAAATCGCGATCCTCATGAAAACGCCCGGTATGGGATTATTCGCGACTGTATTATCACCCGGGATTGGATTATCGGGATTGGTATTCGGGAAAGTCAGCTCTTTCCATAATTCGTGCAGATCGTTGCGATCAAGATAAGGGAGGATCGCTACGAACCAACTAATTTTTCGTTGCTTTACAGTGGTGCTGCCTGTCAGGTAGCCGCGATATTCGTCGACATAGCCAGGAAAAGCGCCTTTTTGTCCTTCATATTGGAGCAAGGCCAAACTGATTTGTTTTTGGTTGTTTAAGCACTGTGCGCGACGGCCGGCTTCACGGGCCGATTGCACGGCAGGCATCAGCAGGCCGACCAACATACCGATAATAGTTATTACCACCAACAACTCGACTAGCGTAAAAGCTGATTTTTTCCGGTACATACAGTCATCCTCCTTTGGCCCGTTCTAGTAATGCCTAATATTATACTCGCAAGAAATGGCAAGAACGTCAAGTTTTTTGTCGTTGGATTCAGAACATTGTTGCCAAACTTCCCCTCTCCCTTTTGGGTGAGGGCGAAAAACGCGGATTTTCCCTTACCCTAACCCTCTCCCGGAGGGAGAGGGGACGCTTTAAGCTGGCATTTTTTGTAGCCTCGTGCGAAAATGATTATAGGCTTGAGGCTGGAAGCCTGAGGCTGGATGTAAGAGTCAAAATCCATGGGGTGCAATGATGAACTTGAGCAGAAAAAAACATGGCGGATTTACTTTGGTGGAATTGCTGGTGGTTATACTGATCATCAGCATCTTGGCGGCGTTATTATTGCCCGCTGTCAACAACGCTCGCGAAGTGCCGGGCCGCTCAGTGTATGAATAATCAATCAGAATTGGGAAAAGCAATTATCAGCTACGATAATATTAAAATACGCTTGCCGGGGGTTTTTAATCCACTTGTAGCCACTTCTTCAACTCCGACTCCTCCTTTTATCAATTGGGTTATGGCCATTTTTAGTGAGTTGGGACGTATGAATCTATGGGAAGATTGGCAGGATGGTTCAGGCACCTCGGTCAAGGTGGCGCAATTGATCTGTCCATCGAATACTTTGATCGATCCAGTGGGTGGGTTGTCTTATGTGGTGAATCTAGGCGTATGCCCTGAAAACGCTATTCCCAGTCTGCCAATTGATTACTCGCAGCGATTGTTTCGTAATCGGGCTGGCTGGGACGCTTCCGCTTTGAAAGTCGAGCCGGATATATCACTCGATGCCCCGAAATCCACGACACGTACTGTAATGCTTTCCGAAAACTTGCAGGCCGGGCCATGGACTTATAATAATCCTCCGCTTGTCCCACTGGCCGGAGGATATTCGAGACTTTTGCCGTTAGCTTTTACTTGGCCTGCGAAGCTAGCCCTGCCAGATATAAACAAAGAAAAAATCATTGATGGACCCAGCGACACTCCTCCAGTACAAGGTCCGGATTTATCCAGCTATCATAGGGGAAATATAATCGTGACCTTCTGTGACGGGCATGTGGAACAGATTCCCGAAACGACACTTTGCTGGGGAGACGCGGAAAATCCGCTCTACGGCGTCCCATAGAGCAATCTTTCGACCGCATAAAAATGAAGCCAAAGGCTAGTGGGGAGTGGCACTAAAGAGTTCTCCATCCAAGCTTAGAGCCATTGCACACCGTCCACTGCCCATTAACAACTATCTACTACCTACCATATACTATCTCCTACCTACTACCTTCCATCTACTGCCATGGTTCTTTCCGGACACGAAATCAAGCGACAACTCGGCCAGAACATTATCATCGAACCGTTCGACGAGTCGCGGCTGAATCCGAACAGCTATAACTTGTCGCTGCACGACGAATTGATGGTCTACGAGGAACTGATCCTCGATATGCGCAAGGCCAATCGCGTGCGGCGCATAGGGATTCCTCCCGAGGGCATCGTTCTGCAACCCAATCAACTCTATTTAGGGCGAACAACAGAGCGGACCGAAACACATAACCTGGTGCCGATGATCGAGGGCCGTTCGTCGGTCGGGCGACTGGGACTGTTCGTGCACGTGACGGCCGGGTTCGGCGACGTGGGTTTTTGCGGCTACTGGACCCTGGAGATGTTCGCCGTGCAACCGGTCCGCATCTACCCGGGCGTGGCCATCTGCCAGATCTTCTATCACGACATCCGCGGCGATTTCACTGAATACAACAGCGACAAGTATCAGCATAACACCGACATCCAACCCAGTCTGCTCTTCAAGGAACTCGCGCCGCAGGCGGAAAAAGACCCGCAGTTGAAATTGCCGTTCGGTATCGAGCTCTCGCACGGATAAATCGCTTTTGCGTTCAGGCTTGATTGTGGTATAATCTTTTTGGAGGGATTTTCCTATGACGACCATTGAGAAACTTGAACGCGATATTAAAAAACTCACTCCTACCGAACTCGCCACTTTTCGCGATTAGTTTGCCAAATATGACACAGACGAGTGGGATCGACAGATCGAGGAAGACGCCAAGAGTGGAAAACTCGATAAATTGGCCCAGCAAGCCATCCAAGCACACAAAGCCGGAAGAAAAAATTAGAAAAAAAGCGTCTACGCGTCGAATGACTATTATCATCTTTTTTCCAGGCAGAGCCTGGGAGTGAGATTAAGCTAAAAGGAGTTGGAGCAATGCGTTTTTACGTGTTATGGCTATTTTCGATATTGACGTTTATGACAGGGCCGTTGTTTGCCTCGGTCACGGCGCAGGAGACAAAGAGCACACTGGCCGAGATTGAGAAATTGGCGTCCTCGGGAGGAAGGATTACTCCTTATTTGAGTGAGTCTATTGCAGAGCAGATTGAAAAAAATCCACTCGGCATTGCAAAGTTGCTGCTTGCCAAACTCAAAGACCGGACCACAACGGACCGTCAACTTGCGGTCTATATCTGGGCGCTGGGACTGACAAAAGATCAGACGGCGGCGGAGACGATCATCGCCCTGCATCGGCAGAGCAAGTCGGAGTTGGTACGGGACAGTTGCCTTCTGCGCTGGCGACAATCGGCGGCAAGCCAGCCGGCGACTATCTGCTTTCTGTTCTGGACGCCACGTCGGACAAATTAATGCGATACAATATTCTGAATCTGTTAGCGCAGATGCAGTATGAAGCGGCGTTATCGAAAACCGAAGAAATCCTCAGCAAAGATTCGCGGGAGTCATATTTGCAATCCATCTTTGTCTTCAGCAAAATGGGCGATAAGGCGGTTCCCTTCCTCTTGAAAAAAATTGACGACAAGAACCTCAACGTGAGAATCAACGCAATTAATGTGCTGGGGCAGTGGCTCCTTGCCCTCGAGGCCGCGGGGCCGCTGCAAGACCGTTTCTGGACGGAAAAAAATGCGGAAGTGCGCAGCTTGATATTAAGTTCACTGGAAAGAATCTTCACCGATCTGGCCCAGATGCAAAAATTTTACGAGCAAGTTATTGTCCAAGAGAAAGACGAAGGACTAGTTAAATTTGCCCGCGAGACAATTGATAATATGGGGCAGATGAAAACCGATCTGGGGACGCATGCAAAAAAGAAGCAAGTATCCGCCGACGCTTTCCAGAAGGACTACATTAAACTATTCCGATCGGTCGGGAAAAAGGGCAGCTATGAAGCCCTGGCTGTTTCCAGCACGGTGGAAGACGAGCCAAAACTCAAAGCCCTGCGGGAACGAATTCTGCAAAGAGACTCGGATGAGGCGTTTTACGATTATCAGAAAGTCAACAACATCATCATGCAAAATCGGTTGCTAAAGAAGATGACGCCGCCGCAGCCCGCCGCCCCGTGAAGTCCACCGTATTGAACTAGCAAGCGGTCAAACGAGGACCGCTCTAGTTACATCACCGAGAAGTAATTATCTACTGCCTTGTCGATATATTCGTTGGTGATTTCCAGGGGGCACTTGTAATAGAGGCAGTAGTTGCGGATTTGCAGCAGAAAATCCCGGGGATGGCAAAAGCGGAAGGGGCGACCGTGTTTTTTGTAGAACGAGTTGATCAGATAATCCACCGGCTCTTTGCGGTAGGGAATGCCCAGCTTGGTCGCCATGATGGCAAACAGCGCGTGAAATTCATCCTCGGTGGGATCGGAGACTTCAATCTTGTAGGGAATGCGGCGGAGGAAGGCCTCGTCGACCAATGCGCGCGGTTCCAGGTTGGTGGAAAAGATGATCAGTTGATCAAAGGGGACCCTGATCTTTTTGCCGTTAGGCATATTGAGGAAGTCGTAGCGTTTTTCCAAGGGGACGATCCAGCGATTCAAGAGTTCGTCGATCCTCATGCGTTGCCGGCCGAAATCGTCGATTACCAACGTGCCGCAGTTGCTTTTCAATTGCAAGGGGGCCTCGCAGATACCGGTGATCTGGTTAAAGGAGACTTCGAGTTGCGACATGGTCAATTCGCCGCCGGTAACGATGGTGGGCCGGCGGATGCGCACCCAGCGGCGGTCGATTTTTCGTTGCTCCAGCAGGCCATCGCCGGCGGGCAGGGGCAATTCCTCGTGGTTTACAGGATCATAAACACGGATGATTTCGCCATCCACGCCAATGGCCCGGGGAATCCAAATTTCCTGGCCAAAAGCGGCGGTTACCCGCTCGGCAATGCTGGTCTTACCGTTGCCCGGCGGTCCGAAAAGGAACATGCCCCGGCCCGAATTGATTGCCGGCCCCAGGCGATCGAACATCTTCTTATTCAGCAAGAGGTCATCGAAGGCATGACGCAAGTTGTCGGAGGTGGGATGTTGTTTGCTTAAGGACTGGGCAGCGATGCTTTGTATATAATCACCCAAGGGAACCGGCGCCGAACCGAAATAGCTACAGTGCTGGACCAAACGCCGGGCCCTTTCCCGGCCGATATCGGTTAACTGGTATTGGAAATCGTTCATCGGCGCGGCGCCGCGGTGGCAAACCAGTTGTTGGTTTTTCATGTCGCGGAGCAACTGGTCGACGGGTATGAAAGAAAGTTTTATCTGTTTGGCAATATCACGTCCGTTGATGTCGCCGCGAGCCAAGAGGAATTTCAAAATCAGACCTTCCACGTTGCATTCGGTCAGTCCGGCATCGTCGAAGGAATCCGGTTCCCGGGGAATAAACGTCTCTTCCGGCAGATTAGGTTTAAGCGGCGCTGGCGGCGAGTTTTTGGTCGGGGAGGGAACATTGGCCGTGCAAGTCGTCATTTGTTTAATGCGATCCAAAATGGCGTTTATCTGCTCATCTTTTGCATCGGAAGCTGTTTCATCTTGGGGTTGCGATGCGGCCACCGCGTCCCAGGGATTGTTCCCCGCACTGCTTGCGACCACGCCGGCTAAGGAAGCCAATAGGTTGTCTTGCTTTGCCTCGGCCATGGTTTATCTCACATCTGCAAGATAAAAATCTCAAAAGCTACTGCTGGGGCGATCACTCGCCCATAACGCAGCAGAAAACTATCCACTCTGGGAAAATTTAGCTTTTTTAAATAGAACGCGGCAAAACCGCGGGTTGTGAAGATTGTAATAATTGTAACGATTTCAAAAAATGTAACAGTCAATCGGGCCAAGCTTTAGGCCCTGATTTTTGTTGTTTGCACTGCTCTTCCAGCCTCTTTTGTGCAGGCACGGCGGGAGCTTATAATAAACGATTCAGCAAAACAATTAGGTGGAACGTGCAGCAAATCCCGGGGAATAACCCACGGCATGTAATTCGTGTGGGGGCGGTACAGTACTTGAACGCCCGGCCGCTTACCTATTGCCTGGCCCAATTTGCCCCCCAAGCGGAATTGATCTTCGACGTGCCAAGCCGGCTGGCCGACGCCTTGCAAGCGGGCGCGTTGGACGTGGCAATGATTCCTTCGATCGAATATTTTCGCCGGCCGGATTATAGAATCGTTTCTGACGCCTGCATCGCCTGCAACGGTCCGGTGCGGAGCGTGCGATTATTCAGCCACGTGCCAGCCGCGCAAATACGCACCCTGGCCCTGGATGAAGGTTCCCGCAGCAGCGCGGTGTTGATCCGCATTCTGCTGAAGGAGCTGTACGGCCTGGAACCGGAAATCCGTTTGTTGCCCATCGGCGCATCCGCGGCGAATGTCTCGGCCGATGCCGTGTTGCTGATCGGCGATCGCGGCATAGCCTCTGAAAAAGGCCGGTTTGAGTTTGTCTGGGACCTGGGCCAGCGTTGGATGGAATGGACCGGGCTGCCTTTCGTATTTGCCATGTGGATCGCCCGACCGGGCGTGGAGTTGCAAGGATTCGAGGCCTTATTGTCGGCTGCTCGCGATGAGGGTCTGAAACGAATCGCGGAAATTGCCCGGCGTGAAGCCGCGAATTTCGATATCTCCGCAGAGGATTGTCTGGTTTATTTGCGCGACCACCTGGTTTTTTATCTTGGCCAGCCGCAACTACGGGGGCTGGAACTGTTTTATGAACTAGCCGGACGACACGGGTTTGCACCGGCGGGAGCGAGTCTTGAGCGCCTCCATCCGACCATTGCTCGATAAAACCCGCGACGGCAAACGCTTGACGCCCGAGGAGGGATTGCGTCTGTTACAAACCAGCGAATTGGCCGCATTGGCCCAAGCCGCCGACGCCGTCACGCGCCGGCTGCACGGCGAAGATTATCGTACTTATAACATCGATCGCAACATCAATTATACAAATATTTGTCTGAGCGGCTGCCGGTTTTGCGCGTTCTATCGCCAGCCGGGCGACAGCGAAGGATACGTGATCGAAAAGGAAGAGTTACAGCGGAAAATCCAAGAGACCATCGAGTTGGGCGGCAACCAGATTCTTTTGCAAGGCGGCATGAATCCGGATCTGAAAATCGAATGGCATGAAGCCATGTTGCGCGATATCAAGGAGCACTTTCCGCAAATTAATGTCCACGGTTACAGTCCGCCGGAGATCGATCACATTGCCAGAATCTCTGCGTTGAGCATCGCAGAGGTGCTGCGGCGATTGAAAGAGGCGGGTTTAGGCAGTCTTCCCGGCGGCGGGGCGGAAATCCTCGTAGATCGCGTGCGCAAGGAAGTAAGTCCATGCAAAATTTCCACCGATCGCTGGCTGGACGTATGCCGCGCCTGGCACCGGCTCGGCGGACGCGGATCGGCCACCATGATGTTCGGACACGTTGAAAGCCTCGCCGAAAGGATCGAACACCTGGAACGTTTGCGACAATTGCAGGATGAAACGGGCGGATTTACGGCTTTTATCTGCTGGACCTTTCAGCCCGGTGGTACGGATTTGGCCCGGTTGCCCAAGATCGGCGCGTTCGACTATTTGAAAACCCTGGCTGTAAGCCGTCTGTATTTGGACAATTTTGCCAACCTCCAGGCGAGTTGGGTAACACAAGGTCTACGAATTGGACAACTGGCCTTGCGCTCGGGGGCAAATGACTTCGGCAGCCTGATGATCGAAGAAAACGTGGTTGCCGCGGCCGGCGTCCGCTTCAGCACCACAGAGGTAGAAATCCGAAATACTATCATCGAAGCGGGTTATACCCCCCGGAAACGAAACGTGTTTTATGAGCTTCTGCCAGAAGCGAGTAACGCCGTAACGTGAAATTAGCTATAGAGTTGGAAATTGGGGAATCGGGGTTCGGGGTTAAGGCGATGACAGGGCATCGTCTCGTTCCCACACTCCAGCGTGGGAACGAGATGAAATGCTCCAGCGTGAGAACGAAAGTATGAGGATATTTTTCGTCCCCCGCACAAATCGAGGATATACTGAAAGTTAACGGACTTTTCGACATGAAGCATCGAAAAAGGGCATTCCCACGCCGGAGCATGGGAACGGGAATTAATTCCGGAGCATGGGAACGAGATGAATGATTAAACACAAATCCCTGATCCCTATCGCCTAATCCCTATCTGAACCCTGAACCCTGTTTATGATTCACGCTCACGAATTGACCAAATGCTATACCGACTTAAGACGCGGCAGATTCGTGGCGTTGGGAGGGATCAGTTTTCGCGCTCAGGCCGGACAAATATACGGGCTTTTGGGCCCTAATGGGGCGGGCAAGACGACGATCTTGCGCATTCTCAGCAGCGTACTGCGTCCCACGTCGGGCACGGCGAAGATTAACGGCTTCGACGTGATCACCCAATCCGACCAGGTGCGGCGGCAAATTGGATTCATGTCGGCCAATACCGCGGTCTACGATCGGATGACCGGCTGGGAGATGGTGGAATATTTTGGCCGTTTGCACGGCATCCCTAAAGAGAAACTTCACCAGCGCATGGAGCAACTCTTCGAGCGGCTGAAAATGAACGATACCCGCGACGTACTGGGGGCAAAAATGTCCTCGGGAATGAAGCAGAAGGTGTCGGTGGCGCGAGCGCTGGTGCACGATCCGCCGGTGTTGATCTTCGATGAGCCCGCCGCCGGCTTGGACGTGCTGGTCGCCCGGGCCCTGCTGAGAACCGTGACCGAATTGCGCGATCAGGGCAAGTGCATTATTTTTTCCACGCACATCATGCGCGAGGCGGAAAAAATCTGCGATCGGGCGGCGATCCTGCACCGCGGACAAGTGCTCACCGAAGGAACGCTTGATGAACTGCGCGAGCAGCACCGGCAAGACGACCTGGAAGAACTGTTTTTCCAGTTGATTTCGCAACAGGAGGAACGCGGGGCCGCCGCCGTGTGTTTGCGGGGAATGAATTAGAATTATCCCCCGTGTATTCACGGGGCTAAATATGCTTATGAGATTATCCAACGTCAAATTGATTTTAGCCCGCGAAATTCGCGATCAGATGCGCGATCGGCGCACCTTGTTCATGATTCTGGTGGTGCCGATTTTGCTCTATCCGTTGTTGGGGATCAGTTTTTTCCAACTGACGCAATTTCTTCGAGAACAGCCGACCCGAGTGCTGATCGTCAATGCGCAAAACTGGGGCGATTTGCCGTCGCTTTTCGAGAACCAGCAGTTCGCCGCGGAGCTGTTTGAGGATCCGGACCGGGCCCGCTTGCTGGAACTGTTTTTTTCGCCCCATGAGCCGCGGCAGGAAAGCCCGCAAAAAACCGATATGCGCGAATACGCCCGAGAGCAGGTGCAAACGAGCCGATACGACGCGGCGCTATATTTCCCGCCCGATTTCGTGGAGCGCTTGGGTTATTTCCAGCAGGCAATCGCCCAGCGCGTCCAGAATCGGAAGGCGAACAAAAACGCGGCGGAGTTCAGCGTACCTTTATCGGTGCCTAATCCGGAGATCATTTACACCACGGCCAGCGAAAAATCGCAAATCGCTTTTGCCCGACTTGCGGAAGTGTTGCGGCGTTGGACGGAACAGATCGGCGAGGAGAACCTGGCGGCCGGCGGCCTGACGAGCGAGGCGCTGCGTCCGTTTACGCTCGAATCGGCCGACTTGGCCGGCGAAAGCGGCTATCGGGGAGCGACCTCCTGGGCGAAGATCTTGCCCGTGCTGTTGATCCTCTGGGCCCTCACCGGCGCGTTTTATCCGGCCATCGACCTTTGTGCCGGCGAAAAAGAGCGAAACACGCTGGAAACCTTGCTCAGCAGTCCCGCCCAGCGGAGCGAAATCGTGCTGGGAAAATTGTTGGCGATCATGCTTTTCAGCATGGTTACGGCGATATTGAACATCTTAAGCGTGGGCATTACGGTTTGGGCGGTGTTTTTCCACTTGGGAATTATCAAACTTCCGCCGGCCATTTCCCTAATCTGGTTGTTGGCGGCGCTGCTGCCGGTTTCCGCGCTGTTTAGCGCCCTGTGCCTGGCCATAGCGGCCTTCGCCCGGAGCACCAAGGAAGGGCAATACTATCTGATGCCTTTGCTATTGATTATCATGCCGCTGGTAATTTTGCCCATGTTGCCTGGCGTGGAACTGAACTTGGGCAACAGCCTGATTCCCATTACCGGCGTGGTGGTGCTTTTGCGTAGTTTGTTGGAAGGCCATTATCTGCCGGCCATCCAATATACGCCGGTGGTGGCGGGCGTGACCTTGGGCGCCTGCATGTTGGCCATCCGCTGGGCCGTGGACCAGTTCAACTCCGATACGGTGCTCTTTCGCGAGAGCGAGCGACTGGACATAAAACTGTGGCTGCGGCATCTGTTAAGCGAGCGATTTCCCACGCCGACCGTGGCCGGGGCCGTATGCTGCGCGATCGTGGTGCTGCTGGTCCGCTTTTTCCTGAGTTTTTCCCTTTCCCCGCCCGGCGAATTTGCCGCTTTCGCCCGGATGGCGCTCAGCACGCAATTGGCGATTATCCTCACGCCCGCACTGCTGATGACCCTGGTGCTGACCAGCAGTCCGCGAGAAACCCTGCTTTTGAAACTGCCCGCCTGGAGGACCATTCCCGCCGCGCTGCTGTTGGCCGTACTGCTGCATCCGGCGGCCAACGTGCTGCAAGCGGCGATCACGCAGTTGTATCCGGTGAGCGAGGGCGCGAAAAGGGCTTTGGAAAACATCCAGCAGATGCTGCTGCAAGCGAATATCTGGCAATTGCTATTGGTCCTCGCCGTGGTCCCGGCCGTTTGCGAGGAATTGACCTTCAGGGGATTCATGCTTTCCGGATTCCGACACATTGGACATAAATGGCGAGCCATTGTCCTAAGCGCTTTCTTCTTTGGCCTTACCCACGGCATTTTGCAGCAATCGCTGTTGGCCTGTTTGGCGGGCATGGTAATGGGATATCTGGCCGTGCAAACCGGAAGCATCCTGCCCTGTATTATCTTCCACGTGACGCACAACAGCCTGGCCGTGCTGAACAGCCGCTTGACGCCGGCGATAGCGGAAAACATCCCCTGGTTGAATGGATTGGTAATTCACGGCCAAGACGGCGGTTGCACGTATCCCTGGTCAGTGGTAATTTTAACGGCCATCCTGGGATTATTACTGCTGGTCTGGTTCAGCCAGTTGCCTTATCGAAAAACGCCCGAGGAAGAACTGCAAGAGGCCATTAAGCGGGGTGAAGCGCCCGAGGCCAAGCCGGAGGGGATTTCGATGGGTTTGGCATCACTGCTGAAATAGTCTTGCTTTTGCAGGGCATTGCGTTTTAAAGAGCCTATCTTAAAACTGTATTATTATTGGCTGCAACAGTTTGAACCGCCCTCACCCCGGCCCTCTCCCGGAGGGAGAGGGGATTTGCTCTATACGCTCTAAACTTTTTCGGTGTGCAATTTGAAATGGCAGTCCACGCGCTTAAAGCCCGATATGTTTTTCCCGTTTCGTCAAGGCCGATTGCCGACGGCATGGTCGGCATTCAGGCCCAGCGCATCGCGGCCGTGGGCAAACAGATTGCGGCCGATACAGTGGAAAACTTGGGAAATGTTGCCATCCTGCCGGGGCTGGTCAACGCGCATACACATCTGGAATTCAGCGATCTTACAAAACCCTTGGGCGAGCCGGGAATGGGCTTTGTCGACTGGCTTCGGCGGGTGATCGAGCATCGCCGGGCGGCCCCAGAAGTTAATATCCGCGCAGTGAAAAAGGGATTTAATGAATGTGTCTGTTGCGGCGTGAGCACCATCGGCGAAATTGCCCAGCCCGATTTGTCCACCATGTCTGCGATAGAGAATGTGACAGCCGATGGCATGGTATTCGTGGAACTCATCGCGCCCACGGCCGATCGGATCGCCCCCGCCCTGGAACTTGCCCACAATTTCGTAGGGTGTGTGAAACACACCGACGAGACTTCATCCGGCTGGCGGATCGGCCTGAGTCCGCACGCGCCTTATAGTGTCCATCAAGATTTGTTGCAAAAAATAATTAAACTTTCCGTCTGGCATCAAATTCCGCTAGCAATGCACTTGGCCGAGTCGTGCGAGGAAATAGAATTTCTCGCGGAAGGCAGCGGACCTTTAAAAGATTTGTTCAGTGATTTAGGCGTTTATGATCCTTCCGCTCGATTGCCGGGTTCACGACTGTTGGATTATCTGCAAATGCTTGCCGTTGCCAGTCGCGTGCTGATAATTCACGGCAATTACCTCAGTTATGATGAGATCGGGCTTTTGGCCGATCATGCCGAATCCATGGCCGTGGTGTATTGTCCGCGAACGCACGAATTTTTCGGGCACGACCGCTATCCGCTGGAACAAATGCTCACGGCGGGCGTGACAGTGTGCTTAGGAACCGACAGCCGGGCCTCGGCGCCCGATCTGGACCTGCTGGCCGAAATCCGCCACGTTGCGCGACATTATCCAGAACTAAGCCCGCAGATCGTTCTGCAACTGGGCACCCTTGAAGGCGCCAAGGCCCTGGGCCGGGATGGGGAAATCGGCAGTTTGCAGGCGGGAAAACTCGCCAACCTGGCCGTCGTGCCCCTACCCGATACCGAAACGGCCGATCCATTCAAGTTGCTCCTCGATTCGGACCAACCAGCCACGGCAACGTGGTTCTGCGGGAAACAGGTTTGCGGTTAGGAACAAGTCCTCGCCTCTATAGGTGGGTATGAGGAGGGGAATTGGGAAGATTTTCGTCCTTGCCCCAAACTCTTACCCTCAGATGCATTTATTTTCCCGAAAATCCACATTTTCTTTGACAGATTTTTCACATCATTATATTTTAGAAATAAGTTAACTATCTTAAGTCGGCTTAGTGAGGCAGCGTCTCGAATAAAACTACCCTGGCCCATACAGGCCGCCAAGATCGGCGGCGATTCTTCCCAAGCCCGGGCGAATAAAAAACCGGTCGGCTCGTCTTTTCCTTTGAAGGCAGCTTCCCAGGCCAGCGTGCGCCGCCGCGGGCTTTAGTAGGATTTCTGCTTTCCACTGTGAAACGGGCGCGTGTGCCATGTCCACGCTTGTCGTGGACATGCATGCCGTGTTAGTCGGCCCTACGCGGTTTACGAACGAATTTTTTATTGAATCATATCTTAATCATCTGTTTGGGAAGGAGACACAAAAATGAAACGTCTAATTGCGGATGAAAGAAAGTTGGTAATAGTTTTTGCCTGCGTACTAATATTCTATCTTGTTTCAGTTCAGTCAGCCCAGGCCTATTCCATTTGTGCCTGGGGCTACAATGGTCCATATGGCGCATGCAACGTACCTTCCGGAAATAATTTTGTGGACATCGCCGCTGGGTTAGACCACAGTCTGGCTTTGAAGAGTGATGGCTCACTGGCGGCCTGGGGCTACGATGACTATGGCCAATGCGATGTGCCTGCCGGCAATAACTTAGTGGACATCTCCGCTGGGTTAGACTACAGTCTGGCACTGAATAGCGACGGCTCGCTTGTGGCCTGGGGCTGGAATTATAGCGGCCAATGCGATGTGCCTTCTGGTAATAACTTCGTGGACATCGCCGCCGCGAGGTTACACAGTTTGGCGCTGAAGAGCAACGGCTCACTGGTGGCATGGGGCGAAAGTACGTTAGGTGAATGCAATGTGCCTGCCGGTAATCACTTCGTGAAAATCGCCGGTGGGGATTGCTATAGCATGGCCCTGAAGAGTGATGGCTCACTAGCGGCCTGGGGACTTAATTATTATGGTGAATGCAACGTGCCTAGCGGTAATAACTTCGTGGACATCGCCGCGGGGTATTATCACGGTTTGGCCCTGAAGAGCGATGGCTCGTTGGTGGCCTGGGGCTGGAATGAATATGGCCAATGCAACGTGCCTGCCGGCAATAATTTTGTGGACATCGCCGCTGGGATATGTTACAGTCTGGCACTGAAGAGTGATGGCTCGCTTGTGGCCTGGGGCGATAATTCGTATGGCCAATGTGATGTGCCTGCCGGCAATGACTTCGTGGGAATCACCGCCGGGGGGATGCATAGTTTGGCCCTTGAAGTGCCCGAACCCTCGGCGCTTATCGCCCTGTTGAGCATAGGTATTACCGGTTTGGCATTCTATGCGCGGCGGCGGCGAGCGTAAAAAGAGAAAAGGGGAAGCAGTTTCGTTTTTCGTGCGTTCCCAGGCGGAGCCTGGGAACGAGAATATGAGCTGCTATTCGACTCGGAAAAACCAGTCGCGGCAACATGGTTCCGTGGGAAACGGGTTTGCGGTTAGGAACAAGTCCTCTCATTTATGGCGGGGTGTTGAGTGGGGGAGGGGGAAGATTTTCGTTCTTGACCCAAAATCTTCCCCCCAGATGCCTTTATTTTTCAGAAAATCCACATTTTCTTTGACAGATTTTTCACATCATTATATTTTAGAAATAAGTTAACTATCTCAAGTCGGCTTAGCGAGGCAGCGCTTCGAATTATTGCCCAGGCACATACAGGCCGCCAAGATCGGCGGCGATTCTTCCCAAGCCCGGGCGAATAAAAAACCGGTCGGCTCGTCTTTTCCTTTGAAGGCAGCTTCCCAGGCCAGCGTGCGCCGCCGCGGGCTTTAGTAGGATTTCTGCTTTCCACTGTGAAACGGGCGCGTGTGCCATGTCCACGCTTGTCGTGGACATGCATGCCGTGTTAGTCGGCCCTACACGGTTTACGAACGAACTTTTTATTGAATCATATTCTATTGCCCGGGCGACAAGTCGCCCGCATTTTCAGGAGAGTTTGATATGAGAAGGTTAATTGTAATGCTGGTCACGGGACCAATTCTGGTCGTCGTTACTTTAGGTCAACTCCGAGCGGACGGGAACCTAATAGTCAACGGAAACTTCGAACAAGGCAACTTGGGCTTCACGAGTTCCTATCTGTTCTCACCTGGCAATATCGGGTCTGAAGGAACCTATGATGTTGTGTCCAACCCCTACCTTTCACACCCCCTTGGACAATCGTATGTAGATCACACTACCGGCTCAGGACTGATGATGGCTGTCAACGGAAGCCCAGTCGCTGACACACTGCTTTGGTCTGAGACAGTGAGCGTGACGCAAAACACTCAGTACAACTTTTCAACATGGGTTTCCAATTGGTCCGGCTACCCTTATTACTACCTGTACCCGGCCAGTCTCGATTTCATCCTCAATGGCCAGACGATTTCTTTCACTGCCCCTACCACCCCTGCGGACTGGCAGCAGTTCGCGACGACCTGGAATTCCGGCTCCAGCAATTCACTCGACATACAAATTTATGATCGCAACTTAGATTGGTTAGGAAATGACTTCGCTCTTGACGATATTTCTTTGACCGTTGTCCCGGAACCCTCCACCCTCGTCCTCCTCGGCGTGGGAGCTATTGGCCTCGTAGTCTATAGCTGGCGGCGGCGACGAGAGTAAAAGAAAATCTCGCATATTCCTAAGCAGAACCTTGTAACAAGAATAAGCCCACGGGTTGCAACCCGTGGGCTTTTATTATAATGAACGTTTTACAATAAATTGATTTTCCATGTCATTTCATCCTCTCTTAGATTGCTGGTATCTCACCGGGCCCACGGCCTCGGGCAAGTCGGCCGTGGGCGTGCAGTTGGCTGAGCGCCTGGGCGCGGAAATCGTGTCGATGGATTCGATGACGCTCTACCGGCAGATGGATATCGGCACGGCCAAGCCCAGTTGTGAAGAACGCGGACGGGTGCCGCATCACTTGATTGATATCATTGATCCGGATGAAGATTACAGCCTGGCACAATATATTGAAGCCGCACATCAATGTATTGAAAATATACTCAGCCGGGACAAAAAAGTGCTCTTTGTGGGCGGCACGCCGTTATATTTAAAGGGGCTGCTAAGGGGGATATTTCAAGGACCGGCGGCCGATTGGACCTTTCGTCAACAACTCCAACAAGAGGCACAAGGGCATGGGGCCGACTGGTTGCATGGACGATTGCAAGAGGTCGACCCAGTGGCAGCGGCCCGATTGCATCCCAACGATACCCGGCGGCTGATTCGGGCGTTGGAGATTTATCACCTTACGGGCCGGCCGATCAGCGAATATCAAAAGCAATTCAAGATTGGCACTCCGGCCGATAGGTGCCATGTTTTTGTGCTCGATTGGCCGCGAGAAGAACTTTATGTGCGCATCAATCGCCGCGTCAGCGGGATGTTTGCCCAGGGATTGGTAGAGGAGGTGCGGGGCTTGCTAGACGGACCGAAACCGCTGGGGAAAACCGCCCGGCAGGCCGTGGGGTATCGCGAAGTGATCGAACATCTCGAAGGGCAAAGGAATTTGGCCGAGACAGTGGAGCTGGTCCAGCTTCACACCCGGCAACTTGCCAAGCGGCAAAACACGTGGTTTCGCAGCCTCAGCGAATGCCGTTTTGTGTCGGTGTCGGGTCAAATCGATCCGGCCGCGGTAGTGGAGCAGATCGTCTAGACCGTTACTTATTAAAATAATATTCCAAGACATTCATGGCAAATCTACTTGCCACGGTAGCCGGGCCGCCCCCCATTTCGATACTAACGCCAAGGGCTTCGAGGATTTCCTCCTTGGTGCCGCCCGCATTTAAGGCCTCTTTGATATGGCATTCCATGCACGATTCGCAATTGGCATAGATCGATATTCCCAGTGCGATTAATTCTTTATATTTCCTTGTCAGGTTGCCGTCGGCATAGGTTTTATGTTCCATTTCCAGAAAAGTGTTAAACACGCTGGAACTATCGGCGAAGTACTTATACGCCTTTTTTCTGTCAGCAATGATTTTTTCTATTTTATCAATGTCGATTTTGTCCATGGGTTTCTCCTGAAAGAGGGGATAAGTCCAATTATTTTGTTTTCCGGGTATTTTGAGGGCTGGAATGTGGATTCGAGGCGGAGTTTCTTCGTGTCCTTTGATAACTACAACTTACACTAAACATTTCTCCATGCAATTCCCCCATGGCGTGGGCATTTCTCTTAACTCATCCTAATCTTGCGCGGCCTGACAGTCGCAACCAAACCGAAACCAGCAATTGCGGCTTTATGACATAACCAAACCGCGACCGACCAACCTGCGGTTGGTGCCCGTCGTGGCTTTACAAGATGCGCTCTAACCTCAAACAAAGAACCTAAGCCATCCATTTGAATTCTTTGTGCACTTAGTGCCCTCACCCTGACCCTCTCCCGGAGGGAGAGGGGACTATGGATGAATCTCTCTCGGAGGGAGAGGGGCAGATGGGAAAATGCGGTCTGAGATATTGAAATCCATAACGGACATTTTAGCGGCAATTTATTCACTTATGCACTTCTTATTAACCACTTTGCGCCGCGTTTGGGGTAGGCTAAAATTGAAAGTTCTTATAGTACAAAGAAACCATTATTAGTGGAGATGCAAAATTGTTGCGGACTAACACTTGCGGCGAATTGCGACCAAGCGACGTGGGCCGGCAGGTAACTCTGTGCGGTTGGGTAGATACTTCCAGAGATCACAGCGGGGTGCTGTTTGTCGACCTGCGCGACCGTTACGGCATTACCCAGATCGTATTCGCTCCGGAAGGCGGCAAGGAAAATCTGGAAATGGCCAAGGCGCTGCGATCGGAATTCGTGGTGGCCGTAACCGGCAAAGTGGCCAAGCGTCCGGAGGGCACCGTGAATCCCAAGCTCTCCACCGGCGAGATCGAAGTGCGCGCGGCGCGATTGGAGATCCTCAACAAAAGCACGACCCCGCCGTTCCAACCGACCAGCAAAGATCTGCCCGGCGAAGATATACGGTTGAAGTATCGCTACATTGATCTGCGCCGGCCGGAGATGCAACGCACGCTTGTTTTGCGGCATCGGATCATCAAGATCATGCGCGATTATTTCGATGCGCTGGACTTTATCGAAGTGGAAACTCCCATGCTGGGGCGGAGCACGCCCGAGGGCGCCGGGATTATCTTGTGCCCAGCCGCATCCAGCAGGGATCGTTTTATGCCTTGCCGCAGTCGCCGCAACTATACAAGCAAATTTTGATGGTGGCCGGCTACGACCGTTATATTCAGGTGGCGAGGTGCTTTCGCGACGAGGACCTGCGCGCCGACCGCCAGCCGGAATTCACCCAATTGGACCTGGAAATGTCGTTCGTCAAGGCCGACGACATCATCGGCGCGATCGACGGCCTGATGGTCCGATTGGCCAAGGAATTATTGAATCTGGAACTCGCCCTGCCGCTGCCGCGCATGACTTACGACGAGGCCATGGAACGTTTCGGACACGATGCTCCGGACCTGCGTTTCGGCATGGAATTGATCGACTTGACCGATCTGGGGCGGGAATCGGAATTCAATGTTTTCCGCAGCGCGGCCGAAGCGGGCAATCGAGTGCGGGGCATTAACGCCAAAAAGGCGGCCGAGCGCTACTCGCGCAAAGGAATCGACGAACTGACCGCCTTCGTGGTGGAAAATTTCGCCGCCAAGGGGCTGGCCTGGTTCAAGGTCGAAACGGACGGCAAACTGGCCTCGCCCATTGCCAAGAATTTTTCCGCCGATCTGTTGGAAAAGATCGGCCGGCGCATGGACGCCGCGCCGGGCGATCTGCTGCTGATCGTGGCCGACCAGTTCGAGCTCACCTGCAAGGCCCTCTATGCACTACGCAAACGCCTCGCCGCGGAATTGAAACTCTATGATCCCAATAAAATGCACTTTTCCTGGGTGGTGGAGTTTCCCATGTTCGCCTACGACGCGGAGGAAGGCGGCTGGACGGCTATGCATCATCCTTTTACCTCGCCGCGCCTGCAAGACATTGGACTGCTTAGCACCGATCCGGGAAAATGCCGGGCCCAGGCGTACGACTTGGTCGTGAACGGGTCCGAGGCCGGCGGGGGCACGATTCGTATCCACGATCAACAACTACAGCAACAAGTATTCCGGCTATTGGGCATCGATGAGGAAAAAGCCCGGGATCGCTTCGGTTTTCTGCTGGATGCCTTGCAATTCGGCGCGCCGCCGCACGGCGGAATCGCACTCGGGATCGATCGGCTGGTAATGCTCTTTGGCGGATTGGATAGCATCCGCGATTGTATCGCTTTCCCTAAAACACAACGCGCCGCCGACCTGATGACTAACGCCCCAAGCCAGGTGGATCTAAAACAACTGAACGAACTGGGCATCAAAATTGTCCATTGACGAATCGGCTTCCAGGCGGGAAACTAAACAAAATGGGGACTGGCTCCAAGCACATCTCGACTAAAAAAAATTAAATTAACAGGTATGCGAGGCGCCTTTACCCATTTTGTTCAAATCAAGGAGCAATCGTCATGGCAAGAAAACACCGCACAAAAATGGGCCATTCTCTTGATCGCCGGAAGTGCAGCCTGTTGGTTGGGTTGCCAAAAAGAGTCCAACACGGAGGGAAAAAAACCATCGGCAAGCCAAAACACCTCGATGTCAGAGACTTGGGCAACAAAATCGGGCAAACTAGATGAGTCCGGCGGTCTGATAAAAAAAGAGGAAACAATATCTAACCGATCTAAAGAAAAAACTCCTTCTCCGCCTCCCACAATCCCTAAAGTCGGCCTGACCGATTCACTTCGCGCAACTTGCCTGGTCAATGTGGGCGACAGGCTGCCCCAGGCACAATTAATCGCGGCCGACGGCAGCAATGTTTCCATGCAAACGCAGTACGGCGAAAAACTCACGGTGCTGTTTTTCTGGTCGAAAGGCGGATCAAACTATGCTCAACTAATAGCAAATTCCGCACTGCAAGATTTGCAATTGGACGTGGCTGAACCATACAGCCCAAAAGGCGTCAAAGTGATCGGTGTTTTCGTGGGCGCCAAACCGCAAACAGCCGGACAAGAATTTGAAAAAAGCGGCACTAAATTCCCCCGTTACTTCGATCCGAATGGAGTTTTTTTCAGCAAGGTGGCAACGGATAAATTGCCCCGGATTTATCTGTGCGATGCCTCGGGAAAGATCGTTTGGTTCGATACGGAATATTCCCGCGGCACCCGGCGGAATTTGATGCAGGCCATTCAAGTCGCTCTGGGCCAAAAGTGATCGCCAAGATTGTCTCCGAGGGTTAAGCTATAATATTAGGGGAGAGGGGACAGCGGACAGGGAGATGAAACTTGTGGAATCGTCGTTTGCTTCTACTGCGCCTGAGGTTGAAGTAGCCACGGTCGGCAGTCCGTCGCCTGGGGAGCTGCGCGTGGCAATGGCCCAGATTGCACCCATGCTGGCCGATCGGGAGCGGAATTTCGCCCTGCACCTGGACCGCATCGAAGCGGCTCGGCGCCAACATGCCGATTTGGTGATCTTTCCCGAACTATCATTAACCGGATATTTTATTCGCGATATGGTGCCCGACCTGGCCCTGAGCCGTAACGGGCCGGAAGTGCGGCAGTTGGTCGAGGCGGCCGGCGCCATGTCGCTGGTGGCCGGCCTGGTGGAGGAATCGGCCCGGCATCGTTATTATAATGCCGCCTTCTTTGCCGAAGGCGGACGGATCGTCCATTGGCATCGAAAGGTGTATCTGCCCACTTATGGACTGTTCGACGAGCAGCGCTATTTCGCCGCCGGCGAAAGGTTCCAGGCCTTCGATACCGCCCGCTTCGGGCGCGTGGGAATTTTGATCTGCGAGGATTTTTGGCACCTTTCGGCAGCGGCGATCATGCAGGCCGAAGAGGTGGATTTTCTGATCTGCGTGGCCAATTCGCCCGGCCGGGGAGTGGAGGGGCCAAAGATCCACACCGCGGAAACTTACGAGCAAATCGCCAAAACATTTGCCCAACTCTTAGGCGCGGTGGTGATCGTCGTGAATCGCGTGGGCTTCGAGGACGGCCTGTGCTTTTGGGGCGGAAGCATGGCGGTCGGCCCCGACGGCCGAATCATCATTCAGGCCCCCATGCTCGACGAATCGTTGACTATCGCTGCCTTCGATCCGGCCGAACTGCGACGCCAACGGATGATCGCACCCTTGGCCCGCGACGAACGACTTTTACTGACTATCGAAGAACTGGAGCGCATTAAGCGGCGCCGCTATGAATGACCAGTCGCTTGCAGCCGATCTGCGCATCAACCCCGAGTTGGTCACCGAGATCCTCACGCGGTTTATCCGCACGGAGATCCGCCGGGCAGGATTCCAACGGGCAGTGGTAGGGCTCTCCGGCGGCATTGATTCCAGCGTGGTCACTTATCTTTGCGCCCGGGCCCTCGGCCCCGACAATGTGCTGGCCGTGACCATGCCTTATAAAACCTCCAGCGAGGCCACGCGCCGCGATAGCCAATCGGTAATTAAGAGCCTGGGCGTACACTCGATCGACGTGCCGATTACGGCTCAGGTTGACGCTTATTTCGCCGCCTTTCCCGACGCCTCGCAAATGCGACTGGCCAATAAATGCGCCCGGGAACGCATGACCGTGCTCTACGATCAAAGCGCGGCGTTCCAGGCCCTGGTGGCGGGCACGAGCAACAAAAGCGAACTGCTTTTAGGCTACGGCACACAGTTTGGCGACATGGCCTCGGCCATAAATCCGGTGGGCGATCTTTATAAAACCCAACTCTATCAATTGGCCGCATACCTGGGCGTGCCCGAGGCGATACTGCACAAAGAACCCACCGGCGACCTTTGGATCGGACAGACCGACGAAGGCGAATTGGGCTTCAGCTACGCCGAGGTCGATCGGCTGCTGATACTCATTGTCGATCGCCGCTGGCGCCGCCAGGAATTAATCCGCGCCGGCTTTGACCCTAAGTTTATCGAGCGCGTGGCCGAGATGATCCGGCGGAATCACTACAAGCGTCGCATGCCGGTAATTGCAAAACTCTCACACCGCACCATGGACCGGGACTTCCGATATGCGCGGGATTGGGGAACGTAAAAAAGGATGAAGAGTGGACGATATGCAGTGGACGGTGGACGAAAGTTGTAGTTTAGCCGCGACCGGGCACCGACTTAATGTTGGTCGGGGAGCGGGTTTTAGGTTTAAGTTTAGCCGCGACCCGTAGGGGAGCGGGTAGTGCAAGGACGGGTGGCATGTTCCACGCTTGCCGTAGACATGTTTATTTAAAGATGCGGAAAATTACTGCATGGCCAAGCAAGCTTGGCCATGGCACCCGCACTAGCATGGCGAACATGCGGTTGCTAGATTGAAGGGATTAGGCTATGATGAACCAGGACCTGGGCGGAGGATAGGGCGTATATCATGCGCAGCATTGTCGTGGGAACCGTCCCAAGCGCCGACCCAGGGATTGTGAGCGAAGGCCTGGCGGCACGATGCCTGCCGTCTTCTCCCTTCGCTTTTCTCTTCAAAATGACAAAATCTAATCGGTAATCAACAATCCTAACACACTTAGCCCGAGGACCCGTGGTCACAATTCACGACAAACCAATTACATTGGGAACACACTTCGCGACTACACCTGTTCCCGACTATCCCGTGCATCCACTCCGCTCGGAAGCGCGAGTGTTGCTCCTTAGCGTCTTCGGCCCCTATGCCCAGGACGATCAATACGGTAGCCGTCTGATCAATCCGATGGAGTTGTTTCACAACCAGGTAACGCGGGTGCAACATGCCTTCTCGATCCGTTCGTTCCATCGATCTTGGGGGTTAATGCTGATCCAAGTTAATCTGAAGGCACTTGTACACTGCTGGACTATCCGTCTGAGGCGAGGTTTCTGGAGGAGATCAAGACCAGAAAATACGACATCATTGGGATCAGTTCGATCATTCCTAACCTACTTAAGGTACGTAGAATGTGCCGGCTGATTCGGAAGCATCAGCCCGGCGCGATCATCGTCGTTGGCGGGCATATCGCCAATCTGCCGGATCTAAGGAGATGGGCCGATGTGGACCACATCGTCAAAGGCGACGGCGTGCGATGGATGCGGAGGTTTCTCGGAGAGGACGAGAATCAGCCAATTCGACATCCTCAGGTATTGGCAAACATTCGCCCCCGCACCATGGGCGTGTCGCTTCGCAACCACCGTGGTCTTGACACTGCAACGCTGATCCCTACCGTGGGTTGTCCCATGGGGTGCAATTTCTGCTCGACGTCGGCCATGTTCGGAGGCAAAGGAAAATTCATCGAGTTCTACAAGACCGGCGATGAACTTTTCGACATCATGTGTGCGCTGGAGGCGAACTTGCACGCCAAAGCCTTCTTCGTCATGGACGAGAACTTCCTCTTTAACCAGAAACGGGCACTCCGGCTACTGGACTTGATGGAGAAGCATGGTAAGTCGTGGTGTCTGGATGTCTTCACCTCCGTGGACGTGTTGAGGCGATACTCGATGGAACAACTGGTCGGCCTGGGAATTAGTTGGGTGTGGCTTGGCCTGGAGGGCAAAGATACCCAATACGCGAAGCTTGCGGGAACGGATACGGTTGCCCTAGTCCGCACGCTGCAGTCGCATGGGATCCGCGTGCTCGGTTCAAGCATCATCGGTCTCGAGGAACATACGCCGGAAAACATTGGCGAAGTAATCGATTACGCGATCGGCCATAATACCGAGCTCCACCAGTTCATGCTTTATACGCCTATCCCAGGCACGCCCCTGTTCGCCGAACACGAGGCAAAAGGCACGCTGCTGGGGATTAACGAGTCCTTGGCGGCGGATATTCATGGACAACTAAAGTTCAATTTCCGGCACGCTCACATTAAAAGCGGCCAAGAAAGCGAATTCCTCCTGCGTGCCTTCCACCGGGATTTCGCTGTAAACGGCCCGAGTATAGTCAGAATAATCCGCACCATGCTTTGTGGTTGGAAACGCTATAAAAACCACTCGAACCCACGCATCCGCGCCCGCTTTGCGTACGAGGCAGCCAAGCTGCCCGTCAAATATGCGGGCGCACTCTGGGCGGCACGGCGTCGATTCCGTGACGATCCTCATCGCTCAGAACTGATCTCCCAGATCCTGGAAGAGCTGTATGCCGAGTTCGGTTGGAAAGCCCGCCTGGCGGCGCCGATCGTCGGCCGCTATATCTACCATATGCTGCAACGCGAGGAGCGACGATTGCAGAATGGTTGGACCTATGAACCCCCGACGTATTATGAAACGAACTCGGACGACGGGCCGCAATCGGCTGTGCGAGTCGTTGGTGTAACCAGCAGCACTGCGCCAGCAGACCAATCAGCACCAGTCTCGGCCAAAGAGGAGCGGTTGGTGGAAATCAGCGCAGAAAGCTAAATGTCTCGCTCTCTGGGAAGATATTCCTCTTAATGCCCGGTGCCATGCCCATCGGCCACGGCGGATCGTGGGCATGTGTGAACTACGAATAAATCTCTGGAATCGCCATGCGTAAACCTTCCATTCCCAAAACTCGGCCTCTGGCGAAAGGACTGGTGATAGTTCACGAAGACAGGGATATTCTTGTGGTGGATAAACCGTCGGGCCTTTTAACGGTGGGCACCGATAGGGAAAAATCACGCACCGCTTACTTTATTCTGACGGATTATGTGCGCAAGGGCCGACCCAGGTCCCGGGACCGCGTTTTCATCGTGCACCGGCTGG
This sequence comes from Pirellulales bacterium, assembly GCA_963820545.1. GTDB lineage: Bacteria > Planctomycetota > Planctomycetia > Pirellulales > Thermoguttaceae > CAWGAJ01. The sequence goes on from CAWGAJ010000002.1 coordinate 1,200,419, forward strand.
ACAGGGAAGCTTCAGGCATACTCATCTTCGCCAAGAGCGAAGAGGCCAAGCTCCGTTTGCAGGGCCAGTGGAATGAGACGGAGAAAAAGTATCTTGCCGTCGTTCATGGCAAGTGCAAAAAAAGTTCGGAAACCATTAGTACATACCTGGCCGAAAACAAAGCCCAGAGTCGTGTACTCTACGTCCGACACGGCCAAAGGCAAGTTGTCGCATACCGCTTATAAAGTGCTCCGTCAGACAAAGGATTTTGCTTTGCTGGAAGTGGATCTGCTAACGGGCCGAAAGAACCAGATCCGCGTACATCTCGCCGGTATTGGGCACCCGATCGTAGGCGATAAGAAATACGGCAAAGGCAGTGGCTCCCACGCACGTCTGGCACTTCATGCCCGATCCATTTCCTTCAAACACCCCATAAGCGGCGAGCCGCTTACTTTTGTGGCGAAAGTGCCTGGATATTTCACCAAGCTGGTTGGTAGGATAGAAAAGTAGGTTATGCTTTAGCATAACTTATTGACTGAAAAGCCATGCAGTTCAGGCATCCTGCGACTGATAAATTATCCTTATCAGAACCGCGCAGCAAGATTATGTGTAAGGTATGATGACCTCAAAATTCATGTAGTGGGTTTTGGCATACCTTTCGGAAATTCTGGAACCCAATGCACTATGAAGTCAACGTGGAAGTCTTCCGGGCGTAGTCCCTTCACATCATTCGCCAGATTATAAACATTTGAGCCTGCTATCAAGACTCATTATCGAGCCATCTGTAAAGTAGATAATCAGGGCTTCGCTTTCGTGTACGCCTTCTATTTCCTTTCGGAAGCCGAACTCAACTTTTTCGATGGTTTTGCCCTTCATGCGCGATGCTTGGACAATCGAATAATGTGCTTGAGGCGGACAATTGATATGGGGTAGCCCTTTCTTGGCTTCATGGCGTTCATACGCTGCTTCTCCATTAACTCCAAAATCACGTTCAAGCATTGCAAGGAGTTCCTTTATAGCATTCAAACAGAGGGACAAGTCTTTTGTAAACTGTGAGAATGCAGGGAAGTTCTCGGCTGGAGGCCGCACCCCATGAGAAGCAAAGCGACGTTGCTCACTGACAAGATTTACAGCAGGCATAAAGTTCGGGGAGGTTTCGAGGTCGGGAAATAGTTCTTGTGATGGCTTCAATTGTTTTCTTATCGTCAATTTTGATGTTTTTTCCGAGTCTGGCTGCAAGGCTAGAAATGCAACTTCTTCTCAAGGCCATCTATCAAATATCCGTACAGTCCTTTGTGTGAGTCTTGATACCGATGTGTATTTTCGGCGGCTGGATAACCCAGTGTTTCATCTATTTCGTGCTTATATAAAGGAACGTCCACCAACTCATTCGTCAAGCCATTGATTATCTTTATCGTTTTCCCAAGATAATATAATGGGCCATTGTCAACATCCCAATCCCCTTCCAAATAACGTCGCACCCAATTACCAAATCTCTCGTCATATTCTGTTGTCCATTCTGGGTTTTTCAAACGAAATCGCTGACCATTTTTGAACATGTGCATTAGACTTATTAAATAGGTCGGGTAACCATGCTACTATAGCAAGGTTTCCATCCCGTAAAGTTCGGTATCCAAAGCGAATGCTTACAACTTCGCTGGATTTTCCCTGTACTTTCCAATTCGTTATAGTATTCATTGATAAGGCCAATTCCCCTTCAAAATAATCGGACTCAATCTTGTATTTGTGTGGCTCATTTCGATAGGCGGCAAGCACCTGTTGGTCATAATAACCTAAATATTTATCTATCGATTTTAGTTCAGACATATTTATCTTGACATCCATTTTCGGAAATTCCTTAATTTTTTCATTTATCTTGTCCGGATTTCCGAATTTTGCACTTCTTCGAATTCAAATTCCCCGAATTCCGGGAGAATTCCGGGGACGCAATATTTAATTATTTGCCCATAAATCTCATGTCTATGTCACTGATCCGATATTTCCCGCACAAGATCGTCCCATGCGGAAATCCGGGGATCTTTGGTTCCGTACATTCCGGTGAGTTGTTCTCGTACCCAGAGGCGATCGAATTGCTTGCCTTGCGTTCTGAGGATCTGCTCGACGTCGGCGAGGTCCTTGCGGCGAAAAACATCGTCTATCTTCGGACACGGGCAGCGTGCTTTCTGAAAAACTCCCAAGTGGATTCGGGCCAAGGGGCGGGCTCCGCGCCTGGCAGACCTGCGGCGAGCCGGCTGCGGTAGATGACGGCCGCCGCCTCGCAGGCCGCCTCGATCAGCCGGCCTCGTTCGCGCATGCTGAGCGCGCGCAACCGTGCAACATCACCGCTTTCCGTTGCGCCGTGGGCCGCGGCTTGATCGTTCATAATGATATTTGCTTTGTTAGCCACTTGGTTGTGATCCTTGTTTGTTGGGTCTGACCACACAAGTTATTTTATCGTCCCATTGAGAGATAAGCTATATTCTGCCCTCACCCTAATCCTCTCCCCGATGGACCATGCCGACCATGCTGTCGCATGGTGCCCGATGGTGCCCGGCGAGGAGACCTGTATATATAAATTTATATTGTGTGAACACAGCCGTTCAGTCGGCATCTTTCAGTGCCAGTTCCAGTTCAATTTCGTCTCGTACTGCAATACCATCCATCCCGATCAGCGGAATGGGTTTATATTGCCGCGCAATCTCCACAGCGTTCCGGTGAATCTTGATCAACACAAAACCCCGCTTCTGATAGAAACGCAAGGCATTCAGATTGTCATTGGTCGTTGTCAGCCATAGCGCCGACAATGATTCTGCTGCGCCACCGCTTTGACGGAACTTATCAATGCGGCGCCAATTCCGATGGATGGACGTAAACTGTCTAAACTGACTATCTCGCAAGCATCTTCCCTCAAAGTATACGTTACCAGTCCCACTTTCTCTGTAGCCTGAGTTGCAATAAATCCGGGAAGATCGCGGGGATGATAGATTTGACCATGAGCGACGATGAACTCTGCGCCCCAATGCTCAGCAACAAATTGAGCAACCCAATCCTGATCTGTATTATCGAGAGGTCGAACAATGAAGTCTGGCAATGTCGTTCTCCACTCAATTCCGAATTCCAGCGAATTCCATACTTAATTATTGGCCTATGAATCCCATGGAGACATTATATTATTTCCTCTCCCAATGTCTAATGGGACCTTTTTTATTCCGTGCGAGTGATGGCTTGATCAAGCAGATCGGGCATATTTCTGATAGTCTGGAGATCGGCGACGAGGCGCGGGTGGGCGAAGATGCGCACGCGTTTCACATAGTCGTCGAATTGCTCTGTGGCCAGCGTGTGGATAACAGGCGAGACTTCGCCCAGTGGGCGGTAAAGGCCTTCCTTGGGGAAGAAGATTTCGACGTTAAATTCCACTTCGCGCGTCACCGGTGGGGCATCGAAGATGATTTCGTGGGGGGCGACCACGCGGCCTAAGGCCGTGCTCACGGCCGCGGCAAATTGCTCGGCACAGGCCACCAGCCAGGGATAAGGCCGCCGGGCCAGGCGATCATACATTTCAGGATGTTCGAAAATACTGTATTGGGCCAGGCGCTTGTACAACTGGCGCGAAGGACCAAAAAGACCGCCGAGCAATTCGCCTGCCGGAGAGCCTTCGCCGGCCCGCTGCAACTCGGCGATCATCTCCTGTTCGGACATGCGAAACAGCCCGTCGAGGTCCAGCGTGCCGTGCAGCAGATAAAACGCCCGTTGCAGCATGGCCGTGGCCGAACGCACGCTATGATGCCAGTACACTTCGCTGAACATCACATAGCGGGCGAAAACCATCAGTTCGGCGGCGGTCTTGCCTTTGTCGGTGATGGCCAGGCCGTCGGCGGATTGGTTCAGACACAGACTTCCCAAGAGGCGCTGCTGATCGAAGTTCCGGCCATAAGGTACGCCGGCGTGCAGGCTGTCGCGATAGAGATAATCCATCTTATCGATGTCGATCGGCCCGGAAATCATGCTGTGCAAAATGCGCGAGGCGGAGTGGCGTGGTTTTTCGCTCAGCAGGGCGACGACGTCGCGGGGATTGATGCCCCAATCGTGCCGCAGCACGTCGGCAATTTCGCCTTCCAGTAAAAAACTGTTGGCGAAAAGTTCGTGGCTGGGAACACTGGGCAGGCACATGTCTTCGAGGGGATGACAAAAGGGCCAGTGCCCCAGATCGTGTAATAGTGCCGCCGCGATAAATACCTCGGCCTCTTCGGCACGCACGGCGGCGACGAATCGCTCGTCGTGATGAAAGTTGCTGCAAATATAACAATCCCAAACGATACACGCCCAAGGAGTGCTCGAAACGGGTGTGGACTGCGGCCGGATAGACAAGCGACACCAGGCCCAATTGGCTGATGCGCAAGGCGGCGGAAATCGGCGGTGTCGATAAGTTGGCGCACCCGGGGCGTTAGAGGCACGTCGAGCTCGGGCGGAATGCGGACCATCGAGCGCCGGGAATCCAAAGCACACAATTCAGGAATGTCGCGTAGTATACAGTTCACAGTTTACAGTTTACAGTTCTACGTTCTGACTTCTGCCTTTTGCATTCATCCTTTAGAGTACAGTCTACAGCCTACATTCTAATATTTAACGTTCCAAATCCAATCCAGGCCGGCTGCCCAGCGAAGAATAATGGTTGTTATGAGGTAAAAAGAATAATGGAAAAAAGCATTACCGAGTTCCAGATCGAGCGTGAGCGAGGCGGAAATCGCGCCGGCAATAAAAAACGGGGAAGCGACGAAGATCCAATTCCAAACCTCGCCGCTTAAAATACTCTCGGCCGGGTAGGCAAATACGCCCCAGAGCAGCGCGTAAATCAATCCGCAAATCGTTGCCCGGATTATCAGTGATATGCCTTTATAAGGCTCTAATTCGTCATTGTAAAGGAAACTATAGGCGGCCCAGGCCAAAAGCGGCGAGAGGAGCGTCAAAACCAGGGCAGAGAGGAAAGGATTGTCTTTTAACAGCCCCATCTTCCCAGCCCATAACGCCAAGGCGAAAATCGCCAAAGCACCGCCCGGGAAGACCGCGGCCAAGAACAGGTTGAAATTGGTATCTTCTCGTGCGATGGGCTTGGTTACCAATTGGCCATCGAGGCCGCGTCCGCCTTGTTCAAAATGATCGGGCTCGTGGATTATGACCTCTTCGGCCTTGGCGAGAACCTTGATGGGCTGTTTGCATCTCGGACAAGGGCCAGTTTTGCCGGCGAAACGATCGCTGACCTTAAATCGCTTCCCGCAACCAGGACAAACAACAATTATCGACATGCAATCTTTCTACTCTTCGCCTTCGAGGAGATCGTTTTCGGTGATCATTGTAAAGCCCTTGGCAGCGAGGGTTTCTTGGCCCATTTCGATGTTGTCGACCATCAGCGCCACGGCGGCCCGATCGTGGGGACGAACAAACAAGGGGTAGGCTTGAATGATATTCACCTCGGCTTGCAGCAAAGCAGTGCAGATTTCCAGCAGCGGTTGAGGCGTGTTGGGCATCTCCAGACCGATAAGGTCGCTTTCGATGATCGCCAGTCCGGCCCTTTCTAAAATTTCCCGGCCTTGTTCAGGATGGCTAAAGAGGAATCGAGCAAAGGCGCATTCGGCGGAGTCGGAGATGGAGATGGCCACGATCTTTACACGGCTGCCCTCGAAACGACGAATCACTTCCAAGAGCTTTCCTACCCGATTTTCGAGAAAAACGGTAAACTGCCGGATTGTGGGATAATTGCGTCCTCGCATGGTCGCAGGACTAACGCCGGTGGATTTGTCGTAGCTCATAAGCAAAACTCGCGAAGAAAAGTGTTCGATTGCTTTGCCAGCACAATACGTAACTATATTCCTGATGATAGGTTCCGTCAACCGGAGAAATCAAAATGATTTCACAGCACGAAATCGAAATTCGGGTGCGATACCAAGAATGCGATCCGATGGGCTTTTTACACCATGCCCATTATTTTACCTATTTTGAAATTGGCCGGACAGAATTACTCCGTGCAAGAGGAGGGAATTATCGGCAGATGGAAGAAGATGGTCTGTTTGTAGTTGTGGTGAAGGCCGAATGCCGCTTCCACCGCCCTGCGCACTACGACGACCTGCTGAGGTTGCGGACCACCATTACCCAGATATCCCAGGCCAAGATCGAACATCAATATGAACTCTTCCGCGATCCCGAGCGCCTGGCAGTGGGCCACGTCACCCTTGGGGTGGTCGATCGCCAAGGCAAAATCCAGGCCGTGCCTCAGTGGATGTTGATAAATAATGATGAAGGAGGACAGGTAGGCGCAGAGTGATGAATTCTACTTTTTTAAGTCGTGTCGGAGCATCAGTTTCCCGATACGCGTCGGGGAAGTGTAAATGAATACAGGCATACCACGGCACCAGTGGACATAAGACTCCAGGGGGCCCAAGGTGGAGGTGTAATTATTTTTTGCGCCGAGTTTAGGAGTGCTGTCCAAGAGGGATGTCGATGGAGAGGGTTCCTCACGGATTTTCAAAGTAAATTGGGCTACGCCCAGGCACTGAACGCCCAGGATAATTAAAAACATTCCCATCGCCAGGAATAACGCCCGCCACATATTATTATCCTCCGCTAAATATTATCCTCCGGGCAAAAACAGCTTTGCCTTTGTTTCTGATCGACCCCTGGTGTAAACCGCCTGAAGTTCCGGTCTTCCGAGAGACACGAACTAATGAATTTGCATGAGTGCCTTAACAATTTTTCCGAATGAAAAGCCTTGAAATAAGAAACATAACGACTCTAGGGCGGGGGTGAAATTAACTACTGAGGAAAACGGGGGATTCTGCAATGTTAAAACTTAATTTGAGGGCCTTAACGGGTCGAAGCTAGCGATAGGTGTATCTCTTGGCATGCTACCCGTTGTTTGTTATGATTAGTATCGCTATAATGAAATAAGGGATAAGATTAAGAATATCGGTGGAATCGGATAAGCGCTACTCAGGGTTACTGCGAGATTGACAACCAAGCCTAAAATACTGCTGATTTGCCAAACCGGCGAGGATGCCCGGCATTTACTCGCCGATGTGACCAATACGCATGAGGTTTTAACGGTTCAAAACCCCATGCGGGCACTTGCCCATCTGACACGGGAGCGTATTGAAGGGGTATACGTTTCCACGGCTTATTTGCAACAGGCCTTTGATTTGGGCAGATTGTTGCAAAACAACCAGATTCTCGAAGGCATGTCCGATGGCGTACTGTTGCTGGATAGCGACAATACCATCATTTGGAGCAACAGCCGTCTGTGCGAATGGTCGCATCGCGAAAGCGTGGCAGGCGAGAATTTTTACTCCGTGCTGGGCAGTCCGGAGATTCTGGGGCCCGATTTTTGTCCCTTCCATACCGCGCTGGCCACCGGACAAGCCACGGGCTCGACGCTGCGCAGCGGAGAAAACCATTATTACCACGTCCACGCCGCGCCGCTCCGCGAAGCGGGGAAACCGCCGCGGCATTTAATCGTTACCATCCGCGAAGTGACCCATGAAATCCACCAGCAACAGAAACTGGCCGCCATCCACCAGGCCGGCATGGAGTTGGCCGATCTCACGCCCGACGAGCTGATCCAGATGGCCGTCAACGATCGGATCGAGCTGTTAAAAGACAATATTCTCCACTTTACGCGCGACTTGCTGCACTTCGACGTGGTCGAAATCCGACTGCTGGATCCGAAAACCAATCGTCTGGAGCCGCTGCTTGCGGTGGGAATGGAACCGGAAGCCGCGGCGCGCGTGCTTTACGCCCTGCCGCAAAACAACGGCGTGACGGGCTTTGTGGCGGCCACGGGCAAAAGCTATCTATGCGAAGACACCACCGAGGATCCGCTGTATCTGGAAGGCGCCAGGGCGCGAAAAGTTCGCTTACCGTGCCGCTGGTTTTTCACGACGACGTGATCGGCACCTTCAACGTGGAAAGCCCCCAGCCCAGGGCCTTTAGCGAAAGCGACCTGCAATTCCTGGAAATTTTCAGCCGCGACGTGGCCGTGGCGCTGAATACCCTGGAACTGTTGGCGGCGGAGAAATTCGGCGCGGCGGCGGAAAGCGTGGAAGCCATCCACAGCGCCGTGGCCCTGCCGGTGGACGAAATCCTCAACGACGCGGTCAACGTGATGGAACGCTACATCGGCCACGAGCCGGAAGTGGTGGAACGGTTGCAGCGCATCTTGCGCAACGCCCGCGACATCAAGCAGGTGATCCAGAAAGTAGGCCAAAAAATGGCCCCCGCCCAGGCCCATCCCCAGGCCACGCAAACCGAAGAACGACCACAGTTGCGGGGCCGGCGAATTTTAGTGGTCGATGCCGACGAAAACGTCCGCACCGCCGCCCACGGCCTGCTGGAACGCTACGCCTGCGTGGTGGAAACCGCCCACGACGGCACAGAAGCCTTGGGCATGGTCCGCATGATGATCGACGGCGAATACGACGTGATTATCAGCGACATCCATCTGCCCGATCATGAACGGCTATGAGTTCATGCTCAAGCTCAAGGAAATCATGGATCCCCTGCCGCTGGTGCTGATGACGGGTTTCGGCTATGATCCCGAACATACTATCGTCAAAGCCCGCCAGGCCGGCCTGAAGGCCGTGCTCTATAAACCGTTCCGGATGGATCAGTTGCTGAGCACAGTTGAACTGATCATCCAAAATCCCGACCCCGTCAAACAAACCTGCGAAGGATGAAATAGGTAGTAGATAGTAGGTAGTAGTTTTTTTATTGTTTGTGAATTATCTATCTACTCTCTACTACATACTATCTACTTTTTACTATTGTTTCCATGCAGTTTGTCCTCGTTCTGGTAATCCTCCTGGGTCATGCTTTTTTGTGGATTGGATTGGTGAATCGGCTCCACGCCACGGGCATTCCTCTTCAGCTTAAGCATCTCCTTACACATGCCGGTTTAATGATAATAGTTCTGACGCCGGTGGGCGGCGTGTGGTGGTGGCTGCTGGGCGGCAAGAATTATCTGGGTGAGATCAACCGGGAGATCATCTTTCAGCCCGGGCGCATGGCGATTTTACTCTACGCCGCCGTCTGCCTGCTGGCCGCCGCCGCGACGCTGGGGCGATGGATATACTTTCGTTATTTGCGACGTCCGCCGCAGTTGCTCCGCTTCCATCGCCGACGCCGGGTCGCCCTTGCACCCGCCGCCGCGGCCCTCACGGCCGAGGAACACTGCCACCACCGCGCCGTGCATCTGCCCGGCAATGAAATATTGCAGCTCGATCTGACTGAACGGGCGTTCGAAGTACCACGGCTGCCCAGGATCTTGGATGGCCTAAGCATCGTGCATTTGTCCGATTTTCACTTCACCGGCCTGGTAGGCAAGGCGTATTTTCGCGAGCTGGTGCGAGCCAGCAATGAACTTAAGCCCGACCTGGTGGCAATTACCGGCGATTTTGCCGACAAAGCCGAGTGTATTGATTGGATACCCGATATCCTGGGAAAATTAGGCAGTCGTTACGGCGTCTATGTTATCTTGGGTAATCACGATCGCTACGTGGAAGAAAGCCGGCTGCGCCAAACCCTGATGGAAAGCGGCATGATCAATGTGGGCGCCCGATGGATCTCGGTAAACATTCGCGGCGAGCCGGTGATCATTGCCGGCAATGAGCTGCCTTGGTTCAAACCGGCCGCCGACTTGTCCGCTTGCCCACCGCGCCCGCCGGATGGCCGTCAATTACGGATCGCCCTCTCGCACAGCCCGGATCAACTCGACTGGGCCCGAGCCGGCGACATCGATCTTATGCTTAGCGGTCACACGCACGGCGGTCAGATTTGCCTCCCCATAATCGGTCCGATCTTCTCGCCCGCCGCCGCCGGGGTGAAATACGCTTGCGGCTTGTTTTACGCAGCGCCCACTACTTTCCACGTTACCCGCGGCATCTCTGGCAAGTATCCGCTGCGCTGGAACTGCCCGCCGGAACTGGCTCTACTGACGCTGCACGCGCCGAGAGAAAAGTCAGAATAACTTGTTGATTGTTTGCTTATTTTCATTGAATCAACAGTGATTTATGGACATCTACTGCTCGGACGTTTTGCTTGGGGCCCCCGGTTGGGCCAAAAGTTGTGCGGATTACCCCCTATTTAAGGTTAATTTTATAAAAAAATATATCTTTCCATCTTTCTAGCAGGTTGACAAACTGTATCATTAGAAGTATGATTTTATTTGTTTTAATTGGCTATTTATACCAACGGAGGCAGCGTTAGAACCCAAGTGAAAATGTCCCGCCTGTGAGGACTATTTTCATTCTTTCTTGGGTGTGTTGGTGACTCGCGTGCTAAGGGCCAACTTCGCCTTGCATGTGCAGGCCGGAAGCGGTTGTTCTTAGTGTTCACCTGGGGGTTTAATCTCGTCTCTAGGCGAGTCAAATGAAAAAACGAGATGCAGTCTAAATTACTTTTCATTGGATAACTTAAAGTCAAAAGTGTGTGAACGCAGAGAACCAATGAAAGGCCGATAGTAACTTAATGGTAGGAAGGAGGATTGTGAATGAAATGGAAATTGATTGCGATAATGGTGTTTATGGTTTTTCTTCATCTGTCAATGTATGCGCCCGCAAACGGTGATGCAATTACTTACACCATAAGCATCTATGATGCCACAGAAGACATAGGCGCAATTAGAAGCCCGGAAGTTGGTGTGCTAAATATCCAGGAAGAAGGGATTCACGACGTTGGAAGGGTTGAATGGACATTCCCTCATGATATTGCTACGGATCAAACGTATACATACAATATATTTGAGCCCGAAAACCCGGAGATATTGAGTGACACATTAATGGTGAAACTAACTGATCTGGAAAATACGGTTTATGTTAAGTTTGAGTCCGACTCTCTATCAGAAGGTGACATCTCCCCTTACAGCTTCCCGACAGGATATCTACCCGAGGAGTGGTCAGGCAACTTTGATCTTGGAGGCGGTGACACACTTCACGTCTACTTCGTATCCCCGGAACCTGGGACGCTGCTCCTACTGGTCATTGCTACGCTATGCGTAGTTAGATACCGATTACGGCGGAAGTAGATATTGTAATGCTTAGTGTCCAATCAACAAATTAAGCAGGGTCATCCGCAAGGATGGCCCTGCTTGTTATATGGCACCGAAATCTCAGCCGGCTAACGCCGGCCGCTCGCCTGCCGCGCACGAGTGCCCGTGCTAAACTAGTGTAAGATCATCCAGCACTGGCGAGCAGCCAATGGCACACAATCACTATGCCTCTTTCCGATTTCTCCATTTTCTTGCACAATATTATTTATGAGCAGAATATTCTTTTTGTGCGGCGTAGCGGCGGTTTGGCTGATGCTGCCGGCAATGGCCCCGGCGACGACGGTCATTGACGCCCGCAAGGCCTCGATTCGCACCGTGGGCGGAGAGATCGCCGGCGGATTTTGGAATTTATGGTCCAATGGCCGAGTGGGGCAACATCTTCGCTTCAAGGAAAAAGGGACCTACGAAATCGTGGTCCATGCCTACGGCAGTCCCGCGGCAGGCCAGTGGCCGGAAATGGCACTTTTGATTGACGGCGTTTCCATGGGCACTGTTACAGTGGATCAAGCCCGGCCCAAGGATTATAAATTCTCCGCCGCTATTCCCGCCGGAAACGCGGAGGTCGCCGTTGCCTTCTTAAACGACGCCCTGATCAACGGGGAGGACCGCAACTTGTATTTGGATCGCATCACAATTATTTCTCCGGCGGGCGTAGCCGATCCCACGCCGCTCGATCCGGAGGAAATGACCAGTGAATACGAGCGTCGCGAGCAGGCGGTGCTGGCGGCCAGCGATCAGACAATCGAGAAAAATCGTAAAACGGACGCCGCAATCCGCGTGGTGGACGACCAGGGCAAACCACTTGTCGGCGTCAAAGTGAAAATTGAACTAGTGCGCCACGAATTTCTCTTTGGCTGCAACATTTACCTGTTCGACCGTTTTCCCAGCGCAGCGGAAAACACCGCCTATAAGCAGCGATTCGCGGAACTACTTAACTACGCGACCACTGGTCTTTACTGGAGATGGTATGAAAAGGAACGAGGCAAACCCGATTATCAGTATACCGACAAGGTCGCGGCATGGTGCGCCGAGCAAGGCATTCGGCTCAAAGGCCATCCGCTCTTATGGGGCGATGAGGCAGGCATTCCCACCTGGTCGCACGGCCAACCTTCGCCAGAGATCCAGCGGCAGCGGGTGTTCGATATCATGAAACGCTTTCACGGCAAGATAGATTTCTGGGAAGTGGTCAACGAGCCCACGCTGCATCGCGAGCCGCAAATCGACCAGCCCTATCGTTGGGCTAAAGAGTCCGACCCTTCGGCATACCTGATCGTCAACGAGGCCCACGTGTTGGCCGACGGCCGGCCGCAGTTTTTCCGCTTGCTCAGCGAAGCCATAGATCGCGGCGTACCGTTCGAGGGCATCGGCATCCAGGCGCACGAACCGCCGGGCATGAGATTTCCCTTGGAGCGGGTGCAAAAAATCTTGGATCAATACGCCACGCTGGGCAAAGAACTGCATATCACCGAATTTACGCCCACCTCGGGCGGAGAGTCGATTGTCGGCTCATATCGTCATGGCAACTGGGACGAGGCTGCCCAGGCCGAATATGCGGTAAAGTTTTATCGCGTTTGTTTCGGCCATCCGGCCATGCGGGCGATCACCTGGTGGGATTTTTCCGACCGCGACTCCTGGCGCAAAGGCGGCGGCATGTTGCGGGCCGATCTTTCGCCAAAGCCCGTCTATGAACAATTAAAACGCTTGATCCACGCCACGTGGACTACCCGCGCAGAGGGACGGACCGATAAAGACGGCCAATTAACGTTTCGCGGTTTTTACGGCGTCTATCGGATCATTGCCGAGTTGCCCGATAAGAAAGTGGAAAAACAGTTCCAGATCGAGCGCGGCAAGGAAACGAATCTCACCGTCAAGATTTGATAGAGAGTAGGTTATGCTTCAGCATAACTTTCATCTTCTCGTTTATTTATTATGCTAAAGCATAACCTACAATTTATTCTCCCAAGGCTTCTTTCAGGCGGCGGAGTTCATCGGCAAAGCGGCGTTGCTCAACGGCTATTGATTCTAGATCATTGCGAAGTTGGGACATTTCAGTGCGCAGGGAATCGATATCGCGCTGGAGGATTGTAATTCGATCGCCGCCCAAAACACCTTCCTTTGCGGCCATAGACGTGGGGGGAGCGGATACGCTCGGCGGCATGGCGCGGGGACGATCCATATATTCTTCACGATAATTAGCGGCCGGGGCAGCGCCGGAATATTTCGTCTGCAGGGCCTCTAGTTCGCGCGGCTTGTAGAGTGCGTGCGAGACGACGTGGCCGCGTCCTTCGGGAGTCAGAGATATGAGCAGCCCCTTGGATTTGAGCGTATCGAGGAGTGATTTCAGGGCATTTACGTCGGGAATGGGATCCATGCGGGATGCCCTGGCCCGTAGTTCGCCCACGGTCTGATCGCCGCGCAACAGCAATTCGGTCATCACCGAGAGTTCGACTTTATCCACGCCGAGCCATTCGTAAAGATAATGGCGATATTTGGCCACGCGCCCGTAACCTTCGATGATGCCCACCGCGCCGAGTTCGCGGAGCCGGTCGAGCGATTCCTGCACGTCGGCCGGCTCAAGCTGCATCAAGGGATCGCGGTTGCTCTTTTGATTGCAGGCAGTACAGATTGCGTTAAGCGACATGGGATAGACGTCGGGAGTAGTTTTGGCCTTTTCGGCCAACACGCCCGCCACGCGGCGATCGATGGCGCTTAAAGGCTGCCAACGGGGACTGGATTGCGGTTGAGACGTTGTCGTTGCATCAGACACAGAAATGTCTCCAGAATGATTATATCAATTCGTTCATCACAAATTGCACGTTATTTACCATATACGGCGGGAAAAGGCAATCCGGCCTATGGAAATTTATAAAAAACCGCCGGCACTATTGGTAAAATTAATCGATAACCGTAATTATCCCAGACTCATTGAACTGGCCGATGGCGTGGACCTGCACGCCTGCGCTCCAGGGCAAGTGATTCAAAGCGTTGGGCGGAATCAGGCGGAATGGCCGCCAGCAGACCGCCGGATGTTTGCGGATCGAACAAGAGCATGTCGATGGGGCCGGCATTTTTTGCAGTGAATTGCACGCGCGCCTGGTAAGCATCGCGATTTCGATAAGCGCCGGCGGGAATCATTCCCAGGTTGATTTGCTGAAAAACGCCGGGCAGCACCGGCAACCGGCCGGCGCTTATTGTTGCGCCGAGTTTTGCATTTCCGCCCAGCATTTCGCTGAGATGGCCGGCCAGTCCGAAACCGGTCACATCGGTCATTGCCCGGCTAGGGGCGGCCAAGGCTGCTTCACAGGCCTGCCGATTAAGAGTAGTCATGCTTTGCACCGCGGCTGCTATCTCCTCCGCAGCGGCAAAACCCGCCTTGATGGCCGTGGTGATCACTCCCGTGCCCAACGGTTTTGTAAGATAGAGCCGATCGCCGGGCTGAGCGCCCTGATTGCGTAAAATCCTTTGGGGATGGACCGTGCCGATAACGGCCATGCCGTATTTGGGCTCCTTGTCTTCAATGGTATGTCCGCCCACCACCAGGCAGTCGGCAGCGGTCGCCGCCTTTGCGCCGCCTTCGAGTAATTGGCCGAGCCACTCAGGAGGCAGGCAATTCGACCAGCAAACCAAATTCAGCGCGGCCAAGGGTTTTCCGCCCATGGCATAGATGTCGGAAATGGCGTTGGCGGCAGCGATTTGTCCCCACTGAAATGGATCGTCGACCAGGGGCGTAATAAAATCGGCCGTGAACAGGACGGCCAATTCTTCGGAAATGGACAAGGCGGCCGCGTCGTCGAATGTTTCGGGTCCGACCAACAGGCGCGGATCAACAACAGGCGTCAGTCGGGCCAAGGCCTGGGCCAAGTCGCGCGGTCCCATTTTCGCCGCACATCCGGCGGCAGAAGATAATTGCGTCAGACGCGGCGGAGTATCGGGCATGATTGAGGATTCAGGGTTCAGGATTTGGGGTTCGGGGGATATAAGATTAAGATTATGAAACGATTTTTTTTAGGGCGCGTACAGTGGTTTCCATTTGTTCCAAGGTATTTTTCCAGCCCGGCGAAATCCGTAGCGTGCCCTGGGGAAAAGTGCCCAAGTGGCGATGGGCGGCCGGTGCGCAATGGAGGCCCTGCCGGCAACATATTCCATATTCGGTTTCCAAACGCGTGGCCAGCTCATCGGAAGGGAGATTCGCAGCCGTCAGCGAAATACAAAGCGCGCTGCCGTCCGGGGGCGAATGGAGTTGAATACCAGGAATTTTCCGCAATTCCTCGCTGAGAAACTGATTGAGTTGCCGGATGTGATTTCCCAACAGTCCGCGCTGCGGCATACCGTTTAAGGCGGCCTGGGCGCCGGCGATTCCGTGAAGATTTAGTGTTCCGGCCTCATAGCGATCGGGACGAAACAATGGCTGCTCAAAAGATTCGGATTGACTGCCAGAGCCGCCTTCCAGCAAGGGCGACACATCGTAACGCGGCGATAAATAACAAACTCCCAGGCCGGTAGGTCCTAAAAGTCCCTTGTGCAAGGAACAGGCCAGAAAGCCGAGCCCCAGTCGCTCGACATTAAGCGGCAAGAGGCCGGCCGTTTGCGCGGCGTCGACCAGAAGCGGCGTCTGGGGAAAGGCGTCGCGCAGGGCTTCGAGATTTTGCATTGCGCCATTGACGTTCGAGGCATGTTGCACCACGGCCAGGGCAAAGTGTTTTTGCCGGGCAAGGCGGCGTGCAGCGTCTATATCAATCCGACCCCAAGGATCGGCAGGCAAGGTTTCCACTATGATTTCCCGCTCTTTCATCAAGCGCGTCAAAGGCCGCATTACCGAGTTGTGTTCCAGGGGTGAAACAGCAACTAGATCGCCCTGCTTAAGCCAACCTTTAAGTACGAGATTCAAGCCTTCAGTGCAACCGCGAACAAAGATGACATCTTCAGCCTTTGCGGCGCCCAGCAGTTCGGCCAGTAGGCCACGGCACTCATAGACCATGTGCGCCGACTCCAACGAAGGTTGATGGCTGCTGCGCCCGGCGTTGCCGGTCAAAGCGGTTATTGCACGCAGTATTGCCAGCCCCACTTCGGCCGGCTTGGGCCAACTAGTGGCGGCATGATCGAGATAAATAATATTATCCGGGCGCAATTGATTCATTTGTTTTATAATACGTGACAAATGCCAAAAAGACGAGTGGGGAGTCACCCTTGCCAGCAGCCGCGACACTCAGGATAATTCGATTTGCTGGATTTTGTCTCTGCATCCTAGATACTCACGGCGATTTGCAGTCATGGCCAAAGCGACCACGATCGAAGAATTACTTAGTCGGCTGAATCCCCAGCAGCGCAAGGCCGCCACTCACGGCGAGGAGGCGCTCTTGATCGTGGCCGGCGCGGGCACGGGCAAGACGGCCACATTGGTCCATCGCGTGGCATGGCTCATCTCCCAAGGAGTAGATCCCGGCCGCATACTGCTGCTGACTTTCACCCGCCGCGCCGCCGCCGAAATGCTCCGCCGGGCCGAAACTCTGCTGCAACAACTGAGGAGCCAAATTTCTGCTGATAGCGAGGCGCACGTGCACGTTACACGTGTTTGGGGCGGCACTTTTCACGCCATCGCCACGCGCTTGCTGCGGCGGTATGGAAAGTCTATCGGGCTAGCGCCGGAATTCACCGTCCACGACCGTACCGATTCAGAAGATCTTATCAGCGTGGTGCGGAGCGAACTTGGCCTGAATAAAACCGACAAGCGGTTCCCCAAGAAGGGCACCTGCATGGCGATCTATAGCCGCTGCGTGAACGCCCAGCAAAAACTCGAGAAAATATTGATGAGTGCCTTCCCCTGGTGCCAGCAGTGGTTGGCCGAGCTCCAACAGCTTTTCGATGCCTACATGGATCGCAAAGAATCCAGCGGCATTCTGGATTACGACGATCTGCTGCTTTTTGGTGCGATCTTTTAGCCGATCCTCAAACCGGCCAGTCCATGCGCAAGTTGTTCGATTGCATCCTGGTCGACGAATATCAAGACACCAACGCGCTACAGGCCGAGATTCTCTATCGGCTCTCGCCCGAGGGCAAGGGATTGACCGTGGTAGGCGACGACGCCCAATCGATCTATGCCTTTCGCGCGGCCACGGTGCGAAACATTCTTGACTTCCCCAAGCACTACCCCAATGCCACGGTCATCACCCTGGAACAAAACTACCGCAGCACTCAGCCGATATTAAAGGCCACGAATTGCGTCATCGGCCTGGCCAAGGAGCGATACGCCAAAAACTTGTGGTCCCAGCGCGAGGCGGTCGAGGCGCCTTGGCTGGTCAACTGTGAGAATGAAGTGGACCAGGCCGAATACGTGATCCGGCAGATTCTTACACACCGCGAGGCGGGCATTGATCTCAGGCGTCAGGCAGTCTTGTTCCGGGCGTCGCATCACAGCATGTTGCTCGAGGCGGAATTGCGCGGCGCGATATTCCCTTCCATAAATACGGCGGGCTGAAATTCGTGGAAACCGCCCACGTGAAAGATTTACTGGCGTTTTTGCGCATGGCCGAGAATCCGCGCGACGAAGTGGCAGGCGCACGGGTGCTGCCGCTTTTACCCGGCATCGGTCCGGGAAAGGCCCGGCAATTGACGGCCATGCTGCTGGCATCCGGAGGGAATTTCCAGGTTTGGGCCGATTGGAAACCTCCGCCCGCCACGGCGGAAATCTGGCTGCGCCTGGTAAATCTAATGCAAAACCTGGCGAAGCCGAATGAAGATCTGCCCGGCCAACTGGGTCGCGTGCGGGAATTTTATACGCCCCTTTTGGAAATCCATTACGATGCGGTCCAGGCGCGATTGCGCGATTTGGAACAATTGGAACTGATCGCCTCGCGGTACAAATCGCGGCGGCGAATGCTGCTGGAACTGACGCTCGACCCGCCTTCATCGACCCAGGATCTGGCCGGCCCGCCGCACCTGGACGACGATTACCTGGTCTTAAGCACGATCCATTCGGCCAAGGGACTGGAATGGGACGCCGTTTATGTAATCCACGCCGCCGACGGATATATCCCTTCAGACATGGCCACCGGCACTGACGAGGAAATCGAAGAAGAACGGCGGCTGTTTTACGTGGCCCTTACCCGGGCGAAAAATTGGCTGTACGTGTGCTTTCCGCTGCGTTACTACCAGAGTCGTTTTGGCGATCTGCACGGCTTTGCCCAGCGCACCCGATTCCTGCCGGAATCGATACTTTCTTCTTTCCGGCAATGTGTTACCGATGAGTTGGAGGATGACGATCCGGAGCATTCCGCGGTCGTTACTCGACTTAGCAGCCGGCAGATCCGCGGACGAACGAAGAATTTGTGGTCGTAGCTATTAAAACATATTCTCCATTATTTAATCCCCGGTGGTTTAAGCGGGATGGTCGATAACCACCCGGATGACTGTAAATCGGATTGACACTTCAGCTTAAGCGGGATAAGAAAAAAGATAGTATTTTAATCCTTTACAGCAGTCCTGTTCCCAGGCTCCGCCTGGGAACATATTATGCTTGAGGCTCCTAACTTTCATCACGGCAGAGGCGTATCGTGACGTTCCCAGGCAGAGCCTGGGAACGAGGTGTTTGCCGTTAACACATGCAGAAATCACTTATCAATCTGTTGCTTCCTGGTCTTCTGGTCGTGCTCGGCGCCGTAGCCTTGGTGATTTGGACCGGCACGGGTCCCGTACCAAAATTGCAGGCCCGGGTGCCGGGACTCGACAAGGCCCCAGCCCCGGGGCCGGCGAGAATAGCAAAACGACCAACACTCGGCGAGCCGGTTTACGGCCAGGGGAAACCTTCTGAACTGAGCGGCGCATGGCCTTGGTTTCGCGGCAAAGATCGCGACGCCATCTGTAAAGACGGAATCCCGATTGCTCCACAATGGGCGCAAGGCGGACCGCAAAAACTATGGACCCTCGAGCTCGGCGAGGGATACGCCGCCGCAGCAATCAGTGCGGGCTGTGTTTATGTGTTGGATCACGTCCACGACGAGTTGGATGGAATCGATCGCTCGGCCGATACCATGCGGTGTCTGTCGCTGGACGACGGCAAGGAAATCTGGAAGAACAGTTATCCGGTGATCGTGCCGGTAAACCATGGTGCTCGCGCACGATTCCAGCGGTATGGGGCAAGTATGTGATTTCGATGGGGCCGCAATGCCAAGTAGCCTGTTGGGATGCAGAGACCGGCAAAGGACTTTGGCTTTTGGACCTTGTTTTAGATTACGGCGCCACGGTGCCGCCGTGGTATACCGGTCAATGTCCGCTAATAGACGATAAAACTGACCGCTTAATTCTCGCTCCCAGCGGTAAATCGCTGTTGATTGCCGTGGATTACAAGACCGGCAAAGTGGTTTGGGAAAGTCCCAATCCGCACGGTTGGGTGATGACCCATTCATCGATCATGCCCATGGAATTAGGCGGCCGAAGAATGTATGTTTATTGCGGCAAAGGCGGCGTGGCCGGCGTGGCGGCCGACAGCGGCGAGATCCTCTGGGAGACCACCGAGTGGAAGATCGACATGGCCACCTGCCCCTCGCCGGTTGTGGCGGGCGAGGGAAAAATCTTTTTCTGCGGCGGATACAATGCCGGCAGCCTGATGATACAACTCGTGGAAAAAGACGGCAAGTTCACGCCCCAAATTCTTTTCCGCCTTACGGCCAAGCAGTTCAGCTCGGAACAGCAAACGCCCGTGCTCAATGATGGATACCTTTATGGCGTGCGCCAACAAGATAAACGGTTAGTGTGCCTCGATCTCGAAGGCAAAGAAATGTGGAACAGCGGCCGCGACAAATTCGGCTCGGCGCCGTACATGATTGCCGAGGGTATAATTTTCGTACTGAATGATGATGGTTTACTCACCATGGCCGAGGCTACGGCGTATAGATATAGACCCCTGGCCCGCGCTCAGGTGATCGAAAACGGCTACGAATGCTGGGGACCAATGGCCATGGCCGCCGGTCGATTGATCGTGCGCGATATGACCCGCATGGTCTGCCTGAAAGTGTCGGAGAAGTAATAAACCATGTCTACCCAAAAAACATTTAGCACAGCAAACTTGCTGATCGGCTTGATCATCGGCTTGGCAATTATCGTCGGCGCCGTGGCGATGGTGCGCATGGACATCTGGGGCGCCAAACAAAACGAACAGCCCGATGAAAAAATCGACCCGGCGCTGATACACTATAAACAAACCAAGGAAATACCCGTGGGGCTGAAGGATCTTCATGCCCTGGCGGTCGGCGAGGATGGGAAGATATTTATTGCCGGCGACAAGGCCATCTATGTATTCGATGCCCGGGGCACAAAATCCGCGGAGATTACGCTGGAGTTTACACCCCGATGTCTGGCCGTTGGCCGTGCGGATCACAAATATCCGGGCCGGATTTATGTGGGCGCGGCCGATCACGTGGAAGTGCTTGATGACCAGGGCAAGTCGGCCGGAAGCTGGAAAAAGATAAATGAAAAGGCATTGCTCACATCTATTGCCATCGGCGAGAACGACGTCTTTCTGGCCGATGCCGGCAACCGTATTGTGTGGCACTATGATGCCGACGGTGAATTGATAAACCGCATCGGCGCGGCGCGATCGTGCCCGAAAAATTCCAGGATTTATAATCACCAGCGAATATTTCGATCTTGCCCTGGGTCACGATGGGCTGCTTTACGTGGTCAATCCTCGTGCTTTGCGCCTGGAGGCGTACACGTTCGCAGGCGATCTGGAATTTTTCTGGGGCAAAGGCTCGCCGGAGATCGCCGGGTTTTTCGGCTGCTGCAATCCGGCGCATTTTGCAATTCTTTCGGACGGCCGTTTTGTGACCGCGGAAAAAGGCCTGCCGCGCATCAAAATCTACAGCCCTCGGGGAAAGTTCGAATGCGTGGTGGCCGGGCCGGAACAATTTGCAAATGCGGCCGCCGATCTGGCCGTGGATCAGCAGGACCGCATACTGGTCCTCGATTCGGTCAAGGATCGGGTGCTTATCTTTGAGCCCAACAGCAGCCAGAGGGAATAACAATGACGAACAATCAAGGAAAAACAGACCGGCGTCAATTCATCGGCGATGGTGTGCGAATCGTGGTGCGCTGGGTTTTTGCGGGCTGGGGGGAGTGTTGGCCCTGCGAAAAAGCCGCGATGAGAGACTGGTCTGGCAAATCGATCCTGATAAGTGCATTGCTTGCGGCAACTGCGAAACACATTGCGTGCTGGACGAATCGGCCGTGAAGGCCGTGCAATGCTTCACGCTCTGCGGCTACTGCGACGTGTGCACCGGCTATTTCCCCACCAAGGATTACGTGCTGGATACGGGCGCGGAGAACCAGCTTTGTCCCACCGGCGCCATCAATCGCACGATTTATCGAGGAAAAAGGCGGGCAGCGGTTCTTTGAGTATACCATCGACGAATCGCTGTGCATTGCCTGCGGCAAGTGCGTGGCCGGCTGCGAGTTGATGAATGGCTCGCTTTACTTGCAGGTCCGCCACGATCGGTGTCTGAATTGCAATGAATGCTCGATTGCCGTGGCCTGTCCTTCCCAGGCGTTTGATGCGCGTAAGGGCCGGTTCTCCTAATTTGCTCAAGAAAATCGCCCGCGATGCAGAAAAGACCTATCGGCATAATAAAACGCAAACGGCTCGATTCAAAGGCGAGCAAAATCCTCACAAACCAGGGACGCAAAACGGATGAGACTCAGTTACGCCTTACTGCTTTTGATGCTGCTCTGGGTTTTGCCGCTGAGTTTGACGAGAGTGTCGCGGGCGGGTGAGTTCATTCCGTTGCCAAGCTTTAGCACCTACGAAATCAAAAGCACGCAAAATCCCCTGCCCCTTCCACAGTGGCGCGAGTATCTCGACGTGACCGCGCTTTTCGTGGGATTGTCGCTGGCCTCGTATTTCGCCTTGGTAAAACGTTCCCGGCGGGGGCTTTTTTTACTAACAATTGTCTCGCTGCTTTGGTTGGGTTTCTGGCGCAAGGGATGTATTTGCCCGATCGGGGCCATTGGGAATGTTACCCTGGCAGTGTGCGATTCTAATTATATTATTCCGCTTAGCGCAATAGTGATTTTCATTTTGCCGCTGGTATTTACGCTTTTTTTTGGCCGGACGTTTTGTGCGGCTGTTTGCCCATTGGGAGCAATGCAGGAACTTGTGGCCATTCGTCCGGTGCAGACGCCGGTGTGGCTGGATCATGCCTTGGGACTTCTGGCTTATGTTTATCTGGGAGCGGCAGTGCTGTTTGCCGCCACGGGCACGGCGTTTGTCATTTGCCGATACGATCCCTTTGTAGGTTTTTTTCGCCTCAGCGCCAGCGCTAACATGCTGATTTTGGGAGCATGTTTTCTGGTAGTCGGCGTATTCGTGGGACGTCCCTACTGCCGATATCTGTGTCCTTACGGGGCCATATTGGGACTGGTTTCCAAGGTCTCTAAATGGCACGTAAAAATTACGCCGGATATTTGCATCCAATGCCGGCTCTGCGAAGAATCGTGTCCTTATGGGGCCATCCGTGAGCCGACGGTTGCATTGTCGGCGGCACGAGCGTCGCCGCGCGCGGGGCCGATTGGCAGTTCTGCTTGTGTTATTGCCTGCGCTGATAGGTTTAGGCGCAGTTTTGGGAAGGTATTTGGATGCGCCTCTTTCGCAACTCCATCCCACAGTCCGGCTTGCCGAGATCATGCGGCAGGAAAAGACCGGCCAATCGCATGGCACCAGCCACGAGAGCGATGCCTTCGCCAAAAAGGGAATTACCGTGGAGGATCTCAACCGGGAAGCGTCTATGATTGTGTCTGGTTATTGCGTTGCGGGTGCATGGTTTGGGGCTTGGGTGGGATTGGTGATCGGAATTAAACTTATACATCTTTCTGTCCGTCGCCGCCGCATCGACTATGAGCCCGATCGTGCCGCTGCGTCTCCTGCGGAAGATGTTTTTGGTACTGTCCCCGGGGAAAAACCACTTTGCCAGAGGGAGAACAGAGGGATGAAGGATGAAAATAGTGTTTAGCCCCGCACTTGTGCCGGGAGTAATCTGACCAAGAGGTGTAGTTTTGTCGGATAATAACGGAAATTATCGATTGGTAACTCTCACTGCGGCCATTGCCGGTGTGTTTTCGCTGGTAGTCTGCGCGCTTCTACTCTACGATTACAGCCGTCGCGCGCCAGGCGACCCGTTAGAAAACGGAGTCTTTATCACGCTCAAAGCCGTCTTGGCAAAACACCCGGACAGCGAAGAACGGAAATCGCAAATCCGCACCCTGGATATACAACTGCGTGAGGAATATTTTCGCCAACGGGCATTTACCCTTGTAGGAGCCGGTCTGCTGATCGGCGGCGTAGTGGTTTTCCTGGTTTCGCTGAAAACAGCAGCAACCCTGCGACGCAAACTGCCACGGCCGCAAGCCATGACATCGCCCAAGGATCTCGAATCGCAGTGGACGCGCATCGGCCGATGGGCAGTGACATTTTTAGCGCTAACACTGGTGGCCGTAGCAATTGGACTTAGTATCGCGACCAACTGGGATCTCCCCCGCCTAACCACTGCCGAAGGGCCATCCACGGATGATGAAATCGCCCGGGCCTGGCCGTGTTTTCGTGGTCCTGGCGGGCGGGGAATCTCGGCCTACACCAACATTCCCACGGAGTGGGACGGTGCGTCGGGCAAAAATATCCGCTGGAAAACACCGGTTCCACTGGCCGGTAACAACTCGCCGGTGGTGTGGAAGGATCGTGTGTTTCTCACCGGGGCAAATGAAAAACATCGGGAGGTTTATTGTTTTGACGCTGCCTCGGGGAAACTGATCTGGAAGCAAGAAGTGCCGGGCACGCCGCAAAGCATTGACCAAGTACCTAAAGTAACCGACGATACCGGATACGCCGCCTCGACCGCCACGACCGACGGCCGGCGCGTGTTTGCCATCTTCGCCAACGGCGACCTGGCGGCGTTTGATTTCCACGGCCAGCCGGCGTGGTCCATAAGTCTGGGCCTTCCCGATAATGCTTACGGCCATGCTTCGTCGCTAACAATGTATAAGAATCTGCTTTTGGTGCAGTTCGATCAAGGCGCCTCGGCTGCGGCGGGAGAGTCGCGGCTTTTGGCGTTCGATGCGGCAACCGGCAAGACAATCTGGCAGACCAAACGGCCGGTGCCCAACTCCTGGGCTTCGCCGATAGTGATTCATCATGCCGATAAGGACCAGATCATTACCGCGGCCAATCCCTGGGTGATCGCATATGATCCTGACAAGGGAGAGGAAATATGGCGGGCGAAATGTTTGCAACAGGATATTGGGCCTTCGCCGACTTTCTGTGCGGGCAAGGTTTTTGCGGTTAATGAATCGCCGGCCCTCTCGGCCATTCGTGTGGACGGCCATGGCGACTTGACCTCCACCCATATTGTCTGGAAAGGCGAGGACGGCCTGCCCAATATTTGCAGCCCGCTGGCCAACGACGAGTTCGTGTTTTTACTGGCATCTTATGGCACGCTGACCTGCTACGATGCCGAAAATGGCGAGCAGCTCTGGGCCGAGGATTTTGGGGAAGATTGCCTATCATCGCCGAGTATGGTGGGCAAACAGGTATATGTAATTGCAGAAAATGGAAAGGCCTGGGTGGTGGAACCTCGGCGCGAGAAATGCCGGCGCATCGCTACAAACGATCTGGGCGAAAAGTGCGTGACCAGCCCCGCGTTTCAGGACGGATGTTTTTATATTCGAGGTAAAAATAATTTGTTTTGCGTTGGCAACAAATAAAAGATGTTCTAGTTCCCAGGCTCCGCCTGGGAACTAGTAACTAAAAACAAATAAATGCCCTCACCATTGCCCTCTCCCAGAGGGAGAGGGGAGATTGAGACTAGTTATTAATAATTCATCCATGCCCGAGATTGATTTTAGCTTTGTCGACCAAGTCGTCGCCCGTTTTGGTGGCCGCAGCAATGAGGTGATCCCTATTTTGCAGGCCATCCAGAACCATTATCGTTATCTGCCGCGCGAAGCGCTGGAGCGGGTTTGCGATTCGACGGAAATCACGCCCGCTCGGATCACCGGAGTGGCGACATTTTATACGCAATTCCGCCACCAGCCAATCGGGCAGCATATCATCAAGGTTTGCCATGGCACGGCATGTCATGTAAAGGGTTCCCCGCTGGTTCAGGATGCATTGGAGCGGTGCCTGGGCATTGGCCAGGGCGAGGACACTGATCGTGACGGACTTTTTACTATCGAAAAAATCGCCTGCCTGGGTTGTTGCACGCTGGCGCCCGTGATCCAGATCGACGGGATTACCTACGGACACGCAGCGCCGATGTCGGTGGGAGAGGTGTTAGACGATTTTCTGCAGCAAAAACAATTGGGCGACGCCAAGCAGGCCGCTCTACCGATAGCGCCCCTGGGCCAATGCGGAGAAATTCGCATTGGTTTGGGTTCCTGCTGCGTGGCGCAGGGCAGCGGCAAAGTGCACCAGGCCATCCAGCAGGTGCTGGCCGAAAGCCGTGCGCCGGCCGTGGTAAAACGCGTTGGCTGCGTGGGCATGTGCCATCAAACGCCGCTCGTGGAACTTGTCACGCCGGGCGGAAGCACAAAACTTTTTTCTCGTGTGGCCGCCGAGGACGCCCTGGAAATTGTTTTGCAAAATTTCCGGCCCCAGGGAGTGAGACGTCGCTTGACCTACACGGCGTCGCGCTGGCTTGGCCGGCTCGTAAGCGACGAAACCGGCGACCCTGACCAGGGGCATTCCATTGATCTCGGCGACCCGCCGGTCTGTGCCTTTCTGGGCCGGCAAAAACGCTTGGCCACAGAGTACTGCGGCCAGATCGACCCTACGGATCTGGATGAATATCTGCGCTACGACGGTTTTACTGCGTTGCGGCGCTGCCTGGAAGTATTTTCGCCGGAGCAGATTATCGCGGAGATTCAGGCCAGCGGTTTGCGCGGCCGGGGCGGGGCGGGTTTTTCAACGGGCATCAAGTGGGCCAAGGTTCGAGAGGCACAAGGCGAGAAAAAATACGTTCTCTGCAACGGCGATGAAGGCGATCCGGGCGCATTTATGGACCGCATGCTGCTGGAATCGTTCCCCTACCGCATCATCGAGGGCATGGCCATTGCCGCTTTGGCCGTGGGTGCGGAGGAAGGCTTGTTTTATATACGCGCCGAATATCCCTTGGCAGTAAAACGGATCGCAGAGGCTATCGAGCGATGTCTTAAGCAAGGCATTTTGGGCGAGCACGTGCTGGGCAGCGATTTTCATTTGCATTTGAAAATCAAGGAAGGGGCCGGGGCGTTTGTCTGCGGCGAAGAGACGGCGCTGTTGGCGTCGATCGAAGGCCGGCGCGGCATGCCCCGCCTGCGACCGCCGTATCCGGCCGAAAGCGGATTATGGGGAAAACCCACGCTGGTAAATAACGTGGAAACATACGCCCTGGTGCCCTGGATTTTGCGTCATGGGGCAACGGAATTCGCCAAATTGGGAACTGCAACCAGCAAAGGCACTAAGGTCTTTGCCCTGGCCGGCAAGGTCCGCCGCGGCGGACTGATTGAAGTGCCCATGGGCATCACAATCCGGGAAGTGGTGGAAGAGATCGGCGGCGGGGTGGCCGGCGATCGGGTTTTCAAGGCGGTGCAAGTCGGCGGGCCTTCGGGCGGCTGTATTCCCGCACAACTTGCCGATACGCCCATCGACTACGAAGCCCTGGCCCAAGTGGGCGCGATCATGGGTTCCGGCGGCCTGGTGGTGCTGGACGATAAAGATTGCATGGTCGATATTGCGCGGTATTTCCTCAGCTTCACTCAGGATCAGTCCTGCGGCAAATGCACGCTGTGCCGCATCGGCACCCGGCGCATGCTCGATATCCTCGACCGCATCTCGACGGGTAAAGGCAAAGCGGACGACTTGAAGGAACTCAACGATCTGGCCGTCACGGTAAGCGCCGGCAGCATTTGCGGGCTGGGCCGGACCGCGCCGAATCCGGTGCTTTCCACGCTCCGCTATTTCCGCGAGGAATACGAAGCCCATTTGTCCGGGCGCTGTCCGGCGGGCAGGTGCAAAGAGCTGATCGCTTACCGGATTACCGACGACTGCATCGGCTGCACGCTCTGCGCCCAACATTGTCCGGCCGATGCCATCCCCATGACACCATACAAAAAACATACAATCGATCTGGATAAATGCACGCGCTGCGACACCTGCCGCCAAATATGTCCCGAAAAAGCCGTGGTGGTGGAGTGAGAAAAATGCTGAATACTGAATGATGAATGATGAATTGTCCGGCGGTCGTTGACTGCCGGCTATACGCAATTAACTCCAGGCACAAGTGCCGGGGCTAAACGTGTGAGTTCATGCCTAAATTTACTATTGACCAATGCGAAGTGGAAGTGCCGCCCGGGGCGACGATCCTCGAAGCCGCGCAAGCTGGGCATAGATATTCCGGCACTTTGTTACTTAGAAGGTTATGAGCCTTCTACTTCGTGTTTGTGTTGTTTGGTAAAGGTAAACGGCGGGGAGCGTCTTGTACCTGCATGCGCAACGATTGTCGAAGAAGGAGCAAAGGTCGAAAGCGAAACGCCGGAAGTCCACTCAGCCCGGCGCCAGGCATTGGAACTGCTGCTGAGCGACCATCTGGGCGATTGTGTGGCCCCATGTTTTTGGGCCTGTCCTGCGCTGATGGATATTCCGCAAATGTTGCGTCAAATTTCGTCGGGCGATTTGCGCGGTGCCATAGCCACGATAAAGCACGACATTGCCTTGCCAGCAGTGTTGGGCCGAATCTGTCCGGCCCCCTGTGAAAAAAGCTGCCGGCGGCACGATCTCGACGCTGCGGTGGCAATCTGCCTGTTGAAACGATACGTTGCCGACGTGGATCTTGTCTCCGGCGATCCATATCTTCCGCCGTGTCAATCAGGGATGGGCAAAAAAGTGGCGATCATCGGCGCGGGCCCCGCCGGACTGGCTGCCGCTTATTATCTCGCCCAGGCCGGACATGCTTGTACTGTGTTCGACGAAAACGAACAACCCGGGGGACGTTTGTGGCGGGAAACAACCGCCGCAGAACTGCCTCGCGACATGCTCCATGCCGAAATCGCGCAAATTACGCGGCTGGGCATGCGCCTGCGACTGAAAAAACCGCATCGACTCCAGCGAATCGTTCCAGGCCCTGAAGAACTCCTTTGACGCCCTGCTGATTGCTTGCGGAAAGACCGCCCTGGAACAAGCCAAAACCTGGGAACTGAAAACCACGCCTCGGGGGATTCTAGTCTTCGCCCACACCTTCCAAACCGAACTGGTTAATGTATTCGCCGCCGGCAATGCAATTCGCCGAAGCGGGCTCGTTGTGCGGAGCGCAGCCGACGGCAAAGAAGCGGCGGTGGCCATCGATCAGTATCTTCGCGCTCAGGTGGTAACAGGTTTTGATAGACCCTTTAGCACGAGAATCGGAAGGATGGGAACAGACGAATTGCATCGATTCGCGGCCGGGGCGTCCACCGAACCCAGACAAGATCCGGCCGCGGGAGTACAAAGCGGTTTTAACGCGGATGAAGCTCCGGTGCAGGCTGCGCGGTGTTTACACTGCGATTGCCGCGGCCTGCATACCTGTAAACTTCGTAAATATGCCGATCTTTATGGGGCCGATCCCAGACGCTACAAGGGCCAGCGTAGGGAGTTCCAGCAAGACGCCTGTCATGCCGAGGTGATCTTCGAGCCGGGCAAGTGCATCGATTGCGGATTGTGTATCCAGATTGCCGCCGCGGCCAACGAAACACTGGGCTTGACGTTTGTCGGCCGGGGATTCAACGTGCGCGTGGCCGTGCCGCTTGATCGACATTTAGACGAAGCCCTGCGCCGCACCGCTCTGGAATGCGTTGCCGCCTGCCCTACGGCCGCGCTGGCATTGAAAGATAATAAGACGTAGGGTGGGACAAGGAACGAAGTCCCACCATTGATGTAACTGCTTTGGGGTAGTGAAAAGTTGGTGGGACTGCGCTCGCTTGTCCCACCCTACTTTTCGATCACGTTGGCCACGACCCGGGCGCCATCGGCAAGGCTGCTTTCAGGGGCCAGGATCACCAGGTCGCCTTCCTTAAGGCCTTTTTCGATCTCGGCTTGTTCGTCATTTAAAAGGCCGACTTCAACCGCTTGGATCCGGGCAATGCCGTTGCGAATGACATATACTTGCCAATCACTGTTAGCGGAACGGAACAGCGCAGAGCGGGGAATGATCAGGGCCTGGGGGGCTTCGCCGGTGAAAATGCGTACGCGCACGCGATAACCTGCCCCCAGTCCGCGTTCGGTAAGCAGGCGTTTTAAGTCTTCCTCGGCAAAACGAATAATCACTTTTACGCGCTGCTGTTCCACGCCCAGCGAGCTGATCTTGGTGAAACCGGCGGGAAAAATGCGGGTCACAGTGCCCCGGGCAGAAGGTTTTCCAATGGCCGGGCCGTAGATTTCCACCTCATCGCCGACTTTGGCCGCCACCACGTCGAGCGTAAGCACGTCGGCCTCGACCTCCATGTCCTCGAGCCGTCCGATCTCTAAAATCGTCGTGCCGGCGCTGAGGAAACGCTCGTTGCTGATATAGCGATTCAACACCACGCCGTCGACCGGGCTGCGCATGGTGCCGCGCTGTTTTTCTTGCAGGACCTGCTGCAAACGGCGCTTCGGCCTCGGCCTTTTGCTTTTCCAGCACGCCTTCGCTGAGCTTTTTGCGGTCGATGTATTGCCGCACCATGGTGGGCATCAAGTCGGTGGCGGCGGCCATGGCCACCATGGCGGCATGGACCAACTGATCCTGCTGATAGTCCACCTCGCTTTGCACCTTTTTCAGCACGGACTGTTCCAGGTCGTCCTGGGTTCGCGCTCCAGTGGTGGCGAGTTGCTGGATGCGGGATAAATCCCTCATGGAATAATCGTACTTGGCCTTGCCGGACTTCATCCGTTCGAACGCCGCCTGCACGGTGGCCGCCGTGGAACGCACAAATTGCAGGGCCTGACGATAGGCGCTTTCTTCCACGTTCACGTCGGCATTTTCCTTGATGCTCGCCTCCAGGCGCTGCGACGGCCGCGGTGGCCTCGGCAACGGCCAAATCCAGATCGCGCGGGACAATTTGCGCCACCACCTGATCTTTTTTTACCGACATGCCTTCGGTGATGGTGATTGCTTCGATGCGCCCTTGGAAGGGCATGGTAATCAGATACGTTTCGGGCAGGCGGGTTTTCGCCTGTTCGTCGATGAACTCGCGAATCGCGCCGCGGCGGACCGCCGCCGCCTCGACGGGCACGCCACTAGAAAACCTGCCGGAAAAAAAACCCACCAGCACTATGCCAAGCACTATTGCGAATATGATTAACCAGATTGTTGATTTCATGTCTATGTCAGGAGTCGGAGGTCAGGAATCGGAGGTTACTATATTATATGTTATTCTTGTACTTTTAGAGCATCGAGCCAGGCCATGCGGTTGATGGCCCGCTGCACGGCCAGATGGGTCAATAGCGCGAATAATATCGCGAAAAAGAGGGTCATTATCCAGATGTCCGGCGTGGTAATAATGGGCAGACGGAACATATCGCTGGCATAGGCCTCCGCGGTGACCACGGTAAGCAAATATCCCAACGGCATACCTAACAATGTGCCCAAAATCGTATTGATTATACTTTCGCGAAATAGCAGGCTGCCGATTTCCCAAGGGCCGTAGCCTAATACTCGCAGGGTGGCTACCTCGCGTTGACGCTCGGCCAGGCTTACCAAGGAGGCGTTCAAGATGCTGCCGAAAAAAACAATCCCAGCAAAGAGAACCAAGAGATTGATGATAATCCATTGGTTTTTCAGCACGGTTTCCTCGAGGGTGCGCACCATATCCAGCCGGCCGGCAATGCTTTGCAGGGCGGGCATCTGTTTGAGTTCGCGATAAAGTGCTTCGCGATGCTCGCGCTTGCCATCGGCGGCTATTTGCACGCCGGTGAGCGCGAATTCTTCGCCGATCAAGCGGCTGAGATAATGGATATCGGCATAAACCATCGTGCCCAGGTAACCATCGGAAATCTCCACCACCGGCACCGACTGCCTTTGTTTCAAGCCTTTGATGGGTTCCATAACGATCGAATCGCCGCGTTTAATGTGCAGAGTTTCGGCCAGTTTGCGACTCATGGCCAATCCCACCGGGGGAATTCTGATGGGGCGGCCTTCAAGATCGCGAGGGATGGTCAAACGGTGATGAGCAGTCAGGCCCGTCACGGCCCCTTTCTTGCTGTAGGGACCGTTGAAGAACGTGCAGGCCACGTTCAATTGCGGCTCGACATAATCCACGCCCGGCAGTTTGGCGACCTCTTGCAGCGTCTCTTCTCCGCGCTCGTCCTTGAAGGTCAAATCCAAATCGCTGCGCATGACCTTTTCAAATTGGAAATCAATGAAGTAGTACGGCGATTTTTCCATCATAAAGCTGTTGACCAACACACTGGAGCCCATGGCGGCGGCAAAAATACAGGCCAGGGTTCGCACCCGGCTGCGAACCATGTTGCGCAGCACCATGCGCCAACCGGAACTCAACGACTGCCAGAAAAAACCCGACCCGCTCTAGGAATATTTTCTTGCCGGTGCGCGGCGGCTGGGGACGCATGGCCTCGGCGGGCTTAAGTTTCAACACCGAACGACTTCCGTAAATGCAGCCCAACGCTGCACAGCCGATACTGATCGCCATCCCTGCGGCGTGGATGGAAAAGTGGAATTGATTGCTGAAAATCGGGAAACTGGAAAAATTCGCGGTAGAGGGTGGTCATTCCGGAAGCCATCCAAAAACCCAATGCGCAGCCGATCAATCCGCCGCTTACGCCCACGGCCAAGCCGAACTTGAGAAAGTGCCAAAACACCTGCATAGTCGGAATAGCCCAGGGCCTTGAGCGTACCCACCACGGTGCGCTGTTGCTGGGCCAGCCGGGTTAAAAGCACGTTGAGCACCAGGGCCGCCACGGCCAAAAACATGGCGGGAGTGACCACGGCAAAGCTTTTCAGGCCTTTGATTTCCTGGCTCAAGAAATTGTTCGACATCTGGTCTTCCAGGGGCGTTGTGGAAAATACCCCATAAGAGTCGAGACGCTGTTCGGCGCGCTTGAGCAATTCGCGTGGATTGCCTTTTGCCGCCGCGCTTAAGCGTCCCAGCACCTGGTTGGCCGATCCCTTGAAATCGAACACTTCCTCGGCGTAAGATTGCTTAAGATAAAACACGCCAAAACGTTTCGGGTCGGGCGTGATCGTGCCCTGCGCCCAGCAGGTAGACAAATTCGCTGCTGATGGCCGTGCCCACGATAAACAGCTCTTGCTGCTGGTTGTTCATCAGCAGTTTGATCCATTGCCCCGGGCTGCAGGCGATGGTAACGGGCAAAGGCCTCGTTGACGATCACTTCGTTATCGCGGCGATCGGTAAAATAGCCGCCTTGGCGGAGCACGATGTCGTTGATAATCGGCTGCTTTCGATCGGGCAGAGAAAGTACCAGCCCGTTTAGCGGCTCGGACACGTCTTCCAAATCGACCGCCACGTATTGTTGGATGCGCGGCCGAATGGCCGCCACCTCGGGCCACTCGGTTAGTTCGTTCAATTCGGAAAGGGGCACTTTTTTCAATTCGATGGAGAAATCGGCCATCTGGCATTGGGCATAATAAAGCTGTTTGGCGTCGCTGAGATTGCTATACGACGAGCCCAGCGTCACCATGCAGGCCACGCCCACGGCAATAATGCTGGTGACCGCCAGCAACATGCCCAGGTTGTGATACAGTTCGCGGCGGAGTTTGCGATCGAGCACGCTTCACCAGACGACCTCCTCGGGCGCAAGCGGCTGCGGATTGGCGTGCATCTCCACGATCTCACCGCTCCGCAAGCGGATCACGCGGTCGGCCACCTGGGCGATCGCGCTGTTGTGGGTGATCAAGATGATCGTCATGCCCAGGCGATGCTTCAAATCGACCAGCAAGCGCAAGATTCGCTTGCCGGTTTCAAAATCCAAGGCGCCGGTGGGCTCGTCGCACAGCAGCAAGGCGGGATTTTTGGCCAGCGCCCGGGCAATGGCCACGCGCTGCTGCTCGCCGCCGGACATCTGCGAGGGAAAATGATCCAGGCGTTCTTCCAACTCGACCAGCCGCAAGCGCCTCGACCACGTCCAT
Source organism: Pirellulales bacterium (assembly GCA_963820545.1). Taxonomy (GTDB): domain Bacteria; phylum Planctomycetota; class Planctomycetia; order Pirellulales; family Thermoguttaceae; genus CAWGAJ01. The sequence goes on from CAWGAJ010000002.1 coordinate 1,233,623, forward strand.
AGGATCGCGGCTGAGTTCGGTCGAGACCATGACGTTTTCCCTGGCGGTCAGATTAGGCACTAGATTGTAGAATTGAAAGATGAATCCCACGGTCTCGCGGCGATACCGGGTAAGTTCGGCCGGCTTGAAGGCGGTCATCTCTCGATCGCGAAACCAGACGCGACCGCTGGTGGCGGTGTCCAATCCGCCGATGATATTCAAAAGAGTTGTTTTGCCCGATCCGCTGGGACCGACCGTGACCAACAATTCGCCCTTATGTACCTCCAGCGTTAGGTCGCGCAGGGCCTCGACTGCCACTTCGCCCATCTGAAACACTTTGCCCACGCTGTTCCAGGCGAAGCATGACGTGATTTGAATTGGCGGAACTTACTGCGGTCACTGTAATGTCCTGTGGAAAAAAACGCGGCTTGAGTCAAGCAAAAGCCCCTTAAGTTTTATACGTCTGAAAGATTACACACTGAACTCTTATTATTGCTATAAAAGTTATATCCTGCACTAATTTTAATGATACTTGCGACGTTGGTGGAACTGTACCCGACAAAATGTGCCAAGGGTACAGGCTTGTGTCACACACAGTTTAACTGTGAAATTGTGATTGGTGAAATCGGGATGGAAAAAAGGTCAGGCGGAACCTGACCGGCGAGATCTTTAGTGGGCGATGGCGGACTCGAACCGTCGACCTCCTCGGTGTAAGCGAGGCGCTCTAACCAACTGAGCTAATCGCCCGAAGTTTTTTATACCAGTAACCTGAAAATTATTAAGCAGTTGGGGTTAGTGTAATCATCCGATTTCGTCACGTCAAGTGATGGGATTATTACAGTCTTTTGGTGACAAATAGAGGAACTAGAATGTGTTTCTTAATCCCTGTCCCCTGTCCGCCGTCCACTGTGCCCTGACCATAATTGACGATCGGGTGGAAGATTGATAGACTTAAGTGCAACCGAGAATGGGTGGAAAGGCGTATGCAATACTAGATCACAAAGTAAGGAATACGCAAGATGAAAATGAAAAAACTATTTCTTTTCACAACGATCTCCGTAGTCGTCCTGTTTGGCCTGCTCATTGCCAGTCCTTGGGGCTGGTTTTGGCTAAAGGGATTCTCGGCTACAAATGCCCCCCGGGCGTTTATTGGAATCATGAGTGAGAATCACGAGGTATTTGATGGCCTCGTCAATAAATATATCAAGATAGGGTCCTCAATGGACAGCCTTCCCCATGCCAATGCCGTGTGGAATTTCGGTAATTACTCGGAACATTGGTACTACATGGATCAGGATCCGGACAATCCAAAAAATAATTTAACCTCTGTCAAAATCGGATGTCATAACGGCAAGGTTATCTTGGCAGAGGCGATGCATAAGCATTACGATTTAGAATGGGAGGTTGTGTTCTTTGAGTCGGATGCAAAGGGGCTGAAAGATGCCTGGGAGAAAAAGTACGGAAACAAGTCGGGCTGAGCAGGGGTGGCATCCAGCCGGGACCTATCATGCTGCGTGAAGTGACCAAAGAAGAATGGATGAAGATGCTGGGCATACCGGCGAACCGGACGCCGCAGGCCTTGCTCATGTGGGGAACGAGGAACCTGAAGACACGATACGCGGCCATGCACCGGCACTTCAGTCACGTGCTGGAGATCCGTTCCCCGAATGGTCTGGTGGAAGACGTACTGATCGGAATGCTTGGGGAGATATGCGTGGGCTATGCATCGGTGTACGGTGCGCCGATGGCCAGCGAAATCGCGCACCTTTTTGGCGTCCTTGGCGCCCGGCTAGTTATCCAGATCGGCGCCTGCGGCGGATTTGCCGAGGGATTGAGGGCCGGAGACCTCTTTGTCGTCGAGGAGGCTTATTGTGGGGAGGGAGCGTCCCAGTACTACAAACCGAATGGTAAAATCGTAGACGCGACCGTGAGCTTTTCAAACATAGGTGATAGCCGCAACATTCCGATCAAGCGCGGGAGGATATACACCACATCCGCGCTGTTCGCGGAAGGCAAAGATGACATTGAAAACTGGGCCCGGCAGGGATTCTCGGCGGTGGACATGGAGACCGCCGCCACATTCGCTGTTGCAGAGCATTTCGGGATGCAGAGGGGCAGCCTCCTTACGGTGTTCGACAATCCTCTTGGAAAGGATCACATTCTCACGACTGATTCGGAGAAAAAGGAACGCCGAGGAACTGCACAAGAGGCAATGGTGAACATGGCTCTTGCTGCCATTAAGGCTCAGGTGAAGACCAACAGCGAGCGGCGCCGTGCGCGAAAGGAAAATAGATGATGGAAGAGAAACAATCGAGCGAAGACGAGTCGCCGCATTATTATTGCACTGAGTGTTATCAGGAAGTATCAATCAACGATACCATCTGCCGGCATTGCGGCGCGGATGTAAGCCAGCTTGAGGAAGAAGATGCGTCCGAGGAGACAAAGCAGGAATTAAATCCCATTGTCTGTCCCCGCTGTGAAACCGCGCTTGAATACGTGGGGACAAAGAAATTCTACGAAGGTACTCGGGCGTTTGATGTCTTGGGTGGAATTTGGGAATTGCTCAAAAACCGTGAACAATACGACGTCTATGTCTGTCCGCAATGCGGGCGATTGGAATTTTTTGTGGATGGCATTGGAGAGCAGTTCCGGCCTCACTAGCGATTCGCCGGAGATTCAGATTTTGCCGGCTTTCTCGCTGCGGAATCGGCTGGTAATGGCAACAAGTTTTCGGCGTTCATGCCCGCGTTACGGCCGTCGCTGGCCGTGCCGATGGCGGGATTTTCCAGAGACGCCTCATCCAAGCCGTAGTCGGCCGGCGTATGGGAGTGGACGGGCCGATCCGCACCAGGCAGTTTGTTCCACAGGATGCGCCGGAAAACGGTTGGTTTTCCCGGGAAGCTGCCCCAGTACTTTCGCCATCCCTCGAAAGTCAAAGTATCGGATGGCGGTTGGGCGTCGAGGCTGCGAATGGTCCAGAAGACTTCGGTATCTTGGTAGAAGTTGTGATCGCCGTTCCAGACGATCTGCCGCCGGGCGTTTTCCAACGGCCCCAGGACTTCTTGTTCGATCAGCGAATTGCCGGGCGATATCATGAAAATGTTGTCGGTGCAATTCAGTTGAACCGTGAATTGATAAGGAGCGGTCTGACTGCTGGCAAGGCGCGCCAAGCCGCCCCGCGCCATCACGGTCACGTGCCGCAGGTCCAGGCGAAGCATCTCGTCGGGCTGGGGCGATTGGGCGCCGCCTGCCGCCGTTAGCAACCGTTCGCTGGTCGCCAGCAGTCCGTTGTCCCAGGCTAGATGAACCGGCTGTAAATCCTCCACGTTGAGGAAAGCGCTTCGCCCCGGACCACGGTATCACTGAGCTCGATGGTGGCCAAGGGCGGCGCAGTGTGATTACCGCCGGCGACCACGGCGTCGGCGCCGGGAGAGGCGCCGACGCGGAAAAAGGCCACATCCTGGTGGTAAGCCGAAAGTTGATCCGAGGCGTTGGCGATGGTGAGCAAACATTTATCCAGCCGGACAGTTTGCCCGCCGCGGATCTCAAACAACGACCAGTTATCGGCGGGCACGTCGCGGGGGACCTCGACTTCAAAGGCCACATTGGAAATCGTCAGGCGGCCGGAACTCAGGCTGAACATGCTGCGCGGATATTTCACCGGATCGGTCTCGTTGGGGCGGAAGAGAATTATCGGCTGATAACCTTCGCCGGCGCGGATTGTCAGACGCATATTGGCCAGGCGAATGGGCCGTTCGTCCCGGCGACCGTTGTAACGCAGTTCAATCACGTCGCCGTTGGCGCAGCGGCACAGGCGGCGGCCAGGCTGGTGAACTGGTTTTCACCGGCGGAGAGGTTGCTTACGACCAGCAGACCGTTTTGCTTAGCGGTAATTTCGGCGGGCGCAGCGTTTTCGCCCGCTTCGGCCGAGGAAGAAGTTGCTTGCGCCGCTTTGCGCGTGGAATCAAATTGCATGACACCCAAGGCGAGCGCGGAGTTATCGCCGCTTCTCAAGAAAATGTCCGGCTGACTGGAATCAATGCCGAGCCAATCCATGGGCGACGCTCCAGGTGCGGCGGATTTCGCGGCCGATTGGGCCGGAAGCGGGGAAGATTCGCTTGCGCCGGACCGCTATTTGCATCCGCGGTTAGCGGATTAGCAGGGCTCGTAATTCTCCAAAAAACATCGAGCATGATCACGATGCACACCAAGGCGGCCACGGAAACCAACCACGGCAAATGCCGCTGGAAAAAAGAAACCTTTGGCGGGGACATCGGCAGCCACGCGCTGCCGCTGAGAATAACGGGTTGCAAACCCACTTGTTCGGCCAAAAGCACCAGATCGGCCACTAACTCGCCGGGATCGAGATAGCGGCGCAACGGCTCCTTGGCCATCATCTTCTGCAAAACGCGGTTGGCCGCTTCCGGCAAATCGGGCCGGAATTGCCGCACGTCCGGCGGCGGTTCGCCTTGATGTTGCAGCAACTTTTGCAGTACTGTTCCTTCGGGAAAGGGCGGGCGACCGGTGAGCATGAAATAAAACGTGCAACCCAGCGAGTAGATATCGCTGCGCACGTCGGCATTGCGCGGATCGCGGGCCTGCTCGGGGGCAATATAGTCGAAGGTGCCGAGAGTGACGCCGCTGGCCGTCAGATCGCCCTCGACGGGATTGACCTGGCGCATGCGGGCCAGGCCCATGTCGATTACTTTCACGAATCCCGTGGGAGTAATCAACACGTTAGAAGGTTTGATATCGCGGTGGACCACGTGCCGGGCATCGGCATGGGCCAGGGCCTCGGCCACCTGCAGCGTATAGCTTACCGCCTCGCCCAAGGGCAATGGTCCTTTACGTTCCAGCAACTTGCGGAGGTTTTCGCCCTCGACAAACTCGAAAACGATGAAATGAATTCCGCGATCTTCGCCCACATAATACACCCGGGCGATGTTGTCGTGATCGAGGCGGGCGCAGGATTGGGCCTCGTTTTGGAAGCGTTGCAGAGTTTCCGGATCAACGGCCTGATCAGGGGGCAGGATTTTCAGGGCCACGGTTCGGTCGAGCCGCGTGTCGATGGCGCGGAATACCCGGCCCATCCCCCCGCCGCCAACGTATTCGACCAGCTCGAAATACCCCAAGTGATCGCCCGGCATGATCCGACCTTCCATGATCCGGTAAACCGAATCGGAAAAAAGCGGAGCGGCAATGGGCGGACGATTGGAAATAACCGTCGGTTGATCGCCGGTCAATTGCAGCGGAGATTGAAGGGACGCCGATTCCAAAGCGCGATCCGCGGCGGCGGCGGTCTCCGACGACGCTTTAATAACCTTTCGTGCGCTGGAATGGCTGTCGCTCATGAGTTCCGCAGTGTCGTGAAAATCAATGTCTTGGTCCGCTGTCGTGCGTAAATCTCCGCGTAGCGGCGGAAAAAAACAATAACCGCAATTGCTGATTCTTCAGAAACCGGTTCCGCAAGCTGAACGCCCGGCAGTGATGAGTCGTCTGGCCTTAAAAATAAGATTTTAATAGAAAAAAATGGTTTATCAAGCGCTATTTTAGTAGGGCTGGTGGCCTAAGTACGCTGATTGGGGTATTTTTTTCCTCATTAAACCTCATATCACCGGGAAAGTTTCCGGCTTTTTTGCCCAGCCATCTAGGGAGTTTTGCGGGAAAAAACAGACATATCGTTGCATTATTGAGATGGTTTACGTAAGTAAGTTACGTCAGGTTCGAGTGGTTGCTGGAGATTAAGGAAAACTTATAATGAAATAATTCCAATGCATATTTATCCCTGGTTTGTCGGAGCGTCGTTATGCAAGACAAGATTCACCGACGTCGTTTCCTGATGACCGCGGGATCAATTGGTTTAGGAATCGGACTGATGGGAAAGGGAACTCCAAATCTGTGGGCGGCTGAATCCGCCGCCGGCGCTCCGAATGCCGAAAAACTGGGATGGCGTCTCGGCTGTCAGGCCTGGAGTTTCAAACGCTTTACCTTGTTCGAGGCCATCGATAAAATCGCTGCGCTGGGCCTGAAATACCTCGAAGCCTTTCCTAATCAAGCGCTCAGCAAAGATCGGTCTGAGATGCTGATTAACGAAACTTTGCCGGCAGACGCCCGCAGGGCACTAAAGAAAAAACTAGACGATTGCGGGATAAAATTGGTCAATTACGGAGTATGCGCCCTCTCGGAAATGGAAAACGACAACCGGCGCATCTTCGATTTCGCCAAGGACATAGGCATCGAAACGCTAGTGGCTGAACCGGCGGAAGAAATACTGGAAATGCTCGACAAATTGTGTGCGGAATACGCAATAAGCATTGCCATCCATAACCAACCCAAACCGTCGCATTATTGGAATCCCGATACCGTGCTGAAAGCCTGCCAAGGACGCAGTAAGTACATCGGCGCCTGTCCAGATACCGGCCATTGGATGCGTTCGGAATTGGATCCCATGGGGGCGCTTAAGAAACTGGAAGGCCGCATTGTTTCCTTGCATTTCAAGGATCTTAACAAACAAGGCATCGATGCCCATGAAGTGCCCTGTGGAACCGGGATTTGCGATGTCAGGGGGATGCTTGTTGAACTTTACCGCCAACGGGTGCAGGCTGTCTTTTCGATCGAATATGAATACAATTGGGACAATTCACTGTCGGAAATTGCCCAGTGCGTGGCGTACTTCGATAAAATAGCCGCCGAATTGGGTGCCGCTGATGTTTTTAGCCCCAAACCAGTGGCACAACTACCTGGCTAAACCTCTGATCTGACAGTTTTTCTGAAGAATTTCTCACTCATTTTCTAGGCAAAATCTATTTATATCGGTCATACTGAGTGGACACTTTAGGAAAAGGGAAATTTTTGCCTGCACAAAAAAGAGGCAAAAACGGATTGCTTAAAATATGTGCATGACAGCCTATTTTTATCGCACAGTGCAAGCAATGACATAACTGCTTTCATTGCAAGAACATCCGTCAAAGACTTGACTTCTCCTCATTATTCTAGCAGTTCGTCGCTACGGTGGCGACTCGTTTTACCAATCAACCATCAAGTGATTTAAGGAGAAAGCAGTGAGTACGGAGATTGCACTCGACTTGACGGAAAGACATGCAGAAATTCAACGGATCGCTGAAGACCTCTATGCCAAAAGCCCGGATTGGGTGACCTTCTACCGGGAAATTCTTGGCCTCCACGGCATTGTCCGCCATACATTCCCCACCAGAGAACTGCTCAATGATTTTGAGCAAAGCAATTCCTATAGGGATATTCAGCATATGCTGACCCGGCTGCGGGAAAAAGGCCCCCATGATATTGATCTTAAAGAAGAACCTACCCGGGTCATTACCGTTCGCATTCCCAAAAGCCTTCACGAGGCCCTCCGGGCCGAGGCACACGACCACCGCACCAGCATGAATAAACTATGCATCTCCAAACTGCTCCAATTCATCGACACTCAATTGGTGCCGGAAGAATAGGGGTCAGAGGTCAGGTTATACCATAAAGCCGCGACCGGTGGTCGCGGGAAAATGGCAACCTGCGCGGAGAGTATGCGCATAGGCACTGTCAGGTGGCACGGGCAGTTTGCCTATGATTAGTATCTGCACTGGCGAAACGCCAGTGGCACCCAATCCCAATGACATACACCGACCGAGGAAAAGTGGATTTGGAGTGGACTTGTAAGCCGGGTTTTGTACCTGCGGGTTATTAAGCCGAAGGCGATGATCATTTCTCTAGGGCGCCGATTGCTCGGCGTCTCCAGCGGTCTACCCGGAAGTCGGTAGCGGTCCGGACCGACCCGCGGCAACAGCCGAATGAAAGGGTCATCCGGCGCTGGGCTGCTCCCTGCTTGACCTTGCTCCTGGTGGGGTTTACCGAGCCAGGCCGGTCGCCCGGCCTGCTGGTGAGCTCTTACCTCGCCGTTTCACCCTTACCCTGCGGCGGACACACGAGGTTGCCCTCGTGCGCCCAGGCCGCCGGGCGGTTTACTTTCTGTTGCACTTTCCCTGACCTCGCGGCCGGTGGGTGTTACCCATCACCATGTCCTACAGAGCCCGGACTTTCCTCTCGCCGGAACCCGGTTTGTTATCGGGCCGATATGGCAGCCCGCCGAGCCCCGACCAGCGATCATCCGGTCCACTCCAAACCCAAGATTAAGGATACACGGTTAAGGTCAGTAGTGAAAGGATGTTAGAAAATTTTCAGAAAGGATGAGGGATGAAGGATAAAGGATGAATAAAAAATGAAACCGCTTGCGGTTTCGCACCGCTTCCTGTTCACGCCCCACCACCCATAACCCTTTATCCCTTGAATTCTGAACCCTAAACCCTGAACCCTGAACCCTGCCAGGTGTCACGGTGGCGAAATTCAGCTTCCACGGCCGCTCGAATGGCCCTTTTATCCAGGCACCACTGGGGTCCAATCAAATATTTGGCCGGGGCGTCACCACTGAGACGATCTATAACACACTCCGGTGGCAGGAGTTCCAGAAAATCGACCACCCAATTGACATAATCTTCAAATCGCGGCAATTGCACTTCGCCTTTGGCGACCATTTCGGCCAGAGGCGTATTGCGCACGGCATAGAGATTATGCAGCTTGACCGAGTGAATATCGCGGCGGGCCAATTCCCCGGCAGTGGCCAGCATATTTTCGCGGGTTTCGCCGGGTAATCCTAAAATGACATGTACGCCCACAAATAGATTGCGATTACGGCTGCGGTCGTAGGCGTCCACAAAGGCCGCGAAATCGTGGCCGCGCTTGATCCAATTTAACGAGCGATCATGGATGCTCTGCAGGCCATATTCCACGACTAGATATGTGCGGCGGGATAAATCGGCCAACAGATCGAGGACATCTTCGGGAACACAATCCGGACGGGTGCCGATGGCCAATCCCACTACTTTGGGGTGGGCTAGTGCTTCTTCAAATACATCACGCAGCCGGGCCAATGGTGCATAGGTATTAGTGGCAGGCTGAAAATAGGCCACAAAGCGATCCACGGCATATCGGGCACTAAGTCGCTGGATGCCCGCATCCAATTGGACCGTAATTGAAGTCAATTTCAGGCGTCGGCTGGGGCTAAAGCTTTCTGGATCGCAAAATACACAACCGCCGGTGGCTAGCGTGCCATCGCGGTTTGGGCAGTTTAAACCGGCATCCAGGCTTATTTTTCTTATCTTAGCGCCGAACTTGCTGGAATAAAAGAAATTAAGCGTATGGTAACGCAGTCCAGCCAAGAGCCAAGGGGCATTAATACCCTTTAAAATAAACGGATTAGTTGACGCCAATATAATACCCGACTACACTAAAAGTAGGGAACTCATTCATCATAGCCTGTATGTTACTAAACTCAATAGGTTTCATCTAACATGTATGGCGAACTTATACCTGTAGGGGGTGGGGACTCTATACCCCTTTTAAAAAAGACCCTCCTGGTGGGCCGGCGTGAAAGCTGTGACATCGTGCTCAGGTTCTCCAACGTCTCCGCTCATCACTGCCAGTTAAACGTCACGGGCGGTTACTGGTACGTACGCGATATGAACAGTCGCAATGGGGTGAAGATCAACGGCCTTCGGGTGACCGAAAAGCGGATCGACCCGGGCGACATCATCTCGATTGCCAAACATAAATACGAGATGCAGTATTCGCCGGTCGAATTGGGGGCAGTGGGTCCTCCGCCAATTGAAGTGTCGAAATCGGATATTTTTGGTAAATCTTTATTGGAGCGGGCAGGACTGGAACGCCCGCCGACGTCCCCGGCGAAGCCCGAAGTTGATCGTTACGGTGATGTCAGCTATGATGTTACTAACGACAAACCCGGACAACTACGCTTTCGACACCAACCACGCTAGATGGCAAAAAAGAAAAAAATTCGCGCTGATTTCCGCAAGAATCGCGGCGTTCGCTCGCGCCAAACAGATTGGACCAGACAGTTCGATCGCGGCGAGATCTCCGAGGACAAAATCGTGCATAGCGAGCGCATCAGCGGCAAAGGCGAGCTGATGCGGCGGCGAACCATTCTCAGCGAAGACGTCCAACCGGATGACGAAAACCCATTGGGCCTGCAACTGTCGGTGGACGAAAGCCGCTGCCTAACGGGCCGCGTGTTAAGCGCGCAGGGTCTGGTCAGCCAGGTGCAAGACGCCGACGGCGTAATCTACAATTGCGCCACGCGGCGAATTTTGAAAACAATCGCCACCGACGAGCGTCACGCGGTTGCCGCGGGCGATCGGGTGTTGTTTCGACAGACCGAAAACACCAATCTCAAGGAAGGATTCATCGAGCGCATCGAGCCGCGCCAGGGAGTGCTTTGTCGAGAGGTTCGCGGACGCCGGCAAATCATCGTTACCAATATCGACCTGGTGGCCATCGTTTCCAGCGCGGCCGAACCGCGCTTAAAACCGAACCTTATCGATCGGATGCTGGTAGCCGCCGAAAAAGGCGGGATCCGGCCGGTGGTCTGCATCAATAAAATCGATCTGGTCGATCCGGCCGATTTACAACCGCTGGTGGGCGTGTACAGCCAGATGGGTTACGAGGTGTTGCTCCTGAGCGCGATAACCGGTTTCGGCGTGGCGCGGCTGCGGCGCCTGCTCATCGGCCGATCAAGCGTGATGGCCGGTCAAAGCGGAGTAGGCAAGTCCTCGCTCTTGAACTGCGTCGATCCCTCGCTCCATCTGCGCGTGCAGCCCGTAAGCCACGAGACCGAAAAAGGTAAGCATACGACCAGCTCGGCGCGCCTTCTGCCCTTGAAGGACGGCGGCTATGTGGTCGATACGCCCGGCATTCGGCAATTCCACCTCTGGGACGTCGTGCCCGAGGAGGTCGAAGGGTTTTACCGCGATTTGCGGCCCTACATCAACCTCTGCCGCTTTCCCAACTGCACGCATACCCACGAGGACGACTGTGCCGTAAAAAATGCCGTGGCCGATAACCGCTTGGACGAACGCCGTTACGAAAGTTACCGCCATTTGCGGGCAGGGGAAATTGAGGGGTAAGAGGCGAGGGGAAACCGCTTGCGGTTTCGTAAAAAACAACCTTATACCGTTTAAGTACACAAACGTTATTCACAATTCATACCATAACAACTCCTTGAGGAATTTCCAGATCGTGATCGAAACCAATCGCGTCGAGGGTGTGGCCAGCGAGGCGGCAATTCTGGTGGGCGTATTGCTGCCGGATCGACACTCGGAAAATGAACCGCTTGAAGAATTAGAGGGTCTGGCCCAGACTGCCGGGGTGCGCGTGGTAGGCCAACTGATACAGCGTCGCAAAGCGCCTGATGCCGCCGCTTATCTGGGCAAAGGAAAAGTCGAGGAATTAAAAACCTATGCCGCGGCCAAAGAGGCCGACGTGGTGATCTTCGACAACGATCTCAGCCCCGGCCAGACGCGAAATCTGGAAAAGACGCTGAATCTGAAAGTCCTCGATCGCACGGAATTGATTTTAGACATCTTTGCCGGTCGGGCGCAAACCAGTCAAGCCCGCTTGGCCGTGGAATTGGCCCAATTGGAATACTCCATGCCGCGCTTGAAGCGCATGTGGACGCACCTCTCGCGGCAGAAAAAAGGCGTGGGCCTGCGCGGACCGGGCGAAACCCAATTGGAAGAAGACCGCCGGTTGGTGGAACATCGCATCAAGGATCTGCGCCGGCAATTGCACGCCATCGAGCGCCGTAAACAGCGCGAGGTGGCCGCGCGCAGCGAATTAATGACCGTATCGCTTATCGGCTACACCAACGCCGGCAAGAGTACCCTGCTAAACGCACTAACCGGCGCCGACGCCTTTACCGAAAACGCCCTGTTCGCCACGCTCGATACGCGCACGCGGCGCTGGGATCTGCCCGGCTGGGGACCGGTGCTCTTAAGCGATACCGTGGGCTTCATCCGCGATCTGCCCCACCATTTGATCGAAAGCTTCAAAGCCACGTTGGAAGAAGCCCGGCAAGCGAATCTGCTGCTGAACGTGGCCGACGGGGCCAATCCGGCCGTTTACGAGCAAATCTCGGCAACCTATAAAGTGCTGGAAGAAATCGGCATCCAACTCAAAGATACTCTGCTGGTGATCAACAAGGTGGATCGTCTACCCGATCGCGCCCGATTGGACGGACTGCTGAACCGCTATCCTTCGGCCATAGCAATTAGCGCGCGTACCGGTTATGGACTGCCGCATCTAGCCGCGACCGTAAGCGACGCCCTTAGCCGAAGCTTTTTGGACGTCGACGTGGAACTGAGCGTGGATAATGGCCGCACTCTGGCCTATCTTGCCGCCAACGGCGAGGTACTCTCAAAGCATTACGCCGATTCGCGCGTGATCGTCCACTGCCGCATTGCCAAGCAACATCTCGATCGGATTAATAAAGACGCTTCGGCCGTTCGCCCCCACCGCAACCAAAGTGATAAAACGCCCGTGGAAGACATGGCGTGAATAATAGGGGATAGGGGTTAGTGTTTCCGTTTAGCCCGGCGCTGCGCCCGGTGCTTTCAACATAAAGCCGCGACGGGCGCCCTAGGGCACCGACGGGGCACCATGCGCAGCATGGTCGCGTTGGTCGGCATGGTCGGTTGGTCGGTCGCGGATTTAATTGCGCCCATCAGACCGCGACCGACGGTCGCGGCTTTATGGTTAATCACGCACTCCGATTTTCAGTTCATCCGAGTTGCCTTTTAGTTCCGGGGCGTACATGGCCGACGCCCGGGTGGGCAGGGCGCTGAATTTGCCGGGGATTTCGGCCCGCATCCGATACGAAACGCTGTGCTTGCCCCGGGCTAACACGCGCGAGAAGAACACCACGCGGTTGTCGCGGAACTCGACATAGGCGCCCAGATCATTGCCGTTGTAGCCGCTGCGCACCTCGACCGGTTCGAACCCGGCAGGCTTCATGTCCTCGAAGATCAGGTATTCGTAATCGTTCTTGGCGTCGATTTCCAGTTCGATTTCCACCAAGTCGCCGCTTGTGAGTTCCGCGCCGCTAAGGAGTTCCTGGCGATCGTATTTTTCCACCTTTTGATCGACCGCCTGGCCGTGCGATCCGGCCGCCTTGATCGTCTTGTCGGCCTTGACCAGTTTATAATACTTCCGGTTGACCTTGATCTCCAAGCCGGCCTTGGTAATGAAATCTTCCAAGGTAAAGTTGGTCGCATAGCCGTTGTAGTAGAGCGGTCCTTTGCCTTTTTTCTTGAGCACCACTTCGTGCTGGCCAGCCGAAAGCTCTTCACCTTCAAGCACAAGTTTATTATCGAAGGTAAATAGGTTCTGGGGCGTGATTTCCACGGCCTTTTGCAGCTTGCCGTCGAAATAGACCTCCACTGTCATCTCGGGTTTGTCCTCGCCGCTGGCCCTGAGATAATCGGCCATGGCCTCGATGCACAACGCCGTGTCGCGCGTGGAGTTCCAATAGCTGGCGTGTTTGCGATTGTTCAGCAGATACTTCACAATGCGCGAGGCCAACTCGCCCTTGGGATCGGTCTTGGCAAGCAGTTTGAGATAATAGGCGTGGGCTTCATATTCGCTGCCGTACCAGTACCACCAAAAGCCATCGGGCAAACGGAGCCAGGCCGTTTGGTTTTCGTCATCCTGCTGGACGTACTGGCCGATGTTCTGCATGATCATATCGAGTTTTTCCTTCTCGCCTTGCTTTTCCAAAGCGATGCCGTACATGGCCATGGCATAGACGGCCAGTTCTTTACGGTCGCGATAGAGGAACTCGAGCATATCGGCGTTTTTCTCGCCGGCATCCACAAGCACCATGTAAACAAAGGCGTCGAGGTTGTCGGCATACTGTTTCCAACGCAGATTACTGGGCTTGTCCTTAATGGCCGCATTCTTGAGCAGTTGAACTTGTTCGGCCTGATAACGTTTGAGCCACTCGATGCCGCGTTCCAAGACGCCGGGCACCAGGGCCACGTCGTTTTGCAAAGCGATTTGCAGCCCGTGGACCACGTAGGCCGTGGTGTGCGGCGACGAGCATTCGCCCCAGCCGGAGAACCAGCCCCAGCCGCCGTCGGAAAGTTGCATTTCAGTGAGCCGGTTGACACCTTCCTTTACCATTCGCTCAACTTCTTCCTGATCGAACACCGGATTGCGTAAGGGGACAGTCCCATTTTCGCTTCGCGAAAATCGGGACAGTCCCCATTGCTTCGCCCGTTCGGCATCCTCGCCTATTTCCTGGGCGTTGAGATTGGCTCGTTTTTGTTGAATGTCTTTCAGATCGAGTTTCATATCCAGCAAAACCTTTTGGGTAATCACCGTGGGCAGGAAGCGGCTTAGCGTCTGTTCGGTGCAGCCGTAGGGATAATCGACCAGGTACGGCAGGGCATCGACCATGGCGCCGGCTAGCGTGGGCGACCAACGCACCTCGAGCCTCGATTGCTTGGGCCTGCGCTGCTCCGGAACCATAAATGTGATTTTACCGCTTTCGTCCTTGGGCCGGATTACTCCTGAATACGAATCCATCTTCAACATGCCGTGGATGTAGCAGGGGAATTTTTGCTCCATAGCGTCCGATTCCTCATCCGTCAGGGCTTTCATGCGGACGACGGCCTCCCCTTCATCGAGGACTTTTACGCGCCAATCGACCCTGGCCTCGCCGTTGGGTTCGATTTCGACAGTGCGCTCGCTGACAATTCTAGGATCATATTGCTTAATGCCGTTATCCTTTAAGCCGTAGTCTTTCATGTCCGGCATGATTTCCAGGAGCTTGTTTTCGCCGAGTTCAAGTCGAACTTTCACGCTCTTTTTCGTCTTAAGATAATTATGCACGACGGCCGAGAGCACGACCTCGTCTTTTTGTACGAAGAATCGCGGGGCTTGCAGGCGAATGATGAGGTCTTTGCGTGTTATCACGTCGGTCTGGCCTTGGCCGACCTTTGTGCCGTGGCCCATGCCCCAGACCTTGATGCGCCAGGTGGTCAGGTTCTCGGGCATGTTGAGCGAGACCTCGGCCGTGCCGTCTTTTTCGGTCGTTAGCGCGCCGACCCAAAGGGCCGTATCGGCAAACTTGGTGCGCACGGTCGGCTCAACCATCGGCGCTCCGCCTTCTCCTCCTGCGCCGGCCTCATCCCTTCCTCCCTTTGCCATTGCCATGGCAGGCTCAGGCACGGAAGATGGAAGCACGCCGCTTTCAGCCATACCAGCCATGGGAGCGCCTTTGGCGAAGTAATCTAGGGCTCTATTTCTAAGCTCCATACTCCCGCCGCCAACACCTGAAAATCTCTCTTGAATTACACTACGACTTTTATCATCCCCAAGCGTCTGGATCTGTCCATCCATTTCTTCCGCCACTGTGGCGCCAAAAATGCCCAAGTTGCCCATGTTTTTGGTGTTCGGTGGTACGACATCGTTGAAATATCTACCCAAATTGGATTCGGTTTGGGGATAATGCTGGCGCCGCCACTTCCAGAAAAATTCCTTGATCTCCGGCACATTTGAACCGCCGGAGATATATTCCACCGACTTGTCGTAGATCGCCACCACGGTGGAGCCGACAAAGGCCTCGCCGTTGAAGTCGGTCAACTTGATTTTTACTTTTGCTTTTTCGCCGGGTTTGTAGGTCTCGGCCGAGGGCTGGATATCCACGCTGAGCACGCGTTTTTCCGGCGGCACGACGATTTCTTTTGTCTCGCAATAAACGCGTCCGTCGGCGATGGTAACGGCCTCGACAAAGAAGTTTGGCATGTCTTTTTTGGTCACGGCAACTTCTTCAACAGTGCTCTTGCCGTCCAGGTGGAGGATTTTCGGCGGCAGGTAAACGCCGTTGGTCGGACGGAGGAACATGAGCACCGTACTGCCCACGCGATCGGTATTGATCTGCATCTTGACTATTTCGCCCGGGGCGTATTCGCGCTTCTCGGGAATCAGTTCCAGGTGATTGAAGCGGAACTGCGCGCTATCGAAGCCTTGGCCGATGATCGTAAAAATGTAGGCGCCTTCGATGGCTTGCTGTTTGGCGTTAGTCAATTTGTAGGAAAGCCGATACTGGCCGGCCTGACCGGCGGTTACCTGCTGTTGGGCCTGCCCTTCTTCGTTGGTATCGACCTGCCAGGTTTCGACCGGCGTTTCCAGCGGCTTGCCGTCTTTGTAGCTGATCTTTAGCAGCGTCAAAGTGCCTTTGCCCTGGACGGGTTTGCCGTCGATGGTCCGTGCGCTCAGTCCCACGCGAATCGTATCACCTACGCGATAATAACCGCGATCGACCCAGGCGTAGACGCTGAACGGCTTGCGCATCACAAGCACGGTGCCCGTGCCCACGATCGTACGTCGCGACTCGTCGACCACCTCGGCGGTGATCGTGTAGCTCTGATCCTGGTCTGGATGGACGGCCTTTGCCGTGTCGGTATCGATCTCGACTTTTATTGTGCCATCTTCACCGATAGAAACTTCCTGGTCGGCCACTAATTCTGGCGGCTGACGTCCCTGGTGCCACCAGAATGGAAGCGGACGCAGACAACCCCAACTCCGCCAGCCGGGATACCAATCGTAATTGCAAGCAAACCACCAGTAACCCGGACCATAGAACCAATCCCACGGCGCCCAGGGATACCATTGCGCGGAGTGCTCGGTGCGCTGGACCTTGTACTTTACTTTGGCCTTGGTGACCGGCGAGCCGAAATAATATTTGGCCTTGATGGTGGCGGCGATTTTTTCGCCCAGCATGACCGGCTCGGTCGGTGCATCCACGGTCACCTCGAACTCTGGCTTTTTGTACTCCTCTACGCGAAAACTGCCGCCGCCTTGGTTCTTAACGCTCAAATTATAATTGCCCAAGGGCGCGTCAGCCGGGAGTTTGTACTGGCCTTCCAAGCCGCCCCAGGCGTCGGCCTTTTTCACTTCCGAAACGACTTTTTCGCCTTTGGGATTATAAATTTCTACCGTGAATTGTTGATTGGCATAATCGGATGTATCAGCCATGTCGTATTGCGCATGTCGCACCCAGAATTTGTACTGCACTATTTGATCCGGCCTGTACACCGGGCGGTCGGTGATGGTGTAAACCTTGGTGGCGTTGTACTGCGGATCATAAAGATTGGCATGCCACACACGGGTGAAACCGAGATAAGCGAATCGTCCCTGCTTGGTGCGGGCGATAACAATCCATTGATAATCACTATGATTTTCAATGGTCTGTACATTTAGGCGGCTGGGGTCAGGCGGCGCTTGCTTGACATCGAGTAAGATTTGTCCGTTGGCGTCGGTATATTCGGCGAAATTTTTGGTAATTACGTCCATGCGCCCGCTTTGGCGATGCTTTTGCTGCCAGCCGAAGAACTCCACGTTGGCCTTGACAACCGGTTTGCCGCTTTCAGCATCGGCAACGAAATAATATGTTTTGCCGTCCAGCGGTTTTTTCACGATCGCCATATCGTCGAGCCAGATGACGATAAAATCGGTGTTGCCGTCCTTCATTTTGGCTTCCAGAAGATACGCCCCGGCCTTTGTCAGCGGCGCGGCAACGGTGAGCCGACGATCAAAATGATTTTCCCTAGGCTTAAGCTCCATGCGCCATTGGGCCACCTCGCGGCCGAGATATTTTTTTTGATCTTTTTGCACCAGCCGGTAGCCGATATTGTTGACGTCGATATTTTGCCAATTGATTTCCCGGGGATTGGATTTTAGATAGTCTTTGACATCCTCGATTATTTTTTCGACGTTGACCTCATGAGCGGTAAATTCCACTTCCTGGCCGTTGCGGAAGCGATATTCCACGGTGGCGCCCTTGCCCGCGACCTGGCTCATGACCGGCTCAAAACGCCCCCAATTGCCCTTGATCTGCTCTAATTGGTCTTTCCAACCTTGGCGGCGGTTAAGATCGGCATTGGGGTAATCCTTGATCAATTTCCTCCAATAATCGGCCGACCGAGGATACTGCCGGCGATTTTCGAAGATTCGCGCCAGTTGCTCCAAGGCATCGACGTCATAACCGGTTTTCGGCTCGGCCGCGATCTGCTGATAGATGTTTATGAAATTAAATTCCTCCGGCAATGCAAAGCGTTTCACGCCGGTGGCCAGGCGGGCGATGGTCTCGTTTTCTTTTAAGGTATGCAGGGCGAAAGTGCCGCTTTCGTCTTTTTTCTCGTCGTCGCTTTCGCCCGCGCCGAAACGCCAGCCGTATTGGGCAATCGTCTGTTCGCCGAATTGATTGTAAAGGAAGTCGGCAAACTGCTTGCGCGGCGTTAAGCAGGGCAGGTTCAAATTCCACCGCCTGCGCTAAACACCAGCGCCATCGCTGCCCGTCGGTTTCGGCGGCCTCAAAACTTTTTGGAATTGTATGATAGACCGGCTTGCCTGCGGCATCGACCGCTGCCCCGGGCGCCTGGCGATAATATCCCCAGCCCGGTTCGTAGTCGGGCAGAACTTTCAGATCGCTAAGATACTGCAAGCGCCAGCCCTCGGTGTAACCGCGATTGTTCAACAACATGTTGGCCAGGGAGAGAAAAAATGATCCTACTTCGCCATGGCTCTCGTCTTTTTGCGCCAGCGGCAGGGCTTGGACCATCAGTTGTAACGCCCGGATGCGGTCGCGCTCCATGGCGTTGACCATGTTTCCGCCGCCGCGTTTGTTGCCGCGGTAAAACTTGCCCGCCACCATGAAACCGTGGTGCTGCACGTTTAGGCGGCTCTGGGCGGCGGCCTGGAGCAATCGCCAATTGTTTTTATGAATCTCAATAACCGCTTCACAAAATTCGTCGATCTCATCGGCGCGATTAAGTTGCTGAAGGCAGACGATGGCCATCCAATGATCTTCGCCAACCTTGCGCACCTCGTCGTCGGGATCCAGGGCCAATTTACGGTATTCCTCGTAGGCATCCTTGTAGTTGCCCTGATCATAGTTTTTTTTCGAGAGATCGCGACGCGACTGCATCTGGGTTGGATCGGCCTCGGAAACCATCCATCCTCCGAAAAAGATGCCACACGACAAGAAAAGACCGCAGATGACAGGCATTTTCATGGCTAAAACTCCTGAACAATTGGCCCCTGGCGTCATTGGATGAAATGTTACACTGATATTTCGACGTTGCCAACGTGAAAAAGTTCCCCGGGAAAAAACGCGAAACACGATTTTACCCCCCGGTCAGGCGATAAGCAAAGACAAGCAACCGGTGGAGGGGAACGTCAAACTTGGAATGATGCGCTGTTCCGCCTTGCTGAGCACCCAGCGTCTCATTGATCAACTGCCGAGAACGTTATGAGTCGATTTCAAATTTACAACAGGGATCGCCGTCATGTCGGCAAGCAGTACGTCGCACGGGAGCCCCTACTACCTGCGACATCATCTCGAGATCGACGCTACAGATGGATCGTTTATCGTCGACCATACTGATGAAAGGACAACTGCGTTTATATAAGATCAACTGTCCGTTTTCTTGCACTGCCTCCAGCAGCCCGCCTTCTTCGGTCAATACATCCATAAATTGACGGAAACGATCCACGGGTCTTTTGGCAGTGACCTTGCTATTGTAATGTTCAGCCAGAATACGGCCGACTTTTTTGAGCAGCTTGTTTATTAATTCATCGCCGCCGATATCGCTGACGGCCTTCCAGATGGCAGGCACCACCAAGCGCTGATTGGAGGCAAACAATAATACCAAGGCGGCATCAGTGGATTTGTAGAGATGCCGCGGACGGCCGCGTCCTGGCAGGCGCTCGGTGCTTCGCTCCACGAATCCCGCCATGGATAATTCATTGAGTTGCTCGGTTACCGCGGTTCGGGTAACACCCGTGGCCCGAATCAAGTCGGAGACAGTTTGAGGCGGATTGCCCACCAATAGTTTTACAATTCGGAGCCCTGCGGAACTAACGGTTGCATCAGCCATTTTATTGGCTCCCGTGTGGTTTTAGTCATTTCTCTTGGCACACGATGAAATCATCGTGGCGTTTTTCAGGAATACCGTTTTTTTCGCATATAATCCGATAATAGCTGTTTTTATTTTTGCTGACAAACCCACCCCCCCTTAGAAAAGCGATTGGCAGGGTAGTTACAATCTCACATTTAATGTAGAAAAATGTCCTATGCCTGAAAGTAGAGTAAAAAACAGTATTTTTATACAACAATTCGTTGTAAATTATTTTTTGGACATCACCATTCCTTAGAGGGGCATACCCTTGAGTATGTTTATGGTATCTTGTTTTAAAACAAATTTAAACTAAATTTTGTTTTAAAAGCGGAAATTTCACTATTTTTTCAAAAAAGGAAAACGAATTGCTTGCGATTTTGGCGGCGTAGCTCAGTTGGTTAGAGCAGCGGAATCATAATCCGCGTGTCGTAGGTTCGACTCCTACCGCCGCTACTTGCCGGCATCCGATGAGGGGCCCCCGCAATGGGGACCTGCGAACCTGGTCAGGGACGAAAGTCAGCAGCCATAAGCAGTCATTCTCAGGTGCGTCGGGCCTCTCACCAGGTGCCGGCTATTATAAAGGGTTCAATGGTCAGGGTTCAGGGTTTAGATAAGTTTTAAGTTGTCAGTTGTCAGTTCTATTGATGATTATCCACCAATCTCTAGTCCCTGTTCCCCGATTCCTGAATCCTGAACCCTGAACCCCGAACCCTGAATCCTACGCCATGGCCAACAATCAGTCGTCTGAAGGTGAAAAACTTCCCGGACGGCATTATGTCGTCGTTGCCCGACGCTATCGCCCGCAGGTTTTCGAAGAACTTGTGGGCCAGGAACACGTGGCGCAAGCGCTTTCCAATGCGATAGCCGCCAGTCGCGTGGGCCATGCGTATCTGTTTACCGGCGCGCGGGGTGGGCAAAACTTCGGCGGCGCGGATTCTGGCCAAGGCGCTGAACTGCGAAAAAGGCCCTGCTCCGGCGCCGTGCAATAACTGCGATATTTGCCGCAGCATCAGCACCGGCGACGACGTCGACGTGCTGGAAATCGACGGGGCCAGCAACCGGGGCATCGACGAAATCCGCCAGTTAAGACAAAACGTCAATATTCGGCCCAGCCGCTCGCGCTTCAAAATCTACATCATCGACGAAGTGCACATGCTCACGCGCGAGGCCTTCAACGCCTTGCTGAAAACGCTGGAAGAACCGCCGGCGCATGTTAAATTCATTTTCTGCACCACTGAACCCACGAAAATTCCCGTTACTATTTTGTCGCGCTGCCAGCGCTTCGATTTCGCGGGCATCATGACGCAATCGATCGTCGAACGGTTACGGCAAATTGTGAAGGCGGAAAACATCGAGGCTGAAGCGGAAGCCCTGGAAGAACTTGCCCGACGCGCGGCCGGATCGATGCGCGACAGCCAATCGCTGTTGGAACAATTATTGGCCTTTTCACCGGGACGAATTACCCTGGAAGACGTGCACGATATGCTGGGCACGGCAGGCGATCCGCTGATGGTGAGCCTGGTCCAGCATATTGTGGATCGAGACGCCGTGGCAGTATTTGCCGATTTCGACGCGGCGCTCCATGCTGGCGTGGATGCGACCCTGTTGGTCGAGCAACTTTTCGGTTATTTCCGCGACTGCATGTGCGCGGCGGCGGGCTCTGGAGCGGAATCTTTTCTCTATGTCTCTCCCGCAAAAGCGGCTGACATTCTCCAGGCCGGAAAAAAGTTGGGATTGCAAACTATTCTCGCCATTATGCAAATCCTCGATCAAACCCTGTCGCGCATACGATATAGCACACAGGCCAGGATTTTGACCGAATTGGCCTTGGTGCGTATTTGTCATCTCGAAGACCTTGATGAATTGCCCGCGCTTATCGCCGAATTGCGCGAGGGCCTTCCGGCAGGCACGTTGTCAGCCCCGGGGCCTACGGTGTCACAAGCCGCCTCAACAGGGGAAATTGGGGAAGGGGGCGTAAAAAAAAACGTTGAAGTGGAGCCGGCCCCCCCTGTAAAATCACCGTCAGCATCTCCTCCGGCAGGGACAGGGATACAACTTACCGCTGAAAACGTGGTGGAAGTATGGAACAAAGCGCTTTCGCGTCTTGCGGGAAGTGTGGTGGAACACGGCCGGCGTTTCGAGCAACTGTTATTTTCCCCACCGGACCGGCTGGTCATTAGTTTCAAACCAATGTATGCTGTGGCCAAATCGTTCTGCGAACGGCCCGAACAGGTTGCCCGGTTCCAGCAGGTTTTGGCCGAAATCACGGGACGACAAATTCGGCTGGAGTTTATCGTTAACGCAGGTGAAGCGGGTCCCGGCGGCAGCGCAAAGCCCGACAAAATCCCGCCGCAGCATCAATTGATAGCGGAAATTATCAAGCACCCGTTGGTCCAACGGGCAACGGAACTGTTCGGGGCAAATCCCACGCACGTGGAACCGCCAAATCGAGAATAGAGAAATACGATGTTTAAAGGGATTTCCAATCTTGCCGCGCTTATCAGACAGGCCCAACAAATCAGCAGCCAAATGGGCCAAATTACCGAGACCATGAAAAATCGCCGCGTACTGGGCTCATCCGGGGGCGGAATGGTGGAAGTAGAAGTTAACGGCCTGATGGAAGTACTGCGCTGTCGAATTGATCCGCAATTGTTCGCCCAGGGGGACCGCGAATTGCTTGAAGACCTGGTAACCTCGGCCGTTAATCAGGCTATCGCCAAGGGCAAGCAAATGCACGCCGAAACAATGAAAGAGTTGACCGGCGGCATTCCTTTGCCCGGCGTTTTGCAGGATGCCCTGGAAAAATTTGCCGGAACAGAAGAGGAGAAAAACACTAACGAATAAGCGAGGCTGATTAACGGAAATGCAAAAAATGGGATGATTGCATTCAGCAACATTCATTAGATAGCAAAATACTAATTAAAATCGATATCATAAACGTAAACTTTCGCAATCGTGGCAGAACTTACCCAATCGGTTATCAATCTGATTAACGAATTTGCCAAGCTTCCCGGCATTGGCCGCAAATCGGCCGAGCGCTTGGCGTATCACGTTTTGCGGATTCATCGCAACGAGGCATTGGCCTTGGCCGAGGCAATTCGGGCGGTGAAAGAAAACGTGCGATATTGCCGGGTATGCTACAATTTATCGGAAGAAGAAGAATGTTTGATTTGCCTGGACCCGAAACGGGAAAAAGACATCCTTTGCGTTGTTGAACAACCTCGCGACCTGATTGCCCTGGAACAGGCGGGGGTGTATCGAGGTCTGTATCACGTGCTTCTCGGTCGGATAGCTCCTTTGGAAGGTATTGGACCGGAACAATTGACCATCGATGCCCTGATCGCCCGGGTACGCGACGGTAATTTTAAGGAGGTGATTATGGCCACCAACCCTACAGTGGAAGGCGACGGCACGGCTTTATTCATTTCCAATCTTTTAGGCGATAAACCAGTTCACATTACCCGGCTGGCGCGCGGTATTACATCGGGAAGTGTGCTAGAATTTGCTAATAAAGAGATCCTGGCCGATGCGATAAACGGCCGGCAAGAGTTTTAACGCTAACGTAAAAAACTAATCCCCATCCCCTATCCCCTAGTTATATGCGTTTGTCGCTTGGTCAAGATCTTCGGATGGTTCAAAAGCAGGTGCTGGCTCCGTGGATGATCCAGTCCATGGAGATTCTGCAATTGCCCATCTTGGCCCTGCAAGAGCGGATCGAACAGGAGATGGAAGAAAATCCGGTGCTGGAGATCCAGGAAGAAGAAGCGGAGGTAACGAGCGAGCCGGAAGAAACGGCCGATTATGAATCGCCCGACGCCCCCACGGAAGACGAGCGGGAACTGGTCATCGACGAGACGCACAGCCACGAAGGCGATTTCGAGCGGCTCTTGAAAATGGATGAGCAATATCCCGACCATTTTGAAGAGCGCAGCCACCCGTCGCGGGAGCAGAGCGAAGAAGCCAGCCAGCGCAAACTCGACGCCATGGCCAATATGGTCGCCAGGCCGCAATCGCTGCAAGATTATCTTAATGATCAACTCGCCTGGTTCGACCTGGAACCGGAACTGCGAGCGCTCTGCGAGCGGATCATCGCCAATCTCGACACAAACGGCTATTTGCAGGGACGACTGGAAGATCTCTTGGGGCTGAATCCCGGCAAGGAAGACCTGGCCTTGATCCAGCATGCGTTGGCAATGGTGCAGAAGCTTGATCCGCCGGGCGTGGGCGCCCAGGATCTGCGGGAATGTCTGCTTTTGCAATTGACGCCGGGCATGCCGTATTACGAGGAAATAAAAACCTTGATCTTGAACCATCTGGAAGATCTGGAACACAATCGGCTGCCGATCATCAGCCGCCGCACGGGCTACTCGATCGAATTGATCCAGAAAGTGCTGCTGGAACTGCGCAAGCTGAATCCTAAGCCGGCGGCCAATTTTTCCAGTGCGCCGGCGGCCCCGGTAACGCCGGACGTCTTTGTGGAACAGGATGAAGAGGGCCGCTTCAGCGTGCGCCTGGAAGACAGCCAAACGCCCAGCCTGCACATTAGCGCTTATTATCGGCAACTGCTGCAAAATGCCGATACCAGCGAAGAAACGCGCGAATATATCAAGCGGAAGATCAATTCGGCCCAATGGCTGATCGATTCCATCGAGCAGCGCCGCAACACGCTCAGCCGGGTGGCCCAGGCGATAGTCGATCATCAAACCGAATTCCTCAACAAGGGGCCCGAGGCCATCGAGCCTCTGAAAATGCAACAAATCGCCGACAAGGTGGGCGTGCACGTGACCACAGTCAGCCGGGCGGTCGACGACAAGTGGATCCAAACGCCCCGCGGCATTTTCCCCTTGAAACGATTCTTCTGCGGCGGCACGGTGAGCACCCAAGGCGAAGAGGTCGCCTGGGACGCGGTGCGTTTGAAACTGCAAGAGATCATCGACAAGGAAGACAAGCAACATCCCTTAAGCGACGAACAACTTGTCAAAGAAATGGTCGCCCACGGTTTGACCGTGGCCCGGCGCACGGTCACCAAGTATCGCAAGGCCATGGGCATTCCCAGCTCCAGACAGCGCCGCGTTTGGACGACAGATTCGGGAAACAATCCCGCCCAGTTGGATAACGATGAGGAAGAATAAGGCGCGGTTGTTTTGATCCTTCTTTAAATGGCATTTCTCGCCACCCCCGCGCTCAAGCAGGCACATATTACCAGAATGAAGGAGGCGCGAATTATCAGGATTCCTGCGGCGGCTGGTCTATGCGCCCCCTGAAATAATGGCAGAAGGATGTCGCCTTGCCTTAAAAAAACCAGCGATGGCTTCGTAGTTTCCTCGGGCAGCCAATAATCCTGTAAGCAATATGAAATTTGTTTTTTTATCTTACCGTATTATGGGAGATATAGATTATCCCAAAAGTTGTAGCAATAGACCATCGAAATACATTTTATCGAGAAAAACACTTGACCGGCACTCTAATATGATGACACAATGAAGTATGGTGGTTGGAAAAAAATGTTTATTTTTTTCCGTGAAGGATTTCTCCCGCAGCAAGTTTAACTGTGACTGCGTCCTTGAATCCGCGCCTTATAGAAAAAACACAACATTAGCGACACGCCATTTGACTTTCACAGTTTGAACTCCAGCCGCTGCAGAAGCATGTGCACATGGGAATTATGATCAAAGATCATAACTAGCAATGATTCATCAACTACACATGCTATTTTTTCCTGCGAGTTAAAGTAACGCTACGCTTGACGGTGAGGGGCAGGAAGGAGATTTTAATGAGTTTCGGCAAGAGGATTTTAGTGGATGAGTTACAAACAATCAGTCAATTTGAAAGCCTGCGGAAAATTCTCCATACAGAAAATTATGCCCAGCATTTAAAAAAACCATTGCGCTACTGGGCGTATCCCGCCGATCGGCATTTGCCACTGGCCTTTCTCGGTCTAACGTTGAGCGATTTGCTCAAGGCCTCTTATCAGGAGTTGGCCCAAACTCCCGGAATAGGCTTAAAAAAGATGGCGTCTTTGGTGAAATTGCTTTCCCGGGCGGCGAATACCGATCCCGCTCAGCTGCCCACTGACGTGGAGAATCTCCATCTGGCGGTCAAAACAGCCACAACCGACAGACCTGATGATGAGTCCGCAAACAAAGAGTTTGACGCGGAGGCGATCTCCGAGCTTGAGTGGGAACATTGGCGGGCGAGCCTCCTGCGCCATAAACTGGGGGAGGAAAAAATCGGCCGTTTAGCCCCGAGCTTGCAGGGTTTAACCCGCGTTATTTGGAATACGCCGCTGGCGACCTACGCCAACTATACCCTCGCCGAAATCCAAGCCCTGAAAACTCACGGCGCAAAACGGATTAATTCCATTCTCGAGGTCTTTCACAACATTCATAACATTGTCGCCAATATGGCCGGCCAGGATCATCTGGCCATTCGCATTGTGCCCCGCCAGATCGATCAAGCCGAAGAGTGGGTCGGCCAGTGGCTGCAAAAGCCCGGCATACCCGGTGAAGAAGATATTTTCCGGAACTTCATCAGTCCCTTGCTGATGCAAATCCGCATCGACGCTCAGCAGCAAATCGTCTCGCTGGCGGAAAATCGTTTGGGTATCCAGGGGCCTATAAGCAGCGTGCGGAAAGTGGCCCGCAGCAAGGGTTTCACCCGGGCGCGGGTTTATCAACTGCTCAACGAAATCAACGACATCATGACGGTCCGCTGGCCATTGGGACGCCACCAGGTTTATGAACTACGCGCAAAATTCGTCGCCGAAGCCAAGGCGCTCGACTCTCCGCCCGCGCTGGAACAATTCCTGGCGGCCGTGGAACTGTTTTATCCCTGCGCCCGCCGCGGCGCGAATGGACCGCTGGAACAAAGCGGGGAAAACCAGTGAAAAACAAGCTGATTAAAGCCTGAAAGAAGGGCTTCTTTCCTGCCAGGTTGATGCGGGCGTTTGATTTAACGGGGAATCGCCGTTATCAGTCGCTACTTATGGGTATTGCACCTACAGACATCATCGCCTTATAATCCGAATAAGGTGGAAATTATTAATCCCGCTTGCTGTCCTACCCCTATCCCTTATCCCGCCTGATGCTCCTACCGTCTGAAAAGGCCCGGCAGATGAACATTCAGAATCGGGGAGTGCCGCGACGCACCTTTTTAAAGAGGGCTGGCGCCCTGGCTGGAACGGCCATTGCCCTGCCGTACTTGATTCCTTCGAAGGTCTTGGCCGCGCCAAAAGAGGAGGCGCCAACCAGCGACTGAGCATTGCCCTGATCGGCGTGGGAGAGAGAGGCACAAATCATCTCGTTAATCTGGTCGAGCGGATGGGCAAGGGTGAAGTGAACGTGTCCGCCGTGTGCGACGTGGACGATAAACGCTTGGAAAATGCCGCCAAAATCGCCGGCCCCCGCGCCGACGTGTATCGCGACTATCGCTATATTCTCCAGCGCAAGGATATCGACGCGGTGATGATAGCCACTCCCGACCATTGGCACGGCGTGCAATTTGTCCATGCCGCCGAGTGCGGCAAGCACATCTACTGCGAGAGTCCGGCCTGCGCGACAATCGAGGAAGGCAAGGCCATGCTCGAGGCGGCGCAAGACCAAAATCGTCACGCAGATCGGCGCGCAAGGCCGCTCACAGCCCGAGGCGTATTTGATGCATTGTTTCCTGGCCAACGGCGCGATCGGCAAGGTGACAAAAGTGACCTGTTGGAGTGCGCCGGGACTGATCGACGACAATCCCGTGGCCGACGAAGATCCTCCGCCGGAACTGGACTATGATCTTTGGCTCGGTCCGCTGCGCTGGCAGTCATATAATCCCCGTTTTTCGCATAGCGTGTTTCGCTGGATGCTGGAGTCGGGCGGGGGGCGGATTTGCGATCACGGCGCCGATCTGATGAGTTGTGCCTGTGGTGGTTGGGCGCCGACGGGACCGGCCCGGACTCGGTGGAAGCCAGCGGGCGCCGCCCACCAAGGGTCTTTGGGACACGGCCGTGGAAATGAAAGTCACGTATACGTTCAAAGACCCCGATTGGGTGCTCACCTGGAATCAGCCTGGCGAGCCCGTCAAACCCGAAGAACGAACGCCTGAAGAACCGCCCATAGGCAATCCGGGTTTTGGGGCGGTATATCAGAGTGAGAAAGGCGATGCCATTTCCTGGGGCGGCAACGGGGGGACCTGGCTTGACGCAAGGTTCGCCAGTGGCAGGCGCCGTCTTGTCCGGTGGATGTCTATAAAAGTCCCGGCCATATCGACGATTGGCTCAACGGCATCAGGACCGGGGCAAAAACGATCATGAACGTCGAGGCCGGCGTGGTCGTGGCAAATTTGTGCATCCTGGGAAACCTGTCGTTTATCTTGGGCCGAAAACTCCAATGGGATCAGAAAAAGCAGGAAATTGTCGGCGACGAGCAGGCCCGCCGCCTCATGGGCCGACCGCAACGTTTTCCGTATTGTTTGTGAGGAATCAATCGTCATGCCAGCCGAGGAATTCACCGTCGATGCCTTAATTGCCAAGATCAAGGATAAAAACGATAAAGTCCGGTCCGAAGGTTGGCTCAATGCGGGTAAAGTGGGCGCGGCGGCGGTAAAACCGCTGGCTGCCGTGACGATCTCCGGCGACAGCGATCTGGAAGTGGCGCGGGCGGCCAAACGGGCGCTGTGGCAAATCGTGCATGAAGCAGGCCGCCCCGGCGCCAAGGAACAACGTGATGCCGTTTTGTCCGAACTGGACGCCTTGTTGAGCGACGATTGGCCGGACGCCTTCCGCCGCGAGGTGCTGTGGATGCTTTCGGAAATCGGCGCCGACTCGAGCGTGGAACCCATCGCTGCGGTAATGAAAAACAACGAATTGCTCGACGACGCTCGTTGTGCCCTGGAGCGGATACCCGGCGACGCGTCCCTGGCCGCGCTTAGGGCCGCTTTGGACAGCGTGCCCAACGGTTATAAAAGCAATATCGCTCATGCACTGCGCGTGCGCGGAGTGGAACCAGGCCGGGAAAAATATCCCTCTCAGAAGCTGATTCCCACAAAACAAACCAACATCAAAGCGGGCGGCAGGAAAACGCCATGAAATATTTCAGAACAATAAATTCTAATCTCCATAAGCCCACGGGTTGCAAGGCGTGGGCTTTGTTCTGTGGCAACTCTTGGTTTTTGTGCCATTGTTGCATGGTATTTTTCTTCATGACCTTCCCTGCTTTGGCGCAACGCGTGGAATCCGAGGCCGCCGCGGGCAAGACGTTTGGCGTGGGCAGGATTACCATCGAACTGCCCGAAACCATGCTGCCGCAGCCCTTGGGAGTGGAAGGATTGGCGCTGACGGATCGCGACGGGCGCGTGCTTTATCCGGCCATTGAAATGCCCGCCTTTCCCAAAATTATGAAGGAACTACTGGAAAGCAACACGCCCTTGACTTCCGGCGGGCCGGTCCGGGAGCAAGTGGGCGGGCTGCTGCGCGGAATGCTCGAGCGTCCGCCGCGCACCACGATTTATTTTCTCTTCCGCGGCGAGGAGCCTTTACAAATCACCCTTCATGCCCGCGCGCCCATCCCTTTTAACATCCTGCCCACGCAATCACCGGGGGTCTATGAACGCTTGCTGGGACAATGGTGGCGTCAATATGCCCAAGAGCCGCAATTGTTCGCACAAAAACCGGACTATCCGCCGCTGGTGGAAAACTATCTTACCGCCACGCTGGCGGCAAGACTCAATCTGCGCCTGCCCGAGGCCAAAGCGACCAAGTCGCCATACGCCCAATTGGAAAAGGAATTGGGGTTGAACCTGGGCACCGAGTCGCTCCGGGTGGCCCTGGAGCAAGATCGCATCTTGGGATTGAACAACTTGGATCTGCCAGCCGATCAGCCTTTGCCCGAGCCCATCGCACCGCCGCCGCTGGAAGTTCCTCAACCGAGCGACGAAGTGAAAATCGAACCCCTGGCCAGTCACGTGCCGGCCGCGTGTTTTTACGTGCGCTTCGGCAGTTTCAGCAATTTCCTCTGGCTGCAAGATACGCTGGCCAAGTGGGGCGGCGACGCCCAGAACCTCATCGCCCTGCGCGGCTTGGACCAGCGCATGAGCGAGCGCATGGAAAAACAACTCATCTTAAAGCAAACCACTCTGGGCCGAATGCTGGGCGAAACGGTGATTTCCGACGTGGTAATCATCGGCACCGATATGTTCTTCCGCGAGGGAGCGGCTTACGGCATCCTCTTCGAGGCCCGCAACAGCACCATCTTGGGAGCGAATTTCAACTCCCAACGCTCCGATCGCATTAAAGCCGGCGGCGTAAGCGAGCAGAAAATAAAAATCGGCGACAAAGAGATCTCCTACATTTCTTCGCCCGACGGTACAGTGCGTTCTTACTATGCGGTGGACGGCGATTACCATCTCTTCACCACGTCGAAAAAACTTGCCGAGCGGTTTTTGGCCGTCGGCTCGGGTCAAGGCGCGTTGGGAAAGACCCGGGAGTTTCAATACGTGCGCTGGCTTATGCCGCTTAGCCGTAAGGACACGGTTTTCGTATATCTGTCCGACGCATTTTTCCGCAACTTCACCAGTCCGCACTATCGCGTGGAAATGGCCCGCCGCTTGCAGGCCGTGGCCGATATCGAGCTGGTGCAACTGGCCAAGCTCGCCGCTCCCAGCGAAGGACAGCCCGGGGGAAGTATCGAAGAACTAATTAGCGGAAATTTTCTGCCCGCCGGTTTTGGCCCCTTGCCCGATGGCAGCCGCACGGTCATGGACAAGGACGAGGTGTACGACAGTCTGCGCGGCAGGCGCGGGGCCTTCGTGCCGGTGCTGGACGTGGCAGTGGACAAGGTTACTCGTTTTGAATTGGCCGAATACAACCGCTTCGCCGATTTTTATCGGACTAACTGGGGACGGATGGACCCGATCCTGGTCGGCATGCAAAGAACTTCGCAGCCGGGCAATCGGGAACAAGTGGTTGTCGACGTGCTGATGACCCCCTTTGCCCCGGCGCATTTTGATCTGCTGCGAAAGTATGCCGGTCCTGCCGATGCCTTGCGAATAGCGCCCGTTGCCGGCGATTTGGCGGCAATCGACCTGGTAACGACTAACCAACGGATATTTGGCGGCTTGCGCGATTTTGGTCCGCCGCCGAACATCCAGTACGGACGCCTGCTGCCTATAGGCCGGCTGCGCGATTGGCTGGTGGGTTATATTGGCAGCGTGGGCGAAGTCGGCGTGCTGGGTTTTTTGAACCTTGGTTTTTCACAACCGGATTCGCTGGGCTACTCATTTTCACCCCTGGGAAGCTGGCGCAGGCAATGGGATCAATACACAGTGTTTTCCTTCCATCACGAAGTGCTGGACGCGGTGACGCCGCAAGTGCGATTGGAACAGGCGAAACGTCCGGCCCAGTTACGCGTGCGCGTCGACGATCCGACCAGGGCCCGAATCATGCCCCTGGCAAATGGCTGGGCATATAATCGCACTCGCGAGACATCCCTTAATAATCTCCGCTTGATGCAGGCACTCAATCAACAACTGCACGTGCCCATGGATGATTGCCGCAAGACGGCCGAATTCCTGCTGGATGCCAAACTAATCTGCCCCTTGGGCGGTGAATATGTGTATCAGCCCAGTGGCAATAATTTCGGGCTCTGGACATCCACCGCCTTGGAAAAACAACCTGCTCGCGGCGGAATCCTGCAAACCGCGGCCCCGGAAGGCTATCATGCGCCGCCTTGGAATTGGTTCCGCGGCCTGGATCTGGAGGCCTCGATGAACGAAAAAAATCTCTCCGCCCATGCCGAAATTATCATGCAACTGCCGGCGAAGTAGGGAAGAGGGGCGAGGGGCGAGGGAAAAGGAAATTTGCAATCAATTTTGGTTAATCGTTGTAGCCGTCGGGGTGTTTTTGGAACCAATTCCAGGCCGTGGCCACGATGTCGTCGATCTCGGTGTATTGGGCGGACCAGCCTAGTTCGCGGCGGATTTTGTCGGCATTGGCAAATAATATAGCGGGATCGCCAGGACGCCGGGCGCCATATACGTTCGGTACCTTTTGGCCGGTGACACGTTGCGCCGAGTCGATCACCTCTTTTACCGAGTAGCCTTTTCCAATGCCCAGGTTATAAAAACGTGCATCGCCGGGACGCAAGGCATCCATGGCCGCGATGTGCGCGGCGCAGAGATCTTCCACATGGATGTAATCGCGGATGCAGGTTCCATCAGGCGTGGGATAGTCGGTGCCGAAAACAGTCACCTTTTCGCGCCGGCCCAAGAGGGCCAAAAGCAGAACGGGTATCAGGTGCGTTTCCGGATCGTGGTCTTCGCCCAGCGATCCGTCGGCCGCGGAGCCTGCCACGTTAAAATATCGCAAAGCCACAAAGGAGAACTCGGGATCCGCAGCACCGTAGTCGCGCAAGATCCGCTCCACGCACCACTTTGACCAACCGTAAGGACTAATGGGCCATTGGCGCATGGTTTCCACAATGGGGGTGGATTCCGGCTCGCCGTATGTGGCACAAGTCGAACTGAATACCATGCGATTTACGCCCGTGTGCTTCATGGCCTTCAGCAGACTGATGGCGCCGGCCGTATTATTTTCGTAATAGCTCAGCGGTTCGGCGACCGACTCGCCCACGTAGGCCAAGGCGGCAAAGTGCATCACGCAATCGACGGCATGTTCGGTTAAGGCCTTGGTTAAGCCTGTGGTATCGGCCAGGTCGATTTGCATAAATCGGGCCTTTGGATGCACGGCCTGGATGTGACCGCGATATAAATTATCGACCGCCACGACATTATGCCCGGCCTCGATCAACTGCTTGACCGCATGTGAACCAATGTAACCCGCGCCTCCGGTAACCATTACGTTCATGTTTTTCCTTTCTATGGTCTTGCGCTCCCCCGACCAACAAAGTTGGTACCCGGTCGCGGCTAAACAATATAATTTCACCCTATTTAAGAATGTCTATTTCAAAGTGATTTTTAGTGGTTTGTCAACCCCAAACACGGCTTTTCTAATACAATAAAAAGAGTTACGCTAATGAGGTATCAAATCATATAAAACACCATCAAAATATATTATTTGCAGCCGATTTATTTATGAAAGTCGCCATTACGGGTGCCTTGGGTCAATTGGGCAGCGAACTGTGCCGGCAAATCGGGCCACAGGCCATACCTCTGGATATCGACACCCTGGATCTGACCAACAAAAATGCCGTACTGAAAACACTCGTGGGCTT
Organism: Pirellulales bacterium; assembly: GCA_963820545.1. Lineage (GTDB taxonomy): Bacteria > Planctomycetota > Planctomycetia > Pirellulales > Thermoguttaceae > CAWGAJ01. The sequence goes on from CAWGAJ010000002.1 coordinate 1,266,636, forward strand.
AAAGCCCGCGACGATTATCAACTGCGCCGCCTATACCCAGGTCAATAAGGCCGAGAGCGAACCTGATCTTGCCCATGCCGTTAACGCCACGGCCGTGGAGCATTTGGTTCGCGTCTGCCGCGAACTGGGTTGCCCGTTGCTGCAAATCAGCACCGACTATGTTTTCGGCGGCCATAAGGCTGAAGGCGGTAACAATTGTCCATTTCGTGAGGATGATGCGCCGGCGCCGCAAAGTGTTTACGCCAAAACTAAACTTGCCGGCGAACAGGCCGCCGCCCAGTACGAAAAACATCTTATTGTGCGAACCTGCGGACTGTACGCCCGGCCCAGCGATGTGCGGGCAAATAATTTTATAAGAACCATGCTTCGCCTGGGGGCGCACACAGGGAAATCCGCGTGGTCGCCGATCAGTATTGTACGCCCAGCTATGTTCCGCACGTGGCCCGGGCGATCCTGTTTTTGACAGGAATTACGCACGCAAAACCCGTGCCTTGGGGAATCTATCATGTAACCAATAGCGGCGCAACTACATGGTACGATTTTGCCGTGGAAATCTTTAAACAGGCGGGAATGGATGTTAAAATTACCGCCATTACCACCGCTGAATATGGTGCGCCTGCCGCGAGGCCGGCTTATAGTGTGTTAGATACATCGGCGTATCAGCGCCTCGGCGGGCCGCCCCTGCCGGATTGGAAAAATGCATTGGAAGAGTATTTTGATGAATGGAAAAAATTGCAAACATGACCAATAAAGTCGCTTTAATTACAGGCAGCGGGAAGCGTCGCGTTGGTAATGCCATTGCCGAGGCGCTGGCAACACGCGGATACGCCATTGCCTTGCATTATAACCAATCGGCCGAGGAGGCCCGGCAAAGCATCTCAGCGCTGAGGCAGCAAGGAATTGCCGCGCAGGCATTCCAGGCCGATATTTCTCAGGAAGATGAAGTCGATCGGCTATTTGAACAAGTGGAAAAAGACTTCGGGCGCTTGGACGTGCTGGTGACTGCCGCCGCGCTGTGGCAGTCCAAGCCCTTGGAGGAAGTTACCGCCGCGGACGTGCGACGGCATTTCGAGATCAATACCCTGGGCACGTTCCTCTGTTGCCAGCGCGCAGGCAAAATCATGGTCCAGCAAGCGGAAGGGGGCGTGATTGTAACCATCGGCGATTGGGCCATAGTGCGCCCCTACCCTCACTATGCGGCATATTTTCCCAGCAAGGGCGCCATCCCCACCATTACGCGAACTTTTGCCGTGGAACTTGCCCGGCGCAATCCGGCCGTGCGAGTCAATTGCATTCTGCCCGGTCCGGTGATGTTGCCTGAAAATCTTCCTGAACACGAAGTCAAAGGAGCCATTGCCGGGACATTACTCAAACGTGCCGGGAGTCCGGAAAACATCGCCCAGGCAGTGGTTTTTCTGGTGGAAAACGATTATGTCACCGGCGTGTGCCTGCCTGTGGACGGCGGACGCACCATCGCGGGCAGTTAGGTCCCATATCAAAAAACATTGTTTGGGCGGCAGTTCAAATGCCATCCCAACGGCGGAAAGGCGGATTGCTTGAATCACCTGCTCGAAGGGCTTACCGAGGCGCAACGCGAGGCGGTCATGCACCTGGAAGGTCCGCTGTTGATTCTGGCCGGAGCAGGAAGCGGCAAAACCCGAGTCATTACCCATCGGGTGGCCTGGCTGCTGGCCAATGGCATACCCGGCCAACAAATCCTCGCCCTGACCTTCACCAATAAAGCCGCCGATGAAATGCAACAACGCATCGAGCGCTTGAAGGGCGATACTTCGGTCTGGGTAGGCACGTTTCACCGTTTTTGCGCCCGACTGCTGCGAAAATACGCCTCTTTCATCGGCTTGCAAGAGAATTTCTCGATCTACGACGTGGACGACAGCACCCAAGTGCTGCGAAAGGCCATGCGCCAAGCAAGCGGCGATGCTTCGCATCTAACGCCCGAGGCAATCGCGCGGGCAATCAGTTGGGCAAAAAACAATCTGATAGCCCCGCATCAATATCTCCCCCGTCCGGGCCATCTCGTGGGAAGCCCGGTCCAAAAAATTTATCCGCTCTACCAGACTATGCTGCTTTCATCAAACGCGGTTGATTTCGACGACCTGCTGCTCCACACGGCAACTTTGCTCCGCGATAATCCCGAAGTCCGCTTGAGCCTCGACGAGCACTATCGCTTTATCCTTGTCGATGAATATCAAGACACTAATCTGGCTCAGTATGCAATCGTCAGGGCAATGTCGATCGACTATCCCAACCTGGCCGTTACGGGCGATCCTGACCAATCGATCTACGGTTGGCGCGGGGCGAATTTGAATAATATTTTGGAGTTTGAAAGCGATTATCCCAACGTCCGGGTGGTACGCCTGGAACGCAACTACCGCAGCACCAAGCGGATCTTGCGCGTGGCCGCCGAACTGATCTCGCATAATGTGCGGCGCAAGGAAAAGAGCCTCTACACTGAGAACGCTCCCGGCAGTCCGGTCCGGCTGGTTTGCTATCAGACGCACAAGGATGAAGCCGAAGAGATTGCCGCGCGGATCGCCGCCGAGATCCGCTCTGGACGGCGCCGGCCCAGGGATTTTGCCATTTTTTACCGCGTCAACGCCCTGAGCCTGGCTTTCGAGATCGCCCTGCGCGCCCAGGGAATTGCGTTTCAGATGGTCAATAGCCTGGAATTTTTCCAGCGCCAGGAGATTAAGGATTTATTGGCTTATCTCCAACTGCTTAATAATCCTTTAGATGAAGTGGCCTTCCTGCGGGTGATTGATACGCCGGCCCGCGGCATAGGGAAAAACACCGTGGGAAAACTCGCCGAGTTCGCCTTGCATGAGGGCTGTAGCATGATCGATGCCGCGCCGGGCAAAGCAAATCGCATCGCTTAGTTCGCGCTCTGCCGGGCAACTGGCAAAGTTTTCGCAACTTTTCGATAAGCTTTCGCAGTTCGCCGACCGTCCTCTGGAGGAACTGCTGGGCTATTTGCTCAACGAAACCGGGTTTCGCAAACAATACTCCTCAGACGATGAGGAAGACCAACAGCGCCTGGCCAATATCGAACAGTTGCTTTCCGTGGCCCGCGATTTCGATGAACGCCACGGCGGCGGCGGTTATCAACTGGAGACTTTTCTGGAAGAAACCTCCCTGGTCAACGATACCGACGACTGGGAGGCGGACACCGACCGCGTTACGCTCATGACTTTGCACTCCTCAAAAGGCCTGGAATTTCCCGTGGTCTTTCTGGTGGCGGCCGAAGAAGGCATCTTGCCCCACCAGCGCAGCCGCGATCTGCCCGACGAACTCGAAGAAGAACGCCGCTTGATGTTCGTGGGCATTACCCGCGCGCGCCAGGAACTGCAAATCAGCCTGGCCCAATACCGCGATTATCGCGGCCGGCGAAAAATTACCATCCCCAGCAGCTTTTTGCTGGAACTGCCCCGGGAGGAAATGGAATTGATCGATTTCGGGGCGAGTGAATCGCTTGCATATTCATCGACAGATACTCAAGACAATCTGTCCGATGCCGATGAACAACACGAACAATATGAGGAGCCGGTTGCCCGACGCATTGAGCCGACCGACACGATGGAAAACTTATTTGATATGCAAGCGACAACGGCCGGCCAGTCGGCCAACAACGGCGATGAGTCAGCAGCGATATCGCCTGACGATTTTACCCAAGGAGAAACAGTTAGTCACCCGCAATATGGCCTGGGCCGTATTGTGGCCTTAAGCGGTTCCGGGATTGGCCGCCAAGCGATCGTCGACTTCCCTCCTCCTGCTGGAAGGATGAAATTCCTCCTGGGCGCCAGCCCGCTAAGGCCGGTTAAGGCATAAGGGATTGGGGATTGGAGATTATGTAAAACCGCGACGGGCACCAACCGAAGGTTGGTCGGTCGCAGTTCATGCCCTTGTTCCCACGCTCCGGCGTGGGAACACACATTCTTGATGTTCCATGTAAGGGATCGGTCTACACTTTTCCTACTAGCTAAATACTTAACGCGAAACAGAATGGTTCTTTGCAAGATCAATAATATATGCTATTATGAGGAGCATGAAGGGACCTTCAAAACAGGTCTCGATCGGCGATATGGATTGCAAGCATCTGTTCATCGCATTTTACCGGGGTTGCCTTATCCATTTATCAACATGAGAAAGGGATCACCGTGAAGCATAGAATTATTTCATTTATGCTGCTTGTGGTTCTGCTTTCCTTTTTCTCCACCATCCACGCACAACAGCCCGAAAGACAAATACCGCCGCAAAAGCAAAACCAATTGCAGCGCGGCGGCCCACAAGTTGCCACCGATAAGAAGCAGCAAAACAACACATCGCAAAAATATACCGCTCTGCCCCTCTCAACATTATCGTTAAAAGACACCAAAGACTGGCTGAGAGAAAAAATTACTTCGTACGCCGGCGCCACTTTTGCGCAAGGCAATATTACTTTTTCCTATCGATACGACGCCGTGCGTTTTGAGAGAAACACCCTTACGTTTAATGTGACCACAAGGGCCACCATCCCCGATTGGTACAAGGCGAAAAATAACGTGAACTACCCGGGTTTAACCGAAATAAGAATGGACAATAGCGTCACGTTCGAATTATTCGATATCGATCCGGCAAATATCAAGGTTAATAAGCTGCCTGACGGAAAAAGTTTTGGCGTGGTATTAAATACCCTAGGCGGCAAGACAAAAATCTTCACCAAAAGTAAGATCCATACGAATTTGCAGACCTGTCCCGTACGAGCGCAGGACCTTTATATGATTTTCAGAGATAACACTCTAGATACATCCGACGCCCACGGCAGGCTAACCGTGATTTTTCCTGACGAGGAGATAGCCAATCGCGTGGCTAATGCTTTTATCCATGCCGTCAGTTTGGCCCAGGCCGAAACCGAGCCTTTTAAAACCGATCCCGATAATAAAAAGAAAAATAGCACCCGCTAATCTTGGTCATTGCCTGAAAAAAGCAACCAGCTTCAGGCTTTTGCTAACTGGTAAGAGAATTCCATGACATCGGTTTGCTCTTTTGCGTGTTCAACGGTCATCGATACAACGCGACCCTGTTTGTCCAGTTCCACGAGGACGTTTTCATTTAGGTCAAAGGTCTCAGCGATTTCCTTGTCATTGAACTCAATCAACAAGGTGTCAGTTTCAGGAAAGTATTTTGCTTTCATTGTTCAGGTCCTCGAAAACGTCTGTCAATAAATGCATTATGAACAGTTTCGCCGTCTGCGAGCAAGACGACTCACAGGTATCTTCCCTCGGCTTGGGGAATTCTTTTCCATAGCCGAATTCGACCATCTTCCTGGAGGACTCTCGCGTCCGGTTCATTGATTACACGTTCGATCCATTCCTCAGGAATCCATTTTCGGTCCGGACGCTGTCGTATATGTTTAAAGTAGTCCGTTACTTTCATTTCTATATTATAATCCGACAAAGAACCAAGTGTCGAGACTTAGATACCTTCATCTTTACCTCGCAGGTTCCGTCACTCCTCGGCGGTAAAGCGGTAGTTGAGCACTCTGGGACCCTCCAGATCCTCGGCGCGGAGCCAGAGGGTTTGACCGAGGAGTTCTTTGCCGTTTTCAAGGCGATAGTTTTGCACGTCTTCGCCGGGCCCGAGATTTTGAATTTGGATTTTCATGCGCCGGCGCTGGGGGGCGTAAAGTTCACAGCGGAAGTTCACCGGCTGAGCGGACTCGTTGACAAAACGCTGTTGGACTTCGAGTTCGTTGTTTGAATTCAGTCGCGTTTTAATTTCCACACGCACGTCGCTTAAACCCACTTCCAGCTCCCTTATCACGCTGAATTTATAGGGCCGGTCGGCCTGAATATCAAAGTCGATGCGGATTTTGTGCCGGCCGCTTTGCACGGTGTAAGGGAAGGTGAGCGAAAAGGGCTGCTGCCACTGCTGGCCGGCAGTAAGGCGCAAGGCGATCTGTTTCGGTTCCACGATCCAATCTTCGGGCACGACGATGGCGGCGGTCCCTTTAACCTCGCTGGGGAAGGGATTATCCACTCGCAAAGCATTCTCTTGAACTTTGCCGAAAACGCTTGTCATGTGCGCTTGGGATAAAGCCAGATCCAAGCACCAATGGGCAAGGGGCTTGCTCAGTCCGGTGACGAACGTGGGCAGGGTGTCGACGTGGATCGCCCGGGCATGAGCGCGCCGCTCCAGAGCGATGTTGCGACCCCAGAGATCGACCTGCTTTACTTCTTCGCTGAGATAGAAAACCTCTTCGACGGGTTTGTCGTTCCACACGACCATCACGACGTCATCAGAGCGGGCAAAGACCAGATTATGAATGTTCTGGGGGAGTTTCATGCTGCCGAGGCACTTGGCGCCGCCCAGCTCCAGGGCCGTGGTCCGCCAGGGCAAAAAAAGCTCGCCCGGCGTGCCGTCTTTATTCATCAAGCCCTGATCGGCATCGAAGGGATCGGGACAGAAAATGGCGTCGGCGCCGTGGATTTTCGCGGCAATCATGCGTCTGACCAGATCTTCTGCGCGTACGGCCAGGGGATAAGATGTTTTGGAAAGAGGGCGCAGCACCACCCAGCGCTTTTGCGGCAAGTCCTTGGCGGCGTCGAGCCGCGCCGCCAAATCTTGCTCCGTAAGCGGCGGTTCGCTGGAAAGCGAGACAAAGCTCCAGGGAAGTTTATTGCCCGGCGACTCGCTGGGGAATTCGTCCTTCCAGTTCCAGCCGATTCCCATGTTTACTTCCGGGGCCGCGCGATCGAGCTCTTTCTTGATTTGGGTGAGTTTTTCCACAAAATTAAGAGCCATGGCGAAACTGGCGTCGGTATCGCCGCCCAGTTGCCACCAGCGAACCGCTCCGGCCAGGCGGGCCAAGACGCGTTGGAGCGAAGGAGACCAAAGTTTGGCATCGAGGCTGAAAATTTCGGCGGCCGAAGGGGCATTTTGCCGGTCGAACAATTCGCTCACGGGTTCCGGCGGTTCGTTCAGTAAACCGACCAATTCCACGCCTTCGGCGTCGAGACGCTCGCCAAAGGCTAAAAACTGGTCCAGGATTTTATCGCTGTTTTCTTCACCGCACCAAAGCGGATATTTGACCCAGTTAATGCCCGCCTGAGTTAATAAAGTAGTTAGTTTTGCCAGGGGGATGGGAGAGCCGCCCTGCGGCAGACTCCAACCGAACTCGCCCCAGGCCGCGGCCCGCCGCGGCTGGATCACCGCCAGGGTTAATTCCCGGCGTTGAATCACCGTGGCCTGTTCCTTCATCTCCGCTTGAACCTTGTAGAAACCCGGTCCGGGCAGAGGCGGTTCCCAAGCAGCGAAAAGGGTTTTTTCAGATTCAGTTGCTGCGGCTGGGGAGGCGTTTTGTGGCGGCTCAGCTTTTAAACTATCCGCAGTTTCGGCCAATTTGCTCGATTGGCGCGCCAAACTTGCGCCAAAAACATCAAGCAGTTCGAAAGTAACATCGGGATGCCGGTCAAAAGATCCCGAGACCGTGCAAGTCACCTGTACTTTTGTTGGACCGTGGATAAGATTGTATGCTTGATTGGTTTTCAAATCCATGCGCGACAAGCGGCCCAGCCAAATCTCGGCGAAGTCGATTGATCCATTAAGGTCTTCGCCGCCATGGGGTTCGACGTGCAGACCAATGAGGGCCGAAAGCGTTTTGTTGCTCGGCGGAGCAATGGGCCCGAGAAGAATTTTTTTCCAACCATTGGTCGCGACCATTTTTTTGCTGTTGTACGTGGCCAGCGGATATTTTTCGGAATCCAAAAAGGTCAGCGATAAATATGCTTTATCGTATTGCAGTCCCTCGGTACGGAGATAAACTTCCAACACGTAACTGAAATGTGATTCCACCGGGATGGGCGGAGTAAATACGGCCGCGCCGCCGCCGTTCAAGTCAACGCGCAGGGCATTTTTGTCCAGGGACGTGGCCGCCGGCTGCATTTGGATTTTCACATAGCCCGGATAACCCGGGCCCCGGCGTCGCGTCCAGCCGTCGGGCCAAGCATCGAAATTCGCGTCGCAGGAAGAATCGAAGCCGCAGTGAAAGACCTCGATCGCCTGGGGATAATGCTCGCCGGGCGGGAGCTCCTCCTGGAGAGCCAAGAACAACAGCGGCATGAAGACGCGAATTATATACAAACTCATATCGTGGGCTTGAGACATTATTTTCTTAAGTCTCAATAAATTTTATTTTTCGTTACTCTTTATTTTGAGCGCTTTTATCGCGGGATTTTTCGGCCGACAATTGTTGCCATCGGGACCGCTGCTCTTCGGTAAGTAATTGCAAGGCGCTGTTTCGGGCAATGCCGAGCAATTCCTGATAAACCGTCTCCGATATTTGGCCGCTTTCAATATTCATTTGAGATTCTAGTTCCGCTATGGCAGCGGAGGTGGCCGTGATAATATCTTGGATCTTCTTTTGCTGCTTATCGGTTATGGCCAACTCTTCAACCACATTGGGCATTAAAAAAACCGCGGCGCCCGGCATACGACTAATCATTTTTCTTAACTCCCGAAGATAAGCCGCCTGGGATGAATTAAGCTGGGCCTTTTCCCGCAAAGCATCAGCCGGGGATAAAGCCCTGCTACTTGACGGCAACACAGCGGAATTGGGGTTTGATGAATCGCGCAAATCTAATTCGTGTTTTCCAGGTTTATACGTCGCGGCAATGCGTTTGGTAAGTCGAACTAAGTCGCCTACGGCATCCCCCTGCCAGTTATATATAAGTAATATCGCCATGGCGGGCAATAAAACCACAAAAATTGTGAAAATCAATCCCCGTCTAAACATTGTCGCGCGGGGATACACGCCTGGATTCAGGCCGCCTCTTAAGACCTGCATCGACCGCCATTTTTCTCTACTGTCTGGATCGAAGGTGTCGCGAAGTAAGCAAAGTCCGAGCCGGAATTTGTACCCTTGATCTTCGGATGACGAGGATTTTTCGACGGGAAGAGGTTTTTGTTTGGAAAAATAAGACAGGCAGATTTCGTACCAATCTTCACCGGCGCAACAAGCCCTCGGCGCCGATTTTCACGCCTGGCGCTTGAGACGATAGTACCGCAAACCCGTCCGCCGATTGATCTACCAGCCGGACCGGGAAACGGATTGCACCGAAACGCAATTCGCCTTCTTGTCGCGAACTCGAAACTGGCAAACGTACATTTTTTCGTTGATTAATACCCACGGCAGCCATAATCACAAAAGAGATATAAAATTGCCGTTACGCACTGGGAAACACTCAAATCTAGCATCACCCGGGAGTGGATGGTGATCCCCTTTACGTGCAACCGGGGAAAAAGCCGGGAATAAAAACCTGCAAACAGTACAAATATCATGTTGCCTTTTTGCAACATTTTTAGCACCATAAAGCTTACATAATCACTCCGGAAAATGTTTATCGGCTAAGTCATGACCACGCAACAGCATTTACCGCACCTAAAATTGCGAACCTCAATAGAGGGGGGGGCAGGATTATTAATGGCTGTACTGGTTTTACAGACCTGGCTAATCGACGGTCTGGCAATACCATGCCGGGTTATCAGCGGCTCGATGGCGGTAACTTTGCTTGGCGCGCATCGCGACGTGGTTTGTGCCGATTGCGGTTTTGCCTTTTCTTGCGATGCCGCCGCGGAGCCGGCCAGGCCCCAGGCAGTATGCCCGAACTGCGGTTATGCAAAAAACGAGTTGCAGTCGCGCCCCTTCTGGACGGCGACCGCGTGCTTATCGATCGGTCGACTTTTCGTTATCGCCCCCCGCGCCGCTGGGAGATAGCGGCCTTTCAACGCGCGGGAGAGGCGGAAAAAATCCTGATCAAACGCATCGTAGGATTGCCCGGCGAATCGGTTCAAATCCGCAACGGCAACGTTTACATCAACGGACAAATTCAACGTAAAACACTCGCCCAACAACGCTCGATGGCCGTGCTGGTTTATGATGCCAATTATTCATCCACCCTCAATCCTCTTCCTCCAAAACGCTGGCAAAGCGAGAAAGCAGACAGCCATTGGAGTTCTGCCGGCGGCCGATTCACATGTCAAAACCGGACTGATAAAAACGATAACACCGCCATCGACTGGCTGATCTATCGTCATTGGCGGCGATTGGCTGACCAACGGAGCGGCACTGAACAGTGCCCGATCGCCGATCTGACGCCTTACAACCAAAGCCTGCCGCGCCGCGAAGAAGACGTCCATGCCGTAAGCGATCTCTTGCTCTCTTTTCGTTTAGCGAATGCCTCCGGCCCAGGGACGTTTTTCATCCGGGCAAACATCGATAAGAATGTCTTGCAGATAGAGATCGATCCGCGGGAGAGACAGTATCGGGCAACTCTCAACGGCAGCGGCATTTTACAAAAAGACGTTCACCTTCCGTTTGACGTCAAAGGCATGGAAGTCGTCGTCTCATCAATCGACGAGCAATTCATGCTGGCCTTTAATGGTCGTGAAGTACTTTGCCTGCCAATCGACACACCAGATCCGCACGGCGAAATGACGTCCGAGCCTTTCGCCCTGGGAGTCAAGGAGTTAGGGATTCAAGTAGATAACCTGCGCATATATCGGGATGTTTACTATAGTAAACCTATTGGGTTTCGTGCCCGTTGGGCGTTACAAGAACCACTCGAATTGGGGGAACATGAATATTTTGTCCTGGGAGATAACAGCCCGATCGCCGATGACAGCCGGACTTGGCCCGTACAACCGGCCGTGGTCGATAACCTCTTGATTGGCAAACCTTTCTTCATTTTCCTGCCAGCCAAGTCGGTTTGGCTTGGCCAATGGCATTTTCAGGTTCCCGATCCGGGCCGGATTGGGTATATTCGTTAGACCTTTTTTTTACGGTGCAACCAAACATATTACCCGAACCATGGGCTCCGCGAACACGTAAGTCTAAATGCCCCAAAATGCGGGTACTTATAAGATGCAACTTTCCAGTGGACCAACTACTAATCCCTTTTGCCAAACGTAGCCTTTTGTCATAACCAAGACCGCGACCGACCAACCTTCGGTTGGTGCCAGTCGCGGCTTTACAAAATCCCCAAAGCCCGCTTCCCGATCTCCGAATCACTATCCCCTATCCTCTGTCCCCTGTTATTTCATGTCGAAACGTAAACCACCTTTGCTAGTCGCTAAAACGCCGTCTCCCCCTCCAACCAAATCTTTCTTGGGTCGCCATACGCCCTCGGCGGCATCGATCCGTGAGACCATCGAATCCATCGCGGTTGCCTTTGTGTTGGCCTTTTTGTTCCGCACTTTTGAGGCCGAGGCCTTTGTGATTCCCACCGGCTCGATGGCGCCGACACTGATGGGACGACATAAAGACGTCAAATGTCCAATATGTAATTACCCTTTCCAGGCGAACGCCAGCGATGAAGTGGATCGGGAAGGCCGGCCCAAGCTCATAAATGATCAGGTGGGATGCTGCACCTGCCCCATGTGCCGCCATACCATGGATCTCAACCAGCAGAACTGGGAACCGTCGTATTCGGGCGACCGCATTATCGTCGATAAATTTTCCTACCAATTCAATGATCCAAAACGCTGGGATGTAATCGTCTTTTACTTTCCCGAGGAAGCCCACGACAATTTCATCAAACGGCTGGTCGGTTTGCCCAGGGAAACGGTCCGCATCCGCTTCGGCGATATCTGGATTCGCAACGACAAGGACGACGCGCCAAAGCGCGACGCGGATGGAGAATTCATAATCGCCCGCAAACCGCCGGAAAAACTTTTGGCCATGCTCCAGCCGGTCTTCGACAATGACTATATGCCGGCGATAGCCAAATACGGCTGGCCGGACCACTGGCAAGTCGCGCCGACCACCAGCGGATCGGGCGCCGGGAGCTCGAACGATCATGCGGTTTTCCAACTCGCCGGCGAAATTTGGCTGCGTTACCAGCATCTTGTGCCGTCCTTTGCCCAGTGGGCCAAGCGGGAAACAACCGGACAGTCGCCTGGAGAGCCGCTCAAACCCCAATTGATTACCGATTTTGCACCCTACAATACCAGCCGTTCCCGCTCGATATCGGAAATCAGGATGAACCCTAGTCCCGATCAGTTGGGACTGCACTGGGTGGGCGACCTGGCGGTTTCGGCCACTGTGGAACTGGAAAGCGCCGTTGGGCAAGTCGTGTTAGAGCTTGTCAAAGGCGGGCGGCAATTCCGATGCCGACTAGACGCCGCTACCGGTGAGGCCGCGCTCTCGATAAGCGGAGAAGACGTGCAACATTTCCATCCCGCGGCGCAGACAAAATTCCGTGGGCCGGGCAAACACGATTTGATCTTCTCCAACTGCGATCGCCAATTGCTACTCTGGGTAGATGGCAAATTGGTCGAGTTCGACTCGCCCGCCACTTACGACGATTTGCACAATAACCGTCCCACGCCGCTGGACCTTGAGCCGGTGGGTATCGCGTCGCTGGGCGCCCGGATGAAATTAAGCCATCTGAAAGTATTTCGTGATATTTATTACCTTGCCGTGGATAAAGAAGTGGAATTCCTGCATGATTACATTTACCCGCCTCAATTGTTAGCCCTGGGAAGATCGGCGCAATTTTTTTCTGATCCCGCGCAGTGGAGCGCCTTTAACGAGTCCAATATGCGGATGGTCGAATTTAGCTTAAAAGCCCAGCAATATTTCGCCCTGGGCGATAATAGCAGCAAAAGCCGCGATGGCCGGCTGTGGAACAAGCAATATTGGATTAATCGCGAATTGCTCAAAGGCAATGCCCTTTTTATCTATTGGCCGCACTCCTGGAATCGAATCCCTTATGTAAACATTCCCTTCCCCTATTTCCCCAATTTTTCCCGAATGCATTTTATAAAGTAAGGATTAACTGATTTGCTGATTGAAAAAATAATTAAAAATGATTGCTGAACCCTGAACCCTGAACCCTATCATGCTCGAAGTCCAAGGACTGGTAAAAATATACGGTCTAAGACGCGTGGTCGACGGCGTGGATTTCCGCGTTGATCAAGGAGAGATCGTCGGTCTTTTGGGCCCCAACGGCGCAGGCAAAACCACCTGCTTCCGCATGACCTGCGGCATGATCGTGCCTAATGCCGGCACGGTGAAGATCAACGGGGTGGACGTCACGCATTGGCCCATGTACCTGCGGGCCCGCGAGAGCGGCATGGGATATCTGGCCCAGGAATCCAGCGTGTTCCGCAAACTGACCGTGGAAAAAAACCTTCTGGGCGTGATGGAAATGCTGGGCTTCGACCGCAAAAGCCGCTACCGCCGCTGCGATGAACTGCTGGAACAGTTCGACATCAAACGGCTCCGCAAATCCTTGGCCTTGTCGCTTTCGGGCGGGGAACGCCGCCGCCTGGAAATCGCCCGCTCGCTGGTCTCCAATCCCAAAATAATTTTACTCGACGAGCCGTTCACGGGCATCGATCCGGTGACCATCGCCAGCATTCAAAGAATCATCCATCAATTGCGGGCCAAAGGGATCGCCATCTTGATCACCGATCACCAGGTCCGCGAAACGCTGCAAATCACCGATCGCAGTTATGTGATCCGCTCGGGCAAGGTCCTTTGCCACGGCCATCCACACGAGGTACTGGCCAATCCCGAGGCCCGCAAATACTACTTCGGCGAAGACATGGATATCGGGCGTAAAGGTCTGGTCACGCCAGTCCATGCCGACGCCCGGCAGGGCGCCGAAATTCCCCGCCGCCGCTAGCCGGATTCGTTCTATCTATTTTTGGGTGCCACTGGCTGCTTGTCAGCCAGTGCATGGGTGTCATGCCTCTCGATTGCAGGGGTAAGCCATAGTCTATAGACTACACGTGGATGGCACGTACAACCTTTCGTTGACTAAAAATATTCTTACCATGCTGCACGCTAATATAAAACTTGGTTTAGGATTGATCGGCATCGGCAGACAGTGGGGACATGTGGGGATTCAAGTGCCGGAAGAGACAGAAGCCCTTCGCTTTTTAAAAGGCGAGTTTCAATTGGGTCTGGATTTTTTTGATACGGCGGCTTCTTACGGATCGAGTGAAGAGCGTTTAGGAAAATTTTTGCAAACATTAAGCAGTGAACAGAGAGACCGCATCACAGTCTCGACGAAATTCGGCGACCACTGGGACTGGCAAACCCGGAATTCTTACGTTGATCACTCGTTCGATGCCCTCCGGGCAAGTCTCGATCGGAGTATCTCCAGATTAGGGAAGATCGATATTCTCCAATTGCACAAGACAACTCCCCAAGTGCTGAAAAGCGCTGATCTAAAACGGGTGATGGATTACGCACGCAGGAAAGGCATAGCGGTTTTTGGGGCCAGCATCAGCGACGTGGAGTCCGGGCAAATGGTTTGCGAAAACGATGCGTTTTCCGTAATCCAATGCCCATATAACGTGGAAAATACAAAGTTTGCGGAGATCATCGACCTGGCCGCGGAAAAACACAAACTGGTACTGACCAACCGCCCATTCGGGATGGGAAAAATTCTATATCACGAAACCCTTGAAGCCGCGGATAAAAAAGCCCGGCAAATCGCGGCCTACGCATTCATTCTCCAGAAAAAGTTCCGCGGCTTCATCCTCACGGGAACAAAGTCACTGGCACACCTGCGGGAAAACCTGGATGCTTTTCGGCTCGCAGCGCAGGGTGTAGCCGGTTGAAGGTAAAAAAAACGGGGCTCTTATCCGCCGAAGTGCGAAACAAAGATCTTCACTCCGATGAGGATCAGCACGATGCCGCCTGCGATATCGGCCCAACGACCCCAGCGCGCGCCGATGCTGCCGCCGAAGGTGATGCCCACGGCGCTGACGCTGGCTGTAACCACGCCGATCACCACGCTGGGCAGCCAGATCGAGACTCCCAAAAGCGCCATGCTTACACCCACTGCCAAGGCGTCGATGCTGGTGGCCAGCGAGAGCAGGACCAGCGTCAAACCTCGGGTAGGATCTCCCTTGGAATTCAACTGCTTTCCATCAAAAAATTGGGCATCAAGCATTGCGATGCTGGCAAAATCTACCCTGGAATTCAATTGCTTTTCAGCGCTGGCTTGCCAAAGCATTTTTAAGCCCACAAATGTAAGCAGTCCCAAGGCAACCCAGTGGTCATATTCATGAATATAATGGCTCAACTGTTGACCGGCCAACCAGCCGATCACCGGCATTAAGAACTGAAACAGTCCGAAGTGAAAGGCCATCCGAAAGGTATGCGCGGCGTTACCCGCTCAAGACTCAATCCCGTGGCAATCGACACCGCAAAGGCATCCATGGCCAATCCTAGCGAAATGCCCAAAATGCTCAGCCAACTCAGTTCCATGGAAGCGTAAGTTCAAATTTGGATGTCGTTTAGTAGTTCACAGCCGGCAACTTCAAGAATCTACCGGAAAATGATTTATAGAGGAATACCTAGTCCGCATTTCTCACCAATGTGTAGGGTGGGTCAAGCAAACTGTTTTCTTGGTGGGACTTCGGTCGCGGATTATATGCTCGCCATCGTACAGGCTGTAAATTACATATTGATCAGTTTGCGTGGACCCACCAACAACTTGCGCGACCTTGTCCCACCCTACGATGAGAAATGCGGGCTAGGGAATAATGGCCCTCACCCTGACCCTCTCCCAGAGGGAGAGGGGACTATTATGATAGACTTTGCCGGAGGGAGAGGGGACTTTTGGGATAGGTTTTACGTGTAAAAACCGTATTCGTACGCGGCTTCGTAGAGGGCGATAATGTTTTCCGGCGGGACGTCGGCTTGGATGTTGTGCACGTTGTTGAACACGTAACCGCCGCCGGGCTTCCAGATCTCCAGGTTGCGGCGCACGTGCTCGCGCACCACATCCGGTGAAGCCGAGGGCAGCACGTGCTGGGCGTCGATTGCGCCGCCCCAAAATACCAGTTGCTCGCCGAACTTGGTTTTCAATTCCTGGGGAGACATGCCTTTCGCGCTGATCTGCACGGGATTGATGATCTGGATGCCATTGTCGATCAGATCGGGCAGATAACACATGCAAGCCCCGCAGGTGTGATACCAGACTTTGGCGTTGGTGCGCGAGCGGATGTATTGAACGAGCTGTTTTTGCCGCGGCTTGACCACGCGGCGATAAAAATCGGGCTGAAACAAAGGCCCGGTCTGCCCGCTAAGGTCGTCGCCGATCATGATCACGTCGACCAGGTCGCCCACCTCGTCGAAAAAGCCGCGGAACCAGTCCAGCCAGAACTTCAAGGTCTGATCCAAGAGGGCCGCGCAAAACTCGGGCTCTGAAAGCATGTCCATGAACCATTGTTCCAGTCCGCGCATGTACCAGCAATACTCGTAAACCACGCCCGCAATCCCATTGATCACGGCATAAGGGGTCTCTTTCTTCAAAAGTTGCACCCGCTCGCGCAGCCCCGCGAAGCGACTGGGATCGTAGCCCTGGGGAAAGGGATAATCGGCCAGATCCTTGAGCGTGGCTTTGGCCAGCGGATGAAGGGAGACGTCCATATAGTAGGGACGATCGTCGGGCATGGACCAGACCACGCCGAATTCGTCGGTCAAATCGTGCCAGAGCCGGCCGCCGCGGCGATTTTTTACGATCTCGCCCTGGAAACCCTCGGGGGCCTTGGCGGCCACGTAGCGGGTGTCGACGTGAAAACGCTCCAGCACCGCCTCGCAGGGCTGGGCGAGTTGCTGCACGGCGTCCATAATTGTCAACTGATCGTCGATCCCCAAGCGGTCGAGCAACTTTTGATAAGCGAATTTGTGGATGCCGGTTTGATTGCCCCCCAAGTCGATGGGCACGCGGTCGGGCTGCTGGTGCTCAAGGGCTTTGAGGACGCGCTCGCGCGATGTCATGCTTTCCCGGCGGTTCGATTTTTTTATCATCGCGTCACCCATAGTGCTAGAATTAATCACGAAAACTATAGCCGCATCCAAAATGAAAGTAGATGCTTAAACAGCAGCCGCTAGTGGGCATTTCAACGCAACTCGGTGTGCCACTGCTTGCTTGCAAGCAGTGCCGTTTGAAACGCCGAAAAAAACACTGCTTGTGAACAAGCAGTGGCACACATAAGGTACGTTTTCGTCATTTTTAGTAGATGGTTTCTCAGTGTTGCTTGCCCACGGGTTCGGTGGCCACGTTTTATTTGGAAATATCCGCCTTAAGTGCAACTATATATTGTTGCAAACCCGTTCGGGTAACGGCAAAACCCGGCAAGTCGGCGACGGTTTTATATTCCTCATTCTGGTTCACCTCGTCGAATCGCTGGAGAATCTTTTCCAACTTGGTATTTAGTTCGGCGCTGGTTTGTGAAGACTGGGTAAGGAGATTTCCCAATTCCTCAATTTTTAGATATGCCTTCCAGCCGGCGCCGGTGGAAATGTTGTCCAAAGAACGCTTCAGCGTCAGAGATTTGGCATTTAGAATATGTGCCTGACGCTGGAGAACGGGCAAGTCGTATTCTTTCAAGGCAACTTGTAGCGTCTGAAAACTCCAAGGCTGGGTAATTACTTCATAATCCGGATTCTTAGCCGCGTCGTCGAACTTTTTCGCCAGACCGGCAACCAGCGCCAGTGCTGCCGGATCAAGCGGGCCCGTGGGCGACGAAGTAACGTGCGCTTTTAATTCGGCGAGCTTGAAATGTTTTTTCCAGCCCGCTCCCGTGTTGAATCCATCCAAATATTGACTGTAATTATCCAATGCCACGGCAATCATCATGCGCAGTTGATCGTCGGTCAGGCGTGCCACTTGTCCGGCCGAGGGCACGGGAGGGTGCTCCATGTCCGGCGGGGTTGCAGGCGGCGAAGTAGTATCGGCGGGATAGTAAATATACTCGGAACCGGAATAATAATACTGCGGCTCATTGCTGTAATAGTAGCGATGATAATTGTTATAGTACGGAGCGTACCAATCGTAATCATCATAGCCAAAGGGAATGCCTATTCCCCAGTGAAAATCTCTTGATCCGCCGCCAAAATATAAACCGGAACCGCCATACCCATTGCCATAAAAGCCCCCGCCGTGATAGTCTCTAACGCGATACCCATCGCCGTAAAAACCTCGATTATCATGCGGAGGAGGAACATTTCCCACACCGATATGAAATCCTGGAGAACCTACGCCGATGCTGTATCCAAAACTCCCGGAGTTGCCGCCGCCACCGCCGCCACCGCCGCCGCCACCGCCGCCGCCACCGCCGCTGCCGCCATGTCCGCGAGGTGGAGCTGCCCAACTTACAGAAACCATTAAAGCCACTATCACAATCAAACAGATTGTCCAGCGATACATAATTGTTCTCCTTTCCTTTCGGAAATGACACGCAATTAAAAGACTAGGAATTGGGAATTTTATCGACCATTATCTCCTCATGGATCTTGCTATGGAAATTTTATGTATTTGCTCAATTTGGTTCAATTCCGATTGTGTTTAATAATTTTTACATGATTTTTGCCATGGTATTGCGGCATCTTGCCCAAATTGCCATGATAGGGTCCCTTGATAGCTTTATCGTGAGATAATAGGCTGCAAAACAGTATGAACCATTCGCTCAATGTTGCTGTCCGACTGACTGAAATGGCCAAAGTCATGCCCGACGCCCTGGCCGTGATCGAACCACTGCACTACGACAATCAAGGCAATCGCCAATATCGGCATTTCACCTTCCGCCAACTAGATCAAGACAGCAACCGAATTGCCCATGGCCTGCGACAAATGGGCGTTCTTCCGGGCACTCGGCTGGCAGTGCTGATACGGCCGGGAATCGATTTCGTCTCAGCGGTCTTTGGCCTGTTAAAGGCCGGCGCTGTAAGCATACTGATCGACCCGGGCATGGGCAAAAGAAAGCTCGTCAAATGTCTGCAAGAGGCCGAACCAGAAGGATTTGTCGCGATTTCGCTGGTTCAAGCAATCCGAGTCTTGTTGCGGCAGTGGTTTCCCCGGGCAAGACTGAACGTCACTATTGGCCGGCGCTGGTTCTGGGGCGGAGCGACCTTGGAGCAATTCCGCGGCCAAGCAGTATCGGATTACGATCCGGCTCCCACCAGGGCCGACGATCCGGCTGCGATCATCTTCACCACCGGCAGCACCGGACCGCCTAAAGGCGTGCTTTTCACCCATGGCAATTTTAACGCCCAAGTCGAGCAGATCCGCGAGATGTACGATATCCGACCCGGCGAAGTCGATCTGCCGGGCTTCCCGCTTTTTGGATTGTTCAACTGTGCCCTGGGCGTAACGGCCGTGATCCCCGACATGGATCCTTCCCGACCCGCCCAAGTCGATCCCCTTAAAATTATCGAGGCCATCCGCGATTGGAACGTCACGCAGACCTTTGGCTCGCCGGCAATATGGAATCGCGTGGGCCAATACTGCCAGGAGCACGGCATTCGACTGCCCACGGTGCGGCGCGTGCTTTCGGCCGGCGCGCCGGTACCCGCCGAAGTCCTCGGGCGCATGAAATCCTGCATCCATCCCGACGGCGACGTTCATACGCCCTACGGCGCCACCGAGGCCCTGCCCGTGGCTTCGATCGCCGCCGGCGAGGTGCTTGGCGAAACCGCCGCGCAAACCCGGCAAGGGGCGGGTGTGTGCGTGGGCCGGAAATTTCCGGGCATCGACTGGAAAGTGATCCGCATTGTCGAGGGCCCAATTCCCTCGATTAATGATATCGAAGAATTGCCCCCGGGCGAAATTGGCGAATTGATCGTGCGCGGCCCGCAGGTCACTAAATGTTACGTCACCCGCAAAGCAGCGAATAAAACAGCAAAAATTATGGCAAGCAAAAAGGGGACATCACTGATTTCAGAGGATTTACATGCCCGATTTCCTGATGGATGTAAAAATATCAGTGATGTCCCCTTTATTTGGCATCGCATGGGCGACACGGGTTATCTCGACAATCAAGGCCGTTTTTGGTATTGTGGGCGCGTGGCCCATCGCGTGCTAACGGCCGAGGGGCCGCTGTATCCGATTCGCTGCGAGGCGATTTTTAACCAGCATCCCGACATTTTTCGTTCGGCGCTGGTGGGCGTGGGGCCGCCGGGCAGACAACGGCCGGTCGTGATCCTTCAGCCAAGACCAGGCAAGTTCCCTGCCACTAAAACGGCGAAAAAGGTTTTATTAGAAGAATTAAAATGTCTCGGTAAAAGCAATGCACTGACTCAGTCGATCAGCGATTTTCTCTTCCATCCATCTTTTCCCGTGGACATCCGTCACAACGTCAAAATATTCCGCGAAAAACTTGCCCTCTGGGCCAGAGAAAAATTAAGAGCGTGAATTTCGAAGTGTAAAAGGTGAAAGAAGATAAGGTATCAGATGAACCGTTTTATACAGGAAACGTAACTGAATAAAATGCGGGTGATATCGGCTCCTGACACCAATGTGACCCACCAATGTGATCTTTAGGGTCAATTATTATACCCATTTTAATGATAAGTTGTATGGTAATATTCTTGAGACGCTTATTTTAATTGACATGGTTCTTTATTTGATCGTATAAATACTTTTAAGGAACGTTTAGTAAATGATACTTCCGGATGCGTTTGAGTATGAGCGTTGTATAGGCATGTTTTTGATAAATAATTTCGGTTCACAGAGGAGAGAGTAATGTTCGCATTGCTTAACCGCCAGCGGGCGGAGGATCTGTCGAAAAGGGCGAAAATCGGTCATCGGAAATGCATTTTTGAACCTTTGGAAACCCGGAGCCTGCTCTCGGCAAGCGGCCTGTCGGAAATCCACGCCTATCCGCTGGCCCAAGCGCTGACCACCGTATCGGCGCCATATACGCCCAGCGAAATCCGTCAAGCTTACGGCATCAGCAGTCTAACGGGCAACGGCGCCGGCCAAACGATTGCCATCGTCGACGCCTATGACAACCCTAACGTCTGGAGCGATCTACAAGCGTTTGACGCGAAGTGGCCCGGTTTGTCCGATCCAACATTCGTAAAGGTTAATCAATCCGGAAGCACGACGTCACTGCCCACCAAAAACAGCGATTGGGGTCTGGAGATCGCCCTTGACGTGGAATGGGCGCATGCCATCGCGTCGGGGGCAAAGATTATCCTGGTCGAGGCCAAATCAAATTCCCTCTCCGATTTGCTCACCGCGGTGAAGTATGCCTCCACGGTGGCAAGCGTCGTTTCGATCAGTTGGGGCTCCAGCGAATTTTCCAGCGAGATTAAGTACGACAGCTACTTCAGCACAACCGGCGTGACCTACGTCGTCGCCTCCGGCGACACGGGCGGAATAACTAACTGGCCGGCGGTATCGCCGAACGTGGTCTCCGTGGGCGGGACGACGTTGACCATATCATCCACTGGCAGCAACGTTTATTCTTACAGCAGCGAGACCGGTTGGAGCGGCAGCGGAGGCGGTTACAGCCAGTATGAAAAAGAGCCTACTTGGCAATATACCGTGCAAAGCACCGGCCGGCGCAGCACACCCGACGTGTCTTACGACGCCAATCCTAGCACGGGTTTCGCCGTTTACGACACTTACGGCTATTCGGGCTGGCTCGTGGTGGGCGGCACCAGCGCCGGAGCCCCGCAATGGGCGGGCATTTTCGCCATCGTCAACCAAGGAAGGGCCTCCAAAGGTTCGTCCGTTATTTCAAAAGCGGCAGCCGATCTTTATGCCTTGGACACAACCACTTACTACTCCACCGATTTTTACGATATAACCAGCGGCCGCGCGGGCCGGTATAAAGCCGCCACGGGCTACGATCTGGTTACAGGTCTGGGATCGCCGAAAGCCTCTAACCTTGTTTCAATGTTGATTGCGAGCGCCGACACCGTTTCAAGCAGTTCGAGTAACAGCAATAACAATAATAACGGCCCCGGGGGTCGCGGGGGTCCCGGTTGGAGCTTGTTTGGTTCGCCCAGAAGATTTGCGGAATTGGCCGAGGGTGTAGGACCAATGGTTTCCGCCAATTTGTTGGATATGAACGATTCCATCGGCGTCGCTTCAAACACCGTCGATCCGACACAGTTACAGTTGTTATCCGCGACGGGCTTGGCGCGAATACGCGCCGGGAGTCCAAACGCGGCGGTTCCATTGGCCGACGCCTTAACCGGCGTGATTTTGGGCCGACAACACAATCCCGAGACAATCCCGTCGTATTTAAATGCGTTATCGCTCAACCTGCCGGACGGCGCCATTACGACCAGCGGCGACGGCTCCGAAAATAGCGCCGTTCCAAGCGTGTCGCACTCGGAACATCCGGCGGCAATCAGAGTGTCGTTTGACGCTAATTCTCTTGCTCCAGCCGCCCGTCTGGAAACCCCGACCGATTCGGCAGCCTTGGCCGTCGCGCTGTGGGAATTGCATTATCAGACGGTTGACGCCTGCCTGGCGCAAAATTCCTTCGTGCATTTCCCCGCCAAGGAAGCCGAGATCCCGATGCTTCCCGGTCCTGAAAAGACCGACGTTTCGCTAAGGGCCGAAGCTCTGGCGGCAATCGTCTTTGCCTATGGTCACAACCGCATTGCCAAAGATAAAACGGATGCGGACAATGACAAGCGCAGGCGCGTGCGATATTTGTAACACACTTTGCTTTTTGTATCTTGACCAGAAACCGCGGGTGGTCAAGATTCTCGAACCTGGGCGGCTTGGCCGCAAGAGCCTTAGCCGTAGGTCAGGCTGTGCCTGACACCTAATACTGTCGATTCTTCGTCATGCCCTCCCGAGATTTCGTCTGATCGATTCAAGCGGTAGGTCAGGCTGTGCCTGACTTTAGCTGGGGCGCGTTTTTTGCGATTTGCTTGCCCCAAAGGGGCGCCGATTCGCCCAGCCCTGGACAATGCCCAGGGAACCTTTTTAGACGCGGAATAGATTAGGGCGTCGAGGGGGGCAAAACGGTCGTTGTCGGCCAGGTGGAAACGTCCAATTCGGCTGCGACGTTGATGCCCGGCCCAGGCACACTGCCGGGGCACGTTGGTTCGGCGGATGGTGATTGCTGATCATTGCCGATCTCTAGGCTTTGTTTAGCTTGGGCAAAGAGCCGCTCGCGCAATTTTTTCAGCCGTTGCCCTTGCGGGCGCAAGGCGGCGGATAAGCCGGCCGTTTCAAAGCGCTCCGGTTCCACAAACAGGCAGGCGGGATCTGACAGTTTTTGGCTTCGCGCCACTCGCCAGAGGAGCCAGGTTTCCGACCATTTCAACTTATGTGCCCGGCAAAGAGTGAAAAACAATCCCAGGGGACTGGAGTAACCGCGACTTCGCTGTCGCCAATGGTTGAGAAGCGAAAGAATGAACAGAATAGCCACAATGCCGGCCAAAATCAGCGAGCCATAAAAGATGTTATCCACATTGTCACCCGTCTTGGTGGTTTGGAATCGTGGGGCGCATGTTACGTTTTGGGGGACTGCCGCCGCGCCTGTTCATCCAGGCTTCTTTGTACGGCTTCACAAACGGTGGGGTTGGGGTCACGGAGCGCTTCTTCCAAAGCGAGGCGGCTGTCGGGCGAACGGCACTTGGCCAACGCGGCAGCCGCTTCAGAGCGGATAATATGATCTTTGTCGCCAAGGAGTATAATGATCAAGTCTTCAACGCGATCAGTAACGTCCATAGTGCCGGCGATTTGTAAGGCCCGGAATCTTTTCGAGCCCAGGTTTGATTGGAGCTCGTCGCGCAAGAGCGGGATGGCTTGCGGATCGACCTCTTTAACCAGCGCAGCGGTGCTGCGGCGGGCTTCGTCGTCGAGCATCTCGAATGTGACCAGGAATCGCGCGAAGGTATATTCACTGAGACTCTGGCGGACAGCCTGCCGCACCTCGAGGTGCGGACTGTCCAACATTTTCACCAAACGAGGCATCACGCCGGGAATGCCGCGGCGGCGAAGTTGCGATACCAGGTTGGCCTGAACTTGCGGGTCCGTGTCGGCCAAGGCCTGGAGCACCAGCGTATTGACGTCGGCGCCACTGAAAGCGGCCAAGGCCCGGGCCGCTTCGCGCCGTCCGCCGGGTTTGCCGTGCTGCAAAAGATATGACAAGGCGGAAAAGGCCTGCGTGCGGGGAATGCCCGCGGCCGTCACTAATTGCGCTATGCTATGCTGGGCGGAATCGTCCAATTGAGCGAATATTTTGTTACTGCTTCGCAGCCAGGCAATGCTTTGCATTCGCTTAAGATTTTGGCAAACGACAAGCGAAGGCTCCCTGCCAATCTTGCGCATAAAAAGACGGACAAATTTCAGATCCATGCGATTGGCCACCACGCTCAGCACCGCCGAAGGCGATTGCGGATCATCAAGATAATCTAATTGCAGCCGCATAACCCCGTCGTGGGAACTGTTGGCCATCACGTCGACTAACACCAAAAAAACCACGTGATGCGGATTTTTCAGGATTTCATTAAGGAAGTTGTTATCACGTTTTGCCAAGAGCAACAGGGCCTCGACTACTTCCCGCCGCCGATGCCTGCCGAACCGCCGCAGCGAAGTCTCCAGGCAGGAAACCGCGTACTGGTTAATCCATTGCGGATCGCGGCGAGTTTTGTTTTCGCTGGGAATGGCAAGTTCGTCGTAAAGCCCTACTGCCAATTGGCTCAGTGTTTCGGCGGCCTTGTCGGCCTTGGTGCGCGATGCATCTTCCAGGGCGGTTAAGAGCGTGGGTATTAAATCATAGTCGTGGAACATGACCGCGGCCTGGCACGCGTTCAGGCACTGCGGCTCGTCCGAGCCCAAGATGGCGTCTCTCATTGCTCCGGTCAAACGTCCCGGATGCTGGGAGATGATTCGCTTCCAACGCCAACTCAGCGCAGGAATTTGCCGGAGAATATTGCCCTGCCCTGCCGGGTGTCGCCGCTCCAAGAGGGCTGCCAAAGCACCATCCTGAATGGATTGGTTCGGGGATTCAAGCCCGCAGAGCAATACCTTGACGGCAGCTCCATTATCCGTTTTAGCTAACACGCGGAAGGTGGTTTCCAGACCGCCGATCATAAAGAAACGCTTTTAAATTAGATAGCACCCCACTTTTGCCATCGGCGAGTAAAAAATAAAACTTCAATACAAGCAACAATCTTCGCCATTTTTGCCTATTTTGTACATTTTACGTAATCGTCAATTCTTCCCAGGTGCGGCTGGAGTAAATGCACATCAGTGTCTTGATTTTTACGGGAAAGATACACAAACTGGGATAATTCTTTATGGCTTTTTTCATTGTTTGAAGGGAAAGAATCTAATGCCGACATCAAACGCCCCTGGAAAAATACTCGATCAGGAGTTTCTGGGCATCCGAGCGAAACTAATCGATTTGGCTGCCTCCTTGGACCGTATGCGCCGGGCAGTGGGTCCCGCCAGCGAGGATCCGCGCATGGACAAGATTCGGCAGGCCGCGGAAATCATTGCTGGCCGATCGCCAAATCAAGCAGAGCAAATTCAGCTACTTTTTTCTTTGCCCTACGGGGAAAATTGGCAAAGCCGGTAAAAAAACAATTACAGCAAAGAGAAATTCGACATGTACTTTTTCGACCCGCATATCCATATCGCTTCTCGGACCACAGAAGACTTGGAGCAGATGGCCCAAATGGATTGCGTGGCCGTTGGCGAGCCGGCTTTTTGGATGGGATTTGACCGCAGCGGCGTGAACAGTTTTTATGATTATTTCCGGCAATTGACCCATTGGGAACCGAAACGGACGGCACAGTACGGCATTCGGCACTATGCCTGGCTGGGCATCAACGCCAAAGAGGCCGAGAACGTGGGCTTTGCCCGCGAGGTGATTGCCCTCTTGCCCGAGTTCCTCGATAAACCAGATGTACTGGGCATTGGCGAAATCGGCTTACATAAATGCACGAAAAACGAGGTGACCACGCTTCAAGAGCTGATCGCGTTGGCCCTTTGCGCGGCGAGCAAATGCTCTTTCACACCCCGCACTTGGAAGATAAGTACAAGGGCACGCGTATGATTTTAGACATTTTGCGGAATGACTCCCGCGTGAACCGCAGCCGGGTGTGCATCGATCACTGCGAAGAGCATACCATCCGCATGGTTCTCGATGAAGGTTATTGGGCGGGCATCACCCTTTATCCGCTGACCAAGGCAAATCCCGAGCGCGCCGCCGATATGATCGAAATCTCCGGTCCGGATCGAATTCTAGTGAACTCCTCGGCCGACTGGGGCCCTTCCGATCCGCTGGCCGTGCCGAAATTCATGGCCGTGATGCGCCGCCGGGGCCACGCGGAATCGCTCATCCGCCAAATCGTTTACGACAATCCCTTAAAATTCTTCCGGCAAAGCCAGGGCTTTAGTTTCACGCCGCCGGACGTAATGCAAAATGTAGAATGATAAACAAAATACTCCCGGCACAATTGCCGGAGCTAAACCACTCTTCACTCTCCACTATTTCGGCGTGATTGTCACCGTCACGCTCGCCTTCTCAACTGGTTTTGTTAAGTCGATGCCCAAGCGGATGGGAATCATGTGACCGGGGAGATTTTCCTTGATCTCTTCGGCGTCTACGCGTAACTCGCCGACGGTTGCAGCGATTACCGCTTCCACGACGTCCTCGCCTTCGCCGATTTCCAGCCGATCGGGCGCGGTTTGCCGCCATTTCGAGAAGGTCACAAGCGCCGTGCCGAATGTTTGCGGATGATCGAATTCGACCGTGTCGGTAACCGTCAACTTGCCTTTGCCCTCACGCGAAAAGAGGAAAGTTCGCTCCAATTTTTTCAGGTCGGGAACCATGTAGGCCGAGCTGATGTCTATAACATAAGTATCCTCGGCGTCGGTAAATTGGGTTTTGAGGATTTTGGCCTGGGCCTGGCGGCCGGTCACTTGCAGCGTGCCGGCCACGCGCGGCACAGGATGCCCAAAGGAATTCAGCACGTTGCTATCGTAACGATTCGGGCCGAATGTGTGCGCGGTGTATACTTCGCTTCCCGGATCCAGCAGCGGAGTGGATTTTCCCAGCGCCACGACGAACGAGCCCAAGTCGTTATGGTTGTGGTTCTCGGCATTGTGGCCGCCTTTTAGCGCCGCGCCCAAGGCATGCGTGCTGCCGGACTTGGGGCGGCAAATGAGAATGCCCCCGTCGGAAAACCAATCGCGGAGCGGTTGCTCGGGCATGCCAGTGGCCTTATGGGCATCTGGAGTAAAATCCCGGAACACAAAAATTGCGGCCTCGCACAACCGAGCCCTGGTCATAAAATCCACTTCCAAAGACAATTTCTCATAATCGTCCCAGCCCAGGTTTAAGCGGCGGCTTAAAAAGCCCATCAATCGTTCGTCTGGTTTGACGTCGAGACGACAATCGGAAAAAGCCGGATAAATTCCAGGGAGAATTTCCATGCGCCGGCCGAATAACACGATGGGCCTGATCCGTTCAGCGGTCAGCAGGTCTACTTTGCCGTCGGTCGCTTGCTTGAGCGTTTCGGCCAGCATGGCAAAATGGCCAAAACCGTAGTTCCAATAACCGATGCCTTCGGAGCAATAGCCGTCGGGTGTGAATCCCTTAAGAAAATACTCGCTGTATTTTTCGGCCGCAGCGGCAAAAAACGCCCTGCGCTGAGGCGATTCGATTGTAGTCAAAGCGGCGCCTGTGACACCGGCCAGGCACACGGAGTTCCAATTCATCTCGCTGGTAAGCCACCACATCGCCGGCTTTCCGGTGGTGATCAGATTGGTGAAGGGCGTAAATGTGCGGCGTTCCAGATTGTCGGCCAGAAGTTTTTTAACCTCGGGGCTGGGCTTATCGCCCAACCAATAGGCCGCCAAAGCCAGATTCCAAGAGTAATAAGAAGAATTCAGATCGATTTCTATTACCTCGCCTTTGAAATTCCGCAAGGCGCCGTCATGGGCGGGAAAGACCCAGGTTTTTTCGCCGCAGATCGAGCGGATCGCCTCTTCTACGGCCGGCAAAAACCGGCCGCGGTTTTCAAAACACTCGGCCAACACGAGCATGCTTACCCGGTCTTGCCGCTTAAAGATCACCGCCTGGCAGCGGTCGCGATTACCCGTGCGGGAATAATCCAGATACAATTCGTCGGTCAATTCGGGCAGGGGAGTTTTGAGCATCTTTTCCGCGCTCTGGATAATCTTGGCGGCGGCAGGATGTTTTGCCAACGCCTCCCAGGTCCGGCGGTCGTCGATTGTCGGCCCAATACCCCGCGGCGACTGAGGCAACATCTTTTTGTAGGCTTCCACTCGCGCCGGATCAGGCGGAGTAATGTCCGCGGCATGGGCTGAAAAGATGAAGAAAACATTTACAAGCAGAGTGATACTAAGGGCATGACCTTTTTTCATGGGTGTGATTCCTGAATAATTAATGTACGGAGTACGATGTACGGTGTGTTGCGGATGGGGAAATTTATTGTATGCACATCGGTAAACAGTATACACGAAAGTAAAGAGGATTGCGAAGCCGCCAGCGGCTCCTCTTCTCCAACCCCTCGCCCCCATGCTCTATTCACCGTCCGCTGTCCGCTGTTCCCTGTTCCCTATTTCATGTTGATGTCAAAATGTTTTAAGACCATGCCGAAGACATCGGTGTCGGCCAGAAAGGGGCCGGGAAAGGTGATCGGCTCCGAGGCCAAGATCACAGTGCGCTGCGAACGATCGACCGCGGGGGCGCCGTGCGATCCCTTGACCAGCGACGCATTTAGGGGAATGCTTTTTGTAGCCGGATCAAAAAATAATTCCACCGGATCGTAGCCGGGTTTGCGGTGGATGTCTACTGTCCGGGCGAATCGCGGCGCTCGATCAACCGCGAGCCACCAATAATAAGCCTGCCAACTATGGGGCGTGGAAATCAGGATCACATCGCCGCTGCGGGGGTGGTCCAAGGCATAACGGCCGCACTCCGGACCGACAAGCACCTGGGCTATGCCCGGCCGATTACGAAATAAATCCGCTACTTGGGCGATAATCTGCGCGTCACTCTGATTGATATAAATGTGTGCTAACTGGTGATCGACCAGGGCAAACGCGCGACTGGCCGCAAGATCGAGATGTTCGCCGTCTTCCCGTTGGCTTACGGCCAGCAGTCCGGCTTCGCGGAGCAGGCGATTGGGAAACGTCACGTGATCGACCTTGTTGATAACGTACTCGCCCGCAATGATCCAGAGCAATTGATGATCGTAGGCTTCGCTCATGCCCTTTTCCAATTCGCCGATTACCTTGTCGAGTTCGTCGATGGCCGTGTCGGCGGCCGCGCTTTCCGGACCGGTGCGCTGGGCGGCGTAATCGAGATGAGGCAAATAAATATAAAAGAAATGAGGCTGCCAACACCAGGCGGCAAACACGGCGGAAGCGGCGATCCATTGCGTGGATTTGATGTTGGCCAGAGGGCCCCAGAAATGTTGCAGGGGGAAATGGCCAAAGGCGTCGCGCAACTGGCCGTACAGTTCCATCGGCCGGGTGTAGCACCAGAGCGATTCCGTGCCGTCGGGATTGTGGATCGGCGCCGGCGTGCAGACATAATCCGCCTCGCAGCCTTTGGCGTGCAGGGGAAACCAGACGGCCGTGGTCGGATGGTCTTCGTGATGCGAAAGGATGTCCCAAATCTGCGGCCGCTCGATACATTCGTTGGGCGAAGTCCACATCTCCACCTGCTGTTTATCGCGCCAATAAAAACCATTGGCCACCACACCATGGGCATTGGGCAGCCGGCCGGTGGTCATATTGGCCTGCACGGGACAGGTGAGCGGGGGGAAACTAGGCGTCAGTTCGGCGATTTCGCCGCCGGCCATCAGTTGCCGCAATTGCGGCATCATCGCCACGTCTTTCTCGCGCAGGCCGGGAATGGATAAAAGTATGAGAGGCTGTTTCATATCAAGTCGAAAAAGCATGGTGTTGACGTGTGGTTGACAAAGGCTGGCGGCCAAGAAAACAAGCGGGGTGTTAATGAGAACTTGCACTGGCTTCCGGCATAGTATAGAAGCGGTCCAAGAATCTCCCCGTGAGCTGACAACCACGGGAATCTCATCAACACCCCCAGCGAGGGCGACGGGAATCGAACCCGCAACCACCGGATCGACAGTCCGGTACTCTAACCAATTGAGCTACGCCCCCGTATATCGAGGATAGAAAACGACAAATTATACCATGCCTTTTTTGACCCGCAAGAGAGGTTCGAAAGCAGGCCAAGATGGCACGATTTTCCGCTATGAAAAATGCTCAAAAATGGTTTCTAAACAAGGTTATTAAGGGATCCAGGGCGTTCCCAGGCGGAGCCTGGGAACGAGGTAAATGGTTTCAAAACAATGTTATTAAGGGATTCTCGAGCAAACAGGCGGCGGGGCTAAAAATTCCTGTAAAGCTGATTTTTCCTGAAATATGCCCGCCCTGACCGTTTTCCTCAGTTGTAAGTACTTATTTCACAACAAAGTTACCGCGATTAATAAGGAATTAAGGCAATTTGCACAACCTTTAGTTATAACCTAGAGTTATGTCAGAAATGGTTTTGGGGCGGTTGTCCTGGTGAGACTCGTTTTCTTGAGATCAACCCTTTTATTAAGCAAATGCGAGCAACCAGAAAGAAAAATTAACGGCAATTTTTCAGAATTCAAGTCAAAATAATTGACCACCCCCGACTAGAGAACAGTTATGCAGGACTTGCTTCGAGAAATACTGCGCTATGCCGATCGGTTGGCTCCACAACACTGGTTGATTGTCCTGGCCATGATGATTGTCATCGGCTTGTTGTGTTTGCGCGGGTTTGGTTCGCGTTCTAAATATTAGCGACCGTTGCAGAAGCGTTTTTTTAGCGTTGTGAAAGGATCTGTCATGTTTACTCAAGGGGCTTGTCAACCTAGCTATGCGAAATTAAAATGTTGCAATATTTTTTTGGTAATCTGGATATTTGGAACATACATATTCCCATGTCGGTCGCCTTGGCGGCAATGGCGACCATCGGGTATTTAGTCGGACGACGGAGCAGGGAGTCGAGGGGCCATGCGGCCTATCATTCGGAACGGGAATTGCACCACGCTCAGAGCGTGGCGTCAGAATTGGAAAAAATCACCTGGGGTGTACGCAAGAGTCTGGCGAAACATCATGCCAGCGTGACCCGCTTCAAGGATCGCGTCAGCAAACTCACGGATAAACAGCAAGCATCCACTTGGAAACAACTATGTTTCGAGGCTGAAGAGATGCTGAAACCCACGCTGCACTTGGCAACGCAAATCGCCGACGCATACGATAAAATACGCCAACAAAGTGCCAAGCTGATGACGTTCACTGAAGTGCGAACCGATCCGTTGACCAACGCCAAAAACCGCCGCGGATTGGACGACGCGCTGCACGCCCAGTTCGCCATCATGTCCCGCTACGGAACGCCGTTTTCGCTGGTGATGCTGGATATTGATCATTTCAAAACCATTAATGATAAGGAAGGACATCTTCAAGGCGATCGAGTTTTGCAGGATCTTGTCCGCCTGCTCGATGCAAACGTTCGCGAAACCGATATCGTAGTGCGCTACGGGGGCGATGAATTCATGGTCGTTATGCCGCAAACCGATCTCGCGGGAGCCTGCACAATCTACAATCGCCTCAGATCGAGGGTGCAGGAAAAACTGTCGCTGACCGTCAGCGGCGGCGTGGCCTCAGCCATCCTCGGCGACACTCAGGAAATACTTCTGTCACGAGTCGATGCCGCGTTATATCAGGCAAAAATCTCCGGCCGCAACTGCGTCTTCCAAAACGACGGCAAGCAAATAATCCCGCTTGCTCCAGAGGAGGAAGCCCAGAGCGTGGTGTAAATATAGGAGTCAGGGGTCAAAGGTCGGTGATCAGGGGTCAGAGGTCGGGGATCAGGGATCAGAAACATGGCACGAAGCCGTGTTAGGATGAGCGGCCCATCTTCCGGGCTTTTTCCCGAATCGCCGGCTGGGCACCTTGCATTAAATCCCGCACGTCTTCGTAACGCATGGTCCGCTGTGGGAAGGTCCGTTTTTGTAACGCGCCGAGAAAGCGGGCCTCGAACTCGGCCAGATTTGAACCGTAGATATGGAAACTATCGGCAAGATGGCAATAGCGGCCGAGACTTACGGGTTTTCCCATTAGTGCGGATATGCGAGCCGCGATGTTCGACTGCAAGCGGACCAAGGCGAACATGTTCATGAAAGCCGCCTTGTAGGCGTCGTTCGAGCGGAAGCGGACGTTCATGCTCAAAACCGGCCGGTCCTCTTGGAAGATGATCCGGCACCAAATGCTTTGCAGGCAAGCAGGATCATAGCAGGCGCCATCTTCCCAGACTTTCCAGGTGACGGCCTGGGCGCGCCGGGTATAGGGCGTTTCGGCAAGCTTTTGGCAGATATGTTCAATCTGGTCGATCGGCGCAAGCGTGGGCACTTCGTAACGGAACAACCGCTGATGGTAGGTATATTCCCAGCGCGTGTCGCGCGGATCACTGGGATCGCGAATACAATGGTCCTTGATCCCCTCGCAGACCTCCAGCACGTATTCTTCCAATTCCTCGAATCCGCCGGGAAAATCGCGGTGGATCATGGGCTCGGCCAATGGATCAAGGACCGTAACGAGCATCGTGGCGTCTTTGCTGGGAGGATCATCCGGCTTGTCGTACTGCGTTTTGATGTCGCAGCCCGAACGGTACAGCTCGATCATGGCGTTTTCCCACGCCCGGGCGATACAATCCCCTTCCGCCGTTAAGACTGGAATTCCCTTCATGAGCAATCCTTTTTGAATACTTTCTTCCTCCCCATCCAGACGAATATTATGTAAGGTCTGGTAAGGGCGATTTGTGAAAAAGCTATTTTCCTGACCCGAGGGAGTTTTTGCAAGCAGCCCCGGCAAATAAAAACTAATAAAAAAATTGGACCTTGCCGTCGCTGAAGACAGAGGAAACAATAAAAGGAATCCTTGCCAGCAAGCAGTGGCACATAAATGTCGTCGCACAGCTCGGCGGAGAAAAACCAGTTCCCTTACACTAGCCGCGATAAAGCCATAAAGTGACCTTGTTTTATAATCTCATTCTGTTTGTTCTCGACTGGATAACATTGCAGCGATTAAGACGCTCGAAATCAGTCATGGCCTGGCTTTTAAGTTTGTTTGCCACAGTCGCAATCGCGGCCTTGCTGGCCGGAATACTTGCCAGGGATCATTTCGATTTCATTCGCCTGGCGGCGTACGGGGTGTTTTTGCATGGTTTGGTGCTTTCCCTCGGTTCGGCCGGGGTATGGTGGCGGATCAAAAAAATCGCTTGCCATCTTCTCTGGCATGACTTCCGTGATCTTGGCAGGCACGGCCTATGATGTTTTTCTGATCGAGCCCTTCCGGCTGGAGGTGTCCTATTGGCAAATTTTCAGCCCCAAAATCCAGCGGACACTGCGGGTGGTCGTGATTGCCGACCTGCAAACCGATCATTTCGAGCGACTACGAACGCGGCGTGCTGCGTCGGGCCATGGAGGAGAAACCCGATCTGATCCTTTTGGCCGGCGATTACCTCCAAGCCTCCGGACAAACAGTACCAAATACTCAGACGACAAATGAATGCCTTCCTGCGAGAGATCAATTTTAGCGCCCCTCAGGGCATCTTTGCCGTACAAGGAAACGTGGATCCGCCTGGTTGGCAGGAAATTTTCGACGGTCTAAACATCACCGCCGTTAACGTATAATCAAACATTCGATCTGGGCGAACTACACCTGAGCTGTCTGGGATTACACGAGTCTTATTCCACTTCATTGAAAGTAACCAATCCCCAGAGCGACACGTTTCACTTAGTCTTAGGCCACGTGCCAAATTACGCCTTGGGACATATCGAAGCAGATTTGCTCGTTGCCGGGCACACTCACGGCGGACAGGTCCGCATTCCCTTGATCGGTCCCCTGATCACCCATTCCCGCGTTCCACTTGCTTGGGCGGCCGGACTTACCAGATTGCCAAACGGCTCTCAATTACTCGTATCGCGGGGCATAGGCATGGAACGCGAAAACGCACCCAGGATGCGCTTTCTCTGCCGGCCGGAATTGATGGTAATCGACCTAACGCCTGAAAAGAGTAAACCATAAAACTCCCTTACAAATGCCCGGCAATATGTCGGAATCATACTCATCAACAAGGGCTATTCAATAAGCCTCGAATCCGCTTCATCCGCGGGAAACGCCGCGTCTGGAATTTCCGAGGGCTCTACCACAATTTCATCGAGGCTCCCGGAGCAATACCATGCCAATCGGCCTAATAAGCGAAAATAAACCAGGCAAAAAAAAGATATGAAGCTGTAAACAAGAATAATCTTTATCCAATCGGCTTGAGAGAACTCTATTTTCAGAAAAACAGCAAACGCTATTCCCAGAGGTATAGTTCGCAGATAGAACAATCTCCAAGTGTGCCGGGAATTGTATATATTTTTCCAGACTGGAAGCGAGTATAACATCACGGGTGACTTGCTATCCAACGCCGAGAGGAAAAACACGGGAAACAAAACCAACTCGGTAATGACGATAATTGAGATCTTGATCCAAGCCGCGCCGGGCAACAGAGAACACGCGATAAAAGCCGGCAATCCGCCCCAGAAAAGCGAGATCAGCACATAACTCGAGTCCAGGATTATATTGGTGTACCAGTCCCAGGGCCAACTTACAAAGCTCTCGTTACCTTCGTAGGTATCGCGAAAGATCGACATACCAAGAGCCGTCAACACGACTACATAGGGCACGCCGATCAGGACCGTGCCGAATGTGAATATCATACCATAGAACCAAGGATTGAACCCCTCGAGCGAGGCGCCAAAGTGAAGCCCGCTGGTGACAACACTTTCACCGAAATAATATAACATGCTCGACGTCATGTAGCCCAAGATTAACGAAACGATCAGCAGCATTATAGCGCAGCCGCGGAAACCGGCTGAGAAAGGAGCAGTAAATGTTTTGCCAAGGAAGAGGTTGCGCGGAGGAGGCTGCCGGGGAAGCCAACTCAGCCGCTCCGCTTCGCGATCGGTTTCAAAGGCCGAGAAGGTCTTGAAGGCAGGCAAGGCAGGCAGCGGGGCCACAGGAGACGTGTCGATCTTCAAGGCATAGATATCGGGTGCCTCTGCGACTTTATCCGCTTCCTGGGGAAACATCTCGCTGGAAACCACAAAATCCATGTTACAGTGAGGACATTGACCGCTGGAGCCCACGGAAATGGAGGGAAACGTAATCAAACGTTTACAGCGGGGACAAATTATTTGATTGGATAAAGGAGCATCTTCGGCCACAATAGTCTCCCCTGCCTGGAAAAATTTAAACCATGGAATTTTTGCTTTCGGCCATTCCCATGGCAGCCACATAGTTTTGCCAGAGTTCTTTGCCCAAGTCCGAGCAGGAATCACAAAAACGTTCCACCAAATGATCCAGCGCCGGCCAATCGAGCGATTCAAAGCGGAAGGTCAAGGCGGGCTCGACAAGGGAAGGGCAAACCAGAATCCAGCCCGCCGGGGTGTCGATGCGGATGCCCTCCATGGTCTGCTGGGGAAAAGAGGACCAGGCAAGACGAATTTTTTCCATGATCCGCGCTTGGGATTCGGGCGGCATGCCAATGCGCAACTCGGGAGTGATGTACACAGTGGGACATTTGCGCCGCCATTGGGCTAAAGGATCCTCGCTGTGGGCCAAAAAGGCGATCATCCGGCAGGCGGCATAGAGGCCGTCGTCGCCGCCTTCCAGGGCACGGAAAAAATAATGCCCGTTGCTCTCCGCGCCGAAAAAGGCGTTGCTCTCGCTCATCCGGTAGCGGATCGAACCATGCCCGCTCCGCTCGACAACTACTTCAGCGCCGAGTTGTTTTGCCCGCTGGGGCACATGGTCGGAAAATTTCAGATCGTAGACGAATCGCTCTTTGCGCAGGGTCTTGCCCAGTGTTTCCATTAACATCCAAGTGGTTTCCTCGGCGGTTAGGATCACGCCTTGATTGTCGACTAGCGCGATGCGGTCGCCGTCGCCGTCGAAGGCGATGCCCAAATGGGCCCGTTCGCGATCGACGGCGTCGCTCAGGTCGTGCAAGGTTTGGGGATGGGAACAGTCGGGCGTTAGACCGGCAAAAGCGGCATCGGGTACATCGTTAATCGCCGAAATCAAGCATTGGGGAAAGATGGCATGGAGATAGCGCCGCGCTTTGCCGGCCCAAGAGCCGTGCATCGGATCGAGGACTATGTGCAGTTGCGATCCCAGGGCATCGACCCAAGTTTCCTGGAGATTGGCCACGTAGTCGAAAGAGATGTCGAGCGTGCGGGGGTCGCTGCAAGTGCGGTGGGAATCTTCAGCCGCGTCTGCGACCGCGGTTTGCAGGGCTTGCACTTCGTCGGGCGTGGGCGGCCGGTCGCCGATCATCCATTTCAGACCGTTGAAATTGGCTGGATTGTGCGAAGCCGTGACAATAGCGCAACCTTCCGCATGTACTCGATGCCGGGCGTAATAGATCATTGGCGTGGGCAGTTGACCCAGTTCGACCACGTCCAAACCCGCCCGGCACAAACCATCCACCAGCGCCTTCATGTATTCCGGCGTGGAACTGCGAATATCGCCCCCCACTACGAATTTGGCGCGAGGCTCGAGTTTCAGGCCCAAGGCAAGGCCCCAGCTTCGGTACAACTGGGGATTAAGTTCCCTGGCCGAATCGCCATGGATCTCGTAAGTCTTGTAGATGCTCACGGGTAAACTCGCTTTTGATGTTCCCGCTAATATAACCGAGCAAACGACAGATTTACCACAGTACGCCTAAAACGTCAATTCTGACCGCTTATAACAAAATTTACTCTAATTATTATCAATTTCAAGACATTGCGACAACCTATCTGAGACTTTATGATGAGACACATTAGCTGAGTGGAACTGGTACGAACGTTAAGGAGGAGGCAGAGTTGCCGGAAATCTTATTGTGGCATTGGTTTGCGTTTATAGCTTTTGTGGCGGTGCTCTTGGCACTGGATTTGTTCGTGTTCCACCGCCATGACCATGCTCCTTCCATACGCGAGTCGGCGGGTTGGACGTTTTTCTGGTTCGCGCTGGCCCTGGCGTTCAATGGTTTTATCTGGTGGTGGCTGGGACGCAAACCGGCCATCGAGTTCTCGACGGGTTTTGTCGTCGAATTATCCTTGTCGATGGACAACGTCTTCGTCTTCGCGGTGATCTTTCGCTTCTTCGCCATCCCGTTGAAATACCAATATCGGGTATTGTTTTGGGGAATTTTGGGGGCGATCGTCCTGCGGCTGCTGTTCGTGGTCGTGGGCAGTGAATTGATAAAGCGTTTCGATTGGATATTACCCCTGTTTGGGCTTTTTTTGATCTATACTGCGTTCAAGCTGGCCCTGCAAACCGAAAGCGATGTGCATCCCGAGAAAAACATCCTCTTGCAATTGGCACGGCGATTCTTCAAGGTGTCGCGGGGCGATCATCGGGAGCACGGCCATGCATTTTTTGTGCGGGAGAACGGCCGGCTGTGCTTCACGCCGATATTTTTAGTGCTCCTGGTAGTCGAAAGCACCGACGTGCTCTTCGCCGTGGATAGCGTGCCGGCAATCTTCGGCATCACGCGAGATATATTCATCATCTATACCTCGAATATCTTCGCCATTCTCGGCCTGCGGGCGAAGTACTTTCTCTTGGCCGGGATGATGGAATTGTTCGAATATCTGCACTATGGGCTGAGCGCCATACTCGGATTTATTGGAGTGAATATGATCGCCGAATACTGGTTCCATCCCGAAGGCGGCTATTTTATCCCTACCTGGGGCAAACTGGTGATAATCGCCGTAGTGTTGGGCATTTCGATCATAGTTTCGATTTTCGCCAAACGAGTCAATCGAAAATAATGCATACAATTCAACCAATAATTTTTTTTCTGGAGCAATTCGCCCCGCCGCATCTGGCCGAGGAGTGGGACAACGTGGGCTTGTTGGTGGGCGATCGCCAACGAGAAGCCCAAAAGGTTATGACCTGCCTCACGATTACGCCCGAGAGCGCGGCTGAGGCAATCGATGAGAAAGCCAATCTGATTGTCACGCATCATCCCTTGCCGTTTATCGGTCTAAAACGATTGACCACCGACACCGCCGCGGGCCGTTTGCTTTGGGATTTGATCGGCCAGCGAATCGCCATCTACAGTCCGCACACGGCATTCGATGCGGCGCGGGAAGGCATCAATCAACGGCTGGCGGCAGGGCTCGGCTTGCGGGGCATTAGTCCGCTGATATCGGCCGACAACGTATGCGGAGCCGGTCGTTGGGGATGGCTGGAAGAACTGCTTAGTCTTGCCCAAGTGGGCGAACGCTTGAAACTTTTTTTGCATCTGGAAAGGCTGCAAATCGCAGGCGAGCCCCAGCGGCAGATCCGCACCGTGGCCGTGGCCTGCGGCGCAGCAGATGAACTGCTTGCCGCCGCTCAGTCCATAGGCTGCGATTGCATGGTCATGGGCGAAGCACGTTTCCACAAGTGTCTAGAGGCCAAGGCCGCCCAAATCGGACTTTTGCTGACCGGCCATTATGCCAGCGAACGCTTTGCCGTGGAATGTCTGGCCCAGGTGCTGGCCGAACAATTCCCCCAATTGGAAATCTGGGCCAGCCGTCGCGAACGCGACCCCTTGCAGTGGATGTGAAAAAGAGGGATCAGGGGTCAGAGGTCAGGGATCAGGGAATCGGGGAAAATAGTGGGCGGTGGACAGTAGGCAGCAACAAGGATTCGGGATTCAGCACTATCCACTAACCACTATACACTCTCCACTGATTTTTCATCCTTCATCCCTCATCCTTCATCCTTTCTCCCTCGTCCTTCCCAACACGCTTTTCCGGGAATAAAATTGCAGTATGAGTTATCGTACGCTTACGGCATTACCGGTGTATAACGAAGCAGCCAATCTGGCGGGGGCATTGGCAGGGGCCCTGACATACAGCGACGAGGTGCTGGTTGTCGACGATGGTTCGACCGACGGTTCGGGAGAGTTATTGGCCGCCCGAGACGACATCCATTTGATTACCAAAAAGCGTAATCTGGGATATGGCGCCGCGCTTTGCTCGGCATTCGAGTTTGCCATCCGCGGCGGCTACGACGCGCTGGTGACCATCGACTGCGACGGTCAGCACCAACCGCAATTGATCCCCCGCTTTGTGGAGACTTCGAAATCGGCGGACATTGTATCAGGCAGCCGATTTTTGCGCCGTTTTCCCGGCGATAGCCAACCGCCAGAAGGCCGCAAACAAATTAACATGCTCATAACCGAGGAAGTCAACCGCTGTCTGGGGCTCAACATTACCGACGCCTTTTGTGGCTTTAAGGCCTATCGCACCGCGGCGCTGGCCAAAATGACCTTGACGGAAACCGGCTATGCCATGCCGCTGGAACTGTGGGTGCAGGCCTATAAATTGGGCCTGAAAATTGTGGAAGTGGCGGTGCCTTTGATTTATCTCGATGAAAAGCGGTCGTTCGGCGGGGCCCTGGATCAAGCCGACGTGCGCCTGGCAGTTTATCGCCAGGTGCTGAAAAAAAGCCTAATGGCCATTCAACATGACAGAGATAAAGAACTTATAAAATCAAAGAAGCCGTATGACCTTGGGCAATGAGCAAAAACGCACTCGCCGACTTCGCGCTCCGCAGGAAAATCGGGCGGTAGTAATCGATCCTGCTTGGAACAAGGTGACTGCCCTTATCCAGAAGAATATTTCTTTACGTACACAAGCGGATTACGATTTCCAGGGCCGCAGCCTGGCGGAAATCATGCGGCAAGCACGGAGAGAATTGCTCGA
Source organism: Pirellulales bacterium (assembly GCA_963820545.1). Classification (GTDB taxonomy): domain Bacteria; phylum Planctomycetota; class Planctomycetia; order Pirellulales; family Thermoguttaceae; genus CAWGAJ01. The sequence goes on from CAWGAJ010000002.1 coordinate 1,306,237, forward strand.
CGCCGCCAGGGCCTGGACAGCGGCCTATCGCGACGTCGGCCCTGCGGCCGACGATCCTTTGGCCCCGATCTTTCTGGCCGGACATCAACCGCAAATGTTTCATCCCGGCGTATGGCTGAAAAACTTCGCTTTGGGACGCCTGGCAAAGCAACACCAGGCAACGGCCATTAATTTAATCATCGACAGCGACGTAATCTCAGACACGTGGCTGCGCGTGCCGGCCGGATCAACAGCGGATCCTTACGTCGTGCAGGCGGCTTTTGATCGGCCAAATCCCAAAATACCTTACGAGGAACGCCGGATCGAGGATCGGGAATTGTTCCACGGTTTCGGCGCGCAAGTGCGGGAAATAATAGCTTCCTTGATCCCACACCCGCTTGTGGAAAAATATTGGCCGATAGTGATCGACCAATCGCAAGAGACAGACCGGTTGGGCGCATGCCTGGCCCGGGCGAGGCATATTCTTGAAGCCCAGTGGGGATCCACAACGCTGGAAATTCCCCAAAGTCGGGTGTGCGGCTTAAATTCCTTTCATTGGCTGGTGGCACATATATTGGCAAAGTTACCCATATTTTCCTCCATCTACAACGAGGCGGTCCGCGAGCATCGCCGTTTGCAACGCATCCGTAACGCCTCACATCCCGTGCCCGATCTGGCCGTGGAGGACCAGTGGCTGGAAGCGCCGTTTTGGATCTGGACCGAAGAGAATCCCCGACGAAAACGCTTGTTTGTCAAACATTGCCCCAGCGAACTGATTCTAAGCGACCGTCAGGATATCGAGGCTCGACTGCCGCTTACCGACCAATCTGACGCTGCCCGCGCGGTTCAGCAACTTGTGGAACTAGAACGCCGCAACGTGAAAATTCGCTCCCGGGCGCTGGTAACTACGCTTTGGGCAAGACTGGTGCTTAGCGATTTGTTTGTGCACGGCATCGGCGGGGGAAATTACGATCGCCTTACGGATCGCATTATCGAACGATTCTTCCAGAGAAAACCGCAGGGATTCATGATCTTATCCGCCACTTTGCACCTGCCCATTAATAAACCCCCTCTCCGGTCACCACGCAGTGGTCGGGGAGAGGGCCTAATTAAAAAGTCCCCTCTCCCTTTGGGAGAGGGCCAGGGTGAGGGCATTCCCACTTCTAAACGTGACGTCGGATCCCAGGAAAACCTCTCCGCCATCGACCGGCAACTGCGTGAATTGACATATCACCCCGAGCAATATCTCGATGGCATTTTTGACAAAGCATTGGGCATCCCCGGCGAACTCCACCAGCTTATCGACTCCAAACGGCAATGGATCGAAACGCCGCAAACCATGGAAAACGCCCGCACCCGCTGCCAAGCGATCCGGCGAATCAATGAGTCGCTCCAACCTTGGTTGGCCGAGGAGCGCAGGCGTTTACTAAATCGTCGTGCTGAAGCCGCCCGGCAATATCAAGCCGAAAAAATTCTCACCTGGCGGGAATACGGCTTTTGCCTGTACCCGGAAGAAACAATGCGGGATTTCCTCGATACGCTGTTGCCGCGGTGATATCATAAACCGTTTAGCCGCGGCACTCGTGCCGCGCTCGTGTGCCACTGCTGGCTAGTCTAGCAGTGCTCTTTTCTCTGCTTGCGGTTTCGCAATCTATAAAACGTCCGAATATCACCTTCTTAAAGTTTTTCGGAAAAATTTAATTATTTTAATGCTTCCGCCTCTTTGTTTCTTGCTCAAGAATGGAATTGGCAACAACAAATTGCAGTTTTTTCGGGATTGATGCCTATTTTGATACTTTTGATTTTTATGCGTTAATGTTTGTTATTTTATTTCTATATAATTTATGTATTTGAATTCGATTCATTCAGAGGGGAAAAAGAAGTTCTTTCACGAATTTACGAGCAGGTTCAAGTTCTGGATCATTGACGAGATCCTTTTTTAGTACTTCATTAACCCAAGATGGCCCATGCCCTCCAACACTACGACACCATCCTTCTAGTTCTCCAACATCTACAATATAAAATCCATGTTGCTTGAATATATCTAATAATCTATTACATGTCTCTGTTGGATCACCACTGGGAACATAGCATTTTCCGACATTTTTTGCATTTGCCCATGGCGATGATCGATGTAGAATCTTCTTGATTGATTCAGATGCCTCCTTTGTAAAGTATGATTCTGTCACTTTATCGAGAACTCCTTCGATATCCTTCTTTACTTCTTCTGTCTGAAGTTCTGGTTTTTTCTCTTTCACAGCCGATGTTATAAGCTGATAATCATTCCGAACATCAGCCCATCTGCCTCCAAATGCTTCAAACAAATGCTTAATTGTAGATTCATTATTTAGCACATCGAAATCGCAAATAGCCGCAACAGGAACACTCAGATTACTTAGTGCTTTGATTACGACATGCATCCGCTCTTTTCCGCCTGTATGAATAAACATTACATCTTCACTTTTTATTTTATTGACAGCGGAAGTGTCACTATTTATTTTATTAGTAACGATATCATCATCTTTTGTTTTATTGGCAAAGGAATCAATAATAGCATCGCGTATTGCAGCGTAGAAACGACAGTCCGAATCAGATTCACAAACGAATACCTTTGAGTGAAAGATACCATCGAGAACATTCGAATAACGCAAAATGGGGTCATTCCAAAGTTCATGAATTCCACAGTTATCTAGCTGGGTAACGTTATTTATTCTATCATGGCGTTGGATCCTTAATATACGCACGCGACTACTGTCTGTATCCAACATTCCACGAATAATATCGCCGCTATGGGTCGCGATAAATAGCTGTCGATCTTTTGGTGTTCGATTTACTAGAAGCTGTCCCAAAAGCCTTGCTTGCGGTGGATGTAAAAAAGCCTCAGGTTCATCTATAAGTACTGCGGAATGATCAACGATAAATGCGTGAAGGATAACACCTACGAACGCTCTCATACCATCGCCTTGTGTATGTAGCGTTGGAAGCGATTCTAATTTTCTAATGTAATCGATGGATACACGATCCTGATCAGGAGTGAGAGCCGGTTTTTTCCCGCAATGTAAAGGTACATTATTTCCTGCATTTCTATGAATTATTAGTTCCTCACCGAATGCTTGGTAAAATATATTGCTAATATATTTTTCTATAGTGTCATCAACTTGCATGTAGTGAATTGGATGTGTTAGAGGTTCAGATGTGATACGTATATTATTTGCTGGATTTGCTGCCTTTAATCGTTCGTCTGTAGTTAATCCATAGATAAAAAAATTGCATAAGTTTCCAAGACCGGATGTAGAAAAATTTTTCCACTTATGCTGAGCATCCATGAGGTGTATTGTACCGCCCAAGCGACTATAAGAAGGATTTGTTGGAAGATCGGTTCGTATGTGCTTGCGACATTTATTTTCTAACCAGTTGTGTAACTCATCAAAACTACCACTTACGTCAATCTTTACATTTGTAATAACTATTGTTGAATTTTGAGGTGATATAATCTTTTCTTGAATTTCCTTTAAAGCGATACTTTTACCTACGTTATTGGGACCAACAATGACAACAATGTCATTATTTGACAAATCTATTTGTTTGCCATCATTAAAAGTGATAGATTTGACGAAAACATTCGGCTTAGTTATCGTACCTGTTTCCATGTTTTTTATTCTCCAATTCAACCCCCTTTTCCCTCACTGCAATTGCATCATATCACAATGGCAATTGCTATCTAGTAAAATCCACTTATATCGCTGTGTTGCTTCAGATTAATGCAATAACGTCTTGATAATAAACCAATTGTTTCAAATTATTTCCTCTTTCCATCGACGTAACCTTTAATTCCGATTTGGCCCAAAAATCGTTTCCTGCCATTTCGTATCTAATCCGCCTTCACCAATGCACTTACAAAAATATTTGCCATTATTTTTTTCAAATCCGGCGTTTCTCGGTGAAATCCAATTTATGCCCATTATAATCGCCGTAACTCCAGATCTAAAGCCAACTTTTTGGCCATCTCCCTGAACGCATTTTTTATTCATGCAAACTCTTTACTCAGACCAAAAATTCTATTATTCCAAAAATTGGCCTAAAAACTCACCATGAATCCCTACTCCCAAACCTCTACACTGTCCCCTGTCAGCTGTATCCTGTCCCCTGTCCCCTGCTCCCCATGCCTCCACTCACGCCACTGCAATTTCTCGTCCTCAGTTTGCTTTTCACCGGACCGAAGAGCAGCCGGGAGCTTCGCCTTTTGCTTGAGACGAAAAAAATAGCCATTTCGCCATCCGCACTTTCACGATTGATGACGCGCCTGGAATGTAGATGGCAAATCCATCGCCAATATATCGCCAGTTGCATTGCGGGCAGGAACATTCGGCAATGTACTTTCGCCGTCACAGATTACGGCATAGAACTTTGGAATCAAACTCGTCAATTTTATTTGGAATTAAGCCCGCCGCCCTCGGATTTTGTTCCCTTCTCTAATGAACTGACCCGAAAAGCCCATCTTACTCCCCTGGCACGCAATGATGAACTGCTCCGCAATCTCTATGCCGATTTTCCATCTCTGTTTACAAGATAAACTCTTGAATCGCAACAAATTCCCTGTGGTGTCTTTTTTCTAAAAATATAGTGGAATAGCGATATTATTGCAGGTGTCAGAGAAGTACGACTCTCCCTAGACATAAATCAACTGCTATTTTTCTTTTGCGGCTTCAATAATATTCTCCACGGTGATCCCGAAATGTTTCAGTAGCACTCCGACAGGGGCCGAGGTGCCGTAGCCACACATGCCAATAAACATTCCGCAACGGCCGAGATACTTTTCCCAACCTTGTTTGATGCCCAATTCGACGGCCACCCGGCGGGTAACGCCGGGCGGAAGCACGGCATCGCGATATTCGGCCGGCTGGCTGTCGAACAACTCCCAACAGGGCAGGCTGACTACCCGCGCCTGGATGCCTTCGGCCAAGAGCCTCTCATAAGCCGCGAGGCATAAAGAGACCTCGCTGCCGGTGCCGATCAGGATAACTTCGGGCTTGCCATCAGGCGCATCGGCCAACACGTATCCGCCAGATTGCAGGCCCGCGGCGGAAGCGAATTTGCTCCGGTCAAGCGTGGGCAGATTCTGCCTGGTAAGCACCAGGGCGACGGGTTGATTCTTCTGCTGCATCACGACTTTGTAGGCCTCGGCCACTTCGTTGGCGTCGCAGGGACGGATTACCAACAAATTCGGCATCGCCCGCAGCGCGGCAAGCTGTTCGATCGGCTGATGCGTGGGACCGTCTTCGCCCACGCCGATGGAATCGTGAGTGAAGATGTAAAAAACGGGCAGTCCCATTAGCGCGGCCAAGCGCATTGCCGGACGCATATAGTCGGTAAAGACAAAAAACGTCGCGCCGTAGGACCGCAAACCGCACAAGGCCATCCCGTTGCAGATTGCTCCCATGACGTGTTCGCGAATGCCAAAATGCAAGTTGCGCCCGGCGTAATTATCCGCGGAAAAATGGCCTGCGCCGTCGAAGCTAAGCAGCGAATTGTTCGACGGGGCAAGATCGGCCGATCCGCCCAGCAGCCAGGGCACGCGTTGGGCGATCTGATTGAGCACCTTGCCCGAGGAAACCCGACTGGCCATGCCCTTGGCATCCGCGGGAAAAGAGGAAATCTCGGCGTCCCAATCCTGGGGCAGTTCCCGTCGCTGAATAAGCTCCAACTCCATGGCCTGCTGAGGATACTTTTTTTGGTATTCAGCGAATAAAGAGGTCCACTGACGATACAGTTTTTGGCCTCTTTGGCCCAGTCCTGCCCGGAAATGTTCAAGAACTTGCTGGGGAACGTGGAAACGTTGGTCTTCCGGCCAGCCGTAGGCCTTCTTGGTCAGGCGTACTTCCTCTTCACCCAAGGGTGCGCCGTGAGCTTCATGGGTATTTGCCTTATTTGGAGCCCCAAAAGCAATCACACTGCGAACGATAATCAGTGTGGGACGGTCGTTGGTTTCCTGGAAGAGTTTGATCGCCCGGCGAAGGTTTTGCAGATCATTCACGTCCTCGACCTTGATAACGTTCCAACCATAGGCGCTAAAACGCCGGGCCACGTCTTCGCTGAAGGCCAACGAGGTTTGCCCTTCGATGGTAATGCCATTATCGTCGTAGATCCAACAGAGGTTCGAAAGTCGCAGGTGGCCGGCAATTGAAGCGGCCTCGGCGCCAACGCCTTCCATTAAATCGCCGTCGCTACAGAGTGCATAAACGTTAAAATTGAATAATTCAAAGCCGGGTTTATTATATCGTGCAGCCAGCCACCGCGACGCAATGGCCATGCCCACGCTGTTGGAAATGCCTTGACCTAACGGACCGGTGGTGGTTTCCACTCCCGAAGTGTGACCGTATTCAGGATGTCCGGGACAGCGGCTATGAAGTTGCCGAAACTGCCGTAAGGCCTCCAGCGACACAGCAGGTTCCTCCAAGGGCTGACCGTTCGCGTCCAATTGCTTCACACCAGCCAGATGCAAGATAGAAAATAAAAGCGTGGAGGCGTGACCGCAGGAAAGAACAAAGCGATCGCGATTTGGCCATGCGGGCTGAGCAGGATCGTAATGCAAAACCTCGTTAAATAGCAGGTATGCCACAGGCGCCAAGGCCATGGGCGTTCCCGGATGCCCACTATTAGCTGCCTGGACGGCGTCCATAGCGAGGGTGCGAATGGTATTAATCGAAAGTCGCTCTATATTACCTGATATAATTGACATAAATATTTAAACAGTGTATAATTAAGTAAGAAATATTGACCTCTGAATCATCGCAAGTTGACGAAATCTAAAGACTTGACAGTTTAGGTGGGAAAACAGGATTCGTCAACGTGACTGTTTTTTTCCCGGCCAGTGGACAAGAGAAATATCCATGATAGGATTTGGGTATGGGTGTGTTTACACCGATTTAGATACAGAGTCTATGGCATATCTATTTTTTTTATTTGGCTTATAGTATAATACACCTTAATCAATGTATAATGGAGTTAAAATACCTCTGGTATACTAATTTTTTGCGACTCTCCTTGTCTTCAAAAGGGATTCCCTGCCCCATCCCTGCAGGGGGAGTCGCACCTTTTTTATGCTATTATCTTGATAGTAGCGTTCTCTCTTTGGCGAGATGGTTATCGCCTCTTTCAAAGTTGGAAAACAATTAAGGGATTCATTTAGAGAATGGATTTCAAGGGGATTAAAAGGGCATTATGGAAGCTAATTTCACCTACTGGAGTGAACTGTTATCACATTGGCCCGCTGATTTACCTCGCCGGGGAATTCTGGTCACCGCCTTTAACGAACAAATCTCTTTTTCAGCTTTTTGGACTAGCGAAAAATTTCTGCTGCTAGAACGGCAGACTCCCGATTCCCAAGGCGCTCGCACAGTAATGTTTACTTACGATCAGATTTTGGCCATAAAAATTGTCGATGTTGTAAAGTCAAAACAGTTTAAAATGTTGGGTTTTACCGTGCCTTCACAGCTTTAGGTTTTAGGAATTCTGCGTAATATATTACCCCCATGCAAGAAAGCCCTGATGAATCGTTACCAAATAACTGTGCCAGAATATTTCGAGAAATTTATAAGGGGGAATCTTGAACGCTTGACGATTCTCCAGTAGAAATTACATATCAAACCTACGTTAAGGCTCTATTAATCTTACCCACTAAACCACAAAAACATCACACCCCAATAAGGAGACTATTGTGAAAAATTCAGACAATCCAGATCGCGACGCCGACGATTCCCCGCCGAATCCCGAAGCCGCCCCCCCTGCCGCACAACCTCAGCAGCAACAGCAGCGGATACAGGTGGAGATCGATGATTCGAAGGTGATGGCCACCTACGCCAACTTCTGCCGCGTCACCGGGACGCCGGAAGAAATGATTATCGATTTCGGCCTGAATCCCCAACCGTTTGGCTTGCCCAGCCATCCGATTCCGGTTAATCAACGGATCATCACCAACTTTTATACAGCCAAACGGATGCTGCACGCATTGCAATTGACGATTCAACGTCACGAGGCCACCTTTGGCGTGCTGGAAACCGACGTGCAAAAGCGCGTCCGGCCGGGCGTGATGGGGCAACAGCGTCAGCACGACGCCGGTTGAGCCGATCAGATTATGAGCCGATCAGATTAATCGCGCATGCTCAAGCCCACGGGCCACGGCCCGTGGGCTTGTTCCATTGATAAAAGTCTACATCTTACAGTCTGTAACCTATCTTTTTGAGATCCTTCGCTGCGCTCAGGATGACATTTGGCCCCTCTTTGACATAAGGTTTTTTGACATAAGGTTTCTTGACAAATCACTACGCCCACCGTATAGGGGATTTCAGTATGGCAATCACAGAACACCTTATCAGCGCCGAAGAACTTTTTCAGACGCCGAATCTCGGCCGGTGCGAGTTGGTGCGCGGAGAAATTATTATGATCTCACCGGCAGGATTCGAACACGGCATGATTATAGTAAATCTTACGTTTCTCTTGGAAAAACTCGTAAGAGCCAAAAAGCTGGGCAGGATTACTGGCGCGGAAACGGGATTCATTATCCGCCGCGATCCGGATACTGTTCGCGCCCGGATGTCGCTTTTGTCCATGCAGATCGGCTGCCGGCGAAACTTCCCCAGGGCTTCTTCAGCGGCACTCCGGATTTGGCCGTCGAGGTCCTTTTGCCCAACGATCGGGCAAGCGAAGTGCAAGCGAAAATCCGCGACTGGCTCGAAACCGGCTGCCGCGCCGTCTGGATCGTCGATCCCCAAACTAAATCCGTGACCATCTATAAAAGCACTTACGAAATCTCAGTGCTCAACGCCGCCGACATGCTCACCGATGCCCAACTGCTCCCCGGTTTCACCGCGACGGTTAGCGAGATTTTCGAGTAACTAGCAATATTTCTACTCTTGAATAGGGGCTATTTCAATGTATTGCAATATCGCAATACAATGCTATAAATATGCATATGAAGTACCTGAACCGTAAGGATAAGAAGAAAATGGACAAGAAAAAAATCACCCGTCGAATTCGCCGTCTAGGGCCGGAAAGCAAGGAAGAACGCAACCGGTTGCATGAAATTCGTGAGAAAGCTCGACGAGAGTTTCCCCGCGCAATCCCGCGGCTCCAGCCTGCGACAGTGGGCATAGCGGCAAGAATTCGTGAAGCCCGCGAGGTACAGGGACTCACCTGGTACGCGGTGGCAAAGCGGGCGGGGATCCCGAATCCTAGCACCGTGCGCGATATCGAGTACGGTCGCGACACCAAACTTTCCAGCGTGCAGGCGGTCGCCAACGCACTCGGGCTGCGATTGGAATTGGTCGAGGTTTGAAGCATTAGTTTAAAGGCCATGTATCAATAACGATCCAGTGGAAATCATTTGGTGAAGAAGAAAAAACAAAATTCATTTGAAAAAATATTTCACGTCCTACCGCGACAGGTGGGGCAGACGATTGGGGCGGCGCTGCGCAAGTGGCTGCCGGGGCAGTCGTGGTCGCAGGTGCGCAAGCTAATTGAGTTGCGGCGGGTAATGCTTAGCGGCAATCTTTGCATAGATGAGGGTCGGCGCCTGAAGCTGCAAGACGTTGTCAAAATCCTCCCCCATGCGCTGGCCGCTCCGCCCAATGAAAAAGATGTGCGGATCGCCTATCTCGATACTCACGTGGTGGTGGTCGAGAAGCCCGCGGGGATCACGTCCACGCGCCATAAAGAAGAAAAAAACTGGCCTGCCCGCAGAAAACAGCTACAGCCCACTCTACAAGAGATGCTGCCGGCAATAATCGCCAAACAGGAAGGCCGGAGAGTGAAAGGCAAATTGCCGCCGGTTTATGCCGTACATCGCCTGGATCGGGATACCAGCGGGCTGATAGTTTTTGCCCGCACACAGGCGGCCAAAAAGCATCTGGAACATCAGTTCCGCAAGCACACCACCCGGCGGCGCTATTTGGCCGTTGTACACGGCCAGGTAAAAGAGCAAACCATCCAATCCCGACTGGTTCGCGACCGCGGCGACGGCAGGCGCGGCAGTACTACCTTGCCCAACATGGGCAAACTTTCCATAACCCACGTACGACCAATAGAGAAATTAGGCAATTACACACTGCTGGAATGTCGGCCCGAGACAGGCCGCACGCATCAAATCCGCATCCATCTGGCCGAACTCGGCCATCCGCTCTGTGGTGAGAAGGTTTATCTGCAACCCTTATTCCGCCAGTCGATTAAAGACACCAGCGGTGCCCCGCGATTGGCACTACATGCCACAGAACTAGGGTTTCAACATCCCATTACTAAAGAAAAGCTGGATTTTAACTCGCCATTGCCCACAGATTTAAAGGAGTTTATCAAGAGTAATAAGAATAAGCTGACAAAATCTCAGTAACGAGGCGTTTTTAACATCATTTGTGGGATTTTGCGAGAATGCTCTAAATGCCTACAAAAGGGCAGTTAAATAAATACTGAATCTTGCCCGCACAATCTGCATTTCCTATCTTATCCATATTTTCGTTTCAGTCGATAATAGGGCTTATCTATTTTGAAATTTGCAGTCTTTTTTTGTTCGACATTTTCGTCATGGCTAATACGATCGGTTGAATCGTTATGACCGGAGAAAGACTTTAAAGTCCACCCCTAGATAAATTCGAAGAACATTTTCGGAAGGCTTGTTTCGCGACAGAGTTATCATTTAACTTTGCCACATAAGCAGGCTATAGGGGGGAACCTACCAAGAAGGCCATGCCTAAACAGTCTGCCATTAACTCTCCATGGTGAGCTGTTTGTAAGTCTCGCCCCTTTCCGCATGTAATTCGCCGGAGAACTGTACCAATAGTTAGAGGGAATCGAAATAGGGTGGTTAGAACGCACCTTCTCTATTTTACGGATTTTCTCTGGCTTCCGGATGACCCGATTGCCGATGTAGTAAGTACGGCACGGGTCAGAAGGAGCTGAACCACAGCCAAGAGCGAATTACGGAAGAAAACCCCGACCCAGATGTCTGCGGAAACCCGGCTGCCTTGTGCAGCCGAGAACGAAGGAACGCAACGTCAAGCAGTCTATGGGGAAGGGGTGAAGCAGTCTCGAAGGGATGGATCATCCTTTCGAGATTAAACCCAAACCAATGTGAAAAATATAAAAATCGGAGAGCCTGCGATGAAGGTCTTCACAACTGGTCAGGTCGCCAAAATTTGTAAGGTGGCCCCGCGCACCGTCAGTAAATGGTTCGACTCGGGCCGGCTGAAGGGGTACCGCATCCCCGGATCGCAAGACCGACGCATTCCACGGGAATACCTGATCAAGTTCCTCAAGGAACATGGAATGCCGCTGGGAGACCTGGAAGACGAAGCCATGGCGAAAGTGCTGATCGTTGCCCAGGACCAGGTGTTAATTGAGAATCTCAAACGCGAACTGCCGCTGGACCGCTCGTTCAAGGTGGCAGTGGCGGCGAGCGGATTCGATGCCGGGATACAAGCCGAGAGCTTCCATCCCGATTGCATCATCGTGGATTTCTCGATCGGTCGCACCGAAGCGTTGCAGATTTGCCAGAATCTGCGCCGCAACAGCGAGTTTGCGGAAGTGATCCTAATTGCCCTTTTGCCCGACGATGGCAGCTCCACCAGCTTCGATCGTTCGAGCATCAACGAGACGTTCAAGAAGCCGTTCGACGCCGCCCTGTTGGCCGAGCGCTTGCGAACGCTGATTGGCGCGAAAAAAGAACTCGTTTAAGGCCGCCTCTTGCCGGAAGCGTCCTTTTAAGAGACCATATTCCCAGTCGCCGTTTCCGCTTAACCCGTCGCGGACAAGACCCCCGCGACGGATAATTTTTTCTTGGCAGTGCAATTGCAGAGGATCCATCTGAAAGCGTATAATTTAGTTATGCAAACGCCGCTCGAATACTTTAAGATGGATAAAACTGCTTTACGAGTATATTCATCCCATGAAGAAGCGAATGACGATGCTCTCGAAAATTGGCTTTCACGGCCGCCTCAAGAGCGTCTCGCGGCCGTCGAATTCTACCGTATGACATATCATGGTGGATACGATCCAACTACCGCGCGAATTCAAAGAGTTTATCGCGTTGTTGAACGCGGAGAAGGTTGATTATCTCTTGATAGGGGGGTGGGCTTTGGCCGTGCACGGCCATCCCCGCTATACCGGAGATATGGATATCTGGATTCGGCCCACTCTTCAGAACGCGGAAGCAATAATTCGGGTGCTTCGCCAGTTCGGATTCTCATCAAGACATTTCAATCCACAAGATTTCCTTCGGGAGGAAAAAATATATCGCTTCGGTTTCCCGCCGATGCAGGTGGATATTATCAATACAATACCCGGCGTTGATTTTGCAGCATGTTATGAAAATCGACTAATTGTGGAGGCCGAAGACACACCCATTAACGTCATTGGCCTTGAAGATTTTAAGAAGAACAAAATAGCATCCGGCAGGCCGCAAGATCTGGCTGATGCGGAGTGTGTGACTCGAAAAAAGAAAACTCATCATAATTGATTGATGCAATCTTCTGATTGCATTCCACCCCCCTTGCCCCCACCTCAGTAGGTTTTTTGTGATTTTTCACAAAAACGTTGACCATTTTGGTGGAAGGGGATAAAAACAAATGGACAGAAGTTACCATTCTTGCCTGATACATTCAAGGAGGCAGCGCTTATTGGCCCTGTGATATTTTTGCAGATTGTTCGCAAAACATAACAAACGGCGCACGGAGTGTGCCTAATATGTTATCACTGGGGCATTCTTGTTGATGAGACTTTCGCGAAAGGTTTTTTCTAGATTTCGTTTTGCGTGCAGTGACATGCGCAGCGTTATCGAGAATTAACCGTTTCCGATTTTCAATAATCCATTTAATTATCCGTTTTCACACAGTTTCTAAAGGAGAAACCCATGAATGTTCGTACTTTGACTCTGACTCTGTCAGTTGTCGTGCTGAGCGCCGGCATGGCTCCGGCGGTCAGCATTGACTTGGTGCCGATAGGCAACCCAGGCAACGCCGGCGAATGGTCCGGCGGGAGCTTCGGCGGCGAGGGACCGAACCGCGTCTGCGGGGCAGTGGATTACACGTACAGTATCGGCAAGTACGAAGTGACGTCCGGTCAGTACACCGAGTTCCTCAATGCCGTGGCCAAGACCGACACCTACGGTCTGTACAACGTGTATATGTGGAACAACGATTACAGTTGCAAGATTCAGCAGAGTGGCTCGCCGGGCAACTATACGTACAGCGTGGCACCGAATTATGCCAACCGCCCGGTGAACTGGGTAAGTTACTGGGACGCCTGCCGGTTTGCTAACTGGCTGCACAACGGCCAGCCGACCGGTGCGCAGGGTGTGGGCACAACGGAGACGGGGGCATACACCCTGAACGGCTACAACGGCAATGATGGCCGAACCATTGGCAGAAACGCTGGTGCGAAGTGGGCGGTGACCAGCGAGGACGAGTGGTACAAATCGGCATATTACAAGGGCGGCGGCACCAATGCCGGTTACTGGCACTTCCCGACGGCGAGTGACACGACACCAGGCCGCGACATGGCCGATGTCTCGGGCAATAACGCCAACTACGAGCCTTACCCCATCGACCCACCGTACTACACCACGGTTGTGGGCGAGTTCCAGAACTCCAACAGCCCGTACGGCACATTCGATCAGGGCGGCAATGTTTGGGAGTGGACCGAGTCGATTATACGTCCGGATGCAGATGATGGGTCGCGTTTGATGCGTGGCGGGTCGTTCAACTGCGAGGCGAACTACATGCTTGCCTCCTCCCGCGGCGCCGCCTGGCTCCCTGAGCAGTGGTACTCCACTATAGGGTTTCGCGTGGTAAGTGTTCCTGAGCCCGGTAGCATTACCTTGCTCGTATGCGGTGCGATTGCCGGTTTGATTTGGTGGAAACGCAGGAAATAAAATCCTTTGTCTTTTACATTTTCGAGAAGTAGGGTGCGTGCTTGCACGCACGTGTGTGTTACAGACACCCCCATGCCCCCGCCCCAGTACGGATTTTACTGAAATCTTCACCAAAACTATTGACATTTGCGGGGGGAGGTGTAAATTAAGCAAAAACTGCCCTCCTCAAAACAACACACAATGAGGCAGCTCTTGCGGCCCGGGTATATTTTGTAGGCTAACCGCAAAATTCTTCGCCGGGCATTTCTAGCATTTCGTAGGCTGCGTGCTTGCACACACTCATATATTACAAACTATTTTCGCGCGTGTGTGCAAGTACGCATCCTATGTACTCCTTACGCTCCGCGTGAGGGACACGTTCCGCATGATGGATTAACTTCACGCGGAGCGTGAAGAGTACAAATTTATTTCCCAGTCCACATCACACACTTACACCTCGGAGGAAAAGACAATGAAATTGAAAAATCTGAGCGTTACATTCATTTTGGTTGCCGTGGCGGTTTATGCCGTGGCCGCACAAGCGGTAACGATCGATTTGGTGCCCGTGGGCAACCCGGGTAACGCACCCGATACACAACATGGGAGCTATGGCTCAGTAGGCTATGAGTACCAGATCGGCAAGTTCGAGATTACCGCCGGGCAGTACGCTGAATTTCTTAACGCCGTGGCCAAAACGGATAGTCACGTATTGTATTCACCGTATATGGACTACGACGTTCATCCTGATTATAAGGGTTGCAACATCAAGCGGAGCGGTACTTCTGGTTCATATATATATTCGGTGGCTTCCGACTGGGCTAATCGGCCGGTGAACTTTGTTTCCTGGGGCAACGCGGCCCGATTATGCAACTGGTTGGCCAATGGGCAGCCGACCACGGGAGTCCAGGACCTTTCCACAACCGAGGATGGCTCGTATTACTTAGACGGCGCAATGAACGACGCCCGGCTCATGGAAGTAACTCGCAAGCCCGACGCCATCTGGGTAATCCCCAGCGAGGACGAGTGGTTCAAGGCGGCATATTACGATCCAAACAAACCGGGCGGCGCGGGATATTGGCGTTATCCGACTATGAGCAATACCGCGCCAATAAACACCTTGATCGATCCCGATCCGGGTAGCAATGCGAACTTTTATGACTTTGAAGGTTTTGGCACCGGTGGATACACTATAGGTGGTCCGTACTATCGCACTCCAGTCGGCGAGTTCGAGAACTCGGCCAGCCCCTATGGAACGTTCGATCAGGGTGGAAACGTGTGGGAATGGAATGAAACGATTAATTCGGGCCAACGTGTTATTCGTGGCGGAGATTTTTCTCAAGGTTCACACGAAACACTGGTTGATGTCCGCCAAAACCTTGACCCAGGTAACGAGTACGCCTACCTCGGTTTCCGCGTGGCAAGTGTTCCTGAGCCCGGTAGCATTACCTTGCTCGTATGCGGAGCGATTGCCGGTTTGATCTGGTGGGGAGATGTCGCAAGTAAAATCCGTGCCACAGCACTAAAAGTACTGGGCTAAGATCAATTGCCCCTGGGGGCAAAAAAATGTGGGAAAGGCTAAGAACAGAGTTCTTTTTTTAGCATTTCCTTGGCGGCCTCAGATGTTAAAAGCTCGCCATCCAACTGCATTTCGCGGATTTTTTGCAGAATTCTACGATACTCCGGCCCTTGGGGAATACCCAATTGCAGCAAATCTTCCCCAGTCACAAGTGACGGGGGATTGAGTTCTTCGGGCGGCATTTTGAGCTTTTCGCGGCAATAGGCGGCGGCTTTTTCGGCCTCGGGCGAAAATGCTTCCATCAGATCCATTAGGTCGGCGATGCCTTCGGCGATCAAAAGCGGCTGCAATACCGACCATTTCATGGCCTGCGGATTGACAATCGCCGCTTGATTTTCCACCAACCAAACCGCCCGATTGGTTTGCTGATTTGATAATCGCCAACGGCGGCAGATCACTTTTATACCGTCCGGATTGATCAAGGTATGTAGCAATGCCGCCAAGGCCAGGGGAAAGCCGGGATTTTTCAGTCGTCCTAGCACGGTTAACGCCTGTTCCAGTCGATGTTTTTGATCTTCGTTCTGCGGTACGATCTCAGGCAGCACGGTTGCCGCCAGGTTGGTTGCCATCAACAGACGAATCGCCATGACCCGAGAGGGTTCCTCCAATATGCGGATCATTTCCATGGCGATCCGCTCGGGACTGACCACGTTGATTTCGGCCGCCATATCGCGGATGGCCGTTTGGGTTTCTTCCTCTAAAGCGAAGTCAAAAGTGGCCGAAAATCGCACTGCCCTGAGCATACGGAGTTTGTCTTCGGCAAAACGTTCGCGCGCATTGCCAATGGCCCGGATTCGCCGCCTGGCAAGATCATCCTGACCGCCGACAAAGTCGATTACGCAATCTTCCAAAGGATCGTAGAACAGGCCATTGATGGTAAAGTCGCCGCGCCGCGTCTTCTTGGGCGGAGCTGAAGGTTACATGATCGGGATGGCGCCCATCGCTGTAGGCGGCGTCTTTGCGGAAGGTGGCCACCTCGATCATGCCCGCCGCCCTGGGTCCTTTCACGGTAATTACGCCAAAGGCCGCGCCAATGGCCAGCGTGCGGCGACGCCCAAAGACCTCGCGGATTTGCTCCGGCGTGGCATTGGTGGCCACGTCAAAATCCTTGGGCGCCCGTCCCAGTAGTTGATCGCGCACGCACCCGCCGGCCCAATAGACCTCGAATCCCCCGCGCGCAGCTTGCGAACCACCTCGACGGCAAATCGGCGTTGTTCCGGCGGTAACAATTTTGCCATGACAGTTAACCCCAATCTTGCCAAGAATAAACCGCCGTGTTTTTTCGGATGAATGAGGAATCGCCAGCGTAGACCAAGGCGGCGGGAACATCTGATTGGCCTGGTAAGTCGCGCCAGTACTCTAGTGTTTTGAAATAATCCTCGGCAACAGTCTCGCCGGATTTGATTTCCACCGGCACGAGTTTATTGCCGCGATCGATTATCAAGTCAACTTCATGTCCGGCCGAGTCTCGCCAGAAAAACACTTGCGGTTCTAATCCGCGATTAAAATAATTCTTCAAAATTTCCGAAATGACCCATGTTTCAAACACTGCGCCCCGCAAGGCGTGAAATCGCAGATCCGCGGCTGTTTGAACACGCAACAGGTTGCACAACAATCCGCTGTCGAGGAAATAAAGTTTAGGCGTTTTTACCAACCGCTTGTTGAAATTGCGATGGTGCGGCCGCAGAAGCATGACGATGAAACTTGCTTCTAAAATGGACAGCCATCGGCGAGCGGTGGTATGCGCGACGCCCGCATCGGCCGCCAAAGAAGCCAGATTGAGTAATTGCCCGCTGCGGCCCGCGCACAAACGAATAAATCGTGAAAATGTTTCGATGTCGCCGACGTTTATCATTTCCCGCACGTCTCTTTCCAAGTACGTTTGACAGTAATTGCGGAGCCACTCTTGGCTATCTAATCCTTTATCGTGTATACGCGGATAAAAACCTCGAAAAAGCATTTCAAACAGATCACCGGTACGAGGTTCGTGTGGAATCGGCGCTGATCCTATGCGCGATATGGAGAAAGGATCGCGGTCGGCAAGTTCGGCTGCCGACAACGGCAAAAGATGAAGTATCGCACAGCGTCCGGCAAGAGTTTGACTGATTTTATCCATCAACAGAAAATTATGCGATCCGGTAAGAATGAACCGGCCTGGAACATTTTCTTCATCGACGATGCCTTGAATATATGAAAACAAATCTGGCGCACGTTGCACTTCATCGAGGATCACCGGACCGGAGAATTGAGACAAAAATCCTCGGGGATCATTCTTGGCAAATTCGCGATGATCGGGGCTTTCCAAAGATATATACCCGTACTCATTGAAAACACTTCGGACTAGCGTCGTCTTCCCCGATTGGCGGGGTCCGGTCAACGAAACAACCGGATATTCAGAGGCGGATTTTCGAAGCTTTGGCGTCAAATGCCGGTTAATCATGGAACAATTTATCATTTTATGCAATATGAACATTGAATGTTCATATTGCAATGATACATCAAGGATTCGTGGTTGACAAGCACAGCGGGTTCAAAACTTACGCAATCATCTGTCGCGGGTTTATGGGAGAGTTTGATTAACCATTTCCACCACTCGTTTCCGGGCATTATCGTTCCAGGAAAAATGATATTCCAAGCCTGGGCGTAAAAAATAAAGCACCAGCTCGGCTGGCGGAGATTTGAGAATCTTTTCGGCGGCCAGGGCGTAAACCAGCATCTGCATTTCGTACTGGGCCGCGATTTCTGCCAGGGTTTTGGCAGTGATGCGATTGGTTTTATAATCGACTATGTGCCACCCATCGTCCTTATCGCGATAAAGGCAATCGATAAACCCCTGCAAATATCGACCGTCAGGATCGCGATTGCCCGGCGGCCAGGCCAGCAGGAATTCAAGTTCGCGATAGATTTCTTCGGCAGCGGCGATTTGAGTAATGCGCGGTGAGGCCAGAAAGCGACCGATCATATCGATCGGTTCGGCCAGATTCAACTCGGGCATGAAGGGGACAGTCCCATTTTCGCTAAAGCGAAAATCGGGACAGTCCCCGCGAAAATTGGGACAGTCCCCGGGAGAAAGATGCATTGGCGCAAGACGTCGTACGACCGCGGCGAAATCACCTGGATTGGTGAAATCCACTTGCGCCAACACAGCATGGACCAACGTGCCCAGCCCCAGTGGATCCAGCGATGGTTCCATGAATTCTTCCATCTCGGGGAACGAAAGGGGGACAGTCACATCAGCCAATGGCAGATTGGGACAGTCTCCGTGCAACATGCCGCTTAAACGAGAAAAGGAAAATTGTCGGCGCGCACCGGGTCGGGCGCGATCGGGGCAAGATATTTCGGCAAACGGCCCTCGCCATTTTTGGCCTCTTTTTGGGCTATTTTCCACAATTTCACAAGCGGCGCCCGACCGCATGTCCTCGCTGGTTTCTTCTCCAGCGGAGGCTCGGTTGTGGTAACCTTTACTTGCAGATCCGCTTGTAATGCTTTCCCGCTTAATAGATCGAAACGCCGAGCAAGCAGCTCCAGCCAGGGTCCTTTAATCTCGCCGAGCTTGTCCACAGCGGAGGAGAGAATCAGATAATCGGCCGCCCGGGTCGCGGCCACGTACAGCAGGCGAATGATTTCGGCCTGGGCTTCTTCATCTTCGCAAAGCGAGAAAAGATCGTAACCTCCGGCCGCTTCGTTATCTTTGATCATTGGTCCGAGTTCCGGCGAGAAGGCCACCCCGGCCACGGGCCCTCGCTGCGAGCGCCGCCAGATCGGGCACGATAACCAGGGGAAATTCCAGCCCTTTGGCCTGATGGATGGTCATCAAGCGCACCACGTTCATGGTCTCCGATTGCGTGGCGGCCAGCGGTTCCTCGGGTTGCCGGGCGACAAATTCCGAAAGTTGCGTAATGAAATCAGACAGGGTGAATAAGCCGGATTGATCGAAATTTCGCGCCTGATCGAGCAGTTTGTAAAGATTGGCCAGTTTGCGCTGGCCGAGAAATTCGGCCAAAAGCAAGGCGTCGTAGCCGGTGCGGTCGAGTGCCTCGTTGATCAGCCGGGCAATCGGCACGCGGTCTTTCATCGCGCGAAATGGCCCAGCGTTTTCGCCGCGAATACAGTTTGTTGGCGTTGTTTTTTGCCAAGTTGGCGCGGCAGTGTTTCCGAAAACAGTCCGGCCGCAAGACCCTGGGGATGTTTGGCAAGCCAGAAGATGGTTTCGTCAAGGAGATTGAAAAACGGACTGCGCAGCACGCCCAGCAGGCTCACTTCGTCGCCGGGGCTTTCCAGCGTACGGAGCAAATTCATCAGGTCGAAGACTTCCTGTTGGGCGTAAAAGGCGTGTCCGCCCACAAGATAATAATCGATGCCATAGCGGCGCAGTGCCTCTTCGTAATACGCCACGTCGGTCAGTGCGCGGAAGAGCAGGGCGATATCGCCTGATCGCACCGGGCGCGTGGCGGGCCTGCCCGCCTGGGCCGCCTCTTTATCCCAAACATTTATTTCACCCGAATCGATCATGGCGCGAATGCGCCGCGCGATCCAATCGGCCTCGCGCCGCCGCCGTGCTCGGCGGGCGCTTGATCATCGCCGGATTCTCCGGATTCTTCATCGGCCGCTGGCGAATCGGCCGTGGACTCATCTTCTTCGGTGGCATCGGGCTTCACCGCCCAGAGAAACTCCACGGCCGGTCTGGGCCCGATCTGCGGCCGCTGCGGGCGCAAAGCCTCATATTCCGGGCCGAATTCCTCGCTGAACAAGGCGTTGACGAATTCCAAAATGGCCGGCTGGCTGCGGAAGTTCAAGGAAAGCGGCAACCGGCCGGCCTGGGGAATTTCCTGGCTGAGCTGCCGAAACACGCGGGGATCGGCGCCGCGGAAGCGGTAGATCGACTGCTTGAAATCGCCCACGAAGAACAATTTGCCCCGGATAAACTCGTGGTCGCATAGCGCCTTGACCAGTTCCACTTGCAAAGGATCGGTGTCCTGGAATTCGTCGACCAAAAGCAGGCGTAAATTGGCGGCCCAGTTTTTGCGCAGCGATTTTTGTTCCGGTCCCACAAGGAGTTTTTTGGCGCGGATCAACAAATCATTGAAATCGAGCACGCCGCGTTCTGTTTTTGTTGCGTCGTAGGCTTGGGCCGCTTCGTCGGCCAGGTGGAGCAATTGCAAGCCCGTTTCGGCCGCCGGCCGAGCCGCTTCAGCATTGAAAGCCAGCCGCTTTTTAAAGCGGTCGATGATTTCGCGCAATTCCGTGACCGCTTTTTTGTATTTCTCGTGCAATTCCTCGCTGGGCCAGTCTTTTTTCGTGCCCCCGTCTTTTATCATGGTTGCATCGCGGAGCTTTGGTAATATGGAATCCGGCGTGTCACATTCGGGCAGTCGCGGCAGATTTTCCCGTAAAAATGCCATGCGCTCTTTGCATCACCGGATGGCTGCAAGGCCTTTGCCCGGCAATCTCCAGCGCGGTATTTGCCGCGCGAGAAGCAGAGATCTTTTGTAACATCCGGGGCAGCGATTCGCGGCGATAAAAGTCCTCCCATTTTTCCGTGAGCGCGGCGGCGTTTACAGTCCGCCAATCAGCCCAGTCGATTTCCTGGCGACGCTGGATGAGATGCGCGATCATCTCGCGTAGGCCGCCGAGGCCGTGGCGGACGATCAACTCGATAAGCGCCTTGTCGCGATCGGCCAGATTGTCGCGCAGGTTTTCGTCTATTATTTCAACGAGCAGGGTATTGGCCTGGGACTGATCGAGCACCTGAAATCGCGGATCCAAACCGGATTGCACGGCATGGCTGCGCAGGAGCGAAGCGCAGAAGGAATGAATTGTGCTGATCCGCGCCGCGTCCAGCTCGCGGAGCAGGGCCAGCCAATGGTCGGCTTCTTGTTCGGGACACTCGATCAGCCGTTTGTGGCACGCTTTGCGGATGCGGTCGCGCATTTCCCGGGCGGCCCGCTCGGTAAAGGTGATCGCCACTAATTGTCCCAGTTGTGTCGGTTCCGCTTCACTGGGTTCCAAGTGCGAAAGGAAACGCTCGGTGAGCACGTAGGTCTTGCCGCAGCCTGCCCCGGCCGACAGCGCCACGGATACGTCCCGGGCGGCAATCGCTCGGCGTTGCTCGTCGGTCCATGACTGGCGATTGTCTTTCAAGGAAATGTCGGCGACCATTTCTTCTCCAATGCGCGAATTTGCCCAATGCGACAAACAGTGCGAAACGGACAATAACCGGTGCAGCGCCGATCAGGATTAAAAACAGGAAAACAGCCCTGGCGAATACCACGAACCAAGCCGGCTACGGTCTTGCCCAAGATGGCCCGGATTTCTTCCCACTCGGCCGTAGGCTCGATCCCATTGGGTGTGATTTGGTACGTTTTTAGCACTTGCTTGGCTTTGAATCCTTCCTTTTTGACGTGCCAATAGCCGGCCTGCCAAGGCAAAGCGTCACGATTGTTAAGCAGCAATTCGGCCGTGGCCAGGCAATACAGCGGCAGTTGCAAGGCAATGCCCCGCTCGACATTTTCCTTGGTGACCTTTACGGAACTCCCGGTTTTATAATCCACCACGTTAAAGACGATCTGCCGGCCGATTTTGCCCGTGTCGATACGGTCGATCCGGCCCGAAATGCGGACCGTATCTTCTCCCGTGGGGAATTTCAGCGGATCGTCGATGGAGAGCGAGCCTTTGCCGTGTTTTGATTTGCCGAAAGAGGCCTCGAAAAATTCCGGAACCGGCGGAGAAGCAAAGGTTTTCCATAAATTATCGTACTTCTGATGCTGATCACGATACCCGCTGAGCCAGCGAGTTATGAGTCGGCGATCGACCTCGCGTAATGCGGTGCGCAGCGGATTGGACGAAGGCGGCGGGAGCTTCTTCCAAGGCATTTTGCAACAGGCGCTCAAACTCGGCTGGCTCAAGTTCCAGCGGCGAGCCGGGACGCCCCAACGCCTCGTTCACCCGCCGATGAAACAAGGCCAGCACTTCGTGTACGATCTGACCGCGTTCCAACACGTCCAGTTCCAGGGTCAGATCTTCGGGCGGCAACAGTTGCAGCACGTTTTCCAAAAGAAAGCGATATGGGCAAGAGGCATATTTTTCGAGTTCCGAGGCGGTAAAAGATCGCTGGGGCAACAATTCCGCGGCAAGCAGTTTTTCCACGGCTTTGCCCGGCAACAGGCCCTCGGCCGGGCCAAATCGCTCGCGATCCTGGCGCAGAATAATCAGTTCCAATCCGGCCGAAATATTCTTTGTAGGACGGATTTGTAAGCCGTCTTGGACGGAATGCAATTCCGTCCTACTATCCGTCCTACAGTTGGTCCTACTGCCGGAGTCTGACTCGCAATCAATTTGCATTAATCCCGCCAGAAGCGATGTATCGCCGGAGAGGGCGTCGGCCATGGCCTGGACGCGAAACTCGGCGGCCGATAGCGGCTGGTCGCCTGCCGGCAGGGGGCTAAAGTCGGTCGTTTCCGTACGGAGAATCTTCGTGCCGCCAAAGGCCTGTTCTACTTCCATCAGATACGGGCTGGGCAAAAGAGGCTGTGCCGCGTCGTCCCAGGCGGGATAACTCAAATACAAACGGCGCGTGGCCCGGGTAATGGCCTCATAAAACAAGAGCATTTCTTCCTGCATGCGCTGGTCGCGCAGCCAGGGGCAGCCCTTTCTCGATCAGGCGCAGGTACTCGGCCTCGCTATAAAGCCGATCTTCCCGGTCCGCGCGGGGAAAGGCCTTTTCCGAGAGGCCCGCTAAAAAAAGATATGGTATTTCCAGCGAGCGGATGCTGGGCGCGGAAAGTATGCGCACGCGACCAGTCTCGTCATCCGCCGCTGGCATGCGCTGGCTTCTGAGGACGTCGATCAAGGCCTGAAATGCCTCGCGGCGGTCCAATTCCGGCGCACGCTGATTGAGCCAGCGGGCCAATGTATCGCCTGATGAGAGCACACTCATCAGCCGATTCCAGGCAATAATCTCCTGATCAAACAGCAAATCCCCGTGGGCTTGAGGGAATTTTTTCCTCGTTCCCATGCTCCGCGTGGGAACGAGAGATAATAACCCGGTCTGCCGGGCGAGTTTTTCCCACGTCTGGGCCCATTGCGCCAAGGCGGCCTTTGCGGGCAGCCCGTCAAATGCAGCCGCCAGACTATTAAGGATGGCCAAGGTCGGATTGCTACTGTCCGCGCTAAGTTGATTTAGCAATGCCGTCCTTCCATGAGGAATCTGAAAGGTCCGGATGGCTTTTTCCACGATTGTTACAGCGTTTCCGCTTTGCCACTGTGGCCAATCGGGCCGGAAATAGCCGCTTCCCACCACTGAGAGCAACTGCCTGAAAGGCCAATTGTTCAGGTCCAGATCCAAAAGGGCCGTCAATGCGCGCAGCATTGGCACGCGCTCAAGCGTGGCGCCTTTTTCCAAAGCGAAAGGGATTCCCAGCCGCTGGAAAACCTCGTCGATCGGTGCGCCGGCTTCGGGAAGAGAGCGAAACACTACGGCCACCTCGCCCGGCTTGGCGATCCCTTCCGCCAATAATCGTTTAACTCTCTCTCCGATAAGTTGTATTTCCCCCTGCGGTTTTCCCGCGGCCAGGATTTCGATGCCTTCGGTAGTGGGCGCCGGCCGGGCCTGACGCGGATTGATAAACAGCCTTTTCTCCAGATGACTCATGGCCGGCCAGGAGGGTTTTTCCGGCCGGGGAAGTTCCTCGACCGACACGCGGCAATGTCTGCGCTGCAATTCATTTAACGTCTTCAGGGCCTTGCTAAAAAGATCCCCACGGCAAGGCGCCGACTCCAAAGGCAGCGAGATAATAATTTCCTCGACCCAATCGGCAAGTTGTTCGAGAATTTCGTGCTGCGTGCGGGTGAAGTCGGTAAAACCGTCGGCGACCAGCAAGCGCAGCTTTTCAAAAGGCCGCCGTTGTCCGCGTTGCAGGCAATCGCGCACCGACCAAAAACGTCCCTCCTGGTCGTAGAGACAATTCTCCCGCAGCGTTTGTTGATAAGTCTCATAGATCTCCAACAATTCCTCGTCCTTGGCGGTACAACCCCGGGCCTGGCAAGCGCGGCGAAACTCATCGGGCCATATTTCCAAGCGCTTCAATTCGCTGATCAGTTCGCAAACCAGATCGACCAAGCCGCTGGTCGAGGCGATGGAGCGAAAGTGTGGCAAGCGACCCTGGGCCAATTGCCGGTCAATTAAATAACGCACAAGCTGGCGCTTCATGGCCGACGTCAGCGGCCGGATGGGCTCGGATGAGGAGTCCAGAATGGCTTGAGAAAATTTATCGAAAGTGCAGATTCCCGGTCCCCAACAATCCTCCAGTACGCCTCCTAGAACAAGGTTCCGCACATGCGCCGCCGCTCGCCAGGTAGGCGCCAGCCAGAGTGCCGTCGACGGCTTGCCAGTGCTCAGTTCCGTACGGTAACGCGAGAGTAAACACTGCGTCTTGCCGCTTTGTGCCGGACCGGCAATTACCAATAGGGAAGCAACCATGAGGGATTTGAGACAAAAAAAACGATCCTCGATTGGAACGCTCAAAACTATCTTTGTAGCGAAAGGAATGGGAAAAACAATCCAAAAGGACGATACATATTAATTACTAGATAATATGCCCTAAATAGGCTATACTATTTGGCATTACTGCTGTCAGGATGCAATCCTTTTTTCCACATGGAAGCATTGTAAGAAAGGTTTGATTAAGATGTAAGTCTAAGGCGTATCAGATGTTGTTGATTAATTGGGCAAATCGTTATGATATGTAACGTAAACAGTCATAATGTAACAAAAAATAACATAACATGCCATCTTCAAGGCATTATACCCATGCAAATTGTTTCTGCGCGACCGATTTTCGCGCTAAAGACAAAAAAGACGCTATTGCTCAATTTAGTCGAAACTCTTGATTAAATAACAATTTGTGATATTTTTAAGGTATGAAAAAGCGAAATATCCTTTGACAAAGTAGTAGTCGATAAAATAAAATCAGAAGTGCTGAGGAGAAGGTATTTCCTGCATTGAGCCTATAGGATAACAGGCTGCGTTGTGAGTTTGCAGGATTGACTCATTTCCTTTATTTATGCATTGTGTTGATTGCAACGGCGGTCGTTGCAGGTTTTTATCATTTTTTATTCTTTTTGGAGGTGGCCTTATGAACACTATTTTTAGGAAGAGAGGGTTTACCCTCGTGGAACTGCTGGTGGTGATAGCCATCATCGGCATTTTGATCGCCTTGCTGTTGCCGGCGATCCAAGCGGCGCGTGAAGCGGCGCGCCGGGCGGCCTGCACAAATAACCTCAAGCAGATCGGCCTGGCGTTTCACAATTTTCACGACGCCAATAAAAAATTTCCGCCTTCCGGCGAAGTCCGCGGAACAACGTTGTTTGTGGGCGGGTGGAGTTTTCTGGTCCGTTTACTCCCCATGTTGGAGTATACTTCGATTTATGACTCGTTGCCCATCACCTCTATATCAACCCAATTGAACCAGACTATGATGGCTCCTGTCACCTATACGGCGAATGTTAATTTGTGCAACGCACGCGATACTTTGATCCAAGAGTTTGCCTGCCCCAGCAGTCCCAACAAAATGTATTTTAATGCTCAAGCCGCGGTGAATCCCCCGGGCAACAAAATCGCATTTACCAACTACAAGGCCATGGGGGCGACGAGTTGTAGGTCCTTGTATTATGCCATCGTCGCCCCTACTGCTGCTCTTAGTCAGGATCCCTATCCCAACACTGCTCCTCCTCGATCAATGTTTGTCGATGGAGCCATATTTCCAGGTACAGGTACCCGGATGGCCGATTTCGGCAACGATGGCACTGCTCACACTGTTATGGCAGTCGAAACCATTGACGACACTGGAAGTGCTACGGGCAATGTGGCTAGCTCTTGGGTGGCTGGAGCCAATGCTACCCTTACTGGCATACCCCTGCAAAATACTGTGCCTAATGGTACTTCTGTTACTTTTCAAGCCCCGGTCGCCGCGACCTATCCCTTTTATAGACCGAATGGATTTAATGGCAGATTTGGCGATGAAGCCGCCGCCGGAATCCAGGCTCTTCGCACCTATTTGCAATACGATTTCAGCCCTGCGGGCGGGAAGGAAAATTATCCCGATCCCTTGTCGGACTGGATTAATAACAATATGGGTATTAGGCCCGTGTACGGACCATCCGCCGGACATCCTTCGGTCGTGAACCATTTGTTTGTGGATGGCACGGTGCGCAGCCTGAAGAAAGAAATCGACTTCGCCTTGTACTTCTTTGCAATTACCAGGAACAACGGCGATCCGGTCGGTAACATCACTGAGTAATAATATTTGCTAAGTGCTGTTAGCATAAACAATACACTGCCGCTCCTCTTTTTTGGGGGGGCGGCAGTTTTTTTCTTCCCCCTTGCTTTTTTGGAGGAGTTGTTTTATATAGATTTTAATCCGAAACAACGCATTGCCGCGTGATTACGCTAGGCGAAATCACGCTCGTTTTTCCCTGGTGGACGCGCCGATTCAATTAAGATCGCGTATTAGAAATCCACGTAGCGCCGAAGTGGCGGAATTGGCAGACGCGCTAGGTTCAGGACCTAGTGCCCGTCAAGGGCGTGCAGGTTCAAGTCCTGTCTTCGGCACATGAAAAACAAGAGGACTTGCGCTTAATGTACGCAAGTCCTCTTGTAGTTTTGTACGGATTTACCCGGGGGAAAAAGTGGGAATTGTAAATTCCACTAATCCCTACTCCCCAACCCCTCTCATTAAGGAATTACTGCTTTTACCACGTTGCGCACTGGTTGGCCGGGGTAGAAAACCCTGTAACGCACAACAGCCGGCCGGCCGATCACCATTGGAACCGGAGCGACTACCGGGGGGCCATAAAAGCACGGCGGCGCTGGCTCGGCCACGGGCATGTACGTCACATACGGCATAGGTGCTACCACTACTGGCGCTGGATATGCATACACCGGGCCCATCGGATAGTATGCCTGCACCACAGTTGGCGCCACATACCAAGCGGCAAACGATGTTGAGCCTAAAAACAGTACAATTCCCAAGGCGGCGATTGCAGTCTTCATTATGCAATCCTTTCCAAAAGAGTTTCTGTTACAATCCTGCCAACCCATGTCTCTCATCCAAGACCGTTACATTAACTCTAGCTTAAAAAAGGTCAGGGGGCAAGTCCTCTCTATATATAGCATTATATGCGAAACAGCCGGATGAAAATCAAAGCAACTAGTCGTAAGAATATCCGCATGATCTAAATAACGGAATCATCCCTCCACTTCAGATGCACAATATGGGGGGTACAAAACAGAAAAAGATATTCACAAAAAAGAGTCCC
The DNA here is from genome assembly GCA_963820545.1 of Pirellulales bacterium. Lineage (GTDB taxonomy): Bacteria > Planctomycetota > Planctomycetia > Pirellulales > Thermoguttaceae > CAWGAJ01. The sequence continues at coordinate 1,334,001 of CAWGAJ010000002.1, forward strand.
GGGGCTAGAAAATACAACTTGTATGACATATTAAAAATTAACAAATTGGTAAAAAATCAAAGAATACAGTTGGAGATTTTTCCCCGCTTTGGTTTTTAAGTTCATCTCTCTGAATTGAGGCAGCGTTAATTTAGTTGAGTATCTCCGGACAAGATGGCTTCCAGAGTATTGAACTATTCTCTTAACTCAATTCCCATCGTGTGCCACTGCTTGCTTGCAAGCAGTGCCGTTTGAAACGTCTGGGTGTCACTGGCTATTGGGCAGTCCGCCGAAGGCGGAGTGGACAGCGCGAAACCGCGGCTCGACTGACTTTGGAGAGCTCAGTCGAGAAGGATACTCACCCTTCTCGGTTCACTGTTCCTAGTTCTGCGTTCTGACTTCTGGCGTTCTTAATTCATCCCTCATCCTTTTCCCTATCCCCTATCTCCTACTTAGTGGCTGATGACAATGGGCGAGAGGCAGAGGATGGGGACTAGCAACGAGAGCCAGCCGATCGTACGGCGCAGGGGATTCAGTTCCACGTTGTCGTTGCTGGTGGTCGGATGATCGATGCCCATGACAATGACGATCACCAGCATCACTACCCAGCCGTATTGTTCGCTGAGGAGCACGAAAATCATCGCGGCGACGAGAACCCCTCTGGCAAGCGTATGTGCGCCCCGGTCGAGCAAGGCGTAGGCCACGTGTCCGCCGTCGAGTTGGCTGACCGGCAGCATATTCAAGCCGGTGATGAACATTCCCACCCAACCGGCCATCAGATAGGGATTGAACTGATTTAGATAAAGGTACGTAGGCGTGGGATATTCGGGCCTCAGGTACGCGATCAGCAGTTGGAAGATCATGGGATTATGGAAGCAAAATCCCGAGCCGGGCGCGGGCGCGGCGGGCAGTTGCCCGATGCCGATCAGACTGATCGGCAGCGCCACGGCCAGGCCGGCCAGCGGACCGGCCGTGCCCAGATCGAACATCTGACGCCGGTCGGCCAGCGATCCTTCCATACTGATTATCGCGCCCATGGTGCCGAAAGGCAGGATCGGCAGGGGAATAAAAAACGGCAGACTGGCGGGGATGCCGTAGCGCAGGGCCATCAGGAAATGTCCCATTTCGTGCGTCAACAAAATCGCCATTACCGCCACCATGTAGGTCAACCCCTGGGACCAATTAAGGTTCAAGATGGCCAGCGATTCACGCAGGGCGGCGCCTATCGACCCTTGCGGCAGGTTTTGCCAAAAAGCCCAAAAGGCCTGGTCAAAACTATCAAGATGGGCATAAGGCCTCCAATCGGCGGCGGCGGCCCAGAAGGTCGACAGGCAAGTGGCCAATAACAAGATTATCGGCAGCAAAATCCTCTCGTTCTGAAAGGGGCGAGATTTAGCCGTTGCCGGCGGCCCTGCGCCCGCTGAGTTTATAGCACTAGCCTCGCTCTGAGGCGCAGGCGGGGGCAATGAAGCCGGATCGCCTCGCTGGGGAACTGAGGGCTTGTCCACGCCAGACTCCTTGCTACAGGCAACGCTCGCCGAGGGCTCGCGGCTAAACAGCCGAGGGCTCGCGGCTGAGCAGCTTATTTTTGTGTTTCTTTTTCTGCCGGGCTGATTTCTTTAATGCGGATATTTTTGAAATAGACATGGAGCGGTTCCACACGGTTGCCCACGCTGTGGACCTGCAATCCGATAAGACCGCTGGGGGTCATCGAATCTTTCAACTCCGCGGCTGGCACGTCGTTCAGCCAGGTCTTGATCGAATCGCCGACGGCCTCGATGCGGAGATGGTTCCAATCGTTTTGTTTGCTGCGATTCGCGCCTTGCGCGGTGAATGCTTCTTTGTTGCCGCCGAGCGCGCCTGGGTAGAGCCACTCGCGCCGGGCTTCGTCGTAAATGCCGGCGGTCCACCACCGGGCTTTCTTATTGTCCATGTCGATCTCGCATTGATAGCCGTGCACGCGGCCGGCGGGGATTTTGATTTCCTTTATGTCGGTTTTGACCGTCGTTGGTCGCTCGAAGCACTCGCTGCGGAACTGCACGCCGGAGTTCAGCTCCGGATCAATTTTGAAGTCCAGCTCGAGAATGAAATCGCCGTAGTTCTTTTCCGTGCAGAGGAAACTGTTGGCCGTTTTGGGCACGGTGGCGCCGACAATCATGCCGTCTTGCACTTCATACTTGGCCTTGCCGCCGCGCTGAATCCAGCCGTCCAAAGTTTTGCCGTCAAACAACGCGACGAAACCGTCGCTGTTGTCGGCAGCCCACGCCACCGCACCGATTACTATTTGAGACACAATCATCATGAACAAAAATCTAATACAAACTTTCATGACTCGCGCTTTTGTGGAAAAATAGTTGATGGGGAAAACTTTAGGATAATATTGTAGAGTAAATTAACAAACTACAGCAGGGGGGCGGTATGCAACTTAAGTCTATGCCAGATAAAATATAAAGAACCTTCGGAAGCAGATTTTTGTCTTTATTCAGACACACACAGCAAACATTACGGTATTATACGTCCTTAGCGGAAGTATTGTTCGTCTTGCCGAGATACGGACACTGCGATAAACTGCCGGTTTTCAATCACTTAAACCACATTTTCATCCCCGGATGATCCATGAGCGATCCTTATTTTCAAGGGCTTTTTGCCGAGCGGATCGGCGGCAGCCAATACGGTAAAGGTACCGATATTTATAAGTTCGAGAAGATCAAGCGCGCCAAACGCAAGGCCCTGGCCGAGCATCCTGAGCGCAAGCTGATCGATTTCGGCATCGGCGAGAATGACCAGATGGCCGACCAGTCGGTCCGCCGCGTCATGGCCGAGGAGATTAACCAACCGCAGAATCGCGGCTATGCCGACAACGGCATTTCGGCCTTCAAGGAGGCCGTTGCCCGATTCATGGCCCGGCAGTTCAATGTTACGCTCGATCCGGTCACGGAAATCAACCATTGCATAGGCACAAAGACGGCCTTGGCCATGTTGCCGGCGGCATTTATCAATCCCGGCGACGTGACCTTGATGACCGTGCCCGGCTATCCGGTTGCAGGCACCCACACGAAGTATTACGGCGGCGAGGTTTATCGGCTGCCGTTGCGGGCGGAAAACGATTTTTTGCCTGAGTTGGATTCGGTACCGCCCGATATTCGTCGCCGGGCGAAGCTGCTGGTGCTGAATTATCCCAACAGTCCGACGGGCAAGGTGGCCACGCGGGATTTTTACGCGAAAGTAGCGGATTTTGCCCTGGCGAACCAACTTGTAGTGATCCAGGATGCCGCCCACCTGATGCTCAGTTACGAAGGTCGGCCGCTGAGCTTCTTGGAATTGCCCAGGGCCCGGGAGGTGGGCGTGGAGGTACATTCGCTTTCCAAGGGCTGGCACATGATCGGCTGGCGCTTGGGGTGGGTATGCGGGCATGAGCGGCTGGTCCGCGCTTTTGCCGACATCAAGGACAATTGCGACTCGGGCCAGTTTATTGCCATCCAGAAAGCGGCGATCACCGCACTAGACAATGCGGAAATTCCCCGCCGCGCGAGAGAGAAGTATCAACGGCGCCTGAAAAAATTGGTCGATACGCTTAGGCGTTGCGGTTTTAAGTGTCAAATGCCCGGGGGCACGTATTTTCTCTATGTGGCCAGTCCCCAGGGCGTCACCGGCGGACCGACTTTTGCCACGGCCGAGGAGTGCAGTCAGTATTTAATCGCCGAACATTCGATCTGCACCGTGCCTTGGGACGACGCAGGGGCTTTTTTGCGATTTTCCGTGACCTACGAAGCCCCTGACGAAACGGCCGAAGACGCCTTGATGGCGGAAACCGAAGAGCGATTGGGCAAACTTCGGCTGGTTTTCTGAAGCGGGTTGCTCATTGGCCCTAAAAAGGCTTATCTGATCCCAAATATTTTGACACGTTGCCATTGTGAACATATAATCACAATAGAGGCGGTTTATTAGCGAGGAGAATATATGAGCGAGGAAAAACTGGATACGCAAATCCGTCGGGAGCAGATCGCCGAGGCGGCGCTGCAATTGGTTGCCAGCCAGGGCTTGCGCCGGCTCAGCGTGGCGGCGGTTGCCCGCCGTGTGGGGCTAGTGCCTTCGGGAATTTACCGCCATTTTCGCAGCAAGGACGAAATCCTATCGGCGGTGCTCGAACGGATCGAACAGCGCCTGCTGGAAAACGTCCGGGCCGCGCAGGGGAAACCGCCGATCCGCTGGAATGCCTGCACAGCGTGCTCGTGCGCCACATTAAATTTATCCGCGAAGGCAGGGCAATTCCCCGCATCATCTTTTCCGACGATTTTCACGGCGGGCAACCGCAGCGCAAAGAAAAGGTGCTGAGCATCTTCGGCAAATACTCCGGCCAAGTGGCCGAGATTGTCCGCCGCGCACAGAAACAAGGACTCATCCGCAGGGAACTGGAACCGGCCACGGTGGCCATGATGATCTTTGGCATTGTCCTGCCGGCGGGAATACTCTGGCATCTGACCGAAGGCGGTTTCGACGTAACGCAACACGCCAAGCGCGCCTGGAGCATACTCCGCAGCGCCATCGTCCCTTCCCGAAGTAAGAAAATAAAAAGCGAACGCCCCTAATCTGTGAATGATCATTCACCAATTAGATCAGCCACGACCATGAAATCAAAGTTCCTTGTTCTGCTGGTTCTGATAGCCGCGGCTGGCGGCGGCGGCTTCTACTGGTATAAAACAAACCACACGAACCATTCCTCGTCAGAGATTCGCCTTTCGGGGAATATCGAAACGACTATTACCGATGTAAGTTTCAAAATTCCCGGCCGGGTAATGACGCGACCGGTAGACGAAGGATATTTGGTCAAAAAAGGCGACTTGATAGCCACCTTGGACGATTCCGACTTGAAATGCGACGTCTCGCTGCGTACGGCCGAACTCGAGGCCGCCAAGGCCTATCTGGCCGAACTGGAGGCCGGTTCCCGGCCCGAGGAAATCGCCGCCGCCGCAGCCGCCATGCAACAAGCGGCATTCCGTCTGGCCGATCTGGAAGCCGGTTCGCGCCCCCAGGAAATCGCCGCCGCCGATGCCACGTTTCGGGCAGCCGCGGCCCAAAAGGCTCAGGCTCAATCTGATTATGCCCGGGCAAAGCAGCTTTATGAGAAAAAAATGATCTCCAGCGAGCAGTACGACGCGGCAAGAACGGCCTACGACGTGGCTGCGGAACGTTATCGCGACGCCGCTGAACGATTTGATCTAATCAAAGAGGGATCGCGCAAACAGCAAATCGCCCAGGCCCGAGCCGCCTGGGAGCAGGCCAAGGCCCAGTATGCCTTGGTCAAGGCTGGACCGAGGAAGGAAACCATCGATCAAGCCCGGGCAAAAGTCCAGCAAGCCGCCGCGGCCTTGAGCCTGGCCGAAACGCGCTTAAGCTACGCCACGATAGTTTCGCCCATGTCGGGCGTGGTGCTCTCGAAAAATATCGAGCCGGGCGAGTATGTCGCTGCCGGCACGCCGGTGGTGACGGTAGGTGATTTGGTCAACGTTTGGCTACGGGCGTACATTCAGGAAACCGATCTGGGACGGATCAAAGTGGGCCAAAAAGCCAGCGTTACCACCGATACTTATCAAGGCAAGGTTTACCCGGGCCGGGTGTCGTTTATCGCCCAAGAGGCCGAGTTTACACCCAAGAACGTGCAGACCGAAAAAGAACGCGTCAAACTAGTGTATCGCATCAAGATCGACATCACCAATCCCAACATGGAACTCAAGCCCGGTATGCCCGCCGACGCCGTGATCGAAATGGAATAGAGTTGGCAGTGGACGATGGACGGTGGGCAGTGCGAAAATGTAAGCATTTATCGATTAAATAATTACCCACTGATCAATATCCACCGTCCACTATCCACTATTATCATGCATGCCATTCGGACCGAAAATTTGACCAAACGTTTCGGCTCGATCATGGCGGTCGACGCGCTCACGCTTCAGGTGGCCGAAGGAGAGATTTTCGGCCTGGTGGGGCCCGACGGCGCCGGCAAAACGACCACCATGCGCCTGTTGACCACGATCATGGAGCCCACCTCGGGCGAGGCCTGGATCGCCGGCCTGCATATCGGCAAGGATGCAGAAGCCATCAAGGAGAACATCGGCTACATGAGCCAGCGCTTCGGGCTGTATCCTGATTTGACCGTGATGGAAAATCTGGATTTCTATGCCGATATCTACAGCGAGCCGCGCAAAAGCCGGCAGGCGAAGATCGAACGCCTCTTGGCCTTCAGCAATTTGGCGCCCTTTAAGCGGCGGCTGGCGGGGAACCTCTCCGGCGGCATGAAACAGAAGCTTGCCCTGGCCTGCGCCTTGATCCACACGCCTAAAGTGCTGTTTCTCGACGAGCCCACTAACGGCGTCGATCCGGTCTCGCGCCGCGATTTCTGGCGGATATTGTATTCCTTGCTGCGGGAAAAGGTCACCATTTTCGTTTCCACGGCGTACCTCGACGAAGCCGAACGCTGCAACCGCGTGGCCCTTATCGATCGCGGCAAGATGCTGGCCTGCGGCACGCCGGATGATGTCAAAAAACTGATGAAAGGCACGATCCTGGAGATTCGCTGCGCAGCCCCGCTGCGCGGCCAGCCTGCTCAAGGAAAGATTAACCGGCGCCACCGTGGGTTTATTCGGCGACCGGGTTCATGCCGTAAGCGATCATCCCGAGCAAATCGCATCCATGGCAAGCCGCCTGCTGGCCGACGGGGGATTGCCCATTGAGGCCATCCGGCCCATCGAACCCACGCTGGAAGACGTGTTTGTCTCGGTGCTGGCCGAAAAGGAAAAATTGCCAATTGCAAATTGAAAAATGCAGAATATGTGTGTGCCACTGCTTGCTTGCAAGCAGTGTAATTTACAGTATCTTTACTGCTTCGCCCTCACCCTAATCCTCTCCCCGACCACTGCGTGGTGCCCGGAGAGGGGACTCATCAGTGATTAACGATGAACGCCGCAAACAACGGAAAGGCCGTGGTAGTGGAAAACCTGGAAAAGCGGTTCGGCAGCTTTGTGGCGGTCGATCGTGTAAGTTTCCAGGTCGATACCGGTGAGATATTCGGCTTTTTGGGGCCCAACGGAGCAGGCAAATCCACCACCATCCGCATGTTATGCGGCATTCTTGAGCCCACCAGCGGCACGGGCATTGTCGCCGGTTACGACATCCGCACGCAGCCCGAAAAAATCAAGGCCAACATCGGCTACATGAGTCAAAAGTTCTCGCTCTACCAGGATCTGACCGTGGAGGAGAACATCGATTTTTACAGCGGCATCTATCGCATTCCGCCGCGGTTGAAACACGAGCGCAAGCAGTGGGTCATTGAGATGGCGGGGCTCAAGGAGCACCGTCACCGCCCGACCGCGCTGCTTTCGAGCGGATGGAAACAGCGTCTGGCCCTGGGCTGCGCGATTTTGCACCAGCCGCCGATCGTGTTTCTCGACGAGCCTACCTCCGGCGTGGATCCCATCAGCCGCCGGGCGTTTTGGGATCTGATTTACGAGTTATCGGGCAAAGGGGTAACGGTTTTCGTCACCACGCATTACATGGACGAGGCCGAATACTGCGACCGGTTGGGGCTTATTTATCGCGGCCAGTTGGCGGCTCTGGGAACGCCCGAGAAACTCAAACACGAATTGATGGCCGAAGAAGTGTTGGAAGTATTATGCGATCATCCCGAAACGGCCCTGGGCGAGATCGAGCAGTTGCCCGGGATTAAAGAAGCGGCCCTTTTCGGCCGCGGATTGCACGTGGTGGTCCGAGGACGCGGCCGAGGCCGTGCACTCGATTCATCAATTGCTCGCCCGGCGCGGGTATCATATCCAACAGGTGGAAAAAATCGTGCCTTCGTTGGAAGACGTATTTGTTTCGCTGATCGAGGCCCGCGATCGCGCGGAGCAGCCTCAGGCGGAGGTGCAGCGATGAAACCCATGCGCATTTGGGCGATTACCCGCAAGGAATTCCTCCACGTCTTGCGCGACCCGCGCAGCCTGGGCGGAGCGATTGCCATCCCCATGATAATGCTTATGCTGTTCGGCTACGCGCTTACGCTCGACGTGGACAATGTTCCCCTGGTGGTTTGGGACCAGAGCGGAACCGAACTAAGCCGCGAGCTGATCGCCCGGTTCGATGGTTCTCGTTATTTCTCCGTGCGCGAGTATTTCAACAATTACCCGGAGATCGTCCGAGCGATCGATTCCGGTCGGGCCTTGGCGGCGATGGTGATTCCCCGCGATTTTGCCCAGCAAATCGAAAGCGGCGAAAACGCGGCGGTGCAGTTTATCGTCGACGGCAGCGATTCCAACACCGCGACCATCGCCCTGGGATACGCCGGGGCGGTGGCCCAGACTTTTTCGCAAAATCTGGTCATCAAGGCCATCCAACGCAGCGGCGGGCCAACGTTTACCCAGCCGTTGGACGTCCGTCCGCGCGTGTGGTTCAACGAAGACATGCAGTCGCGCAATTTCATTATTCCCGGCCTGATCGGCGTATTGATGATGGTTATCACCGCGCTGATGACTTCCTTGACCGTCGCTCGGGAGTGGGAACGGGGAACCATGGAACAACTCGTTTCCACGCCCGTTAAAGGTCCGGAATTGATCATCGGCAAGCTGATTCCCTACTTTGCCATCGGCTTGTTCGACGTCTTGCTGGCCGTGCTCATGGGCCAGTTTTTGTTTCACGTTCCCTTACGCGGTAACTTGGTGTTTCTCTTGGGCATGACGATCATATTTCTGATCGGCACCATGTCAATGGGCATTTTTATCAGCATCAACGCCAAAAACCAATTGCTGGCCAGCCAGATCGCCATGGTGTCCACGTTTTTGCCCTCGTTTTTGCTCTCGGGTTTCATGTTTTCGATCGCCAACATGCCCCAACCGATTCAGATCATTACTTACGCCGTGCCGGCCAGGTATTTTGTCTCCTTGCTGAAGGGGATTTATCTCAAGGGCGTCGGTTTGCAGGTGATGCTGGGCGAAGTGATCTTATTGACAATTTACGCCGCGGTGATGTTCACCCTGGCCCTCGTACGGTTCAAAAAGAAGCTAGTGTAGGGTGCGTGAAACGCACCATGGTCAGAAATCATGTTCGAACGCATCAAGCACATGCTGATCAAGGAATTTATCCAGGTCTTCCGCGATCCGCGCATGCGCACGGTAATCTTTGTGGTTCCTTGCTTTCAGGTGCTGGTGATCGGTTACGCGGTTTCGACCGACGTCAGGCACGTGCGCACCGCGGTGCTGGATCTGGATAACAGCCAAACCAGCCGCGACGTGGCGGCGAGTTTCGAGCGGTCGGGCTATTTCGACGTGGTGGAGCGGATCGGCACGGAAAAAGAGGCCACCGCGCTCTTGGACTGGGGAAAAGTAAGTGCCGTGCTGTATATTATGCACGGATTGGCCGATGATCTCCGCGCCGGGCGCACTGCCCGGCTGCAAGTGCTCATCGACGGCACCGACTCGAACACCGCCAATATCGTGCTCAGCTACGCGATTAAGATCGCCACGGCCTATTCGGAAAAGATCATGGTAGAGCGATACCAGCGACGCTTTGGCGCGATGCGCCTGCCGGGCCAGGTCGAGCTCCGCACGCGCGCGTGGTTCAACGAAAACCTGGAAAGCCGCAATTTTTACGTGCCCGGCGTGTTAGTGATCGTGGTCTCCGTGGTCACTCTGCTCTTAACCAGCATGGCCGTGGTGCGGGAACGCGAGATCGGCACCATGGAACAGATCATGGTCACGCCGATCACGCCCGGAGAATTCATCCTCGGCAAGACCATGCCCTTTGTGCTGATCGGCTTTGTCGATGTGACCCTGGTCACGCTGATCGGCGTGTTTTGGTTCGAGGTTCCCATCCGCGGCAACCCGGCCTTGCTGTTTTTAGCGACCGGATTGTACCTGATGACCATGCTGGGCATCGGCTTGTTTATCTCCACCATCTGCCAGACCCAACAGCAAGCCATGATCAGCACCTTTTTCTTTTTCTTTCCGGCCATGCTCCTCTCGGGATTTGCCTTTCCCATCGCCAACATGCCCCAGTTGGTGCAGTGGTTGACCCTCATTGACCCGCTGCGTTACTTCCTGGTGATCGTACGCGCCGTTTTCCTTAAAGGCGTGGGACTGGAAATCCTCTGGCCGCAAATGCTCGTCTTGGCCGCAATGGGCGTAACCATGCTCTACCTGGCCACGAAAAGATTCCACAAAACGCAGTAAGAAAAGATGAAGGATGAATTCAGAATGATGAATGCTGAATACAAATACTGTAAACTGTAAACCGTAAACTTTAACTTTCTACAGCCGCTTGCGGCTTCGCAAGGAGATTCCTAATATATAGTCATCTCGTTCCTAGGTTTGGCTCGACTGATTCTCGTTCCCGGGCTCAGCCTGGGAACGTACTATGGAGAGAAAGATGCACCTTGTTTTGTTTGAACTCTGTTTACTTGCCTTGAGCGCCGATACAGTGGTGACTACACCCAACGAGACGCCGACATTGGACGGGAATCCGGTCTTCGTCGAGCTTGTGGAAAAAGGGATTACCATGTCGGATGGCAAGTTGTACAAGTTACCCCAACCGGCCATGGCCGACGGTTTGGACGCTGACGGTCAAAAAGCGGCCATCGAAAAAGTCGCCGCCGGCCGCTATTCTCTAGAAGAACTGATGCGCAAAATCTCCTCCGCTCCGGTGCTAGTCAAAGTTAGCACGCTAAAAGCGACTGAAGGCGAAGGGGCAACGATTCGGGCCATCGACCTGTGGTTTGTCGCCCACGGCAAATGGGAAACGCTCAACTCAAAGCAGTTCCAGGATAGTCTTGTCAAGGGCAAAGATACCGAGGGCGAAAATCGCATGGTCTCCAAGTCCGGATTGCTTACCGAAGAGGAGATGCAAAAGCGGAATCTGAAACTGGACGTGCCCGAAGGTCAGGAAGCGAAATTCGTCTACGCCACCTTTTCGCTCTTTGATCAAGTAGAGGTCAGCGCCACGCGCTATGCAGTGCTCACGCGCGGCAAAGATTTTCTCTTGGCGGCGGCCAGGCTGGACGGTCGCTTTGCCGGCAACGCCGATTATCCCAACCAGTGGCGGCCGATCCTGCGCGACGAGAGTGCAAATATCACCCTGGGCGATCCGCAACCTTATGCCGGGGCCGGGGCCTACGCCAAGGTAACGCGACTTCTAGAGCCTGCCGAGGCAATTTTCGTGGAATGTCACATTGTTTTCGAGGAGCCGTTTGGCTGGTTCGAAGGCGGCAATCTACTCAGCTCAAAAGTGCCGGTCATGGCCCAGCAAAGGGCCAAAATGTTCCGCAGCAAACTGGCCATCGCCAGTGCAAAGCAAGAGTAATTCCACCTGGTGGCCCTGCAATGGCACATGTGGGAATTCCCCCAGTTCAGTTCTTTCTTCAACCTCTAATCCAATTTATAAATAGTATTATTATTGGCAGCAATAGAGCACACGTAATCCCAATTAACAATGGAATCATGAGGAGTATAAAAGACCAAACTGGAGACCCTATATTTCTTTTTTTCATGCCATATATCTTAAACTATGTATTACGCGAGTGCCATGGCCACGCTCACGTGGCCATGCAAGATTTTTCATGTCAAATACATGCCCAATATTCTATTCTTTCAACATCTTCACGGCAAGCGTGGAGCATAGCCCCCGCGCGGAGATTGGGAACGAGATAAAAAACTCGTTGGCCCGCAAGCGAAATTCTTCGCTTTGCTCAGAATGACTTGTCAACCGACTTATACTCCCAAGATCACACGGCGAAGGGCGGCAGCGGGGTGCGGACTTTTTTGCGCTCCACCAGGCCGTCGGATTTGATGCGGCCATCTTGCATGCGCACGATGCGCTGCGCCCGGGCGGCCAGATCGGCATCGTGGGTGATAAGCACAATGGTCACGCCGCGTTCTTTGTGCAGCCGGGCAAAGAGATTAAAAATTCCCTCGGCCGATACGGAGTCGAGGTTGCCCGTGGGTTCGTCGGCCAAAAGCAGCATCGGATCGTTGGCCAGTGAGCGGGCGATGGCCACGCGCTGCCGCTCGCCCACGGAAAGTTTCACCGGCAGATGTTTCGCGCGATGGGTCAGACCGACCAGTTCCAGCAATTCGATGGCCTTATTAATCCGGGCGGAAACCGAAAGCGGCCCTTCGAACATGGGCACTTGCACGTTTTCCAAGGCCGTAAGGATGGGCAGCAGGTAGAACGACTGAAAGACAAAACCCACCTTTTGCGAACGGAACCGATCGAGATTGGCGACGGACGACAGCGGCTGATCTTCGAAGAAAATCTCGCCCGAGGTGGGTACGTCCAAAGCGCCGAGCAGATTAAGCAAGGTGGATTTGCCGCTGCCGCTGGGACCCATGATGGCCACGTATTCGCCGCGGCGGATGCTCAGGCTGACGTTTTCCACGGCGTGTACATTGCCATCGGGATAGAGCTTGCTGAGGCGTTCGGTGCGGAGTAAAGGAGGTTGTCGATTGAAATTGCTATTCATGGCGCAGGGCCTCCGTGGGCAATAGTTGCGCACCTCGATAGGCCGGGTAGGCGGCGCCCAAAAGTCCCACGCCCAGGGCAATTATAAACCCCTCCATAATCACACTGGGGGGTATCGAGGAGTCGATCACTCCCGCGGCGGCGGGCAAACTACTCAGCAGCCGCGTCAACAGCAGCGCCCCGATGGTGCCCACCAACCCGCCGATTAGACTCAAGATGATCGACTCCATCAGGATCATTTTTACCACGCGCCATCGTCCCCAGCCGATGGCCCGCAATACGCCGATTTCCTTGGTCCGCTCAAAGACCGACATGATCATGGTGTTTAACATGCCGATGGCGCCGATAAAGAGCGCCACGGTCGAAGTGACCCAGGCCATCGCCTGAATGAAGCGGATTTCGCTGGTGGAATTGACAAATTCGGTGGTGGGAGTCACTTCCAGATTTTTCGCCAGGCCGGTTATTTGCTGGCGTACGCGTTCGATCGATTCCGCAGAGCGATCGGCAACGGTCACGGTGAAACCGCTGACCTGGCCTTTACGACCCATGAAATTCTGTAATTCTTCCAAGAGCATGACCATGCCGCCGCTTTCGTATACCGAGGCCCCTTCAAAGACGCTGACGACTTCGAACTCCTGATCTTCGAGCACGGCGAGTTTATCGCCCACCTTTTTCTCCAGACTAGCGGCCAGGCGCTTGCCGAGCATGATCTTCCTGCTATCGCCGTTTTGGAGTTTTCGGCCGGCGAGGATTTTCAAGTCGTCGAACAACAGCGAATTTGGCTGCCATCCTTGCACGAGCACTCCCACCGGTCCCAATTGTTCCATGGCGAGCCAATCGACCAGGCCGGAATTAACCCGTTGGACGCCCGGCACGGCCGCGATTTTATCGCCCAGGCTCTCCGGCAAAGCGCTGGTGAGTTTTTGTTTCACGCCGGCTTGCTGGATTATCAGATCCACCTTTTGATGTTGATAAATCGCCAGAAAGGACCGCTCAAAACCAAAGGAGATGCCCACCAGGGCCACCACGGCGCCCACGGCCACGGCCACGCCGATGACGGTCAAACTGGATCGTACTCGGCGGCGTACGATGTTCTTTACGATAAAGGTGGAAAAACGCATGGCAGATTGGCGGTTGATTGTAAAAGGCAAATTGGGCCTATAGGCCAAAAGGGGGATAATCTCCGTTCAAATACCACGGCCATGCACGACAGCGGATCGATGGATTTTCACGCTAGCAAGGCGGAGGCCGGACTCCTTAATTAAATATTTGCTGCCGAGCTTTTCAACTAACCTAATTGTCGGAAGTTAGTGTTCTTTGTCAATCGCGAGCAGGAAGAAAGTCCTGTTATATGAACAAAAAAACTCCGGAGGTCTGCTCCGGAGCTGAATATTTTCACTCTTTTACCAGTTCGATATTTTTTTCATTTTTTTAGACCCGTTTTTTAATAAGAATTATGATAATTAAGTCAATGAATGCGGCATTTATTCCCCTTAGTACTTGACCGTTGCCGTGCATGGGCGGTATCCGGCAATTACACCCTGCGCCAGGACACCGTAATTGAACGGGATAAGATGGTGTCAAACAATGGGGGCAAGCGCGCGATCACCATGTCGGGGCGAACGCGCCGGATAGGGGCTGATTCCCGATTACGCCAGATGCTAGCCCGAACACAGTCTCAGACGCTATTCGATTGGTTTCACGGTCATGGCCCGGGGGCCTTTGTCGCGGCCGCGCGAATCCGGACCGCTGACTAATTCATAAGTAACGGCCTGACCTTCTTTTAACTCTTCGAATTTTTCGTCGACCACCGTTGAATGATGGAAGAAGATGTCTCCGCCTTCGGCAGAGATGAAACCAAAGCCACGATCGGTAACAATTTTCTTAATAGTACCCTGCGGCATCAAAACCACTCCTCGTAAACGCAAACTATGCGGACGAGCGGCAAAAGCCCTCGCCCGGGAAAATAAAAAAACCGTCGAGGAACCTCAACGGCGATACTCATGATTACCATTTATTGCTTGTCTGATGGGTCTTTTTTGCGTCGCCCTTGTCCCGCTCTTGAATCTTTTCATCGGCGAATTTTTGGGCTTCCGCTAGCGACTTGAAATTAGATTTTAGGGTTTTAATAGTCTTTTTGACCGGCTTCGGTAGATTAAGATCGCGGTGATTTTTGTCTTTTTTTGCGTCCTGATATTGTTTCACGTCTTGCTTATATTCATCTTCAAGTTTTTTCTTTAGTGTATTGAGACCGGATTTGGCGACCACCTGAATATCATAACCGGCAACATCGTTGCCGACCAAGACAACATCATAAGTTTCGTTGGCTTTATGGGCGCCCGGGATGGCCTGTTTCATATTCCCGGTTCTGTTGGGCGTTGTCAGTTGATAGGCCCGAGAACTATTCGGTAAAGCCAGGAGAATGCTTAACGCAATCAGCCCTGAAATCATGAAACCTATCCGAAAACTTTGTCCCATAGTATCTACATTCCTCCACCTGCACCTATCAATTGCGATACGGTAGGCCAGGAAATTTTGCCCTTTATATCTGGCAGTCCTTGGATGCCATTTCGATGGAACACCCATTCATACTACCATTTTGGTCCTGAAGCGGCAATATATATTAAACTAATATTCCCTCCATATCCTGAAAACAACCTATAGTTCCTTATAGGAAGGTGGCGTATGCTGCGTGCTTTATCGATTATACTGCCCATTGATGGATTAATTATCATCAGCGTAATCTTTCTTTACCATTCTACCGGGTGGAGTGACGATTCATCTGGATCAATAATGTACTACAACCGGCTGTCGCCTTCTGCCGAAACCAATCCTCCCCGGCAAAAACCGCGAGGGCCTGTGTATCAGCGGACCGCCCCCGCCAAGCGATTGACCGATTCGCCCGCTTACCATGAGGAAAACTTATTCGGTTTTCCGATCCATCAGGATCCGCTGTTTGACGAAAACCCTCGCCCATCCTGGGCACCGATGATCGAAGATCGCCAAGTCTACGACCGGCCCACATACGATAGGCCGGATTATGACGCACCCATTGTTCGTGAAGATCCCATCCGTAAGCCGATGTACGAAAAACCGCTGTACGAACTGCCCATCGACGATAAGCCCAAATACGATAGGGACTATGACCAGGCGCCGGCTTACATGAAACCCACTCTGGCGGAACCAGTCTATCGGGCGCCGAACTATGTGATTAAACCAGAACTTGCCCCGGCGTATGATCATCTACCTACGGTCGATCGTGGTGAGCTCCATTATGATCGGCCGGAATATACCGTACCGGTCTACAATCCCCAGGAATATAAAGCCCCACGAGAAGTGCTCCCGCCTTACATTGCTCCGCCGGAATGACCTGGAACTAGATTTATCTTGCTTCACGGAAGGCTTCGTAAAGCGCCCGCAGGTTTTCAAGGGGAGTGCCGGCCTGAACGTTGTGCACGGTGTTGAACACAAATCCTCCGCCGCGGCCGAATATTTCCGTGCGTTGGCGAACTTCCCGGCGGATTTCCTGGGGAGTGCCGAAGGGCAGCGTGCGCTGGGTATCCACGCCGCCGCCCCAAAAAGTTACTTTGGAACCGAATTTCGCTTTCAGTAATTGGGGATCCATGCCGGCGGCGGAACATTGCACGGGATTGATAATATCAAAACCGGCGTCCACCATGTGAGGCAAAAGCGCAATAATCGAACCGCAGGAATGGATAAAGGTTTTCCAGGGGGTATTTTCGTGAATCCAATCGTTTAGCCGGCGATGGAACGGCTGATATAGTTTGCAGTAGGCCTTGGGCCCGATGAACGGTCCGTGTTGCGTGCCGAAATCGGTGCCGGTCATAAAGACCACGGTCACACGATCGCCGACCGCGTCATAATACTTTGGCAGATTTTTCAGGGCAATTTCGCATTGCCGGTTAAATACCTCATTAACATAGTCGAAACGAGTGACCGTGCTCACGTACCACTCTTCCACGTCGCGGATGCCTTTGGGATGCTTTAGCCACGGGGCGGGCACCAAGGCAATATCGCCGAAAGCCATGCCGCCGAAATTCGCCAAAATCGCCCGATCGCTCTCCTTTTGCAAGCGGTCGGCCGCGGAGGCGAAGTATTGCAAATCAGCGTCGGCCACGGGGCCGTATTCCTCCAAGTTGTCTTCCACGTTTAGCCGTTGGTCGTCGATCGGATCCTGACGCTTGATCGAATCGAAATAAAATCCGCCTTTGGGCATGCGTCCGCTGGGCCCAGCCGCACGATCCCCTTCGGGATACATGAGAATGTCGCCGTTGGATTCCGGGTCGGTATTGAACTTGCCCGGCACTAAGACCGGAGTGCCGTCAAAGGTGGTCCAAGGCTTCCAGTCCTCGTTTTTAAAGCCGAACATGGTCGTAGGCCTGGCCAGCGCAACCATGTCCACGCCCAGGGCGTCTTGCAGATCAGGGGCGATTTCGCCCAGCATCTGATACGGTTCGTTGACCTTCACCGGCGTGCCCGGCGGATCGAGTTTTAAGGCCTGCCGTAGTTTATAAACGCTGCTCACCTGCATCCCGGTAACCGTGGAAGCGCCCAGGTCCAGCGGCACGTGATCAGGCTGCTGGTGATTTAACGCGGCTTCCACACGTTGGCGAGAATTCATGGTGGGATTTTGGGAGAATCGTCTGAAAATTTAATGCGCGTGCCGGAAAAGACATTTCAGGCCTTACTATATGCAGAAATGAGCCCTTTGTCTAGCGGCTCATTGAGTCGGGCAATTAGCGGCCCATGGACACAGCGAGATCTTCCAGCCCGAGCCGCTTCATCTTTTTGTAAAGCGTGGTGCGGTTGATGCCCAGGGTCTCGGCCGTAAGCTGCCGATTCCAATTATTGGTTTCCAGCACTTCGAGAATGATTTGCCGCTCGGGGGCTTCCAGGGCTTGCTTGAGCGAGCGGCTGCCCAGCGGCTCGATGTTCACGCCTCCGCCGGCCGTAACATTGGTGGGCAGGTCTTCCGTGCCGATGATGTTGTTCTTGCCTAAAAGCACGGCCCGTTCAATAACGTTTTGCAATTCGCGCACATTGCCCGGCCAGCGATAGCGCTGCAAGGCCTGCATCGACTCGTCGGTAAAGCCGTGGACTTTTTTGCCCGAGTCTTCGCATACGCGGCTTAAAAAGTGCTCGGCCAGCAGCGGGATGTCGGAAATGCGATCGCGAATAGGCGGTAATTCGATATTAATCACGTTGATGCGATAGAAGAGGTCTTGGCGGAACCGGCCCTCGGCCACGGCCTTGCCCAGATCCTCATTGGTGGCCAGGATGATGCGCGTATCGACCTTGAATGTTTTGGTTCCGCCCACTTGCTCGAACTCCAAGTCTTGCAGCACGCGAAGTAATTTGACCTGCATGCCCGGACTGGCGGTGGAAATTTCGTCGAGGAAGATCGTGCCCTCGTCGGCCTGCATGAATTTGCCCATCTTTTCGCCCGCCGCGCCGGTGAAGGCGCCGGCCACGTGGCCGAACAATTCGCTTTCCAACAGCGTTTCGGGCAGGGCGCCGCAAGCCACCTCGACAAACGGTTTGTCGCGGCGGCTGCTGCTGCGGTGAATCGCCCGCGCGATCAGCGATTTACCCGTCCCGCTCTCCCCGGTAATCAACACGGTAGCGCGGGTTTCGGCCACGGCGTCAATCATATCGAACACTTTAATCATGCGATGATCGTGGCCCACGATATTTTCCATGCCGTAACGCATGTCGAGCTGGGCTTTCAGTGTTTTATTTTCTTCGATCACCTGCTTCTGATTCAGCGCCCGTTCGATGGCCATCATCAGTTCTTCGTCGATCAGCGGCTTGGTGAGGAAATCGAAGGCCCCTAGACGAATGGCATCCACGGCCGTTTCCACGGTGCCGTAACCGGTGATCATAATCACCGTCGTGTTGGGATAATTTTGCCGGCAATAAGTCAACAGATCAAAACCGTCGTCATTGCCCAGCCGGATATCGGCTAGGACAAGATCGTAGGTTTTACGACCCACGGCGGTTAATCCCTCGGACAATGTGGAAGCGGTATCGGTAGGATAGCCTTGATCGCGAAGCCAATCGGCCATCGCAGCCAGAACTTGGCGGTCGTCGTCGACAAGCAAAATTGTGCCTTGTGGTTTCATAATATCATCAGGTCCTTTAACAAAGGCTGTCGCAAAATATCTACGTCATAGGGTGACCTAAGTCAACGCGGCAATATAGATAAATGGGGTATTTTAGCGGCTATATAAATATAGGACGAAAGGTAGGTGTAGTTTTTCTGGTAATAATAGTAAGAATTTGAACAAAAACTGTGTGGCACACCCCCCCATTAAATTTGGGTTTTTGAGATTTAACTAGAAATTTAGATTATTGAACTTATCTGCAGAAACCCCTCGAATTGGCCCTATAATATGCATTTATCCTGCTTAGTTGGGGGGGAGATTCAGTTGTATTGGGGGATTTAATCCTGCTTGATAGTATACTAGGATAGATTATCCCCCTTTTTAAGCGACCAACGTTTGAGGGAAAAACTTTCGAGGGGTTTAAACTCAAACTCAGCAGCTAAGGTGGAAAATTGAGTTGCAGGCAAGGTTGTTATCTACTTTGTCGTTATTTGTCGTGATGCGGAAAAAAAGTGGATCAGTTTGTTACATCAGGACCGGAGTTCGGTCGGGAATTTTTTAAGGGAGGCTTTCGATGCCTATTCGTATGTTAGTTTGCGATGACCATGAAGTAATTCGCACGGGTTTGGCTTGTTTATTGGCGGGGACCGACATTCAAATTATCGCCGAGGCGTCCAACGGCAAAGACGCTATAAAACTAGCCCAGAAGGAAAAGCCGGATGTAATCTTGCTCGATATCCGCATGCCCGACGGCGACGGGCTGTCGACGCTGGAAAAACTGCGGGCAAAGGCGCCGGAGTGTCGCGTAGTGATGTTATCGACCTACGACAATCCCACCTACATCGCTCGGGCGGTGGCGCTGGGCGCCAGCGATTACGTGCTGAAAGGTTCCACGCGCGAAGCTATCATTGCCACCATCACCGCGGCCGCGGCCGGCGAATCGCCCAGCCGCAGCGGCGAACTAAAACGCATTGCGGGCGCCATGAAGATCCGCCAGGTTATGGACGACGACGACGTGCCGCTCACACAGCGGGAAACCCAAGTCCTCCGTCACGTGGCCCTGGGCTTAAGCAACAAGGAAATCGGCCGTTCGCTGGAAATCAGCGTGGAAACCGTCAAGGAACACGTACAAAACATCCTCCGCAAGATCACCGTCAGCGACCGCACCCAGGCCGCCGTCTGGGCCGTGCGCAAGGGTCTTGTGTAAAAGCGCGTCCTAAAATACAAAAAAACAATCCCTCTCTCCCGTTGGGAGAGGGAACGCCTTTGGCAAGTATCCCCTCCCTGATCGGTGTAAAGCTGGCAGGATAGCCTGAGTTTCGGTTACGGCAACCTGCTCAGTAAATTTGCCAACCGGGTCAGCCTCGATACGTGTTACTTTATTCGGGAAGCCAGTGTCAGAAAAAGGTGGATTGTTGAGAGTGTCGGATTACGGTTGAGATCATGAGATTATGGCACAGGCCACTCTTGCAGATGGCTTTAATCATACCGCGGATCGGAGTGCTTATGGTTTCAACTTCCATCGTTGCCATACATAGACCAGTAGGCTAATGCCGCCGATACTGAGCAGGACGAGGGTAGATGGTTCTGGCAAAGGTGTCAGCAAAACGGTATGGCCAAGACCGTCTGTGGCTGCAATCTGTCCGACGTCGTTGATAGCGTATGCATCACTCAGTGGACTTGAGAGGGGAGCAATCAGGCTGGTTAGGTCGGTCATCTTCCCGTTACTGTAGATGAACGCACGCATCGGGGCACCGCTCGATGGATTCCCGGAGTTACCCACCACCTGGCCGCTGGAATTGATGCCGCATGCTAGGCTATCTGCGCCGGCCCAGAGATTCTGGAGCGTACCTAAGTCGGTCATGGTGCCGTTGCTGTAAAGGAAGGCATGACTGTGGTAATAGCCGTTTTGCTTCGGAGTGTTTGTCCAGCCCACAACCTGCCCACCAGCGTTGATGTCGTACGCACCACTGTTGTGACTGATATTATCGCCAAGCGTACCTAAATCGGTCATTGTTCCGTTGCTGTAGAGAAATGCATGGCCGCCACATGTACCTACCACTTGCCCAGCGTCGTTAATGGCTGACGGCTCGAATTTTCCTAGGTCAGTCATTGTCCCATTGCTATAGATGAAGCCGTGGTCCATGACGTCACTGCCCTTTATACACGAGATCCCCACGACCTGCCCTAGGTTATTTATGGCGCAAGCCGCACTACCGGTGCCACCCAGCGTACCCAAATCGGTCATCGTCCCGTTGCTATAGATAAAGGCATGCTGGTCGCTCACACCGTTTTGTAGCGTAGTGTAAGCCGACCCTACTACCTGCCCATTGTCATTGATCCCCGCTGCCCAACTCCGAGCCCCGCCCAGCGTACCCAAGTTAGTCACAATCCCATTGCTGTAAAGAAACGCATGACTGATTCCACCGCTTGCTGCGTAGGAAGCCCCCACAACCTGTCCACTGGAATTAATGCCCGATGGTACGCTCTGTGAATCGCCGGAAAGCGCATAGATAAGGGTCTGGGTATATTGTACGCCACCTAGCGCATCTTGCGCACCAACTAACAGAAACGACAAAACGCCCAGAACTGTCGCCCAACGACGAAGCATGGCAGTGAGTCCTTTGGAACATGGACCAATACGAAAATAAAACCCGATTCTGCGCATTACTTCCTTCTCCACCCCACACAGATATCTTGAATCGCTGCAACCAGGGTACAGGAAGGGAATCACCGCCATAGCAATGAGGGAGACTATCTTCCGGGGCCGAGGAAGCTACAGAACGCACCTTCCGCACTCACGAAGTTATCGAACCATCGTTCAAGTGCAGGTACTAATGCTGCCTCGTATTATGAAAAAAAACAAAGCTTATTATCGATCTGCCACCTAATATAATAGAATTAAAAGCATTATGCAACACCCCCCTAATGAAATTTGCCGCAGCGATGTAAACAAATAAAGCATTGCGGCTTAACAAATCCTTCGACAAATGGCAAGGGCTGCTGCCCCGGATGAGGGATTGTGATTCTCTGCCTGTTTCAGATTGCCCCCTTTGACCGTTTTTCGGCGCATTGAAAAACGTGTCCCGAATTGCGGTCGTTTTCCGGCACATCCCAATAAAGGGATGGCTTGATGGTACATTGGTGAAACGCACGAAGGCGATCGTTGAGTATATTGGGGTGACAACACAACTTATCTTTATTTATTGGCGGATACCTCAGCAAGATAATTCCGATAATTCCGGATAGGATAATTCAAGACACCATACTTAGTTATTATTTATCTATTTTTTGGGGCCAGCCGAACACCCTAAAAAATGAACTAGAAATTGGGCCAGCCGCTTTGTTAAAATCCATCTTGCCTTTATCGTAGTCAGAATTAATTTTATCCAAAGGTCATTAGAAATCGATATTCAGACGTGGAAAAATTCGATTTTGTTGACCAAAATAAGTAGTTGATCTCAGAGAAAAATGATTGCCCCCGGGATGTAAAAGTGGAAAAATCGCGATTTGTTCCCCAACTCGATCCGACGCGAAGCGTCGGGGATGTACGTTCCCACGAGGATCATGTGAACGAGAAAAACTCGATGCGTTGTGCACACCTGCTGAGTGGAGAAAGGAGAGTGCTGAACCCTGAACCCCGAAACCTGAACCCTTTAATTCGCCCGGGGATGGGCTTTTTGGTAGACTTCGCGCAAGGCGGTTGAGCTGACGTGCGTGTAGATTTGCGTGGTCACCAGGCTTTTATGGCCGAGCAGCTCTTGCACGCTGCGGATGTCGGCGCCGCGGTCCAACAGGTGCGTGGCGAAACTGTGGCGCAAAGAATGCGGCGTGGTGCGGTTGTCCAGCCCGGTCAGTTTCAGATATTTTTCCAGCATCCGGGCCACGCTCCGCGTGGTCAGGCGGGAGCCGAATTTGTTGACGAACACCGGGACGGCGGCGTCGGCTGCAGGGGAGAATTTAATTTTTCGCAGCGGCAACCAGCGCTTGATCGCGCGCAGTGCGTATGAGCCGACAGGCGAGAGCCGTTCGCGCCGACCTTTGCCGCGAATCCGCAGCACGCCGGCCTGGAAATCCAGATCGGCGTCGTTAAGGCCCACGACTTCGCTCACGCGCAGACCGGCGGAATACATGGTTTCCAGAATCGCCCGGTCGCGCAGTCCCAGGGGATGATCCACGGGCGGCGATTCCAGCAGGCATCCGATGTCTTCGGCGCTGAGAAAGTGCGGCAAAGAGCGGCCTTTGCGCGGATTGCGCAGCGGTTTTGCCGGATTGGTTTTGGTCCACCCTTCGCGCTGGCCGAAACGGAAAAAACTCCGCAGCGAGGCCAGACGCCGGGCGATGGTGGTTTTGGCGTATCCGGCTTCGTGCATGGCGGCCACGTAGCCGCGCAGATCAAGAATATTGATGTCCCCGGGCAGGGGAATTTTTCCTCGGGAAGCCTGGCCCAAATAATCGGCCAGGGCGGCAAGATCCTCGGCGTAGCTTTTCAGCGTGTACTGCGAGGCGTTACGTTCCACGCGCAGATACTGCAAAAAGCGGGCGATGGCGTTGCGCATGGCTTAACAGAAATCATCATAATCAGCCGGCAAAGGCAGGCCGAAACGCGACGTTTGCTGTAACTTCTGCGCTTCCTGGCGGATTTTCTGGCTCAACACGGCGGCATCGTACCAGGTGAAGCTTAGTTCCGGATTCGAGGCGTAGCGACCAAGCGTTCGGAGAGCCTCGGCACGGCTGGCGTCGTCGTATAAAAAGACATACCGTTCAGCCCCTTTAACCAGCGCTAATACATTGATGTCTTGGCTCACGACCGATATCTCCTGCAAAACTCCGCGCGATAGGATTTCTCTTTAATCTGTTATCGGATATTGGACCGCCGCAACACTACTCGCGATTCTCCCGCTCCTCCCCGCGCGGTAAGCAATTCGCTCACGTGCATGTGACAACAGAAGCGGATAAAGTCGTCGCTGCGATTCAAATAACTCTGCCACCCCCCGGAGCGGGCGTCGTCACGGAAATAAAAGTAACTGCTTAACGCCGTGGTGAAATCCATGTCGTGCCCGTTGTAAGTTTTTGTGTGTCGTAACACCGGTGCGTTGCTGGGTACGGATTCCGGCGGTGTTTTCCGCGGTGAAGGTGGTATAAATCCCTGTGGATCCGGCCAGTCGGGCGGTAGTCCGTTTTCAATTGTATGAACAGCAGGGGTTTTGCCGTTTGTAGCAACTGTGTCGAGCGGAGCGATGTGCTGCGCTAGCTCCACTTTGCCGCTGCGATTAACGTCTTCGATTCCAAAGACGCTTTTGACGCCTTCGCTCGATGAACTGCCTTTGGTCTTGGAAAGCGATATGTTATTGCCCGACTTCTTTCCTTGATCATTAGGCGATCCGGTTAAAGGAGTCGTCGGCTGCTGCGGAGTCTGTGTTTTCAACTGAGCCTTGGCTAAAGCCATTTCAGCCTCGAATACCAAGGGGCCGGGAATGTCTTTTTCCTCCCGGGTTCCCCAAGGCAATCCATAGCCTGGCGGTACTGGATAAAAACCTGGATTGGCAGCGTACCATTCCACCTGTAACGCCATTCGCGGCGGATAGTACGGAGAGTAGTCCGTAACCGCGCCAACAACCAAAGCGTCTACCTTGAGCAACTGTGCCAGGCGCCGGGCATCCGTTGAACCGCGTAATTCAATTTGATGCTCGCGCATGGCGGTTTCCACCACGCCTACGGGTACAACTTCGAAGCCCGGTACCGATTGAAGTTCGTTAAAATAGGCAAGAGCTACCCGACGTCCATCTAATGTCGGTTCAGAAGTCAGGTTAAAAAAGGGTGCTACCGCAACTTTGCTAAGTTGGGGAAATGGATTGTGAAGCTGTGGCCGATATGACATTTCCGGCAGTAAGGCACAGCCGGAAAGTATCACGCACAGTAGCACAACGAAAAAACGTAACATCTGTATAAATAAGCAATTATGAACAAGTTTGCGCCCCTTTTTCCCTTATTAAATCCCTGCGGTATTTATCTGGATGCCTTATCGTGGGATTTTGAGATGGCCCTTTTATCGGAAAAGTCGCTACAGTTTCTCTAATTTAAAATTGAATATTTATGTAAGTCAGCCTATGCCGGACATAAGATGAGATTGGTATGATTTATCTATGTGTCAGCAATAGCCCCCTAGATACCTAACTTGGTTAAGGAACTTTAAATGAAAATCGCAGTTGAGTTATCCAATGAAGAAGCAGCTCTGCTCGCCAAGACTGCCGAAGGTCTTGGGATACATGCCGAAGATCTTGCTAGGGCTGCATTATGCGATGCATTGCACCAGGATGAGGACGATTTTCGTACGGCCGTTAAATACGTACTCGAAAAGAACCAGGACCTTTATCGCCGATTAAGCTAATGCGTTATTTATCAATTGGAGAAGTACTGGAACTCCACCGCCAACTTATCCAATACTCTAGAGGCGTCTCGCAAATTCGTGATATCGGCGCTTTATCTTCGGCTATTGCTCAACCCCGGATGACTTATGCCAATAATGAACTTTACCCTTCGCTAGAGGAAAAGGCGGCTGCACTTTGCTTTTCGTTAGTATGCAATCATCCATTTGTCGACGGTAATAAACGTGTCGGTCATGCGGCTATGGAAACTTTTCTCTTCCTCAACGGATATGAAATAGCTGCAACAGTTGATGCTGCAGAACAAATTATTCTTGGTGTTGCAAGTGGACAGATTTCGCGGAATGAATTGTTGTTGTGGCTTAAACAGCATCTAATTCCACGATCTCCATCTTGAGCTTCATAGTTCCACTTTTTTTAAGATTTCAAACTTTTAATGAATGAGACTCCTGGAGATATCCATCGCAATCCCACCCGCGGTGCGAATAGGTTCTGTAATCATTGGCAACGGACATCCCATCGCGGTGCAGAGCATGTGCGCCACGAAAACCACGGATGTCGAAGCCACTGTGGCCCAGGTTACTCAGTTAGCTGCGTCCGGGGCGGGAGTGGTCCGCATAGCGGTCGATAACCGACGCGATTGTCAGGCCCTGGCCGAAATCCGTGGCCGCACCCAGGCCAATCTCTCGGTCGATCTGCAAGAGAATTACCGTCTCGCCGCCGATGCGGCTCTGTGGATCGACAAAATCCGTTACAATCCCGGCCATCTTTATCACCATGAACCGGAAAAACCCTGGCAAGACAAAGTCCGCTTTCTGGTCGAGGTTGCCGTGAAGCACGATTGTGCTTTGCGCGTGGGGGTGAATTGCGGTTCGGTGGATCCGGCCAAACGGGAAAAATATGGGCCCCATGATCGCGCCAGTCCCATGCTGGAAAGCGCCTGGGAACACTGCGCATTGCTCGACCGGCTGGGATTTACCAGGTATTGCGTATCGCTAAAGGATTCCGATCCTCTAAGGGTTGTGGAAATTAATCGCCGTTTTGCCGCCCAGCGCCCCGACGTGCCTTTGCATTTGGGCGTAACCGAAGCCGGTTTGCCGCCCGAAGGGATTTTTAAATCGCGCTTGGCAATGGAACCACTGCTACTGGCGGGCATCGGCGATACATTGCGGGTGTCGCTCACGCTCCCCATCTCGCGCAAGCATGAGGAAGTTCTGGTTGGGCAACAGATTCTGGCCGACGTCGCTGCCGGACGGCTATTAAGCGAAGAGTATTATCGCGGCGAAAAAGATCGCCAAAAGGGATTGGAGATAATTAGTTGTCCCAGTTGTTCCCGGGTGGAGAACGATTCTTTTTGCGAACTGGCCGAACAAGTTCGTCAGGCCACGCGCTATGCCGCGTCCTATCCCATCACGATCGCGGTGATGGGCTGCCGCGTGAACGGTCCCGGCGAAACCGACAAGGCCGACTTGGGCCTCTGGTGCGCACGCGATTTTGTCAATCTCAAGCGCGGCGATAAGCTGCTGGGGGCTTTTTCTTTCCAGGAAATCATCCCCCGCTTGATAGCCGAACTGGATGCTATCATTGCTGGAATGTGAAGCTTCCCTGCGGACTGTCATTATTGCCCGTGATCTCTCTATTTCCCCGGCGAGACCTGCAAAGTACTATTTTGCCGCTGAACTTATTTTGTTATGATTCCCGACCATTTTGAGGGTGCTTACTTTGTTGTCGTAATGGAGTGCGGCCATGAAAATACTGGTGCTGATCGAAGGCGACAATGAAGTATGCTGCCGTTATCGGATCGAGGCCTTCGGCGAGGCCATGGCCGAGCGGGAGATGCAATATGAAGTTGTCCAGTTCGACAAAGGCCTTTTGGACAGAATCGGAAACCTGCGTAAAGCCAAATCCGCCGACGCGGTCATCCTGCAGCGAAAACTTCTGCCGCTTTGGCAGACGTTGCTCCTGCGAAAATGGTCGCGGCGGCTGATTTACGACGTCGACGACGCGGTTTATCAACGCGACAGCAACAATGTCAAAGGTCCCAAAAGCCGTTTGCGATCGGCAAAATATCGCGCCATTGTCTCCAGGGCGGATGCGATCATCGCCGGCAACGATCATCTCCGGCAAGTCACCTCGGGCTGGACTGAGCCGGAGCGGGTGTTTGTCACTCCCACCTGTATCGACACGCGCAAGTATCACATGGCCGCCCATCAACGAATCGGCCTGGAGGCAAGACTGGTCTGGATCGGCCAGAAATGCACATTACAAACGCTGGGCAATGCCCAAGCGGAATTAATCGCGGTCGCCCAGCGAATGCCGGACATGGAATTTCATCAAATTTGCGACCGCTCGGCCGATTTTCCCGGATTGCGCGTGGTCTTGCGGCCTTGGTCGCAAGCGACCGAAACCGCGGATCTTGCCAACTGTGACATCGGCATCGCCTGGATGCCGGAGGATTCCTGGAGCCTGGGCAAGTGTGGTCTAAAAGTCTTGCAATACATGGCGGCCGGTTTGCCCGTGGTCGCTAATCCAGTTGGCATCCACAAGGAAATAGTCCTTCACGGCAAGACGGGTTTTCTGGCCTCAACGCCGCAGCAGTGGGCCGAGGCGGTTGCTGTCTTGCGCACGATCCGCAGTTGCGCAAAAGGATGGGATCTGCCGGACGAGAATTGGTTGAAAAGAAATATTGCGTGACCGTTTGGGAGAATAAATTTGTCGATCTTGTGCTAGCCGCCGTTAGTTTGAATCATAGTTGATAATTATCCGACAACCGCAGGTTAACTGCGTGTCTCTTGCTAATCTGCTATAGATCAGGGCCTGTGGAATGAGCAGAGGAATCTGAAGAAGGTGGCGGCGGGGGCGCATATGTCTGCGGAATTGGCTGCTGATAGACCGGCTGCGTTGTAGTGGCCGGAGCCGCAGACGGAGACTGATAATATTGCTGAACCTGGCCTGGTTGCGCATATGCCGGTGTCTGTTGCATATATACCGGCTGCTGTTGCGTATATATCGGAGCTTGTTGCACGTACACGGGAGCCGGTGTCATGTACACCGGAACTGGCGCCATATAGACCGGTGCAGGAGCGACATACACGCGGTATGGATAGGGATAGTAATATGGGTGATAATGATGATAAGCCGGAATGCCAATGCCTATGCCAAAACTTACCCCTCCAGCCTGGACCGATGACCATGAACAAGCAATGACGGCCAAAACAGCACAAATAAACAAGTTTTTTTTCACGTTCATGACAAACATCCTTTCGTGTATATCCTCAACTAATCGTTATATATCGACAAGTCAATATGAAATGCTTAATGGGCATTAACTATTTGCAGTTATCACGGTGACAATCCAAGATCACCGTGTCATCCGGTTTACTTAGCGAGGCTCCAGTATCACACGCGTTTGCCAGACGGTTTCCCTATATATCCCATACTGCACATTCATCCGGCATTAACACTGCCAACTTATGTTCACTCCTTTAAAATCCACCGGGTGTTAGAAAGCTTATCAAAATACAACCGCTCTGGTCTTTTTGGGGATCATTTGATACACTTCCGCCCACTTTTTTCCATTATAAACTCGCCTGATTTTATCCTGCGCTGACGGCTAAAACTTGGTCGTTAATGGCGTGACGGACAAAGCGATTTCGCCCACGGTTGGGTGTCAGTCTTTATTCAGCAAAACGGAGGAGTAAATCATGAGCGGAAAAAGGACGTTCCGGCTCATCGTTTTCGGATTGCTTCTGGCAATATGCTGTTGCGCGAAGGTGCAGGCCGCGCCGCCTTGGGCGGGTCTGATTTCGCTCAAACAAGTCGAGGCCGATCCCGACAAAACATATACTCTCACCGAAGAGAACGGCCCCTGGATGATCATGGCTTGCAGTTTTTCCGGCGACGGCGCGGAAAAGCAAGCCCAAGAGCTCGTTGCGGAGCTGCGCAAAAGGTACAAACTGCCGGCCTATATCCACAAAGTGCGTTTCGATCTCAGCAGTGCCGAAGGGCGGGGAATTGATCGTTACGGCGCGCCGGTAAAAATGCGTTACCGCAAAGGTTCGGAGATTAAAGAGGTAGCCGTGCTGGTGGGCGATTATCCCGCCGTGGATGACGCCGAAGCCCAAAAAGTATTAAAAAAGATCAAGTCTGCCGCACCCCAATGCCTGGAAGTCAAAGAGGGCAAGGCAACCAATCAGACGCTGGCCAATTGGCGAACGGGTCTGAAGGCCGCGCAAAACTTGTTGGGCAACGAAAACAAGGAAAAAGGACCGATGGGTCACGCCTTTGTTACCACCAATCCTTTGTTGCCGTCCGATTATTTCACCTCCAAGGGCCTGGATCCCTTTGTAATCGAGATGAACAAGAATGTTTCCCACGGCCTTTTGGATTGTCCGGGCAAATACAGCGTTCAAGTGGCGACCTTCAAGGGACAAGTCATAATTGAGCAAAACGAGATTGAAGCCATCCAAAGCGGCAAGAAAGAATTAAACAGCGATTTGGCCGATGCGGCAATGAAGGCCCACCAACTTACCGAGGCCTTGCGCATCAAAGGCTACGAGGCCTACGAATTTCACGATCGCAACGCCAGCATCGTTACCGTGGGGAGCTTTGATACGGTGGGTACGCCCCGATCCGACGGCCGCATCGAGATCAATCCCAAAATCCACGCCATCATGAAGACCTTCGGCGCCCAGCCGATGAGCTTGCCCGGCCAGAATGTGCCCGTTACGCCGTTGAAATCGCTGGCCGGGATCAACTTCGACATCCAGCCCATCCCCATTCAAGTGCCCAAGAAGACCATTAGCGCGGCAATGAGCCGCCAGCAAGTGCAATAAAAGCGGTTGGCGCAAGCAATCTGGGCATTATAATCTATAAAGCTGCTGCCGGCTTGAGTGTTTTTCCGAACGTAACGAAAGCGCCATCCTGAGCGAAAGCGCCATCCTGAACGCAGCAAAGGATCTCTCTGGCATTAGCATTTGGAACACGGAGATTCTTCGCTGCGCTCAGAATGACACAGAGTGCGGACATGCGATCATGGACAAGAAAAGGAAAATCGAAGTGCTCCACCAGCGCATCCAAAAGCTGCGCCAGCAAATAGCCGGGGCCAAAAAGCAGTTAGACGACCCGTGGGAATTAAAGAATCTGGAAAATCAACTCGCCGCCGCCGAAGCTGAACTGGCCAAACTCAAAGCCGATTGATATGGCCGAATAGTCCTCCGGCTGTAGTAAATGACAGGCCGTATGCATATCGGCACGATATTGAAGAAAAGATCTCAAGGCAGTTTGTGCAGATTATGCAAGGTTGTTGACATCCTCGCAAAAAGCACCTATCTAAAAAGTCCCCTCTCCGGGCACCACGAAGTAGTCGGGGAGAGGGCAAGGGCATTTAAGTAACTGTAATTATTCCGAGAATGGTTTTGGGATAGGCTCTCAGTGTCTCAGGTTCGCTATCGTGCTTTTGGAGGATTTGCGTTTCCCGGCTCATCCTCGGGCGGATAGTCTGGATGGATTCCCCGTTCGATCATGGCCATCCGTTCGCGATGGGCTATCAATTTCTTGACAATTGCTAAACTCAGGCCTCCGACAATCGCTACGAATCCAATCACAAAAGGCATCATGTTAGGACGTAAAATTTGATCTAAAAATTCACTCATATGAGTTCTCCAAATCAACCAGTCAAACGGGTTTTGACGGACCACTTTTGATGGGATGCTGGTCTACTTCGACATCAATGAGCGGATAGTCCGGATGGATCCCTCGTTCGATCATAGCCATGCGTTCGCGATGATCAATCAGGAACTTTGCAATCACAATTATTACAATCGCTCCTGCAATAATCGCCACCAGCGCGATCAAAACATACAAAGCGTCAGGATTGTCAAACAAGCGATACCAAAATTCATTCACGATATTCCTCCTTTAGCAGGGGGATTCTGGTTTGTTTCCGTATCCTCGGGCGGGTAGTCAGGATGAATCCCGTGTTGAATCAGGGTTATGCGTTCGTGATGGGCAATCAGCAACTTCACGATTCCAACGCTTGCCCCTGCAATAATCGCCACAATAGCGACCACAAAAACCATGATCTCAGGCTGGAGTATTCGTGACCAAATTTGACTCGACATAAAAACTCCCCGGATCGAATTACATCCCCTAAAATATGTATTATATCCTAATTATGTCATATTTTGACTGTTATATTAGTATTTCGTTACTAATAAGCCAATATTGGCCTCAAATTGAACGCTCTTACTAAACGTGGCTACATTTTCCGGTACCCGCGGAAATATTTTTTGCCTCATTGGCGGTTTCCATGAGGAACAAGCGGCGGATAGAGTCGTAGCCTCGGGTATTGGGATCCTCCAGGTTCCAAGCATACCAGTAGTACGGGTCCTTGGGCTGATAAAGGGCAAAAGACGATTCCGTGCAATGGATTCCGTGGCCGAGAAACATTTCGTACATAACCCTCCAGCCATAAGGGTTATTGTCTTCTATTAAATAATTAGACAATAAAGGTCTTTTAGTCAATGACGGGGAGGAGATCATTTCTATGGGGAACATAATAGGCGCCTTTTGACGGCTTGCCTAGATTCTCGAAAAAAATCGGATGCAAATGGTTCGGAGTTAGCGGTACGGGGTAGCATTGCTTTTAAAAGCGAATTTCATCTTTATCCAAATCGGAGGAGAGTATTATGAATCAAAAAAGAATCTGTTGGAGCGGGATCACGCTGGCGATTATTGCGATCGGAGTGGTTTGCTTTGTTCTCTCGCGTTTAGAGGCGCAGGAAAAGCAACCCAACAGTTACGCGCCGGTTGTGGTTACAGAAAGTTTTCAGACGATCGTCTCGCGCATGGTAGCAGCCAAACCGAAGATCGAAGAGGCACATAACGCACTGCTAAAAGAACGATACGACCTGAGCGACAAGCCGGCCAAGGGCGTGACCATGTCGCGGGGCAAGCCAGTACAGGAAGGCATTCGGGTTAAGTTGCCTGCGGGCGTAAAATCCTGGCAAGACCTGGCCGCCATGGCGCCCGAGCAAATCCGCGAAAAAGGTCTCTGGCCCCAGGGATTATTGCCCCTGCCGCACCCGAATCATGCCGAAGGCGGCATGTTGTTCCCCAAGCAACATATTGACTTGGTCAAAACTCAAGAACAGCGCGACTTGACCCGTTTTGATCTGGACTATGATTTGCCCACGCAGTTTTTGCCCGAGTTTCCCCCGCCGATCTATTTGACCACCCGGCCGGACCTGGGCGACGTATCGCAAGGTCAGTTGGTCATGCTGAGCAACTACTTCCAGTTGTTCAACGGCATTTTGAATCCCAAGCAGTTGGAAGGCCTGAGGCTCTTACTGACGCCGTTTCCGCAACAGCAATTCAATGCCACTGACGATCGCAGGTCCTTGAAACCCAGCCAGGGCGTAGTCTGTTTCGACTGCCATGTGAACGGGCACACTAACGCCGCGACGCATCTGGTGGGCGACATTCGCCCCCAGGAGTTCCGCCACCGGCTGGACACGCCTTCGTTACGGGGCGTTAACATTCAACGCTTGTTCGGCTCGCAACGGGCGCTTAAGAGCGTTGAAGATTTCACCGAGTTTGAACAGCGCGCGGCATACTTCGACGGCAACCCGGTTATCGCCACGAAAAAAGGCGTGAACATCCTGGAACGAGGAAGCCAGGTGCATTTCATGGCCGAGTTCCAGGCACTATTGGATTTCCCCCCTGCTCCCAAACTCGACATCTTTGGCGCCTTGGACCCGAAGAAAGCCACCGAAGCCGAACTGCGCGGCCAGAACGTTTTCCTGGGCAAAGGCCGTTGTGCCGTATGTCATCCCGCGCCTTACTACACCGATAACCTGATGCACAATCTCCGGGCCGAACGCTTTTTTAAGCCGCAGTTGATCAACGGCCGCATGGCATCGAGCGACGGGCCGATCAAGACCTTTCCTCTCCGCGGGATCAAAGACTCTCCGCCGTATCTGCACGACGGGCGCTTGTTGACGCTGGAGGACACTGCGGAGTTCTTCAACTTGGTTCTGGGCGTAAATCTAACGGATCAAGAAAAGCAAGACCTGGTAGCATTCATGCGCTGTCTATAATGCTTCGTAGTAATTGTAATTAAAAAATAAAGTGCCGCGGTTGGGCAATCCGACTGCGGCACTTGTTTTTTGCAGAAAACCACTGAATGAGGCAAGATTCTCATGCCCAGGACTATTAAAAACATCAAGAAAAGATTAAAAATATCGGTTTGTGGAACGTGTGATTTCAGTACCATACGGTCTTTTCTTCCCGAGGAATGATATTATGACATGGTTAGGCGGCAAAAAAAGCGGCAAGCAGGTCGCCATGCCGGCGCCAACCGGGCAAACAACATTCAGGCCCTCATCCGATGTTGAGCGTCGGGCAAAGGAAATCGGCCGCGAACTGTTGGGGCTCGCCAGGAAATACCGGGCGGGCTTTTTTTCCGCCAAGTTCTGGTCCGACCAGCTCATGAATTGGGCAATGAAGGACCCGGCATTTAAAACACAACTCTTCCGATATATTGACGTTTTCCCCATGTTCAATACATCCCAGATGGTCCACGACTATCTAGTGGATTATCTCTCACAGCCGGGCGTCACTCTGCCGCCGGGATTGGATCTGGGTCTGAAAGCGGGCTCGCTGGCCAAAGGGCTTTTATCCAAGATCATTTCCAATCGCATCACGGCCATGGCCGGTAATTTTATCGCCGGCGAAGATGCAGCCGCCGCGCTGCCAATATTGCATAAAATTTGGAAGGGAGGCGTTGCCTTCAGCGTCGACTTGCTGGGCGAAGCCTGCGTCAGCGACGCCGAAGCCCGGGCATATCAAGACCGGTATCTCGATTTGGTCGAGACGCTGCCCTCCACGGTCGCCCAATGGCCTGCCAATCCGCAATTGGAGACCGATCATATCGGCCCCATCCCTCGGGTCAATGTCTCGATCAAGATCAGCTCGCTCTGTGCCCGGACCGACGCCATTGATTTTCCAGGCTCACTGACGGCATTGTCCAAGGCCTTAAAACCAATTCTGCAAGCAGCGGCGCGGAACAATGTGTTTGTAAATTTCGACATGGAGCAATCCGCGCTAAAAGACCTTACGCTGTCCTTGTTCGAGCATTGCTGCGAGGCGATCGATTTTCCCGCCGGTTTGGCTTTGCAATCGTATCTCACGAGCGGCATGGATGACGCCCAGCGTGTGATTGCCTGGGCACGGCGCACCGGCCGGCAGATCACCGTGAGGTTGATCAAAGGCGCTTATTGGGACTATGAAGTCATCAATGCCGAGCGCATGGGTTGGCCCGTGCCCGTATGGACCGCCAAACGCGAAACCGACGCCTGTTTCGAGCGCATGGCCGAAAAATTCGTGGAGGCCATGCCGCGGAGCCCCGGTCAAGGCGGCGCGAAACTGGCCCTTGGCTCGCATAATATGCGCTCGATCGCCTACGCGCTGGCCTTGTTGGAAAAATACGGGCTGCCCCAGTCGGCCGTGGAAATCCAAGTCCTCCACGGCATGGCCGATCAGCTTCAAGCGGCGATAAAGCAACGCAACCTGCGCATTCGGGAGTATATGCCGGTCGGAGAAATGATCCCCGGCATGGCCTATTTTGTGCGCCGGTTGTTGGAAAATACCTCGAACCAGTCGTGGCTCCGCGCGGGTTTCTCCGATGAAGTCTCCGATGAGGTGCTGCTGGCTTCACCGCATAATTCCCAGACGGATTCCGCCGCGCCAGTTACCACGGGCGACGAGGCAGCCCAACGGCACAAACTATCTCCGGCCGTGGATGGACTGGGCAACGGCCTGCCCATGATCAACGAACCCATGCGCGATTTTTCCCAGGCTGACCAACGCGAGTCTTTCTTGCGCACAGTGGCCGCGGTGAAGGTGCCGCTGGTCAAGAGCATGGCCAATGCCGAAAACGCCCGGCAAGCCATTGCCCAGGCTGCCGCGGCGTTTCCGGCCTGGCGCGATAAGGACACAATCGAACGGTCGAAAATTATCCTCAAAACGGCAGCTTTGTTGCGCGAGCGACGCGACGAGTTCTCCGCGATCATGATTCGCGAGGCGGGCAAACCGTGGCGTGAAGCCGACGCCGACACCTGCGAGGCCATCGACTTTTGCGAATATTACGCCCGCTCAGCCGTGGGACTGTTCCAGCCGCAACGGTTGGGGCTCTATGTGGGCGAGTTGAACCACCAGTGGTATCAACCCCGCGGCGTGACCTCGGTCATCAGTCCTTGGAACTTCCCCTTGGCCATCTGCATGGGCATGACCGTGGCGGCCTTGGCCACGGGCAATACGGTCCTGGTGAAGCCCTCCACGCAAACCCGGGCAATTGCCCAGGCAATGTGCGAGATCCTTTGGCAGTCGGGCGTGCCGGCCGAAGTATTGCATTTCCTGCCCGGCGCCGGACGCGAAATCGGCGAGATCCTGGTGCGCGATCCGCGCGTGGCCATGATTGCCTTCACCGGCTCGAAAGCGGTGGGGCTCGATATCCTGCGCACCGCTTACGACAC
Source organism: Pirellulales bacterium (assembly GCA_963820545.1). Lineage (GTDB taxonomy): Bacteria > Planctomycetota > Planctomycetia > Pirellulales > Thermoguttaceae > CAWGAJ01. The sequence continues at coordinate 1,369,527 of CAWGAJ010000002.1, forward strand.
GCGCGAAGATCAGCATTTCGTCAAGAAAGTGGTCTGCGAGATGGGCGGCAAGAATGCGATCATTGTCGACGAGTCGGCCGATCTCGACGAAGCCGTGCTCGGCGTGCGCCAATCGGCTTTTGGATACTGCGGCCAAAAATGTTCCGCTTGCAGCCGTGCTATCGTACTCGACGGCGTGCACGACAAGTTCCTCAAGCGCCTGGTGGAATCGACCCGCACATTGGCGATCGGCGATCCCGCCGATCCGGGCACTGACTTTGGTCCGGTAATCGACGAAAACGCCGCGGCCAAGATCCGTGAATATATCGAAATCGGCAAAACCGAAGGAAAGCTGGAATTGGCCTGCGATGTGCCCCGGGGCTTGGCCGAGAGCGTCGGCAAACCGTTTATCGGACCCCACGTCTTTTCCGGCATCCAGTCGCAGCATCGCCTGGCCAATGAAGAGATTTTTGGGCCGGTGCTTGCGGTAATGCGCGTTCGCGATTTCGCCGAGGGTTTGGAACTGGCCAATGCCACGTCTTATAAATTGACGGGCGGGGTTTTCAGCCGCAGACCAGCGCACTTGGAGGCCGCCCGGCGGCAATTCCGGGTGGGCAACCTGTATCTGAATCGCGGCATTACCGGGGCCTTGGTGGGGCGCCAGCCGTTCGGCGGTTTCGGACTTTCCGGTGTCGGCAGCAAGGCCGGCGGGGCGGATTACCTCTTGCATTTTGTCGAACCCCGCTCCTCAACCGAGAATACCATGCGACACGGTTTTGCCCCCGGCTTGGATTAAGCTAAGCTTTCTTACGGGCGGAGCGGCTTAAAATTTCTGTTTTCGCGACCAATGGTCGCGGCTTTATGATGGGCATTTTCCACATCCCTTGCAATATGAAACACAGCAATTTGCAATTTTCAATTTGCAATTTTCAATTTGCAATCTGGCTGACTCTCATCTTAGGCATGGCTCCCTTTGCTTTGGCTGTAGAGCCAATGTATGGAATGTTGGAATTATCGTACCAAGGCCGGAAGATCGAAGGCTCGCCGATAAAATGGGACGAAAACCAGATTCATTTGTTGGGGCGCGACGGCGGGCTCTGGAGCATTAATCCGGCGGACGTCAAGGATTATAAAAAAACCGCCGATCATTTCCGCGCTTATTCGCCTTCGGAAGTCCGCGCCCTGCTGCTGGTGGAATTAGGCAACGAGTATGAAGTCAGCGGCACAAGTCATTACCTGGTGGCCCATGCGCGGGGCCAAAGCGAGATCTGGGCCGAACGGTTTGAACAGCTCTATCGCTCGTTTACGAGTTATTTTTCCGTGCGCGGCTTTCGTCCTTCGGCGCCGCCCTTTCCGCTGATCGGCGTTGTCTGCCGCAACCAGCATGAATTTCAGCGTTATTCCACGGAAAACGGCGTGGCCTCGCCCAACGGCGTATTGGGCTTTTACTCCTGGCAGTCCAACCGCATTATGCTTTACGACATGGGCGCCCGGGCCAATTCGAAACACTGGCAGCAGAACGCCTCGGTGGTGATCCACGAGGCCACGCATCAAACAGCGTTTAATACCGGCCTGCACAGCCGATATTGCCAGCCGCCCGTCTGGCTGGCCGAGGGGCTGGCCATGCTCTTTGAAGCCCCGGGCGTATACAATGCCCATGACTATCCGAATTTATCCGACCGTATCAATCGCGGGCGTTGGCAAAACTTTCGCTCCATGCTGGAAAATCGGCACCGGCCGGAACTGCTTGCCTCGATGATCGCCTCCGATCAGATTTTCAGCATTAATCCCCCGGCCGCCTATGCCGAAGCCTGGGCGTTTACCTTCTTCTTGATGGAAAATGAACCGCATAAATACGCTCAATTTCTTTCGTTGACCGCTTCCCGGACGCCGTTTTCGGAGTACACCGCCGCCCAGCGGAGCAACGATTTCATCGCCACCTTCGGCGCCGATTGGCAAATGCTGGAAGCCCGATTCTTGCGCTTCATGCAAGGTCTGAAGTAAGCGGAATTTTCCGCCGGTCCGCCGATTGCCGGGACGGTGGATACTTCAAGCCGAATTGCCGCAGTTTTGTCTGTGTTTGCTTATGCCCATACAACCGGCCTAATCGCTTTTTTCCGAAGGTCGCTTTTGACCTGTCCGGCGTTGTAACCTATAAAACCATAGGGGGATTAGCAGGCTAATTCCCTTCACATACTATGTCTGCACTGATTGTGTGCGCAGATCACGCCGATCTGCTCTGCGCGACCAGTACGTATTGGAATTGAACGAGTAACCATGGAAGTATCTTCGCTGCCGCCCCTTGGGGTCGAGGACTGGACTGAACAGTTTACCGCCGCGCTGAAAGACCAACGGGAGCGGGTACGCGAATTTCTCTCCGCTCAGCAGGAACGATTACGCCGCGCCGAAGCGGATTTGACCGCTCAATTGCAGCAGCTCGCCGCTGATTTGGCCAAAGAGCGCCAGGAAACCCATTACGCTCGGGATGAAATCGCCCTCCGCTCCGAGCAACTTCGGCAGCAGTCGGCGGCGTTGGAACAGATGAAGAGCGAACTTGCCTCGCGCCAGGCCGAGTGGGAGAATTTTTATCGCCGCGCCATGGAACAGGAGCAAGCGTTTGCGGATCACTTGAAACGGCAACAAGCGGAGTTGGCCGAGCAACGACAGGACATTGTGCAGCGGCAATCCGCCGCGCTGGCAGCCGAGAAAAAGTTGGCGGACGAAAGAAAGACCATGGAAGCGGAAAGAGCGGAACTAGAAAACCAAAAGACCCAGCATCAGGCGCTCTCCGATGTCCTACAAACTCGACAAGCCGAACTGGACAAACAAATTGCAGCGGAAAGAGCGGAATTGGAAAATCAAAAGACCCGGCACCAGGCACTCTCCGATGCCCTGCAAAATCGACAAGCCGAGTTTGATAAACAAATAGAAGCGGAGAGGGCGGAACTGGAAAATCAAAAGCTCCAGCACCAGGCACTGCAAGATACGCTGCAAAATCGACAAACCGAGCTGGACAAACAACAGGCGGAACTAGTGCAAACAGCCGCTGAAACCGCCAGTCAGCGGCGCCGCATCGCGCGCGAATTCAAATCCCGCCACGCCGAAAATCTCAAGGAACTTCAACGGCAGCGAATGGCCGGGGAACAAACGGCCGCGGTCGATCATCATGAATTGCTCGAAGAATTAGCCTCGCTGCGCGAGCAATGCCGCATTTTAAGGAGCAATCCTCCGCCGGCGGAAAAAGCCGCTTCCACCTCGGAAGACGCGGAAGGCCGGGAAAATCTTCGCCAGCTCTACGAAACGGCCAATCAAGAGCTGAACGAATTGAGAGTCCTCAACACTGAACTGCAAGAGCAATTGGCCGAATTACAGCAGAACAGGGGAGGAACTCTGGATCGCATTTCCACGGGCATTCTCAATTGGGAAGCGGAAAAACAGCGCATCCTTGCTGCGCTCGAAGCCGATTTTGACGAGGAAAACGAGGAAAACCGGGAAGAAAAACTGAAAATAGATCAGGTCCTGCAGAAAACCGATCGGGTAGTCGCGGAAAAACAGCAGGAAATCAACGAATTGCGGCAACTCCTGGAAACTCAGACCAAGCACATCGGTTCCGTGGCGGTGGGCGCCGCGGCAGTGGGAAAAATACTGGACGGCGATCCCATCATCCAGGAAGAGCGCATGAAACTCAAAATCCTTCAGGATGAATGGCGTGAAAAATTTCGCCGCGCGGAAGTAGAACTTTCATTGGAACGCGCAAGATCGCCCGAGAACGAACGCAATTGGAGGAAAAGGTCCGCATGTTTGAGCAACGCGAGGGCAGCCCCACGGCCATCGCCGAAGAGGCAAAACAGGCGGCCCTGCCAGAGCGGGGACGCTGGTTGGCCCGGCTCGGTCTGAAAGATCTCCGAGAAGAGCATAATAAGCCCTGATTTTCCGCGTTTTTCACGGAGAACCGCGGCTTATCCAGGCCCCTCGATCACCGCCAGCGCCGTTTCGATTTTGCCGAAAGGGGCGCTGACTTGAATGCCCGCCACGCGGCGGCGAACGCGGTCTACCGATTCGCGGGCGATTTCGATCCCCACGGCCAATTGTCCTTCGCGGCTTTCCACCGCCGCCATGCGCTCGAGCACCGCATCGGGGATGACCACGCCCGGCACTTCATTACGCATAAACATGGCGTTGCGGTAACTCGCCAAGGGCCAAATGCCGACAATAAGGGGAATATTATAGCGTTGTGCCTCATCGAGGAACCGCAATAAGGCGTCAGGATCAAACACGGGCTGGGTGATGGCAAACTCTGCGCCGGATTGCACCTTGCGACGAAAGCGCTCCAATTCCCGTTGCCGATCGAGCGCCGTGGGATCTAGTCCCACGCCGATCACCGCGAAGGTTTGCGGGTCGATGGCCTGTCCGCCCAGATCGATGCCGCAATTCAAGCGCCGTTGCACCGCCGCCATGCCAATCGAATCGGTGTCGAACACGCCGGTGGCCTGGGGATAATCGCCCAACTTGGGCGGATCGCCGGTGATAAAAAGAATGTTGCGAATGCCGCAGGCCGCGCAGGCCAAAAGGTCGGCTTGCATGCCGATGATATTGCGGTCGCGACAACAAAAGTGCAGGATGGGTTCTATTTGGGCTTCGCGTAAAATATGCTCGGCGGTAATCAGCGAAGAGAGCCGGGAACTGGCCCGCGGGCCGTCGGGGATGTTGATCGCGTTAATGCCGTGCTCGCGGAGCGTCTTGCTCTTCTCCAGGGTGGGCGCAAATCATAACCGCGCGGCGGAAGCAATTCCACGGTCGTCACCCATTGGCGCCGGGACAGCCGAAAAGCTAGTTGTGATTTTTCGGCCAGCGGGGCCGGAGTTTTTTGTTCCACGCTTTCGGCCACGGCGGCGAGCACTTGCTTGGAGGGGATGCGGGCCAATGGTTTGATGGTCCGGACCAACTCTCCGATATGATCGGGCGTGGTGCCGCAGCATCCTCCCACTGCCGACACGCCCAGGTTCACATAGCGTTTGGCATACTCGGCCAAATATTCCGGCGAACACAGGTAAATGCGGCGGTTATCGACTTCTTTCGGCATGCCGGCATTGGGTTGCACGATCAAGGGCAAAGCGGTAAGGCGCACGGCCCGCTCCACGGCGGCCAAGAGAAAGTCCGGTCCCGTGCCGCAGTTCATTCCCCAGGCAATGGGTTGGGGATACTCGTCCGGTAAGGGGGCCATCATGTGCTCGATCGATTCCCCCGAGGCCGACTCGCAGTTTTCCACCAAAGCAAAGGAAAGCACATAATCGACGTCGCGATGGCGACGCATGCCCGCCACGCATATTTCCAATGCCCTGCGCGTGGGCTGAGTCTCGAAAAGAATAAAATCGGCGCCGCCGGCAATCAGGCTTTCCACTTGTTCGGCGATCATTTCGTCGTACAGGGCCTCGTACTGGGCTTGAGAAGGTAAGGGACCGACGGAACCGGCCACGAATATCGGCCGGTCCGCCGCGTCGGCCGCCTGGCGGGCAAGCGACTGCGCCGAGACGATTAATCTCGCCTGTTTTCTCGGCCAGCCCAAACCGCGCCAATGCCACCCGATTCGCGCCGAAGGTATTGGTGGTAAGCACGTCGGCGCCGGCCTGGCGATATTCGCCATGGATGGTTTCTATCAGTTTGGGATCGGATAGACACAGCTCGTCGAAGCTGCGATTGGTAAACACGTGACGGCGGTATATTTCCGTACCCATGGCGCCGTCGAATATCAAAACGCCTGCAGTCAGAGCTTCACGGAAAGTGCTGGTAGGATTCATGAAAATTATTATCTGGCAAGGGGGGTCTAGCGAAGGAAATAGCGAATTTGGCGATTATAACTGCTTCCGCCAAATATGCCATATTCCTTACACTCGGAAAAACGACTATTGTTTCCTTCGCCGCCTTTGAAAAGTCTATACTTCTAAAGGATAGAACAAATAACTACAAACGGCCAAAAGCAATTAAATAGTGGTTGACGCATAGGGAATGCCGGCGTCTTGAGCCTTATCGGCCAGCGGCGGCAGGAGGGGTGAAGTATGCGATTTTTAGTGGTTGATGATGATTTTTCTTGTCGCGAATTGCTCAGGGCCATTGTATCTCCCTACGGCTTGTGCGACCTTGCCTTGGATGGCGGCGAAGCCCTGAGCCGCTTTCGCCGCGCACTGGATGACGAACAGCCCTACGATCTAATCTTCCTCGACGTAGTCATGCCGGGCCTCAGCGGATTGGAGACCTTGGACGGTATCCGTAATATCGAACGCAGTTACAACATCCAAGGCCTGAAGAGAGTAAAAATAGTCATCATTACGGCTTATAACGATCCCAAGCTTTCCATCCGCACCTTCCAAAAAGATTACGAAAGCTACTTGGCCAAGCCGTTTATGCCCCAACATATTTTGCATGTGATTAGGGCCATGGTGGGCGAGCTACAGCCTGTGGCGATTTAAAAAAACCAACGTCCCTGCTTAACGGCCCGCCGGCTTTTCTCGTTTTAAATAATGATCAATCAGCCGCCAAGCGAAAGCAGCCCCGCTACGATCTGATTTCCGGACGGCGCATCAAGCACGACCAACCCAAGTAACCTTGTGCCCGCAGCGGGCTTTCCAAGCGGATGTGGCGGAGGTGGACAAACTCCAACAGCCGTCCCAGTTCAAAGCGGATCTCGTCCTCCGAAACTTGCGGCGGGCCGCCTTCGACTCGTTCGCCCGTGCTGGCGGCTAGACAGAAGTACCACGAGCCGGGTTTGGTAACGCGCCACAGAAGATCTAAAAACGCTTCCAGCTTGGTTAGCCGGATATAGTGGTAAAAACCCGCATCATACACCACGTCGAACTGCCCGATCGTCCGCACGAAATCAAAAATGTCCTCCAGCACGAAGCGCAACAGCGCATTGTGGTTTTCGGCGCGTAGCCGGGCGCGCTCCAGAGCGATCGGCGAGCAATCGATGGCCGTCACCTCAAACCGCCGCTTGGCAAAGCAAATGGCGTCCGATCCGGTGCCGCAACCTAGTTCCAACACTGTGCCGACTTTGGGAAAGGAGTATTCGTTCAGCACGCGAAGCAATTCGGCATGCGGCACGCCCGCATCCCAAGGGGGCGTCCCCTGGCGATACATCCGATCCCAATCTGTGATGATCGACGGTTTCTCTAAAAACAATTGTTTCATCGCAATCTCCCAAAAAACCCAAACCTTTAGTTTCTATTTTTCTCCCAACCTTGCAAGCGGGAAATAATTTCGCAAGATATAAATTGGGCTTAAGCCCCATGGGCGAGGTCTATTTCTAATGTCGCCTCCGTGTGGATAATATTGGTTTTGTATCATCCATTATTCCGGATGGAAGCTAATTAATGCACCCCCACAATAGGGAAATATTTACTAACCCTGTGCCATAAAAATGAAAATCCTCGGCATTACCGATATACACAACCGAATTGAGAATCTTCAGCGTATTTTAAAAGACGCAGATCAGGTGGATTTGGTTTGCCTGGGAGGAGATTTGACCAATTTTGGCACGCCCGAGAACGCCGAAACTATTGTGCATATCGCCCAATCCAACAAAGTTCCCGTTTTGGCGGTGGCGGGAAATTGCGATACGGCTTTGATCGATCAGCGCCTGATGGAACTGAGCGTATCCGTCGCTGGGAGGGGTATGATCATCAAAGACATAGGCATTCATGGGCTTTCCGCTACTCCTCCCTGGCGCAGAGGAATGTATGAATTCGAAGAAGAGCAGTTGGCGCAGCAACTAGAAGTAGGCTTCAGTCAAGTGCAAAATGCCCGATGGCACGTCGTACTTGCCCATGTACCCCCCCGAAACGGCAAACTCGATCGCACCTTTTTCTTTCAGCATGTAGGCAGTTTGGCACTGAGGGAGTTCGTTGATAAGACACAGCCGGCCCTGGTGATTTGCGGGCATATCCACGAATCCAGAGGCGTGGAAATGCTCGGCGCCACTACCGTGGTCAATTGCGGAGCAGCCGCCTCGGGTTACTATGCTTTGATTGAGTTGGAGGATGAGGTTCACGTCGACCTGCGCCGTTGTTGAAACCAACTCGTTCCCACGGTCCGGCGCGGGAACGCAAGGATCTTTTTCTACTCTCCGTTGCAAGCGTTTGTTATACCAGGCCTATATCAATTGGGAGCACAGGGTTTTCCCGCCTGGATTTCCAAAAGAGCAGAGGGAAACGCCCAAACTTCCAGATTACATTTCTTCTCTCCGCCTCTTGGAACCTTGGTAGCAATTTTTCTTACCCAGTTATTTAATCGCTTCCACCAATTCTTTGCTTCTTTTGTTGGCGATTCTCCGAGGCTACTATAACGACCTCCTATCCAACCAATGTGCGATAGGCCTATCGCGATTTGGTCAAATTCAATTTTGGTTTTTGGTTGATAATCCAGAGTAAATATTTTGGGTACTGAACCAAGAAATGGAATATTAGGATCAGAAGCATCGCAGGGGCCCTTCCATCCGGCCCATGGATCTTTAATAAATCCAGCTTCGACCAGCGGAAGTCCCAGCACATTTAATTTTTTTCTAAGAACTATTCCTAATACATCTTTTTCACCTTCTCGATAAAGTGGCAGTGGCCCGCTTGGTACGTGCCATAGAATGTGGCGGCCTTCTGATAGCGTATTTTGTGTTGCTGTTGCTATCCATGATTTCTCACCATTCGGACAAATAAAAGCAATTTCAGCATCGTTATTAAGCCAAGCGAGGAGCTTGACCATATCTTCCTCTACAAGGTACAGGTCTAATGAACTCATATTATTAAATAGACTTTCATATTACCAAACGCAAAGCTGATAGACTTGGCGGCAGCCGTGTTATCTTTACTAACTGGGTGGGATTTTATTCCACGTTTTTGCCGTGCCGGCAAACTCGAATTCGGCCTGTTTTATGGCATCGTCAATGCTATCGTGATACGTATCGTTTTGCACTTGCCAGAGCGGGTCGCAATAAAACAGATAGTAGCCAACGTCATTTTTATACTTTTGCAATCGCGAGTCCGGAAAAATTTGCCTGCAATTCGCCATCACGATAATGCTTGGTATTCCCAGTAGCTTTGTGGCGTTCATCCAGCACGGTCCAAAGCACGACTTCAGCATTGTCAATCTCTAGCGGTGGGACATTCATATTCTTATCCTGCCATCCAAAGTCCAGGCATCCGCTCGTGGCGGACCGAGCGGGCACAGCCTGAAATAATGATAGTCAGTTTTTCATTGTCGGTCAATTACATGGCGCGAAGTCTGGCAACCTTACGGCGACATTCTTCCACTGATTCCCGCGGATTATAATCTCCGATGGCATTGGTTTCCTCGTTATAGACCAGACGCAATGCATCCCAGCCGTAACGTCGAGTGAGGGTGGAATCAGACTCAAGCATGCTGATGATGCGCGGGAGAACTGGCTGCACATCCTCGCCACGTGCCCCCAAACTGAGCAAGGCTATGGACTGCCGCAAATTCCATTCGTTCTCTCCCACGATTTCCCATAATTTTGAATTCGAACTCTGATCAATTTCCTTAAAGAAAGCTCTATCAGCTAAATCTTCCAAAGTCAGACTGACAAAGTAACCCAGAACGAATCCTACCAGGCCGCCAATTATCGCTCCTGATGTTCCAAAGTACATCCCCCCAAGCACAAGACCACCAGCCAAACCAATCCAATGCATCACATTGAAGATAGTAATTCGGGTGTATTTGTACTTTCGCATGATGATGTCCGGTTTTTGCGCTACCGATCAACAAATTAATTACAATCGCCGGAGCAGTATATGGCCCCAATGATTATGTTCAATATTTATAGCCAGACAATTACGATGAGCGTTCCACCAGTACAATAGATTGTCTCATGTGTAGTGCTTGACGTAGCATTAGGAACGTGAAATACCGCATGTACCTAGAAAGAGCTGCTTTATCTTTTGCTCCTCTTTTTTTATGCCCGCAGTTCCGCGCCGTGTTTGGCTTTGCAGGCTGCCACGACTTGATCGCGGATTTCGTCGGCCTGTGGGCTGGTGAGCGTGCCGTCTTTCAGGCGCAGAATGATCGTCATCAGCAGGCTTTTCTTGCCTTGGCCAAGGCGTTGGGGATCGCGATAAGTGTCGCGATACCGAAGCTCTTCGAGGCATTCTCCGCCATGGCGCAAACCGTGGCTGCCACGTCAGACCAGCGGACCGCCTCGTCGACCACCAGATTGATGTCCCGCGCAACCGCAGGATAGGCCGGCAAGGAAGTAGAAGACGGCATCAGGTTGGCCGCCTCGACCAGCGGCGCAATTTTAATTTCGGCCACGGTGGTTGGATCGCGAAGGTCGAACTGTTTTTGTCCTTCGTGCAATAGTTTTCCCACATATCCCAAGAGCTTGCCGCCAAGATGCAGTTGGCAAGATTGCTGGTGATCAAGCAGAGCAACATCAACATTGGTCGACTCCAGCGGCAGTTTGCACTTCAGCGCCTCGATCAAAGCTTCGATCACGCCCTTGACGAATAAAAGATCTTGGCCGCTGGTAATGCCCAGCATCAGATCTTCATCGGGCAATTCGTCTTGCCGGGGGAGATAAATTCTTGCGATTTCGAACAGTTCGATTTCAGGATTGGAAAGGGCTTCGTTGGTGCGTCGCGCGGCCAGCAGGCTGGGGATCAGGCTCCGCCGCAGGCGGTCGGCCCCGCGGATAACCGGCAGCAAAGTGCGCAGCGGTGCGGCAGTGGTCCAAGGGCTAAAGGCCGCGGAAGATTTCTCGTCGAGTACACTTAGCGTCAGAGCCTCGTCGATTCCCGCCGCCGTCAGCACGCCGCGAATTTTCGCCAAAACGCGATCCTCGCGCGTGCGCGTCAAGGGCGCCATGGGCACTGCCGCGTCCTCGGGAATCTGCTCGTAGCCGTGAATGCGGCCGACTTCCTCGATGAGATCGGCCTCGCGTGTCAAATCGCGTCGCCAACTGGGTGGAATTACGGTGATGCTTTCGCCGGCGGAGGAGATTAGCGAAGTTTTTTGTGCGCGGCTGGACCAATCTTTATTATCAGTCGCTTCGACGTTGCCCAGGGCCAGTAGAATTTCCCGTACGCGCTGCGGAGGCACGTCGATTCCCAATATCCGCTTAAGTTGTGAAAACCGCAGCACAATCGGCTCGCGTTGAGGGGGACTCTGGCCCACGTCGATCGCGCCGGAGGCCAATTCGCCGCCGCCAAGTTCGAGAATCAGTTCGCAGCAGCGGCGGCTGGCCCAATCCAGTCCTTCGGGATCCACGCGCCGCTCGAAACGGTACGACGAATCGCTGTGCAAATTTAGGCGCCGAGCCGTGTTGCGGATCGATACCGGATCGAACTGGGCGGCTTCGATTAATATATCGGTCGTCTTGGCGCAAACCTCGGTCGTCGCTCCGCCCATCACCCCGCCAATGGCCACCGGATCTTCAGCATCGGCAATTATGCACATATCCGGGGCAAGTTCATAGGTTTTATGATCGATGGCTTTGATGGTCTCGCCCGGCAGCGGACGCCGTACGATAATCTTCCTGCCCTTGAGTTTCAGATAGTCGAACGTGTGCAGCGGCTGGCCGCATTCCGTAAGCACATAATTGCTCGCGTCGACCACGTTGTTAATGGGCGTCAGACCGATCGTCTCCAAGCGCCGGGCCATCCAGTCAGGACTGGGGGCTATTTTTACGCCCTGAATTAGCCGCGCAATATACCGAAAGCACAAATCCGGGCAGTCAATTTGCACCGAAGTTAGTTGCTCGACCGGCGTTTTTCCTTCGGTGGGCCTGGCAGCGGGAATTTTCAACTGCTTGCCCCAGAGAACGGCGATTTCCCGCGCGATCCCAATATGTCCCAGGCAGTCTGGCCGATTGCTGGTCACCTCCAGGTCAACGGCCAAATCGCCGCCGATTTCCTCGGTCGATTCGTGATTCAGACCGGCCATCATCAAGCGCCGCTCCAACTCCTCGATGGGCATGTCGAGCGTAACATATTGCTTCAGCCAGTTCCAGGAAACGAGCATTTTAGGGGATAGGGGTCAGAGTTCAGGGTTCAGAAAATCCAGAATGATGAAATATAAACGAAACCGCTTGCGGTTTCGCAGTGAATAAAGATAAAACGATTTGATCAATCGAAAAATTCCCCGGCCACAAGTGGCCGGGCTAAACTATCATGTTTCAAAACTGATGGAGGAATCTAACGTCGTTTTTGAAAAACTCGCGTATATCGGTAATGCCGTGTCGGCGGGCGCAGATGCGCTCGATACCCAATCCAAAGGCGAAGCCGGAAAATTCCTCGGGATCGTAGCCTACGGCCATAAGCACGTTAGGATCGACCATTCCCGCCCCGCCCATCTCGATCCAGCCGCCCTGCCAACTCATGTCCACCTCAACGCTCGGCTCGGTAAAGGGAAAGAACGAAGGGCGGAAACGAATGTGTACGTCATTGGCGAATGCGCTGCGCGCGAAAAGGCGTAAAACACTCTTCAAGTCGGCCATTGTCACCTGCCGGTCGACCATTAAACCTTCGATCTGATGAAACATGGGATAATGCGTGGCGTCGGCCGTGTCGGGCCGATATACGCGTCCCAGCGAAATGATCCGCACCGGCGGCCGGGTCTTTTCCATCACCCTGATCTGCACATTGCTGGTCTGGCTGCGCAATAAAAAGCCCTCCGGCTCTAAATCCGCCGCTTGTTGGGGCGACAGTTCAACTGTCGTCCCAACGATTGTTTTTTCAGCCACGGCCAAATAAAAATTGTCCAGCGGATCGCGGCCGGATGCTCCAGGGGGATGTTCAAGGCCTCGAAATTGTGCCAGTGATCCTCGACCTCCGGGCCGTCGGCCACGGTAAATCCCAGCCGGCCCATAATGTCTTTTATTTCCTCAATAGTCTCTGTGATCGGGTGCAAATGCCCCAGTCGCAAAAGCTTGCCCGGTACCGTGGGATCAAATTGCCGCGCCTCGGCCTTGGCGCCGCCCTTTTGGGCCAGTCGCTGAGTTGTCTCGGCCAACGCAGCCTCGATCTGCTGTTTGACTTTGTTGAACCGCTTGCCGGCTGCGGGCTTGTCGGCCTTATCAACCTGCCCCAGGGCTTTTTGCGTGTCTTTCAATCGACCGCTGCGCGCGCCGACAAATTCAATGCGCGCCGCCTCTAAAGCAGCGGCATCTTGGGCCGCGGCAAAGGCCTTCGTTGCCCGACGGGCAAGCTCGTCTAATTCAGCCAGAAAGTCCGCTAAGGCCATGATATATTGATATACGTAAAGTTTAGCCCGGTCGCTTGCGACCGGTGCTAAAAAGCCAGAGTCCCCGGACACAAGTGTCCGGGCTAAACAATACAAGTTGCGTCGTTTGCACGAGAACACACGATCAAGATGCCCGTTCCACGCGCAGCCTAATCTTTTTTATCCAGGGCGTTTTTGGCCAACGCGATAACCTGCTCGAATCCCTCGGGATCGGCCACGGCCATGTCGGCCAGGATTTTCCGATCGAGTTCGATGTCGGCTTTTTTCAATCCGGCAATGAAATCGCTGTAGCGCAATCCGTGTTGGCGCACCGCGGCATTGATGCGAATGATCCAGAGCTTGCGGAATTCGCGTTTCCGATTGCGCCGGTCGCGAAAGGCATAAACGCCGGAGCGAACCAGCGTTTCCTTGGCGGTGCGTATCAGCCGGCGTCGACCGCCGACAAAACCTTTTACCTTGCGAAAGAGTCGTTTTTTTGCCCGGGTTCGGGCAGCGCCCTTGGTGGTTCTCATGATCGACTTCCCCAATGTTTGCGAGAGCCAGGCCCTTCCTTTACGCAGGAAGCGTTATCCTGCCCGTCCCGCTTGATAAATATTCTTGAATTGCGCCACCCTTTAATAGCTGTGCCCGCACAGGGCCGAGCGGATCCGATCGGCTTCGACCTTGCTTCCCACAGTCGTGCCGCGCAAATTCCGCTTGCGTTTTTGGCTCATGCGCGTGGCCAGGTGGCTGGTCCCGGCCGAGCGATGCTTTACCTTCCCCTTGGCAGTCAAACGGAAACGCTTTTTAGTTCCCTTATGGGTCTTCATTTTCGGCATGTTTCATATCCCTCTTTTGAGGCAATTTCATGGATAATAAACTCCATATTATAAACAATTGCCAGATCTCGAAAAGGGGGATCGGCGAAAAGGGGACAGGGTTTAGGGAAAGGTACATAGGATATAGACATAAAGCCGCGACCGGTGGTCGCGGTCTTGGCTGCAATCAAAGGCCACGATACATGCCCATAAAATGATCCGCAGTCTGCCGTCCGGCTATTTCGGCATCAGCGTACAGATCATGCGGCGGCCATGGTGTTCAGGAGGCGATTCGATTTTGGAGATATCTTCCAACTGTTCCAGGATATCGTCGATGATCTTGCGGCCTTCTTCGATGTGGGCCAATTCGCGGCCGCGGAAGACCACGCTCACGATCACTTTGTCTTTGTGCGTCAGAAACTCGCGGGCCTTGTTGATCTTCACCGTCAGATCGTGATCGCCGGTCTTGGGGCGCACGCGGATTTCCTTGATTTTCACATGATGGCTATGGCTGCGGTGTTGACGCTTCTTCTGCTGATACTTGAACTTGCCAAAATCCATGATCCGGCAGACGGGCGGACGCTCGGTTGGCGCCACCTCTACTAGATCGAGATTGATCGCCCGAGCCTGCTCCAAGGCCTGTTCAGTGGGCATGATTCCCAATTGGGCTCCATCCACGCCAATGACGCGAACCGGACTAACGCGGATTTGTTCGTTTATGCGCTGTTTGATCTCTTCCGTAGTATTCCATTTTCCCATAAGCATCGTACCTCAGGAGTTATCAGTTTAAAGTTTAAAGTTTACAGTTCACAGTTTTCAGTTTTTGTATCCGGCATTCATTATTCTGAATTCATCCTTCATCCCTTTCTTTACCACTATCTCCTACTTTATGTCGGATGGTTTTTTCGCGGATTTCGGCCTGAAGTTTGGCCACGGCCTGATCCAAAAGCATGGAGCCGAGGTCGCCTGCGAGGCGATCGCGCAGGGCCACTTTGCCTTCTTCGGCCTCTCGGGCGCCGATGATAAACATATAAGGAATCAGTTCCAATTGGGCATCGCGGATTTTGGCCCCGATTTTTTCCGCCCGATAGTCGCCCGTCACGCGCAGGCCCGCCGCGGACAACTGCTGCTGAACCTGGCGTCCGTACTCTTCCGCCTTTTGGCTTACGACCATTACCCGGGCCTGCTCGGGAGCAAGCCACAATGGGAACGCGCCGGCGTAATGTTCGATCAGCATGCCCACGAACCGTTCAAACGAACCGAACGGCGCCCGATGGATCATCACCGGCCGATGAGGAGCGTTGTCCGGACCGATGTATTCCAGGGCAAACCGTTGGGTGCTGGGCAGATTGTAATCCAGTTGCACCGTGCCCAGTTGCCACTCGCGGCCAATGCAATCGCTCACCAGGAAGTCGGCCTTGGGACCGTAAAAGGCCGCTTCGCCCCGCTCGACCCGTACCTGGGGCAATTCCATTTCCCCGCAGACCCGCTCCAAGGCCTCCTCGGCCCGCTGCCAGGTTTCCTGAGTGCCCACGTATTTATCGCTCGCCGGATCGCGGAATCCCAGACGCACCCGATAATCGTCCAGTCCCAGCGTCTTCAGGACCAGTTGCGTCATCTCCACGCAGGCGCGGAATTCATCGGCCAATTGCTCCTCAGTGCAGAAGATATGGGCGTCGTCCTGTGTGAAACCGCGCACCCGGGTCATGCCGTTCAGTTCGCCCGACTGCTCAAAGCGGTGGACCGTGCCAAACTCCGCCAATCGCAGCGGCAGTTCGCGGTAACTGCGCGGCTTGGACTTGTAGATTGTAATATGATGAGGGCAGTTCATCGGCCGCAGCAGAAAACGCTCTCCGTCGGCCATCTCGATGGGCGGGAACTGCACGTCTTTATAATAAGGATAATGGCCCGAGGTCTCGTACAAATGAACGTTGCCGATCAGCGGCGTATAGACCGGCTGATACCCGCGTTTGATCAACTCGCCATAGATAAAATTCTCCAATTCCCGACGGATAATCGCCCCCTTGGGCAGCCAGAACACCAAGCCGGAACCCACGGCCGGCTCGATGAGGAAAAGCTCCAACTGCCGACCCAAAACGCGATGGTCCCGGCGCTTGGCCTCTTCGAGCTTGCGCAGATAACCGTCCAACTCCGGCTTGCTGAACCAGGCCGTGCCGTAAAGCCGCTGCAATTGCTGGCGCGAGGCGTCGCCTTTCCAATACGCCCCGGCCACGGAAAGCAGTTTGAAAGCTCCAATTACTCCGGCATTGGGGACATGCGGCCCGCGGCAAAGATCAATAAATTCCCCTTGCCGGTAAAACGAAACCGCGGCTTCGTCTTTCAGACCGCCCTCCAGGTGCTCCACTTTGAGCGCCTGTCCCAAGTCCTGGCAAAACTGGATCGCTTCCCCGCGGTCCATCTCCACGCGCTCAAAGGCCTCGTCTTCCTTGACGATCCGGGCCATCTCGGCCTCGATCTGCGGAAAATCTTCCTCCGAAAGTGAGTGCTCCAGTTGAAAATCGTAGTAGAAGCCGTTTTCAATGGTCGGGCCAAAGGCCAATTGCACGCTGGGAAACAAACGCATTACCGCCCGAGCCATCACGTGCGCGCACGAATGGCGCATAATGTCCAGAGCCTCAGGATCTTTCTTGGTAATCAGCCGAAGAGAGATTTGACCTTCCTCGGGCAGCGGCTGATCGGCCCCCACTAAGCGGCCATCTACTTGGGCGGCCAAAGTGGCTTTGGCCAACCGGGGACCAATGTCGGCGGCGATATCCAACGCACGAACGCGACGCGAATACTCCAAAACACTTCCGTCGGGCAGATTTACTTTCAGCATATTCTCCTGCGTGATCGGACTGGATAATTTCCCATGGAGTGGGGCATCGTTACAAAGGACGCCGCAACACTACCTGGTGAAAGCCCACTGACCATCAAGTATAGAACTGAACAAAATTGTTTCAAGATCGAAACAAAATCACGATTAAAGATTTTATGTATTTTCTTTACTCGATGCCACCAGCTTGAGGGGGAGTGTGACAACTGCCGCTGCTATCCGGCCGCCTCTAGCCGACCAATATGGAGAGCGGCCGGCGTGAGCCGGCTGAGTCGGCGATGGCAGGTTTCGGGCTGGGTGGCACGCCCTGAGGAACGGGCTGGGTGGCACGCCCTGAGCAGCGAAGGGCGTGGCTGCAACCGCACAGATTGAATGACCGGCGTTTACCACCACCCAACCGCCCGAATAAAACCCAAATAAACCACTAGGTTGACTGAACACAAAGAGGATGGCACAATTGAAAGTTTGATGTCCAGAAGCGAAAGCCGAAGGTTAAACGGGCGCTTAGCTCAGTTGGTTAGAGCACCAGCTCGACAAGCTGGGGGTCACAGGTTCGAGCCCCGTAGCGCCCACTCGCTGTAAGTTATGCCGGAAGAGAAAAAGGAGAGAAAAAGGGGACATCACTGATTTCCGGGGAGAGAAAGAGCGGACGGACAATTCCGAGTGAAGATTGATGGTCACGTTTGCCAGATGATATGACCGTTTCTGGCGGGTGATTGGAACACCTTTATTTTCCCCCCTTTATTTCTCAAAAAACAAACGGGCGCACCTTAGTCAGGCACGCCCGTTATGGGCATTCATTTATAATCTATATTTTAACGCCGCCGACGTAAAAGTAACATCAGTGCGCCTGTGGCAAGTAAGAGAATTATCGTTGGCTCAGGAATGACGGTGATGGTTCCGTTTGTATACAAATCATCGAGTCCCCAAATAAGTCCCCCGGAGAGTGTCGGCAGATTGAGGGTCGTAAACGTTCCCGATAAGTTGTCAAAGTTCATGATGTCGAAGGTTTCGCCGCCAGAGGTCACATAACCGCTGATCAGCGACACGGTGAACGTGCTTCCGCTTTGCAAGGTAAGGCTGCCGGTGGAATTCAGCACGTCGAACGAACCTGGGCTGTCGCCTGCCAATTCAATGTCCAGCATCGAGCCGGCGTCGAAGGTCATATTGCCGACGGTCAGCATGCCAGGGCTTTCGCCCGGTACTACCCAACCCTGCACCAGCACCGTTCCCAGAACCGTACCATTGCCTCTGAGAGTCTTTCCACTGTCTAACGTATAGCTGCTATAGGCAGAAACGTCGAAAACGCCCGTATTAACATCTATAAGAGGACTATTGGCAATGCTACCAGTGGCAGCGAGTTTCAACGTGCCGCCCATGATTGTGGTGCTGCCGGCGTAAACATTGGCCCCCGAAAGGGTCCACGTTCCTAAGCCGGCCTTGATTAAATAAAAGGTGCCGATACCGGTGCCATTTATGCCGATAGGTCCAGTGACTTCTCCATCCCTGGCGCCTTGCAGATAAAGATATCTGGAGTTCATGTTACCACTATTGTTGGTAATACCGGAGTTAATCGTCAGTTTTCCGCTGTCAGATTGGATCAAAAAATCATACCCGCCTGACATTATCTGAAATCCTGAATTGATGGTATTATTACCGGCCACATTAACTAATTCTGGAGTGAGGTTTGACCCGTGAGGGGTGCCGCGTCCGTGCAAAATAATTGTATTGCTTATTGTTAAGTCTCCGCCGCTGCCGTCGAGGTCTAGATGAGTGGTGCAGAATTGACCGTTAACTTCCACGGTGGCCGTGCCGAGTGCTCCCGAATTCGTTATCCGAAACGCTCCGCTGCCCTGATTGTAGCCTCCCACATTTACGGTTCCCGAAAGGTTATTATTTGCTGTCAGTATCAGGTTGCCGTTGCCCATGCTTTGGCTTTGGCCACCAAGCCAAGCGGGACCAGTGGTATTGTTAAAAAATAAATTCGTCCCGGAGAGGACGGAATTGACGATCGCGGTGTCGGTAGAATTTGTTACTCCAATGATGTTGGGCACCGTGCCGCTCAGCGTAATTGTACCGACCGAGAACGAATAAAGATTTTCTGCCTCGCCGGTTGCACCGATAAAGATGTTTTGTACTGAGATTCCACCCGCATCGACGGTAATATCACCGGTGATGCCTCCTCGAAAAATAGCACTATCATTGTTGGTGTTGTTCCAAACGGTATCGAGTGGCCCCACGGGAGTTGTTGACCACATAGTTGTTGTGGTATCCCAAGTGCCGGAACCTCCGGTCGTGGGATTCCAATAATACGTACTCTGCGCAAATGCGGTCGATGAAATCCAGAGAACGACGCCCAGCAATCCGATGGCATGCCTGATGTATGTGTGATGCAATTTCTTCGTCATGTCATTTAAACCTTCTTTGAAAAAATATCAAACTAGATCGTTCAAAAACTTTTGCTCTCTTTCCGCGGTGAAAAGGGACCAAGGCATAGCCAGCCTGGAATCCCGCACGTATATGGATAACGATCTTGAGAAACCAAAGGCCCCACGAGTCCCGGCTGTAGTAGATATCCGGCAGCGCTCGGCATTCAAAACTTGCGGATGCCTTGATTCAGAAGATCGATAATATGAGGCGCTGCCTTATTAATGAGATCCCACAAGAGTTGGACTAATACCCGCACATCGTTTGAAATGGTCCCTAGTTAGGACATCTAGTGTAATATATTTTTTAAATATTACAACTATCCAAAGACAAGTTTTTTGGGGGGGTAAAGGGTGGAGAAGGAAAAGAAAAAGGTGTACAGCGGGTGGCACTGCCGGCCAGCCCAGCAGTGTGGTGAGGGATTGAATTTCAGACCCGGTGACTAATGAGACAACAGGCTTACGCATCCGGTTCGCTGGGCAAATTGCGCGGATAAGGCGGCGGCGCGGAAAGAGGAAGCGGCTGACCGTAGGTTTCGGCCCAATCTTCGCGCTCTTCTTCGCTGGCGTAATAGCGGAGCCACACTTCCGGATCGCCGTTTGGTCCGGTGCAGTCCCAATGGAGATAATTATTGGGCCATTCGATCTTCTTTTCCCGGGCGGGCAAAATGTCGCGATAGATCAGGCAGTACAGCTCGCGGTCGCTCAGATGCTCGGTAAAATCCAACACGATTCGCTTTTGGAAAAGTTTGCGGATCACGTCCCAGAGAATTTTTTGCAAATCCTGATCGCTGAGCGACTCGGGACGCGGCGGGCGCAACTCGGGCTCGAACCAGCGATAAATCGGCAGCACCGGCGCCTGTTCCCAGGCCAACATGCAGGCTAAAAATTCATTCTCGGCGGCCAGCGTGGCGTGTTGAATATTGACCCGGCTGATCGACTCATCGAAGTATCGCTCTAGTTCATCGCGCAGCTCGGCATTGCGGAGCAGTTGATCAACTTCATCAGGTTGAGGGCGACGTGATTCGTACATGGAACCCTAATTCTCGTCAAGATGGCGGAAAACATACAAGTGTCGTTCACCAAAGAAAAACCTCCCGGCGCGAACATCTTCCACGCCTTAAGCTTTGAGTTTAATCGGAATCCGCCGAATTTCCAAGAGTCTGCCGCTGTTAGTCGCCGTTTTCTTGAATATTTTTTTCTCTACCGGCATTAGGTGCGCAATTTCCCGGGCAAATATGCCGTTAAAATCAATATTTTCGGCAAAGTCTCCGGGGGTTAACATGACGCCTTGTACTAAGGGCTTATCCTAAAAGCTCTGCCGTCATCCTGAACGCAGCGAAGGATCTCCATATTGTATAACAGATTCTTCGCTTCGCTCAGAACATACATGTATGAGGATAGGCTCTAAGAAGAATCGGCGAAGACTGGCAACGTTGTGCTCATTCACCTGGAGCCCCACTGCCCGTCTAACTCTCCAATCGTCCTTTAAAAGAAGCGGAAAACGGTTTCGTCAGAAGTCCAGAACATTTCTCAGTCCCACGCCAGGTCTTCCACACCCTTCGACGGCGCTGGGTACTACTTGACCGTTGCTTGCCGGGAATTGCGATTGCGGCGCAACTTCTCCAAGGAAATCTTGTTTACTATGTCAACGCCCATCTTGTTCTCGGACTCATAAAGGTATCCATCCACGTATTCGAGGCCCTGTGAGAAACCCTCGTTCATGTACTCGAATTCAATGTTGCCCCGGGCAGTTCCGCTCTTGACGGCCTCTTCTGTGCGGACGTATATCGTTCGCCTGGAGCGCATGAAATCAGAAATCGCCAAGCAATGCCGACCGTTCCAGGGCACAATACAGCAAGCGCTGGTCCCACGAAGAGTCGTTTTAAACTCACCGAGCACCCGGACCGAGCCCGGCGCAGCCTCCGATGCGAAAGATCGCAGCCAGCGATTCCAGGCGCCGATTTGGCGTATTTTATAATGTGTTTGGCTATCTGACCAGCACCGCTTCCCACGTCTCGCAGGCTGCGCATCCCGCGAAGATCGAAGGCAAATGGATCGGTTTCACCCACGTCTATAACAGAGACAAGAGAATTACGGCGTATCCGTAGAGTAACTATTCAGTAAGTAACGCAGCTTATCTTGCATTGGATTTGTGGACTCATCTAGATTAAGGACCTCCAAGAAATCCTCGGTTTCAATAGTCAGGGTATTGCGAAAAACACCCACAAAGGGCGCCGGCGGATTTTCGATATCGAAGATGCTATCTCCCCAATATCCTGCCGGAATGGGCAGGTTAAGCAGATGCAGCACCGAGGGGGCCACGTCGAGTTGCGAGGTGGTATCCTGGCGTCGAAAGGCCGGCAAAATCCGCGGGCTGAGCAAGGTGAAGGGGATCCGCTCAAACGGCGAACTGCTGGTCCCGGGTAACTCCAGCATCGTTGGACTGCTTGGCCAGCAGTGGTCCGATGTAATGATCACCAGCGTGTTTTGGTCATAAAGGCCCGCGGCCATTAACTCCGAGAGAAACAACTTGATGTCGTAATCGCTACGGAAGACCGCCTGGAGAAACGGAGCTAAATGCGGGAATTGATGAATCCACTCCGGCGTAGGAGGATAGTCCAAGTCGGCATAGTCCTCCCGCCCGTTAGGCGTGTGTGTATCAGCGGTTTCGATCGAAAGAAATACCGGCTGATCAAAATGGGCAAGTAAATACTCCTTGGCAAGGCGGAAAAGGATGCGGTCACAGAGTCCCCAGCCCGAATTGTAGGCGGCGTCTTCCTGGCCGCGGAGCAACTTCTCTTGACAAATAACATCCATAAAACCGGCTTGAGTTGCGTGGATTCCTTGATCGCCGAAGGACTTGGGCACCGGATTGAAGTACGCCGTGCGCCAGCCGTGACGGCGCAGTATATTCACGAACGACTGCTGATATTTTATTTCCTTTACCAAGGACCAGTTAGGATGACTGCAATAAATCGCCGCCAATGCCGGGATCGTGGGCTGGACGGAAGTGCGATGATTTATTAACAAATTCTCCTGGAACTCAGGCGAGTCGAAAAAAGGCATCAGGGGGCCCGGCAAATCCGCATTGAAAGAGCGGAGGAAACACAAGTCGATCGACTCGGTAAGAATAAGAATGATCCGCCGAAAAGGCTTCTGGCCAAGCGGCTTGTAATGATGATTGTTTAATTGCAGATGATAAAATTCTATCGGCTCTTGAAATGCTTGCCAGTCGCGGATTTCATGATAGTTCGTTGCGTTCGGCAACAGCATGGCAATGAAATGCACAAGCGAACCGCTTTTAATATATTCCAGATGAGAGCGATGGAAACCCAGCGGCATTCTATCGATAGCCCTGAGAGTCAGCCCCCTGGAAATCCAAAATGTGATATACGTAACATTGATCAGCAAAAGGAGCACGATAAAAACCAAAAACCGGGCACAGCCTTTCCAAGTTATTTTTTGCACCTGCTTTGCCGCTAGAAACCCAGTCAAGAGACAAAGCGCCACGCAAAAAACTAAATAGATCAGCACGTTGGTGCTGATGAATCTTCTTATGCTGAATTCGGCCGCCAGGTTAAGATATCTGAATTCAAAGCGAGTATTGCCGTAATAGTACATAATCGTCTCGATGGGAATCAGGATCGCCCAAGGCAAGGCGGCTATTACAGATGCATACTTCCAGCGGATTAATTTCATAAGCACAGCGGCCAACAGTAAAAACAACAAGGCCGTCACCACGGCACTTTTCAAGAATGATGCAATCGTCATCATCTCCATCAACGGAACTTCATGCCGTTCGCAAGCCATGATCCAGTAGGTACCCAGGACAATTACGAGAGGACAGACGGCAACGATCAGGCGAGGGTCGGGCCGGACGAATAAAAAACGACCTACCCTCGTTTGTAGCAGGAATTCTATGCCGGCGAGCACCCAGCGGTGAAAAACAAGCATCAAGCCCGCCAGGAAAGCGACTGCCTGATATTGGTGCAATATCTGCACTTGGCGTTCGATAAACACCGGATCTCCAGATGTGTAGATATTGAGAAACCTTGGCGCGAGCCACTGATTCACAAGCAAACTTATGACAATCAGTGCGCCGCCCAAGCCCCATAAAAAAAACCGCAGCCATCTCCACTGGAATAGGTTTCCCACTGTGAAAAAAGAGGGCCGATTAGCTTGCTCTAGGCCGCTTTCTGAGGGAAGGTGATTTGACATTAGCTATCTCACGGTTGAGAATCAATAAAGTTGAAAAATGCTGTGACTTATGGATGTTGCTGTTTTTCCAGCAATTCCTGCTTCACGCGATGTTCCAGGTCAATGATTTTTTGGATGCGCCGGGCGTGCCGTCCGCCATCGAAAGGCGTGGAGAGCCAGAGTTCGATCATGCGGTCGACAAGCCTCTCTCCCAGTAAATCGGCCGAGAGGCAGAGCACGTTCGAGTCGTTATGGCGGCGGCTTAGTTCCGCCGTGATATCATCATGGCAAGGGGCGGCCCGCACGCCGGCAAACTTGTTGGCGGCAATGCACATGCCCAAGCCGGTGCCGCATACTAAAATGCCTCGTTCCACTTCACCGCGGCTCACCTTGACCGCCACTTGCGCTGCGATGTCGGGATAATCCACGGCCTCGGGCGTGTATGTGCCCAGATCCTCCACTTCATGGCCGAGACGCCGCAACAATTCGCTCACTTTTGTGCGAAGAGAAAAACCGCGATGATCGGTGCCCAGGGCAATGCGCATCTTATAACTCCAATTCCGCTACTCGTGCGGATAATTCCTCACGGATCTGTGCTAGACATTGTTCGTATCGCTCCAAGGGGCCGCCAATCGGATCGGAAATGTCCGCACCGTCGCGGCAAAGCAGACGCGCACGAGTCGCGGCCGACGGCCATTGCGCCAATATTGCCTCGCGATGCGAGCGGGTCATGGAAAAGATCAAATCGGCATGGCGGACCAGCGACTCGGTCAGCGGTTGAGTTTCGTGATTGCCCAGATCCAACCCGATCTGCTCCACTGTTTCCCTCGCCTCGTGAGTCGCACGACCGCCGATCATGGCCGCAATCCCCGCCGAGATTACCACCACGCCCCGGTCCTCCAACTCTTCAATTTTGCATCCCAGCCGTTTGGCGATCATCTCCCGGCAGATGACCTCGGCCATGGGGCTGCGGCAGGTATTGCCCGTGCAGACAAAAAGCAACATCAAACTGGAGAGCCTTTGCAACGTACGCTGCGGCACCACGCCGGGACGCAATACTTCGAAATGCTTGCCTTGTACTCGCACCACCGATGAAGGCTGCCCAAAGCGGCATCGTCCGTCGTCCAAGACCAAATCCAATTCGTCGCCCATGTTCTCCAGCACCTCGTTGGCGGTAGTGGCCTCGGGCCGGCCAGTACGATTGGCGCTGGAAAGCGCGAGCGGTCCGGCCAGCATGCGCATTACGTCCAGAATCACCTTATGACCTGGCACGCGCAAACCAATGGCGTTTTCCGGCGACACCGCCTTTTGCACCAAGGGAGGCAGGCGGCGCACAAGACTCTCCGGATGAGAATCATCCACCACCAGGGTTATCGGCCCCGGCCAACAACGCCGGGCAAGTCGCTGGGCCAAAGGGCACATGTCCGGGGCATAGTCCAAGGCTTCATCGGCGCTTTTGATCGCCAGCGTAAGCGGCTTGTTATTCGAGCGGCCCTTTACTTTGATCATCCGTGCCACGGCGCATTCGTCCAGCGCGCTAGCAGCCACCCCGTACACCGTTTCAGTGGGAAAGGCAACTAATCCTCCCTCAGCCAATGTCTGCACGGCCCGATGAACCACATCGCGCCAATCATCAGCGCTACGTACGTCGATCACCACCGGAGGCATGATTTCGCCTGATTGTTATCTCCTGTTTGATCTAAACACTTTAATATATCATAAGTTGCGATTAATCGTCAATCTTTTTCTCCTTAGGGCAAAATCCCCACAAAAAACCGATCATTACGGCCCGGTCATTCATACTGCAGTGCAATCAGCAGATTCAGTCGGGCAGCGCGTTCGGCGGGAATCCAGGCAGTGAAAAGAATGATAAGCATCCCGGTGGTAAAGCACACCAGCAAAAGTGAGGGGTGTATGACGAAATCCACCGCATAGCCGAACAGCGGAATGGAACTGAGATTAATGACGTACGAACCGATCAATCCGCCCACGGTTCCGGTCACTAATCCGATAAAACCAATAATCGCAGCCTGGGCGAGTATCGTCTTGCGCACCTGGCGGCGCGTCATGGCCACCACGCGCAACAAGGCCAGTTCCCTGGTCTGTTCGAGCACGTTCATGGTCAACGTATTGGCCATGCCGAAAGCGCCCACGATGAATCCCATCGCCATCACTCCCCAGAGGCTGCCAATCACACCGTTTAACTTCCAATCCAATTTTTGCCGCAAATCGGCGAAAGAGTGCAGAATCAGCCCCTGTTCGTTGCAGAATTGCTTCAGTTCCGTTTCCACCGACTTTAGTTTATTCGGATCAGTGCTTACTACAAAAGTATCGACTCCTGCCACACCCATCAATTGTTTGGCCGGCCGGCCTTCCATGTACATGACCATGCCCCCGGCTAAATATACAGTGGCTGTTCCGGCGATGCGGACGTTTTTCATGCCCGCGGGGGTTTTTATGCTCATTTCATCGCCCATCTTCTTGCCGGCGCGATTGGCCAGTACCGTACCAATGACAACTTCACCCTGCGCCAGCTGGCAACGTACGTCCGCCTGCTTGCCTTCTTTGAGAATCAAAGGCAACTCATTATTATTGGTAAAATCCCGGATGACAACGACTATCTGCCGACCTTCCGCTTGCGTGCTGATTACGCGGATCCCGTCGAGATTTTCCACGCCGTTGATTTTATTAATGTCATTTGCCAGCGATTCGGGTATTTGCACCGCGGAGCCCGCGGCCATCTCGGAAGTTGTGGCGCGGACGAAAAAATCGCCCATCATGGTCTTGTCATACCAAGTCCGCACGTCGTTGATATTGTTGATAATCGTGATTCCCAAACTAACCGCCGTACTCACGGCGACGTACAAAATTCCTATGGTCAACGTGGTGCGGGCGCGGCGGCGGAGAATCTGCCGGCCGGCCAATTGTCCTTCCACGCCGAGCAAAGGATAAAGCACTGCTGCCGTGAATCGCGATAAATGTCTGAGCACGATGGGAACCAACATTACAAAAGCCGCTGTAAAAATCACGCCGAACAACGGTAATAACCTTAACGGCAACCAGCCCGCAATACTTGCCGCCAACAACGAGCCCGTGGTGACGAACACGATCACAGCCGCGATCATGAACGAGAGGGGAATCCGTCGGTTGTGTTCCGTGACGATGGGCCGCATCCCTTCCAGGGGCGTGATCTTGCCGGCGAGATGGGCCGGAACAAAAACCCCCAACAGCGAAAATGCCGGTCCCAAGATGCCGGCGATAATAAAGGGTTCGGGCGTTATCACCAGCGGCGGCATGGAGTTGGCATAGACCTTCATCATGCCCGTCGTGAGCAGGTATGCTCCGCCAACTCCGGCGAGGCTGCCCAGAATTGTCCCGATGATTCCCATCATAAAACCTTCCATCAGCAGCATGCGCATGATTTGCTTGCGCGTGGTGCCGATGGCGCGGAGGATGGAAAACTGCCGGCGCCGTTCGCTCACGTTCATCAAAAACGTATTGAAAATCATGAAAATCGCCAACACAATGTTCAGGGCAAAGATAAAGGCCAAACCTTGCTCGGCGCTTTTGAGCGATTCTTTCGTCAATTGCATGCGCATCGCGGGCGTGCGGAGCTTCAAGTTGGCAGGCAGCAGCGCGGTCAACTCCGCTTGGATTTGACTTTCATCCGCGCCTTCCTCCAGCACGACGCTGGCCTTGTTGATACTCTGCGATCTGGCGTAATAATTCTGCGCGGTTTCCAAAGGCAGGAATACCAGGCCGCCTTGATTGAATGTCGACGTGCCACGCGGCGCCAGCAATCCCACGACGGTAAACGACTTCACCGTGCCGTTGCCCACGATCAGTTTGATCTCGTCGCCCACTTTCACGCCCAGAGCCTTGGCAAACCCCAGTTCCATCATCGCTTCTTCCTCCTCACGGAAGAAGCCGCCTCCGCTGAGTTCATAATCTCGTATTGCCTCGTCTTTAGTGGGATCAATACCCATCACCATCGTGAGAATGCGGTTTTTATTGAAAGATAGTCGCGTTGTCTTCTGGATGCTCGGCAATACCGCCTTCACTCCAGGGACTTGTTCCAGCGTTTTCACTATGCCGTCGGAAAAATACTTGTCCTGTTCGGCTACCACCTCCAACGATGCCCGGCCGCTTATGCTCTCGTACATCTCCTTGTACGCTTGGTGTGTGGTGTTTGTCGATACCGTGACCGCCACCACCGCCGTCACGCCAATGACGATGCTCAACAACGTCAGCGTCGCCCGGCCCGGACGGCTCTTGATCTCACGGAATGTGAATTTCCAGAGGACCATTTTTTGTTAGTGGTAGCTGCTGGATGGTGGGAGCTGGAAAGGATTGCCAAGAGGGATATTAAAACGACGGCCTCTCTTGCCGTCGCGGCAATTTACAACGTCTACATCCTTACAGCATTCTCTTAAATAAGCACGTTCGCCCCGCCGGTTTGGCGGGCAATGTTTTAGCGTCCTTCAGGGGCAGAACGTCTTTGATCAAAGGACGTTCCTTGGTCATCTGACCGTCTTTCTCTATCAAGCCGTCGCGCAACCGGATCACCCGGTCCGCGTGCCTTGCGACCTCGCTATCGTGAGTAACTATCACGATGGTCTGTTTGTGTTCGTTGGCCAGCCGACGTAACAAAGCCGTCACCTGTCGGCCGTTGACACTGTCGAGATTGCCGGTAGGTTCGTCGGCCAACAACAATGCAGGTTCCATGACTAGTGCCCGGCCAACGGCCACGCGCTGCTGCTCACCCCCCGATAATGTGCTGGGAATGTGGTTTCGCCGGTTTGCCATTCCCACCATTATCAGCATCTCCAAGGCGCGGCGTCGGGCTTCGCCGGAAGCGACTCCGGTCAATTCCAGGGGCAAGGCAATGTTTTCTTCCGCACTAAATGTCGGTAATAAATTAAACGACTGGAAAATAAAGCCCATTCGCTCTCGGCGAAGTATCGTCCGCTCGTCGTCGTTCAACAAAGCCAGATCCACGCCTTCCAACATTACTTGCCCGCTGGTGGGCACTTCCACCCCACCTAGAATGTGCAGCAAGGTGCTCTTGCCCGAGCCCGATGGACCCATAATCGCCAGAAGCTCGCCCTTTTGCACGTGCAAATCCACGCCTCTTAAGGCATGAACGCAAACCTCTTCTATGCTGCCGTAGGACTTGGTCAAGCCCCGAGTCTCAATAACGTACATCAAAATTCTCCATTCTAGGCGGCTGAAATTAAATCTATTCCAGCGGCGCTAGCAACGATAGCGTCAGACTACAGGCACTTATTGTCACTTTTCCACGGCTGAATCCAAGTGCAACGATTTACATAAAGTCTTCATCGGCTCCCTGCAACATCATCCCATAAAGAGTCCTGGATTATCAATAGGTCGGCCACTATTTCATTTTTAACATGATAACCCGATAGCCAACTCTTGGCAAGCTTACATAAATGTACAAATAGGAAACCTGGGATGCGTGGATAATTAAATGCGACTTTTCGTAATGGTTGCCTATTAATGTTACAAATAACAACTATTAATCAGCTGTGCAAGTTGGTCTCGTATAATTCCAATCTTCATGTTTCAGACTTGTTACCAAAATGCTGCGACACTTACTCAACCTCGGATTATTATGACAACAAGTGGTGCGTCACGTGAAAAAAAAGTTGGTTGGTTGACATCTCATAAATTTATTAGCGTTAAAAATACCCAACTCGTACTTGGATATTTAATTATACTTTTGCTGCCTACTACCCCTTTTGGTAGGTGACTCCCATTTGTCCGAATAGTCCTACCCAAGCTTTTCAGAATCAACTTGTCCCCCCTCTTAGGTATATAAAAATCTTATAGACTCAGCAAATCAGTGCAAAGTAACTGATAAAGTTTGCCGATTATTTCGACAGCTAAAAATAAGTGGACTTTGAGGATTATGCGCCAGACCGGGCAATTTACCTAGTTTCACAAACAGCGTAGGACGGCTTTCAAAGTCATCTTACAAACCCATGGATAAAGCCTTACTCCGCCGGGTGCCACGGGCTGCTTGTCAGCCAGTGCCAGGAAGACAAAACGCTGGGTGCCGCGGGTACCTTGCCCGGGTCACAAAAGGACCACTGGCGAGACGCCAGCGCCACCCAACCCCTGTAGGACGAATTTCAAATTCGTCCTACTTGCGCTGGGCAATGTTGGTTTTGCTGGTCGCCGGACTGGGCGTGGGGCTTGCCGGCTGTCGGCCGTTCGACCATTTCAGCCAGTCGCTCCAGGCGCCCGTGCCCCAGACCCTGGAGCCGCCGCGGGAAAAATCCATGGTCTCCCTGCCCGCCTATTGCGTGGAGCCGCCCGACATCTTGCAGATCGAGATGCTCAAGATGGTGCCTTTGCCGCCCTATCGCATCGAGGTCTACGACGTGTTGCAGATCCGCGCCGTGGGCACGCTTTTGGACCAGCCCATTGAGGGTCCTTACCTGGTGGAAGGCGAGGGCACGGTGAATCTCGGCCCGGCCTACGGCCCGATCCGCGTGGGTGGCATGACCATCGAAGAGGCCACCCGCGCCATTACCCAGCAATTGTCGCAGATCCTCCGCGCCGGAGATCTCGGTGCAGTTGTTGCGTACGGCGGGCACGCAGCAGGTCAGCGGCCAGTATTTGGTGGGCCCGGACGGCACGATCAATCTGCGGACTTACGGCGTGGTGCACGTGGCGGGAAAGACGGTCACGGAGATCAAGATCGCCTTGCAGCAGCATTTAGCGCAGTTTTTCGATTCCCCGGAACTATCGGTGGACGTGCTGGGCTACAACAGCAAGGTGTTTTACGTGATCACCGACGGGGCGGGCCTGGGCGACAACGTGCGGCGGATTCCCATTACCGGCAACGAAACCGTGTTGGACGCCATTGCCACGGTGGGGGGCCTCTCGCAGTTGTCCAGTAAAGAGGTGTGGGTGGCCCGGCCGGCGCCGGGCGGGTTCGGCTGCGAGCAGATCCTCCCGGTCGATTACGCGGCCATCACCCGCGGCGGTTCCGCCACCACCAACTACCAATTGCTGCCCGGCGATCGGGTGTTCGTCGCCGAAGACAACCTCATCGGGTTTAACAACTTCATTAACAAGGTCACCGCGCCCGTGGAACGGCTGCTGGGCATCTCCTCGCTGGGCGGCTCCACCGTGCGGAGCTTCCAAACCATGGGCCGAGGCTACAACCTGGGACGGACGGGATTCTAATAGCATAGGAGTGTAAACCGTGAGTAGCAAAAAGTATTATTGGAAAATAACCTTCATTGCCAAACCAATGTCGGCATAAGTAAAAGGAAAGGAAGCCATGGTCAAACAGATCTCGCAGATCACATTAGTTATGTTATTTGGCCTAGGGATAGCGACGTTTTGCCACCTCGATTTCGCCAATGCGGCGGGGATATACAAACTTGAGTATCCTCAAGGCTATGGCTGTTGTTGTCCTCCCAACGTGAATAATTTCGGTTATTTTCACACGGGATGGCGTGTCTGGCCCGGTGAAGTCCGCCTCGACAAATCGTTTCCACGTGCTATAGGCATGGAAAAGCTTCCTACTCCCGAAGGACAGGAAATAATTCCCGTGCCGCGAACACAGCAGCATATTGTTCCGGAAACGACACCATCCCAGCCTGAACTTGAAGGAGGCGTACCACTACTGCCTGAAGGGCTGCCCAAGGAGGAAATTCCCACTGAGAAACCGACTGAGCCCGGACAGGAAACGCCTGCTTTGCCCGGTTTGCCGCCTACAGAGCAGGGCGAATTCAATCCTTTGCCGGGACTGCCGCCCGATCTGAATGTGCTCCCACCGCTGAAAGCCAATGAAAAAGAAGAAAAAAAATCTCCTTCCGAATCCAAACCGGAAAGTGGATCAAAAGGCGAAACCGAGGAAAAAAGCAAAGATGATGCCACTTCGCCTAATAGCAATCCCAAGTCTGAAGACGGCAGTGATGTCAAATCCCCGGTTCATGGAGCCAGATTAAGTCGCCTGGAACCTGTCCGGCAATCTCTGCAGACGAGCAATCCAAAAGCTGATTGGGAGTCGGCGTTACAACCGGACACTTACGATAAAAGCGTTCATTCCGCGACCTCATATTCTGACCACAGCGTCGCCCAGGCGGCCACACACTTGGCACCACTCGAGGCGGCAAAACCAGCCGGTCGCACGCGCGATATTGCGGCGCAATTAAACCAGCAGCCCTACGACTCCAGGGGAGCTTCGGGCGTGGTGCAGAGCGAATATAAAGACGATGTGCCACGTGTGGCTTTGGACGGCTTTTGCCCGGTGGAGTTAATCCATAGCGGAACCTGGGTACAAGGCGATCCCCATTGGACAGTGGTCTATAAAGGTCTAATTTACCGTCTTTCGGGCAATAGCCAGCGTCAGGAATTTTTAGCAAATCCCGAGAAATTCATTCCCGCCAATAACGGGTTCGATCCCGTGCTCTCGACCTTCGAGAAGCGGAACATACCCGGGCTGGTGAATTTCTGCGCCTCGTACAAAGGGCGGATTTACATGTTCTCCAGTACCGCCACCCAAGAAGAATTCTATAAATATCCAGATCTGTACAGCGGCAAAGAAGTGAAATAATCGGTGGAGCTTGGCCGTTTACCACCCCCAGCCTGATGAGTTTTACGGGTCTGAAAATGAAGCGGGATCAGCGCTGCAAACAAAAAGGGGACGGCGGCAACCCGCCATCCCCTTGATTATTCTGTTGCCAGGGAAATCATCCGGGCCGATTACTTGCCCAGATCGTGGATTTCCAACTGCGAATGGGTCACGAAGCATTTATCTTCCAGATAGGTTTCGCTGGTAAAGCTTTTAATGACCCGCAGGACTTCCAGCAGGGTTTTAACTTGTCCGATCACTAATTGTTTCTGACCGCCCAATTGCTCTTCGGGTATGCGTTCGAGGACGTATTCCGCCCAAGGCGTGCCCGCATTGAGCAACTCCGAGCAATCCAACCAGACGGCCACGGCCAGAGGCTTATCGGTTTTTAGCAAAACACCGCCTACTTTAAGCGGCGTCTCTTTAAGCAGCCGTTGGGTGTGTTGTGTGGAAAGTGTAAGTACGGCCACATCATCGGCGAGTCCGGCATTGGGAACAATATTTTTATCCACACCCCATTCCTGGGGCAAGGGATAAGAATAAATCATACCGCCCGATTGCTTAACCAATTTCGGTTGCGGCAACTTGAAATCAGGGGGGATCGCCTCGGGTTGATGCTTCCGGATTAAGTCGATCGAGTCATTGCAGACGGCGTAAATCTCGCTGATTGCCTTACGCAGCAAGTCCGCATTGCTGACGCCCACGATCAGTGCCGGCTCGATAATGGGCAAGTTTTTATCGAGCACGGGCAGCGAGTTATGGATTTGTTTACTCTTCAATTTGGCATCGATTACCAGGCCGAATTGGCCGTCGGCCAGTGCCGGCAGGAGCATATCGCGGTATGCCTTATTAAATCGTACCAGCAGGGGGGCGAGATCATCTAAAAAGGCCTTCGCCTTTTCACGATCCCCCTCGGGAATATTCGGCAATAATAATTCATTTACGTATTTCCAGCCGACCTTTGCCCATTTTACGGCAATATCATAATCCTCGATCGATACTTTGCCGCGGCCCAAAATCCCCAGGAGCGGATTGCCGCCCACGTGTTTTAGCAGCCCCAGGGGCTGTGAGCCGTCCAAACCAGGATGTTTACCCCAGGCATAACGATAACCTTCGTAACCGTTTTCCGTGAGAAATTCGAAGCCCATCCCGGCGCCAATTTCGGGCAACATGTCCTTCAAATTGTCGGCGAGTTTTTCGGCGTCGCTCCCGATTTGCTCGTTTTGCTCGTCGGTTAAGTTGGCCAGCGGCAGCAACTGAACCAGGAAATCGTGCAAATCGTCGATTTGTTTAGCGCTATTATTGAGTTGCTCGTTCAAGTCCTTGCTCACATAGCCGACGCTCACCAGGCGCTTGTCGAGGAATTTTTTCAGGGGGGCGAATTCCGGCTGATCGATGAGCCGCTCCGTGGAACCCAGGTTTTTAATGCCGTCGAGCGAAGAGCCCAGCGATACAAGCAGGTAATTATCCCGCACTCCCAGGACAAGATAGAATTCCATTTTTTTGATGTGATCGACGAGTTTTTGCCAATCATTTTCGTCATCCACTAGTTGTTTCCACTCGTCCAGCGGCAGTGCGTCCCAGGGAATCATCTCGCCGTTCAGACGGAGCGCAAGATATTCGTACTTATCGATTTTTTCCTTATTGAAATGCCCCTTCAGCATGGGTTGGGCTTCCATCGTGAGGTTGACAATCGTTTCCAGCTTGATCAAGGCCTCATTGGCGGCGGCGGGATTATTCAGCCGAAAACCAACCACCACGTCGGGTACGACGACCTTATCGAGGTTTTCAATCAACGCTTCCAAGAGCAGTTTGGCTTGCAGTTTCTCGCCGTTTGCAGCTTGGCCTTCGCCGGCGGCCTGGAGCAGGATCGGCCCATAACGCATTTTCGATACGACACTTTGCGCCAATTCGGCAAAGACGTTGATATTCTCCCCGCCGTAGAAGAAGATTTCGTTTGATCCCATATCGATGGCGAGATCGAGCAGTTTTTTTATCTCGGGATTTTCCAACGCCGCCAAACCCTGCGCCGCTGGAGAGCCGGGCTGTTGGGCTTGCCCGTTAAACATGGCCAGGCCCATTTGAACCGAGGGCATCGCCATGATCTTCGCCCACGCGTTGCTATGTAACAGGGCCTCGAGCTGCTCGCGGTTGCGGAGCAATGACGAATAAAAAGCCGCATCGGCGGGAATCAATTTCAACGAGGTATCGAGCTTGTCGAGATCGCCGGCAGCAACCGCTTTTGGCGTCAGCCATCCACCGGCCAGCAGAACGATCAATGCCGCCGTCAATATCTTCCAACCCTGATGCCGAAGATGTCTGTTTTTCATCTATAAATCTCCTTACAAAAAAGGTGAAACCAATTTCATCAATTAAATGAACTGATAGTTTACTATTACTGATACTTATCAATTTGCTGATGGGTAAGCAGCGGATGTATTATTACCCCAGAAGAAGGGAATGTCTCCGTGGTGATTATTTTTCTATTGATGACTGTACGGTAATTCGCCAGGCTTCTTAAAAAATTGGAAATAATTTAGACCTTTTGGTTATTATTGTCCAACAAGACCCAATAAACAGGCCAAATAAGTCATTGAGGAGATTGTTTTTATTAGACCCTCTATCTTCATAAACATAGCGTATGGCCTGTACATGGACGCAAAATTCTAGCGGATAGGCAGAGGAAGAACAAGTGGAGGGGAAAAAGGGAGGGCAGCGAAAGTGCCTGAAATGAAGGTTGTGCCGGCTAAAATGTGAAATCTAGGCGATCTCCTTGTGGCGGAATCTTCTTCGTCATCAACAACTTTCAGTTGTCTGTTGGCTGGAAAGAATGAAGATTGGCAGATGAACCAGCCGGGCAGACTCCGGCAAAGCGGCCTCGGCCGCGGCAATACGTGCCAACGTGTTGTTTTCTTCCTCCGTAAGCGGCAACTCACCCAGCAGCGCAAACCTTTCCGGCAACGGCGGCATCAGGCGATCGAGCAGATCGACTTCCACGCTCCAGCCGGGGCATTGCAGCAGTCCCGGCAATTTACGGCCGATAAACGGATCCGCTCCCGCGCGAGTCAAAGCAGCGATCCATATATCCCGGACGGCGATCTCCGGCGGATATTCGATCATGCCGCCGTAGTCCGGTTCGATGGCCACCAGCACGCCTTGGGGCTGCAACACCCGGCGGATTTCTTTAATGACCCCGGGAGCATCAAGCCACAGAAAAGTGAACTGGCAAAACACCAGATCGAAAACCTCATCGGCAAAGGGCAAGCGCAGGGCATCGCCGCAAATTCTCTCTGCCGTAGAAATGCTTGCGGATCCATTGCCAAGGCGTTTTGGGACAGATCCAAGGCTACCACCTGGCCATTGCTTCGCCGCACCAACTCGCCTGTGACCGCACCACAGGCGCAGGCCAGATCCAGAACCTTTCGCCGCCGGGCAATACCCGCGCGACGCAGCGCCCTGGCTCTCGCCGGCGCCAGCCATTCCGACTGGTGTTTAAGAAGTTGGGGGGAAGGAAGATCGTAATTGTTCATTTACCGTCCGCCGCCGGCACAGGCGCAGGCACAGGCACAACCTGCGCATGCACATGCGCAACCGCCGCCAAAACCTCCTCTTCCTCCTCCTCCGTCGCCGCTGGAAGAGGCATTGGCCAAGGATTGGAAAATTTCGCCGGTAACGCGGTCCGCGCCGCTCAGGTCGAGCAGACCGCCCGTGGACGGGCCGGGACTTAGCGATCCCGGGCCAATGGCCGAAGCCAGGCTGCCCATGGTGTTTTCGGCCCAGCCGGAAAACGAGGCGGCCACGTCGCTAAAGGTTGTCTGGCCGGGAATGCCGGGAGCGGCAGGCGCGCTGGGCGCGCCGGGCATCGACATTGTCGGACCGTGCGTCCAAATCGGCCGGTACGGCCAGCCGGAGAACACCGTGGGGTAGTCGTCGTCCATGAGAATCCATTCGAAATTGCGGTCAACCGCGGCTTTACGTTGCGGGATGTTGCCGATAGCGGCGGCCTGCTCCGCGGCGCGCTTGATGATCGAGCGATAGTAGTCCTGCGTTTCCCGCAGATTGAATCCCGCCATTCGCGCGGCGGCCCCGGTAATAAGCAGGCGCATGGGCACGCCGAGATCGATATCTTTAACCGGTTTGCCGGGATTTTTTTCCAAAAGGAACAGGAAGGGATGCTCGTACGCATGCACCACAACGCCCTTTTTCTGCCCGGCCTCGCGATAAAACTGCGTGCGTTTGGCTTCATCGGTCAACAAGTCATCCGCTTTGAGTTGAAACGCTTCGTCCACGGATACGCTGAGCGGATCGGCTGTGAGTTGATGCAGAACGCCCTTTTTCAACATGCCGAAGATCACTAATGAAAGCACTTTGGCGATCGGCAGTTCCAAGAGCACGGCTGCCTCCGGCGCGGTCAAGCCGCGCTTAATTCCGCCGCCCTCGACTTGTGCGATCGGGGGCATGTAGTGCAATTTCCGCTTGCTCAACAGCCATTCATTCACGCCGATCAGCACCACCACTATGGGCAGCGATATTAAGTGCCACCCCGGACTGAAATAAAAACCAACGCAGGCCAGCGCGGAGAGAATAAAATACAGCGAAAAGCCCGTTCCGCCGCTAAAACGGAAAAACACGATCGCAAACAGCACCAGGAATATCAGGCCACAAACAAGCCGCGCTTCCGGTGATTCGCCAAACCATTTCAAAAGCAAATCCAAAGCGGACTGCTTGATAACCTGCATATCGCCTTTGGGGAAGGAAACGCCCACCAAATGCGGTCCGCTAAGACGCACGGCGGGAAAGTCCCAATAGACCAGCACACCTTCCTTGGTCAATGCCTTCTTCGTGAACGGTAGGCCTTGGTGCAAGGCTTCATCCGGCTTGACATTTTTAGGTAACTGGATCACTAGTTGAATGTGCGTGTTGCCCTTTACATATTGCTCGCCGAACGAGGTGGGCGTAATACGGAAAGAGGCAT
Organism: Pirellulales bacterium; assembly: GCA_963820545.1. Lineage (GTDB taxonomy): Bacteria > Planctomycetota > Planctomycetia > Pirellulales > Thermoguttaceae > CAWGAJ01. Next base: position 1,406,590 of record CAWGAJ010000002.1, read on the forward strand.
AGTCTTTCCTTGTCGTATCTTGGTAAACCATTTTCGGCATTGTGAATACCACGTGCAACGTGCAGGTTTTGCCGGGCATGATCGCCCCGCCGCCCAAATGCACCTCAAAACCCGGGTGAACCACCGTGGAAGGACGGATATTATGCAGCGGCTGGCCTTCATGCCAGGCTTGAATGTTTTCCAGATTATAATCCGCATGTGGCGTACCAATATCGACGATGTCGATCGGATGCGCTCCTGGATTGTTGTGGAAATCGATCTCGTAATCGATCTTTGCCGAAGCGTCGGGTTGAATGGTCACGTACATCAGCAGCTTAGGCACGCCAAAAGAATATTCTTGGGCCCGGGCTGGAATGGCAGCCGCCCAGAGCAATATCACTCCAAAAACAATACGCAAATATTTTATGGCAAATTGCAAATTGAAAACTTCAAATTGCAAATTGCTGACAATAGAAAGTGGGCAGTGGGCGGTGGACAGTGGACAGTGCAAAACCGCTTGTGTCTTTGTTCTTTTGATCTTATTCATAATTCATCATTCAACATTCGATATTTCCTTGTTCCCCCGCCGGAGCGTGGGAACAAGATTGAATAATCCTTCCGCCTTTGTTTCGCAGTCTCCTGTCCGCTGTGCGCTATTTTTCATCCTTCATCTTTCATCCTTCATCCCTCTCTCTGCTTCTGCCCAGCCTTGGGGATTCCGCGGACAGTCGGCCGCGCAGACGGCCAGGCCCGGGCAGGTGGGACAATGCGTATCCGACTCCAAGCGGCGCTTATAATCCACGTACGCGGCCTGTTTGGCAATGGTCTCCCAGGACTGCTTGACGATATTGCCCGGCGAATGATATGGTCCTCGGGCGGGAAACACACAGCCATCGGGATCGACGCGGATTGAGCTATCGCCGCTGGCGCGTGGTCCGCGGCAGATCTGGTCGCCCAAGTGCAGTTGCGGATGATAATGCACCGTGGGAAACCATAATAATCGCAAGCGGTGTTTTTCCGCCGCTTCTTCGGCCAGGGCGGCAACCTGCACGAGTTCGTCGGCCAGCAAAGCGCCGCTGGCTTGGTGAGCCGCCTCGGTGGTGGCGATGGCAAACAAGCCTACATTTAGTACTCCGTGTTGGGCGATGGCTGCCAATGTGTCGTCAAGGGCGGCAAGAGTCTGCCGGACCAGGGCAATTATCGCCACGGGACAAACTTCACGCTTTTGCGCCGTAACCAGGGCCTTGATCGCGCGTTTATAATCGTTTTTGCCCATTAGGCCGTCGTGGACTTGTTCGTCGACGGAAAGACAATACACGTCAAGATGATCGAGGCCGGCTTGGGCCATGTCGGGAATGCGCGTGCAATGGGCCAAATCGCTGCCCCGGCCGCGCACGCCGGCGATCAATCCCAAATCTTCCGCCTTTTCCACGGCGCGCAGTAAATCTTTTTCCAGCGGATCTTTGCCGGCGATGATGGTCACGTGCGGAATGCCTTCTTCCCAGAGCCGGCTGAGGATGGATTCCATGTAAAATGGCTTGCAGAGCGGCACGTCGGCCGCGATCGGCCGTTCCAGCGGACTGGCGCGGGGCGAAAACGAGGGATCGGCGAGATTGAGAATCGGATAATCCTTATGCGGTTTTTCCAGCCAGGAAATTAGCGAATAAACGTGTTTTAAATCGGCCAAGGCCTCTTGGCTGCTTAGGCCGCGAAAGAGCTTCATCAATTGTTCCACAATTTTGTTTTCATCCCGGCCGTCCAGGATGCCCTTGGCAATCACCACTCCTGACGGATGCAGTCGCACAGCGCAAGCGGCATTGGCCAGCAACATGCCCTCGCCGCTGGCATCGATGCGCAGATGGATCCTGGCCGTGGCGCCGTCGGCTTGGCGCAGGTAATGATACAAGCCCGGTCGAAATCCCAAACGCGCAAGAGGCGTGCTTGCGCGGAGAGAAAAATATCGGAAATAAGTTTTCCATTCCATGACCATCAATCCACAATAAATTGCGTGAAGAATTCTGAATTAGTCCATTCTTATCCACTATCCACTGCCCCCTGCACATTTTTCTCTTTCCAGTCGGCAGCCGCCGCCGCAGACGGGCAAGTCCGGGCACTGCCAACAACGCTCGGGCAGGCCGGCCGCCCGGGGATCGCGCACGCGATTGCGAAAACTGCGGAACAAATCGCTCTGCCAAATGCGCTGCCAAGGATCGCGCAGGATATTGCCGGCCGCCACGTAATACGACTGGCACGGCAGCACGTCGCCGTTGGGTTCGATGCAGAGGGAATACTCGCCCGCGTTGCACCGGCGCGGTCCGAGTTCCAATTCCAAAGGCGAGAGCCGGCAATAATCCGTGGGCGTGTACCACAAAAACCTCATGTCCAAGGCCGCGGCCCGATCGCGCACGGCCGCCAAAACAAAGGGCAGTTCTTCAGTGGCGACCGCATCGCCGCTCAGTAATCCCCGGCCGGAAAAGATCATCCCGTTCATGGCAAAGGTTCGCAGTCCAAGTTGGTGCAAAAAGTCGACGGTTTGCCAGGCATGATCGACGTTTCGCCGGGTAAGCGTGGTGTTAGTGATCACATGCAGCCCGGCGGCCAATGCGTTAGTAATGCCTTGGCAGGTTTCTGCGAAGGAATCCGCGCCGCTCATGGCATTGTGCACTTCTGGGCGGCACGACTGGAGCGTGATCTGCACGTGACTCAATCCGGCCTGAGCCAGAGAATCAACATAGGCGCGATCGGCCAATCGCCGGCCGTTGGTGTTCAGGCCCGTGATCAGCCCAAGTTGTTCGGCCTTGCGGATCAGTTCATCGAGGCCGGGAAACAAGGTGGGCTCGCCGCCGGTGAAGATGACGTGAGGTACGCCCACGTCGGCCAATTTGCGCAATATTTTTTTCCACTGGAGCACCGATAGACCCTCACCCTGACCCTCTCCGGGCACCGACCGAAGGTTGGTCGGGAGAGGGGACTTTTGAGACTGAGATTCCGGGCGGTTGTAGCAATGCGGGCAGGCGTTGTTGCAGCCGTAACTGAGCGCCAGATCGGCCTTGTAAGGGGCGGTAATCGGCATGCTAAACGGCGGCGCCTGAAACGCTTCCAAGCCACACGTGGGACAATCGTCGATGGTGGTTTTAAGATGCCGCACCAAGTTGTACATCTGCTGGACGTGCTGCCTGATTTTGCCGTTTTTCACACCGCTAAAATGACCGTTTAATGACGTTACAACTTGCTCCCGCGTCAAACCATCCAGAGCGAATTTGACAATCATCGCCGCGGATGAATTGAGATGGATAGTCTCGCTCGCATTGACCATTAGTACGCCAGAGCCATCGTTTCCGATGCGCAAGTGAAGGCGTCGCCTTGCGCCAGGCGGACAAACGTAATAGGTGAACAGCCCCGGCCGAAACGCCGACCGCGCCCGCACCAATGTCCACCATTCCCGCACGTCCCGATGCAGGGCGGCAAACGGACGCTTTAGCCAGCCGAGTAAGACGGTTTTTAAAACCGTCCTACCAACGACCTGATGGGCGTTTACCATTTCGGCGCTTCCTCCAACTGATAGGCCGTGCCGCAATAAGGACAATTGATGAAAATCCCGCCCGCCCTCACGCTGATCGAATCTTTGTTCAGGATGCCGCCGCAGGAGCGGCACTTCATTTGTTCCAAGTTGACGTCGCCGGATAAATCAATCTTCTGGATGAGGGTCGTTTCCGATGGTTTTGGTTTCATCAGTGCAAGCCATAAAAATGCCACCGCAGTCGCAAGTAATACTACACCCACGATGATAGTAAATATATTGCCTCTCCCGCTTGCACCTGCTACTACAAACATGATTCCAAAAAAAGTAAGAAACGCGGCCAACGGATAAGCAACGAGTTTCATGATAGTTGAGGGATTGGGGATTAGTAGGACGGTTTTCAAAACCGTCTTACTTGGGGATTTGTAAAAGTGTGCAGTGGACGGTGGACAGTGAGTCGGAGATCGGGGATTGGGGAATCAGGCGAGATGTAACACTGTGTTTGGCTTTAACATTTTTTTATAACAACCTTGGTGCATAATGTCGGGTCTAATTTACAACAACCTATCACATTTCCGCTACCCCGTACTTCGTGCTCCGTACTGCGTACTTTAAGAAGCACAGAAAATTCTTATAAAACAAGGACGTAATGCCTATCCGTTCATTTCAATTCCTGATACCTGTTTGTAATCTGTAACTATTTATCACATAACACCTTATGAATAAACCATTAGATTATATGTATTCATGCCAGAAGCAATTTCAGCCTCACCTATTGACAACCGATATATAAACTTGCTATATATAGATTAACGATATATATGGAAAGGAATGCTATGGCAGAAAAAACTCACAGCGAGATGATTCGCGGCAGCTTGGACTTGTTGGTGTTATCGATCCTGGCCCACGAGCCAAAATACGGCTATCTGATCCAGCAGAGCCTGGCCGAGGCGACCGGCGGAATGGTCAGCGTGCAGGCCGGAACCCTATATCCCTTGCTGCATAAACTGGAGGCCGAGCGTTTGATCCGCAGCCGGTGGGATGAAACGACCGGGCGCAAGCGCAAGTGGTACGAACTGACACCGGCCGGGCACAAGCAATTGCATCAGCAGGCCCATCAGTGGCGCGAGTATGCCGAATGTGTGTGGCGCATGCTTAGTCCGGTATTTCCCGGATCGTGCAGTCCCGTGGGAGGTGTGTGATGAATGGCGGAATGAGTCCCGAAGAATTCCAGAATTACTTGGGCTTGCTTAGTCGTCTGTTACGGCTCAAGACGACCGAGCGCGAAGCCATCGCCGAGGAGTTGCGTTCTCATCTGGAAGAACGCCTGGCGGCATTGACCGCCGAGGGAATCGAGCCGACTCGGGCAATATCCATGGCATTGGCGGAGTTTGGCGACGCGGCCGCGTTGGCCGCCGAGTTCACCGCCGTTTCACGAATCTACAAAAGGAGATGGATCATGCGTCTCACGGTCGGATCGATCGCGGCCAGTGTAATAATGGCCGCTGTGCTGATTTCTTATTGGCCGGGCGGACCAGCGCATTTGAACCAAAGCACGGCCCAGGCCGAACAAGCCCAACAAAAAACAGTGTCCAAACCCGAAGCAAAGATTGATGCTAATACCGAGACCCAGGCAAAGCTCGAACAACTTAGCGATGCTGATTTCGTGGAAACGCCTCTAAGTCAGGTATTGGAATATATGGCCGATGTTACCAAAGTACAGTTTCATCTGGACAACAGAACATTAACCGATGCGGGTGTAACGTCGGATACACCCATTACATTTCACTTGAAAAATGTTCCCTTTGAGATGATGTTGCGATTAATGTTCAGGGACCTGAATCTTGGCTACTGGCTGGACAACGGCGTGGTGATTGTATCCACGGCGGAGGAAGTCGAAGCACATCTCGAGACGCGCATCTATCGAATCGACGATCTGATAATTGCTCCATCAGCGGACAGGGTAAGTGAAAGCACTCCGGATACCTCGGTAAGAAAACATTATAAAGTAAAGTACGACAGTCTGATCGAATTGATCGCCACGACCGTTCGTCCCACGTCCTGGGCTTGTGTCGGCGGTGTGGGTTCAATTGCTCCATATCGGGGAACTCTTGTCATTTCACAAACTGCTGACGTTCATCGAGAGATTCTGAAATTTCTAAATGACTTGAGACAGTCGATCAATCCAGATATTGTTGACGAAGATTCGCCGCAAATCCGAAAACCGGCAACGATGGGTGCTATGGGAGGCGGAATGTCCGGCATGGGAATGTTTGGATCAAGTGATAAAAAATCTGATGACAAAGATACCACAAAGCCTTCTTCCGACCCGCAGAATAAGGCCCCGGGGAGGTAGCAGCAGCGGCGGCGGTCGGGTGACACGCCCAGAATGAAGTGATGGGCGTGGTGGTAAACGCTGGTCGTTCGATCTGTACAGTAGCAGCCACGCCCTTCGTTCCTCAGGGCGTGCCACCCAATCCGCCAATAGCGGCCGGGACTGTCCCCTTTAGCCAAAGGCCCTAAATTCCGCAGTCCCTTATTTTTTCGCTCTTTTTCCAACATCATCTTCCTTCCTCTTGACCCTAGTGGTTAAAAACACTATTGTTCGCGCTAATTATTGCATGTTTGTCAGATTGTCTTTTCTACTTTTCCGCTCGTAGGGTGTGTGAAACGCACTATTACGAGCAATGATATGAAATGGTGGTGCGTTGCACGCACCCTACGTCGGCTATTGCGGGCGTACAAGCACGCACCCTACATTTCGATATTTATTGGCCGAAGGAGTGCAAGGAAGCATGTACCGGCGACATAAAACATTTAACTTTGGTCTTATAGTATTGATTTTCTTCTGCCAATGCGGCTGTGCATGGCTGGGCGACATGACCGTCCATTCAAAAAGCCTGGAGGAAACGCAGCCGGTCGAGCATCACACGCGGCTGGTTGGCGACCTTGCCGTGCCATTTGGGCTTTATCCGGTGCGCGTGGAGGCCGTGGGTTTGGTTACCGGATTGCATGGCACGGGCAGCGATCCTCCGCCATCGCCGCAGCGGGCGCTTTTGATTGAAGAGATGCAGACCCGGAGCGTGACAAATCCCAATTCGGTATTGGCCTCGGGCAACACTTCACTAGTGCTAATGCAAGGCTTTTTACGGCCGGGGATTCAGAAGGGCGATCACTTTGACGTGGAATTGCGCGTTCCCGGACAGAGCGAAACCACCAGCCTCCGCGGCGGCTATCTCTTGGAAACCCAACTCCGCGAGATGGCTGTTTTAGAAAATCGTGTGCGGGAAGGGAATGTTTTGGCGCTGGTGCAGGGGCCAGTTTTAGTCGATCCTTTAGCCGATGCCAAGAGCGATAAAGTGGCGGCGTGTCGCGGTCGAATTCTCGGCGGCGGCGTGGCCCTGAAATCGCGATCACTGGGACTGGTGCTTAAACCGGATTATCAAAGCGTGGCGAACAGCTCGCACGTGGCAAACGCGGTGAACCGCCGCTTTCACACTTTTCAGAACGGCGTCAAGGTGGGCATGGCAAAGGCGAAGACCGACGAATACATCGAGTTGACCGTACATCCGCGCTACAAAGACAATATCGCCCGATACGTGGAAGTGGTGCGCGCGTTGGCGATTTCCGAATCGGCGTCGAATCGCATGGAGCGCGTGCTCGACTTGGAACGGCAATTGTTCGAGCCGGCCTCTTCGGCCCAAGCCGCGCTGCAATTGGAGGCCCTGGGCCAGGACGGCGCGCCCACGCTGCTTAAGGCCCTGGAGTCGAAAGATCCGGAGGCGCGTTTTTATGCCGCCGAGGCATTGGCATATCTCGATCGCCGCGAGGCGGCCGAAGCGTTGGGCCGGATCGCCGCAGACCAGCCCGCGTTTCGGGTGTTCGCCCTTACCGCGCTCAGTTCCATGCAGGATTTCGCGGCCTCTGAGCAACTCCGCGCTTTGCTCTCCTCTTCCAGCGTGGAAACCCGGTACGGCGCCTTTCGCGCCTTGTGGACAATGAACAAGAAGGATCCCCTGGTGGCCGGCGAAAATCTCGGCGGCCAGTTCAAGTACCACGTACTCGATGTTGCCAATCCGCCGTTGATCCATGTCACCTACAACCGCCTGCCCGAGATCGTGCTTTTTGGCAAGGAGCAAAACTTGCTTCCGCCGCTGTCGGTTAACGCGGGCAATCAGATTATGATCAATAGCACGACTTCCGGCGAAATTGCGGTGAGCAAGTTTGCCGTTAAGGAAGGCGATCAAAAGCGGATTGTGTCCTCAAACGTGGACGAAGTGATCCGGGCCGTGGTGGAGCTCGGCGGCACGTATCCCGATGTGGTGCAAATGCTCCAAGAGGCAAAGGCCTGCGGGGCCTTGGCCAGCCGGTTCGAGGTCGACGCTGTTCCCGAGGCCGCTCGTACTTATGAGCGCATGGCTGGCGAGGAGGACGTTTCTTCAGAAGCCAAGAAGGTCGATAAGGCGATTCCAAAAAGTCCTACTCCAGATTTATTCCATAAAAAGGTGGATCGGACATCATCCGAAGATGGGGATGATTCACCAAAAACATCCTCAGATGAGTCTTCAGAGGGAAAAACCCCTGGAAAAACCCCTTCCAAGACGGGTTTCTGGGGTAAAATGTTTGGATTCGCTGCGAAGCAGTGATGTACGTACAGGTTTTCGACGCAGAGTGTCGAGTTAGTATGTTCCCACGCGGAGCGTGAGAACAAGGATAAAATTTATTTCCGACTTCCAACTCCCCAGTAAGACGACTTTCAAAGTCGTCCTACTAATCCCCGATCTCCGATTCACTGTCTACTGCCCACCGTCCATTGCTCACCAATCCCTAATCCCCAATCTCTAATCCCTTCTTCCCATGCTCAAAGCACTCGAACTTGTCGGTTTCAAGAGTTTTGCCGACCGCACGCGGTTCGAGTTTCCCCCTGGCATTACCGTGGTGGTGGGGCCAAACGGTTCGGGCAAGTCAAACGTGGTCGACGCCATTAAGTGGGTCTTGGGCGAACAGAGCGTCAAAAGCCTGCGCGGCAAAGAGATGGCCGACGTGATTTTCAACGGATCCGGCACTCGTCGGGCCGTGAACACCGCCGAAATCACGCTCACTCTGGATAACTCCAAGCACGTGTTGCCTATCGATACGACCGAAGTTCACATCACTCGCCGCGTCTATCGCAGCGGCGAGGGCGAGTATCTGATCAATCGCGGTCCTGCCCGACTGCGTGATATTCGCGATCTGCTTTCGGGCACGGGTATGGGCACGCAGGCCTATAGTGTCATCGAGCAGGGGAAGGTGGACGTTTTACTGCAATCTTCGGCGCGGATCGGCGCATTATTTTCGAGGAGGCGGCGGGGATCAGCCGCTTCAAGCTGCGAAAAATAGAGGCCTTGCGGCGTCTGGAACGAGTCGATCAGAACCTCTTGCGCCTGCGGGACATTGTCGACGAGGTGGAAAACCGCCTGCGGAGCGTGCGTGCTCAGGCCGGCAAAGCGCGACGCTATAAGGAATACTACGACCGCCTGCAAGAACTGCGCACCCAGGTGGGGCTGGTCGACTGGCAACGTTTGACCGAACACCTGGGCGGTTTTGAGCGCGAGATCGCAACTCTCGGAGAGCAACGCGACACCGCCTTGGCCTCGGCCGAAGCCATCGAGGCCCGGCTCTTGGCAATCGAGACCAATTTAGGCGAGATCAACGAAGGCATTCGCCAATCGGAAAGTCATATTGCCGCCGACCGCGAGCGCATTGCCGCGGCCGAGTCGTCCATCGAGCACGAGCGCGCCCGCTCAAGAGATTTGGAACAGGAAATCGCCCGGCATCGTCGCCAGATCGTGTCGCTCAGCGCACGGACGGACGATTTAGAGCAGGAACTGGGCGATGCGACCCGGCAGCGCGCGGCCGCCTTGGAACAGCAAAGACAAGTCGCCCGTCGCTTGGTCGAAGCCGAACGAGAGCTGACCGAACTGATGGCGGTTTTGGATCAACTCCGCGGCGAGAACGAGCAACGCCGCGCGGCGTTCATGCAGCAGATGCGGTCTTCCGCCGCGCTGGGCAATGAAACCAGCGCGCTGGAAACTCAGGTGTCGGCCGCTGCGGCGACCGCCGACCGTTGTCGTGCCCGCCTGGCCGGCTTGGATCGTCAGGTCGACGTTCTGCAAGAGGAATTGACTCGTTTGCACAACCAGCAACAGCAGGCCCTCCAACAGTTGGACGAGCGCGAAAGCCGGCTTGTTGCCGCAAAAGATGAACTGAAACAATTTCAGGGGCAATTAACCGCGCCAGGAAGAATTGATCGGACTGAGGCAGCGCCGCGGCGGCTCGGCCGAAAGGGCGGCGATCCTTGAGGAACTGGTGCATCGTCAGGAGGGGCTCAGCGCCGGGGTGAAAGAAGTGCTGGCCCGGGCAGGCAATCGGGCCGACGCCCCCTTCCGCCACGTTTTCGGCCTGGTGGCCGACTTGCTCAGCGCCAGCGTTGAGGCGGCCCCGCTTATCGAAATAGCCTTGGATCAGACCGCTCACTACGTGGTGGCTTCTCCTCGCAACGAACTGATCGACTACTTGCAAAAAGAGGGCCATCGTTTTGCCGGTCGGGTGGGTTTTATTTGGTTTGATGCCCGCTGGGAAGAAACCGCCCATGGTCAGGCGAATTTGGAAGGCCAGCCCGGCGTATTGGGCAGGGCCGATAATTTTGTGGAAACCGAACCCCGCTTCGTCCCCTTGGCCCGGCGATTGCTTTGTCGCACCTGGCTTGTGGAAAACTTGTCTCAAGCCCAGCGCTTGGCCGAAAACGTCGGCCGCGGGTTCAATTTCGTGACCCTTTCGGGCGAACTGCTGCAAGCCGACGGGACGCTGGTGGTCGGTCCCCGGCACGGCTCCACGGGATTGATCACGCGCCGCAGCGAACTGCGAGCTTTACATTCGCAGTTGGAGGAACTGCAAACCGCCATTGCCGCGGCGGAAACGGCGGTCGCCGGCCGGGAAGCACAAATCGCCGACCAGCAGCAACTTGTCGCGGCGCGGGAAAGCGAACGCCAGCAGTCGGCCGACCATCTGGCGCAAAACAGGCTTCTGATGACTGCCGCCGAGGACGCCGCGCACAATTGGACCAGCAACGCGTCGTCCAGCAGTCCGAACTCACCGCGGCCCAGGAGCAACATCAAACGGCCTCTAAACTCTTGGTCGAAGCCCAACAAAAGCGAAAAGAACTCGACTGGAACCTGGCCGAATCCGAAAAACTTCTGCAACAAATGGGCGAGCAGATCGACCGCCTGGAGAATCAACGCCTCTTGCACGGCCGCGAAACCACCGAGATCAAGGTGGAATTGGCCAAGAGCGAAGAGCGGCTGCGCAATCTCGAAGCCCGCTTGCGCCAATTGGAGGAAAATCGGCAGGAGCGTTATCGGGCAGTGGAAGAAAGCCGCGAACGCCTGGCCGAATGCAGCCAGCGGGCCGAGACCGCGAGCTGGAACATCTTGCGCCGAATCCGAAATCGCCGAATTGTATCTCCGCAAAGAATCTTCCGCTCAGCAAACCGTGAACCTGGTCAACGAGCGCGAGGAGCTTCGCGCAGCGCGGGGAATTGACCGGCGAGGGGCAAAAAATCCGCGCCAAGGTCCGCAAGCTCGAGGATAAAATCCACGCCGAGGAACTATCCGCCAACGAGGTGCGTCACCAGCGCGCCGCCTTGGCCGACCGGCTCCGCGAGGATTACGGCATCGAACTGGCCGAACTGGAGCACGATCCTAACGCCGAAGAACAGCATCACCGCGAGGAAGTGCAGCAGGAAATCGACGACTTGCGCCGCAAAATCGCCAATCTGGGCAACGTCAACCTCGAAGCCCTGGAAGAACTCGAACAATTGGAAGCCCGGTATAAAACTCTTTCCGATCAATACCGCGATCTCTTTGACGCCAAGGCCGCCCTGGAGCGGATCATCGACAAGATCAACACCGACAGTCGGCGATTGTTTACCGAAACGCTGGACACCATCCGCGGGCATTTTCAACAATTGTTCCGCGATCTGTTCGGCGGCGGTCAGGCCGACATCGTTTTAGAAGAGGGCCTGGATATTCTCGACAGCGGCATCGAGATCGTCGCCCGGCCGCCCGGCAAGGAACCGCGCAGCATCTCGCTCTTAAGCGGCGGCGAAAAAACGCTCACCTGCGTGGCCATGCTGCTGGCCATTTTCCGCAGCCGGCCCAGCCCGTTTTGCGTGCTCGACGAAGTCGACGCCGCGCTGGACGAGGCCAACATCGACCGCTTTATCAAGGTGCTCAAAGATTTCCTGGCCTGGACGCAATTCATCATCGTCACGCACTCGAAAAAAACCATGACCTGCGCGAACACCATCTACGGCGTGACCATGCAGGAATCGGGCGTCTCGAAACAAGTCTCCGTGCGTTTCGAGGACGTCAGCGACGACGGCCAAATCCTCCCCGAACGCCTGTCCGCCGAACAGGAAACCCAAGCCGCTTAGATTTCCCTATGGGGACTGTACCAATCCGCATAGGCGGATGAGAGCGCCGAATTCTTACCGAGATTTTACACAGTAATCGGCATTCCCTATTGACAGGTGGATACTTATACTATATAGTGGGGGTATGGATTCGAACCTTCCTTCGAGAAACCGTTTCTAAACAATGAATTGGAGGATATCTCTATGCAAGAACGCGACGAGAAAAACAGGCAAGTCATCAAGGGGGCTTTTTGGCGGGCAATGTTCAGAGAAGGAAAGTGGGACATGATCGCCCGGGTCGATATTCCCAAACACACCCCACTGACAGACGCTGGTTGCAGGGCATTGCGTGAAAAGTGTAAACAGGAATGTGGCGGTTTAGTCCAACAGAAGTTATTATTTGCAGGTGCTTCGGCTCATCATCTTGTATCATGCAAGTTGAAACTGAGAAACATTGCATGCGGGAAAGAAGATTTAGGTGAAGCGGCCAAACCGCTCATTGAGAAACGCAAGCGAATGAGTACCCTCCTAAATTCCCTCCTTGCTCCGCCAACAATCGCGATTACTTGATTAGGGAAAAAAGAAGTATCGCAGTTCAAGTTATGCCTGGATAATGTTGGGTGGTGCTATAAGGCGATGTTCTTTCAACCATTTCCTTCTGCCACCTTTTCATTTCAGACTCCAACTTTGCAGCTAATCCATTGACTCCAGAATCCCCACTTCTTGCAGGGAAAGAACTAGGACCGTAAAATGAATCTCCTTGTATTTCCACAAATATCACAGGCAATTGGCAGGAGGTTTTATCATGTATCGGATTCATCCGCATAAAATTGTTTTTGCAATATCTATAATATTTTTTGTTCTCGCGGCCGGCAACATAATGGCGGCGGAGGAAAACGTGCCGGCGTTGCGTTACGGTTTTGTGGTCGGGAAGCAATATGCCTACGAGGTGAAAATTCAAGCGGAAATGGAAAACTTCGATGAGATTCGCGAAGGCGTTTTAACTTATACCGTCGCTTCGGCTAAAGATACGGAATTCGTACTTAAACCGTCGGGAAATCTGCCTGCTAAAATTAAACCGCATCCGAACGAAATCGGCGGCATCGTCAGAGGATTTCCTTTTCCCACGGCTATTATGGGGTTGGGCCGTCCGGAAGGGATTACCTTTAATCGCCAGGGTGAAAAGATCGTTTCCCGGGAATTGACCCCGCTTCCTTATTTATTGGGCGATCTGGAATTGCTGGCGATCGAGGAATTTCCCGTTGAGGGGAAGTCGAGTTGGGAAAAAAGGCAGGGGCTTGAGGTGGTGGAACGTGAGTTCGGCGGTCCTTTTCCCATATTTATGTTTGCCGGAAATCGCCTGGCCGAGGGCAAGCGTGCCTCTGCCAAGGAACAAATCAATTATGCAGTTTTGAAAAAGGAAAATGACACGCTGGAAATCTCGAAAAAGTATTCGCTGCTGACCATCCCGGAAGCGGATAAACCCAGCCGTTTCGAGATGACCGGGGAGGGACAATTCACCTTTGACTTGAGCGAAGGAGTAATTCGGTCGCTTTCCCTGAAATATGAATGTCGCGTGAACAATAAGAACACGACGTGGAAGGTGCCCATTACCTTGACGTACCATTTGCTTTCTCCCGAGGAATTGGCTGAGTGGCAAAAAAAGGAGGAAGCCCGGGAAGCGGCGGCCAAGGCCGCGGAGCCAAAGCCCTTCGAACCCGGCGAGCGGGCGAGTCTGCTGAAGGATCTTCAGCGTTCCTCGGACGCCAATCGCCTGCGAGAAGCGGCCGATCGCCTGGCCCGGACGCCGGCGGATGATCAGCCCGAGGATATATCCAAAGCGTTGGCCCTCTTGCTCCGTAATTCGGAACAGTGGGTACAACAATCAGCGGCCAAGGCGCTGGTGGTTTGGGCAACTCCCGAGGCCGAAAATGCGCTTATCGAGGCCAGCCAGTCGGAAAACGTTTTTCTGCGCAATCCATCCATCGAAGCCTTGGCAAAACTAAAATCGGCAAAAGCGGCCGAGGCCGTGGCAGCGCAAATGTATCAGCAAAACAGTCGGCAGGAAGCATCAAAAGCCCTTAAAGCCATGGGGCCTGTTGCCGAGGATGCGACCATCGCCTGTTTGGCCGATCGCGACATGTGGGTGCGCGGCGAAGCCTGCTCGATTCTGGCCGAAATCGGTGGTAAAAAGAGTTTGGCGGCTCTGCGCGATTTCACCCAAAAACATTCCACTGGTTGGGATGCCATGCAGGCCAAAAAAGCCCTCTCCGCTCTCCAGCGACGCTTGGAATCCCAAGGGGAAGGCGACAGCCAATCCGAGGAATAGACTGGAGCATTGGCAGCGGTTCTTATTTTCGCTTCGGCTTATAAAGATCGGTCGCGGTGCCGTAATACACTTCGGCGGCTGCACCGAGGGTTTCGGAAAAGGTGGGATGGGGATGTATGGATTCGACAAGATCTCGGGCCGAGGCGCCTAGTTCGATAGCCAATACCGCTTCGCCGATCAAGTCGCCCGCGCCGCAGCCCACGATGCCGCAGCCCAGCACGCGTTGGGTTTGAGGATCGAGGATCCACTTAGTCAATCCTTCAGTCCGGCCCACGGCTTGGCGCGCCCGCTGGCCGCCCAAGGAAACATGGCCACGGCAATGTCCCGGCCTTGCTGTTTGGCCTGGGTTTCGTTCAGTCCGGCCCAAGCGATTTCCGGATCGGTAAAGACCACGGCCGGTATCGCTCGAGGTTGAAACACGGCCGGTTCGCCGACGAGCGATTCCACGGCCGCTTTACCTTCGTGGGCGGCCTTATGGGCCAGCATCGGTTCGCCGGCCACGTCGCCGATGGCAAGAATGTTCGGATCGTCCGTGCGGCGGCGCTCATCGACCACGATAAAGCCCTGCGGCGTAACATTGACCTTGGTCTTTTCCAGTCCCAATCCCGCGCTATTGGGCCGCGCCCCACGGAAATCAGCACCCGGCTGAAGGATTGGGTCTTTTGCTCGACGTTTCCTTCAAAAGCGACTTCGATCTGGTTTTGGAGGTCTTTTAGTCCGGCCACCTTGGAGTTCAGATAAATGGCCTCGAACTGGATTTCAAGTTTTTTATGGAGGGGTTTTACCAGGTCACGATCAGCGCCGGGCAGCAGGCCGTCGGTAAGTTCGACCACGGTTACCTTGCTTCCCAACGCGGCATAGACCGTGCCCATTTCCAGGCCGATATATCCGCCGCCGACGACCAAGAGCGACTCGGGCACGTCGGGCAGGTCCAGCGCGGCGGTAGAGTCCATTATGCGAGGCGTGGGCAGGTTTAAGGCGGGAATGATGGCCGGGCTCGATCCAGTAGCAATAATGCAGTGGTTGAACTGGAGCAGGTCCTCGGGCGGAGATTTTCCATTGACGCCCAGAAGTTTCAGCGTGCGCGAATCCTGAAAACAGGCCTTTGCCTGGATGATTTGAACCTTGCGTTTGGCGCTGAGTTGTTTCAGCCCGTTGGACAAGTTGGCAAGGGTCTTGTCTTTGCGGTCGCGCATCAATTGGATATCGATTTTCGGCGGCGCAAAGCCGACGCCCCAGTCGGCAAGGTGCCGGGCCTCGGCCATTGATTTGGCCACGTGCAAAAGGGCTTTCGAAGGGATACAGCCCCGCAGCAGGCACACGCCGCCGAGTTTTGGCTCTTGTTCGATCAGGGCGACCTCGATTCCCAAGTCGGCGGCCAGGAACGCGGCCGCGTACCCGCCCGGGCCTCCGCCGATGACGGCAAGTTGGATATTCATGGTTTACCTCATTAGACACATTATTTTCCAAGCGCGGCAGAGATTATCAAGGGCCGCCAAGAATTATTTACTGTCGTAGTATTATATCAATTTGATGTTGAAATGGAGGAATAGCGCGCAGTAGAGGGCTTGCGCTGCGAGAAAGGACATTTGATTCGGCAAGAGAGATGGGCTATTTCAAACCAACGTAGGTCCAGGGTTCAATATATTGATCATCGTTTCACCGTGATTCCGCATATATAAAACGATGTATATTGTACCCTGAACCCTTGTTGTTGGTTACGGCCGAAGGCCGTTCTAGGAAGGTTTTCTTGGTTATTTCTGAATTGCTCACCGTGTTAATGCAGTGATGATTTCGCAATATTCAATAAACCGAGGGGGCCGAGAGGCTGGTTTGCGAGAGACAGGCGCGGGGATGACACCCTGGCTCGCCGTAGGACTATGCCCCACGGCAGGCCCCTCGGTTTTATATGCTTAAAATCCAACTCCAACGGAAAATCCCGGGGTGCTGTAGATAAAACCCATTTGTGGATAATAGTAACGCGGACCGTAAACCGGCGGATAACACGGATAGGGTCTCACGACGCGGGGATAGCCCCAGACGGGCGGGTAATAATATCGAGGTCCATCCCATGCCCCGTGATGTCCGCCATGGTAGACGCCCGAGTAACCACCATAGTAAGAATGACTCACTTGTACTATGTTGGCGGCATGTGATAGACCGCTGCCGGATAATCCCGGCCAGACGAAAAGATAAAACAGGCTTAATACTGCGAGGAAAAATGTAATTCGTTTCATGGCGGAATCCTTTCGGAACAGGGATGGGGTGATTTCTAATATCTTATGGCCGCACTCTTCATGCCAATTGTCGAGAAAAGATCGTAACTATAGATATAATAAAGACTTGCAACTATCAATTGGAAAATGAGTTAGGAAATAATGTAGTCGCTTTGATTACGATATTTATCTTTATGAATACACTCATGGCAAATAGATTTTTTTTGATTGCAGCTAGTTTGTTGACGTTTGTCGCGAGCTTTTCAATGCGCGAACGCTTGCGGCAACCTCCGACCAGGGGCCTTTCCCAGCAGATGAGTCCTCGGCGGATCG
The DNA here is from genome assembly GCA_963820545.1 of Pirellulales bacterium. Classification (GTDB taxonomy): domain Bacteria; phylum Planctomycetota; class Planctomycetia; order Pirellulales; family Thermoguttaceae; genus CAWGAJ01. The sequence continues at coordinate 1,423,419 of CAWGAJ010000002.1, forward strand.
TCTCTATGGCCCCGAGCCTTACGGAAACCATTTATGCCTTGGGATTGGGCGACCGGCTGGTAGGGGCGACGCGTTATTGTTTGTATCCGCCCGAAGCGCGGGCAATTCCCAAGGTAGGCGGTTTTTTGGACCCGAATTTCGAAGCCATCATAGCACTAAAGCCCGACTTGGTAATTCTCTTGACCGAACATGAGCGTACGCTGCCGGGTTTTCAGAAGTTGGGTCTGGAAACCCACGTGGTTTGCCATAAAAACATGGCGGGCATCATCGATTCGCTCCGCTCTATTGCCGCGTCTGCGGCGTGGACGACCGAGGCCGGAACCTGGCTGATAATATCCAATCGCGCCTGGATCGAATCCGTGAAAAAACCGTCCGGACCAAACGGCCCAAAGTGATGATCGCCATCGACCGCCTCCCAGGCTCCGGCGGACTGGTGGACGTTTACATTGCGGGCTGCGACGGTTTTTTTGACAAAATAATCGAACTGGCCGGAGGCGAAAATGTGTATCGCCTGGGAAGCGCAAGCTTTCCCATCGTTTCGGCCGAGGGCATCATGTGCATGAATCCCGACGTGATTATCGACCTGGTAACGGGTTTGAGTCAGGAACATATTCCCGCGGACCGCCTGCTGGCGGACTGGCAATCGCTGGCTGACGTAGCGGCGGTAAAAGCACATCGAGTGTATGCCTTCGATCGAGACTACGCCACTGTGCCCGGCCCGCGTTTTATTCGCATCGTGGAAGATTTGGCCCGCTTGCTCCATCCGGAAATCGACTGGAACGACGAATGAATTGTCCCGGCACAGATGTGGCGCTGGAAGCGAAAAATTTCTCTTTTTCCTTGGGAGGAAAGGAAATTTTAAGCAAGGTGTCGTTTTCCATTCGGCGGGGCGAGTATGTGGCGATTGTGGGGCCCAACGGCGCGGGCAAAACCACATTGCTGAAGTGTTTTGACCGACTACTGGCCGGGGGCACGGGCAAGTTGGAAATTTGCGGTCTGCCGCGTAATCGCTTTAGCCAAAAAGAACTTGCCCGACTCGTGGCCTATGTGCCCCAGGCCGACAGCCGCATGATCCCCTTTAGCGTGGCACAATTCCTACTGATGTGCCGCTATCCGTATCTGAAGGCGTTTTCGGCGCAAGCCGGAGCGATCACCAGGCGGTCGGCGAGGCCATGCTGAGAACGGGCACCACCCAGTTTGCCCAGCGGGCAATTTCCACCCTCAGTGGCGGCGAACGGCAAAAAGTCTACATTGCCGCCGCCTTGGCCCAAGGCGCGCATATCTGGTTGCTCGATGAGCCGACCACGTTCCTCGATTACCACCGGCAAGGAGAAATACTCGCCCTGCTGGCAACGGCCAATAAGCAATACGGCGTCACCATTCTGGCCGTCACGCACGACTTGAATCAGGCGGCCCTGGAAACCGGTCGCGTACTGGCCTTGAAAGAGGGAACAGTGGTATTCAATGGCGCACCCGCCGAGATCATGAAAGCGGAGGTGCTGGAACGAATATACGATACGTGGTTGATGCTGGTCGAACATCCCGAGAAAAAAATTCCCATGATTGTTCCGCATAATCCAACTGCCGAGAAAGAGGAACCTCGATGAATCGGATTTTGATACTTGCGGGCTTGCTGGTGATGGCCGTTCTGGCAGTGGTGTTGATGCCGTATTATGGCATGGAAACGATACCCTTTAGCGCGTTGTGGGGCGCGGTCGACGATCCCATGAAGCTCGACATCCTCTGGCGGCTGCGCATTCCCCGGGTGGGCATGGCTTTTTTGGCCGGCGCCGCCCTGGCCTCCAGCGGCATGAGTTTTCAGGCCATGTTTCGCAATCCGTTGGCCACGCCGTTTACGCTGGGCATTTCCAGCGGGGCTTCGCTGGGGGCGGCCTTGTGCATCCTGCTGGGTTGGAAATTCTCGCTGTTGGGAATTCCCGGCGTCGCGCTGGCGGCGTTTATCGGCGCGGCAATCACGATCTTCTTGGTTTACACTTTGACCACACACGCGCCTCAAGGCTCGACTACCGCCACCATGCTGCTGGCGGGCGTGGCGATAAGTTTCTTTTTTTCCAGTATCATTCTCTTCCTGCAATACATCAGCGACTTTACGCAAAGTTTCCGCATGATCCGCTGGGTAATGGGGGGCATGGAAAACGTGGTCGATTTCGGCGAAGTGCTCACCGTCTTGCCCTTTGTGATCAGCGGTTGCCTGATCATCGCCTCCTTGACGCACGAGTTGAACCTGATGCTAATGGGCGAGGATTTTGCCATCAGTCGCGGCGTGGCCCTCCCGCAAACCAAGCTGCTGCTGTTTTTCGCCGTGTCGCTGATGGTGGGCGCCGTGGTGGCGTTTTGCGGCCCAATCGGCTTCGTGGGACTGATGGCGCCGCATATCTGCCGGCTGCTGATCGGTCCCGACCACCGCTGGCTCTTTCCCGCCACCGGGCTTTTGGGCGGGACGTTTTTAGTGATCTGCGATACCGTGGGCCGGACGATCATGGCCCCCGCGGAACTGCCCGTGGGAGTAATCACCGCCTTGTTGGGCGGGCCGTTCTTCCTCTGGCTGCTGTTGAGCCGCAAATCTGGTTTTCAAGAGTTTTAATAAAAAAGGCTTATCAAAATCATTAAATGATTTTGACAAGCCTTATGTTTTAAATCAAAAAGTCATTAGGGGAAAACCCCTAGCGACTTTTTGTTATTTTTTACGAATCCGGGTGTATAACAGGCCGAATATGCCCGTCACCAATAGCACGATTGTGCTTGGCTCGGGAACCACCAAATTGATGGCTGAATTGCTCGCATCAGATCCGAGGTTATAAACGCTTGCCACTTGGTCAGCCGATAGCGCGTCCGAGTAAATGCGGTAATCAAAGGTGGAACCGGTCAGAACCGGATCAGGAAACGGGGAACCACCATTGAGGCCGATCTGAGGCAAAAGGGACAGATTAAATCCCGGATCAGAAACCGGCCCTCCGCCGATGCCGAAAGCTGAAAGAGCGCCATCGACATAGTAGCGAAACGCTGCGCCGTCGTAGGTCAACACCGTCTGGTGGACGCCGGGAGTATCCAAATAGATACCCTCCATCGCCAGATCCCAACCCACTGCGGGACGAGAGATCCCACCTGCACCAACTACGGCAATGCCAGATGGCCACGGACTGTAACCGCGAACCGGGGCGCCGAGCAGGTAGCTGGCACCCTGGCTACCCGGGTCAGAGCCATCACTGAAGGCGTAAAGGGTATCCCATTTCGGCCACCCCGTAGTGCAGGTGAACCAGTCTTCAATCGTAAATGAGCCCGTGATGCCTGAAACAGCACTGGGATCCAAGGTCATTCTTGCATTATTCAAGCCCCATTGGCCATTCACTCCACCATTGTTGCCATTGGTAACCAATGCGCCGCCGGCAAGGCCGGCGGTTCCAACCAGGGTGCCGTTGGCAGTGCCAACCGTGTCGTTGGTGGTATTGAAATCATATCGATGCAGTAGCGATGCCGCGTTTGCGGAAGAAACCAGCGCGACCGACACGATGGCGATTAATGCTACTACCCAAAAAATCACTATCTTTCTTAGTTGCATAAGTTAACTCCTCGTTTTTTAATTTCTATTTCGGCCAAGCTTCATAAGCCCTGCGGCTTAATCCGCCTATAATCTCAGGATTTTAATAAAACCCGAGATATTTTTTTACTTTTTGCGAGTGCGTCTGTAAAGTAACAGGCACAGCCCGCCCATAATCAACATCGCATAAGTAGCCGGTTCGGGAATGCAGAGCCATTTGCTAGAATCCAGAACCCCGTCTGTCATGCGGATATTGTCCATGTTTCCGAACAAGCGATCAGTGTCACCGCCATTCCATTGTCCGGCGCCAAACATCCAATATGGCTTTGCCCCACCAGACTGCATTTTGGCGGCGTCGATCATCCCGGAATCCACGCTGGTGCTGACGTCTGTGCTGGCGACTAACGCAAGGGCCGCAGCCTGGGTACCGTCAGCAGCAACATTATCGTAGAGTCTCAGCGTTAATCCGTCGCACGTTGCAATGGCTTGGAACCATGTGTTGGTGACTGTGATTTTATTCGGGTCGACCGCGTTCCAGTTATTTAACGCGTTATCGACATACTGAATTCGGACTTGATCGGTGTCTGTCTTCTGGAAATAGACTGGAGCAAGCCAGCCATTGTATTGATCCTTAATGGTTTCACCGGCGCGTCCGATAAAATCGCCCCAGGCACCCAACGAACGCGTGATGTTAAACGACGCTTCCAACGTCCATTGCTTGGGGTACCATGTCTCAGCGTCGATACCCGACGGACTTGTCAGCCACGACACCGTCGTGATGACGGGCCACCAAGCACCACTACCATCATAATTGGCATGAACGCTGGTGGTGTCGGGTGCGCCTGTCTGCGGGACCGTGGCGGCCGGGACACGGGCGTCAAAGAGGTATTGGCCCCAACCCCCGCCTGTCCAGGCATAAGCGGTGTTGCCGTTTCCAGACGAGTCGATGGCGGGGGTTCTGACGAGATTTAATGGTCCCGCTCTCCCGTTTGAATCGGCCACGATGGTTGTGACGGGTCCTTCGAATTCATAGTACGCAATCGTTTGTGTAGCCAACGTCACGTCGGAAATACACCAAACCGCTGCAACCATTACCAAAAATAAAGTCAACCTGATTTTCATTATGGCATGTCTCCTTGAATCAAATGTAAAAGATACTTGGCCATTTACAACTTTGTCATGTTGTCTACTCTAGTTCTTGCCGCTTCTTTTTTGTTTTTAATTCCACCCACTCCGTGCAAATGATGCCGTTCTCATGCAAATAAAAACCTGAACACTTCCCCCACGCAGTCGCAAGCAAAAAAAGTTTCACAATACAATGTGAAATGCGTGCAAGAAAAAACTTGACGACAGCGACGGGAATTGAATTAAGAGAATAGTTGAATACTCTGGGAACCATCCTGTTCGGAGATACTCAACTGAGTTAACGCTGCCTCAATTCAGTGAGATGTACTTAAAAACCAAAGCGGGGAAAAATCTCCAACTGTAATCTTTGACTTTTCACCCAATTGCTAGTTTTTAATATATCATACACAACTTGTATTATCAATACCCCGGACTATATTTTTGTGAATAATTTTTACTGTTTTCACCCCCCCCACATTGTGCATCTGAAGTGGGGGTGATTTTATTATTATTTAGATCATGTATTAATGGACGCTACATCCAGGTGAGAAATGCTCTAGTTGCTTTGATTTTTTATCCGGCTGTCGTGCGGACCAGAGTTTTTTATCCCGGACAACCAGTATGCAACGTGGTATAAGCAGTAATACCTTGAGGCCTGGCTTATAAAGCCCTTACCAAAAGGCCAAGTCATCCTGAGTTCGCTGAGGGCGGAAAGGATCTCCGTATAGGCTATAGGCTGATAGCTGACTGCTGATAGATCCGGAGATTCTTCACTTTGCTCAGAATGGCAGTTTTTATGATCCGAATGTTTTGCAATAGGTGCGAATAGCCCCCCTTGGCGGCTGAGAAAGAACCTCGGTATATTACTATGTTTTACTTGGTAATGTGTCAGGGCTGCTTTTTTGGAATGTGTCACTGGCGAGACGGCAGTGGCGCCATGTGCCCTTTTAACACGGGCAAGATGCCCATGCCACCCGACCTGTAAAGATTCTCCATCTCGACCATCTAACCTATCATTGAAAATGACACGCATAGCAATTCTGGGAGCAACGGGCTACACCGCCCTGGAACTAATCAAGATTCTCCTTCGCCATGGCGAGGCCGAGATCGTGGCAGTCACCAGTCGCCAGGAGGGTCAGCCGCCCATTGCCATGATTCATCCCTCGTTGACGGCCCGCTTGGATTTGCAGCTTGAGGATCTTAGCCCAGCCGAGGTGGCCGCCCGGGCCGAGTGCATATTTAGTTGCCTGCCCCACGGGGCCAGCGCCTCTGTCATACCCCACCTGCTCGAGTCCGGCGCCCGCGTGGTCGATTTCAGCGCCGACTATCGACTCAGCGATGCGGAGGTCTACGCCCAATGGTACGGTCAGAAACATGCCGATCCCGGGCGATTGGGAAAAGTCGTCTATGGATTGCCCGAATTGTTCCGCCAACAGATCGCGGGCTCACAGTTGGTGGCGAATCCGGGCTGTTATCCCACCTCGGCGATCCTGGCCCTGGCGCCGCTTTTGAAAGCCGGATTAATCGATCCCGGATCGATCATTGTCGATGCGAAAAGCGGCATATCCGGCGCCGGGCGCACGCCGAAGCTCACCACGCACTATCCCGAATGCAACGAAAGCATATCGGCCTACAACGTGGGCCGTCACCGTCACACGCCCGAGATCGATCAGATCCTGAGCATGGTTGCCGGCGCCGGTGGAAGTTGTATTCACGCCCCAGTTGGTGCCTTTGGATCGAGGCATCCTGACGACGACCTACAGTCAGCCGATCAAGGAAATAACCGAAGATAAGGCAATGCAGGTAATCCGTGATTTTTATGAGAGTGAACCGTTTGTTCGCGTAGTCGACCATTTACCCGGCACCAAGGACTCGCTGGGCACAAACTTCTGCGACATCACGGTCCGCCTGGTGCGCGGCAAAGTGCTGACCATAAGCTGTTTGGACAATTTAATAAAAGGCGCATCCGGGGCCGCCGTGCAGAATTTCAACATCATGTTCGGTTATCCCGAAACCACCGCGCTTTAGGATTCAGGGTTCGGGGTTCAGGATTCAGGAATAGGGGATAGGGGATAGAGTGGCAAGATAACGAACTATTTTTTTACATTGAAAACTGATAACTAAGAACTAAACTGAACCCCGAACCCTGAACCCTACAAAGGAAAAACCATGTCGCTTTGCGTACCGAAAGGATTTCTTTTGGCCGGCGTGCACTGCCGCATAAAGCGTGATGCCCAAAAGCAGGACCTCTCTTTGGTGTTGTCGGAAAGTCCGGCTGCCGCTGCCGGCGTCTACACCCAAAATCTGGTCTGTGCGGCCCCGGTGGTGCTTGATCGCCAGTGCACGCCGAGCGACCGGATCCGCGCCGTGGTGATCTGTTCGGGAGTGGCCAATGCCTGTACCGGCCAGCGTGGCTTGCGCGACGCCAAGGAGATGGCCCGCCTGGCGGCGGCCGCTTGCGGTGTGGAAGGCGATCAGGTGCTGGTGCTTTCGACGGGAGTAATCGGGGCCTTTTTGCCCATGGATAAGATCGAGCAAGGGATCGCCGCGGCCGCGGTGAAATTGGGCACAAGCGAGGCCTGTCTGCTTTCCGCCGCCAAGGGCATGTTGACCACCGACACGGTCCATAAAGTGGCGGGCCGAAGCGTGACCATCGGCGGGCGCGAAATCCAAATCACCGGCATGGCCAAGGGCGCGGCCATGATGGGCCCCAACATGGCTACCATGCTGGCCCTGATTATGACCGACGCTCCCCTGGACGCCTCTGCCGTGCAGGCGGCGCTGCGCACGGCCACCAGCGACAGTTTCAATTGCATCAGCGTCGACGGCCATATCAGCACCAACGACACGGTATTATTGTTGGCCAACGGAGCGGTCGGCGGTGCGCCATTAGTCGGCCAAGAATTGGAAATCTTTCAACAGACGCTTAACGAAGTCTGCGTTGATCTTGCCAAGTCCATCCCCGCCGACGGCGAAGGCGCCACGCATCTGATAACCATCGATGTTACCGGCTGCGCCGATCGGGATTCGGCCTTGACGCTGGCCAAGACCGTGGCCAACAGTCCGCTGGTGAAAACGGCCATTTCGGGCGCCGATCCCAATTGGGGACGCATTGTTTCTGCGGCGGGATATGCCGGCGTGCCATTCGATCCTGACGGTGTGAGCCTATGGGTCAACGGATTTCTGCTTTACGACAAGGGTGCTCCGGTGGAATTCGATTCCCATGCCGTTTCTTGTTCGATTCGCGATAATCGCGAAACCACGATCCTGCTTCAATTCAGCGAGGGAAACGTATCGCGCCGCTTCTGGACCACCGATCTAACGGCCGAATACGTGCGGCTTAACGCGGATTATCATACATAATCCCCCTGCGCTTATTTTTCGGTGAATTTTTATCCGCACCCTCGATTGGTGGGGACCTTGACGCTTGCGGAAAAGTCGCTAAAACTCTGGTAACTGTTTTCTAAATCAGGAATGGATTCTCGCTCTCTAAATCATCATCAAAGAAATTGTCTTATGATATCCAAGCTTAGCCTGGCAATATCACCGCTCATTTCTATTTCCCTGTTCATTGCAGGGTGTGGAAATTCGCCCACCTCGAGCCAGCAATCCACTGTTCGTGTCGAGGGATCGGACACCATGGTGAACGTGGCCCAGGCTTGGGCCGAAAAATATCATGAACTTCATCCCGCCATCAGCGTTCAAGTCCTGGGCGGAGGATCGGGCGTGGGCATAGCCAGTTTGATCGATGGCAACTGCGACCTGGCCAATACCAGCCGGAAAATGAAAGAAGATGAAATTACCCGAGCAGAAGAAAAGCAAAAAGCAAGCCCACTGGAACACGTCGTGGGCTACGATGCACTGGCGATTTACGTGCACAAAGATAATCCCCTCGAATCGATCTCTCTCGATGAACTGGCCGAAATTTACGGCGCAGGGGGAACGATTACCAAATGGTCTCAGTTAGGGGTCAAAATTCCCTCCGGCGCCGATCAAATCGTATGGTTAAACCGTCAAAACAGCTCGGGTACGTATGCCTACTTTCGAGAGGTGATTTTGGGGAAGAAACGAGATTATAAACTAGGCTCGATCAATACTAATGGCTCCAAAGACGTTATTTATTTGGTTGCCAATACACCGGGAGCGATTGGTTATAGCGGGATGGGTTACACAACAGGCGATGTGAAAATGTTAAAGGTTTCTCGCAAGAAAGGCGAGCCGGGAGCGGCTCCTTCCGTGGCAAATGCCCAAAACGGCAGCTATCCAATTACCCGTCCCTTACAGATATATACCCTGGGCGAGCCCACAGGCGCGATAAAAGAATATCTGGATTGGATCGATTCCAAAGCAGGCCAGCAAGTGGTTTTGGACCTAGGCTACGTGCCAGTGTTCAAGCATGACAACTAATGCCGCGAATTCCGGCGTGCGGGGTAAAAAGCCCTTTTCATTTGCCCGATGGCTTCGGGTCGCTTCACGACGCGCTGAACCGCTCATCGAATGGCTAATCCGATTATGTGGTTGGAGCGCGATCTTTTTTGTGATCGCCATCTTCTTTTTCGTCTTTCGCGAGGCGGCGCCGCTGCTTTTAGGCGGTTTGAATTTGGTGGAATTCTTCACCAGTGTGAATTGGCAACCAACCTCTTTGGTGCGGCCGCAGTATGGAATCCTGGCGTTATTGTCAGGCTCCATTGCAGTGACGGTTTTGGCCACGCTGCTGGCCATGCCCTTGGGCCTGGGCGCGGCGGTTTACATCTCGGAATTCGCCAGCGGTAAAACCAAAGAGATCCTCAAAGTGGCCGTGGAATTATTGGCGGCCGTACCATCGGTTGTTTGGGGATTTATCGGTTACATGGTCATGGGAACCATTATTATCAAACTCACCGGAGCGCCGGTGGGAGTGAACCTCTTGAACGGCGGAGTGATTCTGGCTTTGATGAGCGTGCCGATCATTGTTTCGGTGGGAGAAGACGCCTTAAAGGCCGTGCCCGACTCCTACCGCGAGGCGGCCCTGGCCATGGGCGCCAGCCGTTGGGAAATCGTCTATCGCGTACTTTTCCCGGCGGCGAAAAGCGGCTTGTTGGCCGCCGTGCTGTTGGGCGTGGGCCGGGCGATCGGCGAAACCATGGCCGTGCTCATGGCGACCGGCAATGCCGTGCAGATTCCCCACAGCCTGTTGGATCCCATCAGTACGCTGACGGCAACGATTGCCTCGGAACTGGGCGAAGCCGTGCAGGGCGATACACATTATCGGGTCCTGTTTGTGATCGGCGTGGTATTGTTCGTGGTGACGTTTATCGTCAACCTTATTGCCGATTTAGTGGTCAAGGGCTTTCGGACTGAAAAGGATAATTAGACCGTAGGACGGATTTGAAATCCGTCTTACAGGCACTCGCGACACAAGCGCCGCGGCTAAACATTTATGTGAAATCGAAGGAAGGCCACGTGAATTCATCGCTGAAAATTCCCGCCGAGGAATTTCAATACGTTTTGCTAAGCGGTTTTGGCGGCAAAAGCACGGCCGCAGCGGAGGCTCCATTTTTCAGCCTGGAAGAGGCCCTCCGTGCTGTTGGACAACACCGTATTCAGCCGGCTGACATGGTTGGCGGCGCTCAGCAACCTCCGCCGCATTTTGAAATCGTATGTCAGTGGCGTGGAGAAATTGCGGTTATAAAAAAAAGGCCGCGATATCAGTATTACCTGAACTTCAAGGCGGCGGACCTGCCGGGCATCGAGGGCGAAGGAACCGAGTCGTTCCCCTGGTGGGGCATAGACTGTGCGGCTTCCGCCCTGCTCGCGCAAAGTCAACAGGGGAATCTACAATTAGCCCCGGGCGAGCGGCTAATCATTTCACACAAAGAGACTTTTACGCCCTCAGCCTTGGAAAAATGGAAAAAAATCAAGGAATCCATGGCCAAATATGTGTTCTTGGCCATGACCGGCGTGCTGGTGCTGCCGGTGGTTTTGATCCTTGGCTTTTTAGTGGTCAAGGCCTGGCCGGTCTTGTCGCCCTCCTTCTTTTTTGAGAATCCGAAAAACTACATGACCGCCGGCGGCGTTTGGGCGCCTTTGGTGGGCACGTTCTTTCTGGTGTTGTTGTCGCTGTTGGTCGCCGCGCCCATCGGCGTGTTGGCCGGAGTTTATCTGAACGAATACGCGCGCAACAACTGGCTTACCCGCTTGATCAGTCTGGCCGTTGTGAATTTGGCGGGCGTGCCCAGCATTGTGCATGCGCTGTTCGGCGTGGGAGCATTCGTCTTGTTCATGCACATGGGCAAATCGCTCTTAGCGGCCTCGTTTACCATCGCGGTAATGACGCTGCCGGTAATTATCACCAGCACGCGCGAGGCCCTGGCTTCGGTGCCCATGGCCTTTCGCGAAGCCTGTTGGAACCTGGGCGCCATGCGCTGGCAAACCATTCGCACCATCGTGTTGCCCAATTCCATCAGCGGCATCCTTACCGGCGTGATCCTGCAAGTATCCCGAGCGGCGGGCGAAACCGCACCCATCCTCTTTACCGGCGCCGTGTTTTACGTGCCCGTGGCCGATCACGGCTGGGCCTCGTTTTTCCCCTACGGACTGCACGACCGCTGCATGGCCCTGTCCATGCACCTGTTTACGCTCACCACGCAGGTGCAGGGCGTAAACCCGCAGATCCAATACGGCACCGCGGTGGTGCTGATCGGATTGGTATTGGCCGTTAACAGCGTTTCGATTGCCCTGAGGGTTTATCTCCGCTTGCGCAAGAAGTGGTAGACAGTATATGCCAGGCCATATTAGTTTCAACCATGTGACTGTCACTTACGGCCCGAAAATGGCGCTGGCCGACGTGTCGTTGGAGATACCTGAGAAACAAATCTTTGCCGTCATTGGCCCGGCGAATTCGGGCAAGACCACGCTGCTGAAGTGCATTAACCGCACGATCGATTTCGTGTCCTCATCCAAAGTGCGCGGCCGGGTAGAGATTGACGGCGAGGACGTTTATCGGATCAAAAACGTATACGCGCTGCGGCGCAAGGTGGGAATGGTATTTCCGCTGCCCGTGGGATTGCCGCTGACGGTTTTCGAGAACGTGGCTTACGCCCCGCGCCGAGCGGGAGTAAACGACCGGCACGAAATCGAGGCCCTGGTGGAAAAATGCCTGCGCCAGGCCATGTTATGGGACGAAGTCAAGGACCGGATGGATTTGCTGGGCACGCGGCTTTCCGGCGGACAGCAACAACGCCTCACATTGGCCCGGGCGCTCTCGCATCGACCGGAAATCCTCTGCCTCGACGAGTTTTCCATTGCCATCGATCCGATCACCACCATGCGCATCGAAGACATCCTGCGCGAATTGAAAAACGAAATGACGATTGTGCTGGTAACTAATCTGGTGCAACAGGCCCGACGCCTGGCCGACCACACGGCGTTTTTCAGCAATTCCCGGCTGATCGAAGTGGACGAAACTGAAAATCTTTTTACGCAACCGGCCCAGCGCCTTACGGAACGCTACATAACCGGAGATTATGGTTAATGACAGCCGCGACCGTCCCCGCATCGCCTGCATATAGCATCCACACCCGGGATCTGAATCTCTGGTACGGCTCGTTCCAGGCGCTTAAAAACGTGACCATCAACGTCACTCCGGGCATCATTACCGCGTTGATTGGGCCCTCGGGATGCGGAAAAACCACGCTCTTAAGATGTTTCAACCGCATCAACGAGCGTTATCCCCAGGTCACTACCACCGGCGAGATTGCCGTGCTGGGCAAAAACATCTACGACGCGGACGTCTCGCTGAGCGAGTTGCGCAAAACAGTAGGGATGGTTTTTCAGCGGCCCAATCCCCTGCCCATTTCGGTTTACGAAAACGTGATTTTTGGAGTACGCGTACACACTCCTCGCGGCGCGCTCGGACGCGCGGACCTGGACGCCCTGGTGGAAGCGGCCCTGCGCGACGTTCAGCTTTGGGACGAACTGAAAGACAAGCTCCGGACCAAGGCTACGCGCTTAACGCTCGAAGAGCAGCAAAAACTTTGCATTGCCCGATTGTTGCCGCAAAAACCCCGCGTGATCCTGATGGACGAACCTTGCTCGGCACTGGACGGCGAAGGCATCGAAAGGATCGAGGAACTGATTGAATCGCTCCGCAGTCGCTATACGATTCTCATGGTTACTCATAACATGGGTCAAGCCCGACGGGCCAGCCACGAGTGCATCTTCATGCTCATGGGCGAAATCGTGGAGCACGCGAAAACACTAGATATGTTCCTCAATCCGCAGCGAAAAGAAACGGAAATGTATATCACCGGCCGTTATGGATAAATAATTCTCTGGAGTTTTTTCATGAAAGCTAAGCATTTAACACGCGATGTCCATAAAACCGTGCATTGGAGATGGCACCCTATACTAAATGTTTGGATTCTTAATTCTCCCCACAGGCTGAAACGCGCATGGGCGGGGGCGAAAAGCGTTGCCGGGATAACATTGCCTGAATACCATCCAGAATGTCCTTTTTGTCCGGGAAATAAGCGGGCCAACGGAGAAATCAACCCCCAAAATCCCGACGCATACCCCTTTGTATTTACCAATGATTGCCAAGCGCTTCTGCCCCCGCGGGGCAAGAGTAAATCCCCGGCTTTTGTTGAGTCGTTTTATAAGGCAATCCCCGTCAACGGCACGTGCCGGGTGGTAAACTTTCATCCAAAACACAATTTGACGTTTTCATTAATGTCCGAGGAAGAATGTCTCCAGGTGGTATGGCTTTGGCAGAAGGAATACCGTGAACTCGGCAGGCGCCCCTATATTAGCACGGTAAACATCTTTGAGAATAACCGCTTCGGTTCGAGTATGCCCCATCCCCATAATCAAATTTGGTGTTCCTCGGAAGTTTCGCCGTATTTAATGCAAATTATAGCTGCCTTAAAAAAACACAAAGCCCAATCCGGCGCATGTCTTTTTTGCCAGACAATTGACGAGGAAACTTCACAACAGAAAAGGGTGATTTACGAGAATGACGGTTTCGTGGCTTTTGTGCCGTACTGGGCTATTTGGCCGTTTGAGATCTGGATTGTCTCCAGAAAACATATTAAATCAATTGCCGATTTAGACCAAACAGGACTGGAAAATCTGGCCCTCGCTTACAAAATAGTGAACATGAAACTGGACAATTTGTTTAATGCCGCCTGCCCTTATAGTTCAGGTGTTTACCAAGAGCCGACCGACGGTAAAAAACATCCTGAAATGCATTTACATATTGTCTTCAGACCTCCGGTGGTACGGAGCGTTGACGTTTGGAAATGGATGGTGGGATACGAATTCATGGCGCAGCCTCAACGGGACATCACGCCGGAAAAGGCGGCGGAATTTTTAAAAGCAACGCCCGATTCGCACTATTCCAGAAAACATTAGGGGCGGAAAGACGTTATATCCCAGTTTAGTCTTTATCCACTTCCCCGTGACGGATGATTTTGCCCTGGGCCAGATAAATCACGTCCTCGGCGATGTTCGTGGCCAGATCGGCGATGCGTTCCAGATTGCGCGAGATCGCCATCAGGCGGAGATACTGTTTGGCGTTCTCCGGGTCGCGTCGAATGCGATCTTCGACTTCTTTGCGAAAGGTATGCTTCATGGCGTCGATTTCATCGTCCCGGGTGCAAACGTCGTGGGCCAGGGCCTGATTCATGTTTACCAGCGCATCCAGGCTGTCGCGGAGCATGGCCTGCGTTTTCGACCACATCAGGGGAAGATCAAAGGTCAGTTCAACCGGCGGTTCAGCGGCTAGGCCCGCGGCCTTGCGCGCGATGTTCACCGCCATGTCGCCAATCCGCTCCAGATCGTTATTGATTTTCAAGGCGGCGATAATCAGGCGCAGATCGGTGGCCACCGGCTGGTGCAAGGCCAAGGTTTTCAAACATTCCTCTTCCACCTCGACCTCGAGGTGATCGATCTCCAGATCGCGGCGCTCGATTTCACGGGCCGTTGTCTCGTCGCGGTTCATTACGGCCTGGATCGCCAACTGCACCTGATCTTCGACCAAGGTGCACAACGAGAGAAGCGATTTCTTCAGCTTATCGATTTCGCGCTGCAAATATACCGACATGCTTGACCTGTAATTGGGCCTTTCTCCATAAGCAAATGAATGTTTAACAATATCTCTTTGCCTTGCGGAAGTCAATCGGAATTATGGCAAAAATTGTGATAACGCGGCCAAAGCCGAGTGGGAACAAGACAGTTGCTTTGTTCAGTATTGAGAATATCTTTATTTTCCAATGTCGAGTTGTTTTTTTGCTATTCCCTTCCTTGTGGTTTTGCTCTTTCCTTGCACGAAGCCAGCCACCCTTCATTAGCCTCCGGGAAACAATCAAATCTGGGGATGTAAGGTTTAATGTCTATCAAGGGTGTCCCATCTAAGACATCAATCCCACTGACTTCAAGCACGTTCTTTGAGCGACTTAAAAGTCTGACAACGGTTAGCCCAATACCATTTGGCCTGCAGGGGTGTCTGGAAGCAAAGACACCATGCGGTTCATCATCCATAAAGGTTGGTCGCACCAATTTGATTTCTCCAGCCCTATCGAATTGGTAGAGGAGAATGATATGGGAGAATGTTTCAATATCTTTCAATCCCTCCGCATACTCTGGAAAAACCTCAACCTGTCCTACGCCCTGAGGAGAAAAACTGCCTTGAATAGGAGTAGTCTCTTTGGACTTATAAGGAGAATGAATAATCCCAATACGAATAAATTCTGAATTCATATACGATTCAGTGGCATAAAAAACCAACTTGTTTTGGATAGTTCCTGACGACACCTTCCCGTCAGCCCGGCGGCAGATTGGAATATTCTTCGGGTCGCTCGATCCACGGCAAGGGGCCGCAAAGTTCGCGAATGCCCTCCTCCAGGGAGACATCCGCCTGAAAACCCAGGGCCCTCAGCCGGGCATAACTGATGGCATAATTGCGCTGGTCCGGATCCCGGCCTTCGCTACATTCTTCGATCCGCGTGCCGGGGATAATTTTTGAAATCAGCCGGCAAATCTCCAGTTTGGTGTGATTCTGGCTTTCATCTCCGACATTATAGGTCTGGCCGGTCATTTTTCCGTAGTTTTCCAAGGCCAAGACAATGGCGCAGAGATATCGGCAACATGGATAAAACCGCGCCGGGCATGACCTTCGTAAACCCGCATTCGCCGCTGGTGCAAGGCCTGATAGGTAAAATTATTGACCAACAGATCCAGGCGCAGGCGCGGCGATAACCCATAAGCGGTGCTGATCCGATAAACCACTGCGTGGCACTGGTCGCGTATAATGGCTTCACCCTCGGCTTTGCTCTTACCGTAGAGCGTAAGCGGCCTAAGCGGCGTTTCTTCAGTGCAACACGGATCTTTTACCAGCCCATAGCAACTGCTGGTCGAGGCAAACACCAGCGGACGGTTGCGCCCCGCCATGGAGGCCACGTTTCTGGTCCCCTCGACGTTGATGGACCTGGCTTCATCCGGTTCTCGGGCACAGGCCGGATAGCCCACAATCGCCGCCAGATGGACCATAACGTCGGCCTGGCGGGCAAAATCCCCTAGCGCCTGTTTATCGCGAATATCGCCACGCAAAAAGGAAAAGCCCGGCAACCGAAAAAAAGGCAATATCGGCCCAATGCCATAGCGCAGCGAGTCGAAAACGGCAACCTCGTGCCGTTGCCGCAAAAGCAAGGGAATCAACGTGGCGCCGATGTATCCCGCCCCGCCGGTTACGAGAATTTTCATGTCTAATATGAAATCAGGTAAATTGGCCGCCGAACTCTTTTTCCGCTCGGTTATAAAGATCCTTGATTTGCTCGGCTTTGTCGGCCGGACAGATCAAGGTCGCATTCTTGGTATGAATCACCATCAGATCCCGGCATCCCAGCAAGGCGAGCAGATGTTCCGGCTCGCTGGAGGCCAAAAGACAATTTTCAGATGCGCTTAACAAGTATTTTCCGACGGCAAGGGCGTTATCGTTTTCGTCGTGCGGGCAAGTTTGGGCAAACGACGGCCACGAGCCGATATCCAACCATTTTAACGGCATGGGAATGGCCGCCACATGGATGTTCTCCAGACGCGATGCCGGCTCCATAACGGCAAAATCGATGCTGATCTTCTTTAATGTCGGGTAGATTTTGGCAAGGACCGCGTCTCTTTGCGGGGTTTCCCAGGCTTGGACTATGCTGCTGAGGCCCGTATATATAGTCGGTTCCAAAAGGCGAATGCAATCCAGCAACGTGGCGGCAGACCAGACAAACATCCCGCTATTCCACAAATAAGACTCCGGTCCTTGGCGATAGTACTGTTCGGCCAGTGCCAAGTGGGGTTTTTCCATGAATTGCTTGAGGATTCTGGCCCGGCCGGAGATTTTCTCGCCCAGTTCCAAATAGCCGTAGCCGGTTATCGGTCCGGTGGGAGCGATGCCAAAAGTGACCAGTGTTTCCGGATGCTGCTCTACCAGGGCAAATCCCTGTGCGATGATTTTCTGAAATTCATCGACAGGCTCGATCAGGTGATCGGCGGTAAAGACGGCGAACACGGCCTGGGGGTCGCGGGCGGCCAAAACAGCGGCGCCCAGGCCGATGGCGCCCAGCGTGTCGCGCCCCAGCGGTTCGCCCAGGAATTGCTCCTTGCCCAAGGCCGGCAATGCCGAAAAGATCGCCTCTTTGTGTTTCAGGCCGGCGCAAACGTAACGCTGCGATACGGGGATCAGCCCCTCCAGGCGCTGGAAGGCGATTTCCAAGAGGCTCCGGCCCTGGATAAAAGGAAGCAGTTGCTTGGGCAAGTCGGCGCGGCTCATGGGCCAGAGCCGAGTGCCTGATCCGCCGGCGATGATCAGCGCGTATCGCATACGATTCCGTTTTTATTTATGCAACGCCATGTACTGATCGTAAATCCAGGCGTAGGTTTTCGCCAGGCCGTCGCGGAGTTTGATGCTCGGTTCCCAACCGAAGTATTTTTTGATCAGTGTATTATCGCTGTTCCGGCCGCGCACGCCCTTTGGCGCGCTGAGATCGTATGATCTTTTGAGTTTCACTCCGGCGATATCCTCGACCATATCGACCATCTGATTGACGCTCACCAACTCGTTGGAGCCGATGTTTAGCGGTTCGATGACGTTGCTTTCCAGCAGCGTCTGGATGCCTTTCAGACAGTCGTCGATGTACATGAAGCTGCGGGTTTGCAGGCCGTCGCCCCAGATGTTGATTTCCAGCTTGCCGGTAACCTTGGCGTGGATTACCTTGCGGCAGATGGCGGCCGGGGCCTTTTCGCGTCCGCCGTCCCAGGTGCCGAAAGGACCGTAGACGTTGTGGAAGCGGGCCACGCGCGTCCAAAGCCCGAAATCTTCGCGGAAGTGGCGGCACATGCGCTCGGAAAACAGTTTTTCCCAGCCGTAACCGTCCTCGGGCATGGCCGGATAAGCGTCTTCCTCTTTCAAGGCCGTAACGTCGGTCGACTTCTGCTTGTCGGCATTATAGACACAGGCCGAAGAGGAATAGAAATACCGCTGGACGCCGATCCGCACCGCCGCCTGGAGCAAGTGCGTGTTAATCAGCACCGAAAGCATGCAGAGGGCCTTGTTGTTTTCGATGAATCCCATGCCGCCCATGTTGGCGGCCAGATTGAATATTGTATGCGCTCCCTGCATGGCCCGTTCGCAATTCTCTTTGATGCTCAGGTCCAAGACGAGATTGTCCACATCCGGGTAACTTTGATACCACTCAGGTATAGGTTTGATGTCCACGGAGCGGATTTTCTTGTAGCCTTGCCTGCGCAGGTCGGCGACCAGATTGCCGCCGATAAAACCGCCGCCCCCGGCAACAACTACCAGTTGATCTTTCATGATTGTACCTTTTCCTGATTAAACCACTGCCGCGCCATCGGTGGCTTGGCAAACATATACGGCCGGTTTATGACCGGTCTGCCGCTCGTAGCCCTGGGCGGTATGACGCACAAAATCGTCGGCGTCTTGGGCTTTGATAAGGGCAATGGCACAGCCGCCGAAACCGGCCCCGGTCATGCGCGCCGTAACAGGCCTGGTGTGTACGGGCGTTATCGACCATTGCATTCAGGGCGTCGCTCGAAACCTCGAAATTATCGCGCAAATCCTCGTGGCTTTGGTTCATCAATTGGCCCAGCGTGACCGCATCGCCGCGGCGCATCACCTCGGCCGCTTTGACTGTGCGTTCGTTTTCGCCGATGACGTGCAATGCACGACGTCGGGTAACAGGATCCAGACCAGCGGCCTCCTTGAGGAATCTTTCCATGGTCACGTCGCGCAGGGCCTTTACTTTGAAGAATTTGGCCGCGGCCTCGCACTGCGCGCGGCGTTCGTTATAGGCCGAATCGACCAGGCCCCGCCGCGTGGACGTATCGAGCACAACCACCGCCACGCCCAGCGGGAAAGGCACCAACTGGGTTTTTAAGTCGCGGCAGTCGATGAGCAAGGCGTGATTGGCGCGACCCGCGGCCGAAATCATCTGGTCCATGATGCCGCAGTTCACGCCGACCCATTTATTTTCGGCCCGTTGTCCTAGTAAGGCCATTGGGGCAGGCTCCCAAGTGAGGTTCGAGACAGCGGCAAAGGTCCGGGCAGTGGCCATTTCGACCGCGGCCGAGGAAGAAAGCCCTGCCCCTAACGGCACGTCGCCCATCAGCACCCCTTGCCAACCCGAGAGGCGATGGCCGGCGTCTTGAAGGCTCCAGGCCGTGCCCTTGAGGTATTCAATCCAACTGCTCTTGCCTTTGACCAGGGAATCCAGTGAGAATTCGCCGCTTTCCTGATAGTCTATCGAATGGACGACCACCTTGCGGTCATCACGCGGCTCCAAGGCAATCCACACGGCACGATTGATAGCCAATGGGAAAACGAAGCCATCGTTGTAATCAGTATGTTCGCCGATGAGATTCACTCGGCCCGGGGCCCTGACGATCCACTTGGGCTGCCGGCCGAAACGCTCTACAAAGTGCTGCTGAATATCATTTTTTCCAATCGCCATGGTAGTAACGAGAAAAATAGGGTTAATTTGGGGTAATTAAATGTTTATCCTAAAAGTCCCCTCTCCGGGCACCACGCAGTGGTCGGGGAGAGGGTCAGGGTGAGGGCCAATATCTTGCAATGCCCTCTTTAAAATTCCTTTTCACAGTTGGGCCGGCAACGACACCGGGTATAAACCGGAAATATAAGCCGATTTTGCGTAAATATATGAAGTTCCCAGCACTTCGGCAAGTCATGCCGATTATTTTTGCCGTCAAGAAACCAAAACGGCGGCCGTTACTTATGTGTAACGGCCGCCGTTGGGGACCTATGGCCCTCGACCTTAGTCGGTCAGGTCCAAAAATACGTCTTCAGAAAGTCGTCGTTCAGCCGCGATGCCAAGTTCATCCAAGCGGCGGCGTTGGCCCACGGCATGCCAAGCCCCCACGCCGGCCAATTCCGGCATGATCTCCAGGAGTTGGTCGATTAGCGTCTGGGCCATGCGCCGGATGGTTTCCTGCCTGGTGCTCTCACGAATTGTCAAGGCGGACTTCATCAGTCGTATCAGTTGGGCGCGTCGTTGAACAGGAGCCGACAAAGAATCATCGGCCTCCACGAGCAGCTCTCCGACGGGAACATCCAAAACCTGCTGCCATTTGTACAACTGACTTAGCGTAATATCGGCTGTTTCGCTTTCCTGCTGGCGGACAGTAGCGATATCGGTATTTAATCGTCGCGCCACGGTTCGGCGCGATATCCCTTGTTGTTGCCGCACTGCGGCTAAGCGTTGCAAGGGATGTTCAACGGCGGGAACGGGCACATCCTGCCCATTTCCACCCAAACCTGAGGATATATGGATAATACTCATAAAGACACCCCTTCCTAATGGAAGTAAGACACACAAGCGATAAGGCCGCTCTATTAAGTTTTCAGCGATCGGTTAAGCTTCAACCGTCCCTCTGAGGCGATGTCTTTTGCCCATTTCTATTGACATCGCACCGAAAACTGACCCGCCGGCCTAAGCCGGACGTAAGTCGCGATTAAAAAAATAGATAAATAATCTCGCGCCCTTACCATCTATATAATATCAATCTCAAAAGCCTTAGACAAGTCACCATAGCCCAAAATTTTATTTATTGCATATTTTTCTGGAAATATTCCGGCCCAAAGCAGGCTGGAAGCACTTTGACTTATCATCCAAGATGGCTGAGATAGGCCGGGGCACTGTTTAATGGGCCAAAAGCGCCCTTATTCACCCTAGGAATCTTGTCTTGATCGCACCAGGAAGTTAGGTCGTATCGGCCGGCTGAAAAACTGGGGTTGCTGTTCGGAGCGGCACTCTAAAAGCTGGGATTCTGTCTCGGCATGAGGGCGCTGCATCGGTCCGATTTCTTCGCCCCCCTTGCCGGCATCCATGCACAAAAAAAGCGACCTTCCGGAAAAGAGCCTTTCCATAACTTGACTATTTCATCCAGAGGCTTACCCCTCTTTTCTTCCTCGATCAACACCACTTCGCCGGTGCTTTCATGTAAACCTGTACGAATTGCCTCTTCCCTGCCCAGCGATCTGCCGTGACAAATGGCCCGAACTTGCGGATAATGCCGGGTTAGTTCGCTGGCAACTTCGCTGGTGGCATCAATCGAGCCATCGTCGATAATCAATAGCTCAATTCGCTCGGAGAGTTCGGATACCACGTCAAGAATCTCCTGGACTGTAGCGGCAAGCGTGGACTGGGCGTTTTTTACCGGTAACAGAATTGTTAACGAATGTTGCACCAAGCAATCCTTTCAAACCAAAAGAGGAGGCACTAGACACTGTTAGTGATGTTCGGAAACCAAGCCGCCAACTCTCGAAGGAACCTTTTTTATGCTGGTTTTGCACATCGTGACGTTGTAAAGGATTTTGTCGAATGCACAGTAGCCGGGGCAAATGATTTTCGTCAGAGTCCGCTTTCATTTTCCGGACGGCTATACTAACAAGCATTAAGGGGGGTTATGGCAGTTAAATTCCGATTTGTTTAAACTGGTGGTTTGTTCGATCCCTAAAGGCGAACGACCGGCGTGAGCCGGCTGGTTGTGTATTCTGTTTTTGCCGTAGAATTATCTTCACCAATTAGCATTGAACGGGAAATTCCGCTCGTTTTTATTCAACCATGTCCTCATCACCCGACAACGGCCCCGATTTCTCCCGTAACGATGGACTTTTACCGGCCATTGTCCAAGAGGCCCAAACCGGCGAAGTTTTGATGCTGGGCTTTATGAACGCCGAAAGTTATGCCGAAACCCTATCAACTGGCCGGGCGGTATATTACAGCCGCAGCCGGAAAAAATTGTGGCGCAAAGGTGAAGAAAGCGGAAATGTGCAAATAATCAAAGCCATTTACGTCGATTGCGACCGGGATACCATCCTCCTCAGAGTCGAACAAATTGGTGGCGCCGCTTGTCATGAAGGATACAAGAGTTGCTTTTTTAGACAGGTTACACCCCAGGGGCTTAAGGTGATTGCCACCCGGGTGTTTGATCCCGAAAAGGTGTACAAGAGGGTTCAGGGTTCAGGGTTCAGGATTCAGAATTCTGGTGGAGCACCAAATTCACAATCCTGAGACCTGTCCCGAAATCCCGAT
Organism: Pirellulales bacterium; assembly: GCA_963820545.1. GTDB lineage: Bacteria > Planctomycetota > Planctomycetia > Pirellulales > Thermoguttaceae > CAWGAJ01. The sequence continues at coordinate 1,445,700 of CAWGAJ010000002.1, forward strand.
TTTTCGTCATTTTAGGTTCCATAACGCAGCCTGACGATAAGCTCCAATCACAAATCCTGAACCCTGAATCCCGAACATGAACAACATACTAAAATTAGGTCTCCCTGCCGGCAGTCTCCAAGAGGCAACCGCCGAATTGTTTCGACGAGCGGGCTACAAGATCACTTTTGGGCGCGAAGTTATTATCCCACGATCGACGACGACGAAATTGAATGTCTTTTAATCCGCGCCCAAGAGATGGCCCGATATGTCGAAAACGGCGTAATGGACGCCGGCCTGACGGGATACGATTGGATCTTGGAGAACGAGGCCGACGTTCATGAAGTTGCCGAGTTGGTTTTTTCCAAGGTCAGCCGGCGACCGGTGCGCTGGGTCCTTTGCGTGCCCGAGGATTCGCCCATCAAATCGCTCAAGGATCTTGAAGGCAAACGGATCGCCACCGAGGCCGTGGGTCTGACCACGCGCTGGCTGGCCCAGCACGGGGTGACGGCCAAGGTGGAATTCAGTTGGGGCGCGACCGAAGTAAAGCCGCCCAAGTTGGCCGATGCCATTGTCGAAGTCACCGAGACCGGCAGTTCTCTTCGCGCCAATAACCTCCGCATTCTCGACGAAGTGCTGATCAGCACCACGAGGTTTATCGCCAACCACCGATCTTATGCCGATCCGTGGAAAAAGCAGAAAATCGACGACATCGCCTTGATGCTACGCGGCGCCGTGGAGGCCGAAGGGAAAGTGGGATTAAAGATGAATGTGCCGCGGGGTAAACTGAAAAGTGTCTTGGCTCTGTTGCCGGCCTTGCAAAATCCCACTGTTTCCAGCCTGGCCGATGAGGACTGGGTCGACGTGGATACAATTATTGACGAGTCGATCGTGCGCCAGATCATCCCCCGGCTGAAGTCGGCCGGCGCCTGTGGTATCGTAGAATATCCGCTTAATAAAGTAATCAAGTGAGGCAAAACAATTCCATGTCCGCCGAAGCCCGACTTGCCGCCAAACTTGCCCAACTCAAGTTGCCACTGCCCGCGGCCCCGGAATCCAAAGGCGTTTATAAACCATTGACGATCGTGGGCAAACTGGTCTTTACATCCGGGCATCTGCCGGTCGATCCGAGCGGCAAACTGGTCACCGGCCGACTGGGAGCCGATCTGGACGTTGCCGCCGGTTATGCCGCCGCCCTACTTACCGGACTGGGCATTCTGGCATCGTTACGAAAGGAGTTTGGCAGCCTCGACCGAGTTTCCCGCGTGCTGCAGGTGCTGGGCGTGGTCAACTGCACCGCGGAATTCACCCAGCAGCCGGCCGTAATCAACGGCTGCAGCGAGTTGTTCGCCGAAATCTTCGGTCCCGAATCCGGCATTGCAGCACGCAGTGCTATCGGGGCCAACACCCTTCCGCTCGGCGTGCCCGTGGAGATCGAAGCTATCTTCGAGTTGTCTTAGAGAATTTCATGCGATAGGGCAACTCTTTTCAGTCTAAGCCTTCGATTTTCTTTGAAACGCTCGCTCACACACGTAAACCAGAACCACCAAAGTCAAAGCAATGATGGCAAAGTGTGTTGTACACATTTGGCAAATCCTCCCCGAAAAGAGTACGGTTACAAGATGCGGATTTCCGCATCTCCCATGGCCGTAATGTAATTAAAAGTTTTAATTACGGTCGATACCGATTATTGAGTCTCAGATTGCTAATCATACATTGGGACGGGAGTTGTACTCCCGTCCCTGCCGGCAAATTAGGGTCGGCAGTACAACTGCCGCCCCAACTTTTGCAACTTTGTCAATCTGAGACTCAATAGCCCACTGATCCGTCATGCAATACTGAAGTGATACAATATCTGCCAGTTAGCCATTAGTATCACCAACACACCTAAAACCCACGGGGGTATTTTTTCTGGAATGGGCGGAAAAAACAACTTTTTGCAGTGCTCACAAAAATTCGGTCCATCCAGATTTCTGGCCTGTACCACCCGATGGGAACAGTGAGGACAGTAACAACGCATAACACACCTCCCCAGCCCCGCAATTCTGGAGATAAGCAACAGTTGACTCTTGCATGGTTAATAGGAAAAGTCTTTCAGTGGGAGGGCATCAATATTTGACAAGTCGTTATCCATGCAAACGTCAATAAAATCCTCCCACCTCGTAAATATAGCATTTTTCGGCTAGGGAATTATCTGATCTCGCAGGAAGTGGCTAAAAGGCCTGCACTCATACAACTCCAGAGGGGAGAAAGGGCCGACAATTCAATTGGTTATTTGCTGATTTGCCAGGTGTTTTTTGCCTCCAATTGTAATAAGCATTACTTTCCGGTGCCTATCAGAAAGTACGATTTGTGTTTATTTCCCGTAAGAAAAAAATTCGCAAAACAATAAACGGCTCAAAAAGATTGCTTGTAAAACCGGTGAAGTATGATATAGTGTACATATATACACTTTTTCATTTCGCACGACTGGGGCGGGCTATGCTGCCGGATTTGACTTTAGAGGAAGTGGCCGAGGGCTTGGACTCCGTGGTGGATGAAATTCTTGCCCGCGCCGGCATTAAACAGCCGCCGGTGGATGCCTTCCAGGTGGCGCAGGCATTGGGAATAACAGTCGCCCTGGACGATTGCCAGGAAGGTCGGGCGCGGTATGTGCGCCTGAACAATCGTCGCGCCTTACGGCCTAGGGCAACAATTTTATTACACTCAGATCCGCGTTGGGAACGCCAACAATGGGCGGTGGCGCACGAGTTGGGCGAACACGTTGCGTATCGCGTGTTTGCCGTCTTAAACGCCGATCCGCGGGAAGCATCTCCCCGGGTCAGGGAGCAAGTCGCCAATCAACTGGCGGGTCGATTGCTGATCCCCTCGGATTGGTTCAACAAAGATGCCCCTGCTTGCGCCTGGGATCTGCTGGCGCTTAAACAAAGTTATTGCACTGCCAGTCACGAACTTATCGCGCGGCGCATGCTCGATTGCCGCCCGGCGGTGATTATTTCCATCTTCGACCAAGGACAAATCTCTTTTCGCCGCGGCAATCTTCCCGGTCGAATCCCGCCGCCCACGTCTGAGGAGGCGGCTTGTTGGCGATCGGTCCACGAGCAAAACAAGCCCTGGAATGTGAACTCTGGAATGCAAACGATCCAAGGCTGGCCCGTACACGAAGACTATTGGAAACGGGAAATTCTCCGCACTGAATTAAACTGTTTTGCCGATTATTGCTGACGTGTGGCACGGGCATCTTGCCCGTGCTTTTCCACGGCAGCGAATAATTTCAGCAGAAAATCCCGGGCTATTTGTCCTATGTCCGGGCTTTGGCTTTCGCGCGGACCGGCCACGTTTAGCACCTCGACGTGATGTTCCTCCAGCCAATGCAGTATTTCTCCTGGCGTAAGAGGCGAATCAAGATCCACTACCAGGCACGGCCGTCGATGCCCTTCGGTAAAGCGAAGCGTAAGCAATGTACCACCGCTTAATGGCCCACGACAGAGGATAAGCGTGGCATCGCTATCAATCACGTTGCGCTCGGTGCGGACAGTGTAATCGGGCGAATCGGTTTCCGCGAGTTGATATCGATCGGCAATGCGGCCGTCCTCGGCCAGCCGTCCTTGCGGACACCATCCGCCATGGGCAATACCGAGCGCAAGGGCGGCATCCAAGACACCCCGATCCACGCCCGTCTGGCCTCCGCTAATGATTTTTTGCACGGGCATGGCCCTCACCCTAGCCCTCTCCCGGAGGGAGAGGGGATTTTCCCTCGGGCAGGACGATTTGCACACCGGGCGTCAGACAATCGAGATCATTGCCCAGCACGTCGCGATTTAGTTCGTAAATTTCCGCCCAGCGCCACGCCTTGCCGAGCTGGGAACGGGCAATATCGTAAAGCGAGTCGCCCTCGGCCACGGTATAGGTTCGAGCCGCACAATATCGGTTGGAAGTCGAATCATCGGCGCCGACGCTGGAATTATATCCTGTGTTATCCACCCTGCTGACCGTATGCAAGTTTTTTCCCGGAACTGGCATGAACGAAGGAGGCGGCGTAAGGGCGGATGCTTTTTCGGCTGGGCTTATTGTTTTAGGACCATCGGAAACCGTATTCCATTGGTCAGATTCGCTGGTCGGGCTCAAGGGCGGTTTGCCGGACACCGCAGTCGCGGCAACCACTGTGGGATGGCTGGCTGGAGCAATATCTTTTTTTGATATTGGCGCTTTGGCGAATTTCTCTGTAATCGTCTCACCGGCCGCCATGGTTTCGTCCAAGTTTTCTTCACTAACCGTTAAGGAATGCGCTGCCGCGTGTGAGCTATACATTTTTTTTGTCAGCACACCTACAAAGGTAATCAGCAATACGAATATTATTGTCAAGCCGACTTTTACCTCTTTTTCCATTTTCAGTCTCCTTGCAAACGTTCCGCGGCACGGAGTTTTGCGCTGCGAGAACGGGGATTGCGCTGGATTTCCTCTGGTTCGGGACGAATCGGTCTGGGAGTAATAACCTTTAAGCGCGGGTCGTTGCGAAATGATTCTTTCACCCTGCGATCTTCCAAGGAGTGAAAACTGATCACTGCCAGCCTGGCGCCGGGACGCAGGCAATCGGGTATGCGTCGCAAGGCGATTTCCAGCGATTTTAGTTCGTCGTTGACTGCAATGCGCAAGGCCTGGAATGTTCGCGTGGCCGGATCGATGCGATCGCCGCGCGGCGTGTGGGGCACGGCGCGGCGGATCAACTCGGCCAGTTCCAATGACGTTTCCAGGGATTTATTCCGCCGCTGTTGGACTATCGCCCGGGCAATGCGGCGGCTGTATCGTTCTTCTCCATAGTAATAAAATAAGTCGGCCAGATGCTCGGCGCTGAGCCGGTTTACCAGTCGCCGGGCCGGCTCGCCCGAGAGGGGATCGAAACGTAAGTCCAACGGCCCATCCACGCTAAAACTAAATCCCCGCGAGGCATCGGCCAGTTGATCGCTGGAGACTCCCAAATCCAATAATACTCCGTCAACGGTTTTAATCTTTAATCGCTCCAATACCTCCGGCAGGTCGCAAAAATTGGCCTGAGCCAGCCGGACGTGCGTTTCTTTGAATTTTTCTTGAGCCTTTTCGATTGCCGCCGGATCGCGGTCGATGGCGATGACCAAGCCGTTTGCTCCCACCCGCTCCGCGAGCGCATGGGTGTGACCTCCGCCGCCCAAAGTGCCGTCCACCATTACCATCCCAGGGCGCGGATCTAACAATCGGACTACCGCGTCCAACAATACCGGCACATGGACGGATGACGAATCGGTCATCGTTTTCTGTTTGTGTGTTTATTACCGGAACGCGGAACACCGGTAATTTTTTTATAATGCGAAAACCGCGGATAAGAAAAAAAGAAGAGTTATCTGACGTGCATTGAAAATTGGGCAATCTGCGTATTTTAGGATTGAGGGGAAGAATCAAACAAGCATCCCCTGATCCCACTTTCTCATACTCGTCCCAGCTTCCGCCTAGTGCGACCGAGCCTTATACTCAATTGTTTAGATTAGGTAAAGCTCAGCTTTTTAATAAGTCGGTAGGCAAAACCCCCTGATGAGTGAACTGGATAAATACGATTACGAACTTCCACGCCATTTAATTGCCCAGCAGCCGGCTATTTCACGGATTGACGCCCGGTTGATGGTGGTCGATCGGAAACATAACTCCCTGGATCATTGCTATATACGCGATCTGCCCGAGATTCTTCGTGCCGGCGATTGCCTGGTCCTGAACGACACCAAGGTAATCCCCGCTCGTTTACTAGGATATAGAGCCGAGACCGGGGGGCGATGGGAAGGGCTGTTTTTGGAAGCCTCGCCGGATGGTATTTGGCGGGTATTAAGTCACACTCGGGGCAAACTCACGCCAGGCGAATCCATCGTGCTGCTTAACCTCAGCGGGAAAGAAGAGCTACGACTAATTTTGACGGTGAAAGAGCAGGACGGAACCTGGCTTGCACCTGTAAACTCGAAAGCAGACCCGTTCGTGATTTTGGATCGCATTGGGCGCGTTCCCTTGCCGCCTTATATCCGTAATGGGCAGATGGTCGAATCCGACCGCGAAAACTATCAAACCGTTTACGCTCGCACACCCGGCGCCATTGCTGCGCCTACGGCGGGACTGCATTTTACCGAAGGCTTGTTGCGGCGGCTTAAAGAAATCGGCGTGATCATCGCCCGGTTGACTTTGCACGTTGGTTTAGGCACCTTCCGCGCCATTGCAGCCGATAAACTGGCGGAACATCAAATGCACTCGGAATGGGGAATCATCGAGCTGGACGCCGTTAACATTATCCAAACTTGCCGGCAGCGGGGCGGAAGAGTGGTTGCCGTGGGAACCACTTCTGTCCGCATGTTGGAGACCGCCGCCGACGATGGCATACTTAAGCCTTTTTGCGGACACACGGATTTATTCATCCGTCCGCCGCACCAGTTCCAGGCCGTCGACGCCTTGTTGACGAATTTCCATCTGCCCCGCACCACGCTTTTGGTATTGGTGCGCACCTTTGGCGGCAATGCCTTGATCAAGCAAGCCTATGCTGAGGCCGTGCGCGAAGAATACCGCTTTTACAGCTATGGAGACGCCATGTTGATTCTGTGATACTTGACATTAATCGCCGGTTATCAACAATGGTGTGATCCTGCGGGAGTTTTTTATGGCAAACATCTGTAATGCGAGTAAAAAAGAGGCCGCCGTGTCGGAAGTTCAAACGGAACGCGTGTTAGTGGTGCCCACCGAGTTATTTCATGGTTTGGGATATTTTCAGGGATTTTGCGGCGACGTGGATCGTTATCTGAAAGATCTATTAAGTCCGGGACATACGAGTTACCGTCCCCGCCGCGAAGTGGAACAAGATCCCGGCTTCAAACAGTTGATTCCCTACGTGATATTTCGCTATGCGGACGCCTATCAAACGGTGAACGTTTTCCAATATACGCGCGGCGCAGGCATGGGCGAAGGCCGTTTGCATCGCAAGCGGAGCGTGGGCATTGGCGGCCATATTTCCGCCATCGACGCCCAGCCAAACGGCCCCGGCTCGCCATATACCGAAGGCATGCGCCGCGAATTGGACGAAGAGGTGGAAATCAACACCCCTTATATCGACCGCTGCGTGGGACTGATCAACGAAGATCAAACCGAGGTGGGACGCGTGCATTTGGGCGTGGTCCATGTATTCGACGTGGAATGTCCGGACGTCCGCTCCCGCGAAACCGATATCCTCCAAAGCGGCTTTTGCCCGGTCGGCGAACTGCTTGAGGACCTGAACTCATTTGAAACCTGGTCGCAAATCTGCCTGCAGGCCTTGTTCGGCGAGAAGTAATTGCCCATTTTCCCCAACTGATTTTTTCTTGAACAGGGAGATGTGCTAAAAAGCCATCCATGAACGAGGCGGCTTGGGAACGGGCGATTGCGAAGCGGGATGTAATCATCCGCCGACAGGCGGAAGAGATCGCGGCGCTGAAGCAGCAGGTCGCCCGCCTCTATTCGCCCGCGCCGCCCTCGAAATCGCGGCTGAGGAACTTCTTGCGGGGGGTAGGCAAATACGCCAAGATTCCCCGTTGCGAACCCCACCCATTTCTTTGCCAATATTGTAACGACATGATAAGTTGAAAACAATCGGCGATGAGGACCACCAAAAGAGTAGGTCTCCTTTCGCTGGGAGAAGCCTGTAGTCTTCGACATTCTGTGACCCTTATATCGAGGTAGCGTTCGCATACCTAGCCGTGGTGCTTGCCGTGTAAGCCATCAGCTTCCCGGCGGGCAGTTCTTGAGTTGGGTATTTTCCCTTGGTTTGTAAGCCGCTGCGTGCTGCGCAGTCCACGCGGGGCTTGGATTTCCTTTTACATCTTATTTTTTCTTACAGGAGGAGACAAATGATGTTTACCAAAGCACTAATGAGGGGTTTCTTCGTGGCGGCCGTGTTGGCCTCCGCCGTGGCCGCCCAGGCGGCCGACGTGTTCAACATGCCCTATGGGCAGACGAGCTTGCAGTTCGTCCCCGTGGGCGACCCGGGTAACGCGGCGGATACGAGTACCACCGGCTACGGTGCGGTCGGCTACACGTATCAGATGGGCAAGTACGACGTGACGGTTGGACAGTATTGCCAGTTCCTCAATGCCATGGCGAAAACGGACACCTACGGCTTGTATTACAGTGGCATGGCCACGGACTATCCGACCCTCGGCATTACCCAGAGCGGCAGTTCGGGCAACTACAGCTACTCGGTCACGGGCAGCTACAGCCAAGGCGTCAACTGTCCGATCTTCGAGGTCACCTGGGGCGATGCAGCACGCTTCTGCAACTGGCTGCAAAACGGCCAGCCGACCGGCTCGCAAGACCTTACGACCACAGAGGATGGCTCGTATTATCTCAACGGTGCCACGAGCAATACAGATCTCATGGCAGTAACGCGAAAGGCGAACGCCACCTATTTCATTCCGACGGAGGATGAATGGTACAAGGCGGCATATTACAAGGGCGGCGGGACCAATGCAGGTTACTGGTTATACCCCACGAAGAGCAACACTGCACCGATCAACACGCTTCCTGATACGGGCAAGCATGCGAACTTCTACGACCATTATGGAACGGGGAATCACGGCTACACCGACCCGACGAATTACTTGACCCCGGTGGGTGCGTTTACGTTGTCACCCGGTCCTTATGGTACGTATGACCAAGGGGGCGATCTCCTTCAGTGGAATGAGACAAGCTTTAGCGGACCGTTCGGTGGTTTTCGTGGCGTGAGTGGCAGCGTATGGCGAGGTAATTCCGATCTCCTTAAAGCCACCAGCCTCGGCGGCGACGACCCAACGCTGATAGACCCTGACAACGGGTTCCGCGTGGCAATTGTTCCTGAGCCCGGTAGTCTTGTTATGTTGTCTGCGATCGCTTTGTCGGCGTTGCTTTACTATTGGCGTAAGCACACTTAAACTTTAACCTTTATCCCTTTTATTCTTTATCCGTTTGACAGTTGCGAGTAGCGCAGTCGAAAGGCGCGGCCGGGATCGAACACGCGACAGGCCACGAGTCCATCAAGGGCTTGTGGCCTGTGGGCGTTTTTTCACGCGGTTTGGCAGTTCGGACCTGCACAGCCCCTTATGTCATCCTATGCGGGGGCGGTCGTTCGCACCGGGAAGCGACAACGCCAGGAAAATAGGCAATTACGGCGAGAAATAGAACGCGTTTTATTCCTTCTTTTTTTCTTCCTGGGGCGAGACGTAGAAGCGGGAAAGATTTATGCCGCCGCGGAGTTCTTCTTCGAGGAGTTTAATGCGCGTTTCCAGGCGTTCCATTTTGCGTTCCAATTGGGGGAGGATGTAGCGACTGGTATCTTCCAGCTTGGGACGGGGAACGCTCGGATATCCCAAGTGCCGCTGCAAGGCGGCGAAAAGGTAGAGCGGATCTTTGCGGCGATTGGCCAAGGCGATTTTGCCTTCTTTTTCGCCGAAGAGGATGGGTTTTTCGGCCTGTCCGCGGGTTTTGGCGTACAACTCGCTGCGCACGTAGATCATGTCGCAAAAATCGACCAGGCCCACCTGGCGGCGGATAGTAAGAATCCAGTCCCGCCAGTCGTGGTTATAGATGCCGTCGCCGGCCAGGGCTTCCAAGCCGCGATCGTAGCCTAACCGGTTGCGGCAGATGGTTTCGAATTGGAAGAGAAAAACACCCTGACGTGAAGGATTCGTGGCCCGGTGTTCCGCTTCGCGCTGGAGGATTTCCAAGGCAATGCGGAAGTCAAAACGGCCTTCGGCCTTTTCGGCCTGGGCGACAACAAACGTCTGAAAGCTGGTAAAATAATGCGGCAACTGCGACATGGCCGTGGCAAATCCACCGGTCAGCTTCAGTTCGCTGGCCATGAAGTCGATGGCAAAAGGCAACTGCGTGGTGGAGAGGATTTCCTGGCGCGCGGCCACCAGCAAGTCCTGCGTTGACATGTCCTGTTGCATGCGCTCACGCACGGTCTGGAAAAAATAGGCCTGTTCGATATATTCTTCGCGTTCCAGCAGCATGAAGATTTCTCTGGATGGATATGTAAGTTAGGATGGATTATAACAACCTATGATTAAGCTCCTATCGCAAATGTCCCCTCTCCGGGCACCACCGGGCACCATGCGTAGCATGGTCGATCGGGGAGAGGGCAGGGTGAGGGCTGTTTAATTTTAGAAAAAAACCTCCCAGGATTTGGTTTGTGATATAAACTCAATACCCGAACTTGGCTAACAGCCCTTTTCAGCGCAAATGCATTTTAACCCAAAAGATCGCCGTTGTAACCCTTTGGATAATTTATCGTGAATTCCCCCCTCAAAAAACTGGCCGACGCAACGGCCCGACATCACATCGATCTGCCCGATGCACAGATCTCGCTATTGGAGCAATACTGTGAGATACTCTGGCAGTGGAATGAAAAAATCAACCTCACGCGGCATACGGATTATGAAAAATTCGTAGCCCGGGATTTGGTCGATAGCCTGGTTTTTGCCGAATTTCTTGGCCCGGGCGAGAAAATTCTGGACGTGGGAACCGGGGGCGGCGTGCCGGGAATTGTGCTGGCCATAGTGCGGCCCGATTTACGCGTATCGCTGGTCGATTCGGTGGGAAAAAAGGTCATGGTGGTAAGCGATATTGTGGAACGGCTGGGGCTGAAGGTTTCGCTCTTCCACGACCGGGCGGAAAAACTGTTGACCACCCAGCGCTACGACACGCTGGTGATCCGCGCGGTGACGACATTGAAGAAACTACTGATGTGGTTTGGGCCTTGCCGGCAATCTTTCGGTCGCCTGTTGGTCCTTAAAGGGCCGGCCTGGGTGGAAGAGCGCGGTGAAGCCCGGCACTTGGGACTGCTAAAAAACCTGACCCTGCGAAAACTGAAAACCTATCCCTTGCCGGGAACCGAGTCGCAGAGCGTCTTGCTGCAGATTGTCAAGAGAGCAGCCAGAGGAGCAGGGAAAAAAACGCCATGAAACCCACGATCCACAGCCCCAGCCGGCAGGCATGTTTGAGGATCGGGCCGATGGCTTCATGCCGCGTGGCGGCATAAACCAGGCTGATGGCGATAATCAGCGGCAGGCTATACCAAATATCGGCATTCCACAGGCGCGGAAACAATGCGGCAAATACCGGGGGAGTGATCATGATGCATCCTTCTTTTCTGCTTGATTGGGCGGCTCTTCTTTTTTCACGGGAATTGGCGTCACTGGGCCGCTCCAAGCATCATAAATCGCCAAGATGTTCAACAATCCGGCGATCATCGTGTAGACCGTGGCCAGTTCGAAATAGCGGTTCAATTTCAATTGAAGCGTGTCCAGGGTCGGCTGGTCGGAATTCGGATCGTTCTCAATAGCGTCCGGGCGCCGCGGCGGGGCCATAAAACCATTGAAAAAAACTCTCTTATCGTTGTTCATCCGCATGGCTTGAATGCAGGCAGGCACGGTGGGAAGTCCCACGCCGATCTGGCATAAAAAGGGCAGACGCCACTCATCCTCGCGGAAAGCGAAATACACGGCCCGACCGTATCCTAATTCACTACCCCCCCCCAAATAAATCCCGTAGACAAACAAACTCATAATGCAAATGAAGAACAAGACTGCTTTGGCCGTCCGACCTTGGTAAAAATGGCCCAGTCCGGGAAACAGCCAGGCAAGGAATGCCGCCATGGCCGGATCCTTCAGAGAAATGGATGCAGAAGCTTGTGATGCTGCTTGCTGGTCTGTCACCGGACGACATCCTGCTAAATGAGGGGGGAGTTCGACTAATCTGTTCTTAATACCATACTATCGCAAATATGACCGTGCATCAACGGCATAAAATAGGGATTGAGGATTAGAAGTGGGCAGTAGACAGTGGGCGGTGGACGGTGGGCAGTGTGATACCGTAAGAGGTAGCGCGGCGCTTGCATATCTCCAGTGCTGCTTTTTAACATTCCCCGCTTGCCGAGTAAGATTAGCAATCACTCTTCCTCTTCATTCGCGCCCTGCTTTTCCTCTTCAATCTCTTCCTCATTTTCCTGTTCGTCCTCGTCCGCCAGATAATTCTCGAGTGTATTGGCAATACGCTCATGCGCCTTCATGAATCGCCAGAAAATAACTATCGGGATAATTATTATCGCCGCTGATATCGCTGATCTAATGATATATTCCAAAAAACCCATATTCTGCATGACATTCTCCTATTCATCGATCGTTATATTAGACGCTCACATACCTGCCCGCTTGCCGACCAACCTTCGGTCGGTGCCCGGTCGCGGCTAAACTGAATTTGCTTTCCAAGCTCCAATTACAAATCTCTTTTTAAGCATGCATGGGCAGGGGCAGCAGCCATTGTTCAAAGACGGCGGCGATGACTTGCAAGGGCACTTCCGGGTCCCACTGACACTGGGCGATCACTCCGCCGCTGCCTAAGTCCAAAGCCCGGCGGATCTGGAGCACTGCTTCGCGCACCTTGGCCAGGTTGCCGGATTGCAGCACGCCTTGAGGATCGATTTCGCCCCAGAAGGTTACCCGACCGCGGTAGCGCTTGGCCAGTTTTTCCACGTCCATCAGGTGCAATTGCAGATGGATGGCGTCGATGCCTTCTTTCAAGAGATCGCTGATAATATCCAGCACATAGCCCTGGGACTGGAAGAAGACAAACTTATCTTTGGCGTGGAGAATTTTACAATATTCACGATAGAGGGGTTTTAATATTTCCCGCCACATTTCCAGCGAAATAATGAGCGAATCGTTTGTCCCCCAGTCATCGCGCAGAACCACTCCGTCCACTTCGGTATTCGACCACATCTCCATTTCTTTGCAGGAGAATTCGTGGAGCATTTTCAGCAGGTTGCGCACGTCTTTGGTGCCGCGGGCCAGGTCCATCAAAGCGGCCTCGTTACCGCGCAGCCAGCGAAGGCGGTCGAATGGTTGGGTTTCGCTCCAGGCGAGTACAAAACGGTCGGAATTTTCACAGCTTTTGTTGACTTTGGAAAAACGGGTCGGATCGAGTAGTTCCCAGGGCGGGTGGAATTCGGCGATTTTGCCTTTCTCGGCCAGGGGGAAGATTTTCAGTATCGGAGGCGACGCAGGCAGGCTGATCTGCCAAGTACACCCCCAAGCATCGGTATATTCACCGACGCGGCCGGGCTTACCTCGGGAACGTTTACCCAGGGGAAAAGAGATATCTGGTTGGATGATATCGCTGGGAAAACGGAGATTTATTTCGGCCAAGGCGTCGGCATGGGTGGTTTCCATGCCAGGTGCAATCCAGAGATCCCGCGGCACGCGGCCGGTGGGCTCATGGTTGAGGGTGCGGATAACCAACTCTCGTGATGTCATAGAATTGTCCAAGCCCTTGATCTGTTTCCAAGGAGAGCAAATCTGCGAAAAATTATACTATCCATAACACGGCGTCAATGGGGGGAAAAATGCCCGGATAATCGGCATTCTTGTCATTACCTGATATCCCGCTGGTGTTGATATCCATAAATCTTGCCCATTACCGAAAATCATTAACCTATCGTTAACTATATGTTTGTAACTGCCTCGTTCAAGGAGTTTGAAGCGGTGGGTTTATTTTCGCGAAAAAAAGAACTCGACGTACAGAATTTTGTTCTGAAGATAATCAACAATAATTGCTCGGAATTGAAGGCCTATTTTGAAGGTCCGCGGCGTGATAATCGAGTCAATCTGAGTTTGGTCGTACTGGTAGTCCCCCTGGAAAATGGGAAGTTACAGGTCAAGAGCGCCTTTCATACAATAACAAGAGAATTTTGCGTCAACGGAGTGGGCATTATAACAAATGAGCAACGTTCTCTAGATGAAGTCATTTTAGGTTTTTGCGTGGAAGGCGACATGATCTATCTACGGGCCAAGGCCAAGCATCTGAGCCCAATGGGCGCTGGATTTTACTGTCTGGGTCTGGAAATGATGGAAATTGTTCCCAACAGCCATTATCCACAACTGAAAGCGCTAAAAATCTAGAGCGGGGCTCCTCTTCGAGATTCTTTGCCGCGCTCAGAATGACGTGTTTTTATCAGATGGATGTTTTGGGATAGACCGGCCATCATTAATCCGCCCCCTGGATTGATTCTTCCTCATCTGAGCGGGGGGCCTGTATCTCGTGCAGCAGATGTTGCGTCAGCAGGCTGTGACGGCGGCTATAGGTGAAGTAAATCACGATGCCAATTATCAACCAGATTAATAGCCGCAACCAGGTGTCGATAGGTAGGAAAAGCATCAGGCTTGAGTTTACAACGATCCCGGCCGGGGCGAGGAGATAAAGGGCAGGACAGCGGAAGGGACGATGCACGTTGGGGCGTTGTACACGGAGAATCAGCACCGCCGCACAGACCATCACAAAGGCCATCAAGGTGCCGATGTTCACCATTTCCACAAGTTTGTGAATTGGTGTTAATGCGGCGACCAGGCAGATGACTACTCCCGTGGTCAGTGTAGCCACATGCGGCGTGCGGAAACGAGGATGGATACGGCCAAAAACCTGGGGCAACAGCCCATCGCGGGCCATGGCCATAAATACTCGCGCCTGGCTTAAAAAGAGCACCAAGAGCACGCTGGTCATGCCGGCCAAGCCGCCCGCGGCAATCAATCCACCCGAAATACGCAACGTCAAGCTCTTTTCCGCCGCGGCGCGTTCGGTAAAAGCGGCCGCGATGGGCGCATGAATGTCGATATCGGGATACGGCACCATGCCCGTAATCACCGCCGCAACCGCTATATATAACAACGTACACAATATCAAGGAAACCAGAATACCGATGGGCACATCGCGTTGCGGATGGCGGGCTTCTTCGGCATGGGTCGAAATCGAGTCGAAGCCGATGAAGGCGAAAAACACGATCGAGGCGCCGAGCATGAGCCCGGAAAAACCATAAGGGGCGAATGGCGACCGGATAGCGTCGTCCAGCGGCAGCAGCCAGCGGTTCAAGCCGACATATCCCAGAATACCCCAAAAGGAAGTCGCCTTTTTCTCGCCGGCTTCGCGTACTTGAGGAAGTAACTTTTCCATTGCCCCGCAGTCGGCGGAAGTAGTCGGCAAATCCTTGCCATATTGTTCCTTAGTTTCAGCGATCACTTTTTGAGCTTCTTCGGGTGAGAGATGGCCGACTTTCTGTAACCGATCAACTTCCGCGGCGGCCCATTCCAGGCGGTAACCGGCCGTCAATGTTTTCTGCATTCGTTGGGCGCGGCGGTCGAGTTCGGCCTGTGAGAGGTTTTGTCCTTTGAACTCTTGATTTAAATATTCTTTGATCAAACCCGGCATCACTCGGTCCTGCGGTAAAACCCGCCGCGTCACGGGGATGGCGTTCCAATTGGCTGGTTTAATGTACGCCAAACCGGCGAAAATCACGAAAAACACCACAGTGATCTTGATGAGCACCAAGAGGGCATTAGTCCGGCGCTTTCCCGAATGCCCAGCACCAAGATGCTCGTCACCAATCCCATAATGACGACCGCCGGAAGATTGAAAAACGCGGGAGCGGTGGAGCCTTCAATATGTGAGAAGGGATTAGTACAAAGTGGCTCTGGGATAGTCCACAATCCCATCGCGCCCAATAGTTTGTTCAAGTAACTCCCCCATGCCGAGGCCACCGCGGCACAGCCCATCGAGTATTCGAGAATGATGTCCCAGCCAATGATCCAGGCGAAGATTTCACCCAACGTTGTGTAGGCGTATGTATAAACGCTGCCTGCCACAGGCGCCATGGAGGCAAACTCGGCGTAGCACAAGGCAGCCAGGGCACAGCCCAATCCGGCCACGGCAAAGGAGATGATGATCGAAGGTCCGGCAAAGTCGGCCGCCGCCACGCCCGTGAGCACAAAGATGCCTGCCCCCACGATGCACCCCACGCCCAAGGCCGTCAACGCCACCGGTCCTAAGACCCGGTGCAAACGGTGTTCGCCGGCCATCTCGGCCAGCAGCATTTCCAGGTCTTTTTTGGCAAAAATGTGTTTCCAGCTCACTGAGAACATCCTTGTGTTAATCTGGTGAAGTATTCAATTCTGCCATTATAGACTTTCATCCTAACTATAATTGTGATGCTTTTAAAGAATTCCCGCCAAAGTGATTTGCCGTATGTGCGGTGAGAGGCTTGTCATGAACGGCCGCCGGCATACTCCATTTTTTCATCCTTGGCGCGTCCCTTAAAGATGTAATACCACCGGCGGATGGTATCCAGCGTAATGATGGCCGTCAAAATCAGCATGATCCCGGCCAAAATACAGGCCAATTTCGTGAGAAACTGCTGCATTGGATCGGTTTCGGTCTTTTGCCACCACATCTGGATGCTTTGCACTCCGGCCGTAAAGACCGTGGTTAAGGCGAACACCAGCGGCACGCCCGTGCAAAGGGCATATATCCGTTTGGGGGCATGTTGCAGCAGGTAGGTTGTGCCCACCGCCAGCGCAATGGTGGCCAGCAATTGGTTAGCTATGCCCAACATGCGCCACAGCGTATCGAGATTGCCGATATACAACAGTCCGCCCCAGAGGCCGCAGACTACCAGGCTCATCGTAATATTCAGTCCCCACCTGGGCTGATGGCCAATGGCGGCTTTGGGATTAAATTGGGCCAGTGTTTCCTGAAACAGAAAACGCGCCACGCGCGTGCCGGTTTCCAGCAAAGTAAGAATGAACAGAACTTCGAACATGGTTATAAAGTGATACCAGTATCCCATTAATTCCTTCATGCCCGGCACTGTGGAAAAAACCTTATCCATTCCGTCGGCCAAGGTGACCCCGGCCCCTTTCATGCGCAACCATGCCCCGGCAAATACCTTAGACATTCCCACCGCCAATGTCACCGCCCCGCCCACCCGGCCCGCCAACTTTTGCTCGCCTGTGCCGTCCTTCAGCGCCTCGAATTCCTTGGTATTTATATCCCAATTGTACTGGGCGGCGCGGTCGATCACGTTTTGGTAAGCGGCCACTTGTTCCGGCTTGTCTTGGGGAATGTTGATTTTGAAATAATCGCCCGGTTCCAAGGCACAGGCGGCCACCAGGGCCATCAAGGCCACAAAAGCTTCGAGAATCATGGCGCCGTAGCCGATGGCCTTGATATCCGTTTCTTTGTTTATCATTTTGGGCGTGGTGCCCGAGGCGATCAGCGCGTGGAATCCCGAAAGTGCTCCACACATGATTACAATGCACACAAACGGCCAAACCGCGCCGGAAACCACCGGCCCGCCTCCGCCGATGAAATGCGTGGTGGCGGGCATTTTTAACTCCGGTTGTGCCACGATAATACCCAAAGCCAGAAGCACAATCACGCCCACCTTCATATATGCGCTGAGGTAATCGCGCGGACACATCAAAAGCCACACGGGCAGGATGGAGGCGATTGCTGCATAAACCGGCAGGATGATCGACAACGTGGGTTTGGAGAAAAGTAAAAAGTGTCCCATCCATGAATCCGCAAACGGCTTTCCAAGAATCACGCCCGCCAAGACTATGCTCATCCCTACTATCGAGGCTTCGCCTATGCGTCCCGGTCGGATTTTATACATCCAAGCCCCTGTAAGCAGGGCCGCCGGGATTGTGACCACAATCGTAAACATGCTCCACGGGCTTTCGCCCAGTACGTTTACCACCACAATGGCCACGCTGGCCAGGATTGCGATAACAATAAACAATGTGGCTATGGCCGTGGTAACGCCGGCAACCGGTCCGATGCTGTTTCGCGCGATTTTCGACAGTGTCAGTCCGTCTTGCCTGACCGAAGCGGTGAGCACCACAAAATCATGCACTCCGCCTGCCAGACATGCACCGATCACGATCCAGGCAAATCCGGGAAAATAGCCCCACTGCGACGCCAAAACCGGTCCAATCAAGGGACCTGATCCGGCTATGGCTGCAAAATGGTATCCAAACAGAACCAGCCTTTTGGTAGGATAATAATCCACTCCATCGCTTAGTCTATGTGCCGGCGTAACGCGTCGGTCGTCCAAAACCGCCACCTTGGTCGCCAGAAAAGCCGCATAAAATCGATAGGCCACCGTAAAAGCCGCCAGCGCCGTGATGACCAACCAGAGCGAGTTCATGGACTGCAACCTCTTTGGAATCTTATTCTTATCATATTACACTTCTCGATTTTGAGCAATCGCACAATGGACGCCCATAACGAACCATCTATAATGATCGGTTTACGAAATAAGGGATTGGTCCTGGCAGATCAATTCGGAGAAACAATCAATGTCCGAAAAAGTGATCATTATTGGCAGCGGACCGGCCGCTTGGACGGCGGCCATCTATTCCTCCAGGGCCCAGCTTAAGCCTTTGGTTCTCGAAGGCGCCATCAGCGAAGAAAACCGCATGTCCAGCACCCTTCCGCTGGGTCAATTAGCCCTCACAACCGAAGTGGAAAATTATCCCGGTTTTCCCAGCGGCGATCTGGCAACCTATCTCGACACCGCGATCAATCCCACGACGCGACAGATGATGGCCCCTCATAAAAAAGAAGGCGTGACCGGCCCGGAACTCATGGAGTTGATGCGCCAGCAAGCGGTAAATTTCGGCACGCGTGTTATTACTGAAGACATTATAGACGTGAATTTCAACGTTCATCCCTTCCAGCTAACAGCCAGCGACGGCAAAATCCATCAGTCTTTGGCGGTGATTGTGGCCACCGGCGCTCGGGCGAACTATCTCGGCTTGCCCTCGGAAGAGAAATTCAAGAATAGGGGCGTCAGCGCCTGCGCCGTGTGCGACGGCGCCTTGCCCCGCTTCCGCAACAAAGCCTTGATCGTCGTCGGCGGCGGCGACTCGTCTGTAGAAGAGGCCGATTATCTCAGCAAATTCGCCTGCATCGTTTACATGGTCCATCGCCGCCATGAACTCCGCGCGTCGAAGATCATGGCCCAGCGGGCAATGAACCATCCAAAAATCAAAATCCTTTGGAACCGCACGCTGGCCGAGGTACTGGGCAACGACAAAGACGGAGTAACCGGCGTGCGTCTGGCGAGCACCGCGGGCGAGGGAGATTTGCAACTCGACGCCAGCGGCGTGTTTTTGGCCATCGGCCATACGCCCAATACCGCCTTTTTGAAAGGCAAGCTGGCACTGACCGATAAAAAATACATCAAGTGGACCACGCCCGCCCGGACTTATACCAGCGTGGAAGGCGTATTTGCCGCCGGCAACGTGGCCGACGATTATTACCGCCAGGCCGTCACTGCCGCGGGCAGCGGCTGCATGGCCGCCCTGGACGCCGAACGCTGGCTGGCCGCAAAAGGGGAATGATAAATAAAAAGGATGAGGGATGAGGGATGAAGGATGAAGTTAGAACGCAGAACGCAGAAGTCAGAATACAGAACAGGAAATAAAACCAATTGCACTTTCGCAGTCCCGATCCCCGAACCCCGATTCCTGAATCCTGATTCCCTGACCTCTGACCTCCGACCCCTGTTATAATCATGCCCGATAAAATTTCCATTGCCGAAGCCCGCAAGTCTGAATCCGTGGGCCGCAAAGTAATAATTGAAGGCTGGATCCGAACACGCCGCGATTCAAAGGGCGGATTTAGTTTCCTGGAGCTAAATGACGGCTCCTGCTTCGGTAATATCCAAGTTATTGCCGAAGCGACGTTGCCAAACTACGAATTGGAGATAAAAAAACTCACCGTCGGTTGCAGCATCCGGGTGTTCGGCGTGATCCAAGCGTCGCCAGGAAAGGGGCAGGCAACCGAGGTTAAAGCGAACGATGTGACCCTCTACGGCCTGGCCGATGCAGAAACCTATCCGTTGCAGAAAAAGGGCCATTCCTTCGAATTCCTCCGCTCCATCGCCCATCTGCGACCGCGCACCAACACCTTTGGCGCCATCGCTCGTGTTCGAAATTGTATCTGCAAGTACATCCACGAGTTTTTTCAGCACAAAGGTTTCCTCTACGTCCACACGCCGATTATCACCGCCAGCGATTGCGAAGGCGCCGGCAAAATGTTCCAGGTCACTTCTCTCGATCTGCCGAAATTGGCCGGGCAAGGGTCAAAACTCGATTACAACTTGGATTTCTTCGATAGGCCGGCGTATTTGACCGTGAGCGGGCAGCTCGAAGGGGAGACCTTTGCCTGCGGGCTGGGCCAGGTGTATACCTTCGGACCTACCTTTGCGCAGAAAACTCCAACACCCCCCGCCATTTGGCCGAATTCTGGATGGTCGAGCCGGAAATGGCCTTTTACGACATCTGGGACAATATGGACCTGGCCGAACATCTTTTAAGGTACTTAGTGGGCATGCTTCTCGCCACATGCCAGGAAGATATCGCGTTTTTTAATGAGCGAATCGACAAAACAGTCCTCGATACTCTCAATCATATTTTAGAAAGCAAATTCAGGCAACTTGCCTACACCGAGGCGATCGAAATCCTGCAAAAATCCGGCGAGTCGTTTGAGTTTCCCTGCGATTGGGGTTGCGACCTGCAATCCGAACACGAACGATTTCTCACCGAAAAGCATTTTAAGTGCCCGGTGATCTTGTACGATTATCCACGGTCGATTAAGCCCTTCTACATGCGCTTAAACGACGACCAAAAGACGGTCCGGGCAATGGACGTGCTCGTGCCCAAGGTGGGCGAGATCATCGGCGGCAGTCAGCGCGAAGAACGACTAGATATACTCGAAATGCGCATGAAAGAACAGGGACTCAATCCGGCCGACTACTGGTGGTATCTCGATCTGCGGCGTTATGGCACCGTGCCGCACAGCGGATTCGGTCTGGGAATCGAACGCTTATTGCTGTTCATCACCGGCATGGCCAACATCCGCGACGTGATCCCCTTCCCCCGCACCCCCGGCAACGCCGACTTTTAATCATCTTCATAAAGCCGCGACCGTTGGTTGTGCCTTGATTGGGTATTATTCATGCAAATTTATTCAAACGTAATTTGGCTGATGTGCCACTGCTTGCTGGCAAGCAGTGCTTTAATGGCGTATGCAGAAGAGCCTCAGCGCACACTGCTTTGGCCCGACGGGGCGCCGGACGCAAAAGGCGACAGGCCCGCGGATAAGCCCACGCTGACCATCTTCCTGCCCGATAAATCCAAGGCCAACGGCGCCGCTGTGATAATTTGCCCGGGCGGCGCATACGGCCATCTGGCGGTCGATCATGAAGGAAAACAGATCGCCGAGTGGCTCAATTCGCTCGGCGTGGCCGGTTTTATGCTGGAATATCGCCATCGCGGCGGCGGTTACGGCCATCCCGCGCCTTTGCAAGACGCCCAGCGCGCGATCCGCACTGTCCGGGCCAATGCCGAGAAGTGGAACGTGAATCCCCAGCGTATCGGCATCATGGGTTTTTCGGCCGGCGGGCATCTGGCCTCCACCGCGGGCACCCATTTCGATAAAGGCGATCCTGAAGCAACCGACACAATTGATCGGGCGAGCTGCCGCCCGGATTTTATGATCCTCTGCTATCCGGTAATTGCCTTTGGCGAATCCTATACCCATCGCGATTCACAGGATAATCTGATCGGCAAAGACGCCCCAGACGAACTTATTAAAAGCCTATCGAACGAAAAGCAGGTCACCGCCGACACGCCGCCGACATTCCTCTTCCATACCGACGAAGACAAGACCGTGCCGCCGGAAAACAGCATCCAGTTCTATCTGGCCCTGCACAAAGCCAAAGTGCCCGCCGAATTGCACATCTATCAAAAAGGCAGCCACGGCCTGGGCTTGGTCCTAAAAACTCCCGGCACGAGCGAGTGGCCCAAAGCCTGCGAAGCGTGGCTGGGCAACCAAAAAATATTGGATAAATAGAGCGGGAGCTTGGAATTCCGTAATTCTACGCATAAAGTCGATGATAAATCATAAGACTCTGAATACCATCACTTTCCCGGTCATTAACATTGATAACATCAAAATACCCCTATTTGCTAGGCAAAGTCAGGTCTGCATTTAATTTTTTCCCGCTCCCCTGCGGGTCGCGGCTAAACATGCCCTTCCAATCGCCGATCCGCTATCTCCTATTCTTTATCCCCTGCCGACTGCCCATAAACCGTCAGCATCAGGCGGCGGCGCCAGCCGCGGCGGCGGAACTCGCAGAGACATATCCCTTGCCAGGTGCCCAGGCACAGGCGGCCGTCCCGGATGGGAATCGAAAGCGAACTGCCAAACAGTGAAGATTTGGCATGGCTGGGCATGTCATCGGAACCTTCCTCTTGATGCCGATAGGGAAAATCCTCTGGAGCAAGGGTATCGAGCACTCGATCGAGATCCACTAGCACGTCGGGATCGGCATTTTCATTGATGGTCAACGACGCGGAAGTGTGCATCAGAAAAATGTGCAGCAGGCCGATTTTGACCTTGGTCAATTCCGGCAGGGCGTCCAACACGTTTTTGGAAATAGAATGACACCCCTTGGGAAACGAAGGAAGCTGAATATCGCGTTGATACCAAACCACGATTGCACCTCGGAAAACTTCTCTCAGCAAACGTCCAGTTTATCCGGCTTGAACAGCTTGAAAAGAGGTTCCCCAAAAAAATAAATGGAATCCCTTCGACAATTTGTGGCACAAAGAGGCTGGGACATTATTTGCGGAAAGTGTAGAATGAAGGGACGAGAGGTGCAGTGAGGGGCGAGGGAGAAGTGTAGGGAAGGCCAGTGAAGGACTAATGGGAGGAAGGCAGAGAAACATGACCTGTAAACACCTTAAAGAACTCTATGATTACTGCCAGTCGCACAATCTGAAGCTCAGCAGTACAGATTTGATTCGGATTCTCTGCCCACAGTGCGGCGTGGAAGAGGTCTGTCCTTCCGTGTTGGCGGAAGAATATGAATCCAAGCATCATGAGCCGGAAGGGGAAGAGAAAAAGAAGGATGAAGGATGAGGGATAAAGGATGAAGAAATCCTGACTGATTTGTCGGGATAACCAATTACCAGCCACTATCTGCCATCTACCTTTTTTCTCACCCCTGCCCCCTAACGCGGCCTGACGGGCGCAACCAAACCGCGACCACTGGTCGCGGCTTTACATACTGTACAAACTACTGTACTTGATGCGCGCAAAATGCGCTCAAACATCAACACAAAGACTCTAACCCCTGTTATCATTGCTAGCGGCGCTTTGCCGGGGTGGGTTGGGCCAGAGTGGGCTTGGATTGACCGGCCATAGGTTGGGACTTTGCTATAAAACCTGGATCTTCAACTTTGCGGTCGGTTACAGATAGAATTTGCGTGGCACCTTCGGATTGTTCCACTCCTGGCGAGTACTGTTCCCCGTCAGGGGCGTTTACTTCAATGCCATCTTCCCTCGTGGCTACGGATAAGGGCTGCCTCGAGTTGCCGGGAAGGATCGAGCCTGCCCGGCCGTTCGAACCACATTGACCACAACCGTCATAAACCGGCCCACAATAGTCGTAAGGATGGCAACACATAGTGCAGCCCATACAAACGGCGACCAAGCCAAGAATTACCGCAGAGGCGATTTTAACTAACATGTTTTCAACCTCTTCCTGAGGAGAAGGATGAGACGATTCAGATCGAGTGATATTGCTGAAAATAGCCGTACCGTTAATGTCGGCTGAAAAAACTCTGCAATCCGCAAATTTTTTCAGGTTTTATACAGGAAGTCTGGAAACCTTTTACGCAAAATATACATATACCCCATTTTCAAGGCTTAGAAACTGTAACATACAAGATGGAAAATGGTTAAACATGAGGACATAAAAAAAGAGCCGTACTTACTAGCAAGTATGGCTCTTTACTGTCAACCAAAGTAAGTCAAAACCAACAGGGCAGGTTTCGACAGACGATACAACACGGGAATTGCTGGGATACGACCTTTTTAGTTAAGGATCGTTTTCCTTCGATCCCCTATTACATCACTAAACAATCCAAGCCCAATCCGAAGGCTCAAGTGGTCTTCGGAGCGGGAGCAGCCGGTGCAGGCGGTGCGGGAGCTGGCGCTGCGGGTGCTTCCTTTGGGGCCCCGGCCGGTGCGCAGGTCGCTGGTTCACAGGCCTTCGGGCAGCAAGTTTCAGGCTCGCAGCTTCGAGGCCGGCAGGACCGAACGTGACAACGACGCGGATGACAGGTTGCGGGCTCGCAGGTTGCCGGTTCACAGGTCTTCGGGTGGCAAGTCTTGGGCTCGCAAGTCTGGGGCCGGCAAGACCGCACACGATGAGAGTGATGCGGGCGACAGGTCTTCGGCTCGCAAGTGGCCGGAGCACAGGGTGCCGGTTCGCAAGTCTTCGGCTCACATGTGGCCGGTTCGCAGGCCTTCGGGCAGCAAGTTTCAGGCTCGCAGCTTCGAGGCCGGCAGGACCGTACATGATGGGAGCGATGCGGGCGGCAGGTCTTCGGCTCACAAGTGGCCGGAGCACAAGTAGCAGGAGCGCAAGTCGCCGGCGCACAAGTCGCCGGGCGCAAGCATCGCCTGCTACTGCCCGATGTTCATTGCCCAAAAGGGCCAAACCTAGCACCGCGATAAAAATCGCGATGCCAAAAAGATACGTGCGATTCATTCTTGAAACCTCCAACTAACAGGTACCGTAGCGTTGAGGAACGCGCACATGCGCCGTCACAAACTCCATTTCTCCTCGACCCTGACGGCCTCCAGCCGAGGAGATCTCCATATTTGTTACCGCTAGGCAACGTAAGCCGGCAAAGTAACAGCCCTGTTGAACTTTACCGGTTGTATCGCTTGGCAACCATGCACAGCTTCGACCGATAAGCTAGCATAGTTCAAAAAGATGTCAATCCAGGGTGTGGATAATTTTTCCAATTAGGTGGGAGCGGCATTTTGGGGGCAATACATCGATTGACTAGAAAATGCTAGGTTTAAATTAGTTGTTCGTACAGCCCCCCTTAGATAAAAAAAAGAGGATTTTTAGGTAATTATTCCAGATATTATGGTTCGTAACTATAATAATCACAATTACTTAGTGAATAATTGCCAGACAATAAATTTATGACTTAATTTATTTTTTATGGAATTGGAATATGTCTGTGAAAGTTCATTAATTGGAAAAACAAACATGGAATTCTTGTTTATAATATTACTGCACTTTCTGAAATATTAATCAGCCTGAGAGGAGAATTTAAAAAACGCAACCAAAAAAGACTTCTCCAGCAATCTGGCCGACTCCATCACGGTTGCGTTTTATAACGCGGTCTCATCTATGAGAAAGTCCGGGCTGATAAAATGGACACGCCCGCAGAAATGGGCGGAATGGGTCGCTACATTATCTTATGATATTTTCAGAATTTTCTGGTTCTTTAGCTTGCAGGTTTTCTTTTTCTACCCGCCGACGGATTTCTTCTCGGACCCATTGCTGTTTTTTTGCCATCTCTTCGGGATCCTCGAAGTTTAACAATAGCGGCGGTTCACCTGGGAAGACAGTCGCCGCCACACCAACGATCCGCCACCCTTGTGCTTCTTTGCGCAGTACCCATATTGCATTATCCGAATTTAGCTGACCATCTTCATCAAGGTCGGTCCAGGTGGATGCTACTCGAGCGCCATCTTCGCCCAGATATTCCACTTTGCCAATAGTAAATCGGGCGGTATCGCTCGCCGGCGGCGTGACGTTGCGATTCCAAGCGGCCGCCTTTTCACGCGCCAAAGCGCTGAGCATATTTGCAGCCTTATCGTCGTTACCCGTACGCACGGCGTCTAAAAACTGATAAACGGCGGCTGCTGGTCCTGCCAAGCCAGCCACGTTGGCCGGAGTGCTATTGAATGTTGATCGCGCGTTATCCTGCGGGGAAGTTGTCGAAGGCGGCGCTGACTGCTGATCTGGCTTGGTACATCCCCAAACACTAATGATCGTTAATGTTGCCAGGGTCATCCATCCATAATTTCGAAGCATGATTTTGTCTCCTCATGGTCAAGTTCGATTAAAAGGGGAAGCAATAAAAAAAGAGAAAGATCGCATAGCTGCTCATTATTAGGGGGGCGAACCCTACAAGGTAGCGAAGTGTTACAAGAATTGAGAGTTAAGTCAAGACGAAAAGGGATGATCGGAGAAAATAAGAAGGATGCGCAAAGGAAAGTTGAAAAGAAGTTAATTGCACAAGTTGTCTTGTTCCCACGCTCCGGCGTGGGAACACACTTTTTCGACGCTCCTGCGTCGTATGTAATGGAATTGACTTGTATCTTTATTTCCCCTCCCGGACGCAGAGCGTCCTGGAATTGCGTTCCCACGCAGAGCATGGGAACGAGATGTTTGAAGGACGATTTTGAAAATCGTCCTATCAAGACCGACGCGACCAACGGTCGCGGCTTTATGTTCGATCCTAGCCCCGACGTTGTTATTTCATCCTGCTCCAACGCCTCGATCAAAGGCGTCTTGATCGCGTTGATATAGTGCTAGCACAGACTCAAAAGTACCGCTGGAAATCTGCCAGACCGGGTTTTCGTCGGAATGTGAGTTGCAATGAGCGGTAAAAAGCCGGTAGATGAACTTAAAGAGATGGCGCGGAACGCGTAAGCTGGCAAAGGCGTCGATAAGTCGGCGTTGATCCAGGCTTTGCTCAAAAAGTGCCGCCAGGCTGGGCGTTTGGCCGTCGATGGCGCAGGCCTTGATGCGGGCGATTGCCATGTCATATAGCGATTGACCGGTCCAGGCCAGGGAACGGATCATGTTTTGCTTGTCGAGCCGCGCTCGTTGATGAAAATCGCGGTCTTCGCGATCGATCAGCCTTTCCAATTCGATGGGCAGGAGGAGTTTGATTCCTAGTCCGGGGTGTTTGAGGAATTTATTGTCCAACATGGGCCAGACAAGGGCCCGCATTAATTCCGTGGAGCCGTTGATTAGATACGGCTCATCAACGCGGTCCACGAGCACGATGATCCCCTCGATGCGGAGCGAACGCAAAAGGCCTTGTAATTTCGCGAGCAACTCATAGCGATCATCGGTGCGTTGCCAGGCGGGCAGGGGTTGGCCGACAATCTTGTCCGGGGGAAAGCGAAAAATAATCTTGCCGAGCATACCGGTGCTGTGGTTGAGTACGCGGGTGTTTCGGACAATTCGCCAAGCGGTATAGTGGGATTTTAGCCATCTCCAGATTCGTGGAGACCAACCGGCGGCAATTATCAAATAAGGCCACACTTTAGCGAATAATCTCCAATCCCACCGGGCAAAGAAAGCAACGGCCGCCACGGTAACTACGATTCCCAAGACCAGGTCCCATTTGGTGCGCCAGATGGGAAAGTGCATTTTTTGCCGTAAGCGGCGCCAGCGCTGCAAGGCGTTATCGGCCGTCGATTGATCGTAGCAGGCCGCCAAAAGCATCACATCGCGAACCTGTGAAGGATCGAGTTCGCTGTGCGGCAAGGCGTCGTCGCGCGCGGCAGGATGCCGATTATGCTTTACTTCCAGGATCCGATCGACCAACTGTGTAACGGCCTGGGCGAGAATGGCGTCTTGGTGGTCCCAGAGCCGCCATTGTTCCAGGGCCCGATCCACGCGGCGGCGCCGACCTGAAAAGCGATCGCGAAAACGGTCAAGATAAGCGTTAAAATCATCGTACTGCACCACCAAAACCTGCTGATCGGGGTGATCGGCGTTGTAATCGGCCAGGTGGCGGACGATTTGCAGGCGAATGGCTGTTTTTCCCGATCCTTTTTCGCCGAACACCACGGCGGTGGCCGGCTCTTTGGGATCGCCATAAATTTTGTCCCAAGTGGGATGGAACGTATTGAGGATGCACGAACCCTTGAAAACCAA
This sequence comes from Pirellulales bacterium, assembly GCA_963820545.1. Lineage (GTDB taxonomy): Bacteria > Planctomycetota > Planctomycetia > Pirellulales > Thermoguttaceae > CAWGAJ01. The sequence goes on from CAWGAJ010000002.1 coordinate 1,473,352, forward strand.
GTCGGTTTGGGCGTCTTCGTCCGCGAAGGGATTCGTGGCAATCCCGTGATGTTCAAGGAACTGCTGAATTTTCATACCTGGAGAATCTTTTAATGGGGCGGGCGGTCGGGTTTTATGGAATGCGGTGATGACTGAGTGTATCGTGTATTTTGCCGTGAATCGAGGGGGGCGGAATTATCTCCGCCGGACGTCAATCCGTGGATTATGAGCCAAAAAAATATGCCCAACAGGAAGATCAGAGCCAAGATCAACAGCGAGAGGATCACCTTTTGTATTTTAGGGGATTTTCCCTCATAAGATTTCTGGCCCGCCACCGCGGAAATCGTGGGCAAAGACTTTACAGAGGGCAAAGAGCTTTCCGCCAAAGATCCGCTGATGCGTAATTGGGGAAAAACGGCCGAGGCCTTTTGCCAATCGCGCCATCCTTCGCGCCAAACCAAGGTATCGGGCGTGACACGGCCCTCGGCCAACCATTGGCGCAAAATGCCTCCCCTCGCTGGTCCGTACTGACCGCCTACTGGCGGGCGCACGTACCAGACTACGTTGCCCGCTGCCGTAATCGGATCGACTATCCGTGCTGAAGGAGAGGCTGCCGAGGTTTTTACATCAGGCTGTCCTGAGGAAAATAAAATTGGCTGGGACGGAACAACATCCTCGGTTTTCGCTTTAGCCAGCGACGTTCCCTCAGGGTAAATTACCGAGTCAGCAGGCTTCGTTTGCACAGACTGTGCCGCTATAATCGGCATAAAGACTGACGAGTCTTCTGGGGGAAGTGCGCGTAGAAGTATCAACGACAGCACCGGTGGAAGATGCGGCCAGGGCCCTTAGGGCTGCTCGTTCCTCTTTGGAGCTTTTTCGGGTACTTTGATTGGGTATAAGAAACTTGGCCCCACAGTAGGGGCAAATGCCCCGTCTGCCGGCCTGAAATCCTTTAACGTTTAACTTATGCCCGTTGGGACAATAAAAACGTATACCCATATTACCTCAGAACGCCTCCAAGAGGTTATTTCTACTATTATACATACGGTTAACAAATACTAAAAGTAAAACTTAACCGCCTAATTTCTTATCCCCAAACCCTAATCCCTAATTCCCAAACCCTAATCCCTAATTTTCAATCCCTTTGATTGCGGCCGAAGACCGTGCCAGGATTAATCTGGACAGATCCCATTTTTCATATTAACTTTAGTCTTATTGTATATAAGTTGTGACTTTTCATAAGTAGATGTTTTATGTAGTGCATTCGCGGAGGAATACAATGCTCATCAGTCGCTCTTGGATGTTGACGGGGGTTGCAGGATTGGTCGGGATGGGCCTTCTGGCAGGCTGCGCTTCAGAGGAGCAAAAGTCGGACCAAGCGCCAACAAGCGCTTCTCCTGCTCCTTCTTCTCCTGCTCCTCCGACTACCAGGGCGGAGAAGAAAATCGCCAGCTTGCCCAGGCCCACGGCTCCCCGGCCGAAATTACGCGCTAAAATTGTGCCCGAATCATTAAGTGAAAGTCGGCCCGAATCGGCTCCCCTGGCTCCTCTGCGGACAGAGTCGCCGGACAAATCGGCGGAGTTGCCGGACGAGTCGGCGGAGTCGCCGGACAAATCGGCGGAGTCGCCGGACGAGTCGGCGGAGTCGCCGGACGAGTCGGCGGAGTCGGCAAAGATGCTTTTCTCAAAGGCCGAATCCGATGAATCGGAATACACGGTGATGAAGGTTTTTTATGGCACGGATCGGGCATCGTCCAGCGCACTGCAAGCCAACCGGTTGCTTTATTTGGGATGGTTGAAAATGACGGTCGGAGCCGCGGTGGCGACGTTGTTATTGGCCATTCTTGCGTTTCGTTTTTTCTCGTCTCGGCTGATACGAGTGTTAGCTTACGGGGGCATGATTACGACGCTGGTGTTGGCGGCGCTTACCACCTGGGTGCGATTTCAGCATCTTTTACCCGGGAAAACAACGACTCCAACATCCACGCCGGCGATGTCGTATGGAAATCAGCGAGGCAGGCTGGAACTGGGCACCTGCGAGGTGTCGATTCCCAAAGCCCACGAGGTAGGCGAGTTGGAAAGCCCTTCGGTGTTGCGCCTGGAGTTTTGCGAGGATCCCAGCCGCCACGTGGTATTGCTCAAGGTGCAGAACGAACCGGCGGAAAAGTTTTTTGCCGACCTCCGCTCCTGCGTGGAGCGTTCGTCGGCCAAATCGGCGTTTGTGTTCGTGCACGGGTATAACATCACATTCGAGGAGGCCGCCAGGCGGACCGCGCAGATCGCCTATGACTTGAAATTCGAGGGCGTCCCGATTTTATTCAGTTGGCCGTCACAAGGGGGAATCTGGTCGTATACCGTCGACGAAACGAACGTGACCTGGGCCGTGCCGCATTTGTGCCAGTTTCTGGCCGACGTTGTCCAGCAGTCCGGCGCCAAACAGATTCATTTGGTCGCCCACAGCATGGGTAATCGGGCCTTGACCTCCGCCTTGAAGGATCTTTCCTTTTTGCCCGAGTCTTCCCGGCCGATTTTTAACGAGGTCTTGCTCACCGCCCCCGACATCGACACCGAAGTGTTTAAGAACGATATCGCTCCGGCAATCGTGAAAATCGCCAAGCGCGTGACGTTGTACGCCTCATCGAACGACGAAGCGCTGATCCTCTCGAAAAAGGTTCACGGCTATCCGCGCAGGGCGACAGCGGCGAACAGTTGGTGGTCGTGCCGGGCGTGGACACAGTGGATGTATCAGCGGTCGATACCAGCCTGCTGGGCCACAGCTATTACGGCGATAACAGCACGGTGCTGGCCGATATCTTCGAGGTGCTGCACGCCTCCAAACCGGCCGACCAACGTCGTTGGCTGCACCCCCAACGCCTGGGAATGCTGAAATACTGGATCTTCGAGCAGTCGGAGGTCGAACGCCCTGAGCCTGACAATCTATAACCCAGGGGAAGCCGGTTTAACGTTTCCTGCGGAGCCGGGCCGTGTCGGCCCGAAAAGAGCGTTCCCACGATAAGCGGAATTTAACGATAATCGCGAGATTTCGGATAAGCGCCATTAGTTTTATTTTAGCGGTTATATCCGCCTGCTGATTAGTATTTCTTTTCTACCTATTTAAGTGCAGAGCGGCCATGCGCGCTTAATCCCAAAGTATGTTTATGCAGGTAAGCGCGGGCAGACCAACCTCGCGGTGGAAGCGGAGAAAGGTCTGATGGCCAATTTCCGCGCAAAATATTCCTCGAGCCAAGGCAAGGAAGAGAAGGATGTCAGAGCAATCCCCATTTGATTCTCAAAGCGCGCAATACAGTTTGATTAAATTCGCCCAATACCTGGCGGGCATGACCGACCCGAGCAATCCGTGGCGTCAGATTGGCCAGGCGATATTTCATTTTTTTGAGGCGGATGTGATCGGCTTTTTGTATCCCGACGAAGGCGGTCAGTGGCTATCGCATTATTGGAGCCTTCCGCCGGGGGTCAGGGAAAAAAACGTGATTACGCCGGCATTTCAACAAACCACCGCCCAGGTTTTGGAGAGCGGATTTTTGGTCTGCGAGACATTGGACCTCGACGGGCCTTGCCAGGTGGCGATAATTCCCCTGCGGATCGACGGTCAAACAACAGAAATGATGCTTATCGGACATCATGCCGCGGCGTCTTTTCCCGAAGAATTGCAGAATATCTACCTGGCCGTGGCGGGTTTGGCGGGCGAAACCATTACTCGGCTGATCGCCGTGACCAGATTGCCTCAAGACGACAACCGATTGCATGAATTGCAGGAGTTACTCGCCAACCACGCTTACACCCTGGTGGCCGTGAATAAAGATCTGGATCAGGCCAATAAACAACTTACGCGAGAAATCGCCGAGCGGCAACGCAGCGAGCAGGCTTTACTAGAGTCGGAGCGGGAAAAGTCGGCCATTCTCAACGGCCTGCAAGAAGTGGAAGTGATTCTGCTCAATCCGCAAATGCAGATCATTTGGACCAACGCCGGAACTGCACTCCCCTGCAACCGGCAGGATGAAGATTTGCGCGGGCTTTACTGCTATAAAGCGCTTCAGGGCCGCGACACGCCCTGCACGGGCTGCACGGCCTGGGCCGCTTTCCGCAGCAAACGCTTCCAAGAAGGAGAATACACCCTGCCCGACGGACGCTCGATGCTTGCCCGCAGCAATCCCCTGAAAAACCAGCGCGGCGAGATCACCAGTCTGGTCCACGTGTCCATGGACATTACGCGGCGAAAAATGGTGGAACGGGTGCTGATCAAGCGCGAAGCCCAACTCCGCAGCATTGTGGAAAACGCCTCGGAGATAATATTCACACTTTCGCCCGAGGGGATGATCTCCTACACTTCCCCGCGCTGGACACAGTTGATCGGACACGAAGGTCCCGATCTTTTGGGACGAAGTTTCGTCTCGTTTTTACATCCCGCCGAACGCACGGCCTTTCAATCGTTTTTTGCCGCCGCGGCGGCCGACAAGGGCCAGAATCAGCGGACTGAATTCCGTCTAGAAAACCGCAACGGCGAGTGGCGATGGTACAGCACCACTCTTTCACCGGTTAAAGATGCGCAAGGTCGGATCAAGGAATTCGTGGGCGTCGCGGAAGACATTACCGATCGCAAACAGGTCGAGGAAGAAATGCGCAAGGCCAAGGAAGCGGCCGAGGCGGCCACGCGCGCTAAAACCGAGTTTCTCACCAACATGAGCCATGAGATCCGCACGCCGATGACCTCCATTCTCGGCTTTGCGGAGATGCTGCTGGAAAATCTCAATCGGCCCGAGGACGTGGTGGCCGCCAATACCATCAAGCGCAGCGGCGAATATCTCCTGCGACTGATAAACGACATCCTGGATCTTTCCAAGATCGAAGCCGGACGTCTGCTGACGGAGCAGGCGAAGTGCGCGCCGCGCGAATTGATCGACGAGGTGGTGGCGATGATGAAAGTCCGCGCGGCCGCCAAGGGATTGCCGCTAGTTTTGGAATTCGTGGGGCTGATTCCTCAGACTATCCACACCGATCCCATTCGGCTGCGGCAGATTTTGATCAACCTCATCGGCAACGCCGTAAAGTTCACCGAACAAGGAAATGTGCGGGTGATAGTGCAGTTGGTGCAAAACGAGCAGGGCCAGCCTTTGCTGGAATGCAAAATCATCGACACCGGCATCGGCATGTCGAAGGAACAACTCGCCGTGCTTTTCGAACCTTTCACACAGGGCAACGCCAGCGCCAGCCGCAAGCACATGGGGCTGGGGCTGGGGCTGGCCTTAAGCAAACGACTCGCCGGCATGTTGGGCGGCAATATCACCTTCGAGAGTACGCCCGGGCAAGGAAGCACGTTTGTGATCACCGTGGGCACGGGACCGCTGCAAGGCGTGCGCATGCTGGAGATCGCGGAGATGCACGACGAGCAGAAATCGGCCGCAGAAAGTGTTCCAGCGCCTATTTTGCAGCAATTATCGGGCAATATTCTTTTGGCGGAAGACGGCCTGGACAATCAGCGATTAATCGGGTTGATTTTGCGCAAGGCCGGCGCCAAGGTAACCGTCGTCAACAACGGCAAGGAAGCCTTGGAAAAAGTGATCGCCGAGCAAAAAAAACTCTCCAACGAAGGCATTTTATCACCGCCCTTCAATATTATCCTCATGGACATGCAAATGCCGGAAATGGATGGATATGAAGCCACCTGGCGGCTGAGAGAAATGGGTTATACCGCTCCCATCATCGCACTGACGGCCCATGCCATGAGCCATGACCGGGAAAAGTGTCTGGGCGCGGGCTGCGACGAATATCTCACCAAGCCGATCGATCGGGAATTGCTGCTTACGACCATTTCCCGATATATGTCGGCGGCGGAAGAAAAGCCGCAGCAGGACGTTCCGGCCTGGATCATTTAGCGATATCTACAAATTTTCTCTTATAACCGATTGATGAGCCCGTGCATCAATCGGTTCAGGATCGACCAACCCGTCTGTGTCATCATAGTGATATGGATGTCATTTTTCGCATAGGGTTTATGCCAATATCGACACAACCCTTATGCCCCTGTGGAGTTGATAATTTGACTCAACCCAAGCCCAATCATAGGCTTGTAATGAAGAGAGAAATAGTTTTGTAGTCTCTCAAAAATCCAGGGACGGCGACCAACCTGAGTTTGCAGCATTGGTAGTTCAACCTGGATCAGGTTGGTCGCGTCCGCCTTATCGCCTTTCTCGTCTAACAACTTTTATGGGGAGATATTAACATGAACAATCACCTTATTATTCGTCCGGCAATTGTGGCATGCTGTTGCACGTTGGGATTAAGCCTATTATTTTTGGGATCAGGGAAATGTCTTGCGGTTGATGAGCCGGCGCAAGTAGTTCGCGTGGAAGAAGATTGGGAAATGGTGCTCGGCACTCCCGAGCCTGAAAACGATGCGCCGCAAGTGGCGTGCGTGATCTCGTCGACTGGCGACGTAAATTCCTTGCACGCCGCCTTTAATCTGAATCACAGAAGCCTGCCGGAATATGTTGCCGGGGGACTGCAACTGCAAATCTGGGACGGGGAAACGCCTCGCCTGGCAAAGATCTTTCCCAATGACAATATTATGTCCCAGACGGGTGAAACCGTAACCTGGACACAAGCCATGGAATTAAAAGACGGAAAACTGACTTTTGATATCGTTAACGGCGAGTCGTCCACTTGGGGCCAATTCGGTGGGCAGGGTTATTTGAAGGACAACATCGATACATCGCTAACAAACTTGAATCAATACAGCCCCGACGTCTCGGTAAGAAATTCGGGCATCAGCTTCGCCTCGAATCGCGTACAGTCGCTGACATTAAAGCGAGTCCGGCTTGTGCTGGCCACGGGAGAAATATTGGAGGACAATAATCCGCGGACCGTATATGCTCAAGAGCAATAATGAGCCGATACGCTATTCGATATTGAAGTTGAACAACAACTAAGCGTGACAGTCATGAATACACAACATCACCCCCGTCGAAAAAAGGGCTCCATATTGGTGCTCACAGCTATATTAATGATCCTCATGTTTGCTTTTCTGGCTTTTGCCGTGGATTTGGGATACTTGGCCATGGTGCGCACGCAATTACAGCGCACCGCCGATTCAGCGGCCATTGCCGCGGCAGGAAGCCTGCTGGACGCCGAAATCGCCACCGGGCAACCTAATTCCCCCGCTGCGATAAATAGCGCAATCACCACGGCCGAAAATTACACTCGCCTCAATAAAGTATTGAATAGCGAGTTGGCGCTCGGCACCAGCGACGTTACCGTTGGTTATTTATCCAATCCGTTTGATCCCGGAGTACAGTTCAGTCTCTTGGGCGCCAACGGCTATAACGCCGTACAAGTTCGCGTGCAGATGGCCGAGAATCAAAATCGAGCCGTACCGCTATTTTTCGCGCGGATACTGGGCATTAATCAAGCCAATGTCCAGGCCGTGGCCACCGCGGCTTTTTTAAGCAACGTTTCCGGATTTCGTCCACCCACGAATAATGAAAACTTGGGAGTATTGCCTTTTGCCGTGGATCTGCAAACCTGGGAAGCTCTTATGGCCGGAGAAGGAACTGATAACTGGAAATATGATCCTGACACAAATCAAGTATCGAGCGGATCCGATGGGATTAAAGAAGTAAATCTTTTTCCCCAAAGCACCGGATGTCCGGGCAATCGGGGCACGGTTGACATCGGCAGTCAAAACAATAGCACCGCCGATATCGCCCGGCAAATCCTGCACGGTATAAACGAGCATGATCTGAGTTACCTAGGCGGCAAATTGGCCTTGAATGAGTCCGGCACACTGCCGCTCAATGGAGACACCGGCATCAGTGCGGGAGTAAAGGATGAATTGGCGCAGATCAAGGGACAGCCGCGCATTGTGCCTCTGTACAGCATTGTAATGAGCCCGGGCAATAACGCCCAATACACGATCGTCCGTTTCGCTGGGGTGCGCATCATGGATGTGAATTTGACCGGCCCGATAAGCGGCAAGCGGGTAATTATCCAGCCGGCGCCGGTGTTTGTCCGGGGAGTCATTCCCGGCACGCCGGGCACCCAAACCAGCACATATATCTATACGCCGGTTTGCTTGGTGCGTTAAGCGGAACCGCGAAAGTCTGCATACTCGAGGCTGTCATCCTGAGTGCAGCGAAGGATCTTTATGTTTGAAGTCTGACATGCAACTCTTCAGACAAAGTTATTATTCCCCGAGCCGCTCTTCCTGGTGCGTGACCTGATCGAACACTTGCGTGACCATGTTGCGCTGGGCGGAGTGGAGCCAGACCCGGGCGAAAAACGTGTCCCCTATTGTGTCTTCCCAGGAGAGCTCACAGCCCGTGGGAGCACAGCCGCTGTGACAACAAATCAGCCGGCAGCGACCGGAGTTGATGTTTTCGGGGCGTTCCACGCCGACGATTTGGGCAATTTGTCCTATGGCCGCGGCAGGAAGTTGGGCGCTGCGAACCGCGCGATACCAGGTTTGGCAGCGGTGACAGAAAGGCAATAACATTGTGGGAATCACCACTGTCAATGTGCCCGTCAGCACCAGCAGCCCATCGATCAGCCAGCTTATCCAAGCGATCCAGCCGCGAGCAATGTAACCCAACAGCAAAGGCCGGCCGCGATCTGCCTGCTGACGCAGGTACTGAACTAAATTGGCGGGCGGCAGGGGCAGGCGTCGTCGCCGATCTCGGGAAACGCCTGCCGAACTTTGACAACTAACGGCGTTTGTTCAGACGGGGAGTTGCGTATAGATAGATAACTAAAAAAATGCTGTCCGAATAACGCCAGCAATACGGCCAGAATTGTTCCCCAAATAATGGTGGGACGATGACCGATCTGCCCAATCCGCATCAAGGCGATGAGCAATCCGCCCAGTCCCAGCCCGACCAAGAGCGGAAAGATCAGTAAGGGGGCAAAATAGAACTGAGCATCGACCGCTGCCCGGGCAACAATCGCTCCACAGATCAAACTGCCCGGCAGCCAAATGGCCAGCTTCGGCCAGCTTAATGGTCCGCCTCCGCTGGGGCCCGATAATTTTAGTGCTGAATCGTTAACCGCGTTCATAAGATCATAGTAATACTTACCCGGGACTTAGGAAAGCCGGTGGCAATGCAAAAACACGTCCCACTCACACGGTTTAATGGAGGATCGCGACCGACGGTCGCGGCTTTATGGCCGGCACCGATCGATTTAACCACGCGGTTTTACACCACATGCCCGTTGGGCACGAAGCAATACTTCGGCGGCTTTTTTGCGGGCTTTGGCGGCGCCGTCGCCCAGGATCTGTCGGATTTGATCGGGTTTGGACTCTAATTCTTTACGGCGCTGGCGGGCCTGGGCAAAAAAGTCGCTGGCTAAATCGGCCAGGGCCTTTTTTACCTCGCCATAGCCAAAGCCACCCTGGCGATAGGTGACCGCCATTTCTTCCTCGTTGGGTTTCACTGGCAAACAAAGAGTAAAGCTGGAAAAGATGGTCGCTAAAAGGATCTTTCGGCTGCTCCATGGGACGCGAATCGGTCACGATCCGCATGATCTTCGCGCGGAGAACCTTTGGTTCATCGAAAACGTCGAGCGTATTGCCGTAGCTTTTCGACATCTTTTCGCCGTCGGTGCCGGGGACGCGCGAGGCGCTATGAAGCACCTTGGCCTTGGGCAAGATAAACGTTTCGCCGAAGTGATGATTAAAACTGGCCGCCAAGTCGCGGCAAACCTCGATATGCTGCACTTGATCCTCGCCCACGGGCACGGTGTCGGAATCGTAGGCGAGGATGTCGGCCGCCATGCAACACGGGATAGGTGAACAAGCCGGCATCGGCGGTCAGACCGCGCATTTTTTTGTCCTTGTAAGCGTGGCATCGCTCCAAGAGTCCCATGGGCGTGCCCGTCATTAATAACCAGCATAATTCGCAAACCTCGGGTATGTCGGATTGGACGAATAACGTGGCGCGATTAGGATCAAGGCCCAAGGCCAACAGATCGATGGCGGCGTCGAGCGTGTTCTGCCAAAGTTCCCCGGGATCGCGGATAGTCGTCAAGGCATGCAGATTGGCCAAAAAATAAAAAGCCTCTTTGGCTTGGTTTTGCAGGTCGATGTATTGCTGGATCGCACCGAAGTAATTTCCCCAGTGAAATCGACCCGTAGGTTGGATACCGGAAAGAACACGCATTGCTAAGAAATAGGGATTAGAGGATAGGGGTTCGGGAATAGGGATCTAATTTTAAGTTCGAGATTTCTGCGTATCTTGTAAAGCCGCGACGGGCACCAACGGGCACCATCGGGCACCGACGGGGCACCATGCGCAGCAGGGTCGCGTTGGTCGGCATGGTCGATTGGTCGGTCGCGGTTTGGTTGCTTCTTTATTATTCATCATATTTTAAGGTGCTTGGATGGTTCCCACCACCTCGGCGACGGAGGATGCGCCCAGTTCGGCCAAGGCAGCGGGAAGGGCGTCGAGAATTTGGATCGTAACAGTTGGATTGTAAAAATTGGCTGTGCCGATTTGCACGGCCGTGGCGCCGGTTACCAAGAATTCCAGGACATCGTCTATGGTAGCGATACCGCCGATGCCCAGCAGGGGAATACGAACCGCTCGGGCAACCTGATACACCATGCGCAAGGCTATGGGTTTAATGGCCGGACCACTCAATCCGCCCAGCAGATTGCCGAGAATAGGACGGCGATTGCGCCAATTGACCGCCATGGCCAGACATGTATTTATTAGCGATATGGCGTCGGCGCCGCCGGCCTCCGCCGCCCGAGCGATCTCGGTAATGTCAGTGACGTTGGGCGTAAGTTTGGCCAGAATAGGATAAGAACACGCCGCGCGCACGCCGGCGACCACCTTTTCACAGGCCGCGCGCTCAATGCCAAAATCCACACCGCCGCTGACATTCGGACAGGAAATGTTCAATTCCAGGGCCGTCACACCGGGAACGCCTTCCAGACGTTGGGCCATTTGTACGAATTCAGCTTGGCTTTTTCCCGCTATGCTGACGATGACCGCCGTCCCCAGCGAGGCGAGATAAGGCAATCTGGCATTGGATAAACACTTCAATGCCGTCGTTGTCCAAGCCGATTGAATTGAGCATCCCGCCGGTGGTTTCACAGGTTCGCGGGGGAGGATTGCCTGCTCGCGCCTGCAAAGTAATGGTTTTCGGCAAAATAGCGCCCAAACGCCCCATCTCGACAAAACCGGCCATTTCCCGGGCATAACCAAAGGTGCCTGAGGCGACCGTAATAGGATTAGCCAACCGCAGCCGGCCAAGCTGAACGTCAAGGCGAACAGGAGAGGAACTCACGGTTTTGACAAATAGGGGTAAGAGATCTTAGCTAGCAAAAAAGACAGTGTAACCGTGCGCTCGTCAACATGTCAATTTATCCGGCAGGATGAAATAACAATTTTATCGACTCTCAGACCCATTAATGTAATAAAGCCCACGGATTGCAACCCGTGGGCTTGGAATTATTTATCACTAGGAATCCCAATCCAGTATTTGGTTATTACATGGATTGGTTTTCAGGATCAATAAATAACGGCTAAGCGCTTTTTATTGAACCAAGATTGTTAGAGCAGACCGCCATGCGTACGGTAAGGCGTGCAGTGATCGGGCTGATCGAGAAACCACGCGCGCTCCCACTCGTCCAAACAGAGACGTAAATTTTCCGACGTATACAGCAACTCCTGCGTTCGTCGGGAGGGATCGGCTGAATAGGCCGGAATGATACATCCGCTCGTGGCAATAGCTAGCAAGCCTAATGCCAAACCCAAAAGCAGCTTGCGCATAAAACATTTCCTCCGTGAAACGTCACCCTCTTCCACCTGCCGAGGGCTATAAACCCACAGGTAAAGAGGAGATAAATCTCTTTTTAATACGATGTTTTAGTTTTCCAACTCGATGAACAATGTACTTAAAATTTTGCAATAAATTGCCTGGATTTACACGACTAATAATCCTGGATTGATAACGTATAAGTGCAAAAAGCGATTTAGTGGGGGCTAGACCATACGATCATGTTGAGCGGGCGGCTCAGGATCGAGAGGTATAGATCAGCGGATCTTTTGCAGATAAGGAGGCCAGACGCCTTCAGGTCCGGGCGGCATTAAAAAAACATCCAAGTTGCCGTTTAAGCATCTTGTCCGTTCGATTCGTAACCGGTTGTCGTGCCTGAGGTTTGTGCAACAGGTTCAGTGGCTTTTGTTCGCCCTGCCCGAGCCGCGGCTGCCTGGCGTTCCAGTTCTTTCACGCGCTCTTCCATCTCTTTGCCAGGTTTGAATGTAACCACAAATTTTTCCGGTACAAAAACCTTTTCGCCTGTTCGAGGATTGCGTGCCTTACGAGGAGCACGTCGCTTTACTTCAAAAACGCCGAAATTGCGAAGCTCAATTCTGCGTTCCGCCACGAGGGCCTTTACGATAGCATCGAAGGTTTTTTGGACAATCTCCTTCGTCTGCAACTGGGTTAACCCGATTTCCTCGGAAATGGTCCGTACTATCTCTTTTTTAGTCACGACTCGATTCTCCTGTTGAGAAGTGGTCGCTGGGGGTCTTAAAAAGCCATGTCCTCACAATGGGGATCCGATGCTCCAAGTGTAGATGCCGCAAAGAGTAATGTCAAGAGCAATTGCCACATGGCCTCCAATAATAGGCTGGCAAGCAGATCATTTCGGTCCATCCGAATACAAAAAATCAGGTGGAATCCTTTGAGTGTAAGTACTTATTGTCAAAGATCTTAGCTATATCCGGCCTATCCCGGGCATTTTTCCATCTTCCTAACTCTTTATTTGTAAAGGAGTAAGGAATTTTTTCTTTAGCGGCTTGTCATTTCCACAAATGCCGGCACGGCCGGAGTGCATTGTTACAGCGGCCCGGTTGGGCTGAATCCTAGTATCGGCACCCTGACCGGAAAAATCCAGCTAGAAGGCATAATTGATAAAATCGGAAAAGTCGAAATGGGATTGGATAAAATTATCCCCCATCATGGTGGTATATGAGGATAGTAGGGTGCGTACGTGCACCCTACTTGCTTATACCCGAGTTGCCTGCCTTTGGGCCTCAATCTCGTCCAGAGAAATTTTTGGGCCGCGATTGCAGCCGGGACAACCTTCGGCGGTCTGTTGCCACGATTGATCAGATGACAAGTTAGAAGGCCAAAAAGGCCATGTGCGACATTGACGGGGACGCGCTTTGTAGACTTGGCATATACGGCGGTGACTATCAAAAAAGATGCAATCGCCATTGGCCAGTTCGATGAGACTTTTCTCTGTTGCCGACTTGGCGCACGTAGCGTCGTTGGAATTTTTCCACGCTGATTTTGAGCACCGCCGCCATGGCCTCGATTTCGGCCTTGGTCACCCACACATAGCCCGGCTCGCCCGTGCAACAATTGCCGCAACCGATACATTGAAAATGCAATCCGCGATGATACCAGGGAAGGTCGTTCATAGTAGCGCTACTTCATTACGTCACCAACAGTTCTTCGCCCTTGGCGTGTAAAAGCCGGGCCACCTCGGGCATCAGGCCGTAGGAAAGGGCCAGTAATTTAAGGGGATGGATCGTCGGTTTGTTGGTGCCTTGTTCCATTTGGATTTTGCAGGTGCTGCATTCGGTGGCGCCTGCCTGCAAGACGGGGCTGCGCATCCGGTTGATCAAGCGCAGGCCGGCGCAAACTGGCGCGGTAGTTTTTGGCCAGCAGTCCGTAGGTGCCGGCCATGCCGGAACAACCTTCCTCGATATGTTCGATGTGTAATCCAGGAATCAAGCCCAGGAGACGTTCGCCGGGCGTGCCCACCTGTAACGCCTTGAGATGACAGGGCGTATGATAGCCGAGGGCAAGATGGATCGGCCGAAGATCGAGTTGTAATTTGCCTTGGGTGTGCATTTTCCAGAGGTAGGTGCAGGCCTCGCTGCTGTTGGCGGCCAGTAGCCGGGCATCGTCGTCATCGATCAGTTGGGGATATTCGCGCGCAGGCACAAAGCCGCGGCGGGTTCGGTAGCCACGACGTGATATCCCTGCCGGACCGCTTCGGCAAGGATGGGAACATTGTGTTCGGCCAAGAACCGGGCATGATCGAGGGCGCCGCAGGCAATGGCCGTCATGCCGGCGGGTTTCTGGTCGGGATGCACGTAGACCGCCACGCCGTTGTGTTCCAATACGGCCACCAAGGCTTCGGCCAATTGCGGGTCGAAATAATTCGCGTAGATATCGACGAAATAGAGCACTTTTTGTCCGCCGCGGCGGATGGGCCTGGTCAAGCGGCGGCGGTGGGCGCGGCGGATAAAATTTCGCACGGCCACGCGCGGCAATTTGCGCCCCTGGGCAATACCGAGGAGCTTTTCCAAAAGCCAGCGCATTTGCCGATTGCTCAAGGCCCAATTAGCCACCGGAGCGATCAATCCGCCCAAGGCCCCCAGCAGGTCCAGGCGGAGCATCGCCTTTTCAGACATGGTCAATCCGTTGGCGGCCACGAAGGCCCCTTTGCTTTCCCGCATCAGGCGGGGAACGTCGACCGCGGCAGGACATTCCACGCGGCAGGCATGACAATGCACGCATAAATCGGCAATGCCTTTGAATTCCTCGCTGGTGAGTTGCTGGAGTCCCACCACGCCCGAAAGCACGCCGCGCAGCAGGTTCACTTTTGCCCGCGGCGAGGCCTCTTCGCTGGGCGCGACGCGGAAAATAGGACACATGCGGGCGTCGGGCGACTGCGTGCGGCACGCGCCGCAACGGTTGCAGTCGATTACCGCGTCCAAGAGCTTGGCGGGCTCCCAGTCCAATTGAAGTTCGACCAGGTCGCGCATTGCGGGAACATCCTCAGGCTCCGGCGCGGGAGCAGCGGGAGATAACGGCGGAATTTTGATGCCGGCAGCAGATTGCGGATCATCAGATCCGGATCGTCGCCGATGATTTTTCCGGGATTAAAACGGTTGTCGGGATCGAAGACCTGCTTGATCGTCCGGAAGACCTCATATAAAGGACCGGCCTGCTGTTTGAGAAACGAGGTACGGTTAAGACCATAGCCATGTTCTCCGGCGAGGGAACCGCCGGCCTCGATCACTTCTCGGTAAAGTTCTTCGCTAAAACGGCACAAGCGTTCCACGTCGGCGGCATCGGTCAAATCGAGGAGGGGACGGACCTGCAATTGCCCGTGACCGGCATGGGCGAAGAGCGAGGCCGTCACCTGCTGCCGCTTGAGTATATTTTGTACTTGCAGCAAAAAATCGGGCAAAATTTGCGGCGGGACGGCAATTTCATTGGCCACTGGAAGAGGCCGGGCCGGACCTTTTAGCCGATATAAGATGGGGTGCACATGGTCGACCAAATGCCAGAAAAATTCCCTTTCATCCGCTTCGAAGGCCTGACGCGCGGCAAAGGCCAGGGACTTTTTCTGGGTGATATCGGCGGCCATTTGATGCAATTGATCGTGCAGCGCGAGCGGGTCTTCGGCCTCTTGCTCGACCAGCAGCAAGGCTTCGGTATCGGCCGGAATCAAGAGATCAAAACGCACTTCGGCTTCCCGCGCCAGACTAAGATGGCGGCGATCCATCAGTACGCAGGCGTTGGGTTTCCAAGGGAGAATATCCTGCACGGCGCGCGCGGCCTTCTCCAAACCGTCGAACAAGAGCAGGGTCACGCCGCGCGGTCCCGGCAAGGGTTGGGTGGCCAGCGAGACCTCGGTGATCAGGGCCAGCGTTCCCTCCGAGCCGACCAGCAGCCGAGCCACGTCGAGGTAGTCCTCGTTTAATACGCCATCCAAATTGTAGCCGCAACGGTAGATCGAAGTTTTTGGCCGCCGGGAGCGGATTAACTCGGCGTGCTGAGTGAGCACGGCGGCCAGACGGTTAACCAGATCGCGCTTGCGGGGAATGGTGCTGGTGCTTTCTCCATTTGCCAGCGGTTCGCGGCCGAGTTCGAGGATTTCGCCGTCGGCCAGAACCACTTGCAGGCTGAGGACGTGATCGCGGACGGATCCATATTTCAACCAGCGGCTGCCGGCCGAATCGAGCGCGACGACGCTGCCCATGGTGGTCACGGCCGCTTTGGCCGGATCGGGACCAATGATGCGTCCCTGGCGCCGCAGTTGGGCATTGAGACGTTCCAAAACCAAGCCGGGCTGCACGCGGACTTTTTCGGCATCAATGCGGATCAAGTAGTGTAGATATTTGGAAAAGTCGACGATCACACCCGTGCCCAGCGATTCCCCTGCCGTGGCGGTGCCGGCGCCGCGGGCGTGAAGGGAGAGATGCTTCTGGCCGGCGTAGCGCACGCAGGCGGCCACGTCGGCCGAGGTGCGCGGACGGACCACGGCCAGCGGACGAATTTCGTAGATGCTCGCATCGCTGGCATGGAGTTGCAGAGAAAGATCGTCGCAGCGGACCTCTCCGGCCACCAGGCCCCGCAGATCGTCTTGTATGCGTTCGCGCTGTTGGTCGAGTAAGACCATAAATTCGTACGCCCCGCGTTAACGGTGGTCGCCGTAAATTAAAGTCATCAGTTCCGCGCGCGTGGAGGATTTGTTGCGGAAACAGCCCTTCATCGCCGAGGTGACGCAAACCGTGCCCGGTTTCTGTACGCCGCGAATGGTCATGCAGGTGTGCACCGCCTCGATCACCACGGCCACGCCTTTAGCCTGCAATTCCTGCTCGAGGATGTTGGCGATTTGTTCGGTCATCCGTTCCTGGACTTGAGGGCGGCGGGCGACTTCGTCGACCACGCGGGCAAGCTTGCTTAGCCCGATCACCCGCTCTCGCGGCAAATAGGCCACGTGGGCCGAGCCCATAAACGGCAGCATGTGGTGCTCGCACATGCTGTTAAAGCCGATATCTCGCACCAAGATCACTTCGTCGCAGGTTTCGCTGAAGAATTTTCGCAGATGTTGCCGGGGATCGACGTGCAGTCCGCCGAAAAGCTCGGCATACATCCGGGCCACGCGGGCGGGCGTATCGCGCAGCCCCTCGCGATCGGGATTTTCGCCTAGCGCGAAGAGAATCTCCCGCACGGCCCGCTGGATGCGCTCTTGATCCACGGGCTGAGTATATGTTGGCAAAGAGTCCGCTTCGCTTTCCAATTCGCCAGGCAAGCTGCCGGAAATAATCTTGCTCGCGGAGAAATTGGCGGCCATGTTATTACCCTAATATAAGTAAGTTTAAGTTATTCTCATGGTAAGATGGCGAGCCTGATTGGTCAAGACGGTAAACAAGCTGTCGCAATTAGGGGCTGGATTTTAGGAACAGCGACAAGATAATCACATTGCGGACCGCGGAGAAGGCCCTCAGTTGGCACTAAAAAACGGCGGGAAGGCGGCAAAGCCGGCTCTATTGGTCTGTAGTTCATCGGCCGCGGCCCACAAATACTCCAAAAGCAGTTCGGTCCGGCAATAGACGTCGATCTGGGATAAGAGCGCTTGTTTTTTTTGCAGATCGATGTCGAGCATGTAACTGATGATATCGGTCAACATGGCCAGCGGCACGTCCGTATCGATCAATTGGTCCAATTGTTCCTGGGCCTCGGGCAGTAAAGGAAGGACTTCGATAAACGCTTCGTGTAATTGGCGCTGCAACACCTCGTGACGGTCGGATTGCTGAAGGGGATAAACGTCTTCCACGATTTCCACTTTAGCTTCCCGAAAACTGCGTTTTGGTTTCAGTTCATAAAGCAGCTTTACCCGCCGCAGACCCAAGAGTAAGACGTTGTACGTGCCATCGGCCAGGCGAAAATGGGTGGCAATGCGTCCCAGACAGGCAATGGGATATAGCGGCGGCCGGCCATCGTAATCTTTCTCCCAGCCCGGGGCCAAGAGAACCATGGTAATCAGCCCATCCCCGACCAAGGCGTCCTCCAACATCTCGCGATAACGCGGCTCGAAAATGTGCAAGGGCTGCATTACATGGGGAAACATTACCAGATTGGGCAAGGGAAATAGGCGCACCGTGCCCGAAAAACTGTCCAGAGAAAACGATAAATCCTCAAAGGTTGACATGCTATGTTCACTGAAAAGGCAAAAGCCTGGGCGTGGCTCGATTGCTTTTGCCGGCCTGTTTAGAAGCTGATGAAATATTCTTGCTTACTATCTTTTCAGGCAGTTCACCTAATTGCAAATTCCAGGGTCGTTATTG
The DNA here is from genome assembly GCA_963820545.1 of Pirellulales bacterium. GTDB lineage: Bacteria > Planctomycetota > Planctomycetia > Pirellulales > Thermoguttaceae > CAWGAJ01. Next base: position 1,491,447 of record CAWGAJ010000002.1, read on the forward strand.
TTTGTCTATAGGGGAATTACTCATGGCACCTGCCTTGTTAGATTATACACATCTAACCTGTTTCCGGCCAATCTGCACCTAAAATTGCACAAAGACTATCGGCAAAAATGAGGCTGCCGATGCTTGGGCCGTTTTTCTTGGCGATAGTTGTGGGCCGAAAAGCCTGGCACGAGCCACTTGACAGCACCGCTACTTAACAGAGAGAATGGCGGCTACTTAAGGAACATACTCCCAGCCCGATCAAGGTACGATCCATGACTTTTCCGCCTGGGACCAAACAGTACGCCGCCCACGTGGCGAGGATTCTCCGCGCACAGTATCCCCACGCTACTTGTGAGCTCGATTTTCAAACGCCATTGCAGTTGCTAATAGCAGCGATACTATCGGCACAATGCACGGACGAGCGGGTGAATCTGGTGACGAAAAGCCTGTTTCCCAAATATCCCCACACCGCGACCTTCGCCCAGGCGTCGCTAAAAGAACTAGAACGCGAGATTCAAAGCACCGGCTTTTATCATAATAAAGCCAAAAGTATACAGAGTTGCTGTCAATCCCTGCTGGAGAGGTACGATGGGGAGATACCCAAAGATATTGAAAAACTAATTGAACTGCCCGGCATAGGTCGGAAAACGGCAAACGTAGTTTTGGGCACGGCCTTTGGCATCGCTTCGGGAATCGTCGTGGATACGCACGTGACCCGGGTCAGCCAACGCCTGGGACTGACGCGGGAAAAAAATCCAGAAAAAATCGAAGAGGACCTTTTAGGACAGTTTCCGCAAAAGGAATGGATCGCCTTAAGCCATCAGTTGGTCCACCATGGCCGCTACGTTTGCACCGCCCGAAAACCCAAATGCGACGCCTGCCCGTTGAGAAGTATCTGCCCGCGGGTGGGAGTGTGATGACAGGGGACAGGGATGAAGGATGGGGGATGAGTTTAAAAAATGCTGAATGCTGAATTATGAATGCTGAATTTAAACACTGTAAACCGTGAACTGTAAACTAAAAAAACTTCCTTCAACCGCTTGACTTCGGCGAGCTCAGTCGAGCCGAGCGAAGCAAAGAATCTCCTAAGCTTTCAACAATCAATCATCAGCCTATAGTCTCTACTGATGAGATCCTTCGCTGCGCTGAGGATGACATTCGTCAGCAAGACAAACATTTTTTACCCCGACCGGGTGGAGAAAGATTGCCGATCTAGTTGTCTTCTAGAGTTTCATTACGTCCTATTTGGCGCTAATGGGGCAGTCTCTGGAAGGCACATGGTCAAGAGGATTTGATCGGCCGTGCCTTCCATGCCGAAGTGCTCGGTGTTGATCACCATATCGTAGAGGTGCGGATCGTTGACGTCGTGATGGAAGAACCTTTGCACAAACTCACGTCGTCCATGATCTAATTCCTGCATGTAACGCCGGGCTTCCGCTTCGGTGAGATTATGGTTCTGCATCAGCCGGTTGAGGCGAAACCGTTCCGGGGCGACCAGGCGCACGGACAAGACCTTTTCCCGGGGCAGCAAAAATTGAACGCCTCGCCCCACGAAAATAAAATTCGTGCGACGCGCAATAGCCAGGATCACGCCCCTTAAGTGCGAAACATACTTTTCATGGGGGATGACCTTGCTATCCATCCATGTGCCCAGCACGTCGAAGACCCAGTTGCTCTGGGTTTCGTCGACTAAATCGAGCATCGAGCGGTTGACCTGAAAACGCTCGGCCACGCAGTCCAAGAGGTTTTTATCAAAGACCTCCCAGCCCAGACGTCGACCGATAATCGCGGCCACTTCGCTGCCGCCGGCGCCGGCTTCGCGGGAAATGGTCAAAAAACACTTGGACTGTGCGGTATGGGCCTGGTGGAATTTACGGCTGATCACGCGATCGGCGATTTCGGCGTTCATGGCCCAGGCTTGCATCTGCCGTTCCGCGGCGGCGAGAATTTTCGGATCCTCACGGGTTTGCTCTTTCACAATCAACACTCCTAAGATAAGAAATTACGAGGGGAAAAGCACCACCCACTATTTTATTATAACTTTCTCAGATAATAATTAAAAGTAGCGATTATGGTTTTTTAAGGTTCACGGGAGTTGTTTTTCTTGTCAGCAGCCCCCTCTTTAGTATCATAATTACCGGAAAAAGCCTACCTGCCTAGTATGATCTGTTATTTGGTAAAGCGAATTATAAAAGTCGATGCCAATGCATATCGCACATTCAGAGTATATTGATTGTCATATAAGTTATGTCACATTTGTTGTTTATTGATAGTCATAAAAACAATGTCGTAAATGTTCTAGCCTCGGCAGTTGTGCCGGAAATAATACCTAAAAGGAGAACATGCATGGTAGGAAAGATTCTTGTTCTGATACTTTGTTGTGCAACAATCGCCAATGCGGCTGCGGACACATTTTATGTCGATAGTCGAAGTGGGAATGACACGAATCCCGGCACAAAAGACCAGCCCCTAAAGACACTTGCGCAAGTTGCCAAAAAAGTAAATGTCAAAACCGAGCGCGGATCAACGACCATAAAATTGGAGCCGGGCATTTATGCGCTTTCAGAGGCAATTGTGTTTCAGAACAAGCAGTCTTACTCAGAGGAGCAACGGCTGAGCATCGAAGCCGCCGTGCTTCCCGATGATCCCACGTGGAATCCGGATCTTATGCCCATCATACTTTCGATACAGGATTCGGGAACACCAGGGCAACCCGGCAAGCCCACTCAGACGTACGGCCTGCAAATCAAAATGAGTCACGTGACCATCCGCGGGCTGAAGTTTTTGGGCAGCCCGCTGCCGAACAACTGGTACAGTCCCCTGGAATGCCTGGAGAATAATCTGAAAGACATTTTGGTGACCCAATGTCTGTTCATCGGCAATACTGACACGTTAAACATCTACTCTGCGGTAATCACGGACGGACATCAATTTGTGGTCGATCACTGCATCTTCTACGGGTGTCACGCTTGCGCCGTGTTCTGGGACGGCGGCCGCGGCATCGTAGGTAAACAAAACGCCATGCGTTACTGTATTGTGGACGGCGCCCGGATTGCCGGAGTGTGGACGTGTGATACCCACGAAGATTTCGAGTTTCACCACAACATTATCACGCGAAGCGATTATGTCTGGATGCGTAAACGGGGCGGGCCCAGGACGTATCGGTTACAGGATTGCGTCCTTGTGGAAAACAAACATTTTTCAGGATATGGGATTGAAAGCGGCGCAACCGGGCAAACAGGGCCGGAAGTTTCGTATATTAAAAATCGCCTTGTCGAGGAAGGCAAGATAATTCTGGAGCAGAACAAAACTTCCCGGGATTATTTGCACGTTTTTAGCAATACGCTGGGAAGCGAAATCGGCGCTGGATTGTTTATAAGAAAATAGATCGAATGCCACATATCATAAAGCCGCGTCGGATGATCGGGATTTGCTTAAGTCATATAGCCGCGACCGGTGGTCCCGGTTTGCTTGCAGTAGACAGGCGATGAGCGAGCGCGGTGTAAGAAATATGGGCCGAATTCCCCATATTGACGCCGTTATATTACCCTCCTACACTAGAAAGCAGGGAAAATATAAGTATTGAAAAAATGCCCTATCGCGTGTTTTGCGGGAGTAACTCAGTGGTAGAGTGCTAGCTTCCCAAGCTGGACGTCGCGGGTCCGAATCCCGTCTCCCGCTCTTAATACACCCCGTTGACCAGAGTGGTCACTGGGGTGTTTTCATTGACGCAGCAAACACTTGCGACGAAGGAATTAATCGTTGCGGATTTCTTGACTTCACTTGTGGCTTTGTCAACGATTGATGCCCTGGCTAGACAAGTTATGCCAACCAATGAATTGTTTTTAGGGGGGTATTATTGATAAAAACAGACGAAATGGTAGGATAACCGTTGTATCTGACTTCTATGAGTGCCTAGCCTTGAGGCAGCGTTAGCACCCGGACATTCCATTTCTGATCGTATCAGAACGGTCCGGCGTGCATTCTATTGGTTCACGTGCGGTTGACTAGTTTTCCAGGATTCAGCCTGTGAAGATAGTCTGTTTGTTGTTTTCCATTCCAGGGCGGTAATCCGCGCACAACTTCAAGGGAGCTGTAAAATGAAAAAGTTGATTCTGGGTATCGTGGGACTAGCGATGATGTTTAGTGGTGCGTATGCAAACGCAGATAGCACTCTGGCCGACGGATTAGTGGCATATTATCCATTCAATGGTAATGCCAATGACATGAGCGGCAATGGGAATAATGGAGTGGTCAATGGAGCAACTTTGATCGCAGACAGATTCGGAAACGCGAATAGTGCGTACTCTTTTGATGGCGTAAATGATTATGTGAGGATAACTGATTCAAACAGCTTGAACATTACCGGAGATCTGACGATAAGCGCATGGATACGCACGAATGATAGTATGAACATCATCTTCAGCAATATGCTGGAAACATCGCCTCATAGCGGCTATTCACTGAGCCTTTCAGATGCCAAGATTAGATTCATGTCAGGCGATATGAGCCTCTGGGGGAATAGTTCAGTGAACACAAATCTTTGGACGCATGTTGCGATTACACTATCCGGCACAACCGCCACTTCTTACGTCGCTGGCGGTTTTGACACTTTGGGAACGGTTGGAGTCCCTACTGCCAGCAGCGTTGATCAAACCATCGGTGCCTCTTATACTCCATACTATTTCTTGAACGGCTCTATCGACGACGTGAGGGTTTATAACCGTGCCCTCACATACTATGAGATACAAGAGCTTTATAGCGAACCCGAGCCTTCCACACTCGTGCTTCTAGGAATGGGTACCATAAGCTTGTGCGCCTACGCTTGGCGGCGGCGGAAACGAACGGCATAGAGGCATAAAAGTAACCGAACCGCCAGTCCGCGAAAATCCCTGGAGGTAATGATTGAACTGAACAACAAATACTCCATCGACGGCCAGGATCCTAATTCCATAAGCGGAATTTTCTGGATTCTGGGCCGTTACGATTGGCTGTGGGGCCCGGAGCGGAAAATCTTCGGCACGATCCGCTATATGAGGTCCGAAAATACCCGGCGAAAGTTATCGGTAAAAAATTACCTGCAAAAAACTACTCTTGAGTCTGTGCGGCAAGATACAACTGCGCGCCCATCTGAGCGATCTGGTCCAATTGTTCTTCCAGCCAGTCGAGGTGCTGGTCTTCTTCCTTGAGAATCGACTCAAGCAGCGAGCGGGTCGCCGCGTCGCTGGACTGGTCGGCCAAATGGATGGCCTCGTTGTACAGGTTCACGGCTTGCAGTTCCGCTGCGAGGTCGGATTGAAGCTGCTGGGGCACGTCCGCGCCAATGTGAATCGGATTGAGTTTACTGACCGTGGGACTGCCTTCTAAGAAGATCATCCTGGCAATCAGGTTTTCGGCGTGTTTCATTTCCTGCCGGGCCCGCTTTTCCACGGCTTCGTGCAGCCGGTCGTAGCCCCAGTTGGCACACATCTCGGAATGGACCATGTATTGCATGATTGCCGTGAGCTCGTCGGCCAACAACGCGTCGAGCTTCTGGATCACCTGCTGGTTACCCTTCATTTAACTCTCCTTCCCTAATATGACAACTTTCCTGGTACTGCATATAACCTCCTGGGTTATAGTTCATAACTGTATAGCCGATGTAAGACCAACAATCAACCTGGGGCGGATATTGGCGAAAAGAAAAAAGCACGATCCATCATTCCTCTGTTTTTCGTCCTCCGCCCTCCGCCATCATCTTTAGCCTAAAGCCTACAGTCTCCAGCCTATAGTCTCCGGCCTCGAGCCTCAGGCCTAATGTGAAAGTACACCCGGCGTCGTACTTTTCAAATGCTACTTTAGGGATTAGAATTATCGCCATCGGCAAAGACAGCATAAACCAGGAGACTATCTGTCGCTCCCTTTTTTCCTTATCTCAAAATAAAGAGGGATAACAATGAAGATTTCTCGCAGGAGACTGTTGAAAGTGGCGGGCGCTTCAGCAGCCTACGCCGCGCTGGGGCCCGCTGGCAGAGTTTTTGCCCGACCCGACAATTCGGCGGACATGGTGCTCAAAAACGGGGCTATTGTGACCATGAACGACGCCAAGCCGCTGGCGACGGCCCTGGCCGTAAAGGGCGGCCGGGTGTGGGCCGCGGGCAGCGACCAACAAATGACCCCTTTTATTAGCAATAGAACTCAAGTCATCGACCTGGCGGGCAAGGGCGTCAGCCCCGGACTGATCGACGCCCACAGCCACCTGATGGCCTATGGTCACATGGAGTTGTATTTTGTGATCATTCGGCCGCCGAAAGTCACCGATTTTGCTTCGCTGCAAAATGAGCTAAAAAAGGCGGCCCAGTCGAAGCCCGCGGGCGAGTGGATCGTGGGCCGCGGATTTCAGGACTTCAAAGAGGGACGTTTTCCCCGGCGTCAGGAACTCGACGAGGCCGTGCCGCACCATCCCGTGTTGATCATCCATTGGAGCGGTCAATACGGCATTGCCAACACCATGGCCTTGAAAGAAGCCGGCATCTTCAAAGCGGACGCTCAGGATCCCTACGGCGGCAAGTTCCTCCGCGAAAAGCGAACCGGACTGCCTGACGGCGTGCTGCTCCATTACCCGGCGATCTATGCCGTCCATCAACCGCAGATTAGCGACGAAGAACAGATCAAGTGCGCGCGCTGGGCCATACAGAAATTCCTTGGGGCGGGCGTGACATGCGTTCATGACAATTTCGTTATTCCCTCTTCGGCCAAGTTGTATGTGCGCATGGAAAAAACCGGGCAGCTCAACACGCGACTCCGGGTGTACCCATACGTGGCTAATCTTAATCAAGCGCAGGAACTTGTATCGCGCATGGTGCGCTACGAAGGTCCGCTGGTGCGCCTGCAAGGGATCAAACTGGCCGTGGACGGTTATTCGCTGATGTACGAAACTCCGCCGGAACAGCAGCATTTGGCCATTCCCATGCATCCCCAGCCTACTTTCGAAGAGATCATTAAGACCATTCATCGGGCCGATTTGCAGGCCGACGTCCACGCCGTGGGCAACAAGGGAGTGGATTGGACGCTAATGGCATTTGAAAAGGCGGCGGGCGGCGCCGCCCAAGCGCGGCCACGGCGTCACCGCATCGAACACTTCCCCTTCCGCAAATTAGACTCCATCCAGAAGGCCGCGGCAATGAACGTACCCGTTTGCAGTCAGCCGACCAGCATCGATTTCCGCGTAGACGATTTTCAGCGCCGCTTGGTACGCTCCTTTGAAAAGTACATCAGCACTTTTGTGCCCGTAAAAACCTTTCTCAAGGAAGGCGTGCCCCTGGCCTTGGGTGCGGACGTGCCGGCATTTCCCTATTTCGATCCGCTCGATGCGCTGCGTTGCGCCATGAGTCGTAAAACCAGCGGCGGACTCCAACTTGACCAAAGCGAATCCATCTCTTTCCTCGAAGGCCTAAAGGTGCATACCCTGGGCAGCGCCTATGCCGCTTTCGACGAGAAGGAATTGGGCAGTTTAGAGCCTGGCAAGGCGGCCGATTTCGTAATCTGGAACAACGACCTGCGCAGGATTAAAACCGCCGCCGACGTTAAAAAACTGCACGTACAAGCTACATATCTAGCCGGCCGCAAAGTTTACTAAGCCAGTCAAACATGACTCGCGCCATGTAAATAGTAGGGTGCGTGCTTGCACGCACGCAGAGATTGTGCACTATTTTGCGCGTGAGTGCAAACACGCGCCTACGGCTGAAAACCGGGCTCCCGTTGGTTGCCCCGGGTTCATTAGCTATGCAAGCCTCATTAGTAAAGATATACAGTCGATTGCAGTGAATAATAATCCATTTAGCTCTATTGTGACGGATAGATTAATTTCTGATTGACGAGATGGCATTTTCAAACTTTTTCTGCCCGAAGATAATTTCGAATGAGACTCTTGTGGCCATGGTGCGGAATTCGAACGATTGTCGGCAACTCAGAAGCTGCGGACCCCACCTTCTCAGCCGTCGAATAACGGCTATTCATTACTATCTCGCTTCGGCATAATCAGCAGAATAGCGAGCAAAGGCCGACAATCAAGGGCGCTATTGGGAAAACCGCGGGACTCCGGACTGCCGGGTAATACATCCAACTCGCTGAAATTCGTGTTCCAGATCACGTTACGCCGATCCCTCACTTCACAGCAGTTCTTGCGGGGAGAACGATCGAGCCCCCACTTGCAGTAGAAAACACTCTCGGCAACAATCCCAAAAGCGAAAATCACCATCCAGGGCAAGTTCACCAACTTGGGCACGCGGACCAGGCGCTGTTGAGGAGTTATCGATGCGAGCGAGAGCGACGTGGTTATTGGCTGGAGGATTCCTCCTAGTCCTCCTCTCCATCATGGCGTTCATCACTCTGCGCTTCGGCATCAAGCGTGGCAAGATTGAGACTATGGAGTACGACTTCAAAAAGGCTCTTAGCGGCAAACAGCGGATGGTGGTCTATCTGCCGCCTAACTATCCGCAAGACGCGCCGTATCCAGTCCTCTACTTGTTGCATGGTGCGGGCGACGACGAGACCAGTTGGCAGAAACAGGGCGCGATCGATTCCATCTTGGATCAGCTCTACGCCGAGAAGAAAATCGTTGCAATGATCGTAGTGATGCCCAACGCACAGGGACGCAGCATCAATTTCGAGCAGGATATGCTTGAGGCAGTGATTCCCTACGTCGAGTTGCACTATGCGACGCAGCGTGACAGCCAGCACCGAGCCATTGCCGGGCTTTCGCTGGGTGGTTGGCAGGCTCTGCGCATTGGCCTGAAGCACACAGACCGCTTCGCCTGGGTTGGCGGCTTCTCGCCGGCCCTCATCAGCGATGTGCTTCCAGCTACCTATAGCGATCAGTTGAAGCTGCTTTGGCTGTCCTGCGGCGATAGAGATTCCCTCAAGGGCGAGTGCGAGACGCTGCACCAGACGTTGGACGAGAAGAATGTTCCCCACATCTGGCACATGAGCCCTGGTGAGCACGAATGGCCAGTTTGGAAATACGACTTGTGCCGGTTTACACCGCTCCTATTCCGCCACGAACCGGGCGCCAAGCCTGCAGACCAACGTCGGGAGAATCGGACCACAGACGGTCGGCCTGACTAGATGATGCAGTTGGCGCCCCCAGCGGCGTCGCGGCTAATTGAGATCCAACGGCTCTCAGCCGCCGGGGCAGGTGAGTTTTATCGTTGGCGTCCCATCAAGTCATTCCTGTTGTCGGATGCGTCGAAAAATCACCCCATTCTCGGCACACCCCCATGATCCCATCGAACGTTGCCTGAGAGTAATCTGGGACGGAAGCGGACTAATCTGGTGGAGATGCATCGGGGGCGGCCCATCAAAGTTAACCATTCTTGACTTTGGAAATCCCTCTTACCCGGCCTACCATTTATGGCTATCAATAGTAAAATGTCCGATAAGTAGAATCGACAAAGATGTCCAAAGGCTTTTTGATGACGCCGTGCAAAGTCAATTCTGTTCTTGAGTTGGTGGGAAATACTCCTCTGGTGCGCATTAACCGCATGAACCCGGTTTCAGGCGTTGAGGTCCTGGTGAAGCTCGAATTTATGAATCCGGGAGGATCGGTAAAAGACCGTATTGCCTTGAGGATGATTGAACAGGCCGAGGCCACACACAAGTTGACTCCCGGCAAGATCGTGTTGGAGGCCAGCAGCGGCAACACGGCCATCGGCTTGGCCATGGTCTGCGCGGTCAAGGGCTACCAACTCCTGGTCACGATGAGCGAGTCGGCAAGCGAGGAACGCAAACGGATTCTTAAGGCCTACGGGGCGCAGATCCTTCTGACACCGGGCTATCGGGGCACAGATGGAGCTATCGAAGAGGCCTATCGCCTGGCTCGCGAAGAGCCGGGCAAGTATGTCCTGGTCGACCAGTTCAACAATGAGGCCAACTGGCAAGCCCATTACGACGGCACCGGCAAGGAGATTTGGGAGGCCACCGGCGGCAAAGTGGATGTCGTAGTGATTGCCATGGGGACCACAGGAACGTTAATGGGCATTACCCGTGCATTGCGGGAAATCAATCCGGCCGTTCGCGTGGTTGGCGTCGAACCCTTCAAAGGACATAAAATCCAAGGCTTGAAGAACATGAAGGAAAGCTACGCACCCGGGATCTTCAAGCCGGAAGAACTGCAAGCGATCGTCCACGTGGACGATGATTCGGCATATGAAGCGGCCAGACGACTCGCCAGGGAAGAAGGGATCTTCGTGGGAATGAGCGCCGGGGCGGCCATGAAGGTGGCTTTGGATGAAGCTCGGGCGCTGGGCAAAGGCACGGTTGTCGCCCTCTTGCCAGACGGCGGCGAGCGCTATCTTTCCACTTCACTATTCGTCTGCGAGACAGTGCCCGAGCCCTTGCATTTCTACAACACCCTGTCCGGCCGGGTGGAACAGTTGGAACCCGTATCTCCCGGCAAGGTAACGATCTATTCCTGCGGGCCCAGCCTGGACGGACCTCCCGACTTGGGACTCTGTCGCAGGGTAGTCTTTTCCGACGTGCTACGGCGCTATCTTGAATATCGCGGTTATCAAGTCAAACATGCCATGAACCTCGGCGATATCGACGACCGCACCGTGAGGGAGTGCCTCAAAACCGGAGAGAATCTGCGGGAATTCACGGCCCGCTGGGAAAAAGTTTTCTTTGAAAGCCTGGATACGTTGCGCGTCAAGCGATCGCACCACTATCCCAAGGCCAGCGAGCACGTCAGCGACATGGTCGAGCAGACGCGCAGTCTTCTGGAAAAGGGATTGGCCTACGAGAAGCTGCGGTCGGTCTACTTCAGGATCAACAGTTTTTCCGAGTATGGAAGGCTATCCGGAATCGAGCCGAAGTGCATGCGGAGTGAGGCATCGACCACCTACGACTACTATGAGAAAGACCATCCCGGAGACTTCGCGCTCTTCAAACGCCCTACGCTGGCGGAGTTGAAAGCCGGCATCTTCTGGCCCACTCCGTGGGGCAACGCGAGGCCGGGCTGGCACGTGGAGTGCGCTTGCATGGCCGTGCGATATTTGGGCCAACCGTTCGACATTCACACGGCCAGCACCGACCTGACCTTTCCCCACGGCGACAATGAGATCGCCATTGCCTGCGGCTTGCAAGACAAGCCCTTGGCCAGGCTCTGGATGCACTGCGAAGTGGTGATGGCCGACGGCAAGAAAGTCAGTCGCGCCGCCAACAACGATCTCACCTTGGAACAACTCCTGGAACAGAGTTTTGACGGACCGACGGTCCGCTACTGGTTGCTCGCCACGCATTATCGCACGGTGCTCCACTACTCCGTGCGGGAGCTTAAGCGGGCCGCGAATTGCGTTTCGCGCCTGAATGAGTTCGTCGCGCGCCTGGGGCATTTCACCACGGGTCGGCGCAGCCTAGAACTAGATCAAGCCCTCTACGCGACCCGCGCCGGCTGGCAAGACGCCATGGACAACGATCTGAACGTCCCCAAGGCCTTGGGTAGGCTCTTTGCCTTCATTCGCCATGTCAACCGTTTGCTCAATAGTGGAGAACTAGACGGCGACCAGGCGCGGCAGGTCCTCGACTTCATGCGCCAGGTCAGTAGCGTGCTCGATGTTATCGACTTCCAGCGCGAAGAGTCCGATGCGCATGTGGCAAGCCTTGTCGAAGCCCGCGACCACGCCCGCCGAACCAAGGATTTTCAGAAGGCCGATGCCCTCCGCGAAGAACTCCAATCCATGAGCATCCTTCTGACAGACGGCCCCTCGGGCACAACTTGGAAAAGGAAAGCGTAGAGTGGTGCTTGCACGCACGCAGAGATTGTGCACTATTTTCGCGTGTGAGTGCAAACACGCGCCCTACGGCTGAAAACCGGGCTCCCGTTGGTCGCCCTGGGTTCATTAGCTATGCAAACCTCAATAGTAAAGATATACAGTCGATTGCAGTGAATAATAATCCATTTACCTCCATTGTGACGGGTAGATACAATTCTGATTGACGAGATGGCATTCTAAGATCTTTTACCCCGACCAGATTATGACAGGGCAATGATGACCAAGTAGCAGAATTCGAATGACAATTGATAATTAAGCAGGTGCGATAATAATGACAAGGCATGTGGTAGTGCCGAGTGGGCAAAAAAGGAATATTTAATAAGAACCGCATCGTGCTATATAGAGTTTGGCTTAGGGACCTCGTTCCCACCCGGGATAAAGAGATCGTCCAGCTTTTATGTGCATATTTTCTCGGGAGTTAAGGTGGCGACAGCAATGTTATGTGGCGGAGGCTTGGCATAGGAAACAACGAGGAGGTTATGCACTAGCACAGCCAACCCGACTTGCCGTTGCCCACGAGATCGGCCCCGCCCGGAAAACTGACGCATCGAACGATGTTGTTTGAGATCGGCAAAACCCAATTCGACCGTTTGACGCCGTAAGCGGTAGAGGGTCTTGGCCTCCGTCGTGGCCATGCGTGCTCGATGCGCCTCGACCAACGCCTCGTGCTCGCTTCGTTTGACGGCGCGGCCGCGATTCGAATTGGAACAGCAAGACGGCTGCCGAGGGCACATCCGGCAATTTTGCGGCGCACAGCGATAACTATGCATCACGTTAATCTGGCCGTCGCTCTGTTGTCGTTTTTGTTTGCCTATCCAAGTCAGCGGGTGTCCTTCCGGGCAGCGGTAAATGTTTTGCTCCGGTACCCATGTGAATTGATCTTTGCCGATCGGGCGAGGCTTCGCCGTTTTTTTCTTTTCCTTCTGCGAAAGGTCGCTTTCCTGCCATGGACCGTACAAGGCGATTCCCGCTTGGCCGCAGATCGCCAAGTTGCAGGCCGTCACATAGCCCGCGTCTACGAGCATGACTTTCGGTTTCACGCCAGTCAAGTTCACGACACGTTCCAACAGCGGGCCGAAGGTTCCGGCATCGGTCGGTTGGGCCAGCACTTGATAGCCCAAGTATAACGGCGAATCCAAATCCCGCACCAATTGCAGATTGTACAGCGGTCGAAAGACGTGATGCTTGTCGCGTCCCAACGCCGCCTCGGGATCGCTGACGCTGACCACGATTTTCTCGGGTTTTCGCCGTCTTTTCGGCTCTTGCCGGTTATTGACCGCGTGCAACTCGACCAGTCGTTGGCGGGCATGTTCGTAGCGTTTCCACTGCGATTGCCTGGTGACTGGATTTTTCGCCATCCACGTCGGCACGCTCCGCGGTTGCTGGGCCGTCGCGTCGGCATGACATCCCCCATCCAGTTCCGCCAATCGTTGGCTCACCGTCGCCTCATTCAACAGCCGGTGACGCGAAGCGTTGGCCGCCACAGCCGAACCGTCCAGTGAACATCGCTCGGCACTAGTCACTCCTTGTTGTCGAGCGAGTTGAAGCACTTCCGCGTTCCAGTGGTCGATCAAGGACGCGATGCGATCAGCAAAGCTAAACCAACAAGTCCGCGACGGATGGATTCCGAAGCCCGCCCATTGGAGAACAATGTTTTCCCTCGCATCGCGGAACCATTGGCTGGGGCTGGAACGTCCCAGGCGGATTTCAATCAGCACGATGACGAGCATCAGATCGGGGCGAAGCGGCGGCGAGCCGACACCCGCATAAGAAGTGAATAGAGGTGTCAAATCCAATTCTTTCATTGCTTCCACCACGCTCCGTGCCAGATGATTTTCCGGCACTTGTTGTTCCAGCGTCTGCCACTCTTTCGACAGTTCATTCCAGGGCGGATCAGCGAAGCGAACCTTGGCTCTCTTGTCAGACCGCTTCGTGCAGCCTACCATGTGTTAGCCTCCTTGCATTCGGGAGCAGAGCGTTTTTTTGCTTTAACTACTCTGCACAATTTTCCCAAATGCCGGGAGGCCAATTATTATTGCTACTTTACCTCCATTGCCCAAAAAGCTGGACGATCTCTAAACGCTGGGGCTACCGGCCTCTATGGCAGATACGCCCGTAAATGAACGACATGATTGGCATCATCATGGCTGATCCGAGGGAGACGGCAGCGGCGATGACAGGGGAATCTCTCCCATTGGGCTAGGCGCAGGCACGGTCTCGCCGGATGCCCCTGCCGTTGTCTCAGGCGGGGAAGCAGGCCTACCGAGACGAATCTGCCAACCGCCGCCAAGGGCTTTGTATAATAGGACCAGGTTATTGGCCACTGCGCCTTGTGCTACGGCCAACTGGTCTTCCTGTTGGGTCAAAAGCTGTTCGACATTCAACACACGGTTAAAGTCGGTCTTGCCCGCGTTGTACTGCTCGCGAACCAATCCCAACGATTCGTTGGCCGCAGCAGTGCTTGTCGTAAGGTACTTTACCTGTTGCTGGAACTTGAGGAAGCCGACTAGCGCATTCTCCGCCTCGGCATTGGCCTGAAGCACGATATTTTGATATTGATAGGCCAGTTGCTGGAAGCGGGCATCCTGAACGCGGATGTTATTCACCAGCCGGCCATAGTTCAGGATGTTCCAATTAAAGGACGGACCCACATTTCCTGCAAGCGAGTTTACATCAAATAGATCTTTGAATCTGTTGGCGTCGAAAAAAATGTTGCCGGTGATGGAAAAATGCGGATACAATTCCGAAGCGGCAACGCCGATCAAGGCGCTCTGGGCGGCAACCTCGCGTTCGGCACGGCGCACGTCGGGGCGCCGGCGGATTAGTTCCGCGGGTACTCCCACTGCGACTTGCGCGGGCGCCGAGGGAATTACCTGGCGGTCGGCGAGTATTCCCTCAAGATCTCTAGGGGGTATACCCAGCAGGATGCACAACTGGTTGGCCGCTTGACGCCGGGCCGATTCCAGAGGCGGAATGATGGCCTGGGTTTGCGACAGGTTCGATTGTCCTTGGGTCACATCAAGCCGCGTCGTGGCGCCATTGCGGAACTTCACGTCTGCTATGTTAAGGCTCACTTGTTGGATTTCGACGTTCTTTCGTGCGTACTCCAACCGCTGCTCGGCCGTGCGAATATCAATGTACCTCTGAGCGACTTCCGAGAGAAGTAAAACCAAAACATCGTCGTAGTTATAAATCGAAGCGTCTAGGTTTGCGTCGGCTGCTTCAACCGCCCGGCGGAATCGGCCCCAGAAATCGAGTTCCCAAGCCAGGCTTGCGCCGGTCTGCCATTCACTATAAAAACTGGTCGGCGGAGGGTTTGGGCTATTCAGGCTCTGCTCGTTGCGGCTATAACTGCCATAAGCCTGCTGCGATTGCGGGAATAACTCGCCGACAGCAATGCCGCGCTGTGCCCGGGCTTCAATAATCCGGAAGCAGGCAACACGCAAGCTAAGGTTCTGCCGGTAGGCTGTGTATATCAGAGAGTCGAGCATCGGATCATTGAAAGTCTGCCACCACGCAGCGACATCTGCCGGTCCACTGCTCACGTTTGGATCGGCGGCATCTATCCATTGGTTGGCAACCGGGGCGACCGGCGGACAGTAGTTAGGGCCGACCTTAAAACCATTACGCACGTAATCGCGCCAACTTGTGCAGCCCGATAAGAAGAAAAAGAATATGGCCAATGCCATAAGCGACAACAGATGGCGCAAATTAGTCGCAGTGTATTACGAGCACTGGCAAGGCTACTCGGACGACTTGACGTTATATTTTCTGATTCTTGGTTTGCTGTCGGCATGGCTCCATCCATCGCTAGAATCAGTAAATCCGTTTACCTAGTAATAATCGGACCTATAAGTAGCCGATAAAGATTTAGCTTATCCCAGCCGATTTATTTTGCGCAAATTAACAAGATTCAATGTGGCTAACCGGAAATATTTGGCCATGGCACTCCTGCCAGGGGATTTTTTGAATGACTTGCGATAAAAGTGCCTCGGCTAAACATCTTTCGGTGCAGCAGAAGCAGACGCTGCACGTTTATGCAGGCGATGGTCGCCGAACCATTGAATTACGTAATAGAACACGGGCGTGAGGAAGATCCCGAACATTGTTACACCCAGCATGCCGCTGAAGACTGCGGTTCCAAGTGTGCGCCGCATCTCGGAACCGGCTCCGCTGGAGATGACCAAGGGAACCACACCCAGAATGAAGGCGAAGGAGGTCATCATAATAGGCCGCAATCGCAAATTGCAGGCTTGAATGGTTGCCTCGAATCGGGGCACGCCGGATTCACGCCTGGCCTTGGCGAATTCCACGATGAGGATGGCGTTTTTGCTGGCCAAACCAACCAGCACGACAAAGCCTATTTGGGTGAAGATGTTGATATCCATTCCCGCCAGTGCAACCCCCATCACGGAGCAGAGAATGCACATGGGCACGACAAATATTATCGCCAGGGGCAGCGACCAGCTTTCGTATTGCCCGGCGAGCACCAGGAACACCAGCACAACGGCCCCTGAGAACACGAAGAGCGTTGTGCTACCGGCGATGATTTGCAGGTAGAAGAGATCGGTCCATTCGTAGGCCATCGAGGACGGGAGTTGCTGTATGGCCAGTGCCTCCATTGTCGCGATAGCCTGTCCCGAGCTAGTGCCGGGGGTCAAAGAACCGTTGATAGCGGCGGCGGTATACATATTGTATCTGTTGATAACAAACGGGCCGCCAATATCTTTGACCTCAGCGACTGTTTCCAGCGGCACCATCTCGCCGCGTTTATTGCGGACTTGCAATCGGCCCACGTCGTCGGGATTCATGCGATAGGGAATGTCGGCCTGGGCATTCACCTGCCAGGTGCGGCCGAATTGGTTGAAATCGTTCACGTATAGCCCGCCCAAGTCGATTTGCAGTGCGTCGAAAACATCGTTCAGAGCCACGCCCAGGGTCTTGCACTTGGTGCGGTCTATATCAACGTACAACTGCGGCGTATTGGCGCGGAACACCGAAAGGAGCCGGGTAAGTCCGGGCTGTTGGTTTCCGAGCTGCACCAAGTTGTCGGTCTGATCTTGCAGTGCTTCCAAGCCGTTATTTCCGCGGTCTTCAATCATGATCTTGAAACCGCCGGTGGCGCCAAGGCCGCGCACGGGCGGGGCGCCGATCACCATAAACATGGCGTCCTCGATCTCCTTGTAAAGCCGCTTCTGGAGCGTGGCCGCGATGGCGTCGGCGCGCAATTCGGGTGCGCGACGCTCGTCGAACGGATCGAGAACCACGAACATCGTGCCAAGGTGCGACCCGTTGGCGCCCAGCACGAACGACATGCCTGAAACGCGGATCGCGTGGGCGACGCCTTTTGTGTCACGGACAATCTGGTCGGCGCGGGCCATCACATCCTCGGTACGCTCGAGCGAGGCGGAGTCGGGAAGCTGAACCACCAGAAAAAGGAAGCCTTGATCCTGGTTGGGAATAAAACCCGTGGGCATGCGACCGAAACTCCAAACAGTCAGGTACAGCAGCCCGGCATAGACCAGGAGCACCAATACGCTTAAGCGGAGCAACTTTCCGACAATCCGCGTATATCCGTTGATGGAAAATGTAAATGCCTTGTTGAACAGTTTGAAGAACCAACCAAACAAGAAGTTTATTATCCACGAAAGCGGATCGCGATGCCCGTGCCGCTCTTTGAGCAATATGGCACAGAGCGCGGGACTGAGCGTCAGCGAGTTCATCGTTGAAAGGATTGTGGAAACCGCGATTGTCAGGGCGAACTGCCGAAAAAACAACCCTGTAATCCCTTGAATGAATACGCAGGGAATGAAAACGCAGGACAGCACCAATCCGATGGCGATGACCGGGGCGGAGACCTCGGTCATTGCCTGGTGCGCGGCGTCGCGAGGCGACATGCCATGCTCGATGTGGCGTTCGGTCGCCTCGACAACCACGATCGCATCGTCGACAACGATGCCGATCGCCAGGACCAGTCCGAACAGCGAGAGATTGTTGAGCGTGAATCCAAAGGCCGCCATGGCGGCAAATGTGCCGATGATCGCCACGGGCACGGCGATCAAGGGAATGAGCGCGGAACGCCAGTTTTGCAGAAACACGAGCACCACTATGGCCACTAGTATGACGGCATCGCGCAGAGTCTTGAAAACTTCGCTTATAGACTCGGAGATGTAGGGGGTGGTGTCGTAGACGATGCGATAGTCAAGCCCTTCGGGAAACCGCAATTTAAGTTCGGCCATTTTGTCTTTGACCCTTTGGGCGGTTTTGAGGGCGTTTGCGCCGGGCAATTGAAAAACCGCCGCACCGGCCGAGGGCTTGCCGTCGAGATAGCTGTTGATGTCCTGGTTTTTGGCTCCAAGCTCGACTCGGCCCACGTCGCCAAGCCGGGTGATCTCGCCCTGATCGCCGGTCTTGATGATGATATCGGCGAATTGCTCGGGTTCGGTCAGGCGTCCCAGCGTGCTAAGGGTGTATTGGAAATTCACGCCCTGGGCCGCGGGTTGCTGGCCGATCTGACCGGCCGCCACCTGGACGTTTTGCTCCCTCAGCGCGCGGACCACGTCGCCGGCGGTCATTGATCGCGAAGTAAGCCGGTCCGGATCGAGCCAGATTCTCATGCTGTAATCGCGCTGACCCAAGATAAACACATCGCCCACGCCGTCCAGGCGAGCCAGTTCGTCCTGGATCTGGATCATTGTATAGTTGCTCAGATAAAGCTGATCGTAACGCCCGTCGGGCGAGAAAAGGTTCACGATGAGCATCAGGTCCGGGGATCGCTTTTTGGTGGTTACGCCAATCTGCCTGACCACATCGGGTAGGATGGGCAATGCCAGGGCGACGCGGTTTTGCACCAGCACTTGGGCCATATTCAGGTTCGTGCCCACCTTGAAAGTCACGGTCAGGCTGTATGTGCCGTCGTTGCTGCACTGGGAAGACATGTACAACATGTCCTCCACGCCGTTGACCTGTTGTTCGATGGGCGCGGCCACTGTGTCGGTTACCACTTGGGCGCTGGCGCCGGGATAAGTGCAAGAGACGCGAACCGTGGGGGGCGTAATCTCGGGATATTGCGCCACCGGTAGCATGAACACTGCGACAAGTCCGATCAGTGTGATTACAATCGAGGGTACTGAAGAAAGGATGGGGCGATCGATGAAGAAATGTGAAAACATCGCTGGCGGTTTCCTAGTTCGTCGTCGCTTGTTCGGCGCTGGCTTTGTCTGATTTCGGCGCATTGGCAGGCGCGGTGGCCGCCACAATGGATTTCTCGTCTGGATGTGGTTTCACGGTCGTGCCGGGACGGGCACGCTGCAATCCGTTTATAATGACTCGGTCGTCAGGTTGTATCCCCGTTTCAATCACCCGCAAGCCGTTTTGCAGCGATCCAACATTGACTGGGCGATATTCCACCACATTTTCCTTATTCACCGTCAAGAGGTACTTCTGCCTCTGGTCCGTACCAATTGCGCGCTCGCTCACCAAAAGTGCCTGATGCGGTTTGCCAAAGGGAATGCGAACGCGGACGAAGAGTCCGGGAGTCAGATATTGCTTGGAGTTATCGAAGTTACCCCGGGCGCGTATCGTACCCGTCTTGGAATCGACCTTATTGTCAATAAAGTCCAGAATTCCCGAGTGAGGAAATCCAGCCTCTTTGGCCAGGCCGATTTCCACCGGAATTTTCTGATCTCGGATGCGGCTCGGGTGAGCATCCTCTCCCGATTGCCACTTAAGATCCACGTACTTGAGCAACACGCGTTCGTCGATATTAAAATAGACGTAAATCGGATCTATCGTCACCACCGTCGTGAGGATCATAGATTCGCCCGTACCCGGCTGGACCAGGTTTCCTTCCGTGATCCTAGCCCTGCTAACCCGACCGTCGATGGGCGAAACAATTTTTGTGAATTCAAGGTTCAACTCTGCGTCGCGGACCGCGGCTTCGGCTGTCTGAATGGAGGCCTTGGCAATTGCCAGTTGGGCGACGTGCTGTTCATACTCGTCCTCGCTGATCGCGCCCGAGGGACGCAGACGATCGGAGCGTGCCAGGTCCGCCTTGGCCTTGTCCAGCACGGCATGCAATCGGGTCAGCTCGCCTTGGGCTCGATCCAATGCCGCCTGATAGGGTCGCGGATCGATCTCGAACAACAAATCGCCTTTTTTTACTTCCTGACCATCCTCAAAATTCACCTTCACGATATAGCCAGTAACCCGAGCGCGGACTTCCACTTCTCCTATTGCAGCCGTCTGGCCGGGGAATTCATAATAGTCGGTAATCTCGCGGAGTACCGGATTGCTGACGGTCACTTCGGGCGGAGGCGGTGCAACCAGGATCGGTATGCGTTTTGAGCATCCTTCCATAACAATCACGCCGATCGCCAATAAGATCCCAACCAGGAATAAACGAAATATTTCTGGGCTGACCGGGAAATCCCTCTCTTGCATCATAAAATTATCTCCGATTGCATAGGTCCGATAGTCGAAAGCCCGAGCAACTATGGCGCATTCCCAGCGGACAACGCCCTGGCATGTTGCAATGCTACTTGCCCGACGGGGAAAAAGAATGCTAAAGGCGGCCCTAGCTATTGAAAAACGCCTTTCATCAGTTCCTCGCAAGTCTTGTCAAAACAAGTAGTTCCTAGACCTTTAGTATAATTGATGCTTATGTGATTGTTCAACTTTTTCAAGTTAATTACTCACATACCCACTAAATTCTAAATAAAATTTCTTTATAAAAATGCTTTATTCTGTGAAAAGAAGATAAGGGCACTATATCAGATATCTGCCATTGGTTCTTAATCCCTTTCAAATCAGTCTGTTACGACCACGCAGGTGGTTAAAATATTATATGACATACGGGTTTGAACACCCATCGAAAGTATTGGTATGAAAATATCCTCTGACAATAAATACCCAGCTTGATCCATGCCGTTTAACACATCGCTGCAGCCAACATGCACTACGCGATTCTGTTCGGATGACCCGGGTAGTCCGACGGCAGTTGGCCTATTCACGCCCTCTCACAGCGGCTCTGACTGAGCTTTGGCCCATTAGCACAGGCCGATATTGTGCCGCTGTCGCACAAACTCAATCGTTTCTTGGGAACCTCAAAAAACCACCGTCTTTTCGCGATTTTTCTAGGCAGCACTCCTAGAAACTACTGCCTGCCGGTACCTACATGCCGTGCGGCACAACTTCTGAGGTATGAAACTGCAAATTTCTTGCTCTTTTCGCAGGTTTGCAATAGAATAAGCTTCAGGCATTACGGAGCTAGTGCCGGAGAAGCGGATTGTGTCTTATCGAAATAGACGTATTCTGTTAATCATCTGGATTGTGGCGGGGATATTCTCTTGGGGTCTGCCCGCTTCCGGTATCGACATCTCCGACGTGCAACCGGCCGCTTTAGACCAACCCCGAGTCAACGTCTTGCTCAAGCGCACGGTGGATGGCCAACCTCTGTCCTTCTATGGGTTTTTCAACATCGAAGCCTATTACGACACAGGCTCCAGCGGCGTGCTGCTGAGCATGAATACCGCCGATTTTCTGGGCGTGGCCGAATCGCATTATCCGGAACCCGGAGGGCCGCTCGTCCAATATGAAGACGTGGGCGTTGCCGGCAGCGACCAGTTTTATGTTTCCGAACCACTGTATCTGGGAATCGCCAAATACCATCCGGATGCCGACATCGACAACATCAACACCTACAATACGGTCTATAACCAATCCTTCGGGCCCGTGCGCAGCGCAGATTGGACCGATCAACGTCGATCCCGATGATCCTCTTTTGGGCAACCTCGACGTGGTGGGCGTCCCGGCAATGGCGGGCAAAGTGGTGGTGATGGATCCCAAGCCCCTCGATACGCTGGATCCGTTGACGATGGATACGATGCGGACTTACGTCTATAATCCCGGAACTCCTTATCAGGCGGCGACTGCCGATTCCGAACCGGGTATTCCGGTGACTAACCGCCATCTACGGTTGAGTTACGCCCCCTTCGATCAATTCACCACTGTTACGCCCGCCGGCGCTCCGGGCCCCGCGCTACGGGAGAATCCGTTTATCGGGCCCAACCCGGTCGCCAAGCTCAACGGCACTGGCGGTAAAGACACCACGCCCGGCGTGACGATCGGATTCGACGGCGTTTGTGCCACCGGCAGCTTCCTCCTCGATACCGGCGCCGCAACGTCGATCATTTCGCTACAAGAGGCCGAAAGAGTGCACGTGCGCTACGTTTCGGGCACGGAAGGAACCGAGAATCCCGTCTTGGAGCGATTTGACCCGGCGCATCCGAATGATCCTGGCACGCCGTTGCCCAATCAGTTTCAACTGACGGTTGGGGGCATCGGCGGCACGACCACGGCCGCGGGATTTTTTCTGGACAGCATGTTGCTGAAAACCATGGAGGGCGATCCGGGAAACGACCAGGATCCGAACCACCTCTTGTTTCAGGGGGCTCCCGTGCTGGTTTCCGACATCACCGTGCTGGATCCGCTCACACAGCAAACGTTGACCCTCGACGGCGTTTTTGGCATGAACTACATGGTGGCCAGCGCGATGATAACCGCCGGTTATCCTTTTCCGGATATCACGAATCTTACCGCGGGCAATTTCAACTGGGTGGTCTTCGATCAGCCGAACGGCATTTTAGGGCTGGACACCCAGGCGCCCGTGCCGACGCGTTTCGCGGTGTGGTCGGGCGGGGGTTCCGCCAATCCGGGCAATCCCGACACGCATTGGTCTAATCCGGCGAACTGGGAGAGCGGAGCGCCCAATCCCGCCGATGGAGTGCGCTTTGCACTACCGCAAATCGTCAGCGTCGGCAATTTCAACGACTTCCCCGTCGGCACGTCCTTTAACGGTATTGTCTTCAGCGGGCAAGCGGCCTTTAATCTGCAGGGAAACTCGATCGCCTTGTGGGGAAATGTGATCAACATCAGCTCCCAAACCCAAACAATCAGCCTCGACATGGAACTCGACGGCGCGACCCGCACGTTTAACGCCGATTCGGGCGACATTGTCATTCAAGGCCGGATCAGCGGCGATCAGGGCCTCCTCAAGACGGGCGACGGGACGCTCACCCTGGAAGCCTCCAACACCTACACCGGCGGGACTACCGTTCTTCAAGGGATGTTGGTCCTCGATGGCGGCGACTTGGACAATCTCTCGTCCATCTCCGTGGCCGGCGGCGCCGCGTTCGAGGTCGTTCATGGGACTCCCACGGTCGGCGATATCAGCGGCCAGGGAGCGACTGCGGTTTCCGGCGCCGGCACCGTGCTGACGGCCAGGAGCATCGCTGAAGGACACATCTCTATTGGCGCCGGCGCCAAGCTCGTCATCCTCCCGACGATCGGCGATGAATTTCTCGCCTCGGCAACCCCCGTCCCGGAGCCTGCCGCGCTTCTGTTATTGGGCATAAGCACTCTCAGTCTGCTGGTGTACGCTTGGCGACGGCAGCGAGTCTAAACGCCTAGAATAGCGAGGGGGGCGCGAGTGGAGATCATACCAACCTCCGAGCCGTCCAGACTACGAGAATTTAACAGTGGATAGGGGATATTAAGACGTTCATCCCTAAATCACAGTCTTTTATCTGTTAGCACAACCCACAACCTTCCGGCCTCCGGCCGATAACAAAAAGCACGCCCGGCAGGACTCGAACCTGCAACCAGCGGATTAGAAATCCGCTACTCTATCCATTGAGCTACGGGCGCATGTCTTTTATTATCAAGTAGTTACGTCAATTCTATTTTTTCTATTCGCCCTACTTGACACCCTACTTGACACCTCTATACTTAATTACAGCTAATAAATAGCTGACGCCCATCAGATTAACCCGATGGGCGTCTAACATCACTCCTAAATACCTTTAACCCAGGAGCAATGTTCATGGTCAATTCTACCACAAGACGGTCAATCCGCAAACCGCCGAAACCTTACCCGGACTTCCCCCTATTCGCTCATGCCACCGGCCGATGGGCAAAGAAAATTCGGGGTAAATTCTATTACTTTGGGCCGTGGGATGATCCTGATAAAGCCCTTGAAAAGTATAAGACCGAACGGGAAGCCCTCTACACCGGCAAGACACCCAGGCTGACACCCGGCGAAATCACTATCAGGAACTTGTGTAACTCGTTTCTGACCGCTAAGAAAAACCGAGTGGACAGTGGCGAGTTGGCCCAGCGAAGTTGGGCCGACTATCACTCTACTTGTGCCCGGCTTATCAAGTATTTTGGGCGTGACCGACACGTTACCGATATTGGGCCGAAAGACTTTGAGGATTTTCGTAATGGGCTGGCAAAACTCTGGGGGCCGACAACGCTGGGGAATGAGATTAGAAGGATTCGTGTTGTTTTCAATTACGCCTATAAGCAAGACCTAATTGACAAGCCAGTGAAGTTTGGCGATTTCAAACCACCCAGCAAAAAGGTCATGCGATTGGAACGCGCAAAGAATGGCCTACGCATGTTCGAGGCCAACGAAATCCACCCGATACTGGAAAAGGCTGATAGCATAATGCGGGCTATGATCCTTTTTGGAATCAACTGCGGACTCGGCAATATGGACGTTGCCACCTTGACCGAGGATAAACTGGACTTGAAAAAAGGCTGGTTGAACTATCCGCGACCGAAAACCGGAATCCCAAGACGATGCCCATTGTGGAAGGAAACCATCGACGCAATTAAACAGGCAATCAAAGACCGGCCAGCGCCGAAAGACTTGGATCAAGCAAAACACGTTTTTTTGACGAAGTATGGCCAGCCGTGGGCAAAGGCCGTGGGGCGTGCAAACCCGGTATCTCAGGAATTTAAGAAACTGCTTGATGATCTGAAATTATATCGGCGGGGACTCAGTTTTTACGGGTTGCGTCACACCTTCGAGACAATCGCAGGCGATTCACGTGACCAGGTGGCCGTGGATCACATAATGGGACACGCCGACAGCAGCATGGCTGCCGAGTACCGCGAACGTATAAGCGATTCACGTCAACAGGCCGTAGTCGATCATGTCCGCAAGTGGCTGTTTGAAAACAAGGACACAAAGTAAACTATTTATATGCCGGGTTCGCGGTTCGCTACCGCATAGGCTGGGTGAGCTATCGAGGGAAATCTAATCGCCCCGATGCTTACCCGACCGACCCGGGAAAGGATTAGAATTATGCTAAAAATTATTAACCAATCCCACGATGCTATTGTTTGCTGTTGGGAATCACTGATTTGGTTATCTCATGTTTTGCCTGGCTGGCAAGATTTATCGCCCGAAAGAATTGATATGTTATTAGTTGGGTTGAAAAAATCTATCGGTATTTTGCGTGGAAATTATTTATCTGGTCGGGATGCAATTAACAAAGTCTTAAATATACATGTTTACAGTAGTCACTTAATTTACACTTATTCAACAAACACCGGAAAAAAACACCATGCGGTTGCTTCCCGGTTGGTTGACGCTTGAGTGATTTACACTCGACTTTACAACAGTTTTTACAACAGCGGAGGAAGATGAGTGCATGTAAGATGAAAGGTGGATTATTTGCAGTTCCCTAAAGGATGAAACGAATTGACGGCTGGGGAACTAGTTCAAAAACAAAGTAGTGTTGACGGCATGGGTGGAAAAAATGGAGGGTACTTCCTACTGGTTGTCATCCTGAGCTCCCCAAGCGAACTCCCAGCCAGAGCCGCTCGCACCCGAGCCCGCCGCGCTCATCGCCGCGCACACTGCAAGTGACGCTGGTTCCTCACAGCCTGCTACCATGGATTGGGCTGACGCTTACCACTGTGACGAGTAGACGGAGTCTTGATTGACAAGATGGCGTTTTCGGACTTTTTCTGCCTGAAGAAAATTCCGAATGAGACAACGGTGGCCATATTGCGGAATTCGAACGATTTCTGATGCACAGGCGCATCGGGGCAAGAGTTGCCCTTTACAAAGATCACAACACGATAATGGTCTACATCTACTTCTTGAGACTTACTAACCTACATTGGCTCCAAGGTTGCAGCCATACCCTTTTCTCCACCAACGCAGAGGGTGGCCGAGTCACTGCGGTGTTCGATGTTGGATCAGGCAGGTACAACTTTCGAGCAGAGACCCCTGCAGTGACTTTCACACAAAGTCAGCTGAAATAGCGCAGTTATTCGGCAGTGGCCGTTGACGCCGCTTCAAGAGCAGTTGGTATCGATTGGTGCGAAGGTCATTCGGCGGTCCAAGTACGTGACGTTCCAACTGGCGGAGTTTGCCGTGCCGTGACAACTGTTCGCAACGATCCTGGAGCGGATTGGACGACTGGTGATTCCCCAGGTGGTATGTCGATTCGGTTAAGAAGCCCCGTTGGGCAGAAGTTTGAAGCGGTTCTTGGCGAGAGCGACGGAGAATGTATGGCCCTCGGGCGAAAACTGTGCCCGAAGTAATTCTATGGCGGGGGTGCCGGGCATCACAATGAGCTGTGAAACCAATTTTTCAACGGGAAAATACATCTGGAAGCTGGAGTTTTATGTAGCGATTGGTTAACATGGAGGAATCGTCACTCAGAGCATGTCCGGGAACGCCGAATGGAGAATACGGGTTAAATGCTTTGACTGGTCTGCGACTGCACGAAACAAATTACTGATTACAAAATATTCATGCAATTTCATACTTGCAGTCTTTGTAAAGATGGTATTTAGAGCTTAAACGAAAACACAACATTTCTGAACAAGAAACCAACACAAAGAATCGCGACATTATGTCTAACTCACTCTGGAAGTTGTTAAAGCGTATTCGGCCGGGAAAAAAATCTACAAAACATATAGCAACCGAAATACGCCGGTATCAGTTTGAGCAGTTGGAGCCGCGCACCCTTTTGGCCGGCGTCATCCCGACCGTCCCCGTTCCCGTCGCGCATTGGACCTTCGATGAAGGCGCCGGCACGGTCGCCACCGATTCTACCGGCAACGGTCACGACGCAACTCTGAGCGCGGGCGCCACCTGGGCCGCCGGCAACGTCGGAACCCATGCCCTCGCGGTCAACGGAAGCTCCACCGGCGTGGCTACGGCCACCGGCCCCGTCGTCGATACCTCGGCCAGCTTCACGGTCTCGGCATGGGTCAACCTCGCGGCGCTCTCGGGATTTCAGACGTTTGTGTCGATTGCCGGCACCAGCGTGGCCGGCTTCTTCCTGCAGTTGCGCGGTGATACCGGCTCCTTTGCCTTCACGCGACTGCCCTCTGACGCCACCGGCAGCGCCACCTATGTCTCCGCCCCCAGCGCGCCTCTGGCCAATACCTGGTACTACCTCGTCGGCGTCGACGACACGGCTGCCGGCACCCTGGCCCTCTATGTGGACGGGCAGTTGAGCGGAACCGCTACGTACACCTCGTCTTGGATGGCGAGCGGGAATACCCTCATCGGGCACGGCTTTTACGGCGGCAACCAGGTCGACTACGTCAACGGCTACATCGACGACGTCGAGTTCTTCTCCTCTGCTTTGTCGGCCGCGCAGATCGCCGCGCTCGACCAACCCGCCGCTTATCCCTTTGATGAAGGCGCCGGCACAACAGCCGCCGACTATTCCGGCCACGGCAACACCTTGACTCTCGGCGCTGGCGCGTCCTGGGGTGCGGGGCGCATCGGCTCGAATTCCCTGGCCGTCAGCGCCACCGCGACGGGGAACGCCACCAATGCCGCGCCCGTGCTCAACACCGCCCTGCCATTTTCGGTCTCCGCCTGGGTGAATCTGAACTCCGTCACCGGCACGCAGACGATCGCCTCCATCGACGGCGCCAACGTCTCGGGCTTCGCCCTCCAGTTCCGCGCCGATACCGGCAAATTCGCCTTCACCCGCTTCGCCTCCGACAGCACCGCCGCCCAGGTCTACCATGCCGACGCCCTCACCACCCCCTCCACAGGGACCTGGTACAACCTCATCGGCGTCAACGACGTGGCCAATGGCGAACTGCTGCTATATGTCAACGGCATCCTTCAATCCAGCGTCTCCTACAGCGGCGGCTGGCAGGCCACCGGTGCCACCGTCATCGGCGGCGGCAAGTTCAACGGCCTGCGCACCGACTTTGCCAACGGACTCATCGACGAGGTGCGATTCTTCAACTCACCTCTTAGTGCCGGCGCTGCGGCCATCGTCGGCACCAACGGCGAAGGCATCCTCACCATCGATACTTCCGTCACCGGCGTCACCGTTTCGCCCGACCTGTTCGGCGCCTTCATGGAAGACATCAACTACGGCGGCGAGGGTGGCATCTACAATAACGAGGTCCGCAACAGCGGCTTTAACGATTCAGGCAATCACCTCCGCGCCTGGGCGGCCGTGGCCGGTACCGGCGTGGTGGACGCCCTCACTTCCGATACCACCTCCGGACCCACCAGCGCCCTGACCATGTCCGGGAAGCTAACGATCACCTCGGGCGTCTCCGCCTCCGCCCGCGCCGGCATCTCCAACTCCGGATACTTCGGCGTGGCCGTCGAGCCCTCCACCACTTACACCACCACCTTCTACGCCATGGCCACCGCCGGTTTCACCGGTCCGCTCAACGTGACCCTCGAATCCACGAGCGGCACGGTTTACGCCAGCGCCACAGTCTCCGCACTCACCACCGCCTGGGCCAAGTACACCGTGACGCTGACCACCGGGGCCGGTGCCCCAACGTCTTCCAGCAACCTCTTTGTCATCTCCACGAACAGCACGTCCGCCAACGGCGCGACCATCTGGTTCGGCGCCACCTACTTCTATCCGCCCTCCTACAACAATTCGCCCGCCCATCTGCGCGTGGATCTGATGCAGAAACTCGCCGACCTTCATCCGGCCATATTCCGCGTCCCCGGCGGCAACTACCTCGAAGGCAACGACTATGCCAACCGCTTCAAATGGGATGCCACCATCGGGCCTGTGGAAAACCGGCCCGGTCACATGAACCCCTGGGGCTATTGGTCCACCGACGGCATGGGCCTCGATGAATACCTCCAGATGGCCGAACTGATCGGGTCCGAACCAGTCCTCGCGGTCTACGCCGGCTACACGCTCAACGGCTCGTCGGACACTGGCCAGACGTTGCTCGATGACGTGACCTCGGCGGTCAACGAGCTGCACTACGTGCTGGACCCCGTCTCCACTACCTGGGGCGCGCTCCGCGCCGCCAATGGCCACCCGGCCCCCTACAACATCAACTACGTCGAGATCGGCAACGAGGACTGGAACTCCTCCTACTCCACGCGCTACCCGCTCTTTTACGATGCGATCAAGGCAGAATTCCCCAACCTTCAGATCATCGCCGCCTCCACCACCAACACCGGCGGCCGCCCCTTCGACGTTCTGGACGATCACTACTACAACACCGCTCAGTGGTTCCTCTCCAACTCGACTCGCTACGACAACTCCGCCCGCGGGTCCTACAAAATTTTCGTGGGCGAGTACGCCTCGCGCGATGGCTTTCAGACCAGCACCATGCTTAACGCCCTCGGCGACGCTGCCTTCCTCATGGGCCTCGAACGCAACTCAGACCTCGTGGTCATGTCCTCCTACGCGCCCATTTGGGTCAACGTCAATCCTGGCGGCCAGCAGTGGGCCACCAATCTCATCGGCTTGAACAACACCTCCAGCTTCGGCTCCGCCAGCTATTACGCCCAGCAGATGCTCAACCTCCACCACGGCACCCAAGTCATCGGCAGTTCCATCGTCGGCGCTACCGGCCTCCAGGCCCTTGTCACCTGCACCGACACCACCTACTACCTCACGGTCGTCAATCCCAATGCGACTGCAGTTTCCACGACTGTCAACATCAATGGCGTCACTAGCGTCTCTTCCACCGGCACCGCATATACCCTTAGCGCCACATCCAGCACTGCTGTCAACACCATTTCCAACCCCACCCTGATCGTTCCCGTCACCTCCATCGTCACAGGCTTGGCCGCCAGCTATACCCAGGACTTCCCCGCCTACTCCCTCACCATCGTCGAATTCGATGCCGATATTGACATTCCCACCGTCGCTGTTCCCGCCGCTGCCGCTCCTGCCACAGTCACCGGCAGCACCACCAGCCTGTCCGTCCTCGGCGCTGACCCGGCCGGCGAGTCCAATCTCACCTACACCTGGTCCACCACGGGCACGCCGCCCGCCGCCGTCACCTTCTCCGCCAACGGCACCAACGCCGCCAAGAACACCATCGCCACCTTCTCCAAGGCCGGCACCTACAGCCTGACCGTCACGATCACCAATGCTTTTGGTCACAGCGTCAACAGCAGCGTCAACGTAACGGTCAATCAGACGCTCACCGGCGCCGTAATCACCCCCGCCGTCATGACCCTGGCTCCGGGTAGCTCGACCCAGTTCATCGCCGTCGGCTCTGATCAGTTTGGCGACCTCATAGCCACGCCGCTGGATAACGTGACCTGGTCGGTCTTCTCCGGCGTCGGCACCATCAGTTCCGACGGCCTCTTCACCGCGCCCGTCGGCGGCAGCGGTGTTACGACCCTACGCGCCCTGACCTCGACCGGCCAGGCCGCTTATGCCAACGTGACCATCCTCAGCCAGGTCGCCTGGTACCCGGCCAACGCCACCTCGGGCACCACGCTTGCCGATGCTTCCGGGAACGGAAAGGACGCCACGCTCTCCGGAGCGGCGGCGTTCGGAGCCGGCGTCAGCGGCAATGCCCTGTACCTTACCGGCGGATACGCTTCTCTGCCGACGGGAATCGTCAGCACGCTAAACGACTTCACCATTGCCGCCTGGGTCAAGATTGACACGCTCTCCACCTGGTCGCGCATTTTCGACTTCGGGACCGGTACTACCGTCAATATGTTCCTTACCCCGCTTTCCGGCTCCGGCACCTTCCGCTATGCCATCACCACCTCGGGCAACACCAACGAACAGCAGATCAACGGCACCTCCGCGCTGGCCACCGGCTCCTGGCAGCACGTGGCCGTCACGCTCTCGGGCAACACGGGGACGCTCTACGTGAACGGGGTAGTCGTCGGCACGAATTCCAATATGACCTTGCGCCCCAGCAGCCTCGGTTCCACCACGCAGAACTACCTCGGCGACTCCCAATACACTGCCGATCCGGCGCTGCTCGGAAGCATCGACGACTTCCGCATCATCGGCCGGGCCCTTTCCGCCGCGGAAATCCAGCAGTTCATCTATCCGACCATCATCACGGCCGCGAACGCCAGTTCTGTGGCCAGCACCTCCGCTGTCCTCTCCGTCCTCGGGGCTGACGCGACCGGCGGCGAATCCAGCCTCACTTACACTTGGACCACCACCGGCACGCCGCCCGCGCCTGTGACGTTCTCAGTCAACGGCACCAACGCCGCCAAGAACACCGTGGCCACCTTCACCAAGGTCGGCGCGTATAATTTTCAGGTCACAATAACCAATGGCGCCGGTCGCACAACCACCAGCCCGGTGAGCGTGACCGTCAACCAGACACTCACAAGTATCGCCGTCATGCCCAATGGCGGGTCGCAGTTTACCTTTAGCCATACGGATCAATTCGGCACCGCATTGGACAGTTCGTCGGCGTTCGACTGGCCGACAGCCGGGCTGACACTGCAAATTGACAGCAGCGACAACTTGCACGTATATCAGACCGGCATGACCACTGACATTGTGCCGTCCTATGCGGTGGCCGGCTTGAATATTGTCGTTATCGGCAGCGACAGCGCCGCTGAAGCGCTGACCGTCGACCTCAGCGGCGGCAATCCGCTTCCGGCCGGGGGAATCAGCTTTAACGGCGGCCTTGACGGCGGCAATACACTTTTGATCAAAAGCGACTCCATCAGCGACAGCGTCACCATGACTGGTACGCAAATCACGGACAACATCTTGGCTCCCATCTACTACAGCAACGTCACATACTTCGGCTTTGATTTAGGAAGCGGCGCCAATAGTCTTTTGATCAATAATGCCACGCTGAAAATCAACCAGGATAACGCCATTTCCGCCGGCATTGATGTCACAATCGACGGCGGGATTTTTAATCTCAACACCAAGACCGACACGATTGGCGTTCTGCTGCTGAAAAGCGGCAGCGTCATCAACGGCGCCCTCCATGCCAATGCGTACAATATCGAAAGCGGCACAGTGACTGCAAATCTGGCCGGCCCGGGCGGCATACAAAAGACCACCACCTCACAGGCAACCACCGGGGCCCTTGCTATCCCCAGTGTAACGGTTACTGCCGGTCAACTTACGGTGACTTCGATTAACACCGGCCATATACGTATCGGCCCAGGCGCTAAACTAAGCGTTTCCGCAAGTGCCGCAGGCCCGGTGGGCGCACCCTCCGCTGAAAATGACCAGCAGCTTCTTGCCGCCGATGTTTCGCTGACTGTTTCCACTTCGGAAACGTCTGACCAGCCGGTGGTGGATGATGCAGCATCATCCGTCACACAAACCTTAACGGCCAACCAGACAGTTCTGCCACCCGCACAAATTACTTCCGCCGCTATCGATACTACCGTCTTATCTCCGCCCGCGGATGAAAGCCACGCAATCCTGCCTGAAGTCGAACCACTCGCGACGATGACTTTCGTACCTGTCCAGGCGCCTTTGTTTTCCATACTCATTAATGAACCGATAATCCAGCAAAGCATTCCTCTCTCACCCACCCCGGTTCTTTCGGTTTGGCTTGATAAATATGCCCCCTCTTGTCTTGTTGGTGAGGACAGGGAAATTCCTGCTATGCTAAAACCACCTTTGATATCGGCTTTTGCACCCTCAACGGTGTTTCAGACACTCCAGGCCGCTGATTTTCCCACAAATCGGCAAGCAATTGCCTTCCAGCTTGCCGCCGGCAACGCCGCTTTGTTCCAGGCTGAACGGCATCCATCTTTTCAAGAGCCGAATTGGCCGGATGATAATGATCCGGATAATAATGATGCGGACTGGATTCAAGAATTTGCACAGGTACAGACACATAGAGAAAAATCTGATAAGACCAGGATGTCGCGACATGCACTCGACTCAGTATTCAGCGGATTAGATGTCTGCGATTTTTAATTCTTATCTTCTGGCAGTGTGCGGATAAAAAACATCCACACGGGCGAAATGAAAGCAGCTATTTTGGACAGAGCGCAATTCGCTGGGGAGTCCACAATCTAACGGAACCCGTGCCCTGGTTACATAAACTCAACCGTTTATTCGGATGTCTCGAAATACCACCATTTCTTGACCGTGAAACGTGCACCTGTCATTTTTGTAGAATACAGGTAGATTTACTATCCCAAAAACCCAACCTTTATTGACGTGTGGCGCATACGCATCGAGCAGGCTACTGACGCCCAGGCCTGATTTGAACCGTCGTACCCAGGCCACGATGGCTTCGGAACTAGCGATCCATCGCAAACCATTTCACAGTATGACGTATGGCACTTGACAACGCCATGCTCGGCCGCGAAAATGCAGTGAAATTCTATCGCACTTCGGCGGTCGAATTCCTGTTAGGCCACTTCACTCCATGACACAGCGCGAACGATTGGTCGCTCTTGTTGTTGCCGGAATCGGACTGGCACATTTCGTAGTGTCGGTGTGCTTCTGGCTGCTCATGGTCACGACTGGGACATTTGGCCGGTTGGGTTGGATGCACGTCGTGAGCCAGTCGGCGTCGGCATTTCTTCTTTGTATCGCATTCTTCGTTGCGCTCATGTTGGCTTGGAGGAGAGTTCGTATGTCCGCTGTTGTCATACTTTTGGCCCTCCTTGTGTCGGCAGCTTGCTTTTCATTTGATGTCCTGCATCATCGTTATCAGATTCGCAGCTGGAAGACGGACGGGACATATTCTTATACCTATCTGACTTGGTGGTGGTATGAAGACAGCCGCATCATAAAATGAGAGAGATATATTTTATGTGGCCTAACAAATCGCTGCAGGCAACGCGGGATGGCCGTTCCAGTTCCGCTTCGCGGTTCACGTCATTTGGCCCCGCGTGGCTGAGCTCTGGACGTTAGGAGGTTAGCATGACTTCCTTTCTGAACAAAGAATGGCACGGTGTGTTGGCTTTGATTTGGCTACCGTGCGGTCTTCTCGGATTGCTGCTGATTGGGCGATTTGTTGATCCTCTTTTCCATGAATATTTTTCTACGTTGTGGATATTTTGTGGATGGTTAGGTCCAGCATTTCTACTGGCCATTTCAGGAATACGCAACGGGAATGTCGCTAATCGGGTTTGTGGCGTGTTGGTTATCATTGCGCTTGCAGTTCCGGTCTTATTCATCCTTTATGTCGGCCACCAACTCGCGAATCACTGATACGAGACATACGATGCCACCTAACAAATCGCTGCAGCCAACGCGGGATGGCGCACTCAGTTCCGCTTCGCGGTTCATGTCATTTGGCCCCGCGTGGCTGAGCTTTCTACGTTCGCGGTTGTCTTGTAATCTCAACCGTTTCCTCGGATTTCTCAACAAACGACCCAAATTCGACGCTCGCGACAAGGTGTCTTCGCGTCTCGTTAAGTCATACCTTTTTTCGGAATCATGACCGACACATGAATTCCGGCCGGAATAGCCTTCACCATGCCCCGAAATTCCAAGGGTTCTCGGGGACATACTCCTTGGCCTTTGATGAAGGGCCGTCGAGCATCAGGACTGCCCGAAGGACTCAATTCTGGAACGAGAATCGGCGTGCCAACTGGAAGGTCGCGAGCTACTTTTTTATTAACATGGGAAGACTATTGCTGTTTGGAGCCTATCCTAGCGGAGTCAAAATGGCAAATATCGAGTTATATTGACAATATGGGTGATCTAGCAAAGGATGTTTTGAAATAAAACGTTTTTTGTGTTTTCAAGACACTGAAAACAATTGATAGTTTATTATAATAATACCTAGAGGAAGTTCATCCGTATTGAATTTCAACATTCATTCAATAAGTGAAATCAGGAGGTCAAGATGACTACGGTTCCGAATGCTTTATCTCAACGACCAGACCATAGCGTCGTCCAAGCGCGGGCAAATGAGTTGTGGGTTAAAAGAGGACGTCCCCTAGGGGACGACTGGAATGACTGGTTCAATGCAGAACTCCAAATCAGCGAGCAAATTAAGAGCTCCAAAACCGCTCCACAAAAAAGTTATCGACCCAGCGGCCGCGGCCGTTGATATCGGGTTTGACCAAGAGGATCTGCAACGCATTGCCTAATACACGGCAGTCCGTTGATTGCTGGGTATCGGGTCTTAACCGGAGGAACTTATGCGTGACTTGACATGAGGAAAATGTCTACTTGTCTGCACAGTATGCATCCTAATCGGCTGGCTCTCGAATAATCATAGCCCCACGAGTGTGCTAGCTGATCCAATGCTTCTAAATAAAATTGAGATGTCTGTCATCCCCCTGTTGGTGGAAACGACGGTTGAAAAGTGTGACACTGGCTAGACCTTGGTCAACAGAGCCGCATAACACTATTTGCAGGCGACGGCCTTCTGGTCTGCACCTGACGCGAACGTTCGGCTTGCCAAATCGAGCTGTTATCCCATTCACTCATAGATTTCGCGACGCGCCTCGAATAACCACCGTATTTTTGAGTGATAATCTAAGACTTCAAGTGTGCCCCTATCGGGGTAATTTGGGTGTTGGGCTTTGGATCAATCTGCCCAAGGTGAAGTTGGATGCAATTCGGCACTTCGAAAATGGAACGATTTTCGGAACATGAGACATTGGCTTGACCAACCGCCGTTTGCACGGGTGACCTTAGTCTGCGGGCAGCTTGTTGCCATTTCACGCCGGCAAACGAGGGCGGTTTCCACAATGCAGGACAGTTGCGTGACATTTCGCTGGAAGCCATCCGCCTTCTCGATATAATTGCCCGAAAGGGAGATGCGTGTTTCAACCTAAAACACCATCCGAAAGGAATCACCAATGTGCCGAACTGTAATCGCTTTGCTCACGTCGATTCTGGTCGCGGTGGCATCTGTTGCCCAGCCAGCCGAACCAACCGATCCAGCCCCGCGGCCGAACATCATCCTCATCCCTGCCGATGATGTCGGCCTGGGGGATGTCCATTGCAGCGGCGGGCCGTTCCGCACGCCGCACATCGATGTACTGGCGGCTGGCGGCATTCGGTTCGACATGGCCGAAGCGCCGTTTAAGAAGATTCCGGTCGCAAAGGAGAGCAGCCAGGCATCGACCCTTGCGAAGCCACCGGATACGTCCACGTTTCAGGTTCATCCCGAAACGACCTTCCAGAAGATGGTTGGATTCGGTGCGGGTTTCAGCGGTGGGTGGGGTTCCGAGGCATTCCTCAAGGCCATCAAGAAACCCGAAGACCGCAACCATGCGTACGATTTGCTCTACGGCGATGAAGGGGTCCGCCTGAATGTCGTGCGTCTGACGATTTCACCCAATGCCCAGCCGATTGCCGGAGGCCATCGGTACGACTGGGCAACGGACGATAACACTCAAATGGTGTGGAAGTGCATTCAAGAGGTGCTGAAAAGGACAAAACCCATCATCTATGCGGTGCCTTTCACACCTCCGGCTCGTTGGAAAGACAGCGGGCGGCTCACAAATGGGGGTTCATTGAAACACGAATATTACCGGGATTATGCCGATTATCTGGCCGATTTTTTAGATTACTACCACAAGGTTCTCGGCGTGGACGTGGAGGTCCTCAGCCTGCAGAACGAACCCGGCGTCGCCGCCCCCTGGATGTCCTGCATCTGGACTGGGGCAGAGTTGCGTGACTTTCTTAAGATCCTGGCGCCTCTGGTCCACGCCCGAGGGTTGAAGCCTCAGTTTATGCTTTCGGAAGGCGCAACTTGGACGGGCGCATGGGAGCACCTCTACCCCACGTTGCAGGATCCGGTCGCGCGTCCCTTTCTCAACATCATGGCGAGCCATTCCTATGGCCATCCCGAGGACCAAGCCCGGCGAAAGTTTGCCGAAGCCTCGGACCATAACGGACTGCCCGTTTGGATGAGCGAGATGTCACTGATGCAACCACCCGCTCCCGACGACCCCGGCATGAATGCAGCCATTCATGTGGCAGATTACATGCATCGCGACATGGTCGAGGGGCGTGCCGCCGCTTGGATTTATTGTTTCGCCATCTTCACGTCCAACTTCCCAGGAAGCATGGGGGTGCTTTCGCCAGCCGATGGACAAGGTCCGCTTCAAGGAAAACTGGTAGTTCCCAAACGATTCTGGACGATGGCAAATTATAGTCATTTCGTGCGGCCGGGATGGAAACTCATACAAATCGACGGGATCGGCTTGGTCAACACCGGGTTCGTCAATCCCGAGGGCGACGGTTTTATCATCGTAGTCTTGAATCCGAACACGACACCCCATCATGCCACATACGACTTCGGCAATTGGGCGATTGGCACCGTCGACGCATATGCCACCACGACGGATCTGAACTTGGGCCGTGTCCCGCCGCCTACGCTGCAATCCCATCGGTTCAACGCTACGCTTCTGCCCATGAGCGTGACGACATTTGTCGGCAAAGTGGAACACTGAGCGTGTGTTTGGGGGGCATCCTTTTCGCTAAGCAAGACCTGAAGAGAGCGTCTTGTGACGAGCCCAGCGGGTATCGGCCGAAGCCATGTCAACCGCTTTCCCAGCAACTCATCCATTTCTTGAGAATCTCAGCAAAGGACCCTTCTTGACACTTGAATAAGTATCAACAGAGAGGGCGAAAATCTGTATAGGGGCTGATTGCTTAAGCTTTGGTGAGTGTCGGTGCTTTAATTTATGGCTGTCATTCCTTACAATAAGTGTTTACGGAAACGTTCGAGAACAATCTGATGTCTGTAAGCCTGCTCGATCAGTTCCGCGATCCCGATGACCCGGGAATGCTGAAACCTACTGAGGATAAAGAAAGGAGAGGATCACAGTATATTTCATAGCACCCCACCGGCATGAAGCTTTCATAAAACACCTACAAGAAAGCTTTTTTTAAACATTAACACCTTGTGGTTTTCGGGCAAGATTGACAGTCAAATCCTCGCATAAAAGCCGTAAGTCGGATATACTCTATGTAATGGAAGGGGGCGAGATCTGTATCGCCTAGCGAACTAAGGCGCAGGAAATGAATGTTGGTCCTACCCGATCCAGGGACCTGACCATGCAGAATCTGCGAACTTTTTTCCTGTCAACAATGGTCATGGCAACCGCCAGTTGGCCGGCCACAACCTTTGCCGCGGATGAAAGCCAGGCAGACCGGGAGAATATCCGCTCGGCACAAAGGCAGATCCACAGCCCGATCATCGCGCAACGGATCGAGGGTATTAAGCGGTTGCAGAATACGCCGACCCAAGATGTCGTCAAACTGATCATGTCTTTGGGATTCGGCAATACCGCGGTTGAAGTCCAGCGCCCGCCTACAAAACCCTTCTAACCTGGAAGAATGACCGGCAGATCAATCTCTTCCTCTTGAAGGCTCTGGAGAAAGAAACGCGGGCAAAGAAGAGAAATACGTCGTTTATCGCCCCGCTCATCGCAGTCCTTTTGGCTTCGGACCTGCCCGAGACCCAACAGGACTTAAGCAAGTTCTTGGACGGTTATGTAGTCGCCTTGCCAGAGGGCCTTGAGGGCATTATCATCGTGGCCGACGAGTTGGGAAAGCAAGGGGATGAGCAAGCGCTTGTGTCGCTTCAGAAAATGACCAAGCTGAAATGCTTTTCCAGCAGCTTTGCCTGTCGCCGGTCAGTAGTCCAGGCGATGATCCTCATTCGTCGGCCCCAGGCCATCGAGGTCTTGATTACTCTCTTGCCCGACGTTAATGGAGAAGTCCGCAGCGACATCATCCAGCATCTTACGAGTATCTCCGGCCAAGAGTGCGGCACCGACAGCAAGGCCTGGCAGAAGTGGTGGGAAAGCGACCAGAAGAGTTTCAAGTTTCCAGCAATTGACGAAAAGACACCATCCACGTCCATCACACTGCCGGACACGCCTTCCTATTACGGACTGTCCATTCAAGCCCGTCGGCTGGTATTCGTGATCGACATCTCGGGGAGCATGGAAGGTTTGCGTCTCATGGCCGCCAAGCGTGAACTGATAAATGCCATCGACGACCTCCCCAGCGATGCTACCTTCAGCATCGTGGTCTTCAACACTCAGGCTCTGGCCTGGCGGCAGAACCTGATGCCTGCCACACCCGCTGCAAAACAGGCTGCGAAGAGCTTCATCTACGTTCTCCGCGCCGGCGGTCATACGGCTGCCTACGACGCGCTGGAAGCCGCATTTCGTTTCGATACTGAGGCGATTTACTTTCTTTCAGATGGCGAGCCAAACGCGGGTAAGATCGCTGCCCCTGCGGCGATAGTGGAAGCGGTCACGCAAACCAACCGTACCCGGCGGATTTCCATCTACACAATTGGCATTGCACCTGGGCAGCCTGGTGGACCACTCGATCAGTTCGTGGAGACTCTTGCCGAGCAGAACTTCGGCGTTTATCGCCGTGTTGATCAGTAAGAATTTCGGCGATGCTGCAAGGTCACTCTTCCTGCTCAGAAGATCAAAATGTCCCGGACAAGTGATCAAATTATTCACATGGGAATATGCCAGCGATCTGCTTTGTCTCCTTATATCACTTGACAATTACCAATATTATCTGTCAAATATCACAAGTAAGTAAGGTTTAAGCCTAGCGAATAAGGCGCAGAAAAGGAGCAACAACCAGGAGGCCCCCACATGAGGCAGAATGGAGTGCGGCTGCTTTCCGAATGGCTGTGGGTAGCGCGATGCGGTTTACCGCTACCAATGCACAGGTGGGGATTCTATATATCGATAGGGCAAAAACAGAAAAACCACCACACGTCTTTTGAACGCCAAATTACCCACCTTGGCCACCGCCTGGTTTTCGAGCCCTTGGAACAGCGGACACTGCTTAGTGTCGACATGCAGTTCCACCATATCATTTTTAATCCTTTGTCCGGCTCCTCAGCGGTAGGTTCGAATGATCCTGGGGCGATCGTAGCGAATATTGCCCCTTTAGGTTCCTCGTCGCCGCCGAGCAGCGCTTTCACCCCTCTGCAAATTCAAACGGCGTATGGAATCAACTTGGTCAGCGGGAACGGCGCTGGCGAGACGATTGCCATTGTGGATGCCTACTACAATCCCAACATCGTCAACGACCTGCAACAGTTTGACCTCCAATTTGGCCTATCTGCCCCGCCTAGCTTCCAGCAACTCAATCAAAACGGTGGAACGAATTTGTCAGGGATTCCTACCGATTCGACGGGCGGTTGGGAAATGGAAGAAGCTCTTGACGTGGAATGGGCCCACGCCATCGCCCCTGGAGCCAACATCGTCCTCATCGAGGCCAACAGTGCTTCGACTGCGAATTTGTTGACCACTGCGGTCAACACCACCCGGAACCTATCCGGGGTTTCGGTGGTTTCCATGAGCTTTGGCCTAAGCGAATACTCTGGCGAAACCTCGTTGGACTATCTTTTTACCACTCCCTCGGGCCATACCGGCGTCACTTTTGTGGCCTCAACGGGCGATAGCGGTTCGCCGGGCACGTATCCGGCCTATTCTCCAAACGTGGTTGCCGTGGGCGGCACGTCGCTCTATCTCAGCGGCAACAACTACAGCAGCGAAACCGGCTGGAGCGATAGCGGCGGCGGTCAAAGCAGGTATGAAAGCAAACCGAGCTACCAAAGCAGCGTGCAAAGCTCAGGCTATCGTCAAATTCCAGATATAGCCTTTGACGCCGATCCCAATACAGGCGTGGCCGTTTATGATTCGTACAACGGCGGCAGTTCCACGCCCTGGTTCCAAGTCGGGGGCACCAGCCTTTCGGCGCCGTGCTGGGCAGGGCTGATTGCGATCGCAGACCAACTCCGTGCCGGTCAGGGATTAACTCCTCTGGACGGGGCTACCCAAACTCTGCCTAAACTCTACTCGCTGTCTACAGCGGATTTCCACGACATCACCAGCGGAAGCAACGGCGGTTTCTCGGCTCATTCCGGCTACGATGAAGTTACAGGTCTCGGCACACCCACAGCCAACAAACTCGTGCCCGATCTGGCACTCCCGCCGGTGCCGGATTTGACTATCACCAAAACCCACACCGGCAATTTCCATCCGGGCGATATCGGCAACACCTATACAATTACGGTAACCAACTCTGGCGCGGCGGCGACCAGCGGCACGGTCAGTGTAGTGGATACCCTGCCCTCGGGACTGACGGCTACAGCGTTGAGTGGTTCGGGCTGGAGCATTAATCTATCGACGCTAACGGCAACTTGCAGCGACGTGCTGGCCGTGGGCGCTAGTTATCCGGCATTAACATTGGCAGTGAATGTGGCCGCCAACGCACCGTCGAATGTCACAAACACGGTGACCGTTTCCGGCGGCGGCGAGACGTACACCGCCAACGATACGGCTAGCGATCCGACGGTGATCGGTCTGCCGATCGTTTCCGGCGTTACACCATCGCTAGACGGTGGCAGTTTGACCGCGGGCACAACTATGCTGGCAATCAATTTCAACGAGACCATGGTAGGCGCTGGCACCGCAGCGAACTACCAACTTCAGAACCTGGGCTCCGACGGCCTCTTGGGCACGGCGGACGATGTGATTGTTCCCCTCAGCGTTTCCTACAGCGGCACCACGGCGACGTTGACCTTCGCACCGCTGGTGGAGAACATCTATCGCTTGACAGTGCACGACACGATCACCGATAGCGGCGGCGTCAAACTGGATGGCAACGGCGATGGCACGCCCGGCGGCAATTGGGTTTCCGACTTCGACGTCGTTCCCAGCAGCAGCCTGTTTGGTGCTGCGACGAGCTATAGTTCGGTGGGCTCCAGTCCGCTTGGCCTCACAGCAGGCGATTTCAACAGCGATGGCAAGCCCGATCTGGCCGCGGCAAACTCCGGCAACGGCACGGTCCAAATTCTCTTGAATAACGGCAACGGCACATTTACCGCCGGCAACAGCTATGCCAGCGGTTACAGCGACTCGTATACCGCAGACGTTCCTTACGCCGTGACCACGGGCGACTTCAACGGCGATGGCAAGATCGATCTGGCCGTGGCAAACTACGACCAGACCCACAGCACTGGCACGGTTCAGATATTACTAGGCAACGGCAACGGCACGTTTACCGTCGGCAACGCCTATAGTTGGACCAGGTGTAGTCCAATCAGCATTGCGGTGGCCGACTTCAACAGCGACGGCAAGCTTGACTTGGCCGTGACAAACTACAACGGCGGCACGGTTTCGATCCTCCCGGGCAATGGTGATGGCACGTTTCCCAGTTACACAAACTACAATTCCGGCGGCACTAATCCCCGTGCTCTGACCATCGCCGACTTTAACGGCGACGGCAAGCCCGACATAGCCGTGGAAAACTACACCAGCGGCAATGTCGGGATCCTCTTGAATAACGGCAATGGCACGTTTCCCGCCACAGCCACAACCTACAGCTCGGGCGGCACCCATCCGCGCAGCATAGCCGTCGGAGATTTCAACGGCGATAGCAAACCCGACATTGTCGTGGGAAACCACGACAGCAATAATATCGGAATCCTCTTGAACAACGGCACCGGCACGTTTCCCACAACCGCCATAACCTACGGCTCGGGAGGCACCAATCCTCGCGGTGTCGCGGTGGCGGATTTCAACGGCGATGGCAAACCCGATGTGGCCGTTACCAACAGCGCCAGCAGTACAGTCGGGATCTTGCTGGGCAACGGCAGCGGTGGATTTGCCTCGGCCACCACCTATAGCACGGGCAGCACTTATGGCCCCTTTGGCGTGGCGGTGGGAGACTTCAACGTCGACGGGCTACCGGATCTGGCCGTGACCAATTCCGGTTCTTCTGCTTCGAGCAACAGCGTGTCAACATTGCTCGATTTTTACGGCCCTAATCCCGTGACGATGAACTCACCTAATTCATACGCTTTCAACATCGCCACCGATTTTTTTGGCCCCGGAGAATTCATCCAGGGAACTAACAATGCTTTTGACGGATTCGGCCGACTGATGGTAGGAGGCGTTCTCTTCCGGCCGAGCCAACAAACCTACACCATCCCAAACAGTGGTGCTGACAGCGGACAAAGCGTGATCACCGCCACCGGGACGGCCTCTGGACTGGCGATCTATCGCAAGATCACCGTTCCCAACTCCGGAGGCGAAGATTTTGCGCACAGTGGATGTCTTTACCAACCCAACGGGCAACGATATCACCACAACCGTGCAAATTGTGGGCAATCTAGGTTCGGGCACTTCCACGGCGGTTTTCGCCACCTCCACAGGCGGCGCGACCCCTACGCCCGCCGACCAATGGTTCGGTACCAACGGAGCATCTAGCCCGGCGGTCATCTATTACCTCCACGCGCTATATGGTCTGCAGCCGAGTTCCGTGAACGTAACGGGCGACAACATCGTATGGACCTACAACCTGACTGTACCAGCGGGGCAAACCAAAGAATTGGCATATTTCACGATCCTAGCCAACAGCACCGGGCAAGCGATCAACGAGTCTAACGCGATCGTGGGTCCCAATGGTTTCCTGGACACGGCCGCGATCGGGCTGAGTTCGAACGATCTTGCCGCACTTGCCAACTTCCAGTTCAATCATGCGCCGAGCGATATCACCCTCTCCAACACCTCGGTGGCGGAAAATCAGCCTTCAGGCACTGCGGTGGGCACGTTTAGCACGACCGATCCGGATTCGGGCAACACATTTACTTACTCTCTCGTTTCCGGCACAGGGGGCACGGACAACGGCTCGTTCACGATTGCCGGAAATACCTTGAAAACGGCAGCCATTTTTGACTACGAGACTAAAAACTCATACAGCAGCCATGTTCGCACTACCGACCAAGGTGGGCTATGGTATGAAAAGGTCTTCACGATTTCTGTGACAGACTTGCCCGAGGCGATGACCGTCCAGCCTAGCGACTTACCCGCTACGGGAACTGCTTACTTGACGTTAAAAATCGGCACCGACAGCAAACTGCATATTTATCAGACCGGCACTACCACCGACATCGTGCCAGCGAACGTCTTTGCCGACGTGACCAACGTCAGCATTACCGGCCGCGACAACTATGACGATATTCTGACTGTCGATTTCAGCGGCGGCAACCCGATCCCGCCGGGAGGCGTGAGCTTCGACGGCGGCGCGGGTGGGGGCAATTCGCTCATCCTGGCCGGTACCTCGGGCGGCGACAGCGTTACCATGACCGCCACGCAAATTACCCTGGCAGGTGCTTCGGTGATGAGCTACAGCAACGTTGAATTCTTCGGTTTTGACCTAGGGGCGGGCAATAGCCTGCTAGTCGATCACGCGACACTGGATCTCAACCAGGACAACGCCATTTCCGCTGGAACAAATGTGACAATCGAGGGCGGTATTTTAGATCTTAACGGTAATACCGACACTATCGGCGAACTGACACTAATTAGTGGAAGCATTATCAATGGCACACTGTATAGCAGTTCTTATCGGATCGAAAGCGGAACAATAACTTCTACCATTGCTGGACCAGGTGCTTTGATCAAGACAACAAACGAACAAGCCGATGTCAGTGTTGTGAATGCTTCAAGTACCACTGTCGATGGCGGCCAACTTACAGCAACATCGATCGTCACCGGCCATATCAGCATCGGTTCCGGTAGTAAGCTGATTATTTGTTCGACCAATTCCGGCGCCGGATGCCAGCATGGATCTGGCAACAATACCCGCGGAAAACAAGGATCTAGTCAGCAATCAAAATGTCGAAGTCGCTTTACCCACCCAAGATTTGATGGCTTCTCCAGAGACGTCGCTTGCCTTAACGATCGGGGAGCCTGCCTTACTAGCAGTCGAAGGCGGCACGGTAACTGCCTCAAACCCCGGACCGGGCTCATTAATCAAGACTACAAGTGGCCAGGCTAGCGTTACTACAATTAATAATACATATACAACAGTCAATGGTGGTGCGCTTACAACAAATTCCCTTACAACTGGCACATTGACCATTGGTGCGGGAAGCGTGGTCACGATCGGCCCGTGCCTCTCCGGCCCGCTGGCAGAATCCATCAGGAGCGTTGTCGAGACCGTTTCAGAGACATTAGCGGTCGATTCGCCGCCTCCGATTACTCCGGACACAAGCAATCTAGAGACAACACAGGCTT
This sequence comes from Pirellulales bacterium, assembly GCA_963820545.1. Classification (GTDB taxonomy): domain Bacteria; phylum Planctomycetota; class Planctomycetia; order Pirellulales; family Thermoguttaceae; genus CAWGAJ01. Next base: position 1,536,288 of record CAWGAJ010000002.1, read on the forward strand.
TGACACCTGTTGAATCCAGCCAGCCTTTAAGGGCGGCAATTATGGAAATACCAACCATACCATCAACTAGTTTACCAATCGAGAAATCCGTCGAATCCAGTCCGCCTTTAGCGGCGGTAATTGTAGAATTACCACCCGCACCGTCAGCTAGTTCACAAATCGAGAAGCCTGTCGAATCAAGCCGGCCTTTAGCGGCCGCAATCGTGGAAACACCACTTGTAACGAAGAATCTCGTAACTGCCCAGGTATTACTACCTTCCGAACCCATAAATTTAGTGAGAAATCAGCTAATCACCACGCTACCATTCACGTCACTTTTACCGGCATGGCTTGATAAATGTAGCTCCTCTTCTCTGGCCAGCGAAAGCCAAGGAATCACTTCAAAACTGGGACTACCTGAGATGATGGCTTTTTTACCATCGACTGTGTTTCAATCTTTTAGGGTAGCCGATTTAGCAGCGAAGTGGCAACTAATTGCATTACAGATTCCTGCCTATAATGAGTTTTTGTTCCAGACGGAACAGGAACAATCCTTAGAAAATCCAAATTGGCTGAATGATGATGCGGATTGGATTCAAGAGTTTGTGAAGGAGCAAACACATGGAAAAGAATCTCATAAGCCTAGTTTGTTGTGCCAAGTCCTAGACTCAGTTTTCAGTGAACTTGATACCCTTGTATATTAGTTATCCTTTCTCAACGGACAGTTAAAGTAATGCAGGGCTCGATCATGTTATTGGGTGAAAAGTAATTCGCTGTATAGTCAGCAGCCCAGCAAATATAGTGCACAGGTCCCACAAACTCAATCCTTTACTAGGATTCGTGACAAACGACCATTTTTTGACCGTGAAACGTGCACCTGTCATTTTTGTAGAATACAGGTAGATTTACTATCCCAAAAACCCAAGGGGCGTGTTGAAAAAGTCCTGCTTGAAAGAGATCGTCTTGGGGGCGTGGCGATTGTTCGTTGCCGACGCAAGTACCAAGCGACCAGCCAGGAATAAAATAGCAAGGCCAGGCGCTTTAGGTTTTGCGCCATCGCGCTTAGATACGCCTGAATCTGCACTTTTGACCTGCCGCGATACCGTGCGCACGACAAGCCATGGTTTTGTTTCGCCTCGGCGAAGAGTCCTTCCATCTTCCACATTCGCTCGGACAATTTCTTCCCGAACACGGGGTCGCGCATCCGGCCTTGCACCTGGTCGAATAAGTCCTGGTCAAGACTACGCAGCACAAACCTGTGGAGAGGAGTTGCTTTGCGGGTCTTCGCCGGACAGCTCGAAGCTTGCAGACAACTGCAGCAGTCTGCAGACGAGCTGACATACCGCTTGTAGTTCTCGTAGAGCGATGAACTCGAATTCAGGTATTTCCCCTCGGGACAGCGAAACCGATCCTTTTCTGGTTCGTACACCAGTCCAGGCGCCGTACCGGAGTTTCTGCCGCTATCCTGATGAAAGAGCGGGATATAGGTTTCGATCTCTTGCTCCTGCAACGCTTGGATGATCGCCGCTGAACCATAGCCTCGATCAGCAATCGCTTCGCCAATTGTGATGTTGTACCGGCCGCGGATCCGCTGCAATTGTTCAAGGTAGGGTTGATTGTCATGCCGTGCCCCCGTGGTAACGTGCCTGTCGAGGATCACGCGACTGTCGGCGTCAATACTCTGATGCACTTTGTACTTCAGTTGTCGCGGTGTGCCTTTCTTTTGGGCAAGTGTGGCATCTGGATCGGTGCGACTGGTGTGTGTTTGGTTGGTCACGCGCCGTACCGATGACGAGTCCTTCAGCCCATGATCGCGCCCTTGCGTTATCGCCTCTTTCTCCGCTTCTTCCGGATCGTTATGGATCAGCGAGTTCAGCGAGGCATCCGCAGTGATCAGGGTGGCGTCGGTCATCACACGACACTCCTCAGCCACCAAGCCCTTCTCTTTGCAAAGTGCAACAATATGTCGGAACACCGTCTCGAAGATTTCCTCGCCGTAGCGGTCACGGATGCGACTAAACGATGAGTGGTCCGGCACGTCGTCTTCCAGCGAGAGCCGGCAAAACCAGCGGTAGGCGAGATTGAACTGGACTTCATCACACAGACGTCGATCCGAGGTGATGTCGTAGAGGTACGCCACCAACAGCATCCGGAAGAACACCTCGGGGTCGATGGAGTGCCGTCCCATTCCGACGGTATAGCACACGGCGGTCACGTCGCGCACGAAGGACATTTCCAGGATACGATCCACTTTCCGGAGAAAGTGGTCTTTTGGTATGAACGACTCCAAATCGATGACCGTCCTGGTCCGTGATTGAAAGACATGCTTTCCTTGCATACCTCTGTCCGTCCCGAAAAGAGGCGAAGGTGGTGGAGAGGTAAGCCATCCCAATACCTCCATCCGCTCTACAAATCAAGACTAACACGTGCTGACAATGCTAGCTGGCCAACAGACTTTTTCAACAGGCCCCACCGTTATTCAACGGTGTAGCTATAACATCCATGGATGCCCCTATTAGGGGAATTTGGGTGCTGGACTTCGGATCAATCCGGCCCAGTCGCATCAGAGGCGACTCGGCATTCTGATAATGGAACCATTATCGACACCCGGCGGCAACTCGCTAAATTGATGGGAGCGGTAATAGATAAAGGAGAAATCAATGAGAACGAACGTGGGTTTGTGGATTGACCATAGGAAGGCTGTTATCGTCGCTGTTACAGACAAAGGGGAAGAGATAGGACTGATAATATCGAAGGTTGAAAAACAGCGCCGCCGTTCTGGTGATTCACCTCTTAAGGGACCCCATGAACCACAGCAAGTACCGGCAGAGGATAGCCTCCAGAGAGCGTTTACGGGACATCTCAACATTTACTACGATGCGGTAATTGCGTCTATTCGTGATGCAGAATCTATTCTGATATTTGGTCCTGGTGAGGCAAAGGGCGAACTGAAACAACGTCTTGAAAGAAACAACCTCGGTGGACGTATCGTAGGTATTGAAACAGTTGACAAGATGACGGATCGTCAGATTGCGACGAAAGTTCGACAGCACTTTTCAAAATAGCGTTCGGCAATAGGATCGACATGGAACCACCTAGCAAGGTGCTACAGCGGACGCGGACAAGCCGCGCTGCTGAGGAGAACCACGATCATGGCAAGAAGGAAGCACATCACACCAGGCGAGAGGGTCGGACTGAAGCTCAGTGCGACCGAACGAGAACTTATCCCGGACAAACAAACAGGAAAAACATACAAATGACCGACTTCTTAATACACCATATTCAGTATGTCACCCTGCCTCCACACCCCGACAGAAGCACCCACGATAATCTGTTTCGACTGCTTGATAGCCTGGACGTGTTTGAGAGGGATAGGATGCTCGTATGGATGTACCTTGCGTTCCTCGAACCCCCTGAAACGCAGGAAACAGCAGAGACAGAGGAAGAAAAGATTGAACTGCGCTACAACAGGTTTGAGGAAAAGTTTCGTCACGCTGCTATAGATCTGTTCGAACCGTTCCTAGTCCATGCAACCGTCAGCTATACCCTGGCTTGCCTTCGGGAGTGTGGTGATAAGGCAGGTCTAGATACCCTGTTTCATAAATGTCAATCCGCACTCAAGTTGCTTCGCAGGCGAATTGCAGAGGGAACGTTGTTGCCCGACGCAGGAGAATCCATGATTCGGAACTTGGAGGAACACATCAACAACCTGCCTGCGGAGGTGGAACTTGCTCGGCAGCGATACGAAACGTTTTGCGAGAAGGTGGTAAAGGAACTGCTACCCTGAGCCGCCTCTGTTACGCGCATTCGTCGGCGGCGGGACTGGTCCCCGAAAAACGAGAGCCCGTCAAGGCGGCGGGCTCTCGCTCGGCCGATGCAGGAAGCACCTTGTATTGAGGGTTGCAGCGCCTCATCCCTGAGACCCGAGCCGCCAGCCCGGTGCACGCTCATGCGCTAGTCCTGCTACTCCCCGTACCTGGTCGAATCTCCATTGCCACCCCATGGGATCGGCAAGATCAACGCGCTATCTCGGGCAGCAAACCTCTTGTCTAGGGACGCGGGATTCGTTGCCCCAGAAATCGGCAATCCGAGCAATTGAAGTCCGAAATACCCCGGGATCTCTCGCCTTGGTCACAAAGGCGTTGGCCCCCGCATCGAGGCAATTCGCCGCGACAGCGTCGTCGTCGGAGCAACTGAGCATGACTACCGGAGTCAAATACAGGAGCGGGTCGGTGCGAATCTTCAAGAGAAGGTCCAGGCCCGTCATTCGCGGCAGATACACGTCAAGGAGGATAAGGTCAAACGGTGAGGCAGCCGGGCGTTGGCCCCCGTCCATGCCGAGCGATTCCGCGGCGAGCTCGCCCGTCTGGGCAACGGCCACGTCTATTGGCCTTTGCAGGCGGCACTCCGAGAACGCCCCGCAAATCAGTTTGGCATGCCCTAGATCGTCCTCGACCAACAGGACTTCGAATTGCTTCTTGCCCGAAGGCCACCCGTCCTCGCGGGCCTGCAATTCCAGGCTAGCCTGACCTTTGGGAAGCAACTCCGCGCGCCATACAGGTATGGCCGCCGGCGCTTCCACCCCCACTCTGACCTGATGCTTGTGTATCCCAAGAATCGTGACTCGGATGTCCGCTCCAATATGGATCGAACTATCCCGCTTGCGAGACAAAACCAACATGGCTATTCCTCCGTGACAATCGACCCCGAAACAAGCCGCAGTGCAACATCTGGATTCATTCTCCAACTCAGGGAGGCCACTGCTGAGCTACTGCTCGGTCTGAGGTCTGGTTCCTCGGCGATCCGACTGTGGAAACTTGTCAGCCTGTTGCGGATACCGCCGTATTGTGAAGCAGTATGAAGCAGAGAGCGAGTCCAGTGCAAGGGCAATTCTTGGCAGAATCCGCGCACGCGCTGACAGCAAAGCTGGCATTGCTAGCTTTGGCCCGTCGTCCGTGGTGTTTGGCGGTGCTCAAGGAAAGGTTTTACCTGCTGCAGGGCCGCGGCGAATGCTTCGCACCCGGCAGCCTTGACGACATAGCAACTGCAGTGCAGGCTCTTGCACGTTTTGATTTCGTGCGGATTGTCGGTAGTGCTCAGTATAACGACCGGCATCCGCCGCAGTTGCTCGTCTTGCCTGATCCGTCGAAGGACTGAAATGCCGTCGACCATGGGCATGCGCAAATCCAGAAGGAGGAGATAGTGGACGTCCGCCTCGCGTGAAGGTCCCGGGCCGGTGCCGAAGAGGAAGTCTACCGTTTCCTGTCCGTCCCTGAATCGAATGATCTGATTGTTCACGCCGACCTCTCGCAGAGCCATTCGGGTCAGTGTCGCGTGCCCGTCGTCGTCTTCGGCCTGCAGGATCACGGTGTCTTCTTTCATCGTCGGACCTCGGTTTCCGATTGTCGATGGAGTTTGGAGCCCGCGGATTCGGGCAACAGTGCAGGGGGTAGCGAAACAAAGAACTTGCTCCCCTGGTTGGGCGTCGATTCCAACCAGATCTTTCCGCCCTGCCGGTCAAGAGATCGTCGTACGATGGTCAGGCCCAACCCTTGTCCACCACCTCGATCCGGGTTGAGGCGATAGAAGAGCCCGAAAATCGCGTCCTGGTGTTCCGCATCGATCCCGATGCCATTGTCTTCCACGCAGTAGACCACCTCGTTCCGCTTCTGGTGTGCAGACACTCGGATGACCCCGGGTCTGCTCGGGTCAAGATACTTCAGTGCATTATCGAGCAGGTTGGAGAAGACCTGGCCGAGTTGGGTGGCGTCTCCGCGGCACGGCGGCAAGGCGTCGACTTGCACGCCCGCCCTGCCTGCTCGACGGAGAACTCCATCGACTTGACGATCTCGGCCACCATCTGGTTCATGTCGAGTTGTTTGATCGTCAGGGCAGCGCTGCCGATTCGCGAGACGTTCAGCAGTCCCGCAAGCAGTGCATCCATCTTGCTCGAACCGGCGCGGATGTACCCAAGCGACTCCGGGATCTTCTGGTCCAACAGCGGCAGAAG
>CAWGAJ010000003.1:0-6253 GCA_963820545.1 Pirellulales bacterium
ACGGCGTTTTGTGCATCGAGTAGATCCCGGCGTCCGACCAGTTGCCGATCGTGTTCAGTCCCCAGCTTCCGAGGCGCCGATGCACGATCGCGGAAAACGTCGCCTGCCAGTCGTCGCCATATTTTCTAAACAGATTGGCGGCGCCGAAATTATAAGTTTCGCCTAGCTGATTTCGATTGTAACCCCTGGAACGTAAGAACCACGGCCATAAAAAGCGGCCAGCGGCGAGTCGGCCGAGGGCAGATCGGCAAACCACTCTTTGCGATCGGTGACCATCGTAACGTCGTGGCCCGGCTCGACACAATCTACCCCGTGGACCAGAACAGCCGGCCTTGGGGATCGACCAGCCACCAGTGAGCGTCGATTTTTTCCACGCGGAAGCGGCCGCTGGCCGTAAGTTGCGGGCCATTTTTCCAGCCGCCGTATAGATCCCAATCATCCGGGCCGGGATGAGCGGCCAAATCAGCGGCTTCTTCTTGCTTGCGCTGTTGCAGTTCGTCGAGGTGCATGGATTTTGCCGGGCCAATCTTTATGCAGATACTGGCCGAGGGCATCGATCATCGGGAACCATTGGCTCTCGTCGGCCGGCAAGGGAAAGGCGATCGTACCGCCGGCACGAACGTCGGCGATCTCGAAAACATGTTCGGCCGTGGGTCCGGTCGACAAAGATTACAAGCTGATTGATTTTGGCCGTATCAATGCCGTGTTCCTCGTCATAACCGCCGGGATAGCCGCGCATGCCGAAAAATTTCTCTTGCAAGTCGCTGGATAATCTTTTTACCAGCGGAATGTGCAAAGTCTGCTGCTGGCCGGGCGAGAGATCAACCGCTCCTGATATAGAGTGCGGAACCGCCATCGCTTTGGACTATCCACGCGGCATTGGACTTTAACCGGGATTGTTGCCCATGTTTTTCACCGCCAAGGCAACGTATCCGAAGGAGGAAAGATCCCATGGGCCGCCGGGCGCTTTGAGCGTAATGCCGGGCGAGCGTCCTTTTTGGCCGGTGGCAATGCGCAACGCGCTGCCGGAAATGCTCGGCGTGGCGTCTTTTGCCTCGACGGACGCAAGAGCGAATTGCCCACCGAACTCAAAGAGCATTTTTTCAGCCGGGACTTCAGCGGCTAATAAAACATTCAAGGATAGAAACACAGATCAGTGCGTCAGTTAGCATGGTTTCGTTACTAATTTATTTATCTTTAGCCGCGATCCCAGAAAGGAACGCCAATCTCAGTCTGGATAATCTTGCCATTTGTTCTTAGAGCATTGTTGATATCTAAATCAGGATTGGCCGGGATCAATTATGTATAGAATAGTCTTTAGGGGGGTATTTATGGTCCATATAACTACTTAACCGTTTAGGGAAAAGCACTATTATCTGGGCATCATGGCCTAATAAAATATGTTCATAAGCTTTCTTCTTGATTTGTGATAAGGTAGATTTCCATAGCCGCAATAATCCTATTAAAGAGGAGATAGAACCATGAGCAGCGAAACAAAAAACGATCAACCAGAACAACCATCCGGCAACGTAACTGGCTCCGAACAGGCCACCGAGAGCGCGGCGAGTGTCCCGAGATCCATTTGGCCGCCGAGGCCGTGCGACTGGCAAAGATCGAATTGCAAAAGGCGCAAAAATATCTACGATGACATTTGCCGGCAGGCGGCCGAAAAAATCCAATCCGTGCGCGAAACCACCATCGGCGAGGTGATCGACGACACGCTGGAAACGGTCAAAAAGCATCCCGGCCCGAGTCCTGCTGCTCAGCGCCGCCTTGGGTTTTTGCCTGGGCCGCTGGTTTCAAAGGCTTTTCAAAAAATGATGAATGCTGAAGGCTAGAAGGCAGAACGCAGAAGTCAGAACGCGGAACTGAAAACTGTAAACTGAAAACTGATTACTGAAAACCATGACGGATTCCGATCTTCAACAGCGCAGAAGCGCAAACTGCGTCTCCGCATCGGCCGAATGCGGCGGCGAATCAATAATCATTTATATGCCTCGCGGCGAGAAGGGCGCGGACTGTTTTCGTGGCGTCAGTACGCTACCCGATATCCTGGTTACGCACTGTTGGCCGCTTTTGGCGTGGGCTTGGCGGCCTCGGGCGGCTTTCGGCGAGGTTGGTTGCTGCGCAGGTTGGGGCTCCAGGTAATGCGCCAGACCATGGAACACGCCGGGCAGCATCTCTGGCAGGAAATTCAGCGAATCTGGTCGCAGTCAGGAGCCAAACCATGAGTTCGCCTGATCGACCCTATTGGCCGATTTACAGGCCGAGCTTCGCTCCTTGTCGATCGACTTGCGCGAAATGCTCCAATTGCGTTGGGAACTTGCCCGGCTGGAAATCCAAGCCGATCTGGGCAACATAAAACGCCTGGCTTTATCTGGGGCGTGGCGGCCGTAATGGCGCTTGACCGCTTTGCCGCTTTTGGCCACTTATCTTGCCGAAATGCTCGACGGCTGGCAGGGCATTGCCCGCAGAGGCTGGCTGTTGATCTTCGGCCTGACATTGCTGGTCACGGCCGCGATCTCGCTTTTTGCGGCTGGTTCTGGTTCCGCCGCCGTTTTGTGGGCCTTCAAGAGACTCTCGAAGAACTACGCGAAGACCTGGAGTGGGTGAAAGAAGGGGAGGGGCGAGGAAAAGGGCAAAGGATGAGGATGAAGGATGAATCAGTGAACAGCGTGCGGCAAATTACTAATGACGAAAACGGTCAATGAGAAAGAATGAGAATTACGAATAAAGACTATACAGTATAACTTTTCAAAGTTTTCAATACATTGCCCAACTCTCAATCTTCTTCTATCAAGATCTCTAATCCCTAATCTTACACGTACGCGCAATCCATGCCCAGGCGGGTTTTTAGTTCTTCGAACTGTCGGCTATAGATGTCGCTGGACGAATGGACGTGTTCGGCCTCGGTGATGAATTTCATTTGATCGTTGCACTGAATGCCGTTTCTTCTGGAGAATTTCTTCGAACTCGCCTAAATTCTCCCCGTAGACGATCAGCAACTTGTGCTCGTCGAATTGGATTTCCTGCGGAATGCCGGGATTGAGCACCGCCAGGCCGGTGCAACCGTCGTTGGTCAATAAATCCTCGTATTCATAAAGAATGCTTTTCAGCACCGGCAGATCGATGTGTTCGCGATACAGATCGCTATGCCCGTTGTTGTCGCGATTGTGGCTGGTTTCCAGCACCGCGTCGACCGTGAATCCCAGCGGATCCAAAAGGTCCAGAAACACGTCAAATAGTTTTTCGCTGGAAACGGCCGCCATCAGCACCGGTACGTTGGTGTGGTTCTGTTCGTCATGGTACGAGTCGTGGCGGTATCCCTGGGCGGGCACGACCTGAAGATCGTACGACGGGCGGACGGCGTCGGTCAGCGAATAATCGCCATACCGGGACACGCCCAGATGCGCTTCCAGCTCCTCTTCGCTGAGGTGTTCGAAGCTGCTGGTGCCGACCGGCATCGCGCCTTCGCGGAACACATTGCGGAAAAATCTTTTCAAAAAACCCATGTATGCTCTCTGCTTCGATATTCAAAGATGCTTGGTCTAGGGGAATGGAAAAACCGCAGCTGGGAGCCCTCCACTGAACCGTAGGTTACGCTTTGCGACATTGAGGGCGGCAAATTTATACAGATCAGCCTCCTTTCGGCCCGGCCGCGATACAGACTGAACAATCCTCATGTCCGCCATAATCGGTCGGGCTCATGTTTACACAACGCCTCACGCCAAAAATCATCCACAACGCGCGTTGATTTGATGCAAAAATGCATAGTGTGCTTTTTTTCTTTTATCAAGCTCGATAGGGAAGTTTAGCACCAGAAAAATCGCGCGGTCGGCAATCCGGACGTTTATCGGGCAAGATAAAACCGCTTGGGCGTGCGGTTCTACGGTTCACGAAAAATTTGGCAACGATAGCCGACGAGAGCATATTGTTAAACTTGAAAACAGGCGGTAAACTGGGCCTAATACAGAATTTATTCATCATTAAGATTGAACCGCATTATGTCGCATCATTTTTCCCTTGGGCCCTACGGACCTTGGGAACAAATTGGAGCATGATAACCTTCAAACAGGAATTTTCCTATGTCACGGCAAAGTATAACGAGAAAAATTCATGATAATAACATCAAAAATAGCCGCTTTGACGTTGCGGCGTCCATGTTATGGGGAATTTCCGGATGTTCGGATACGAAATCCCCCCAAAGGATCACGCTTCCACGTCGAAAAAAGACTGCCAAGTCTGCCGATACTCCCCAGCGCGAAGTTTGGGACGTGTGTTTCGTCCAAGGCGCCCGTGCCGGTTATGTGCAAACTGCTTATTATCAGGACGCGGAAGCCGAAAAACCCGTTTTGCGGATCGAAGGCCTCACGTATATCTCCGTAAAACGCTTCGGCCAGGATATTCAGCAGCAGATTCACTGCACTAGTTTCGAAACGCCCGGCGGCCAGTTGATTCGTTTTGAAACCGAGATGCAAATGGGAACGCCGTTCCCCACCGGCCTTGTCGTCGGCAAACGCCTGGAAATGGAAACCGTCTCCCAGGGCAAAAAAATGCCCGGCGTTATCGATTGGTCGCCCGAATACGGCGGATTCTACGCCGTCGAGCAATCGCTGCTGCAGAAGCCCATGCAGCCTGGCGAAAAACGCACTCTGCAAACCTTGATGGCCGGATTCAACCAGTTGGCCACGGTGGAAATGGCTCGCCCGCGATTGGGAGCCGACGCCGCTGCTTCACGGCACTTACAAACTGCTCCGCATCGATACTTTGGCGATCTTTCCCAGCGGACAAAAACTGGAACAAACCATATGGACCGATCGCACGGGCGACGAGTTAAAAACCCACAGTCCGGAAATGTCGATGGAAACTTTCCGCACCACCAAGGCCGAAGCGCTGGAAAAATCAGACGCGGCGAATTTGGACATCGGACTTAGCACAACCGTAAAGCTCGAAAAACCCTTGCCCGGCGCCCATGATACAAAACGTGTCTTCTACCGCGTGCATCTAGAAGGCGGCGATCCGGCGGCGGTATTCGTTACCGGATCGACGCAAAAAGTAAAATCGCTCGATGCAAACACGGCCGAAGTGACGGTTTATGCCGTCCGTCCCGATCAGCCGGGCAACCCGGACGCCCCTGCCGCTCCGCCCACGGCCGCCGACCGCGAGCCAAACAACTGGATCCAAAGCGACGACCAAAAATCATCGCCTTGGCCAAGCGAAGCGGCCGGCGAAGAGACGGATCCTTGGCATACGGCCATCAAACTGGAGCAATTCGTGCACAATTACATAAAAAAAGAATTATTCCCAGGTTTTTGCCACTGCCGCCGAAGTGGCCCAAACCCGTGAAGGCGATTGCACCGAACACGCGGTTCTGCTGGCCGCGCTGTGCCGTGCCCGCGGCATCCCGGCCCGGGTAGCCATCGGCCTGGTTTATATGCCGGCCACGCAGGAGTTCGGCTATCACATGTGGACCGAAGTGTATATGACTTATGTCCCCTCTCCGTCCCCTCATAGGGAGAGGCCAAGGGTGAGGGCAGCACTCGGGTGAGGGCAAGTGGATCCCCATCGACGCCACACTGGGAAAAGGCGGCATCGGCGCCGCCCATCTGAAGCTCGCCCACGGCAGTTTAAAAGGCGCATCGGCCTACAGCAGCTTTTTGCCCGTGGTGCAAGTCGTGGGCCGGTTGAAGATCGAGCTTATCGAAGCGGAATAGCAATTAATCCGCGATGGTGCATATGACCACAGATATTTATCAACATGAATATAATGTATTGACCGCGTTATCTGCGCCATCTGCGGATGTCTGAGTTCGCCTCAGGTTTCCGGCGGCTTTTTATCGCCCGGCCGAACAGCAGTACGACCGAGAGCAGCCAGACGATCACGCCAATGATGGTCCATTTTCCCGGTTCATAAGGGGAGGCATAGACTGAAACATCGACCATATCCGATCGTTCGATCTATCATTCATCGATGTTATCTAGATCCTTCACTTCTCCGGCGAGGAATTTTTTCCACAACGAGAAGGGCATTTTCGCAGGCAAAGATCGAACCACGCCGTCGGCAAACAGAATATTGATTACGCCGGGATGCGCGGTTGAGATTCGCAATCCTTTTCCGGTTTTCATTCTTTCCAGGGCTTCTTCCACGGTAAGGTCGCGCGGTTCGGCCCAATGGACGCCCGAGTTTACAACTTCCACGACCATTACCGTGTGTGAGCCGCGGTCGGGCAAGTCCGAAGCTTCACCGGCCCGT
>CAWGAJ010000004.1:0-200558 GCA_963820545.1 Pirellulales bacterium
CCCGGGAAAGACAAAAAATTAGTGATGTCCCCTTTTTACTATTCCCACTGATCAAAGCGAATGTTGTCGGGACATACTCCAAACTCGTTTCTCAGCCGCGAGGCGAACAACTCGACCATCGGCTGGGGCCCGCAGAGATAGAAGACCGCCCGTGCCACGGATCGCAGCGGGGCGCAGGCCTCTTCCAACGAGATCATGCCGGGCAGAACCTCGCCGCCGGCTTCCTCTTCGGCGCAGAGCCGCGCGTGGAAGTTCCCGAACTCCGCCTGGCAGCGGCGCCAGCTCGGCGAACACCAGGAGGTCTGCGCCTCGCCCCGTAGTGCAGCCACACGTCCCCCTGCATGCCCCGCACCAGCGCGTCTTCCATGAACGCCACAAAAGGCGTAACGCCCGTGCCGCCGGCGATCAATAGCGCCTCCTGATCCGGCGCCGTGTGGACGACGAAGTGTCCGTAGGGCGCTTTCATCCAGACTTTTCGCCCCACCTCGAGCTGCTCGATAATCCGGTGGGTATAGCGGCCTTTGGCCGCGATGGTCAGACGGAGGAATCCCGGCCGGCTCGCGCCGTTGGCGATCGTAAAGACCCGCGACTCGGGCCAATGTTGCGACGGATCATAGTGATCGATCGTCAAGTGGAGGAATTGTCCCGGCTTGTAGCGCGGTTGTTTGCTCAGTCCCTGAAATTCGTACGTGACGACGTCCGGGCCGTGCCGAATGATCCTGGCGACTTCCGCGGTGAACTTGATCGGAGTGGCCATCGCGTCTACCTGCTCTTGAAAAACCGGCGGAAGGTCTCGGCGATGTAGTCGATCTGCTCCCGGCTCAGGCCGGGATACACGCCCACGAAGAACGTGTTGTTCATGATCGTGTCGGTGTTGGCCAGGTCGCCGACGACGCGGCAAGGGATATCGAGATAGGCCGGATGGCGCAGCAGATTGCCGCAGAAGAGGTTGCGGGTCTCGATCTTGGCCGCTTCCAGGAAGGCCGTGAGTTCGTTGCGCGTAAAGCCGGCCTCCTCGCGCACCGTGATGACGAAGCCGAAATAGGACGGCTCGCTGCCCGCCGGTGTTTCGGGAAGAATCAGGCGGTCGGCGTAGGGCCTGAGCGCCTCGCTGAGCGCCAGCCAGTTGCGCCGCCGCGCGGTGATGAAGCCGTCGAGCTTCTTCAATTGCGCACAGCCGATGGCGGCCTGGATGTCAGTTACTTTCAGGTTATATCCGATGTGGGAGTAGACGTACTTATGGTCGTAGCCGTAGGGGAGCGTGCCGAACTGCTGGCTGAACCGCGTGCCGCAGGTATTGTTCTCGCCGCCGCTGCAATAGCAGTCGCGCCCCCAGTCGCGCAGCGACCGGGCGATGCGGGCAAGCAGCTCGTCGTTGCCGAGCACCGCGCCGCCTTCGCCCATGGTGATGTGATGGGCGGGATAGAACGAAAGGGTGGCCAGGTCGCCGAACGTGCCCACATTTCGGCCGTTGAGTTTGGTTCCCAGGGCATCGCAGCAATCCTCGATAAACCACAAGCCGTACTTCCGGCAAAGATCGCTCACGCCGGCGGCGTCGAAGGGGATCCCCATGGTGTGGGCGATCATCACTCCTTTGGTCCGCGGACCGATGGCCGCGGCCACGGCCTCCAGGCCGGGTACGTATGTGCCGAGTTCCACGTCCACGAAGACGGGGACGGCAGCGTTTTGGAGGATAGGATTGACCGTGGTGGGAAAGCCGGCTGCCACGGTGATGATTTCGTCGCCCGGGCGCACGCGCCGGTCGCCCAAAAGCGGCGACGTCAATGCGCTGGCGGCCACAAGGTTCGCCGAAGAGCCGGAATTGACCAGCAGGGCCGTATCCACGGGGAAGAAGTCCGCCAGGCCGGACTCGAACTCCTCGGCGAAACGCCCGGAGGTGAGCCAGAAATCCAGGACGGCCTCGACGGCAAAGGTCAATTCCTCCGCATCGAAGACGCGGCCGGCGTAGCGGACCACGCTTTCGCCGGGGACAAAAGGCCGAGGGGCAAAGGCCTCGCTATAATACTCAGCGACTAGGCGGAGGATTTCTTGCCGCTTCAGTTCCGCTGGTTGCATCCTGGCGTCTCCGGGGGTTTCTTGTGGGCGAATGAGTATTGGCGGTGGCCTATGAAGCTTAGCACGACGGTGCCCGCCGTCAAGACAGCCCCCGCGATGTATGGGGCGTAAGCCCGCGGCCTGACGACCAGCTCGAGCAGAATGACCAACATCGGTAGCATGGCGAGATTCACCAGAAACGCGGTCCCATAGACCAAGTAGCAGCGCAGGTACTCGCGGAGGTAATTTCCCTTGGTCTTGAAGACGAAGACCTTGTAGCCCAGGTAGGCCACGGTGATGGCGAGCACGTTGCTTAAGACGCAGGCCAGCATGTAGGCAAAAGGCACGATGCCGGTGAGCAAGTAGGTGAACAGCACGAACAGCCCGTAGCCGAACAGCGTGTTCCAGGCGCCGACGATCAGGTAGCGCGCCACCTGGCCGAGAGGGAAATGGCGGGCGATGCGATAAGACAACGCCGGAGCTTTGGGCCGTTCAATCATCGAAGTTGATTCTTTCTTTTTCGATCACCAGCGGGCGCTTGAGCACTTGTGTATGAATCGCGCCGATGTATTCACCCAGGATGCCCGTAAAGAACAATTGCACCGCGGAAAAGAAGAAGATGCCGATCACCAGCGGCGCGATCCCCACCTTGAAACTTTCCCAAAATATGAGTTTGTAGATGAAATATGCAACGGCAATTAGCAGGCTGAAGGCCCCCAGGCAGAAACCGGTGAACGTTGCCAGCCGGAGCGGGACCTTGGAGTGGCTGGTGATGCCCAGCATGGCGATATCATAGAGGAGGTAGAAATTGTTTTTGGTGATGCCGCGTTCTCGGCGCGGTTGATGATATTCGATCTTGGCCGGCTGGAACCCTATTTCGGCGATCAGTCCCCGGAAATACGGGTACGGGTCGTCCATCTTCTTGAGGATTTCGATCACGCTGCGGTCGTACAGCCCGAAGCCGTAGAAGTTGTTGGTCAGTTCGATTTCCGATAACCGCTTGACCAGGCGATAGTACAGTTTGCGGATCCCGAACATGATGGAGCGACTCGCCGCTGCGGACTTTCACGCCCATCACGATCTTGCAGCCCTCCTCCCATTTCGTGAGGAACTCGCTCAGCAACTGCGGCGGCTCCTGCAAGTCGGCCACGAAAGGAATCACCGCGTCGCCGCGGGCCTGGAGCATGCCGTAAAACGGCGAGCGGATATGGCCAAAATTGCGGCTGTTGATGATTACCTTGACATGCTTGTCTTCCGCCGCCAGTCGCCGGAGAATCGCCTGCGTCTGGTCGGTGGAGGCGTTGTCGATGAAGATGTGCTCGTAGCGGTATCTACCCAGCGCGGCGAATATTTCCTTGACCCGCCGGTAACACTCTTCGACATTATCTTCTTCGTTGTAGCAGGGCGTTACAATGCTAATGAGTTTCATGATCAATCCTTCCTCGGTCAAGCGACCGGCGGCTCGCCTCTCGGCAACCCCGCCTCATGTCCATGGTTGGCAGGATGAATATCCGATAGTCAGAGATCTGCAATCGTTACCCACTTCTGGTCTGCAATGCTGAGGTTGACCGCTTCCGTGAACTTCATGTATTGCACACCGACTTCAAAACTCGGTTGCGGTTGCCCGCCTTGCTTGACGGCTTCGATAAAATTGTCTTCCACCGTCCAGGATCTTACGAACTCGGCGGGGACGGCGACCGACTTCAATTCGCTATCACCGCGACGGCCAAGGAGAATTTCGTCCGTCGTGAAGTCGTAGGCCACGGTTCCCTCATTTCCATAAATGGTCAAAGTATCGTGCGGGGGAAACTGGGCGACTCCGCTCCACTCCAGCGTGCCCAGCAGGCTGCCGGGCCAGCGGCCCAGGGCCTGCACGAAGTCGGGAATAACGACCCGATAGCCGCCGCGATCCGGCACGGAGACGCCCCCTTGGGCGCAAACCGCCTCCGGCCAGTCCAGAAAACGGGCCAGCACCTCGGCGTAGATCCCCACGCTCAAAATGTTCTTGCCGCTCAGTTCCACCCGTTGCCGCCAGTGGGCCGGGGCGGAAGGCAACGTCCATTGCGCCCAGCGCCCGGACTTGAAAATGCAACGGGCGGCCGATAGCTCCGTCCGCCAACAACTTCTCCAGATAGCTGCCGTGTTTTATGCCGTTGGGAGGCGGGCAGAGCATGGCGACTTGCCGGGGATGCGCCGCACCGCGGCCAGCATTTCGCGCGCCTCCGCCAGATTCATGGCCATGCGCGCTTGACAAAACACATGCTTGCCTGCCGCCAGAGACGCGATCGAAACCGCCGCGTGAAGGTAAGGGGGCGTAGCAATACAAATGGCGTCCAAGTCGGGCCGGTTCACCACCGCGCGCCAATCGGTGCTGGTCTCCCCCACGCCAAACTCATTCGCCGCGGAGGCGGCCGTCTCGGCGTGTTGATCGCAGACTACCGCGATCTCCACATCGTCCCGCCGCTTTAACCCGGGCAAGTGACGGAATCGGGCGACATATCCCGCGCCGACAATGCCCACGCGAATTCGCGACTGTGTGTTTTTCATGGTTCCTCGCCTTTCTCTAGGGCACAATCCAATCCGGCAGCACGCCCGCTGCTTTGACTCCGCTGCCGAGAGACCTTAATAACTCCGCCAACTCATCGACCAGATTACCGACCCGGCTGAGCAAGATGGCATGTTTGTCATCGAACAGCCCCGGACGGTCGTCTTCTTTCACGTAGAAAAACTGCGCTTCCGGCTCGTAGGCCAGGGCGAGTTTGAGAATGTCATGGTTATGGGAGTGCAGGCCGAAGGCCACGGGCCGATGGACCGTCTCCCTCATAGTTGCAATCGCCTTGAGGTTTGCGTCCTCGATCTTTTCCGACAACTGTGTATGAATGAATCTGACGTTGTCGTATTCCCTTGACGCTGCGACAATGTCCGCCATGGAGGACGTCCCGGTGGACATGTAGACGGGCTTCCCCGTCGCCTGGAGTTCTCGCTGCAATGCGACGTTGGAAAAATCCCAGGTCAAGGTCTTCCAAAAATCGACGCCGATGCCATTGAAGAACGGTATCGCGTCGATCTCGCAAATGGCGATGCCGAACTCCTTGTTGCAGCCATGCACTTTCTTGCAGGCTTGCGCATAAAAGCTGTCCGGCAGCCGTTGGCGGGCCGGATCGGCGGTCTGGTAGAAGTCGTGTTTGCGGATTTGAAAGGTAATTGCGTGGACTGCCGTGCCCGTCAACACGTCGAGAGTCCGGCCGGCACGCTCGGCATGCCGAGGTGGTTGAGTCCGATTTCAGCGATGAATTTGCACATTTTTGCGGTTACTCCGGTGGTGCGAACGAATCGTGGGGAGCGGAAGGCGAATCGCCGCCCGGCGGACGCCCGATCATGTTGGCCTCGAACTCCGCTCGGTCGAGCAGGGGCAACATATCCTCCATGGGGCGGGAGACAACGGTGCCGTCCGCCAAGACGGTGGCCACGGCCCTGGGAATGGTCGGCTCATCGGGCAACACCACCACCTCGCAGATCACCGCCTCCTTCATCCTCAGGATACCTGGAAGACGTTCCTCGATTTCCGCGTTGTGGCGAATTCGCGCCGTCTGCAGGTTGTAAGCGCCGGCCACTTTGATGACGTCGGGCAGAGTCAGGCCGCTTTCCGGATTCGCCCCCACGTAGCGCCCTTGAAAGTGGTGCTTTTGCATGGCTGTAATCGACCCGTATCCCCGATTGTTAAGCACGAAGTACTTGATGGGCAAGTTCAAGCGGCGCAGGGTTTCCAATTCTTGGATATTGAGTTGGAAGCCGCCGTCGCCGTCGATGCAGACGGTTCGTCGGCCGCCCGCGGCCAGACAGACGCCGATAGCCGCGGGAATGCCCGTCCCCATGGCGCCGATGCCGGGGGCGTTAATCACGCGCTGGCCGCTCTTCAGTCGAAAGGCCTGCATGAGAATATCGCTGCACGCGCCGGCGCCCCCGGTCACAAGCACATCGGCATCCGTCAGCTCATCGGAGAGAACGTCGTAGAACCGATACGAACTGGCATAGTCCGCATTCTTGTCGCGGTACTCGGCAAGCACGACCGGATACTTCTCCTGCCACTCCCGCGTCTTTTCCAGCCAAGGCCGAGGCTCATAGTCACCCAACTTGTCGGCCTGCTTGAGGAACTCCCCCAGAAAGTCGCCGGCATCTGCGCAGACCGGAACGTGGATCTCGGTCTTCATCTTCCAGATCTCCGTCGGATCGACGTCGACCATTACGCGGGTGGCGTACTTGGCGAAATTCGCGTGATCGAAGGCCAACGAAGGCAGGTCCAGCCTTGCTCCGATAACGATAATGCAGTCGGCGTTTTGCTGCGTGAAGTTCGCGCCGCGTTGTCCTGTGCCGCCCGGCCTGCCACGATACAGCGGATAGTCCTCGGGCACCACATCGATCGCTTTCCAAGTGAGCAGCAGCGGGACGCGCACTTTCTCGAGCAGCTCCAAGAGCAGTCGTTCCGCGTGGGCGGATTTCACGCCGTTGCCGATTAGGAACACGGGACGGGTGCTTTGCTTGAGCAAATCAATGGTCCGGCTCACGGCCTCGGCAAGATTTGACCCGCCGCTGGACTCCGACGGGTGACCATCAAACCCGGCCAGCCGCTGCGTGTCGATCCGCGCTGCTTGCACGTCGAGGGGGATATCCAGCCATACCGGGCCGCGACGCCCATGGGTGGCGAGATAAAATGCCCGTTCCAGGTGATAGCGGATCGACAGAGGATTCAGCACCGTCACCGCATATTTCGTGATCGGCTTTACGATGGAGACAATGTCCAATTCCTGGTGCCCCATGGATCGAACGCCGTGATCCCCGATCAAATCGGCACGCTTCGCGTTTCCGGAAATGAACAGGCACGAGGAGGATTCCAACCAGGACGCGCCAACCCCCGACACCGCATTGGTCCCGGCCGGACCGGCGGAGACCAACGCTACTCCCAGATGGCCGGTATACTCCGCGTATGCCTCCGCGGCATAGGCGCATGCCTGCTCGTGCAAACAAACCACATACTGAAATCCCTTGCATTTCCCGAACGAATCGGCCAGATGCATGCAAGCCCCGCCGGGCAGGAGAAAAACGTGCCGCACGCCTAGGCGGGCCACAAATTCTGCGACATAATCCGAAAGTTTCATCATCATGCGCATCCTACCGATTCTGGTAACAGATCGAATAAAGTAGATCCAGCGTTTCAGCCGGCGTCAGTGTGCTGTCGTTCCAAGGCTGCGGGAAAAGGACGCCGTGGATCCCCAAGCTACAAGCGTTGGACACGTTCTCTGGATTGTCGTCGATCAGCACGTCGACTTTTCCCAGCCATTGAAGAAATTCCTTCTTGGTGCGATCGCAAGTGGGACCGCGCAAACTGAACCGTGAAGGAACAACGCTAAATGTGCGAATGTAGGCGCCGAAATGGCGGAAAAGCCACTCGGCCGCCGCTGCCGCGGAGGCCAGCGGCCGCGCCGTAAGAGCGATATGCCGAAACTCGCCGCCATATCGCTCCAACCAATCCAACACTTCCGCATTGGGGACCAGATCGCTGGCGACGGGAGAACTGCGAAAGGCATCCAACGACGCAAAGTACTCCTCTATGCTTGTCCTTAGGACCCGATGAGGAGGATTTTCGGTAATCCCCTCGTACCTCACGGGGCAATCGCGGTGTTCAGGAAGCCAAGCCAGGTCGAACCAAGATCGCATCAGGTCGTTCAGAACGTCGTCAATGTCCCAAACAATGGTCCGTATTTCGCTCATGGAGGCATCCGTCACAAGGGGCTAATCCATCCAATACGTAACAAGGGTTTTCCGGTTCGGAGTCTTTTCGATCGTTGCATCCGTATAGTGCGAATCCCCCTGGGAGTAGCTGGACGATATCTCCTCGATAACCACGCCGCTCGCGGTGGTGAAGCGATGCCGTACTCCCTTGGGAATAATAATCACGTCGTTGGTCTTGCACTCGCGTTGTTTGCCGTCGATCCAGAGGTTTATTTGCCCATGCAGGATGTGATATGTCTCGTCCTTGTAGTTGTGGTATTGTTCCGGATGTTCCTGTCCCGATAGGAGCACAATCAAGCGCTTGCAATATTCGCGGTTGACCACTGTGATGATTGTGGATCCGAATCTGTCGAAGTTTTCCAGCCCGTAATGGTGGGAGATTTCCAGGTCGATTTGGCTCGGGACGACTACCTTGCTTTCCTGGAGTATTTGCTTGACGCGATGGACGGCGCGGTAGACCAACTCTCGCTTTTCGGTGCGCCGCGTATTGTCGAGCATGACCGGGTTGCGCGGGAGCAGGTCTGTAGTGGTCTGAAACTCGCTGTACTTCGACATCTCGTTGGCCACCAACTGTTTGTGCTGGCTGGGTATGGCGTAGAAGACTTCGTCAGGTCGGATCTGCCGGCCGGCCGCGATGGGGACTTTAGCAAACACGCCGCGCTTTCAGGTCGTCCAGCGTTTGCAGTTCGCCCGGCGAAAAGGCGTATCTGGCATCCGCAACGCCGCACATCGCCAAGGCCTGCTGCGCTGCTGAAAGCCAGCCGCGAACTTGCTCCGGCGTGGCCGAGTATGCGTTCAGCTTGATCGTATCCGTGGGCAGCCCTGCGTGCTTTTCAAAGATCGTTGCTCCTTTGGCAACGGCTATTTTCACGGCGTCCATGTTGTCGGGCCGTTCGTGTGTGGAGTAGCCGATCTCAATCTGCGGGTAGCGCTGTTTCAGTAAATCAATCTGGTTCAACTCCAGGCGCTCGTCACGAGTGGCATATTCCCCCACGCAATGCATCAGCGACAGATGCTTGTTGCGGTGGACGAAGAAGCTCACCACGCGGTCGATGTCTTCCAGCGGCACGCCGGCCACCGAGGCGATCACGGGCAGATCCGTCTGCACGATCCGCTCGATCAACGGCCAGTCCGTAAAATAGCAACTCGGAATCTTCAGGTAATCGAAACCGTGCTCGACAATGCGCTCTACGGAAATCTCGTCCCAAGGCGTGCAGATGGCGAGAAAACCGCAAGCGACGATCTCATCCTTGATGGCCTTGTATTGTTCCCAACTCAGCCGCGTCTCCGTGAATCGCTTGACAAACTTCAAATCACTCCTGGCCTGGTAGTCCGGATGAATAAAAGTCTCGATGTTCCGGTATTGCAACTTCACGGCAAAAGTAAAGGGGAAGTCGCGACATACCTCGTGTATGGCGCGGACGATCCGGATGCCGTGCTCAACGATCCCCATGTGGTTGTTGGCCATCTCAAAAACAAACATAGGTCGACTATGTATCCTCGTCATGCATCACCTCGTTCCGCGTCGGGATTACTCTGCAAAAGGGTTTGATCTTTTCCGTTCCGTTGCGGGCAGAGATGCGCCCGCAGACGGCCCGAGTTGCAAGATAGGGTAAGTAAATTAATACTAGCATATTTCGGAGTTCCCTGGCAAGGCGGGACAGTTGGGGGTCTGGCAACCGATATCCGCCCCGGAAAATCCGCCAGCGAGATCCGCGGGCAAAACAGCCTAGGAAGCATGCCATTGAACCGTCCTCCTGATCGCTTCCCGCAAATCGACGTACGGTCGCAGTGCTAACTCCTTTCGGACCCTCTCGCAACATGGCACGTAGCGCTCCGCCTGCTTGCCGGGCGTGGGCGATTGCAGGATCCGCACCTCCCGCCGCGGCTGAAAACAGTCGGCCACTAGGTGGGCCAACTCGGCAATCGGAACCGCTTCTTCCGAACCTACATTATACGCTCGGCACGATTTTCCCTGTAAAAGTATAGTCCATAACCAGATCGCCAAATCAGCCGCATATAAATAAGAGCGATAGGGGGTGCCGTCCCCCCGGACTATGATCGGCCCGCCGACAAGCCCGTCGCTAATGAAATTGCCGATGGCAAAGTGAGCATCCAGAGGCAGGTATGGACCGACGAAGGCAAACCCGCGCGCGATTTTCACCTCGATCCCGTACTGCCGGGCGTAGAGGACACATAAATGTTCGGCCGTTCGCTTCCCTTGGCCATACGACGAGCGGGGATCGGTCGTGTCCGCTCCGCCGAGATAGTCTTCGGGGATATGGGTCAGGTCTGGCGGCTGCTTGCCGTAGACGGCCCCCGAACTCGTTAAAAGGAATTTCCCCGCTTTGCACTGCCGCGCAAAATCGAGCGTATGGCGCGTGCCCTGAACTATTGTATCGAGCAGCAAAAGGGGGTTCTCGTCGTCCAGTTTGCCGCTGGCTTCGGTTGCCGCGTGTATGACGTGAGAGAAATGACCGGGAGGAAAGGCGAAATCCCGCACGTCGCCCGCGTGGCAGGAGATGGCCGGATCGGCGGCCAACTGCGGCGCCTTGGCGCAGAACGCCTGCCAATTGCGCGACAAGACGACCGCCTCCGCGCGGAGCCCCAGCTCCTGATTGGCCCAGGCGAAGCCCTGCAAAAGCCAGACGCCGAAGAATCCCGTCCCGCCGGTAATGAATACGCGCTGGCCGCGCAGTTCCTCCCAAAGAGAATCCGTGCCCTCCAGGAGCAGTCGCTTGTCTTCGACGCAAAGTGTCGGGGCGTGTTTACGGGTTTCGCTAACCATGTATCTTCTCCAGCACTAGGAAGTCTCCCATTCTCGCCGCGATCCGAAATCTGTCAAACCGCAAATGGGCCAAGTACCCTATGTTCACCCCGGGCACCGGGTGGATTACTATGCATTTCAGGTCATCCCGATCCAGAATGTCTTGCACCTCCTGAACCTGGCTGAGAAGCAGAATTTCGCCCGGGTAAGAAAAAGGCAACGCGGAATAACTCTTGGTCTTCAGGTGCAGGTAGTTGGAAATCGGAGAAAGAATGACAGTCTGCGAATTGCCGATATGCTTTTGGAGTAACTGGATAAGGGGCTCGAGCTGGGCGACCGTGGGGGGCGATAGAGGTTCACCCACGGCAAAGCGAATCGCGTCTGGGCAGAACCGGCAGAAGTTGAGGATCCCGAAGGCGGGCAAAAGCAGGCACAGAATCAGACTGAGGAAAGTGTAGCGGTAGCCGGGGTGAGTGAACAGTTGCCCCCAACTCGCCGACTGGCATTCCTTGAAAAAATCCACGGCCAGGAAGCCGCTGAGGATCACGGCCGGATAGATCACTGCCAGAAGGCACTGCACATGACTCCTTCCCTGATAGTAGGAAAAAATCCCTAGCCCATACAACGCAATGAAGAAATACCACTTCACCGAGGCGTCGGCCTTCTTCTGGAGCAACTGCCGGACGCAATAGAAAACCGTCACCAGATACACCAAGATTAGCGGCTGCCAGAACTCGCGAGGATTCATGGGCAACATAAAGAACCCCGCGTTGTAGTAAGTTTTCTGGTACAGATAGTAGCTCTCAAACTTGGGAAGTTGGCCCGACCGCAGCCAGGCAAACAAACTGTAAAACCCCACGCTCAGCAGCAGGGTTAGCCCGAACAGCGACACCTGGAGGGCGGCGCCAGCAAGCATTTTCCGCATGCTGCCGGCGTGCGTCGCCACGGCGTCGAACAGGAGCGTGCCTGTCCAGGCGATCAGAATTACTACGCCGGTATCTCCATTCCACAGCGCGCTGAAGCCTGCCGCCGCATAGCCCAAGAGAGCCAGCCGCCAGCTTTTTCGCGCAAAGTAGACGGAGACGAACCACAGAAAAAACGTGCCGCACAACACGCGCAGCGGATAGTACTGGTAATAGGCCATGGGAGCCTGAGAAGCAAAGAGCATGGCCCCGAAGAAGGGATGCTGAACTCCGACAACTCCCACAAAGAGAAACAGCGTCAGCGGCGATCCGGCGCCGGTCTTTCGGGCCAGGGTCAGGTACGTGAAAATCAAGGTAAGCAATCCCAACGCAACAAAAAAAAGCGACACGTGTTGTGCCGTCAGCTCGAAGGGCGCTAGCACTAATGCGGCGATATACGGATAAAGGATGCCGTATTGCGAAACCGTGTCGACCAGGATGGTCCGGCCGTGCATCGTCTGATTGATCGCCCCTAGCAGCGGATCGAGATGAAAGCAGAGATCGTTTCTACTGAGGAATAGATCATCGCTGACCAACAAGATATCGGCCAACATCAACAGCAGTAATCCGGCGATTCCATAAACGACATATCGATGCAGCCGCTGTTTCCAGCGCATCAGCGCCGCAAGCAGAAACGCCCCTGCCATCGCCATCCCCAGGTAGAGGCGAACGTCGGGTATCTCGCTATAGGCGGTCAAGAAGAACAACCAGCCGAGGACGCCGCCCCCTATCAACAGGTCGCGCACCATCACCAGTCGCGCGCTCTCCAGCCCGGAGAAGCAGGCCTCAAACCGCCGATTCCAACGCATCAATAACCAGTAGAAGAGCCCTGGCAGCGTCAAGATGCTGAACAAGCCGAAGACGTAGAGGAATTTCTCCTGCGGCTCCGGCACGATCTCGTGCCGAAATTCCGGTATGATCAACTCCGCCAGGGGACTCCCCGCTGGCGGCGGCAAGAGGAGGATGGCCAAGGCGATGTAGGCGCCCAGCGCCAGAAACAAGGCGATCAAAATAAACGACGGCTCCCTGGAGATTCCGGCACGGATTTCATTATTCATGGCTAATGACTCCTGGTGCGTCAATCGTTTTTTTACCCAATCATTACCGTTTGTCTTCATGCGTTTTTGTTTCACGGATCTTCTTGAACACATATACTCTTTCCTTCTCCACATTCACCGCTACTTCGACGCGGTAATGATCTAATATCAGGTATGGCAAAAAAACTCCGTGCGCACCGTAGTCGTGGATCACCACATACTTCAGGTCGCCGTGGTCGAGCACATTTTGCACATCCTTAACCTGACTAAACAGGAGGATTTCGGCCGGGGAAGAAAATGGCAACGCGGAATAACTTTTTGTCTTCAGATGAAGGTAGTTGGAAATCGATGAAAAAATAACAGTCTGTGAATTGTAAATATACTTTTGCAGCAATTGGATAAGGGGCTCTCTCTTAGCGACCATGGGGGGCGGTGCAGGTTCACCCGCAGTGTAGCGAACGGCGTCTGGCAATAATCGGCAGAAGTTGAGGATCCCGAAGACAGGCAAAAGCAAGCACAGAATAAGTCTTAGGAAACTGTAGCGGTAGCCGGTGTGAGTGAGCAGTTGCCGCCAACTCGCCGACTGGCATTCCTTGAAAAAATCCACGGCCAGGAAGCCACTGAGGATCACAGCCGGATAGGCCACAGGCAAAAGGCAATGAACATGACTCCTTCCCTGATAGTAGGAAAAGATCCCCAGCCCATACAGCGCAATGAAGAAATACCACTTCACCGCCGCATCGGTCTTTTTCTGGAGCAACCGCCGGACGCAATAGAAAACCGTAACGAGATACACCAGGATTATCGGCTGCCAGAACTCGCCGGGATTCATGGGCAACATGTAGAATCCCGTGGAGTAGAAAATTTTTTGGTACAGATAGTAGTTCTTGAAATTGGGGAGTTGGCCCGACCGCAGCCAGGCAAATAGGCTATATAAGCCCGCGCTCAGCAGCAGGGTTAGCCCGAACATCGACACATGGATCGCGGCGCCGGCGAGCATTTTCCGGATGCTGCCGGCGTGCGTCGCCACGGCGTCGAACAGGAGCGCGCCTGTCCAGGCGATCAGAATTACCACGCCGGTATCTCCATTCCACAGCGCGCTGAAGCCTGCCGCCGCATAGCCCAAGAGAGCCAGCCGCCAGCTTTTTCGCGCAAAGTAGACTGAGACGAACCACAGAAAGAATGTGCCGCACACCACGCGCAGCGGATAGTTCGCGTAGTAGACGACGGACGCCTGGAAATCGAAGAGCCCGGCCAAGAAGTACGGATGCTGAACTCCTATAACTCCCACAAAGAGAAACAGCGTCAGCGGCGATCCGATGCCGGTTTTTCGGGCCAGGGCCAGGTAGGTGAAAATCAAGGTGATCAGTCCCAAGGCAATAAAGAAGTACATTATGTGTTGTGCCGTCAGCTCGAAGGGCGCCAGCGCCAATGCGGCGATATACGGGTAGAGGATGCCGTATTGCGAAACGGTGTCGACCAGGATGGTCCGGCCGTGCATCGTCTGATTGACCGCCCCCAGCAGCAGATCGAAATGCACGAATATGCCGGGATCGCTGAGCCATTTGTCTTCGCTGATCATCAGCAGATCCGCGAGGAATAGCAGCAGAGGCACGCTCAGCGCCCGCAAACGACGTATGACCATCGACACGCTTCCCATCGCATTACGAGTAGAAGCAACAACGCGGCCACACATGTCAAGGCTAGCAAAAGCCGCACTCGAGGTATTTCGCTGTAAACGCTCAAGAACCACAACCAATAAAGAACGATGCCTACGACGAGTATGTCTCGCATTATGATCAGCTTTCGGTTTTCCAGCCAGCGAAAACGATTAATGAATCGATCATGGCAACGGATCAGAAGCCAGTAAAAGAGCGTCGGCATCGTTGGAATGCAACACAGCCCAAAGACGTAGAGAAACCTCTCCTGCGGTTCCGGGCGGATTTCGGCACGTATTCTCGGCAAAAACAACTTGGTCGTGGGAGAGGTCGTAACCGATGGCGGCATGAAAATCGCCGCCAACCCGATGTAGGCGCCCAGCGCCAGAAACAAGGCGATCAGGATAAACGACGGCTCCCTGGAGATTCCGCCAGGCTCGCCGCCAGTGCCTTGTGTTGCTTGCTGCCGGCGGTTTTTCATTTGCTTCATGGACTGCGGGTGTCAACCGTTTGAGGAAATCATCTCGCTTTCGTACCGGTCGATATCGGCCAGGCACGCTTCGCGCATGCTCGACTGCCCTTGGCGGTAGAATTGCCGGTACCACTCAGCGGTCCGCCGCACGGCTTCGCTGACCGACCAGCGCGGCCGCCAGCCGAGCTGGTGGATTGCTTTGTCGATGTTCAATCGCAACATGCCGGCTTCGTGCGGCTGGTTCGGCATGCCGACGTCTTTCCACGTCCCTTCGCCCCACACTTGCAGAAACAGCTCCACCAGGCGGCAAACGGGAATCTCCTCGCCGGGCAGGGGGCCGAAGTTCCATGCATCGCACCAACGAGCATCATCGGACTCGAGCAATCGTGCCGCCAGTGTCAAGTAGCCGGCAAGCGGCTCCAGAACGTGCTGCCAGGGACGCACGGCATGGGGATTTCGCACCGGCACCGGTTGCCCGGCCTCCAGATGGTGTACAATATCGGTGATGATTCGGTCCTTGGCCCAGTCACCCCCGCCGATCACGTTGCCGGCCCGGGCGGTAGCCATCTTGACCCCATGCTCGGTGAGCCGGTCCGGGGGAAAAAAGGAACGGCGATATGCCGCGGCAACGATCTCGGCCGCGCCCTTGCTGGCACTGTAAGGATCATGGCCGCCCAGCGCGTCGCTCTCGCGATAGCCCCAGACGTGTTCCCGGTTCTCATAGCACTTGTCACTGGTGACTACTACCACGGCACACGGCCGGCCCAGAGCCCTCACGGCATCCAGCAGGCCGACGGTTCCCATCACGTTTACATCGAAAGTCTCGCGGGCGTTCAGATAGCTTTCGCGGACCAGCGACTGGGCGGCCAGGTGGAAAACGACGTCCGGGCAGGCACTACCAAGGGCCTCATTTAACACCGCCGCATCGCGAATGTCCGCTTCATGGTGTTTCCATAGCAAGTCGCGCACGCCGGATGCGCTGAAATTGTCGGGCTGGGTCGGTGGCGCCAGGGCGTAGCCGGTTACCTTGGCGCCCAGGCGGTGCAGCCAAATGGCCAGCCATGAGCCTTTGAAGCCGGTATGCCCGGTGACGAACACCGATCGATCGGCAAACTTATCGGCAAACGAATGCGGCATTACCATACCTTCCAGGGCGCTTGTCCCGAGTCCCAAATCTTGTTTACCGCCTCGAAATCGCGATACGTATCCATGGCGAAAAAGAAGCCCTCGTGGCGGTACGCGACCAACTGGTTATCGGCGGCCAAGCGTTCCAAGGGTTCGCGTTCCAGGATGCACCCGTCGCCGCCCTCGATATAATCGAACACGCGGCGGTGGAACACGAAAAAGCCGGCGTTGATCCAGCCTTCGGTCTGCGGCTTCTCGGCAAAGCGTTTCACCTGGCCCTCGCTATCCAAGTCGAGCACGCCAAAACGCGAGATCGGTCGAATGCTGGTCACGGTAGCCAGCTTGCCGTGCGCGCGGTGGAATTCCAGCAGCCGGGTAATATCGACGTTTGCCAGCCCGTCGCCATAGGTCACCATGAAGGTGTCGCCGTCCACGTAGCGCTCGATGCGTTTCACGCGGCCGCCGGTCATGGTCTCGGGCCCGGTGTCGACCAGCGTCACCTTGAAATCGCGTTCTTCGTGGCTGCCGTGGTACGCGATGCGACGCCCGTGCTCCAGGGTGATCGTGAAGTCGTTGTTCATGGCCTCATAGTTGAGGAAGTACTCCTTGATCATGTTGCCGCGATAGCCCAGGCAAAGGATGAAATCACACAACTTATAGCGGGAGAAGATCTTCATGATGTGCCAGAGGATTGGCCGCCCGCCCACTTCCACCATCGGTTTGGGCCGAAATTCCGTCTGCTCACGAAGACGGGTACCGATACCCCCACACAACAGGACTACTTTCATCGGATTCACCCTACGTTAATTGTTAATCATACTACTTAATACTTTACAGTATCATTCTGATATAACAAAACCATTGCCTTTAGGCAATAATTTCGGTTTGGCCGCTGGGTATGGTTACCTTGCTCGTATTACATTGACAACCGCATAATGTAGATTGCAACTTGAACAGCCATAATTACTTACGCGTTCTGTTGCCGTACGCCTTAGTCCGTGCACCTGGCGGAAAACCGATAACTGCCTGAGACGAACTTTATGACAGCGGCCATCAGGCTGCTTTATAGGCAGCAGTATCCGGCGCAACAAAATGAGGACTCAGCACGACCGGGATTTCGCTCGTTATTCCAGGATAAGGGAGGAGCGGAGATGGGCAAGACAATTGATCCATGGAGATGCTGAACATATCCAAATACTTGCGCCAGAAAGGCGTTTCCGCGGCCGTCCTGGCCGCCTGCATGTATTGTTGGGCCTGCTCGACATTACCCAGTCTTTCGTGGCATTGTGCGGCGCGGTAATACGCAATGGCATGGTCGCTCTTTGCTCTGATCGCACTCTCAAAACCCTTCAGTGCGATTTCATAATGGCCCAGGCGGAAGTCGCTGTTTTCGATAAAATTAAGCTCCAGATTTAAGATATATTCCATCTCCTGGATATACTCGGCGGTAAAATCCTCGGTTTCCACTACCGCTTTCTTATAGTCGATACCGATAAAATTCTCTTTAAGATAATTCTTCTTGATACATATATCGTACATCTCGCTACCTACCAGCGGATTGGCGCAAAAGATAAAAAACCAGTTTGCGTCGATAGTTTTCAAAAAAGCTCTTGCATCCTCGATATCCTGCTTCGTTTCGCCGGGAAGCCCGATTAATATATTCACGTTTGTATATATTCCCAGTTCACGGCAATCGTCCGCCACGCGCTTAACTATGGAAAGGTCAAGCGGCTTGTGCATAATTTTCCTCAGCACCCTGTCGCTTCCCGACTCTACCGCCAACAGAAGCTGATTAACTCCCGCGCTTTTCAGGGTCTCCAACATTTTTCGATCAAGGGCATACAAAGCCAGCCCGTTCTGAAAAACGGCGGTTATCTGTAATTCCCGTACGATATCAATGATCTGAAAAGCCCGTTTTGTGTCGGCAACGAAGTGATCGTCCTGAAAAACTAGTGTTTTTGCCCCGTAGCGGTCTCGAAGAAGCTGGAAATCCTCTTTGACGCGGTTGATGCTATAATAGCGCATCTTTCTCCCGTGGACCGTGTGTGATGAACAGAAGCAACAGCGGTGCGGACACCCTCTCGATGTCATGACATGGAAGTTGTACGCCTTCTTATCGAGCGAAGCATAGGACCTGATGGTCGGATTTAATCCATATTTTTCCGTATCGCAAATGCCATAATCATAAAAGGGTATTTCATCAAGGTTTTCAATAAAACTGTGTCGGAACGACTCTCCGCTCCCAACCTTTCTCCGCGTAATCCAGGAAGGATCTTCTTCAAGGTGCCCCAGCTTATCCACGGCTTTCACAAGACCCAGCAGAGGCTTTTCGCCCTCGCCATAGCACAGGCCGTCAAAGCACTCGCTATCGCGGAATATTTCTTTATACATGTTGGTTGGCACGCCGCCGCCCGCGACAATCACAGCGCGCGGAAATATCTCCCGGCAGGCCTGGCCAATATCAAGTATATTCTGATATGACGGCGTAAATAATCCGGATACGCCTATGATGCTGGGAGCATAATCCTTCCACCTGGGCCCCGAGAAATAGTCGCGGAAAAAATCGGCAAAAGAAGGAAAGTCAAAACTTTCTAATTGATTCAAAACAACGTTAAAATCCACTAATTCCGTGACTACCGCGGCATGGCGTTTTACATAGGCGCTTAACGCCAGCACGCCTAAGGGCATGTCGGTGAGGACGCTTCCAAAGACGCCGTTCTTCCTCCGTATCGCTCGCACGTTGTACGAAGGATTGACGAAGGCATCGAACTTAATATTAGGCGGAACTATAAACAAAATGTTGTCCATGTGTGCCTCCCACATGTTGTCTCTGCGGAATTAAATAGAAACGCAATCATTGCATGTGTCAGATCGGCCGCCGCCCCAAGTTACACCATCGGCTTGGGCCGGAATTCCGTCTCCACGCGAAACCGGGTGCCAAGCCCGTCGCGTAATATCACCACTTCCATCGCCTTCACCCTACTTATCACCTACTATGAACTTTTTGGTTGCGTCCATCAGGCCGCTTTAGGGGAAGTAATAACGGGCGGAACGAAATGCGGACCGAGCCCGACTGGAGTTTCGCTCGATATTTCGGGCCAAAGGGGAGACTGGGACTCGTAAGCTGGATGGCCGGTTGTCGCATAAAGCACGGTTTCAAACGTAAATGAAGTATAGTTCCGCAGGTAAAATTTATAATCCAGTTGTAAGCTTTCCAGATAGAGCGGAATATCCCATATGTGATTCGGTGCATGATAAACGCTGATGCCCAGATCAGGTCTATATTCCTTAATCAGCATTTCGGCTCCCTGGAGCGCTTCCATTTCCACTCCTTCCACATCCATGGTAATCATAGTTGGTTTGAAGTCGGGTATGACATGATCCAGCATCACACACTGAATGACCGACTTGCCTTGCTCGGAGATCATGCTGCTAATCTTGTTGTCAGATTCAAAATTAAGTTGCGTTTCATGGCTATAAACCCCACACGGAAAGGCGATTACTCTTTGGGCTATTTTGTTATGTTTAGAGCGTAAATATTGCGTCAACATTTCAAAGTTCTTCAGATCCGGTTCAAAACAAGCGACTGCCTCGACCTTGCCATGCAAATCAAATAGCTGCATCACCGTATCGCCGTTATACGCGCCGCAGTTGATAACGCGGGAATATCCCTTGCTTAATTTGATATCTCTGGGAAAATACTGTTCCTCCAGAGAATGGGCGGGGATTGGAATGGGAATTCTTTGCATATGCGTTTGAATAAAGCGGGTGAATATTTCCCGGCTAAAATCATCCGCAAAAAGATCAAGGCACGCTATAATCTTCTCTTTGTTGTCTAAATAATAATTAAATCCCTTCTTTTCCAGTTCCGCTGGTGTATGAAGAAGATGATATTCATAGATGTCAGTTGCAAGTAATACATTTTTAAACCCTAAACTGCGCAGGCAATGGAATATCTCCGCATAAAATTCCCTCTTCCCAATGGTAATCACAACTACGGCATTTTCTTGCTCTTCTTTAGTGGGCCTATATTCAAGAGGAGAAAACGCCGGAATCCCCAAATGGGTCTCGCCAGTTTTAAATTTGCGGTCAAGGACAATAGACGCCTTTAATCCATATTTCTTTAAAACAAAAAATGAGAAAGTAATATAGCCCCAACCCGCCCCGTAAAGGATTATCTTTTTCTGGCCAAGTAAATCGTGCACGCAGTTTGCCGAATTATCAGGAAAAGATGCTTGCTTAAAGAAGTCCTGAATTGTTTTTTGGTAATTGTTCATGCGTTTCACTCCTTTCTTTTGCGCTCAGGGTGACATAAATCGACCTTCCGCAACAAAAACTATCCGTGCGCGTAAAGATAGCTCGCCCGGCGGCATGTCGGTAATTACTGCTCCATACTTACAGGACTCCATGTGTGCCTCCCACATGTTGTCTCTGCGGAATTAAATAGAAACGCAATCATTGCATGTGTCAGATCGGCCGCCGCCCCAAGTTACACCATCGGCCTGGACCGAAATTCCACCTGCCCACGAAGAGAAGTCTTAATCCTTTAACCTAGAGTCGCCATTTCCATGATGGTTCTCTATATCAGAAACGCAATCATTGCATGTGTCAGATCGGCCGCCGCCCCAAGTTACACCATCGGCCTGGACCGAAATTCCACCTGCCCACGAAGAGAAGTCTTAATCCTTTAACATAGAGTCGCCACTTCCATGTGGTTCTCTATATCAGAAACGCAATCCTTGCATGTGTCAGATCGGCCGCCGCCCCAAGTTACACCATCGGCCTGGACCGAAATTCCACCTGCCCACGAAGAGAAGTCTTAATCCTTTAACATAGAGTCGCCACTTCCATGATGGTTCTCTATATCGGTTTTTATGGAAGGTACTTATTATACCGTGTCTTTTTTTACAGTAAAAGCCCAGTTTCTCGGGCCGATGCGGGGGATATTGGTGCGCCGAAGCCCTGATCTGATTTGCCACCCCATCTATAAATACCGCATCTTCTTTGTTTTATTTTTCTTGCCATGGCGTAACACGTTGATACACGTACACCCCCTCAAACTCCTTGTTGAAGTTTTCGATCGGTCGGAATGATCGCCAAAACATCTCCGGGCGAATCCGCTCGTCCCAGAATACGTCGAGGGCCTTAACGACTTTGTAAGTGAAGTACTTGCCATTCAGAAGTTGTATGGATATTTTGTTTTCCACTTGGGTACGACCAAAGAAGATGAAGTAGTCGGGTGGGACCAGACCAATGAAATGAATGGGCGGCAAAGAGGCAAATTGTTTTTCTTGCTTCCGCGAATACTCCAAGTGCCAGGCATATACCGGATGCGGCGCATGATACATGAGCGGTGACCCCATGTACTCCGGCATTACCCAGATGCTCTCCCCCTTCTGCACAAATTCATTAATCCACTCGACGGCGACGCTTGTTGAAGTTGCCCGCGGGTTCCAAAGTTCTCCCGCAAATTCGGCGGGCCTGCAGCACCACAGGTCTGGCGATAAAGGATGATTCAGCACATTAAACCCAAACACCACGACGGCCAGTGGCAAAGCCAACCACCACCTATTTTCCACGAGCGACACGATGACCAGAACCGACAAACCGATGCACAATGGGATCATGGCCGGGAGGTAGCGAACATCGGCCACATTAGTCATCCCCACCGGCTGTGGAGAGAGAATAGCAACGATGACGGTATAACAGATGACGGCAATTATTCCCCGCAAGAGCCAAACGTTTCGCCTCCAAAGGTACGCCAGCGGCGCGGCCAGCATGATCATGCCCCCGCAGAATTCGCAGTTGTTAAGGTCCCGAAAGTTCCACCAGATCAGCGTCAACTTTTCCAGGAGCAGATTTCCTTCGGGGATGTTCGTCAACCCCGCCTTGAGCCCAATCGGGTTGTAGATCCACACCGTGACGATGCCCACAAGTACCTGCGAACCGAGAAGCAGGAACCACTGGCCTAGCGTCGGCCGCCGCTTATGGCGCGCGAACAGCAGGTAATCACAGGCCAGCACGGCGTATAATCCGGCGAACGGCAGGTAATGGGTCCACAGCAACAGCCAGGACGCCAGCATCATCCAGATGATGCCGCTCCACTGCCCGTTCCAATTTAGATACAGATAAACAATCACCAGCGAGAGCAAAGTCGCCAATGAGAAGTAGCGGCCTTGGCGGCAGAAGAGAAAAAACGAAACGTTGCATAGCAAGCCCATCGACAGCACAATCCAGGTCGCCGTTGTTAACCGACTCCGGGCCATCCAGTACAGGAGCAACGCCACGCTCAACAAGCCGCAGATGGCAAACGGCATTCGCGGCCATAAAGAACTCGTGCCGCTCACGCCCACAAACGGCGCTGCCAGGTAAAAAGAACCGGGAACTTCATACCGGTCGCGCAGATTTATCATGGCCTTGGCGCCGCGAGTCGCATATAAATTGTGATCGATCAAGGCGCAGGTGTCGCCGGTGCGCGATTCCCCGGGCGTACAGCGCCGTGTCCGCCTCGTCGCACCACAGCGGATAATGCCCCAGGCGAAAGAAAAGGAGCCCACATGATAGGACCAGAACCACGATGCTCAGCGGCAACCATACTCGCCAATCAGCCGGCTGCCCGCCCAGCGCCGCCGCCGCGACGGTCGACTGGGAACGCAATGCGGCGCTGCGAAATTCTCGGCTCAGAGCTTTTCCTTTACGTTTGCCGGATACCATATCTTCAAGAAATCAAATTGGCATGGATAAAAAAAACAAAATTATTTGAATTCTCTTTATATAGACAAAACCGGCTTCCTTTGTCAATAAGCTGTGCTACTCCTTCGGGCGATTTCGCCTAAAGTGCGGTCGCTGGGCTGGACAAACACTATCAAAGTACGGCTGCGGCCGGCCAGGATTCCCACACTAGGGAGGCGAGGAGATGTTGAGCCTCCCAAAACCGATGCGTATCTATCCGTGTGCCTGCACTGCTCGCCTTCAGTGCCGATAGGCGGCGGATCGTCGCCCTGGACCGCAATACCGGCAATCGCATTCTCAGATCCACAAAAACGAAAGACTCGCCACCAGACCCGCGTGCGGCACGGATTGTTGGCAGTTAGAACTTCTCGAGACAGTTGACCCTGATCTTCGTTTCCTTCATCCGGCTTTCGCCGATCCGCTCGGCGTCGTTGCCGTTGGTGTTGCCGAAATGCACAACCGGGTTCGTGCATCTCCTGCTCAGTTGCCCTCGGGCGTCTTCATCCGGAACTCCCTCCCGGCAAAGAAGAGCGCCGCGGCCGTGGCCAGGACCAGGCCCACGCCCAGCAGCGTCAGCACGCACGTCCGCGCCTCCGGCGCCGTCGCTAGATCGATCGACCACTCCTTCCCGCTTGCCGGCTCCAGCCAGCGCAGCACAAGCACCCGGAAGTAATACATCACCGTCAACCGCCGGGCAACCATGTCGATACTGGCCAGCACTCCTTCAAAGAGGACGATGTAGGCCACACCCACCAAGAGTGAACGCCGCATGAGCAGTCCCAAAAAGCCAAATAGCCCGCAGTATCCGACCTGAGCCAGCGTCAGCAGGCCGGCCGTTATCAGCGCCTGCT
Source organism: Pirellulales bacterium (assembly GCA_963820545.1). GTDB lineage: Bacteria > Planctomycetota > Planctomycetia > Pirellulales > Thermoguttaceae > CAWGAJ01. Next base: position 23,450 of record CAWGAJ010000004.1, read on the forward strand.
TGACCAGCCCCGCGGTAGCCGGCTCGCTCGCCGTTAGGGCAATGACCGCCAGCGTGGCCGTAGTGAACACCGCCGTCAGCAGCGAGGTCATCAACAGCGTCGCCAGCAGCTTGGTCAGATACAGCGCCCAGCGCGGCAGCGGCCGCAGCAATAGGTAGGTCAGCGTCTGTTCCTCGACTTCGTCCTGGATGATGCCCGCCGCGTACAGCAGCGCCGCCAGCGGCGCCAGTGCATGTGGAATGAGGTTGAAGACCAGAGCGAACTGGAGATTCTCGGTGGGAGGCGCGTGTCGCGACGCCAGATTGACCACCGCGGCTAGCACGCCCGGCAGGGCAAACAAAAGCGATAGCACCAGCAGCCGCCGGCCGCGGACTTGCTGGCGCAGCGTCAATACGAACAGCGTGGCCAGAGCGCCCGGATTGGGACGCCGCGACAGGACGACGGCATCGGTAATAACATTCGTCAGAGGTTTCATTTGCCCACCAGGTACTTGAATACGGCTTCCAGGTTATCGTCCTCCGAGTAGACTTCTCTGAGCGCGGTATTGTCCTCCAGCGACAACGCCGGCAAGCGGGCGTAGAAAGCGTCGGGGCGGCGAGTCTCCACCATCACGGCCTTGTCGCGCTCAAGTATCTTCACGCTCTCGACGTCCTCCCAGCGGACCAGCTTGGCCGCCAGTGCCCGGTAATCGTCGCAGACCAGAACAATCCGATGAGGGTGCCGGTCGATCAGGTCGCGAATTTCTCGCACTTGGCCCTCGGCCACCAGCCGGCCGCGGTGCAAGAGGATGACATTCGGCGTGAGCGCCTCCACCTCGTGCAGCACGTGACTGGAGACCACTACGCTGCGCCCGGTCCCATCCATGCCGCGGATCACCTCCAGCAGGTCCCGCCGGGCTACCGGGTCGGTGCCGGTAAAAGGCTCGTCCAGAAACAGCACGCGCGGCTCGTGGACCAGCGCCTGGGCCAGCTTCGTCCGCTGCCGCATCCCCTTGGAGTAGCCGCGGATCGGCCGGCGCATGTGCTCGGTCATGCCCACCACGGCCAGGGTTTTCTCAGCCGCCGCCGCGGCCTCGAGCCGGCCCATCCCCGTAAGCCTGGCACAGGTGCGGACGAAGTCGTATCCGGTCATCCACTCGTAAAAGGCGTCCTGCTCGGGACAGAGGCCGACGTGTCGCATCAGGGCCGGGTTGTTCCAGGCCCGGTGCCCGAGGACGCGTACACTCCCCTGGCTTGGCCGGAGTTGCCCCGTGGCCAGTTGCAGCAGCGTGGACTTGCCGGCCCCGTTGGGACCGAGCAGCCCCGTGATGCCGGGAGGAATCCTCACCGTCAGCTTATTCAGGCCGATAACATTGCCGTACCATTTGGAGACGCCGTCGAACTCGACCACGGGCGTCACTGCAGCCGGTCCAGCGATTTCACGCGTGTGCTCAAAGTCCATAGTGAAAGTCCCAACAGGCCGGCCAGGACGCCGGCCGACCATATCCACGGATACTGCGGTACGAACTGGTCTGCGAAGCGGCGATTGTTGATCGCTGCCGCCGCCGCCCCCGGCCCGCCGCCTAATAACGGCTTCAGCGCGGCCCGCGGCACTTCGATGGCACGGCCAATCTCCACCCAGGCGGCATCAGTGTTCAACAGCGCCTCGCCCAAGCGCTGGAGGTTGGCAGTGTAGGAGCAGAGCGGCCGCCAGTTGGTCGGTGCCGCTTCGGCCTCCGCTCGTTCGACGAGCTCTCCCATACGCTGCCACGTTGGGCCTCTGGCAGCCTGCTTGCGCTGGCGCTGTTTCGACGAGGACTGGTCAGGATCAGGGGGTTGGTCGCGCGCCGGCGACTCATTGGCCCGGGCCATCTCTTCCTGCCTGATGCTGTGGTAGAGGGCCCTGTGCTGGATGCCGGCCAGCACGCCCGCGACCGTCGAGCTGATGACCCACAAGCCGACCCACGCGATGCCCACGTAGAGCGACCGTCGCGACAGGGACGACAGGGCCAGCATCAGGGTCCCGGTCGAGACAACAATCACCAGCCCATACAGGACACTGGCCAGCAGCAAACGCCAGGTTTCGCGGATCACACCCAGGTCGAGGCTGAAGCAGACGCCTAGCACGTAGGCGGCGATCGCCGGCACGACCGCCACCGCGGCCACTAGCGCGGCAATTACACCCAGCTTGCCGAGGAAGTAATCCAGTCGCCTGAGCGGGCGGGAAAAATACAGCGGCAGGGCGTTAAAGCGCAGGTCGCGGCTGATCAGGTTCGGCCCCACCATCACCACTAACAGCATGATGAAGAAAGTCTCGAACCTGAAGAACATCGAATACGAGATCGTCCACACCGCATGTCGGTAGGCGTGCGGGTCGGCGGCGATGCCCAGCGGGAGGATCGGCTTTAGCAAATCCAGTATTGTCTGTGTTCCTTGCTCGAACAATCCCCAGAGAGCAAGGACGGCGACCAGGATGATGGCCGGCAGCCACGCCAGCAGCACTAGGATGCGGACGATCCAGCCATTGAACTGTCCACGCAGCCCCTGCCTGGTGATGGCCAGCCAGCGCCAGGCGTGACCCGACAGCACGCCTTTCCAGTGCTGATATCCCTGATCAAAAATTGGCATAATAATCAATTATTGTCATGTTCAAGGGCCTTCAGGAAAACTTCCTCAAGCGTGCTTCTCTGCGGCCGCAGGTGGCGGATCTGCTCGCCCGCGGCGACGGCGAGAGTCCATAGCATCTGTTCCGACTGTCCCGATGGCAGGCGTACCAGAAGGCTCTGGTCCTGAGACTTCACGCTGCAACCCGCCTCGCCAAGACGACGTGCGAAAGACATTGCGTCTGTTTTTACCCGCACTTCATAGCAATGTTCGTGCAGGTCCTTCAACTCCTGAATCAGCCCCTCCGCCACCAGCCGACCGTGGTCTAAAACAAGGACGTGATCGCAGACGAACTCCACGTCGGGCAGCAGATGGCTGGAGAAGAGCAGGCTCATCTCCTTGCCGTGAGCCAAATCACGGGCCAGCTCAAGCATCTCCTGGCGCCCCGCCGGGTCCATGCCGTTGGTGGGCTCGTCGAGAATCAAGAGACGCGGATCGTGGACCAGGGCCGCCGCCAACTTCAAACGCTGCTTCATGCCGGCCGAGTATGACTCCACGGGTCGGTAGCGGGTCTCGCCTAAACCGACATAATTGAGCACTTCGTGGGCGCGCTGCAGGGCGCAGATGCGGGACATCCCGCACAGCTCTCCGGCATAGGCGACGAATCCCACCCCGGGAACGCCGGGAAAGAGGCACTCGTCCTCGGGCACAAAGCCAACTGCCTGGCGGATGTCAAGCCGTCGGGTGCGCAGATCCAGACTAAGCACCTCGCCCGATCCCGAATCGATCGAGATCAGCCCCAGCAGTGCGCGGATCATGGTCGTCTTACCCGCCCCGTTCGGGCCGAGAAGCCCAACAGCGCCGGCTGGTACCGCCACCGACAGTCCACCTAGGGCCCTGATCTTGCCGTAGGTCTTAGTAATATTGTGCAGCGTAAACAACATCGCAAGCGTGGTGCCTATTGGTGGAGGATCGAGCCTGACCGCAGATTATCACAATACTATATTCACTGTAGGGCAGATAGTCTTGGGAGAAGGGGTTCACATGCAAATCAAAAAGATCGCCTCTCCTCAGTGTTTTATATGGTATACCACCTACTTTTCCCTCGCCCTTCATCCCTCATCTTGTACCCCCCCGATATTCTTTCTTCCCTAACCATTTTCATTCATCTCGCTGTCGGTTATAATATTTTTTTGAAAGAGGGGGGTTTTTTACGCTAAGTTCGTGTGGAAATAGCGCGGTGGCGGCGTGCTTACGCTTCGCGAAAGCGTGCTCAAAATCCCAAAGTGAACGCGCTTATTCAAACGAAAATGCGCATTAGTACAAAGGGTATAACCATGGCCACTTCTAAAGTGGCAAATCGGTATCCCCGTCCAGGCGAGCGGATTGCCCCGTTAACGTTGCGCGACTATCTCACGGGGCCGCTGCCAAAACGATTGCGCAATCTCCTCGGCGGGATGGAATTGAGGCTTTGTGATCTGGACGAAAGCGTTTGGCAACGATTTCCCGCGGAGACGATCGGTCAATTGGCCGAAGCGGTAGTGGAGTATATATCTACTGGTCGGGTGTTTAAGGCTTTGCAAGGACGCCGTTTTCCGCGTCTTTCGCCCGCTCTTCGCTGGGACGAATTGCCTTTGGAGAATCGTACGCGGCGTTGTCTGGCGCGTGAAGGATTCGATCTGAAACCGAGCCGGCTGGGAGACTATACGCTGGGAGAGATTCTTTCCATCCGTTCCTTTGGACCAAGATGTTTATTAGATTTACTTACGGCCGTGGAGGCCGTGCAGAAAATATCGGACGACAGGAAACCCGGGGATCCGGCGCAGGCGAAATTATCCGTCGAGTTAACGGCCGAAGCGGAAAAGTTACTTGCCTTGAAGGAATCGCGTTTGCTTCGCCGCGACGATCCCCGCTGCGGCCCCTTAATGCAAACGATTGACGGTGAAGCCCGCACAGTCTTCGAACTCGCCGAGCGGCTACGCACGCGCAGACGCGATCCAACCGATAGGGCTTATGTTTTGGATAAACTTCGTCAGTTGCGCCTGGGTCTGGAGCGGATGGCGGATTTGTCGCTGGAAGACGAGTTAATCCAGCTTTTTGCCACTGCCCGCTCCGCGCGAAATCGAGAAATCCTGATCGGCTATTACGGCTGGGTGGACGGGCAAACGCACACCCTCACCGAAATCGGCGATCGCTTTGGCATCACCCGGGAGCGAGTCCGCCAAATTTGTGCCAAGTTGACCAAAAAGCGGCGCGATACGGGAACAATTCTGGCGCCAGTCATGGACGGAGTCTTGGCTTTGATCGAAAAATGTCTGCCTGTTGCGGCCCATAAAATCGAGACGGAGCTGATCGAAAGAGGTTTCACGGCCGTGGGCATGTCGCTGGAGGCCGTGGCCGCCGGGGCAAAATTGCTCAATCGGCCGCCGCACTTCAAGGTTATCAAGGTAAACGAAGGAAAGGCCTTCGTTGCGCGGAGGGCGAAAACAAAAATAAAACCGCCCGTCATTGCCGCGGAACACGGCACAAAGCGCCAGGGAAAAGGCTATCTGGCGGTTCGCTCCGATCAGGCCCAAGCCGTGACGTTCACTACCGATCAGGCGAAGAAAGAAATTTATTTTCACGGACTGTCGCGGGCTGTGCGCATGGAACGGATGGTTGCCCGGCGCTATCCCGGCCCAGCCGATACGCAATTGGTCCGCCAGACGCTCATGCTGATCGACGGCTTCCAGTGGCTTGATGAACACTCCGGTTGGTTCACGATCCAAGGGATCGCCAAGCACGGTTTGCCAAAATCGATCGATAAGGTGCTGGCCGTGGCCGGCGAGGTTACGGTGTCGGAGTTGCGCATGGCTTTAGCCCGGAATCGACGGTTGTGGCGCGAACCCCCGCCGGAAAAAGTGCTCTTGAAATATTGTAGCTTGATGCCCGACGTGCGTATCGACGGCAAACACATCCGTTCCGTGCCGCCGCGCAATTGGAGAAAAGTGCTTACCGGCGTGGAGGCAAAGCTGGTGGGCGTGCTCAAAAAGCACGGCCCGTTGATGGAGCGGGGCTCAATGGAAGAATTATGCGTGGGCGCCGGGATGAATCGCTTCAGTTTTCATGCCTTTGTATCCTGGTCGCCGGTGATCGCGCAATTCGCTCCCAGCGTCTATGGACTGCTTGGCGCCCGGGTTACTCAAGAACAGGTCGAGCACCTGACGGCCGTGCGTCGGGCCAACCGCGGCTCGCAGCGGGTGTTAAGCGACCACGGCGTCACCGAGGACGGCAATGTCTGGCTGAAATATCGACTTTCCAAGGCCGCCAGCACCTATGCGGTGATCACCATCCCGGCGGGGCTCAAGAAAATCGTCCGCGGCCGATTCCAGCTCCTTGCCCCGGACGGCCGGGTGATCGGCACACTGGCCACCAAAGACGGCCGGGCCTGGGGACTGGGCGCCTATCTACGCGAATGCGGAGCAATATTCGGCGATCAGGTTACACTGACCATCGATCTGGCCCATCGCACCGCCACGGTAATCTGGGAGAGGGAAAAGTAGATGCTATATAGTAGGCGGTAGGTAATAGATAGTGGACTGTGGGCAGTAGATAGAGGTAGGGTGCGTGCTTGCACGCATGCGATATCTTTCCGCAACAAAATCTAGACAGTGGACGGTAACAAGGATTCAAGTTTCAGAATTCGGGAATCGGGGTGAAAGTAGTGAGTAATCAGTTTTCAGTTCCGCGTTCTGCCTTCTTCGTTCTGCCTTCATCCCTCATCCTTCATCCCTAATATCTAACCCATGAAACTTCCGCCTGAAGGCGCTCGATGGTTGGTTTCGCTCCGCTGGCTGGCCTGCGCAGCCGTGATTGGCGTGACTTGGCTGACCTCGTCTATCTGGCCGCTGATAGCCAATCCGCTCCCGCTTTATCTGATCGCCTGCGCAATGGCGGCTTATAACTTGCTGTTTATGCTGAGCCAGCGCGACGCGGCCTCGGGCGAAGGCAACGTGGAGCGAAACATTTTTTGGCAAATCGCCTTTGACCTGACCGCCCTGGGCTTGCTGCTCTACTTTGCCGATCTGCCGCGAAATCCCTTCCTCTTCTTCTTTGTCTTCCACATGATTATCGCGGGCATGTATCTCCGCGGCGGGGCGCCATACTTTTTCGCCGCTTATTCCACCGGCCTGGTGGGCATTGTAATGCTTTTGGAGTACCTGGGCTCGATCCACCGCTTTGCCCTGAATTTCCCCTCGGATACAAACGGTGCGCCTCCTTTGGATGGCTTGTATTTGTGGGGCGTATTCGTGGCCTTCGCCAGCGCATTATGGATCGCCGTCTACTTTACCACCTCGATCCGCCGCTATGTGGATCGGGCGCACGCCGAAATCCGCCAGAAGGAAAAAATGCTGGGCATCGGACAATTGGTGGCCGGCATCGCCCATCAAATCGCCAATCCGTTGGACGGCGTGCAAAACTGCCTGCGCCTGATCGGCGAACGGGTGAAAAACGATCCCCATCTGACCGAATACGTGCAAATGATGACCGAGGCCCTGGAGCGGATCGAGCGCACGGCCAAACGCGTACAGGCCTTTGCCCGGCCCCGCGGCGTTACTTTGCAGAGCACCGACGTGAACCAGGCCGTGGAAGCCACGCTCGATGTGCTCGGCACCAGCCACGGCAAAAACATCAAGATCCGCGCCGATCTGGGCGAAGTGCCCTTGGTGCAAGGCGATCCTTATACCTTGCAAGAAGTGCTTTTTAACCTCTCCACCAACGCGCTCAACGCCATGCCCCGCGGCGGCACGCTCACTTTACGCACTTACGCCCTGGGCCATAAAGACGAAGATCAGATGGGTTCCGTGGCCATCGACGTCAGCGACACCGGCGTGGGCATTCCGCGGGTCAATCTGGAAAAAATCTTCGAGCCCTTTTTCACCACCCGCGCCGACTCCGGCGGCACCGGCCTGGGCCTGAGCCTCTGCCGCATGTTGATCTCCGAGATGGGCGGCCGTATCGAAGTCCGCAGCGCCCTGGGACAAGGTACCACCTTCACCGTAATCCTCAATCACGCCGATAAAAAGAATGTTAAGAGGCAGGAGTAATAAATTACAATTTGCCCATTGCTGAAAGAGTATCACATGGCGACGAAGGTATAGTCGAGACAGATAAAGGAGATTATACAATTGAAGAGTTCCAGGGCAGCCCTTTTGCTGATTTATATTGCAGCAATTTGCAATTTGCAATTTGCAATAATCCCCCTTTAATATTCATTATCTAAAATCCTCTCCCATGAAAATCCTTGTCGTCGACGACGAAAAAATCAAACGCGTCACCTTGGCCGACGATCTGGCCACGCAGGGGCATGATGTGGCCGTGGCCGCCGACGGCGAGGAAGCCTGGAAAAAATTTCCCGGCGCGATTTGATGTGGTGGTCACCGACCTGAAGATGCCCAAGCTCGACGGCCTGGAGCTCCTCAAACGCATCAAGCAGGGCCCCCTGGCCCACGTGGAAGTAATCATGATGACCGCCTACGGCAGTATTCCCGTGGCGGTCGAGGCGATAAAACTCGGCGCCTTCGATTTCGTGACCAAACCCTTCCGCAACGAAGAGATCTTCCCGCTTTTAGCCCGCATCGAGCGCGAGAAGAAAGCCGCTGCCGGGGCCGCGCAGCCCGGACCGCGTTTGCCCACTGCGGAAGTCGAGCAGTCCATTGTCGGCCGTTCGCCGACCATGGATCGCGTGAAACGTATGGTGGAAATCTCCGCCAAAACCGACGCCAATGTGCTCCTCTGCGGCGAGACGGGCGTGGGCAAGGATCTTATCGCCGCGGTAATCCATCGCAATTCGCGCCGCCGGGAATTTCCCTTTGTCAAAGTGGCCTGCACGCTCTTCCCCCCGCAACTCATCGAAAGCGAACTCTACGGCCACGAAAAAGGCTCCTTCACCGGCGCCGACCAGCAGCGCAAAGGACGCTTCGACCTGGCCGAAGGCGGCACGCTCTACCTCGACGACGTCGACGACATCCCCCTGGAACATCAATCCAAACTCCTGCGCGCCATCGAGGAAAAGGTGTTCGAGCGCGTCGGCGGCGCTACCTCGATCAAGGCCGACGTGCGCATCATCGCTTCCACCAAACGCAACCTTTTGGAAAAAATTGCCGAGGGCACCTTCCGCGAAGATCTTTATTATCGCCTGGATGTTTTGCGAATCACCATCCCGCCCCTCAGAGAGCACCCCGAAGATGTGCCCCTGTTGATCGAGGACCTCTTGCAGCGCATTGCCGGCGACCGGCCGTACCGCATCGATCCCGAGGCCGTGGCCATGCTTTCTAGGCACGATTGGCCGGGCAATGTGCGCGAACTCCATCATACCTTGGAACGGGCGTATTTAATCGGCGCCGGCCATATTAGCAGTGAAGTATTAATTACTGAACTGGGCGGATCAGACTCCGGCCAGCGTCTGCCCGCGGGCGGGTTCCAAGCCGCCATCGATCACGCCGAAAAGCAGCTCTTGCAAGAGGCCCTGCGCAACTGCGGCGGCAACAAAACCGCCGCCGCCGCCGCACTAGGCATGAAACCCTCCACCTTCCGCGATAAACTGGCTAAACATGGACTGGGCTAAATCCTTATACATTTTTCTCTAGCCCAGGCGTTTTACGCCTGGGACGCGGATAACGATATGCCAATCTTTTTTATTTATCCGCGGCGGGCGGAACCAGCCAGAGCTGTCGCAACACGATTCCGCGCCGTCCCAGCAATAGGTGCAGAGCTTGCCTTTAGGCAGGCCGATCGCCGCGACCAGATCGCAGAGTTTTTGATACTTCAGCGACGTCAGCCCAAGGTGCTGGCGAATCCGTTCGACCATGGCCGCGTGGCGCGGAGCAGGGATCGGCGTAGTCGTCCAGATGTTTGTCGTCGTCGCCTTCAAGTTCTTTTATCGCCTTGCGCGCCGCCAGGTCCAGTTCCGACTTGGAGCGGGAGAAGTTCAGAAACTTGCATCCGTGGACCAACGGCGGGCAGGCCGGGCGCATGTGTACTTCCCGGGCGCCGTAGTCGAACAAGCGGCGGATGGTGTCTTTAAGTTGTGTGCCCCGCACAATTGAATCTTCGCAGAACAGCACCCGTTTGCCTTGGATCAGCTCGCGAATGGGGATGAGTTTCATGCGCGCCACCAGATCGCGAATCCGTTGATCCTGGGGCATGAAACTTCGCGGCCAGGTAGGCGTGTACTTTACGAACGGCCGCCCGTAAGGGATGCCCGATGCGTTAGCGTAGCCAATGGCGTGGCCCGTGCCAGAGTCGGGTATGCCCGCCACGAGATCGATCTCAAGATCGTCTCCTTGCGCCAGCGCCGCCCCGCAACGGTAACGGACCAGCTCCACGTTTATGCCTTCGTAACACGACGCCGGATAACCGTAATAAACCCAGAGAAATGCGCAAATCTGCATTTCTTCGCCGGGAGATTTGAGCGTCTCCACGCCCTCGGGCGTGATCCGCACAATTTCTCCCGGTCTCAAATAGTGATTAACCTCATAGTCAAGGTTCGGCAGGGCGCAGCTTTCCAGTGAGACGGCATAGGCTCCCGGCTTGGATCCGATGATCACCGGCGTGCGGCCCAGCCGGTCCCGCGCGGCATAGATCGCGCCCGCGCTGAGCAGCAGCAAAGAGCAAGATCCCTTAATCACCTTTTGGGCGTACTGGATGCCTTCGGCGAAGCTGTTTTCCCGGTTAATCAAGGCAGCCGCCAGTTCCGTGGGATTTATGCCGCCGCCGCCCATTTCGGAGAAGTGGGTGGTTCGCCCCCGAAATGCCTCCTCGGCCAGTTCGTCGAGGTTGAGGATGCGACCCACGGTCACCAGGGCATAGGTCCCAAGATGGGAACTGATGATTAGCGGCTGATCCTCATAGTCGCTGATGATGCCGATGCCCAGCGCTCCCTGCATGTTTTTCAGATCATCTTCGAATTTGCTGCGGAATTGGCTGTTGGTGATGTCATGGATGTTTCGCAGGATGCTGTTTTCTCTCTGCGTCGCCATTCCGCCCCGCATGGTCCCCAGATGACTGTGGTAATCGGTGCCATAGAACAAGTCGGCCACGCAATCGGTTTTCGAGGCTACGCCGAAGAATCCGCCCATGGGATTGCTGCTCCTGTTTTTTCCCACTAACTCCTGGATAGGCTTTCAAGTCCTCACACGCTCCATTATTGTGCCGGAAGCTAAATCCACGGTCAACAGACCCAAGAGCTCTTCGGTGTAGAAAAATTTTTCCCAAACTCATGGAGATTCAGCGGGACCGTCCATCAGGCGGGTCACTTATCATTCCCACATCGAATGTGCCAGTCCCACGGCGGGAGGGACGAAGATCATCAGTGGCGCCCAGGCGGCAAGGGCGGGATTAATGAGGGCACTGGTTCCCAGATATTGCAAGCCGTAGACGGTCAAAATAAAGACGGTTGTTACGCCCATGCACAACCCAATCGCCAGAAAAACGTTACGGCTCTCGCGGCGCACCAACAAAGGCAAGCCTAAAAACAACAGTGTGAGGTCCAAAAAGGGCTGCACAAAACGGGCATGAACCGCCACGCGCACGTTGGCTTCATAACCCAGGCTGGAATTTCTCAGCCCGGAAATCAACTGCGCGGTCGAGGAGAACTGCCAGAAACCTATCCCGCCGGTCAATTGCTCGAAGTCCAAATCGCTGGCGATAAAACACTGGTCGGATTTGAGCCAGTCGGGCGCATCATGGGGAGTAATCAACACTGGTCGGCCGGCCCAGAGCAGCGAGGGCCGCGTATCGAGATGTTTCGGTTCGCGCACTTTATCGAACAAATATCCCCCGGGCCGCTTGCCTTGCGCCGGCAGATAATAGGCGTTCTCGGCTTGCACTTGCTTCCCGTATTGCATCAGTGCCAGGGGCATCAGGAAGTCGGGCTGCTCAATCCGCTTGTTCTCGGCATAGGTTAATTTGCCGCGGATGATCACGTCGGTTTGGTTGTCGTATCGCAGCCCCAGCGATTGCCCCTGATCGCCAATCAAATCTTGCGGAGGGCGGGCCAATTCGTCACGGAAACGCGGAATGAGCAGTTCGCGGTTCACGGCGGCCAAGAGACTGATGACCACGGCCACCAAGACCAAAGGCAAAATCACTCGTATCCGCGATATGCCCGCCGACATCAATGCGGTTAGCTCGTTGTGGCGCTGAATCCAGGAGACCGTGAACATCGCCGAAATCAGCGTCAGCAACCCGTTGGTTTGGTTAAAAAAAGCGCATGTCTGGTAGCCGTAACGCCGTCCGATGAGTTTCAGCACGCCTCCGGCTTTCTCCCCGCAGCGCATGAATTCATCGATGTTGGTGGTGCACTCGAAGACGACCAACAGACCCATGAGACTCAAAAAACAAATAAAAAAAGTCTCTAAAAACTGGCGGAGCAGATAGCGGTCGATGATCCCCATCACGCCGACCGGTGAATTGTCCCGACCAAGGATCCGCTTTAGTATCTGCATAATTGGTGCTGATTAAAAAAGAAGAGTGCATAGAAATAACATAAAACGACTTGGAGGTATAGATCAATCAAACTCCCCCTAGTGGTTGGGGTGCGGGCAAAAGCTGTTTTAAGGCTGCAATAGCAGTTTTTTTGATCTTCGCCGCCGCCTTTCAAATTTGCCGGGAGCAATTAAAATTTGCGGATATCATAAATGATCCATTTTTAAATAACTCCGTCGTCTTAGGTTTAATGCCATGGCTCGATTTGCAAGTCGCTTTGGTTCTTCTTTGGCAAACTTCGCCTCCAGCGGATTGAATCTGTTATTTCCTCTCCGCTGCGCCTGCTGCCAGACGGATCTCGCGGAGCAAGAAGACCACGTGCCTCTTTGTCCGCTGTGTTACCGCCGCATCGTGCCTGAAAAGTGGATTTGCTGCCGGCATTGCGGCGGAGCTATTGCCGAGGAAAGCCAACTTGCGGAGGGTTGTTTCAGGTGCAAAAATCCGCCGCTGTTGTTCGACACGGTTGTGACCATCGGCGAGTACGATAGTATTCTTCGCGAGATAATTTTACAGATGAAACAATCCCGGCGCAAACACCTGGCAATAACCATGGGCCGGCTGCTGGCCCAAATACGTTTTCGCGAATTGGCCGAACTCAGTGCGGAGATGATCGTTCCCATCCCCATGTATTGGCGCCGACGTTTGCGACGCGGCATGAACAGTCCGGAACAGTTTGCGCGTAGTATAGGACAAAAACTAGCGATTCCAGTAGAAAATCGTTTATTGGTTCGTTGTCGAAACACATTACCCCAATCGGGATTGCCGCGCAAGCAACGATTTCACAACGTGCGCGGGGCTTTTCGCCTCCGTTCCCATCGCCCATTACAGGACGCCCGGGTGCTGCTGGTCGATGACGTGCTGACCACCGGCGCTACTTGCAGCGAGGTTGCCGGCCTGCTGAAAAAAGCAGGCGCCTCGATGGTCGCCGTGGCAGTGATTGCCCGGGCCCAGGGCAGTGAAAAAAACTAGCACCCATGCGCCAGTTGTCTTGCTAATTGTGATCGCTAGAGACTGCCGCCGGAATCCCGTTTTGCCGTGGCCGGGGCGGGATTTTGTTCGGCGGGCGCCTGCTGGCTGTCGGCGGGTTTGAAAAGACGCTCGTCGTAGATCGCCAAGGCGTGCATGGCGTGCACGGCCCCGGCGATATCGCGGGTCGCCAGCGCGGGCAAATTGGAGAGATACTGCTGGTTGTTGAGCATGTTATTCAAATAACCGATTCCCGCCGCCAGCCGCTTATCGTCCAGGCGTTCCTCGGGCACTGCAAGGGCCAGCCACTGCAGCACGTAACCCGAAGAGCGCAATCCCGCGGCGGCATCGCGGTTGGCGCCCTTGCCGCTCAAAAAATATCCCCAACTGCCGTCGGCGTTCTGCAAACTGAAAGCATAGTTTTGAAAATCGCCGACGTACTTTTCCGCCCGGGCGTACTGCCCTTCCAGTGGCAGATTGCGTTTATTGCGGCGGCATGCCACGTAGCTTAAACCCAGCAGCCGATCCAAGCCGCCGTTGGCGGCGGTAACCACCGGCTGATCGAGTTCTTTTTGTATAATCTTTTCCAGCGACCACTCTTCACGAAGATCGTTTTGCCACGTTCCTTCGTCGGCATAATAACCCAAACCGATCAATTGCAACGACAGATCCGCGCCGGAGCGGCAGGAGCGTTTTTCCGACTCCACCAGATCGGCAACCGTGCGCACCGTATCGCCCACGCGCAGGGGATAAGTCGTCGGCACGCGGGCGAAGGCCAGCATGGCCAGCAGTTGCGACGGCCGGGATTGCGTTCCGTATCCCAGGCGCGCGGCAATACGGCCGTCGCTGACGGTCAACGGTTCATAGCCGCCGCAGGGATAGTTCCAGCACAAACAGGCAATCCCGTTTGCTCGTTTTGCGCCCCCGGAGTCATAGAGCGTTATCTCCGCCCCGCATCCCAGCGGCAAACAATACTCGATAATCTCGCCGGCCGTGTTTTGCCGGGTATTAAAGGGTATCTTCTCATAAACCGCCAGGGTCCGCCGCACCTGATCGCGGAGCGCGGCCAAGGCCGGCGTAAGTTCTCGTTTGGGCGTCGGGGGCGGCGGCGGGACGGCTTGTTCAGGTTCCACGGCAGCGCCGGCGCCAGGTTTTTCGCCGCCGGGCATTTCTGTCGAGGTAGTTGTTTTTTCTTCTGTCGCCGGCTGTTGCTGCTCTTCGGCTTTCTCCACCAGGGGCTTCTCTTCCACCGGCCCTTCCACGTTCACTTTTGCCGGGGCATCGGGCGATTCCGACGCGGAATCCATCTGTGGCGCTAACGCATTGGATTCCTTTTCCTCTCCAACCTGTGGAGCCTCAGGCTGGTTGTTGTTTTCCGCCGCTTTGTTTTGCTGATCCTCCTCTTGCGCCGACAACAACGGCGACAGCGCGGGCCCTTCCTCTTTGCTTGACGCTGATTGCCCGTATGTTTCCTCGGCGGCGCCGGGAAGAATCGTCCCCGCCGCTAATAACAGAGATGCTAAAAAAACGCCTATCAAATTGAAATGAGTATTATTCATCGAATGCCATCCTTCCCACATCATTTGACCGTCGTGGAAACCGGCTTTTTCTTCTCGGCCGTGGGCTGGGCCTCCTCTGATCGGGGACGATCGATGAGGAAGCCCCAGTGACAACCGCGCTCGATGTAGCAGTTATTCTTGGCCCCGCATCCGTATTTGTCGTTGCCGCCGTAATCGATCAGGAAGCTGAAATTTCCGCCGCAATCTGGCAAGGTGTGATAAGAAATGCTCGAGGAAGCGTAACCTTGGCCGTATCCTTCATATACATCGTCGCCGTCGTAGTCGAAAAGAATGCCCATGCCCATTTGTGCGCCGGTGCCCTGAGTCAGTCCGCCGGTGGCTTTGTAGTGATCGTTGCCGCCGAAATCGCAGAGCACGCCCACCGAGCAATCCCAGGCCATGCCCGTGCCCATGATCGTGCCTTCGTACACGTCGTCGCCGCTGTCGTCGAATAAAAATCCCAGCGAATAATGGCAGCCCCAACCGCAGCCGAAGCGCTGGAAGCTGGGCTGGGTTCGCGCTTGGCCGTTGTAGGCCTTGCGGCAGATCAGGCGCTGATCGTTGCCGCCGAAGTCGCGGGCAAAACCCATCCCGCACCAATATCCGCCGCCGTGCGCGAGGTAGTCGAATTCATAGACGTCGTCGCCGGCGCCGTCGAGGATCACGCCGATGCCGCCGTCGGCCACTTGACGGATTCCTTCACCCACACCTTGTCCCCAACCCTCGTAGCCCGGGGTCTCGGGGTAGTAGGAATTGCGCCACATCCCGCCGCAATAGTAATGATCGTTGCCGGAAAGATCATCGAGCAAACCAAAACCCAACGGCCCGCCAATCCCCTGCGCCACATGGCGGCATGATAATCGTCGTTGCCGCTGCGGTCGATCAGCACGCCCAGCCCGCCTAGGGCCGCTCCCTGCACGCGGCGCAGGCCGATGTAGCGGTCATTCCCAGCATAGTCGATGAGAATTCCCACGCCTGCTATCGCGGAACCCTGGGCCACGTCCTGGGCCTGATAGATATCATCGCCTTCAAGATCAAGTAACATTGAAACTCCGAGGATGGCTCCGCCTTGGATGCCCGGCTTGGTGCCGCGATACAGATCGTTGCCTCCCAGATCGATCACCACCAGCACGGGCCGCTCCGGGCCGACGGTACCGTCGATATAAGCGTCGTTGCCGCCCAGATCAATGACCGCACAAACGTCGGGCATCTTGTCAAGTTGGTACACATTTGGCCCTTTGCCACCGATGATGATCTTTCCACTGGGCGTCTGAATGCAATCGACCACAACGCCGGTTATACCCTCGACTTTGACGTTCCCCTCGGCCGGCAGCGACTTTAATTGTTCGAGTAATTCCGGATCGGTGAGTGGTGCCAGTGCATCGGCTGCCGCATATAAAGCGTTGCGGTCCATGATTTCCATCAAATCGCAAAGCCGCCGGCCGCTGCCGCGATCGTTAAGCGTATGGCCCACCTCGCTCTGACCGACCAGAACCGAATAAATATTTGATTGCAATTCGCGGATTTGCGATTTCGTCAGCGGCGACAAAGCAGCGGCGTAACATACTTGGGCCTCGGCCAGGGATTGTTTGACGATATCCAAGGCCTCTTCAGCCGAAGTGACCTTGGCAAAAGTTCGCGGCTTTGGTTCGCTGAGGTCCATTTTTTTTGCCGCGATGGCCAAAACCTTGGCAAAGCCTTCGTGACTGTCGAGCACGGCCTGATGCAACTCGCGGGTAAATTGCTCTGCTTCAGTAATCGCGGAAAGCGGATTGCGCAACATGTGATCATACCAAGAGAGCCGGCAATTGCCTGTCAATTCCGAGCCGGTATACCGGCCCGCCGAGGAATTCAATTTGTAGCCAGCGTAACTGCGGAAACGAGCATAATTGTCGGTGATCTGGCGTTTGGCAAAACCAGCCACGATCTCTTGCTGCAACAATTTAAGCATCCCCGGGGCAAACGGTTCCCCTAATAATGACGGCTTTTCCGCGCCCTTGGCACTCTCGGCCGACTGGGAAGAACTGTCGGCCTGCGCAGAGTTGTCAGATTTCTCAGAGTTGCCAAGATTTCCTGATGTTGCAGAACCAAGTGCAGGAGTTTTTTCTAGTGAATCAAAAGCCTGCAACACAGTTGTCTGCACTAAAATGAACGCCCCAATAACCAAGCAAATCCGCGAAAGGTGGATTATGCCGGGAATTTTAGGGAAACAAGACCTGCAAGCAACTCGGTGAATCACGTCTTTTCTCCGGCAATGCCCTTATAGGTCACTAGATTGCTAAACGAAGTGTAGGCTTAGTTTAGCCCAACAATATACAAAAGGATAGCCGGGTATGCTGGGCCAAACTTTACTAAATCCCGCAAATCTGCGTCTAGAACTCGCACAAATTACCTAGCTGAAGTTTGGTATTCTAGGCAGGCTTTGCGAATAAGTCAACCGACCTTTATACGATCCATGAAATCCGCTTTACCGCGTCAATCGGCGAATCTTAAATGCCGGCTTTAGTCACAGACGCCAACTTATGCAAGCATCTCTAAAGAGTTAACTGCAATGATCGTGTGAATACTTTTAGGCAATTTAGAGAAATTTTTTTCGCAATCTTGAATTTGAATAAATTGTGAAGGGATTTGTTTATCCACGATCCATTGGGCAACGGCGAGTGACTGACATGCCCCTCCATTATGGGTGTGATCAAAGTTGATTTATTTCCGTCGGAACGGTTTTTTGAGCGCGGCCAAACAAATCTCGCGCCGGTTATGCTGAAGCTGTCGGGCACGGACCAGATTGTAACCCCAGCTTTTTACCCGTTTGATATACTCAGGAACATTTGTTGCCAGACCCCATTCGGATAATTTTAAGGTCAAAATCATGCCCCGGACGCTAACCTGAGGATGTAAGACTATGGCTTCCACGGCATCCAGCACATAGCGCGGCGCCACGTTCATATCCACCGTGAGCCAACGGATTTTGCGAAATTCCCGACGCCGTACTTCGCTGCTCCGCTGACGAAGGTGGGTAAAATGCGGATGCTTCAATAACCGCGGATCCATTTCCGCCGGATCAATACCAGTGACGATCATGCCCCGCGCTAAAAGTGCCTGACTGGCGCCGCCCGGTGCGCTGCCGATCTCGGCCACTCGGGCCCCGGCGGGAATCGGCAATTGCGACCAGCGCAAGGCCTCTTCCATCTTCAGCCACGCGCGTGAAACCGCGCCCGCCGGCAATTCCAGCGACAACATCCCGCCCGGCCAGCGAGTCGCTATTTCCCCGGCGCGATGAAAACCAATCCACCATTGATCTGGCTCCACCAGCACACAATCCATAATTCGTTCGCCGCGTTTGGCTGGCCGCAGCGGATCAGCAGCATTTGCCGCAAGACGTTGGTGACGAGGACAATGTTTCAGCAATAGGGCGTGAACTTCTATTGCCTGGGGTGTAATTGCAGGCTGAAAGCCATGTTCGCCCGCCTCGGCCACGTCACGCGCCCATACATGGATTCGCTCAGCACCACGGCGCCCGATAAGTGTCCAGGCCTCTTGGGCCATCTGCCTTGGATCTTGCCCCTGCACCTTACCCAACGAAAACGCGTATGCCCGGGCAAAGACCGAATGCAAATCAAAATCCTCAACCAGCCGGTGTTTTTCCGGCAATTTGAAGGTGAGAAAACCGGGCCGCGAATATGCAAAACGAAAATCCCTCCACTGCCGGGCCAGTTCCGCTTTCACTGCCCGTTCCGCGCCGACCTGACAAGTGATAAAAATAAAATCGGGCATCAAAAAACAATGCAATTTGGGAAGTAGAAATTCTTCGCTTCTTTCAGAACATTATATATTTAGCCCCGGGTGAATACACCCGGGGCGTACACCCGGGGCCAATGCACACTTGACTGTCCGCATAATAGCAAACGATCGTGTGGCACGCCCTGAGGAACGAAGGGCGTGGCTGCCACGGCCCGGAGGGCCGATGTCGTGTAGCCAGGGGTGTAAGCCGTAGGTCAGGCTTTGCCTGACACCTAATATTGACTGATTCAAGAATCAGCGCAACCCAGCGACATTCCGCTTGCCCCAAAGGGCCGCCAATTCACCCAGCCCTGGGCAACGCCCAGGGAATTCTTTCCATAATAAAAAAACATGCCCTTGCCGGATAGATTGCGATTTTTCAATACATTTTAATCGCCGCAAGTGCAAATCTAAAGTGGGCTTTTTGGCCGTCGGCTAAGATGATTTTTCTCGTTTCAAAACCCTTGAACCAGCCAAAAAATCTAGAAAAGCCTCTTTTGAAATCTCTATCCCTTAGTGGATTAATAGCCGCAACCAAAGCCCCCGGTGTGTTCACCGGGGGCTAAATAAATAATGGACAAAATGAATAATGTGCAAAGTTACTGTGCCGGGGCGGGTGGCGGCGGCGGACTTAATGCCGGTCCTATCTGGCCGGGCAAAAGGGTGATTTTGATCGGATTGGCGGCCGCTCCATCGCCGCGAACCACGATTACCTCGGCCGGCGTGGGCTCCTTTAATTCAATTTGAGGCACACTCACGCGCACGCCCAAATCATACCAGCCCAAAACCTCGGCCGGCAATTCCTGGTCGGCAACATGGATCAGGACTTGCCCCGGCTGCGGCCCAAAACCTTCGCCGGCCAGGATCAGTTCGCTGCCGACCGCCGTGCTCGTCGGATCGACTTCAAAGGCCGCCGGATCGACCGGCAGCACATCGCCGCGAGGAATTATAGCGCCGTTATTATTGCGGGTCGTTTCCGCGATCTCCTGATTGGCATCCAGCAGCACATGCACGTATTGATAAGGTGCGGGATTACCCTGGGCGTCGCGCCCCATGGTGGCAGCCTCCAAAGGCAGGCGGATATCCACGCTCTGTGTAGTGCCCGGTTCGATCGATGTAACCCGTAGCCCGCTATGAGGCAGATTGGCGGTTAGTTTATCGTCGTTGCCCGCGAAAAGCATCACGTTAAACGGCGTTGTTATCGGCTGATCGCTGTTGTTGCGCAGCCACACGCGATAACGAGGACCAAGTTTTTCTTCCGGATGGCCCGGATCGACAAACCGCACAGCCAGCAATTGCAGGTCGTATTGTGTTGCGGGCACAACAGGCCGTTCCACTTCGACCCAGGTGCCGCAAGTTGCCGCGGGCAAGGGCGCCCAGACCGGCGTCTCCCACCAGGCCCAATCGTAATAGGGTTCATAGATCACCGGCTGGCACCATAGCGGCCGGGGATCCCAAAGCGGACGGCAGTGATAATGCCACGACCAGGCCACCCAAGGATCCCAATGGGGATACCAACATACGCCCGCAAAAAAACTCGGCCCGTTGTAGAAGAAGTTGAAACAGCTATCGACGTAATGCGGGCTCAGCCCACCATGATAGTAATGCGGCCGAGACGCATAAAAATCCGTGACATTCTTTAGATGGTCCACGTGGCCGGAGTGCTTGAAGTCGTGGATCTTGATATTGGCGCCATCGCCCGCGTGCTTATGCAATTCCATGCGGCGGGCCACGTTGCCTTGCTGCATCAGACGATACTGGTCGGCCAGCTTCAGCTTTTGGGCGATTTCTCCCTTGGTAACCTTGTCCAACTCGCCGGACTGGAGTCGATCGGAGAAATGAGACTTAATCGCTTCATCATGCTCGGTCTTTGTATGAATCGTCTGCGGCAGCGCATGTTTTGTCGCGTCCCCGGGACCGACAGCATCGTTTTGATGTTTCGGAGGCGGAGTTTCCATCACATTCTTGAAATCGTTTGCAGGTTTTCCGCCCTGATCGCCGCTGCCCAGGCGCTGTCTTACGCGATCAAGTGGAGTAACTTGATGAGCATTCTCTGGTGAATTATGCGTTGTGTTGCCAGCGGTAAGTCCAAGGTTGGGCGTATTATTATTGAATGTTTGACCGGCATCTCCAGCAAAGCCCCCTTTCACGCGCCCCTGTTCGATCAATCGCTTGCGGATCTCGGACAAAGAGGGCCCCATGCCGGATTGTTTATTCAAAAGCATGGTCGCGCCTTTGCCCGATCCCCCAGTCGTCGTGTCGGCAAGCGGCGAAGTAACAATGTTGGCGGCAGTGGAGCCAACCACAGGACCTTCATTGACGCCGCGAGTACGGAAATTCAGATTTCTTCGGTTGGTCCCCGTGGGCGTGTCGTTTTGGATTGTTTCCTGTGCTGCTTGGCGGATTTCCCGACTTTCGTGGCGTTCGTCCGAAGTTGTGTTAGCTTGGCCAACTGAGGTTTCCTGTGAAATATTAAGCAGGGCTTGTGGCGGATCTGGGGCTATACGTTTGATTGACGGCTGCTGTGTGACAGAAGGATTGTCGGCCCAGCGGGCTTGGTTTGAGATTCTCATAGAGCGCGGCTCAGTCATGGACTGAAAAACCTCGCTCCGGGGTGTTGTCGCTATTTGCCTGGACTGACTGGAAAAGGACGGCGCCGAATTGTCCTGCATATTAGTCAGGCCCCGGCTGCGGCTGTGGCTTTCCGCTGGCGATCGAAGAACCTGTGGGGCCGTCTGCTCAGCCGAATGGGAACGCGCAAAACTTCCTTGGGAGGCCATCTCCCGCTGTTGAACCCTTACCTGTTGGTTACGTGGGGGCGCTGATCTGCTTTCCCGGGCGTTATTATGCTTTTGCAGGGTGTCGTCTTTGTTTTCAGATCCCGGCGATCTGGCCGCAGCCGGCCATGTCCAGAAGGCAAGCAGAATAACAAATCCCGCATAAAATAATTTGTAATACCATAGGTTAAATGAACTGGAATATGGAAAGCACTTCATGGCAACTCTCTTTTTCTTTTAAGGGGATCATCTTTTGTAAACACCAACTTAATTTAATCCCGCGAACCTGATACCATTTAAGACATCTCTAAAATCCAGAGATCTCTGGTATACGTAACTTGTTCCCGAAAAAGGAGTTAGATACAGACTGACAACTTAATGGCTACTGCTTATGGTTTACCATATAGGTGTATGTGTGTTGTCAAAATGATGACATGTAGATAATACTGATGACAGCCAAAGAATTCCTTTTTTGGCCAAAGATGATACTCTTTGGAACCCATTTTCAGACAAAATCGAACGTCCTCTTGCCGCTGATCTGGATTTACTCTCGGCTTTGCATCGTACCCCTGAACTTCTATACTGTAGACTTGCCCAGGTAATATAAAGTTGTATGCATGATTTGCTTAATACTTTTATTATTGTTTTCATAAGCACCTGAAGATGTGGATTAATGCCTCGTAAGGAGTGAATAAATTAGCATGTCGGATTCGAAACAAACGGACCATTGGGACATACTTGCCTCGGAATTGGGCGCCGAACCTTTGAAAAAGGAGCCTGACGAATCTCCCCAAGTCGAAGATAATTCGGCCGCTGTTGCAGAGAGCGCCGCTGCTGGGTCTGCGGTTTCCGCATCGCCCAGCGTGCCGTCCTCTCCTCGTGCTTCCCGTCCTAAATCCAACTGGGCCGCCCTCGCCGTGGAACTGGGAATTGAAGTCGAAGCAGAAGCGCCGCGGCCTGCCGCGCCGGCCGAACTGCCGCGTTCCGAAGCGACCGAAAAAAAAGTTGACATTTCGGTCCGGCGGCCAACAGAAGAGGGCGAAATATCCAGCCCGCAATTCGGCCCGCGATCCGACCATTTTGAAACCGCCCGGAAACCATTCCGCAGAGAGCCTGGAGAACCAAGCGAGAAGAAATCACATCGCCACAGGCGGCGCCACCGGAAAGATCAGGATCAAGATCGCCACGTTGCCAAGGAGAAAAAACACTCCCTGGATCGGGAAAGAGAAGCCCCGGCCGAGGACGATTCTTTGCCGCTCGAGCCTGCCTTGGAAACGGCTGACGCGGCGGGGATGGCGCCCGAGCAATCCGCCGACGACAAAGCCGAGAAAAAGCATGGCAAACGCCGTCGCACGCATCGCGGATCGCGCAAACGGAAGAAAAAGACTGGGGAAATCGCCTTGGAAAAAACCCCCCAGGCGATAAAAGGCGATGCTTCGGAGCAAGCCGATTTTGCCGAGACAACGGAAATATCCCGGGCATCCGCTCCCGAGGAAGAGTTCGGCGAAGAAGAACTCGAAGAAGGCGACAAGCGGAAGGGCAAATCCGCTTTCCGCGTCATTCCCACTTGGGGAGAAGCGATCGGCATCATAGTCGCCAAAAACATGGAATCGCGTCCCAGGCGACATGGCGGCGGATCGTCGCAACCCAGGGGCGCCGCGCCACGCGGAAAGCCGAGAAAATAAACTACATGCATCTAGCAAAATGACGTGTGCCACGACCAATCGACCATGCTACGCATGGTGCCCGTTGGTGCCCTGCTTGCAAGCAGTGCTGTTTGAAAAATGCCGAATAATACACTGCTTGTGAACAAGCAGTGGCACCCTACCTGACAAATAAGAAAAGCCAAGATATTGTATCCGTTTTTTCCCGGCAGATAATAAGCAAACAATGTCCAACGCCGGGACGGCTGCGTACGCGTCGGATCGGTTATGGGAACTGGTCGGACGCCTTAAACAGCATGAAGGCTTTGCCGAGATCGTCGCGAGTTTATTAACCGGTCATGCGGCCACGCTCGACGGAGTCTGGGGCTCAGCCTCTGCGCTGGCGGCGGCCATCTTGGTCGAATATGCCCCGGCTGCGCTGCTGGTGGTCTGCCCGCACGTGGACGACGTCGATGATCTGGCCGATGATTTGTCGCTTTTCACCCGCGTCGTGCCGCAGCGTTTTCCGGCCTGGGAAAGACTTCCCCACGAGCAGGCAGTGGCCGAAGAAGTTTTCGGCGACCGCCTCCGCCTGCTTAAAAGTCTGCAAGCGGCCGAGGGGCCAAAACTCATCCTTTGCAGTATTCAGAGTCTCTTGCAGGGCGTGCCCGACCGCGAGAGCCTGGGACGCCAGACTTGCAGCCTGTGCGGGGACCCAATCGCGCGTTGAGGAATTAGCCCGCTGGCTGGCAACAAACGGTTTCCACAACACGCCCGCCGTGGAACTGCCCGGCGAGTTCGCCCTCCGCGGGGGAATTTTGGACATTTTCGCCCCCGATTGGTTCCATCCCGTACGCCTGGAGTTTTGCGGCGACGAGATCGAATCCATCCGCCGCTTCGAGGTCTCCAACCAGCGAAGCCTGGAACGGCTGGAGGCGGTCGAGGTGACGATTCTCCCGCCGGGCATGCCCGATCGCGCCCATCTGGCCGACTATTTGCCCGCGCAAAGCTGGTTCATGCTGGTCGAGCCCTTGGAACTTAAGCAGCAGGCCGAGCATTACCTGGAGCGCCTGGAGCGACCCGAACAATTGCACGACCTGTCGGCGGTGATGCGGGAGATTTATCGTTTTCCCTCGGTGGCGGCCTGGGCGGTGGCGGCGGCCTCGCTGGAAACCACCTGTCGTTTGAAAATCGAATCGGTGGAGCGCTTCAGCGGCGACATCAACAAAGTCCGCGACGAACTCGACGCCGCCGGCGCCGGTCAAGAGGTATTTACAGTTTGCCAAACCGAAGCCGAAGCCCGCCGGCTGAACGATATTTTCGGCAACACGCTACTGGCCCGAGAGGGACGTCTGCATTTTGTGCTCGGTTTCTTGCACAACGGTTTTCGCTTGCTGCCCGAGAAGATCATGCTCCTCAGCAGCGGCGAATTGTTCCGCCGCACCGACCTGCGGCGTTTCCCGCAGCGGCGCCTGACGCGGGTGATCGATAGTTTCCTGGAACTCCGCGAAGGCGATCTGGTGGTGCACGTGGCCCATGGCATTGCCCGTTATCGTGGCTTGAAACTTTTGGATAAAAACGGATGCGTCGAGGAACATCTGGAACTGGAATTCGAAGGCCGCACCAAACTCTATGTGCCCAGTGCAAAAATTTCTCTGGTGCAAAAATACGTGGGCGGCTCAAAGAGCCGTCCGCGCCTGGCCAAACTGGGCGGGAGAATATGGGGAAAGCAGAAACAGGCGCGGAGCAGGCGGTTACCGATCTGGCCGCGGAGATGCTCGAAATGCAGGCCGCGCAGCTCCCGGCCGGGCATCGCCTTTCCCCAAGATACCGAGTGGCAACACGAATTCGACGCCTCTTTCCCTTATCGAGAAACCCCCGACCAGCTCGGCACCATCGCGGCGATTAAACAGGATATGTGCCAGGCGCGGCCCATGGACCGGCTGCTCTGCGGCGACGTGGGTTACGGCAAAACCGAAGTGGCCATGCGCGCCGCGTTCAAGGCCGTTGATGCCGGTTACCAGGTGGCCCTGCTCGTGCCGACCACCATTCTTTGCGAGCAGCATCGCCGCACTTTCAGCCAGCGCATGGCCGAGTTTCCCTTTGAACTTGCCGCGCTCTCGCTTTGCCATGCGCGGCCAGCAAGGAAAAATTTTGGAGCGCCTGGAGGCCGGGGCCGTCGACATTGTTATCGGCACCCACCGCCTAGCCCATAGCGACGTGCAATTTCACAATCTCGGGCTGGTGATTATCGACGAGGAGCAGCGCTTCGGCGTGGAAGTGAAAGAGCGCCTTAAGGCCCTGCGCCAACTGGTGGATGTGCTCACCATGACCGCCACCCCCATCCCGCGCACTTTGCACATGGGACTGCTCGGCCTGCGCGACATCTCCAACCTGGAAACGCCGCCGGAAGACCGCCTGGCCGTGGAGACCCGGGTCTGCCGCTTCGACCCCGATATAATCCGCCATGCCGTGCTCCGCGAACTCAATCGCGGCGGACAGATCTTTTTCGTGCACAATCGGGTGGAGGATATCCAAAGCGTGGCTCAACGTATGCGGCAAATCGTGCCCGAGGCCTCCCTGGCCATCGCCCACGGTCAGATGCCAGAACACGAACTCGAACAGGTGATGCTCGATTTCGTCGACCAGCAATACGACCTGTTGTTGACGACCACGATCATCGAAAGCGGCCTGGATATCCCCAACGCCAACACGATCTTTATCGACGAGGCCGACCGCTACGGGCTGGCCGATTTGCACCAGCTCCGCGGGCGCGTGGGACGCTACAAACACCGGGCCTACTGCTACCTGCTCATCGATCCGAACAAAAATCTCTCGCCCAGCGCGGTAAAGCGGCTGCGCGATCGAGGAATTCAGCACCATGGGCGCCGGATTCGCCATTGCCATGCGCGATCTGGAAATCCGCGGGGCGGGCAATATCCTCGGCACTGAGCAGAGCGGACATATCGCCCTCGTGGGTTATGAACTGTACTGTGCGCTGTTGGAGGAGGCGGTGGGAAAATTAAAACACCTGCCGCCGAAGACGGGCATTGAAGTCGATATTGATCTGCCTGGGCAAGGTTACATTCCGCGCTCGTTTGTTCCCGACATGCGACTTAAAATCGACTTGTACCGGCGTTTGGCCCGGGTCTCCAGCCGCGCGGAGTTGGCCGATTTCACGGCGGAATTGGCCGACCGTTTTGGACCGTTTCCGCCTCCGGTTGCGCATCTGCTTTCCCTGGTCGAAATTCGTTTGGCCGCCCATCATTGGCAAATCGACTCGATCCACCTGGAAGAACCATATCTGGTTTTCACGTACACTTCTGCCCGTTTGATCCAGCAATTGGCGGCCTTAAGCGGAGGGAAGCTGCGAGTAGTGGATGCCCGAAGTGCGTATCTCCCAATGGATCAAGGAGTTAGGGAGCCGGCCCAGATTCATGCAATCATAAAATCGCTGTTGCAATGGCAGTAAGGTTGCCGATATACTCCCGCCTCTTTGTCACTGCTGAGCGTATTAGTCACTGCTGAGCGTAGCGAAGAATCTCGCCTTGCAAACTTTTTATAAAGAAAAATCCGTGCGGCAAAAACTTTTTTATCGGGCTGCTTTACCGGGTGGCGCTTTGCTGATAGTTCTGGCATTGCCCAGACTGTGTTTGGCCCAGAATGCCGACAACCCTGGGGGAAACCAGTGGGGAGTAGCGCCCACGGGACCGTTGGCCGTTCCGTCGTCCGGTTATAACAATATACGGCAAATCGTTCCCGGCCCGCCCGTGCAGCCAACTTCACCCAGTCGTCCCGCGTCATGGCCGGGCGCATTGGAGCAGACTGCTCAATCCTTCAATCAGTACCCTGCCGCGTCCGCTTCCCAGGAATCGCCCAAGGAATTGTACGAGGGAACCAAGATTCTCGCCCGGGTGGGTTCGGAGGCCATCTTCGCTTACGAAATCACTGGCGGGGTGGATGAGATCCTGGAACCTTACAAAGACAAATTTCCGGCCTCTCAACTGGAAGCCCAGCGCACGCTGATGATCAAACAGCGGCTGAAGAGCCGCATCGAATCGAAATTAATCTATCAGGACGCGCGGCGGACCATCCCCGCCGAAGGGATCACCAATGCCGAAAAGCATATTATCGAATATTTTCAATCCACGGAATTGCCCAAGATGCTCAAACGCGGCAAAGTTGAATCCACCACGGAACTCGACCAAAAACTTCGCACGCTGGGCAGTTCGCTGGAGCGGGAAAAAAAGGCCTTTACCGAGCGGGTCCTGGCCGAACAATGGGTGGGGCAGCAAATCAAACACGATGAAGAAATCACCTACGATCAAATGTTGAAGTGTTATCGGGAGCAGATCGCGGATTTTGAACAACCCGCCCGCGCCAGGTGGGAAGAATTGATGGTCCCATTCGCGAACTATCCCGGCAAAGACGAGGCATATACAGCTATCGCACAACTGGGTAATCAGGTTCTCTCCGGCGCCGAGTTCGCCGAAGTGGCTAAAAAGGGCTCGCAAGGCGCCACGTCCGCGCAGGGCGGCGTTCACGATTGGACCACCCAGGGCAATCTGGTTTGTGAACAACTCGATCAGGCCCTTTTCGGGCTTCCCCCGGGTACGCTCAGCCCGATCATCGAAGGCCGGACGGGATATTATATTATCCGCGTAATCGAACGGACCGAAACCCAGGTCACTCCCTTCCTCGCCGCCCAGGTGGAAATCAAAAAGAAAATCGCCCAGCAGCGCACCGCTAAACAAATACAGGATTACCTGGCCCGTCTGGAAGATAAAACGCCCATCTGGACCATTTTTGACGGCGATCAGAAAAACCTCCGCCTGGCCGACCGCTTCAAAGACCTGCCCCGCTAACCGGCTGCACTAGCTATAATCCCCGACTCGCTTCTTCAAATAACTTTCTGATCCCTGACCCCCGACCTCTGATCCCTTATTTTTCTTCTTCGGCTTTCACCGCCGAATGGCCCAGGTACAGTTGCACCACTTGGCTTTGTACCTTGATGGCCCGGATTAGCACCCAAATCTGATCCATGGTGAGCATCTCGGGTTTGGCTCGGCAAAGCTTTTCCAAATCGGCGGTCATGGCGGAATGTTGGTCGGTAACCGCCTGAAGCCGAATGCTCATCTCTTCCCAGGCCTTGGAGAGCAATTCCTCGTCCCTTAACAGGTCCAAGTCGTCTACATAGTTTGACAGCAGCAGGCACAGCCGGGCGACCTCGCGCGGCGAGGCATCAGGCTGCAATCTTTCGATGCATTCTGCTAGCTCGTGACAAGTCATTATCGTGCCCCTTGGGGAGATGTTTGTCTTCCCGGACTGCATGAAATCCCGTATAAACGGCGTCCGGCAAATCACTCCGCCCACAACGCGCGGCAGAAAATTGGAAAGGGGACGAACTTTCTGCCTTCTAAATAAGTCTAGCTTATGGGGAGATGCAAAAAGGAAGGCGTTGGGCAGCAGAGCAGAGAATAACATCCGGGTTCTGCTGTCCCATACCCTAAAAGCCGGTTGTCTCCCAAATCCGGCATTATTCCGGCGGCATCCATGTAGCTTGTCCGGGAAAAACGTGGAGTTATAATCCCTGTTTACAGGTTTAAGATTTGCCCCTGTTGTGCTCCGGAAAGTTGCTTGAAAACGGCCATATTGGAGGTTTATTCCCGCCTGGCGATTTTTTCCGCCCTCCCCCCCAACAGATCACTAGTCATGCCTGAACTTGGTGTCAATATCGATCACGTGGCCACACTGCGGCAAGCACGCCGCACTTACGAACCGGATCCGGTATGGGCGGCGGTGCTCGCGGAATTGGGGGGGCCGATTGCATCACGCTCCATCTCCGCGAAGACCGGCGCCATATTTGCGACCGCGATGTGCGCATTCTCCGCGAAACCGTGACCGTGAAACTCAACCTGGAAATGGCCTGCAACGAGGAAATTCTGGCAATTGCCTGCCAGATCAAGCCCGACCAGGCCACGCTTGTGCCCGAACGCCGCGAAGAAATCACCACCGAGGGAGGGCTGGATATTATCGCGCATCAAAAACGCGTCGCCGATGTGGTAGGCCGCCTCCAGGACGCCGGCATTGCCGTGAGCCTGTTTCTCGATCCCGAAGCGCGGCAAATCGAAGAAGCGGCCCGAATAAAACCTTTCGCCGTGGAACTACATACCGGCCAATATGCCAATGCCCATCCGGGATCCGCCCCACAAAAAGAATTGGAAAAACTGAAAACCATTGGTGCAATGGTTCGGCAAATGGGCATGGCGTTGCACGCCGGTCACGGACTGAATTATCACAATGTCCGCCCTGTTGCCGCAATCGAAGGAATGCACGAGTTGAACATCGGCCATAGCATCGTCACCCGAGCGATCATGGTCGGCTTTCAGGAAGCCGTTCGGGAGATGAAACTCTTGATTACCAATACATAAAGTGATTACCAATACGTAGGGTGGGACATCGTCCCACCTCGATAATCCCCAGTTTTTTCTGGATGACGGGACGTTGTCCCGCCCTACTTTTTATTTTGAAAAAATTAATCCCATGACAACGCGCAGTGAACAGTTTGCCGGTCTTTCGGTGGCCATGATCACCCCGTTTCGCAACGGCCAGGTGGATTACAAGGCCTTACAGGAGCAAGTGGAGTTTCAAATAGCCTCGGGCACGACCTGCTTGTGTCCGGTGGGCACCACGGGCGAATCGCCCACCCTCTCCCACCCGGAACACCAGCAGGTGATCGCCGCGGTGATCGAGGCCGCCGCGGGCAGAATCAAGGTCATGCCCGGCACGGGTTCCAACAGCACCGATGAAGCCCTGCATTTGTCCCGCTATGCGGCCCGCTCCGGCGCCGACGCGGTACTGGTCGTGGGGCCCTATTACAACAAGCCCACGCAAGAGGGTTTTTATCAGCATTTCAAGGCCCTGGCCCAGGCCGTGGACGTGCCCATTTGCGTGTACAACATTCCCGGTCGCACGGGCAAGAATATCGAGCCGGAAACCATCATCCGCATGGCCGAATTGCCCAATATCACCATGGTCAAGGAGGCCACCGGTTCCATGGATCAGGCCTCGCAAATCATCAACGCCACTGACCTGACTGTACTAAGCGGCGACGACAGCCTGACGCTGCCGCTTTTGTCCATCGGCGCTCGGGGCGTGATCTCGGTCGTGGGCAACATCATTCCCAAGGACATGATCGCCATGATCCAGGCCTTCGAGCGCAACGATCTGGCCGAAGCCCGGCGCTGGCATCATAAACTCTTTCCGCTCTGCCGCGATATGCTGGGTCTGGCCACAAATCCGATCCCCATCAAGGCCGCCATGCACATGCTGGGTCGCGACACCGGCGAACTGCGCATGCCATTAACGCCGATCAGTCCCAAAGAAGAGGAAAAACTCCGCGCAACCTTAACCCGCTACGGATTGCTTTAATAAACAAAAACCATCCCCTGCAATTTGGAAGTTGAAATTTAGGTAATGGTTGATGATTTTGTGGCTGTCTGAAATGGCCAACCCCTTATATGGGTGGCAATATTGGCCACATTGCTATAATATTCTACCAAGAGGGCTTGTGTCGTAAGCTGAATAAATTTATTTTCTAACCATTCGACAGGCAACTTTTTTAGTGTTAAGCTAGATAAAGACCTAGGCGGGTGGCATCCCCGCCTAGGTAACCGTAAAAACAGCGTTTAACAATCAGCAAGAAAAAAATACTTGCTATTTGGCTTTACGAATTATTAAGCGAAATGCTTTTAATCCATATTGCGAAGCATAGATTCGTCGCCCATTACGGAGGGTTATCCATGGACGATAGATCACCTGGACTTCGTGTCCAAACGCTCTAGACATAATGCCAACCTTTCCAGGTGGCACCTTTAACCAATCATTTCAGATATCCGGTCCGAAAGGACTGATCCCCGTGAGTCTGCCACCTTGGTAACCACGGGCTGGGCTTCGACGGGTACTATCCGCCGGAGCCCTTTTTACATTAAAAAAGCCCAAAAATGCCGATAATGGCACCCGGGCGTACAATCTCGAAAATATTTTATCGGGGTTGTTGCAATTAAAAATATATGTTATATAATCATAAACACTCGCGGAGCACATACTAAGACCTCCGTGAAATGTCGGGCATCCAGCCTGGCATAGGGTAAAATATACAGGAAAAAGCTCGCTATTATCCTGTGGCGGGCTTTTTCCGTTTAGTCAATTGGCACTATATTAACATATCTTTGTTTATATGGCAATACCAATACGCTAGCATTGCTGGCAGGCCAATGCAGAATATAGTTGCTGACTATTTAGGTTTTATTTTGGTAATTTTATTAGGCCTATAAGTTGTAGGTTGCTCACGTTCCGCAACATCATCAATGAAATTAAGAATTAGTTGATAGTGCCTGCCAAATTTATTGTTATCGTTATAACTATCAACATCAACCTTTAGCTGCCTACAATCGCCAACTATCTGTGTTCTTCTTTGTTGGAATGCGGATTCCGTATGTTCGGCCGGAGCACTCCTCATATCAGCCCAAAATACTTGTTGCCTACCATCACTTGTACGATTTTTCGTTGCATGGTAAGTACGAACATGTCTTCCTTGGGGATCATTATGATACTGTTCTCGAAAAGCACGCGAAAATTCTCTTTTACATAATTGTAAAAGCTTGCTTCCGCCTTTATTCCAATGTTGATTATTGATTGCAAATCGGGCCAAATTATCTAGATCAATTGGTTCTGTTCCACCCGATTCAAGATACAATTGTACAATATCGAGCATTGCATCAGACTTTTTTCTTTTTGTGGTAAGTAACATAAAATATTCCTTATGTAATTTCGGGATAACAACCCCATCCATCGGTAGTGGCCGTATCTATTAAATGCTTTTTTACAGAAACAAGCATTTCCCGACTATGTGAATACTTAATAGCTTCTCGATGCTGCAATTGTCCCACAACAATACCCGGATGAATTTTGTGCATGTTTGCAAAACGAATAATATTTATTTTTGAAAATCTCGGATTGTGTCGGATAATGAACGATTCCAATTTATCTTTAGATATTAAAAAATTACTCGCTTCTTCGTCAGCTCGTTGCTCTTGTTCAGAGATATCTTCTGATCCAATCTTGTCTGGTCTAATCATATTATTGTCTAGGCTAAAACTATCACCATGTAGAACGTGGCTTAGTTCATGACATAGTGTATGCCAAAATCCATCAATTCTGTCGTAGCGCAATGACAGCGCTATTACAGGCATGTTATCATCAAGCCAAAGCGTAGCACCATCAATTTTAGCGCGGGGAAGATTTTCGATTAAAAGAAATCGAATACCCATAGCGGATAGAATCTCTGGGATGTGACGCAGTTCATTTTCATCAACTGTTAAGGCATGCAAATCATCCAGATGCTTTACTGCTTTGTCGCGATTAAATGGAGGGACATTAGTAATCGAGCATGCTAAATGCCACGCACGATAGAGCCATGCCCGCTGTTCTGGTATAGTGTATGGAGTAGATTTCCTTGCGGCCGCTGCTAATTTAACCGCATTATATTTCTCGATTTCTTTTTCAAGATCGTCAATATCCTTACATGGCTTGATCCAGCGACGATGCGTCATTTCCCTAATTGGCAAATCTTCATAGAGCTTGGCACGGCGAGAAACTTCGTTTTGTTCCTTTCGTTCTAAGCCCAATCGATAGGCACTTTCCAGATTCAACCACAATTCTGGTGATGTTCCAAATGCTGCGGCAATTTCCTGAGCGGTCTGTGGAGTAATTGTTTTTGTTCCGTTAAGGATTTGGTTAATAGCTCTTAGAGGGCGTCCAAGAATATCTGCAAATGATTCTTGTGTCCAACCCCTGGCTTCAAGTTCATCTTTAATATACTCACCAGGAGCAAACAAGGTGTCGTTATCGTCTTTCATTTTCCGACCTCCTTGTGTTTAGTGGTAATCTTCTATTCCGATCACAATAATTACATTTTTCGGAGTCGATACTTTGATTTCTATTATTAGTCGCCATTGTTGATTTATTCTTAGGGAATGTTGATGTGATCTTTCACCTTTTAACTTTTCAAAGTTAAGTGAACGCATTGAACGAAAATCACGTTCATCAGATGCTGAACGAATAAATCGTATGACTTTTCGATAGGCCCGAACAATTGCTTTTGAATATCCAGCAGCGAAATCCTCGTCTGTTTCGAGCCGTTGAAGGTCCAAATTGGAAAACTCAATATCCATTGCAGCATCTTGCTATCAAAAATAACCGCATCCATACAAGTAATCATATATATATAATCGCCATACGTCAATAGATATTTTGATACTTTGAGTCAAAATATCATAAATAATGATAACGTAATCAGAATAACAGCGTCGTTCATGATATAACATGTTTCTAGCAAACATATTAAGGACGGTAAAAAATGAAAGCACTTCATTAATGGAGATCGACCTGCGTCTTAGCGGCGCAGCATTTTACGACCTATCGGAGGGGGTTTTGTACTCTCGGCTTGGATCGTAACCCCTCTCTCCTCTAAACATGCTGAGATTTGCCCCATAAATGTCCGCAGTAAACTTTACAGTAATTTATTATTATATTTTTCATCAACATAATATTAATACAATACCGCTTTTTTCAATCATCCTCATGATCAAGGGTCTGCTGCTTTGCGAGTATCCTACGCTCCACGGCGGGGAGCAATCTCTGCTCAGCACGCTGCCGGGGATTCGGGCTGGGGGTATTACGCCGGTCGTTGTCTGTCCCGCAGCAGGTCCTTTGGCCGATGCACTTCGTGCCGAAGGGATCGAAATCGCGCCCTTTTCGACCTTGGCGGATGATGGGCGAAAGCTGCCGCAAAATCATTTGCGCGAGGAACTTGCCCGGCTGATAAAATATCGCCGGCCAGCAATTTTACACGCCAACAGCCTGTCGATGGGCCGGCTCTCCGGTCCAGTTGCCCTTGAACTGGCCGTGCCCAGCATCGCTCATTTGCGTGATATAATTAAACTCAGTGCACAAGCCGTGGCCGATCTGAATTGCCATTGCCGGTTGTTGGCGGTTTCCCAGGCCGTGCGCAATTTTCACATTGCCGGCGGCCTGGATCCTACGAAAATCTGCGTGCTTTATAACGGCGTGGATCTCGATCTGTTTTGTCCACGCACGTCAACCGGGTTTTTGCAGGCGGAGTTAAAACTTCCGCCTCACGCGCAGCTTGCGGCCGTGATCGGGCAGATCGGACCGCGCAAAGGCCAAGATATTTTCGTGCAGGCTGCAATCGAAGTGAGCAAGCGCCTGCCGGAAGTGCATTTTTTGATCATTGGCCAGCGCTTTTCCAACAAGGCTGAGTCGCTCGATTTTGAGGCGGCTTTACATGCCGCGGCGGCTGGCCAATTGATCGGGCGTTTGCATTTCCTCGGCTTTCGTCGGAATATGGAACTCATTTATCCGGAACTGACGCTGGTGGTCCATCCGGCACGTCAAGAACCCTTGGGCCGGGTATTATTGGAAGCGGCCGCCACCGGGGCGGCCATCATCGCCACGGACGTCGGCGGCACAACGGAGATTTTTCCGCCGTATTCCCACGCCGCCTTGCTTATCCCGCCAAATGATCCCCAAAAACTAAGCACGGCGATGAAGGAACTATTAACTGATCCGCACAACAGGGATCAATACAAAAAAGCCGCCCGTTGCCGCGCCACGGAAGCCTTCGACATTAGAATGGCAATATCCGCGCTCTTGGAGCATTACCGGGCAGTTGTCTGAATTTAAATATAAGCCCACGGGTTGCAACCCGTGGGCTTGAAGACATTAATATTCTGACGATCAATAGCCGCGATCCACAGGGGAGCGGTTAACCGCCGAACGACATTCCCCAATGAACTCTCGGCGGAGGCCGGTAAGGGCGATAGTAATAATATGGCGGTCCCCAGTAGTATGGATGCGGATAAGGATATTCTTCCACGATCATCGGCCCAGGCGCCCCTTGTTGGATCACCATGGGCTGCGCCTGGCGTATGGGCGGCTCTTGCATGGCGGCGATTACCCGCTTGCTCACGCCCTGCTGCTGCAAAGCGATGATATCTTGCGCTTGCATAGGAGCGGCCACGCCGTGTGTGCGCACGTGATTAACGATTAGTTCTTCATCAACTCCGGCATGGGTCATGTTTACTATGTCAGGAATGCTGACCGGATTGGCCGAAACTTGAGATCCCAGTTGTTGGGCGATCATGGCCCGGTTTTTCGCGTCCTGTTCGTCCAGCGCACCGCCCACGGCAGCGCCGCTAAGGGCCCCAACGCCCGCGCCAATGGCGGCGCCGGCCCCGGGATTGTGCAAGGCGCTGCCCACGGCTACGCCCGTGCCTGCCCCTAGCAATCCGCCGAAAAGCGCCCCTTGATCGGCCTTATACGGCGACTGACAGCCGCCTAACAATAAACTCAACAACAGACACGCTGTCGGTGAAAAAAGGCGATGGCTAATCATTAAATTGCTCCTCATAAATCGCTCCCAGGCGGCCCCGGAACCCGGAGAGGACTAGTGGAAGAGCGGATGGTAAAAATACAATCCATCCGGGTCAAGATGAAATATGATCTTTGCATGGCAAGAAAAGTAGTGGAATGAAAGTAACATAACACTAATCAAGGCAATTACTTCCCGCGAATATAAATACTTCCCATCATACGATTGGGTGGTGTCCTTGTAACCGCAATATAATCTGTTAAAATGATTGCCCTTGGGATTTGCGGCCGCTTGCAGCCAAAATCTGCTAAAGTGCCAGCGTTGCATTGCGGCTTACCGTTGCGATTGCACGCTACAAGTCGACTTTCAAGCCAGCCGCGCATTGCCCAGAAAGGTGCAAGTCGCGGTTTTTTTATTCCATGGTGTGAAATACACGACTCCCGATCCCCGATCCCCAAACCCCTATTACCTATTCCCATGACTTCAGTTAAAAAGCGAAAATCCGCCCAGGGTGATTCTAAAGCAGGTTTTTCCACTCAGGCCGTCCACGCCGGCGAGGACCGACAAAAACCTGGCAACTCGATAACCGATCCGATCTTCTGCACCGCCACCTACACCTTTGCCAATACCCAAGCGGCAATCGATTTCGTGGCCCAAAAACTCCCCCGCGAAGAATACGCCCGCTACGGCAATCCCAGCGAAAAAGTGGCCCAGCGCAAACTGGCCGCCTTGGAAGGCGGTCAAGATGCGTTACTGTACGCCTCGGGCATGTCGGCGGTCGTGGGCTTGCTGATGGCTAAAGTCAAGGCCGGCGACGAGATCGTACTGTTTGACGAGTGCTATCATCGCACGCGGGAATTCTGCTGCTCTATCATGGCCAATTATGGTGTAAAAACCCATCTCATCCCCACCGCCGATTATGAATGCCTGGAATCGGCCATCACGCCTGCCACGCGCCTGCTACTGAGCGAATCGCCCACGAATCCGCATCTTAGCGTGATTGACTGTGCGCGTTTCGTGGCCATCGGACGCAAGTACAACGTGGAGACGGTCATCGACTCGACCATCGGCACCCCCTTGAACCTCCGGCCGCTGGAATACGGCGTGGATTACGTGCTCCACTCCTGCACTAAATATTTGGCCGGACACAATGACATGCTCGGCGGGGCGGTCATCGGCAGCGCGGCGAAGATCGAGCCGCTGCGCAAACTGCGGGGCGTACTGGGCATGGTCCTGGGGCCGCATAATATTTACCTTTTGCTCCGCGGGCTGAAAACCTTTGAGTTGCGCATGCGGCGTCACAACGAAAACGGTCAGGCCGTGGCCGAATTCCTGGCCAGCCACCCGCGTGTGGAAAAGGTTTATTATCCCGGCCTTCCCAGCCATAAATATTACGAGTTGGCCCAGCGGCAGATGACCGGCTTCAGCGGGCTGATCACTTTTCTGGTGAAAGACGCCGACGCCCGGGAGACCGCGGCCGTGGTGGACGCGGTTCGCATCCCCCGCATCGGTCCAAGCCTGGGAGGGGTCGAATCGCTCATTGAACAGCCCATGGTAATGAGCTATCACGACTTTACTCGCGAAGCCCGGCTCGCCCTGAACATTCCTGATAATATGATCCGCATCTCCTGCGGCATCGAAGATCCCGAGGATCTCATTGCCGATCTAAAGCAGGCCTTGGAACGGTAGGCGTTGCCAGCAACGCTTGCACAGCATGGCAAACTGCGCAAACTTTTCTAATTTTTTCAACTTTTCCGAAAGTTCCAATAAAATCGGCCCGATATTTCTGCCGTCAGGAACTAGAAATTTTAAATTCAATAGGCTACCCCCCATTTTTGAGGTACAAGATATGTCTCTTTCAAAATCTTGGCTTGCCAGTTTCCTGTTTATGGGACTAGGTCTTCTGATCCTATGTCCTCAAGCATCGGCCCAGTCGAACACGGATGGAACTATAACCGACGACACTTTACCCATGTCGCAGTGGCGGCAAAAGGTGTTGCATAACGGCCGAACTTCACCCCAAATGAACAAGACTTCCTCTCAGGACGTTGAGTATCGCACGGCCCAGCGCACGCCGTATCAAAAGCGAGTTCAGCCTGCCGGCGCAGCGGCGGTGGCCTATTCGCAGCAGGCAAGTCCCCGAGTGGCGCAGCGAGAGATTCCGGCGGAAGTCGAAAACGATCCCGGCGCAACCCAATACGAGCCCTTGGCCGCTAACGGTCCTTTTAGTCCTCAGGAAGGTTGTAACTCCTGCGGGCAATGTGGAGGCGACTGCGGCGACTGTGGCGAGTGCGGCAACGGCATGGAATACTGTCCTTGGATGTTTTCCTGGGGTCCGCGCAACCTGGCGATTTTTGGCGGGGTGCACGGTTACAAGGGTCCGCGCGATCGCGGCGTAAACGGTAATTTCGGCTTCCAAGAGGGAGTGAATTTTGGCGCCCCGTTGGGCGATCCCTGGGGTTGCGGCTACCAGGTGGGTTTCGCCGCCTTACAAAGCAACATCTCCGGTTATAATACCACGACCACCACAGCGGCAACCGCCGACCGGCATCAATACTTTGTTACCGTCGGTATTTTTCGCCGGGCGGAATGCGCTGGATGGCAATGGGGCGTGGTCTTTGATTTGCTCAACGACACCTACTTTGAATCATCCGATCTGAAACAAATCCGCACCGAAACCGGGTACCTTTTTAACGAGTGCTTCGAGGTCGGCTATTCCGGCGCCTACGGCGTGGGAGGAGATAATGTTAACGGCACCTACTTCGGCAGAACCATCGACGGCCGGCTGGATGCCACTGATCAGTTCGTCGTCTACTTCCGCCGCTATTTTGATAACGGCGGCGACGGACGCATTTGGGGCGGCATGACCGGCTTCGGCGACGGACTGTTTGGCGCCGACGCCTGGATTCCGCTAGGCGGCAGTTGGGCCTTGCAAAATAGTTTTAATTACCTCATACCCAAGGGCACTCGAGGCAGTACCATCGAATCCGGACAATTGGAAGGCGCTCAGGTTAGGGAGTCCTGGAGTGTGGCCTTCAATCTGATCTGGTATCCCGGACGCTCCTCGAAGTGCATTAGCAAGAGCTGCTATCGACCATTGTTGAACGTGGCCGACAACTCGCTGTTCATGGTCAGAGAAGCCACGCAGCAAACAGACCAGCAGCAGCCTGTACCAGGGGCCCTCTAACCGTTCACTCGCCTAAGGTGTGGGGGATGCCTGAAGGGGTCGCTTTGCCGGCCCCTTCACTGTTTCTTGACGTTAAGAGATCCCACTGTGAACGCCTGACTGTAAACGCCTGGGCTAGAGCAAAAGACTGCTGGCGCGTTGTGTTCTAATCCCCAATCCCTTCCACATATTCCCTCATACCTGTTCCACTGAGGTTTAGATCTCTCTAAAATGAGATCACATATATGACCAAAAAACACCTCGATGTCCGTGGTCTGGCCTGTCCCCAGCCGGTTGTCCTGGCGCGCCAGGCAATACTCCAAGACGATGTCCAAGGCATCATTGTGGATGTCGACGACCAGCTCA
This sequence comes from Pirellulales bacterium, assembly GCA_963820545.1. Classification (GTDB taxonomy): domain Bacteria; phylum Planctomycetota; class Planctomycetia; order Pirellulales; family Thermoguttaceae; genus CAWGAJ01. Next base: position 62,271 of record CAWGAJ010000004.1, read on the forward strand.
GCGCCGAAAACATCCACGCATGGCCCGCACCGAAGGTTGGCAGGCAACTGTGGAAAGAACCCCCACCGGCATTCAAGTCCAACTCAGCAAGGCCGGGCTGGAAAATGTTCAAACCGCTGCCGCTGCCGCCGGACCAGCGGCCTCCCGCGCAACGGGCAACGTGGTCGTATACATAGCCTCGGATTTGCTGGGCAAAGGCGATGAGCAACTGGGCCGAATCCTCATGCGCGCGTTTCTGAAAACGCTCAAGGACGTCGCCCCGCTGCCAAACACCATGATTTTCATCAACAGCGGCGTGCGCCTGACCACCGCCGGATCAGACGTGATCGACGATCTCAGCAGCCTGGCGAATCTTGGCGTAATGATCATTTCCTGCGGCACGTGCCTGGATTATTATCGACTGAAAGACGCCCTCCAAGTCGGCACAGTAACGAATATGTATGAGATCGCCGCCACGCTTTTGCGCGGATCGTGTCCTGCGTCCTTGAATATTAAAATGCGCAACCAACGGTCGCGGCTTTATGGCTTTCCCACCTATGGATGATCCTACACGCAGCTTGATAATTTTCGCGTCGATCCATCACGCTCTTGCCGCGGAGAGTCTTTTCAAACATCACGGCCTGTGGTGCGACGTGGTGCCTATCCCCAAGGACATAAGTCCCGATTGCGGCATGGCCGTCGAATTTCGCCGGCCGGATCAGCAGGCAGTGCAAAATCTGTTGATTGCTTCCAGCATGGGTAATTATCGGATAATCCAATATCCGCGATCTTAACCCTAGTTGCCAGTCCGGGCAGTTCGGCATACAATCAAAAATTATTCGTTATTTCCTCTTTTTCGGGAGGGACCTGGCCCTTGGCTTTTGAAGATAAAATTCACATTATCGGGATCGGCGAGAACGGTCTGGATGGTCTGACCGTTGCCGCCCGAAAACTGATCGAAAAGGCCGATTTGCTGATCGGCGACCAGCACACGCTGGCCGCCTTGCCCGCCGGCCGTGCCGAACGACTGCTGGTGCGCACCGACTTGGACGAAGCCGTGCGCCGCATCGCCGAAGGAGAAAAAATGCGGATCGTGGTGTTGGCCTCGGGCGATCCGCTTTTTTACGGGCTGGCCCGCTTTCTTTGCGACAAGCTGGGCAAGGACCGCTTCGAGGTCCTGCCCCACGTCAGCAGCATGCAGTTGGCCTTCGCCCGCGTCAAGGAAAGTTGGGAGGACGCCTTCCTCACCGACCTGGCCAACCACGCCTTGCCCAGCGTGCTGGAGCAAATTCGCGGGACGGAAAAGGCGGGACTGTTCACCACCGAGTCTTGTCCGCCGGCCAAAGTGGCGCAGGCCTTGTTGGAGCGGGGCATCGATTATTTCACCGCTTATGTTTGCGAGAATCTCGGTTCGCCCGACGAACGAGTAACGCAAGGCGAACTGAATGAAATTGCCGGCCACGAATTTTCACCCTTAAACGTGATGATCCTGATTCGCAAACCGCACGTGCCCGATCGTCCCCGCGAGGCCATCGGACGCCGGCTCTTCGGCAATCCCGACGACGCCTTCCTCCAATCCAAACCCAAACGCGGCTTGCTTACGCCCGCCGAGATTCGCGCCATGGCCCTGGCCGAGCTGGATTTGGGGCCCGCCAGCGTGGTTTGGGACGTCGGCGCCGGCAGCGGATCAGTGGCTATCGAGGCCGCCCAACTTGCGCCGCACGGCGCGGTTTACGCCATCGAAATGGATCAGGAAGACCACCAATTAATCAGGGAAAACGCCCGGCAATTTGGCGTGCGCAACCTGACGGCCGTGCTCGGCCGCGCCCCGAGGCCTGGAAAGACCTGCCCCAGCCCGATTGCATCTTCGTCGGCGGCAGCGGACAAGGCATCAGCCGCCTCGTCGACGAAGCCTACGGCCGGCTGCGCGTGGGCGGCCGATTGGTGGCCACCATCAGCAGCATCGACAACCTGGCCGAAACCCATCGCGCCCTGCACGCCCATTGCCCGGACGTGAAAGTGTGGATGCTTAACCTCGCCCGGGGCAATTATCAACTCGAACGCATCCGCTTTGAATCGCTTAATCCGATTTTTTTGCTATCGGTGGTCAAATCGGCGTAAGCGCTTAATGAACCGCGACCAACCAATCGACCATGCTGCGCATGGTGCCCTTTGGTGCCCGTCGCGGCTTTGCAATGGGAATATATGCCTGAGGAACAACTCGACGTAATTGCCGTGGGGGCCCACCCCGACGATATTGAAATCACTTGTGGCGGCACTATCGCCAAGCTTGTGCGCCAGGGATATCGCGTGGGCATTGTAGACCTGACCGACGGCGAACCCACGCCGCTTAGTCCCGGCCCGGAGGTGCGCCTGCAAGAGGCCCGACAAGCGGCCGAGCTTCTGGGCGCAGCCGTGCGCGTCACGCTCGATCTGCCCAACCGCCGGCTATTCGACACCTTCGATTCCCGTGTGGCCCTGGCCAAACAGTTCCGCAAATATCGTCCGCGCCTGGTTATCGGCCTGGGCGGAAAAACCCCCCTGGCCTCGCCCGATCATTATCAAGCCTCGCTCATCACCGAGGCCGCGGTCTTCTATTCGAAACTCACCAAGTGGGACGAGTATTTCGACGGCCTGCCGCCCCACTTCATCCCCCGTCACTTATGCTCCTCGTTGGCCTTCCGCCATTTTACCCCGGTAGACGCCAACGGCCTGGTGATCGACATCGGCGAAACGCTCGAAACCAAGCTGGCGGCCATTGCCTGCTACAAGACCCAATTCCCACCGGAAAAAACCGTCATCCTCGACCGCTTCCGCGCCTTCGCCATCCAACAAGGCATGTCAGCCGGCTTCGAGGCCGGCGAAGTCCTGGTAAATCCCGCCGCCTGGGGCACAAAAGACCTCATGGCCCTGCTATTCGGGCAGTAATGGGGACTGTCCCAATTTTCGCGCAGAGAAAATGGGACTGTCCCCTTGCTTATGCCCAAATGTCATTCTGAGCACAGCGAAGAATCTCTTTTCTCGTTCCCGCGCGGGTGCCACTGCTGGCTTGTCCAGCAGTGCTGTGGTAGCGCACTAGAGCGAGGTTCAAGAGGGTGTAGCGTCTGTTTAGCCCGGCCGCTTGCGGCCGGTGTTTTTTCTAGAGCTGCGATACGCGCGGGTGCCACTGCTGGCTTGTCCAGCAGTGATGTGGTAGCGGACTAATCGAGTCCAGCCAACCACTGGGCAGGCAGGCTGTGAATGGTTGGCAGTCCGGGATATTGTCTGGGCGGATCGTCAACATAATATCGGGCACTCGACCATTTCCAATCTACTGCTTGTTTAACCAATCCTCTCCGTACTGGATTATTATGCAAATAATCGACGGCTTCAAGCAGTGGTGCCGCCGCAAAGGCGTCAAGCCGCACTTCGGCGCGATTGGCAAACATGGCAGCATCGCCGTGGTGGAACGGCTGATTCTGACTGTGAAATGTTTGTTGGCCTTTCTGCTGTTGGTGCCCTTTCGCCGCGAACAGTTCCAGAATGAACTGTTCGCCATCGCGGAGTGGTACAACCAACATCGTCCACACGCCACGCTCGGCGGAAAGACGCCGAACGAAGTTTATTACAGCCTGTTTCCCGCCAATCGCAAGCCGCGCTTCGAGCCGCGCGCTGCATGGCCCCGCGCCTTGCCCTGCGCCGCCCCGCGAACACTGGTGAAAGGCCAATCCGGCGCTCGACTTGAACTCCTAATGACTTTTCACAAGGGCCGAAAACATCTGCCCATTATCACCCTGCGCCGCGTGGCGTAGGACTCTATCCAACGTTTTTCAACGCGTCCGCGCTTAAGATGCGCGATCACCGCGTAAACGAAAACTTTTTCTTATCAAATTGTCACAGAACAATACAGACCTCAGTTCGCTTTTCTTCTAGAATCTAGAGTCAGAGCGCACTTAGTCATTAGTGGAATTTCCGCATTAACTTATCGACGTTTTTTTTGAGCGTATCAGGGGCGAGGTCAACGCGTTTTACGGCATTGTGAACGCCGCCGTGACTGCGGTAGCCCAAGGCGGAGGTGATTTCGCGGGCCGAATAGCGGAAATGGCGTCGGGCCAGATAGGCGGCCGCTGCCCGGCCGAGGTCGTCTATGCGCCGACCGGGTTGCCAAGCGTCCGGATCGCCGCCAAAGCGCGCGGCGGCCATTTTCACAATCTCCTCCAGCGCGGGACGCGGCCGAAGAGCCGGCAAGTCGGGCAAACCGGCATCGTCATCCATATCTTTCAACAGTCGGCAGATCCGAGCGATGAACGACGTTGAGCCCAACAAAATTCCCTGGAAGGCCTCGGCAAACGGCGAGCTTGCCCGTTCGACGATGCCCGCTCGCACAAAATTTTTATACGACCTTCGGGCTGCCGTCGCCCGGCCGCCGAATTCGCCCAAAACCCGCCGATAAGTCACCCAGGGCAGCGCACGGCTGGAGCGCACGTAGCCCGGGTAGCTGCTCCAGGGATATTTTTCAGGCGGGATGCGTTTTGCACGAACCGGATTGAGGTGGATATACCGGCTGACCTCGAGAAAATAGCCTTCTTCTTCGATCAACTGCGCCTTGAAGCGGCCTTGAAACAGGTGGCCCGATCGACGGCGTCGGCGATTGAAATAGCTTGAATAGCCGCCATTTAGAAATTGCATTCCGGCCGAAAGGTTCGCTTCGGGCGTTTCCACGAACAGATGATCGTGGTTGTCCATCAACACGAAAGCGTGGAGCCGCCATCCGTAAGTTTCCACGGTCCGCCGCAACCAATCGAGCCGTTTTTCCCGGTCGACGTCGTCTCGCACAATCGCTTTTCGTGCGTTCCCGCGGGACATCACATGATACAACGCCCCGGAATACTCAATGCGTAAAGGTCTGGCCATATCAAGAGAATAACAAGTTTACCGTACATTATCAAGTGCTAATGTCTAAGTGCGCTCTGACCCCAATAATTCCAATAATTTAATAATTTACAAAAATAGTCAATGATGCGATGAATATGTTTTGTGTTGTTTTTTGAGGCTCGCTTTTGATAATGCCTTTTATACGTTAAGAATCCAACAAGCCCGAGACATAAAATACACACAGTAGATGGTTCCGGAATGGGCGTAAGAAGAAAAGTATGATAATTGCTGCCGTTATAGCCTTTTCCCACAATTAGTCCCACATCGTTAATGTCCATAGCAGACTCCAACGTCCAACCGGAAAGCGGATCGATTAGGGTGTTCAAGTCGATCATCGTCGAGCCACTGTAAAGAAATGCATGCGAAGCAGCATCGCCGATGATTGAGGCTTTGCCTACGATCTGCCCGCTATCATTTATGCCACAGGCAAAACTGTTTGTTCCACCAAGTGTACCTAGGTCGTACATCGTCGAGTTAGTATAGAAAAAGGCACGCCAAGCTGTGATAGTGAATACCGTGCCCACTATTTTTCCACTGTCATTGATGTCATTGGCAGAACTGAACAATCCTCCAAGTGTGTCCAGGTCAATCATCGAGCCGCTATAAAGAAAAGCGTGCGAATAGAATTTGGTGTAGTGGGATTCGCCTACTACCTGCCCACTATTGTTTATACCGTGTGGAGTGCTCTGATTTCCGCCGAGCGTTCCCAAGTCGATTATCGTCGAGCCGCTGTAGAGGAAAGCGTGTTGAACAAGATCGTCTGTGGTATACCTCCCCGCGATTTGCCCACTGTTATTGATGTCAGCGGCGTAACTAGATATGCCACCGAAAGTTCCAAGATCAGTCATTTCGCTATTGTCATAAAGAAAAGCATGGCTTTCACCAGTGCTTGTATTTGCATAACCGACAATTTGACCAATGTCGTTAATGCCGACGGCATAAGTATAAGATCCTCCTAATGTTCCCAGTTCGGTCAATGTTCCATTGCTATAAATTACAGCAATCGACGAATAAGCATCGTTACTTATATTGCCAATAACATCTCCATTTGCGTTAATTGCCATAGGCGAAAAAATTCCCAGATCCTTCACGCTGTACTCGACCGCGGCATTGGCCGGAGCGGCCGCAAGCAATAAAACACACACAAATCCGATGGCTTTTAATAACTTATTCATCTTATTTTCTCCAAGTCAGGAAGGCTTCTCTGTCTTTTTTCTTTTTCATAAAGGGAATGTTATTGTAGTAAAACACCGATTGCTCCCAGTAAATGTTATTTCCAAAACAGCAAGCAGCGATTCTGCGCAATCGCTCGCCGCTTTCAGCCGATGGAGGATTAACCTAGATTATCCCGCACCAGAAAAAACCGCTAATCCATTAGGCCGGGATACGAACGCTGCCTCTTGGTATGCCTGACAATAGAACACCATTCATTGGTGCTACATCTTATAATATGCATCCAAACCTGTCAACGTAGGGGTAAATTTTAAAATTCACCCAATTTTGGCACCCAATTTTGGGGTCACACCCAATTTTGGGGTCAGAGCGCACTTAGTCATTAGTGGAATTTCCGCTTTAACTTATCGACGTTCTTTTTGAGCGTAGCGGGGGCGATGTCAATGCGTTTTACGGCATTGTGAACGCCGCCGTGGCTGCGGTAGCCCAAGGCGGAGGTGATTTCGCGGGCCGAATAGCGGAAATGGCGTCGGGCCAGATAGGGGACACGATTCGGGAAACGATTCGGGGGACACAATACTCATTTTGATAGTTTACGAAGTTTCGGAGGCCGACCGCCTGGTGCCACTGCTGGCTCGCCCAGTAATATATTTCTGTCGATTCTACACCGCCCACCGTCCACCGCCCACTACCCACTAATTTATATTTCCGCCGTCCCCTGAATTCTGACCGCTAGGCGTTGTGGATATTGCTGAACCCCGAACCCTTGTTGCTGCCCCCCGCGGGTGGCCTCGATAGCTTTTGCTATCGAGGTGCCGAAGGCACAAGAGGTTTTCAGTTCATTCATCCTTCATCCCTCATCCTTCATCCTTTTTACCGCCCACCGTCCACCGCCCACTACCCACTTTTTATTTCCCCTGATCCCTGACCTCTGATCTCTGGTTAGCCGTCCAACAAATGCCCTTTTTCACGAAACCAAAAACGACTGAAAAATCGCCAAAAAACCACAATAAACAAATGATGATAAACTTACTATCGCGCACTTTTTTGTAGTGTCTTTACCCCGAGCATTCTTTCCATCTCATTATCTACCAACCATTTCCAAATACGGAAAAACTTTAAACCAGCAACTTACGACTTTATTCATTTTCCCCAATAATTCCCTTTGAAAAATTCCTTGTCCAAAAATTCCAACTACTTATTCCACAAGCCACTTGTGCGCACCGCTTCCCTCAAAACGCAAAACATTTTTTCCTACTACTTAAGAGTAGGCAAAACCGTCGTCATAACCTCTTATTTTCCAAGCCCTTACACCGCCCAATTTTGGCCGAAAAACAAGAATTCCTTATAGTAGAACGAAAATTCCCCAATCCCCGACCAAAAATTACCTTTTTCCATCCTGCAGATTACTGCGTTCCCAGATATAGCCTGGGAACACGTTATTGGCGCCCGGTTTGACTGTCAAAACCCACAAAACACAATTAGACTTATAGTAAGAGTTCGATATGGCGGGCGTGGATCTGCTTTATTGCCGCCGGATAACGCGGGAATCGTGTAGCGAAAAAGTGTGGATCAATATTTTGAAGGTGTTAACGATGGTTAACCAAAGATCTGCAACAGCCGCCTTGATTTGCATGCTGGTGCTGGCGTGTCTCAGGCCGTCGCTGGCCGAGGAAAATCAGTCGGCAAACGAAGCCCTGGAGAGAGGCAAATCCCTGTTAGAGAAGGAAGATTTCCCCGCCGCCATTTCCGTCTTTACCGGGATCATTAAGCTTAATCCGCAGGACGCCGAACCGTACAGATACCTAGGCGTCGCCTATACAAAAAAAGGCGATTTGGATAAAGCGATCGCTAATTTTAACCAGTCTCTGCGGCTCAACGGCAAAGAGGCCCTGACATACTGCGATCGGGGCGCGGCCCTGGCGAAAAAAGACGATTTGGAAAAAGCCCTTCAAGACTATAACACGGCCATCCAGCTCGATCCGATATTAATCGAAGCCTATAGCGGACGCGGTCTGGCTTTTGAAAAGAAAGGCGATCTGGAAAAGGCCATTGAAGACTATGGCGTGGCCGTCACGCTGAACCCAAAATTATGGGAAGCTTACTACAACCGCGGTCTGGCACATGCCAAAAAAGGCGATCCAGACAAAGCCCTTGCGGACTTGACGGAAGTCATCAAGCTAAATCCAAAATCCGCCGAGGCTTATTATAACCGCGGCCTGGCCCTTGACACAAAAGGCGAATTTGAACGGGCCATCGCGGACTTCACCGAAGTTTTGGAGCTGAACCCAAAATCAGTTCAGGCCTACCACAAGCGCGCCGACGAGTACACAAAGCAAGGCGATTTTAATAAGGCCGTCTCCGACTACAACCAAGCCCTCAATCTCGACCCGAAAAATCCCGAATTATACTCCAACCAGGGCTTCGCCTACTTAAAGAAAGGCGATATTAATAAGGGCTTCGCGGGCTTCGAGACGGCCATCAAATTAAATCCGAAATACGCCAAGGCTTACTATGGTCGGGGTATGGCCTACACGTTGACTGGCGATCTCGATAAAGCCATCGCCGAGCACAATGAAGCCGTCAGGCTCGACCCCAAAAGCTCCGAAGCGTACTATTACCGCGGTCTCGCCTTCTTGAATAAAACGGAATTAGATAAAGCCCTCAGCGACTTTGCCCAAGCCATCACGATTGATCCAAAATATACGGAAGCGTACTGCCTGCGCGGCACCGCCTATCAGAAGAAAGGCAATTTTGACAAAGCTCTCGCGGACTTTAACCAAGCCATTAAGCTGAATCCTAAATATGCCGAATCATACAAATACAAAGGCGCCGCCTACCTGGAAAAAAACGAGATCGATAAGGCGATCGAATGCTTTAACGATGGTATCCAGCTCAATCCAAAAGACGCCCTGGCGTACTTTAGTCGGGGTTTCGCCTACACGGAAAAAAAGAATTATGAGCAGGCCATCGAAGACTTAAGCGAGGCCATTAAGCTCAATTCCAAAAGTGCCCTCGCCTATTTTACGCGGGGCATGGCGTATGTGAAAAAAGGCAGTTACGAAAGGGGCATCATAGACTTTAACAGCGCCATCCGGCTTAACCCGAAAAACGCAATGGGATACTTCGGCCGGGGCTTTGCCTACGCTCATAAAGGCGATCTCGACAAAGCCATCGCGGATTTTACCGAGGCCATCCAGCGCAATGAATATTATTACGAAGCTTACTATAACCGCGGTATTGCCTATAAGAATAAGGGCGATAAGGCCAAAGCCCAAGCAGACCTCTCCAAAGCCAAGCAACTTAGACCTGACTAAAAATCGTAAGCTGCGGCAAACAAAAGCCGCCCCATCATCAATAATTTATTATTCCCAGGCTCTGCGGGGAAACGTAATAAACCAGACAATTATTTTGCTCACTCTTCTTGGACGCCCAGTAGTTTAACCGGACCGAGCAAACCCGACGGCATCAGCGGAGTATCCTTGGTGAGCTTGCGGATGTTAGTTTTAGTAAGTCGTTTTTCCGGCGGCTGCGACTGGTCGCCAATGATGCGATTGGGCCAGAAATTCACTACCTCGATTTCCAGGCGATTGTCTTTTGGCTTTAGCATGCCGCTTACTTCCACGCGGAATGGTGGCGCCCACAGTATGCCCAGGTCTCGCTCATTTAGCCGCACTTTGGCCAATTCCCGCATTTCGCCCAAGTCGAGGAATACCCGGCCATCCGCCTTAACTGTCCCGGGCAAATCAAAGGTTTTCCGATACGTTGCCGTGCCGGAGTAGAAGCGGATGCCCTCTTCCGGCCGCTGGGTCCAGCTTATAAGTTTCTCAAACTCCGCCGACTCCGGCCCGCCCCATTTGGGATCAAACTCCACTTTCCACGAGCCTGTCAGCACGTGAATCGGTTCCAGCCGGAGCCGTTGCTCTTGGCCGTTCCGCCCAGGGGTTCTTGTAGAACCGGTTTGCGAAACACCACAAACCAGGAACCGTATGGGGGGAATTGCAGGGGCACGGTGGTTCGACCATCAGCTTGGGACCAGGCGGCGGCGGGACGGATTTCACCCGAGACAGGATCCCAGAGTTCCGGCGCCTTGCCCATCACGCGGAAGTGGCATTGCACCTCTTCAGGACGCTTCGTACGGTTGATCACAAAGTAGATATCGGTTTGACCATCTCGGCGGTGAATGTAATCGAGCGAGGTTTTGTCATCCGCGCCTTTGAACTCTAAATCCGGTTTGAGGCCATCGGCAAGCAGCACCTCGCGCGGTTTGGCCGCAAATCACACGGCCTTTGCCGAAGGAGTGTTGCTTTACGGTCTTTCCGTCGCAGTCGGCCCAGAGTTCGTCGGCCAGTTTAGCCACTTCTTTGTCCGCTTGCGGGTAGTTTACCAATCCCGTGGCTTCGGTTGGTTTCGGCCCGATGACCGTCCCGCCGGCGGCGACAAGTTCCTGCACCTTTCGCAGCACGGGCAGCGAGATGCTGGCGCGATCCGGCAGGACCAGCACGCGGTAGCTCATACCGCTAGGCAGCGTGAAGCGCCCGTCGCTCACGTTCATAGTGGTCAGGATCGTCTCTTCCGTAACAACGTCGTAGTCGTAGCCCGGCAGCACGCGCGCGGGATCGGAGCTTTTCAGTTGCGCGAAGTTCGGTACGTGGTCGCCGTAATAGTAACAGGCGTCGGCCACGAACAGCCCCTGCTGGAGCATGAACTGGCAGCGGTTGATGTAAGCAAAAAACGCCGCGGACATGGGCCACCAGGTGGTGTTGGGATTTAAGTGCGTGCCGGCGAAATATTGCTGTCCCGGTATGCCCATTGCTTCCGGCGAACAGACAAAGGCGTGCCACACCAGCACATTCATGCCCTCGCAGGCCGCGTAATCGAACGCCGGTTTCAGGTTGTCCCACAAGGTTTCCTGCCAGTGCAGGCCGATGGTGGTAAAGCCCTCGGCGAACACCAGGGGGCGTCCGTAGGTGTGCGCCGCCGAGGCGGGCTGCTTGACGAAAAACCGGTTTGGCTCGCCGATGCGATGCTGCGGCGACCAGGCCCAGAATTCCGACATGGGCACGTCGTTGTACCCTAGGCAGCGCTGGGCGTCGATGGGCACCGCGTGCGGGCCGCCCGACTCGGGATGAATCAGCAACCCATGTTTGTGGGCGCCTTCGCGGAACAGTCGATAGTGATTGTCAATCGTCAACTCGCCCACGGTCTTGCGGAAGTCGTGGAGGAACCGGTTGCTCGACTGACGATCATCAATGATGCGGCCGGCAATTACCGGCAGATACGGCAGCAAATCGTAGCCCTTGCGCTTGCGAAACTCCTCGCGTAGCGTGGGCGTCCAGGTGAGCGCTTCCACTTCCCAACTGTCCGTATGCAGATACTTCAGCACTTTACCGGCGAGTGGACCGGCGTCGGCGATCAAGGGTTCGACCACCTGGTCCCAATAAAACTTGAAGGCTTCCGCGTCAATCGGATCAATCGCATAGCCCTTCCAGCCGTCGCTGCACGTGGCGACCCGGCAATGATCGTTCAACGTATAACCAAAACGCAGGATTTCCCAGTTTCCTTCGGGTACGTCCCAGGTCAATACGCCGTTCTCTTTGTTGAAATTGTTCGTCAAATCGACTACCTCCGCGGCCTTGGCGTCCTCCTCGCCCGCTTCGGCGGGAAATTCCTGTAATAAAGGCGTGGTATCCGGCGCGGAAAAGTTTAATGCTTTAAGCATTGCCTTATACTCATAATTCTGTAGCGGTCGGCGCACTGCGCATTCCGCCGGGCCACGATTGCTCCGGTCCGTTTAGCTTCACCTCGGCCACCTGGACGTTGCGCGGCGATTGCGCGTTGCGCGGATCAAAGGAGTTAAACACGACCACGCGGAACGCCCGGCCGCGCACTGCGTTAAATTTCACTGTGGTCGGATCTTTTTGCGTGCCGGTGAATTTTTTGATCGACTTGAATGTATTGCCGTCGTCGGATACCTGCACCTCGCCTTCGCGCGGCCCATAATCCGGCCGCGGCTGAATGATGATTTCACTGACGGCGATCGGCTCGCTGAAGTCGAACTGCAACCACTCGGGCTTCTCTTTCGACGGACCCTCTCCCGGCTCGGTGCCGTTGGAAACCCAAAAGGTTTCACTATCGCTGTCAAACGCCTTCTCAGGAGGATAATCCTCCTGCGAGGAACTTGCCTTCACGCCCGTGAACACATTCTTACCCGGGATCCCTGGTTTCACGCGATAAGCCAAGACAAAAAGATCGCCGTAAAGCTCGGGTTTGTGCTGGGGCTTGGGCAAAGGTTTTTCGAGCTGTGCCGGTCCTTGCACGCGCAATTCCGACCACACCAGTTTTTTTGGCGCTTGTTCGGGCTTGATCATTGGTCCACCGAGATTCCAGCCGCTCTGGATGTTCAGGCTCATTTCCAGGCCGAGGCGGTCGGCCTCGCGCAAACAATGCTTGTACACTTCGCGCCATTCAGGCGTTGAGAACGTAAGCCCCTGAGGCGCCTGATCGTTGCCCCACCACGGTTCGTCGCCGGCGTCCATGATCACCGCGCCGCCGAATCCCTTGGCTTTCATCTCCTCGAGGTCGCGTGTGACGGATTCTTTGGTTACGTTGCCGTTAAGCCACCACCAATAAGCCCGCAGTCGGGCGTTGGTGGGAGGATTGGCCCAGCCTTGTTCCAGGTTGTCCTCCGCAAGTACGTGGGAAATAAAGAGAGATAATAACAGCGTTATCACGCAAGGCAAAAGGCAGGTCTGTATTTTACGCGGCATGAGAAAAAATTGTGGGCGTTTCATTTGTAGGGTTCTCCGTTTAATAACAAAAGTCTAGCAGCATTATGCGATATAAGAGCCAAAATATCAATCCAGCCATTTGGCTACATCCTTGGCCCAATAAGTGAGGATGATACTTGCCCCTGCGCGGCGGATTGCCGTCAGACATTCCAGGGCGATAGCCTGCTCATCGAGCCAGCCTCTTTGGGCGGCGGCCTTGACCATGCTGAATTCGCCCGACACGTTATACGCCGCCAAGGGCACGCCGGGAAAACGATCCTTGGCCTGGCGAATAATGTCCAGATAGGCCAGCGCCGGCTTGACCATCACGATGTCGGCCCCTTCGGCCAGATCGAGTTCTATTTCCCTGAGCGCCTGGCCCGCGGCAGCGGCCGGATCCATCTGATATCCACGCCGGTTGCCGAACTGCGGGGCGCTTTCGGCGGCCTCGCGGAAGGGGCCGTAAAAAGCGCTGGCGTACTTGGCCGCGTAACTCATGATCGGCAGGTGGGAAAATCCCGCCGCATCGAGGGCCTGCCGGATCGCGCCCACCATGCCGTCGATCATGCCCGACGGGGCCACCATCTCGGCGCCTGCCCGGGCGTGAGCCAAGGCCTGCTGTGCCAGGAGCTTCAATGTAGCGTCGTTGTCCACATCGAGCCGGCCGGTCCCCTGACTGATCACTCCGCAATGGCCGTGGTCGGTATATTCACAAAAGCAGACGTCGGTGATGATGAGGAAATCCCGGGCAACCCGTTTCGCAGCACGGACTGCCTGGGGAATGATCCCCGCATCGGAAATCGCCTCACTGCCGGCGGCGTCTTTTTTTTCGGGAATGCCGAACAGGATCACGCCGCCCAGGCCCAGTTCCACGGCCTGCGAGACTTCGTCGGCGAGCATGTCGGGCGAAAGCTGATAATTGCCCGGCATGGTGGCAATCTCCTTTCGTAGTCCTTGCCCTGGCCGAACAAATAAAGGAAGAATCAAGTTGGCCGGCGAAAGCCGCGTTTCCTTTACGAGCTCGCGCACCGCAGGATGATAACGAAGCCGCCGCAACTGTGTGGTAGGGAACATAAATATTATGATGAATTGGGTGAGTGATTTTGTTTATGGGAGATTATCGTTGATTTTTGCTTTATCGACGGGATTTTTTTCTTCCTTGTTTACAGGGAATTTATCCAGGGCCGTTTGGCGCGGCGCACGGCCTCGGCGGCCCAGGGTTTGTCGGCGTACAGTTCGACCGCCGCGCGATACATGGACTCCGCGCGTTGCGGATCGGTAGTTGCAAGTCTATCAGCCTCATCGAGCCGCTGCCCGATGATCTTCAGTTGTTCGGGGGCGTGTTTCCCCACTTCTTGTTTTAACTGATCCAAGCGGCGGCGCGCCAGCACAAGGCAGTCTCCCACCGGCTCGGCCGTTTCGGAATTATACTGATACAGGTCAAGCAAGGCCTGGAGCTTGGCAATACATCGCTCCGGGCTGAGTTTTTCATAGCTGATGGCTTCCAGATACGCGCGTTCCACGGGCAACGTGCTCTCGGCGCCGGCCAATCCTTTGACGCGACGGTCGAAATTGAGTTCACGCCGGTAAAGGTCGATTTCCCGTTGGTAATTGCGGAGCTTGAAAGCGCGGGGGTCCTTGGGGAATTGTTGTAAAAAACTGTTAATATCATCTTCCGCCCGGCGCAGCGATTCGATCGATTCATCCTTGGTCTCCGCGGCAATCCGCTTGTAAAGCGCATCGGCCGAAAGCGGCTGGAGGAAGTACCAGACGCTCAATCCCACCATCAGCAGTCCCGCTGCCAGCGCCCACGTTTGCAGCGAGATCATCGCGGGCCTGGGTTCTTCGACTTCTTCCTTGCCCAGTTCTGCCTCGCTCACGACCACGAAGCGGTCTGTGGTTTTGGTCGGGATGTCGGCGGGTTTTTCGAGCGGGACAAAGGCCGCCGCAGCTTGGTTCGCGGCCAGCGCATCAGACGCGGATTTTTGATCGGCGCCGCCGCCGGCTGGTGCGGAGGCAAGATCTGCGTATCGGGCAGCTCTGCTTCTGTAAGGGAAGCATTTTCGCCCGCTGGCGATGCAGTTGCCGTTTTCTCCGTTCCGGGCGTTTCGTGGTCAGAGGGCTCCGCAAAATAATAAGATCCATCGGCATCGACTGTATCAGAGGGTGTGGACATGGCATGTTGCATGGCCTCGAGACATCGACCGAGAATCGCCGCGTTGGAAATTCGCCGGTCGGGGTCCTTTTCCAGCAATTGGAGAATTATCCGTTGGAGTTCTTCCGGGATGTCGTCGTTATATTGGCGCAGAGGCTCGGGTGTTTCGAACTGCTGTTTATAAAGAACTTCGCCCAGCGACTTGCCGCGAAAAACCGGCCGCTGCGCCAAAAGCACGTACATCACAGCGCCCAGACTGTAGAGATCGGCCCGGTGGTCGACAGTCTTGCCCGCCGCCTGCTCCGGTGCCATGTATTCAGCAGTGCCTAGGACCGAACCGGCACTGGTAAGCCGGGTATTGCCGAACAGGCGGGCAATGCCGAAATCGGAAAGTTTTATTTGCCCATTGGCGGCTAAAAGCAAGTTGCCCGGTTTGATGTCGCGGTGGATCACGCCGCGATCGTGGGCGTGACGCAGTGCCCGGCAGATCTCGATGACCATCCGCACTACTTCCCGCCAATCAAAACGCCGGCCGCGGCCCAGTTCTTCCTCCAGGCTATTGCCGTCGATCAGCTCCATGGCGTAAAAAAGATGGCTCTCCTGTTCGCCAAAACCGAACAGCTTGACGATATTCGGGTGGTTTAATTTGCGGAGGGTTTCGATTTCGGCTTCAAAGCGATCCCGAAAGCCTTCTTCCTGCGCCAGCGCCGCCGAGAGCAGTTTAACCGCGGCGGGTTCGCCCGTTTCCAGATTGACCCCTGCGTAGACGGTTCCCATGCCGCCTCGCCCCAGCTTCCCCACGATCTGATATGGTCCCAGCCGTTCGATTTGCATGGAAAAATTCCTGCTACAATGGATATTACCATCCTATCACGCCAGGTCGTAAACGGCCAGTGGCAAGAACAATCTAGCTTTCCTTCCCTGACCAACGATGAAAACGCGGATATAATTATTTTATAGAACCCGACCACCGGTCGCGGCTTTATGTTTTTATAATTACTCGTTCCCACGCTCCGGCGTGGGAACGTCAGCGGCAATTGGGTTCCCACGCGGGAGCGCGGGAACCAGGATAATATTTTCAGAATCCATGAAATTATCGGGCATCCTGAACCTCAACAAACCCGTGGGCATGACCTCGCGCCGGGTGGTGGATATAGTGCAACGTCTGGTCCGGCCCGCCAAGGTCGGCCATGCCGGCACGCTCGATCCGCTGGCCTCCGGCGTGCTGATCGTTAGCGTGGGCGCGGCAACCCGATTAATTCAATACGTGCAGCGCATGCCAAAGTCTTATATTGGCACGTTCCTCTTGGGCCGGCAAAGCGACACGGAGGATATCGAAGGCCAAGTTGTCGCATTGTCCCTTGCGCCCGTGCCTTCGTATGAGGAAATTCAACGGGCGGCGGAGCGTTTCACCGGCACGGTGCTGCAACGGCCGCCGGCGTTTTCGGCGCTAAAGGTCCAGGGCCGTCGCGCCTATAAACTTGCACGGAAAGGGGAACAAATCGACTTGCAACCTCGGCCGGTTACCATCCATCGCATCGCCGTGCGCTGCTACGAGTATCCTGAATTGGTGCTGGAAGTGGATTGCGGCGGCGGAACCTACGTCCGCTCGTTGGGCCGCGATCTGGCCGAATCGCTGGGCACCGCTGCCGTGATGTCGGCCCTAATGCGGACCGCGATCGGCAACTTCCGCTTAGACGAGGCGCAAGATCCCAGAGAATTGACGAGCGAAATCGTCTCCGGCCATTTGCTCCCTATGCTTTGCGCCGTGGAACATCTGCCCCGGACGCAACTTTCCGGCGAGGAAATCGCTTGCATTCATCGCGGCCAAGCGATAACAAAAAAGTATATTGATGCCGATGCCGCTGAACTGGCCGCGGTTGATATGGATGGAAAACTGGTGGCGATTCTCGGCCGTTCAGACGGCAAATCGCTGCATCCCATAAGGAATTTATTCTGTGGAGTTGATTAATATATCACCATGACTTTGCCTATCCGCACGCTGCCAATTAACGAACGCTGGGACTGCCACAGTTGCGGATTTTGTTGCCGCAGCACAAAGTTTAAACTCAGCGACGACGATCTAAAAAAACTCCGCGAGCAACATTGGGAACAACATCCCGAGTTCCGCGGCGTGCCGATCGTCACCCGGCATGGTTGGCTGCGCAAGTATTATCAACTAGGCAAAGAACCTGACGGCGCATGCATTTTTCTTACCGAGGATAACCTCTGCCGCATCCATCGCGATCGGGGCGAGGCGGCCAAACCGCTGTTTTGCCGGTTGTTCCCCTTTCAATTGGTGCCGCTGGAAAAATTCGCCTATGTCACTTTACGACAATATTGTCCTTCGGCGGTGGCCGACAACGGCCGGCCGCTTGAGGAACATCTCCAGTACGTCGCACAATTGGCCGAGGAAGGCAAATTGGCGGCTAAACCGATTACACTTCCCGCGATTATACCCGGCAGCCGGCGCACCTGGGACGATTTGCTAATGGTCGCAGCAGCCCTGGATCGGCTCATGCTCGATGTACGTTATCCCGTGGTCCGGCGCTTGGTGCATGGTTTGCAATTCTGCAATTTACTGGAGCAGAGCCGACTAAATCGGATTCCCAGCGATGAACTTATTCCCTTGCTCGATAAGCTGGCAGCCACGGCAACGTCGGAAAGAAACGAAGAGTTTTTCACCCGACCGCGGCCACCGGAAAGGGCTGCACGTGTGTTGTTCCGACAAATCTTGTTTGTGTACCTGCGATTGCATCCCAACTACCACGCTGGCCATTCTTGGGGCGAGCGCTGGCGCCTGATTTGCGGCGCCATGAACTTCGCCCGGGGCAAAGGTCAGCTTAAGTTTATCGAGAATAATTTTCCCGCCGCGACTTTCGAAACCCTGGAGCAACCCCTGGGCCAACTCGATCCAGAACTGCTTCGCCCGCTAGATAGATTCTTCGAAAAGGCCACGGGCGCAAGGCAGTATCTCTTGCTGGGCGATACATCCTGGACTTTGCTCGACTGTTTTCGCGCCATGGCTGTTTCCCATGCCGTGGCCTTATGGCTACTGCGCTTGACCTGCGGCAACCGACCTCCGATCTTGGAAGATATTTTCAAGGTGGTCAGAACCATCGATCGCGGCCAAGGCTATGATCCCTTACTCAGCGGGAGTCATCAACGGCGCATTGCCTCGCTGAACCGGCTGGGCGAATTATCGCGAATCCTGGCCTGGTACGCGCGATAAGCATTGGTTTACTCTTGTTTTTAATTTAAGCCCATGGGTTACAACCCGTGGGCTTATCGCGCCAGTTTGCGGAGAACGGTCTGCAAGATGCCGCCGTGGCGATAGTAATCTAATTCCACGGGCGTATCGATGCGGACTATAATTTGAAATTCTTTTACGTCACCGCTAGCGTCGGTGGCGCGAACAGTAAGTTCGCAGCCAGGTTTGATCTCGTCGGTCAACTCGGGTATGTCAAAAATTTCATCCCCTTTAAGTTCCAACGTTTCCCAGGATTGACCGGGCTTGAATTGCAAAGGCAACACGCCCATTCCCACCAGATTGCTGCGGTGAATCCGCTCGAAGCCGGCGGCAATCACCGCGCGCACACCGAGCAGATATGTGCCTTTTGCGGCCCAATCGCGGCTGCTGCCGGTGCCGTATTCCGTACCGGCGAGAATCACCAGCGGCACGCCTTCGGCCTGGTATTTCATGGCGGCGTTGTAAATGGGCATGAGTTCGCCGTCGGGCAGATGTCTGGTCACCCCGCCTTCGGTGCCGGGGGCTAAATAGTTGCGGATGCGAATGTTGGCAAATGTGCCTCGGGTCATTACCCGGTCGTTGCCTCTTCGAGAACCGTAACTGTTAAAGTCTATGGGCTGTACGCCGTGCTCGATCAGATATTTGCCGGCGGGACTCTGGGTGGAGATATAACCGGCGGGCGAAATGTGATCGGTGGTTACTGAATCGCCCAGCACGGCCAATACCCGCGCGCCGCGGATCGGCTGAATTGGTCCTGGCTCGGAGGAAAGATTGAATAAAAATGGCGGCTCTTGGATATATGTGCTTTTTGCGTCCCAGGGGAACAATTCGCTTTCGGCCACCGGCAGTTGATTCCAGGTCTGATTGGCCTTGAAGATATTGGCATATTGCTTGCGGAACATCTCGGGCTGGGTGGCCTGGGCCGTGACCGCGGCGATTTCCCGCGGTGTTGGCCAGATGTCTTTCAAAAAGACCGGCTGGCCGTCGCTGCCTGTGCCCAGCGGTTCAGTTGTTAGATCGATGTCGATCCTTCCGGCCAGCGCGTAGGCGACCACCAGCGGCGGACTGGCCAGATAGTTCGCTTTGACCAGCTGATTGATGCGACCTTCAAAGTTGCGATTCCCACTCAATACGGCGGCGGCCACCAGGTTCGCCTCGTGAACGGCCTGGGCCACGGCCTCGGGCAAAGGACCGCTGTTGCCAATACACGTGGTGCAGCCGTAGCCCACGGTATGAAATCCCAATTTCTCCAGCGGCTGGTCCAAGCCGGTTTTTTGCAGATAATCGGTAACCACCCGACTGCCGGGCGCAAGGCTCGTCTTTACATAAGGTTTGACTAAAAGTCCCTTTTCCACGGCCTTTTTTGCCAGCAGTCCAGCGCCCAGCATTACGCTGGGATTACTGGTGTTGGTGCAACTGGTGATGGCGGCAATCACCACCGCGCCGTGTCCGAGCGTATTGCCGCCGATCGTGGCGGTCTGCTCGACTTGCTTTTCTGCAAGCGCATATCCCCGCTCCTTCAACGGCGCGGTTAGCACGCTTTGAAATGCCCCTTTGACCTTGGACAAGGCCACGCGGTCCTGAGGCCGCTTGGGTCCGGCCAGACTCGGCTCGATCGTGCCCAGGTCCAAACGCAATATCTTGGAGTAATTCGGCGGCGGGGCCTGAGGACGGCAAAAGAGCTGCTGCTCTTTTGTGTAGCGTTCGACCAGATCGACTTCCTCTGCTGTTCGACCGGTTTCACGCAGATAGGCCAGCGTCTGCTCGTCCACGGGGAAAAAACCCATAGTCGCGCCGTACTCGGGCGCCATGTTGGCCACCAATGCCCGATCGGCCACCTTCAGCCCCGCCAGCGCCGGCCCGAAAAATTCGACAAACTTATCCACCACGCCTTCTTTGCGGAGGATTTCCGTGACTGTAAGCACCAGATCAGTGGCGGTCGTGCCCGGGGGAAGTTCGCCGCTAAGCTGAAAGCCGACCACTTCCGGAGTGAGCATGTAAAGCGGCTGTCCCAGCATGACCGCCTCGGCCTCGATTCCGCCCACGCCCCAGCCCAACACGCCCAGTCCGTTGATCATCGTGGTGTGACTGTCGGTGCCCACCAGCGTGTCGGGCAGGGCTACCAGACCGGCTGCATCCTCGCGCAAAAATACGCCCTTGGCCAAATACTCCAGGTTCACCTGATGAACGATCCCCACGGCCGGCGGCACCACGCGGAAATTGCTAAACGACTTTTGCCCCCAGCGCAAAAACTCATAACGCTCACGATTGCGCTGGAATTCGAGTTTAACGTTCTCGTCGAGCGCATCGGGCGAGCCAAAGCGATCGACCTGCACCGAGTGATCGATCACCAGGTCGATAGGTATGAGTGGATTGATCTTGCGCGGATCGCCGCCTAAACGCTTCATGGCGTCGCGCATCGCGGCCAGATCGACCACTGCCGGCACGCCCGTGAAATCCTGCAATATCACCCGGGCAGGCTTAAAAGGCACCTCCGCCCGCGACGGTTTGTGCGGGTCCCAGCGAGCCAGCTTTTTTACGTCCTCTTCGGTCACCTGGTAGCCGTTGCAATTGCGGAGCACCGCTTCCAAGAGCACGCGCATGGAATAGGGCATTGCGCCGAGATGCATCAGGCCGGCGTCTTCCAATCTGCTCAAGCGATAAATGCCCGCCCGACCGGCGCCGGTGTCGAAAGTGTCCCGGGCGTTAAATGGGTCGTACATGGGAGGGTTCAGGGTTCGGGGTTCAGGGTTCAGGATTTAGGGTTCACGTATTAATTTATGAGTATTTATTTTTTATGCGAAACCGCAAGCGGTTTTTTGCCAATTTTCATCCACTGGGGCAGTGATGGAAACCATTTCCTTGGTCATGGGATGTTTGAATTCCAAGAGTCGGGCGTGCAGGGCAATGGCGCAGGCGCCGGTCTTCGTACTGCGGGCCAAAGGCTGTTGCGGCGCCGTATTGGGCATCGCCCAGCAAGGGATGGCCGCGCGAGGCAGCCTGGATGCGGACCTGGTGCATGCGACCGGTTTCCAAGCGAATTTCCAACCACGATCCCCACGGGGTGATGCCCAAAGTTCGATAATGCAACACGGCCGGCCGGGCTTGGGGCGCATCGGCGCAACCACCTCGGCACGCGCCTGGTCCGGCGCCTTGCGCAGGTAATCTTCCCAGGCCCCCGACTCCGGCTCAACCTTTCCTTCCACGCAGGCCCAATATATTTTATTCACCTCCCGGTTTTCAAACTGTTTGGCCAGCTTGTGGGCCGCGCGCCGCTTAGTACAAAACACAATCGTTCCCGATGCCGGCCGGTCCAGCCGGTGAGGTACTCCCAGATAAACAAAATCATACGGATGTCCGCGCCCTTTGAGAAAATTTTTTATACGTGCTTCCAGGCAATCGATGCCCGGCGGCGCCTGGGTGGAAAGGCCCGCCGGTTTGTTGACCGCCAAACACGGCCCATTCTCGTAAAGAACCTGAAAGCCTGGATCGTTCATGTTCATAATCTTATCTTCCCTGATTTTAAGAGGTTAGTCCAGCGCTGTTTTTTGGCGTCAATTGTTGCTTGCCGATGGTTAATAAAAAGCTATTATTGCCGAGAGGCATCACATTTTAGAGGGTCGCGATCATGGGTCAACAATTATGCGTTCCATCGGGCAAAAAGGTGCGGCTTGGGGATTTCGATCCGGATTACACCGGCGGCATCAAAAATAAAAAACAGGCCGCGGAGGAATTAGCAGAGAACACCGAGGTCCTGGCCGAGCTGGGTTATCGGCTTTACGCCGAAAATCGCCGTTCGCTATTGCTGGTCCTCCAAGGCATGGACAGTTCCGGCAAAGACGGCACCATCCGCCACGTGATGAAAGGCTTCAATCCGCAAAGCTGCCAGGTTACATCGTTCAAGCAGCCCAGCATCGAGGAACTGAACCACGATTTTCTCTGGCGGATTTCCCGCGCGGTTCCGCGCAAGGGAAACATCGGCATCTTTAACCGCTCGCATTATGAAGACGTGCTCGTGGTCCGGGTGCATAATTTAGTGCCCAAAAAGGAGTGGAAAACACGTTACGAGCGGATAAATATTTTCGAAAAGATCCTTACCGACGGTGGCACCACAATTATCAAAGTCTTTCTCCACATCGGCAAGGAAGAACAACGAAAGCGCCTGCAATCGCGCCTGGACGATCAAACCAAACTCTGGAAATTCAGCCGCGATGATCTATCCGAACGGGAATATTGGGATGAATATTCAAAAGCATACGAAGACGTCTTGACGCGCTGCAATACCCCTTGGGCGCCCTGGTACATCGTGCCCGCCAACCGGAAATGGTATCGCAATCTCGCGGTCAGTCGCATTTTAAGAAAAACTCTGGAAAAAATGGATCCTCAATATCCTCCGCCCCAGAAAGGCTTGGAAGGTATTGTCGTGGAGTGATTCTATTTTAACCCGATAAATTGATCTTGAGTTTTCGCGATTGGTTTTTTTCACATAAAAGCCATCAATAAAATCCGGAAACTCGAATCCATTATTTTTCTATATCGGCTGCTTCTTATAAATTCCGGGGGGGTAAGAGGAACGCCAAAATTGTTGACTCGGCCCTTTATGCAATTATAATCAAGGATTGCGGGCAAATGGGTTTTTTGCGCTGTTTGGGGCGTAAAAACGAGCTTAGGTAATGTATTTCAGGAGTGGAGATAACGATGAATAATGTGCAAACTCGTTTTGCGCTCCTCTCTTTGGGAATCTTCTTGGTTGGCATCATGGCCGGCACGGTCCTGGCCGACACCATCGTGCAATTCAACTTTAATAACTCATTAATGGGCGGCAGCGAACCTATTAGCAGCGTCCAGGTCCAACTTTTCGACGATCAGGCGCCATCACCGTCGCCAACTTCCTCCAATATGTAAATAATCATCTATACGATAATACAATCATTCACCGCTCGGTTCAGAACTTCGTCATCCAGGGCGGCGGCTTCACGCCCGTGGTCGACAGCCAGAACCAGGTTACCGCGATCAGTCCGATCGCGACGAACTACGGCACCATCCAGAACGAATTCAGCCCCGCTCGCTCCAACGTACGCGGCACGGTTGCCATGGCGAAAGGCAACGATCCCAACAGCGCCACGAGCCAGTGGTTCGTCAACATTGTCGATAATTCCGCCAACCTCGACAATCAGAACGGCGGCTTCACGGTCTTCGGGCAGGTGATTGGCGAGGGCATTAGGCTAGTCGACAAAGCGAACTCCCTTCAGCCTTATAATTTAAATGAATTTTACTATCCGAATTACGATCCGCAAAACCCAACAGACGGACCTTTCTCCGAAGTGCCACTTTTCAACTATGCCCCTGACGCCTCCAATTTTGTAACGATTACGAGTGCGACCGTCGTTCCTGCGACTGCCTGGAAAGGCGGCAGTAGTTCCGATAAGTCCAACTGGGGTCTGGCCGCCAACTGGAATCCCAACAGCGGCGTGCCCGATGGCGCCGGGATTAGTCTCAGTTTCGGTTCTAAGAGTTCCGTTAATAATGTGGTGGATATGACCTCCAGCGGCCGGACCGTCGGCAACCTCTACTTTTCCGCCACTACCGGCACGATAATCAAGAGTTCCAGCAATTATGCCCTCACCCTGGATAATAACGGTCATGCCTCCACAATCGGCGTTGCCGGCGAGCACACCATTGGCACACCGGTGGTCCTGAATAACGATCTGAACATCAGCGGCACGGGAACGCTCAATTTATCCGGCGGCGTCAGCGGCTCTCACGGCATGGATATTCTCAGCGGCACCGTTACCGCCAAAAGCGTTCAGTTACACGGACTATACATTGGGTCTGGCGCCAAGCTTGTCATCCAAGCCGATGCCGCCGCCACGGAATGGAAAGGGGGCAATAGTTCAGGTCCGGCCAACTGGGGGCTAGCCGCCAACTGGAATCCCAGCGGCGTACCGGACGGCGCGGGAGTCAATCTCACTTTGGGCGGCCAGAGTTCCGCCAGTAACGTGGTGGATCTGAGTTCCACAAGTCGGACCGTGAGCAACATTTACTTTTCTCCCACCACGGGCACTATTATTCAGAACTCCGGCGGGGCCAGCCTTAAGATGGATAATGGCGATAACGCCTCCACGATTAGCGTATTAGGTGCCCATACAATTAGCGCCCCGGTCGTTCTGAATAACGATCTGAGCATCAGCGGCACAGGGACTCTCAATTTATCCGGTGGCGTCAGCGGCTCTCACGGCATGGATATTCTTAGCGGCACTGTTACCGCCAAAAGCGTTCAGTTACACGGACTATACATTGGGTCTGGCGCCAAGCTTGTCATCCAAGCCGATGCCGCCGCCATGGAATGGAAGGGGGGAAACAGTGCTGGTCCAAACAAGTGGGGACTGGCCGCCAATTGGAATCCCAACACCGGCGTGCCGGACGGGGCGGGAATCAATCTCATCTTGGGCGCACAGAGTTCCGCCAGTATTTTAGATATGAATTCCACTGGCCGGACCGTGAGCAACATTTACTTTTCTCCCACTGTTAGCACCTTGATCCAGGGCGCCGGCGTCAGCCTCAAGCTGGATAATGGCGGCAACACCTCCACGATTAGCGTATTAGGCAGCCATACAATTAGCACCCCGGTGATTATCAATAACGACTTACTGATTAGCGGCACTGGGACACTTGATTTATCCGGGGGCATAAGCGGCTCTCACGGCATGGATATTCTTAACGGCACCGTTACCGCCAGAAGTGTTCGCTTAAATGGGCTCTACATCGGGTCTGGCGCGAAGCTTGCTATCAGTGCAGTTACTGGGTCAGGATTAGAAGACGAGATCACACTTATTCCCGAACCCGCCACCCTCCAGCTCCTCGTTATTGGCGTCCTCGGTCTGCTGGCCTGGGGCCGGCGAATTCCGCACCGAAAATGACGGATCATAGCCGGTAATGCGTTTAACGCATTGTATATTTTCTAGGTAAGGCATCTCGCGAAATGATCCTTTACAGAGGGGCGGGATTCTGTTTCAATAGAGGGCGATTTTACCCCGCCGTGGCTTCGTATTGTTTTTTGAGCGCCATTAGCATGGAGAATAGAGGATGAAATCGCGCAATCGATCGGCGCACTCGAACCGCTTATATATCGGCATGGACATCGGGGGCACCAATATCCAGACCTCGTTGGTCGAGGAGTGTGGAATTATTATCTGCCGCGAGAAAGCAGCCACCCCTCGCGACACCGGTCCGGAAGCAGTCATTGCACAGCTTGAAAAGACTATCGAGGAGGTACTGAAAGCAGCCAGTTTGAAAATCGACGACTTGACGGCCATCGGCATTGCGGTGCCGGGGGTGGTCGATCCTGCCGCGGATTTGTGGCAATCACTCCTAATATGCCCTTGAGCGGCCTTGCCTTAGGCTCGCACTTGGAAGAAAAATTTAACGTCCCGATCACGCTGGGCAACGACGCCAACCTGGGCGCGTTAGGCGAAACCTGGCTCGGCGCGGCGCGAAAATCCAAGAGCGTGCTGTACATTTGCGTGGGCACGGGCATCGGCGGCGGACTGGTATTGCGGGGCAAACTTTGGCGCGGGCAACGCGAATCGGCCGGCGAAATCGGCCACATGATCATGCAAATCGGCGGGCCGAAATGCGGCTGCGGCAACTGCGGCTGCCTGGAAGCCCTGGCCAGCCGCACCGCCATTGAACGCGATCTCCGCGAGGCGATTGCCGCCGGACGCAAAAGCGTTATCAGCGAGCTGGCCAACGGCGATCTCAGCGTCATCCGCAGCGGAACGATCCGCAAGGCCCTCGACGCCAAAGACGATTTGACTCGCGAAGTGCTCCGCCGCGCCGCGGAAGTGCTAGGCTATGCCTGCCTCAACGTCCGGCACCTGATCGATCCTGAAACGATCGTTCTCGGCGGCGGGGTGATCGAGGCCTGTGGCGACTATATCCTGCCCATAATCGAACATGTTATCGCGCAAGATCCCCTGGTGGGCGCTCGTTCTAACGGGAAAATTTTGATCTCCGCCTTGGGCGACGACGCCATCGTGCTCGGCGCGGTGGCCGCCGCGCGCCGACTGGTGGGCCGCAATCCCTTTAAAAAACGCTATCGCATCAAACCAATTTATCCCCCTCTCACCCAGTGCGCCGACGGTGCGATCATTGTCGCAAATAAAACATATAATTGCGACATCTACATACCCGTCAGCGGCAAGGTGAAAAAACGCGACCAGACCCTGGCACAAGAGATCGCCGGTTTTCCGCAGGTCGTCGGCCCAAGAGAATTGGAAATAGTATGCAAAGGCGGGCCGGCAGTTCTTTTTATCGGAGCGGGCGAATCAAGCCACGTGGAATTGACCGAAGATGCCCGCTGTTTCCTGGACCAACGTGCCATCAAGTTCGAAATTCTATCCACGGCCCAAGCCGTGGAAGCTTATAACAAATCCAAGCGGCGCAAGGCAGCGGTGCTCCACATAACCTGTCCCCTTTTGTTATAATTTTTAGCCCCTCGTGAATACACGAGGGGTAATCAAATGTAAAATCCTACAAGCAAAGGAACATGGGCCATGACTGCAAAAAATATCCTTCGACAAATAGTCGAATTCGCACACGTAGTGGTGCAATATTATGTGAGCGATCTTTCCGATGCCGAACTGCTGGTCCGTTCGGTGCCGGGCACTAATCATATTGCCTGGCAATTGGGGCATATGATTATGGGTACGGGGCACATGCTAAAAGAGCTCGGGCATTCGGCGCCTGATTTGCCGGCGGGTTTTGAGGCGGCATACACGTCCGAGACTTCCCTGTCCGATGATCCGGCCAAGTTCGCCGCAAAGGCGGAATATATCGCCTTGGCCGGGCAGATGAAGAATGCGAGCCTCAAGGCCATCGACGACACGCCTGAAAACGCGTTCGATCAGCCCGGTCCGGAATCGATGCGTGAGTACGCCCCCACGGTGGGCGCGGTGCTGATGCTGTTGGGCAACCATTGGCTGATGCACTCCGGCCAATTCGTGCCCATCCGCCGCAAACTCGGCAGGAAGCCGCTGTTTTGAACAGGTCTGATAACGAACCACGTCATTCTGAGCGCAGCGAAGAATCTGATGAGGGATGGGGAATTAGTAGGACGGATTTCAAATCCGTCTTACTAGGATTCAGGATTCAGCACTCTCCACTGTTTGCCGGCCTATAGCCTCTGCCGATGAGATCCTTCGCTACGCTCAGGATGACAGTCATATTCAAATTCGCTGTAAAAAACTCTCGATTGCCGCGCCCACCGCCTCCGGCTGCTCCAGCGGCGCCAGGTGGCCGGCGTTTGGAATGACAATAAACTGAGCGTTGGGGATTGCCTGGGCAATTGCCCGCATCTCGGCGACCGGCGACACTGCGTCGTTCTCGCCTGCCAGGAGCAACGTGGGACAGCGGATGTGGGCCAATTGAGCGGTGAAATCGGCCCTCTGGGCCATGCCCCGGAGAGCGGCGGCAATGCCCCGCGGATCGGTCCGCCCGATCACCTGTCGCATTGCCTCTATCAGATGCGGCTGCTTTTGCATTGTAAGGGGAGCGAAAAGCTTGGGGATCATCGTCTCCGCTAAGAATTGCGGGCCTTCGCAGAGCGCCCGTTGGGCCGTGGCCAAGCGCCCGGCAGCCGCTTCCGGCGTGTCATTTGCCGCGCGAGTGTCGCAGAGGATCAAGCCGCGCAGGCGCGCGGCATACTTGCGCCAAAATTCCAGCGCGATGTACCCGCCCATGGACAAGCCGCAGAGCACTATCGGCTCATGCACCGTTAAACTATCCAGCAGTGCGGCCAGATCGTCGGCGAATTGTTCCATGCTGACCACGTCCTCGCTTACGCCGCTTTGACCGAAACCGCGCAAGTCGGGAGCGATCACGCGATAGCGGGCCCAGAAAGTTTCGATCTGCCCGTGCCACATGGCGTGGTCCAGCGGGAATCCGTGCACCAACAGCAGCACTGTTCCCCTGCCGCGATCGACGAACGATAACTCGATTCCGTCAATGTTACAATTGTTCATACTTCTCTATTCCCTATCCCCTCTTCCCTATTTCTTATGTTCTTCCCGGACCTTGCGGAACAACTCCAATTGTTTGGCAATCAGGCCGGAGTGTGGTTCCAGTTCGGCGGCCCGCTGTTGATATTTCCAGGCGTTTTCGTAATCGTTTTTCGCGTAATAAATCCGGGCTAATGTATCGTAGAAAGCGCCGCTGTCGGGCATTAGTTCCAGCGATTTTTGCGAAAGTTTTTCCGCTTCGTCCAAGTTTCCTTCGGTGTTGCCGATCAGCCAGGCTAACTGGTTGTAAAGGGAGGCGTCGTCGGGCTGGGCGGCGAGATCCTGCGCATATCGTCGGTTGCCTTGCGGATCAGTTCCCCGATTTTTTGCCGATACTCAGGCGTTTGTTTGGGCAAGCGGTAGCAGGCGATAAGCACGTCGATGTTGGCCGGATCAAGGGCCAGCGCCTTGTCGAGACATTCGCTGTGTTTGCTCTCTTCGCCGATGGTTTGCCAATGGCAGGCTTGGAAATAGTACATCATCGCGCGAAGCTCGGGCACGGTGCGACCGATGATATCGGGATTGAAGGGAAAATTTGCGCCCGTGGCTTTAAACGTCGCTTCCAGCAGGGCGGCGGCGGCTTGATTTTCCCCTCGATCGTGAAGCATGTCAGCCAGTTCGATTTGGGTGCGAATTGTCACCGGCTCGACCGGTTTGCCTTGGTCGATGACGTATTGGTATTCCCGTTTCGCCCAGGCAAACAGCCCCTCCCTGCGTAAACGGCCCGCGAGCAAGTAACGCTGGACCAGTTTAAAGTCCTCGTTGCCCGCATTCAGCCGGAATGCCCGTTGCGCCAGTTCTTCGGCTTTTGCCGTCTCGCCCTGTTCTTTTTGCGCCTCCGCCAGGGCGTATAATAGGATTGGCTCGGAATTGAACCGCGGTGTGAAACGGGCCGCCAATTCGTCGATTAATTTCCAGGCCTTTTCTTCGGCCAACCAATCCAGTAGTTCGACCAGCGTATCCAAATCCCCCTTTTCCAAATCGACCAGACGGCGCATCGCCGTTAGGGCCCGCTCGGTTTGCCCGTGTTTTTTCTGCCAGGCAATCTGATAGCGGATCAACCCGCTCAGAATTTCCGGACTGGTTTCCCCAGGCAAACGCTGCAAGAGCGCGGATTCCTGATCGATGAGCTTGTCCCACTGGGCCATGGCTGCTTGGGGATCTTCGGCAAGCTTCAGCCACACTAACATCCACGCTGCCGAGGGGCGCTTGCTTTTGGCAAATGTCTGGCGGATGGTCTCGGCGCGTGCGCCCTTGGGAGGCTCGTTGTTGGCGGAAGAGCGCAGCAGTTCGATGGCTGCTATTTTGGAAAGCACGTCTGATTTTTCGAAGCGGATCAAGCGGCACAATGCCGAAATGCCCTTGCCCTCGGGCATCACGGCCAAGGCATGCATCCGCGCCCGCCGGGCCTCCTCCGGCAGAAGTTCGTAATCCCTCAATAATTTTTTCACTTCCGGCGGGTCGTTTTTCGCGGTCCACTCCACACGCATCAATCGCAAAAGGTATTTCGCCCGGGAGGCGATCTCCAAATCGTCATGAGTGGTCGCCGCCGCCAGGGCGTCGAAGGCCTCGAATCCCCAGCGCGCCAATTCGTTCTGCGCCCGTTGGCGCACGTAATAATCCTTGTCGCCCAGCTCCTCGATCAATTTGGCGACCTGTTCCTGTGACGTCGAATCATTGGCCTGGATAGTTCGCGTTTCACTCGCGGCTTCCGCAGACGACTGCTTATCGGCCGATAATTTTGCCGGCGGAACGTCGGCGGCTAGTACGCGAGGGCACGGGGCAGGAAAAATATTTCCCCAGCAAAGGCAAGCAGATATCACAATGATAAAATGTTTATACATCATGGTTATTTTATCGGAAATGGAGATTATTTGCCAAGACTGGGGAGAACATCCTGCATGGCTCATCAATCACAACGATGACTGAAGCGAAATGAACGGCTGAAATCGGTCGATGGAGATTAGCGAAGCGGCATCACAGAAAAAACAACAGGCCGGCGCTTCATCGAGGGCCTCCGCCAGCCAGGCTGGCACTGGATTTAATGAGCAAACGAGTGGAATTAATGCGATTTTAAGTCGAAATCGGCTTCGTTGATCTTTCCCTCTTCCACCACAAAGGAGAGTCCCGAAGTGGCGGGTGCATAATACTTGGCGGGAATGGGCGTCTCTCGAGGTTTGGCTGAAGGGGGGGCCTCGAAACTGCTTTGATTGGAGACAAAAAATGAGACCCGGTATTTTCCCGGACAGGCGCCGTCATTTTCTTTCAATGTGCCGAGGACGAATGTTCCATCGCTGCCGATGACGCCTTGAGCTTGTTGTCCCTTTTCCGATGGTGTGAAAATGATGGTCCCGCTTGTCAGCGGTTTTCCCCCAAGGTTACCTTGCCCTGGACTTTGACTAAGGGCATCTGGCTTGAGCCGCATCCCCAACACATTGCCGCGAGACAAACAAGCCAAAGCAAGCGGAAACTTCCGGTTTTAACGTCGGCTCTGAAGATGCTCATAAATCTTTCCTATCAGGGCATTACAAAAGTATCTTTTCCATTACGGCTGGATAACGCCTTGAGGACTTGCAAGTCCGTAGTTTCCGGGAGAAATTGCACGGATCCATCACCTAGACCGAAAGTCGCTCCGCTCCGATGCCGACTGCCGAAGCTGACATCGTTATTCCCCGCCATATTGCGCTTCAGGGTACGCATCTGAGTAAACATATTGCGGCCGGAATACTCCCAAGTGCCCCAAGCACTGCCGACAAGCCAAGTTCGCGTTCCATTCATATCCCAGGAAATCTCGCCCAGGATAAAAGTATGGCTCAGGCCGTCTGGTATATTTTTCACCGGGACCTTGCTTGATTGATACATGATTCCATTGGTGGCGTCACCGCCGGTGGCTGGGTCGCAGTTCTGGATGGTGTACAAGTTTCCCGGCAGCGGCGCCGCCGGCGCTGGGCATGCCTCCTTCGCCCAGGATCGTCGCATAATGCGCAGCCCAAGTCCGAAGGGACGCCTGTGCCATCCCCCGGCCCGCCCACAAAAAGGTCTTGTATTCGCGGAGCGGAAGGACATTTCGCAATAACGAGTTCCGTATTATAGACATTACTGTTTTTGGCATCATACCAATTAGCATGAAAATCGAGCATCTTAAACAAGCCGCCGTATTCCATGTAGGGCAATATGTAACCGTAAAAACTGAAGCCCAGGGTATCGGCCGAGGGCGGGAAATAATTCTTCGTGTTGAGATGGTACTGGCAAGCCAGCGAAATCTGCTTCATCTGATTGGAGCATTGTGAACGTCGCGCTGCTTCCCTGGCGGCTTGAATGGCCGGCAAAAGCAGGGCAATTAAAATTCCGATAATGGCAATCACCACCAAAAGCTCGACGAGCGTAAAACCTGTGTGTTTACGTATAGCGTGCATATCGTACCTCACCTTGATACACTCGTTGTGTAAAACAAAATAATAAACAGAAAAGGATGGTTTTCCAATTCCCCTTGCAGAGTGTTAGCTCCACAGCCATCGCTCAGAAGACAAGCTCTTAAACAACTCCCATGAAGCAAATTTAGATTCAAGAGGTCAGTTTACATATGATGGTAATATAAATCCAGGGAATACTTTAGTCAATATATACGACCCGACCATTTTTTCGTAAAACAGTCCAGTGGAGGCAACGGGAATCTGGAAAGTCAGATATACCATTTTCCTAACTTAATAGTGGATAAATAGTTATTGCGATATTCTTTCTGGTTAGTGGGTCAAAACACCACCCAAATCCGCCCCTTTTAACACCCAAGAAATGCGGTTTGGATATAGCTCCGAACTTTTTTGTACACCATGAGGTATACGTCGCTCCCTTGGCATTAGGGAAAAATTTGCAACCTCTACAACCACACCCACCTAAAAAGAACAGCCACAACCGCTCATCAAACAGATTAACCAGTTCCCCAAAATGTACGCTGAGGGTAAACCAGTCGTCGAATTGTTACGGTTGCAGGGACTTGCCAGGCAGAATAATGCCGACAATTCAATCTGAGGAGTGTTTAGGCTCGTCTGAAAGTAGAGATAAAGGATAGTTAGAATTTTGTTGAAATAATCTCGTTTACAAGCTTCCATTCTTGTAAACTTCAAAAATCAATCTCTCAAAATGTGGTGACAAGGCTTTGGGAAGTTCTTTCGCGGAATTCTCTTTGTGCCAAATATTTATTTACGACAAGATTTTGAGCCCTAACGCGACCGCTGCAACGCCGGTCAATTGCGTAGTTTTCACATCGCTCCGCTTGCTTGCTTGCGTACAAGGGGCTATTATGGTGCTCATTAAAAATGGTTTCAATCTAGTTCAAGGATAAATAATCATAAGTTTCCAATGAGGCGGCTTTTTCACATACCGATCATCCACACGGCCGCGGATCTGGGCTCGTTGGCCGATTCGATTCAACAGCAATATGCGCAGCATCCTGGGCCCTGCTGCCTGGGGTCAGCGACAGCAGGCCGTGGTGGAACTATGGAATCATATCCGCACCAAGATTGACGCTTTGCACCTGGATTACAGGAAAACTAAGATCTACCAGGATGGGCTGCCGGTGTGCGGCTTCGAGCAACAGATCGTCGAGGAACTGGCCAAAGTCGGCAGCGTGAACCATCAGCTCGTTTTGGATCTGTTGTCGCAAGGAGCAATGCTCATGGGCACTGAAGATTCTCAACTGCTTGTCCAAGAGTACCAGCTCCAGCGCCGGCTGGCTGAAGATCCGGCCGACAAGTCGTTACAAGATGAAGCTCAGCGGCTGTTGCTGGCCCGCGACCGCTTTATTGCTCAACGGATCGATGAGACGCTGCCACCGGGCGAGGTCGGACTGTTGTTCTTAGGTGCGGTACATAGGCCGGAATCGTTGCCAAGAGGTGATATCCGCTTGGAAACGCTTTTTTGATCCCGAGTTTTCCGCAAGGGCAACTAACCCGCTTCAGACAAAGCTATACGGCGGCCAGGGACCCAACAACATGTAATGTTCGGCCTGATGCGTTGCGTGCGTCGCCTCCAGGCGATGACGAAGCGCAGCGGAGCATTGGCGGTCGACAAGCAGCGCCAAGCGCACCAAGCCAGGCGGTGCCGGAGTCAAGCGTTGCCATTGACGGCACAAGCCTTGCACCGCCTCAAGGTATCTGGAAACCACGGAGTCGGCTTCTTGATTTAAAGCATCTTCCCAATCATACCGCGCACGGCGCAAAGACAGGTAGTCGGCGGGTGAGACCGCCGCCGTTACATTATCCGAGAAGTGTGGTTGCTTGTGAGAAAAAAGGATTCGCAGTCCCATCTCGCAGGCGCCTTTCAGCCGATCCAGCGCTGCCGTGAGTTCCCGGGCGTTGGTAAGCAGCATCACCCGCATTGTCTCCTCATCGGGCGCGGCAATACCCAGGCGCACCGGCAGGACGTCGGTGCGGGAGTGGATTGCTGTCAGCACACGGACATGCACATCGGGCTCGGGTGGCGCGGCCCGCGGCCCCAGCACCACGCCGGCTAGTTTCTCTGCAAAAACCCAGCTTACAGACTGATCTGCCAACTGGCTAAAGTCTCGACTTCTCGTGATGCCCAACAGGTACAGGGCCATAAGGCAATTCTCTTTTTGTTTCGGGATTGATGTTATCCGGGCCTTGATCTCGCCGAGCGCCGGTCTTGTTGCTGGTACATAGAATCAGTCAGCCGAATTGCTTTCGTGATTGATTTCTTGCAACGCAGTGATTTCGGGGCAAAAATGGTAAGCTGGCCAGGGGCCGGTCACCTCTAGCAGCAGTCCTCGATCAACAAGATCAATCCGCCAATGGTCGGCGATTTCCAGCCATGTTTTTTGTGCTGACGTTGAAACCAGAAATGCCGCATTCCAAAGCATTTTCTCGCGGCGACGAGTGAGAACCGGGGGCAGTATATGGAGACGGCAATAACGGTCCACGCGGCTTGCAAGTGCGGCCTCCGCCGCTGCAATCTGTGCTTTTGAATCGGTCTGGGCTTTTCGGCGAATTTCAGTTTGCTGACGTCGGCGAAGCAAGTATTTGACGCCTGCCTCTTCGCTGCCCTCTGCTGTTGTGGGCAAAGATTTTTCGGGGGTTTCAGCCTTGTCTTGAAGGTCGAGGTAGATTTTTGCCGCCCATTCCTGTCGATCGCCCAGTTCTTGGAGGAAATTGCTGATCGTGGCTTGGTGCTGATCCAGCTTGGTCAATAGCGATGTCTTTGACCGGAACAACGCGCCCATGCGTAAGGGAAGTACCGGCCGGCGTCGTGCCATTTCGGCGACAATTTCATTGTGTCGCAGGGCCACACGGCTGATCCAATCAACGTCGGCACTGTCGGATTGAAGTTTATTCAGATCGAACTGGTCTAAACCTACGAGGCTTGCCAGCGCGGCCACTTGGCCGCAAGGCACCAATTCGACGCTATATCTGTCATCAACACCAGAACCAAGCGAATCCAACGGGCAGTCGGTCAGGGTAAAAGCATACACGTAATAGAGTTGATCATCCATGGCGGATTCCTTGCTTATAGCGACTGATATCGCCGATCGCTTCCATCAGGTGTTCGCGTTGGATTTGCAGATGCTGGATATCGGGCTGATCCGGGGCAGCCTTGATCCGCTGAGTTAACACAGCCATCATTGCTCGACGGCATAGCCCCTCAATATCGGCACCGGTGAAACCTTCGGTCTGCTGGGCCAACCAGTCGGCGGTTATTCCCGAACCCATGGGTCGTTGGCGGAGGTGAACCTGGAAGATTTTTTCCCGGGCCGCAGTGTCGGGCAGGGGCAGTTCCACCTGGATGTCGAAACGTCCTGGGCGGAGCAGTGCAGGATCCAGCAGGTCGGGACGATTCGTGGCCGCCAAGACCAATACGCCACGCAACTCCTCAATGCCGTCGAGTTCGGTCAGTAGTTGGCTGAGGACCCGTCCGCTGACGCCCGAATCTTCGCGGCCCGTCGAGCGCGTCGAAGCCAAAGCATCGATCTCGTCAAAGAAGAGGATGCAAGGCGCAGCCTGTCGGGCCTTGCGAAACACGTCGCGCATTCCCCGCTCCGACTCGCCCACGTACATCGACAGCAGTTCGGGACCCTTGATGGAGATAAAATTTACCCCTGTTTCGGTGGCGAGTGCCTTGGCCATCAGGGTTTTGCCGCAGCCCGGGGGGCCAAATAGCAGGGCGCCCTTGGGCGGATCGAGTCGCGCTGCCTCGAACAGTTGCGGATAACTGAGCGGCCATTGAACCGCTTGCCGCAATTGTTGTTTAACCTCCTCGAGTCCGCCCACGTCGTCCCAAATTACGGTCGGCACTTCGACGAACACCTCGCGCACGGCGGACGGCTCGACCTGGCGCAGGGCTTCCTCGAAGTCGCGCACGGTGACTTCCAGTTTCGTCAGCAGCTCGTAGGGGATGCGCTGCTGCGAAAAGTCGATCTCGGGCAGGATCTGCCGCAACGCGTTCATGCCCGCTTCACGGCACAAGGCTTCAAGGTCGGCGCCGACAAAGCCGTGCGTGATCGCTCCCAAGTGCGGCAGGTCCACGTCCTTGGCCAGCGGCATGCCGCGGCTGTGGATCTCCAGGATTTCCTGGCGGCCGTTGCGGTCGGGAATGGGGATGGTGATTTCTCGGTCGAAACGTCCGGGACGCCGCAGTGCGGGGTCCAATACGTTGGGCAGATTGGTGGCCGCCAGTACGATCACGTGCTGGCGTTGCGAAAGACCGTCCATCAGGGCCAGCAACTGGGCCACCACCCGCTTCTCCACGTCGCCTATGGTCCGTTCACGACGCGGGGCGATGGCATCGAGCTCGTCCAAGAAAATGATGCTTGGGGCGCGCCGCGTGGCTTCCTCGAAAATCTTGCGCAGATGCGCCTCGCTCTCGCCATAGAACTTGTGTACGATCTCCGGCCCGTTGACTGCGAAGAAGTTGGCCTCGGTTTCGTGGGCCACCGCCCGGGCAATGAGAGTTTTGCCGCAGCCGGGCGGACCTAGCAGCAACACGCCCTTGGGCGCGTCGATGCCCAGCCGTTCGAATAGCTCGGGATACTTCAGCGGCAACTCGATGATCTCGCGGATGCGGTCTAACTGGCGTCGCAGCCCGCCGATGTCTTCGTAGGAGACAGACGGCGCTGCGGGAGCGGACGGTTGGCTCTCGCCTGCTCGGGATTTGCCGATCTTCAACAAAGTTTCGGATACAATGACCACCGGACCAGTTGGCACCGTGCTTTCCACGAAGAAGTCGGCTGAACGGCTGCCAAACAGGGTCGCGCGCACGCGATCGCCGGCAATAGTCGGCAGGCCGTCCAGCAGTGTGCCTATATATTCGAGGTCGCGATTTGAGGGACTAAGGCCTTGAGGAAGCAAAACCACTTCTTCGGCCGATTTGACCGTGGCAGGGCGGACAATCGACGACTCGCCCAGGCCTACCCCCGCGTTTTCCCGGGCGATGCCGTCGATCTGTAGGTGCGATTTGCCCCGCTGCTCCTTGAATGTCGGCAGGAGCTTGCAGATGGTACGTTTGCGGCCGACGATCTCGATCATGTCGCCCACGTCCACGCCCAAGCTGTGCATGTCGGCCGGGTCCATGCGCGCAATCCCGCGGCCCACGTCTTTGCCGGTCGCCTCGCCGACCTTCAGCGTGATTTCTTCTCTCCCTGGTAAAGTCTTAGTCATAATGCGTCTAGCGATCCAGGTGGATATTTAAGATGCCATTTTTGCAATTCCAGTGCATTTTCTCGATTGAAAATTCCTGGGGCAGAGTAACTTCTTTGTGATAACGCATCTTTCCGCGTTGTGCGGAGATGGTAAGCTGATTGCCGGATAACTCCACTTGTACGTCTTTCTTACCCGCACCCGGAATTTCGGCAGTCACTAGCACATGGTCGTCTTCTTCGTAGACGTCCACCGGAGGTTCGCAAATTTCATCGACCACCGTCTCTCCACTTTTGCGGCAGCGGATGTTGCCGAAAGGCTCGACTTTGTACTGCGGTTGACCGCTATCGCCCAGGCCTGTTTTAACCGTGAAGCCGTATACGCCGCGGACTTTTCCGCTGGAGTCTTCAAACTGGCCGGACCGCTTGAGCTCTTCACCTGTTTCCGCCAGTTCGCCGAGTTTTTCGACCAGGTCGCCTAATTTGCCGAAGAATCCTCCAAGGTTTGAACCCAATTCCGTGATGGTCTTAAAAGGCCGAGCGGTTTTTTCCGACTGGCGGGTTTTGTCGGCGTCTTTCGAGGTTTTGGACACAAGAATGCTCCTTAAATTAGTGAGTTAGTGGAACGGAAAACAACGCCCTACACTGCTTTTTGGGGTTCAGTAGCGCTGAGCAGTGTATACGACAGATCTTCAAGAACGCTCGACACTGCGTCTTGGCCACAGCGGGAAAAATACCGGCCAATGCGGTTTTTTAATGGAGTGTCTGCCCAAAGCGTATTCACCTGCCCCGGCGCATTATTATGATTGCGCACGTGTTTTTCGGTACTTTGATCTTATCGACTTTTCCCAAGAGGAAATATGTTCCTATTATTCCCTAATTCAGCGTAGCATGGGTTTTTGGTGTTTAAGCCTGACATATACATATTTATTTGCCACATACACCACGCACGTACCTTAATATTTTTTAGACGATTTATTTCCATTTTGGCTGAAATAAATCTGCTGATAGCATGGAGATGATGATTGTGTTTAATGAATATCCGGTAAAAGTGTTATTATCATCCAACCCATTATACTACTCTTTTCTAGCTTTTCATTTTCTTTACTTAATGAATTATCACGCATGATAGATCATTCTACTTCTCCACGAGAAGTGTGAATCCCTGCGCAATGATTTGACTTTGTTTTTTCATGTAGTACGGTTTGTTTAGTGGTAAAAAATTACGTAGTTTACCCACATCGCAATGATGCAAAATAGCGTTATGGGGAATTAATACGTGGACGGAACTGCGTAGTTTTTCACTGACCACGAATCAGATTGGAGAAACGGGGCAACCAATGACGAAGTCAGGGGATATGGGGCAGCCGATGACGAAGTCAGAGGAAAGGGGCATCTAATGACCAATTCATTTCTTAGCCACTCCCGCTACTTACCATCGCTCGTGGAGCACATTTTTGTGAGTCCCAGCCTTGGCTAACGTCATGCCGAGGCTAGCCCATGGTTTTCTTTTATTGAAGGAGTGTTGCTATGGCAAAGGTTCAGAAATCCACCGACTCTTCCAGCCTGGCCGAAGTTGTGGATCGCATCCTCGACAAGGGCATCGTGATCGATGCCTGGGCGAAGGTCTCCCTGGTGGGGATCGAGCTGTTGTCGATCGAGGCGCGTGTTGTCATCGCCAGTGTGGAGACGTACTTGAAGTACGCCGAGGCCATCGGTCTCACCGCCACCGCGGCCATGCCGGCCTAAGGGTGAGCGTGTAAGACACACAAAATTTTGACTTCGATGTCCATGCGGAGGGAGCGTGCCATCTGGTCAGCGTATGCCGCATGCCTGCATACGCTGCCGGACTAAGCGCTTCTCTCCGCTGCGGACACTAACGAGCGCACATTTATAGAAAGGGCTCTCTTTATGACAGTGTTCACCGATTTCTTCACTCAACTGCGGCACAACCTCGACCAGTCCCATCAGGACCGCCAGCATTTCTATCAACAGACCCGCGCCAGCGTACAGCAACTTGCCCAGCAGGTAAGGAATGATTTGGCGGAGCTGGCCGCGGACTTGCAGGCGGGCGGTAAAGCGTTTCGCCGCGGACGAAAAAAGAGCAGAAGTTAAAACTCGGATTTGTGATTTTCCCGCCAGGCCGGCGGGAAGGAAGTAAAATCGCATTCCATATACCGCAGTTATAAGACGTACGGCTGGAGGCTATTTTTCAGGAGTTACAGCCGCTTGCAGCACATCGGCACAAGAGAAGGACGCTCTTTATGCAATTGATGAGTCAAGTGATTGACCAAGGAAATGGTGAAGACCGGCAGGCCGAGCATCGGCCGCTGCTGACCGCGCCAATGGGGGTCGAGCCTCGACCGAGTAAACAGTTTGTTTTGACGCCCCAGGTGGAAGCAATTGTAGAACGGGCCTTAGCCTATATCGGGGCAGGCTACCCTGTGAATCTTGCCGGCCCGGCAGGGACTGGTAAGACCACGCTAGCTCTCCATCTGGCAGCGCAGCTCGGCCAGCCGGTTGTTCTGATCCATGGTGATGACGAGTTCGGCAGTTCTGATCTCATCGGAGGCGATCACGGCTATCGCAAGAGTAAACTCGTCGATAACTTCATCCATTCCGTGGTAAAGACCGAAGAGATTATGCGCACTTTGTGGATCGACAACCGCTTGACCACTGCCTGCCGTTACGGCCACACGCTGGTTTACGACGAATTCACGCGCAGCCGCCCGGAAGCGAACAATGCCCTGCTGAGCGTGCTAGGCGAGAGCTTGCTGAATCTGCCCAAACTTTCCTACAGTGGCGATGGATATTTAAAGGTCCATCCTAATTTCCGTGCCATCTTCACTTCCAACCCGCAGGAATACGCAGGGGTTCATACCAGCCAGGACGCCCTGCTAGACCGGCTGATCACCATCCACACAGATTACTACGACCGTGAGACGGAGATTGCCATCACGGCGTCCAAAAGCGGGATTACGCCCGCCGATGCCGCACGGATTGTGGATGTTGTCCGCAATATTCGTTGCCGGAATACGACAAGACACCGGCCCAGCATCCGCGCGGCGATTATCATCGCCCGCGTTCTGGCTCATCGCCGCGCGGCTTGCGATCCATCAGATCCCCTCTTCCGCGCCATCTGTTGCGATGTTTTGAGCGTAGGCACTGGCGGCGGCAAATCGCTCGAATCCGAGGAGATTATCGCCGCAATTGAAGAGGTGTTTTGCAATGCAAAGATGTAATCAGTCGTTGCAGGTTGGAAACGTGGTCCGGGTTGGAAACCTACACTAAGAAAGGAGTCTCTCGTGACTGCCAAAACACACAAAAGTTTGCACGATCTGCGGACCATGAGCGGACGGATCACCGACGCGGAAAAGCCACAACGCCGCTATGTCCGACTAGCAATTTTGGAATTAGAGAAGGTCCGCCGCAACAAGGAGATGGCCCGCGCGATTCGGCAGGTGAAGGATCTTGATCGGCGGCTAAGAGAGATCACATATGAGCAAGGGCGATTACTGACAGAGGCGTCCCCGGTTGCAGCGGTCCTGCCCGAAGCACCG
The DNA here is from genome assembly GCA_963820545.1 of Pirellulales bacterium. Lineage (GTDB taxonomy): Bacteria > Planctomycetota > Planctomycetia > Pirellulales > Thermoguttaceae > CAWGAJ01. The sequence continues at coordinate 102,777 of CAWGAJ010000004.1, forward strand.
GCGCCTACACAACCACCTTCAGCCGTGACCATTACGTATTGAGGCCCTGCCATGAGCAGTAACCAAGCTCCTAACAGCGGACCGTCGCTCATAGAAGCTCAAACTGTGGTGCGCGACTTCCTCAAGCAGGCCTTGCCCGACGTTCGACGTGTGGACATTACCAAGGTGGCAAAGCCGGAGATTGACGGCGCCAACTGGGAAGCCGAGGCCGACGTCTGGCAACCCAATCCCACGGTCCAGGCGTTACACCTCGAAACCCAGCAGCCCGTGTTGGACCAGCAACGTTACTTGGTCCGGCTAGACACCCTGTTGAACGTTGTGGCCTATGAAATAGCCGAGGCGCTGCGAGATTAGGTGCTTCGAAAATAACGGAAAAAGGTACCAAGCCATGAAAGTGAACTGCCTTTCCTGCGGTCATGTCCTCGACTTGCGCGACTCGTATGACGAATACGACGGACAAGTACGCTGCTTTGTCTGCGGCGCCCTGCTGGCCATCCGGACGAGGGACGGACAGGTTAAGTGGGTGGAACTAGTGGGAAATATTTCATCCAGTACAGACAACGTGCAGCGGACAGCATAGCCGAGGCGTGCTCACTAACAAAAATGCCACCGCAATGTACTCTTGCGGATTGTGGCCGTGAATTCCGTTTCAGAGTACAGCGGGGCGCTGAAGGATGAACAATTTATCGTGAGAAAGGATTCCCATGACAACAGCAACGATTACGGAAACCGGCTTATATCTGTATGGAATCACTCTGGCGTCTGAAACGAAGCCAGCACTACCACCCGGCATCGCAGGCGCCGCAGTAGATCTGGTGATCGAAGGGCCGCTGGCGGCTGTAGTCACGCGCCTGGAGGCCGACAAGATTCGCCCGCAGCGCGCCAATCTCGCCGCACATCATCAGGTTCTTCGCGATTTGGCTGCGCATCAGCCTGTCCTGCCCGTTGCCTTCGGCACCATGGCCGACGGCCTGAAGCATCTGCGAGAGATCCTCGGCCGCAACCGGGACACACTAATCGAGCGGCTTCAGGTTCTTCAGGGCACGGTGGAAATGATGCTCAAGATCTTCTGGGAAACCGCCAACATCTTCGAGTTCTTTGTCGCCAGCAACCAGGAATTGGAGCAGATGCGTAACCGGCTGTTCCGTCCGGGAAAAAATCCGACCTTCGAAGAGAAGCTGGCATTAGGCAAAATGTTTGAGACCCTAGTCCAGGAGAACCGCCAGCGTCACACGGCGCGGGTGACTAAGGCCCTGGCCCCCTATTGCATCGAAGTTCGCACAATGGACTGTAGTGAAGAGCGGATGATTATGAAACTCGCCTGCCTGGTAAAAAAGGGTCGCATTGAACAGTGGGAAAAAGGCGTTGAAGAAACCGCGCGCCTGTTCGACAACCATTACTGTTTTCAGTACAGCGGCCCTTGGGCCCCGTACAACTTTGCCGAAGTCAATCTGGAGTTAAGCTAGATGTTTTTAGTTGACGATCTGTTGCTGAGTCCCGTGAAAGGTTTGATGGCCATCGGCCGCCGCGTGCGGCAAGCCGCCCGCCAGGAATTTGAACAACAGCAGCGGACAATCGTCACTAATCTGTCGGAACTTCATCACCTGGCTGAAACGAACCAGATCGGCCAAAATGACTTCGACGTGCGGGAAACCGACTTGCTGGAGCGTCTGGAGAAAATCCAAGAGATGCTCGATAGCATGGAGGAAGTGGAAGGCTGAGAAAGGGGACTGTCCCGATTTTTGCGTAGCGAAAATGGGACTGTCCCCTTTGGATGGGAACAAGCCATGGAACAAACAGCCGACCTGATCGAAGTCGAGGATTGCACGCTGGTCGAACTGCTGGATCGCCTTTTGCATAAAGGCGTAGTCTTGGCCGGCGATCTGACAATCACCGTAGCCGACATCGAGTTGATCTACCTCCGCCTCCAACTGACACTGTGCTCCGTTGATACGGCGCGGAAAGCGGGCTGGCTGGGAGCCTTGTCATGAAGGATTTTGTGCCGCCGCGAATCCGCCTCGATCCGGAAAATGTCCGCAACGGACTGGCGCAATTGGTGTTGACGTTGGTGGAAACGCTGCGCGAATTGCTCGAACGGCAGGCAATTCGCCGTATGGATGCCGGTTCGCTGACCAAAGATCAAGTCGAACGCCTCGGGCAGACTTTTTGCCGGCTGGCCGAGGAAATCCAACGGCTTAAAGAACACTTCGGCTTTGAGGACGGGGACCTCAACCTGGATCTTGGCCCTCTGGGAAAACTCCGGTAAAAAACAATATCAGGGATTAGAATAATGGCCCACACCCAGCTCATTACGCGAGCGACCCACTCTGAAGGCCTGGCCGATGTCCTCGAACGCGTCCTGGATAAGGGATTGGTCATTGCCGGCGATATCAAGATCAAAATTTGCGACGTCGAATTGTTGAGCATTCAGATCCGGTTGGTGCTATGCTCTGTGGACAAAGCCCGGGAAATGGGATTGACCTGGTGGTGGCAAGAGTCCGCGCATGCAGTGCCGCCTCCGCCACATAGCCACCCGGCCCCCCTGCTCGCATCCGATCCTACTCGCACGCAGTGGCAGGAGTTCATGCAGTCTCAACAGGCCATACCCGCGAAAAAACATAGCTGAATGTAGCGGCTCTAAAAACATTCACTCGGGAGCACCTAATCGCTTGCCGGCCAGCAGAGGCATGCAAAATCCCAACCCTCGGTTTAGATGACCGATGCGCATGTTGCGTAAGCTCTAATAACACAAACCACTTACGACAACCGTAAAACTCCCTGGGGCTCGTGTTGGTGCTGTGCTGAAAATGTGCAATCGAAATCCTATTACGGTGTTACGGATTATCTGTTTTATGGATTTTTTACCCTGCAATTTTTTCCTCTTGCAGCCAACACTCTCTGGACATTCGACTCCATTAATCATCCAACGGCCACTTTGATCCATCTTTGTGCAGGCATTTCTTGGTTTTCATAGCGGCTTTGTTTTTGATGAGCACGTCCGTGTTTTTTCTTAAACGGCCAGCCTCACCCACGAGTCCTACGTCTACGACGGCAACGGCAACCGGATGAGTGCCACTGGCTCTGCCAGTGTGGTCGGCGTGAACAACCGGCTCAAATTCGACGGCACGTATAATTACATGTACGACGCCGAGGGGAACCTTACGTTGCGGTGGAAAATATCTGATTGGTCAATTACCGAATACGCCTATGACCATCGCAACCGGCTGACCAGTGTGACCACGTGCGCCTGTTCGGGCGGGCCGGCCACCTCGAGCGTGGAGTACACCTACGACTATCAGAACCGGCAAATCCGCCGCGCTTACGACGACGACGGCACGGCCGGCACGGATTCCACGACCTACACCTACAACGTCTACCAGGGCGACGACCTGTTTTTGGAATTTTCCGATGCCGACAAACTGAATAATCCTACCGAGCCGACAATCGTATCTCATTCCAATTCGAATTCCCGAATTCCCGAATTCCGAATCCGAATTCCGGGGACACAATACTTAATTTGGACATATGGGTAGTTTGTGCTTGTTGGAACACGTAAAATCTATCCCAATTTGCCATAAATAGTATTGTGTCCCCGGAATATTTCGTGTAACCGACGCCCAAGCTATCGAACAAACCGGGACAATGGAAGACCGGTTCAATCGGTTATTTCTGCGAACGCTTCGGGCGTTGGCCGACTTGCGCCGTCGCTCTCAGCCTGTGGTGATCCGTCGCGCGGGGCAGGTGAATGTCGGTCGGCAGCAAGTCAACCTGACGCGCGAAGGCACAGATGAATAGGCCGGCGATTAGGAAACTTGCTGCAAATCGGTTTTCTCCCGGTAGGACAACCTACATTGCTGCAATGAAGGCCGGAAGATCGCCTCAACAATTCGCAGCGGATGTTTTGGAAGTGTGCGGCGTGGATGTTTACCGGCGACTCTTTGTGGTTCTTCAGCCCTCCCTAGGATGATCTTCGTGTTCCCACCCATTTACTCTATAGCCGCGAAAGCTCCATCCCCCATAAAAATAGGCTAATTCCTTGTAAATTTGCATCTAAAATTAGTCATCCATGTTTAAAGTTTTTGGACAATCTTCGGGCGGCTGTTTTACTAATGGTGTTGACAAAATGCAACAGCGTTGAAATTCGCCAATGACTACTTGATTTTCTTTGCATCGTCCAAGTAGCAGTAGTACCACACCCACATACGACCTGGGATGATTGTGCTGGTTTTTCGGCACCGAATAAATACCTGATATCGCCCGCAAAAAAGCCTGGGACTTTGAACTGTAAACTAAATTTCTCTATAACTAATCCGGTTTGACAAGCTTTGTTTTTTAACACATAATTTTTCAGGGCGTTATTATAACCAGCCATTCCTATTCAGGACAAGGCTTAGGTTAGGTCGGACTTACTTTTCAACTACGTCTTACTCTTAGCAAAGTCTGGGAGGTTGCGTGTATTAAGCGATCTTAATAGATCGAAGTTTTCACTTTTCTCGTCCTAAAACTACTGTAAATCCGTACACAAATATCGATGGTTCAACCCCCCTCAAAAGATAGTGACATTGTTAATAGAATCGTTTCTCGGAACTCGTTTTGGGCAATCAACTTGCCAGTGACAACGTTTTGAGTGTAAACAACGCTCGAAAACCGTGGCAACACCCCAATTCCAAGATATTACCTTCGGCAAAGAATGCCATTTCATTGTCTCTGAGTTCCAATAGTATAAAGCCGCTGCTCATCGGCAAACGCGGCTCATCCAACTTCTGTACTTTAGTCAAAGGGTAAGAGGATATAATAATAAGGGATTAGGCAATCCGACGGCACCACCAGATCCATGCGGTCATAACGCCAGCTATGAGTATGGTGATGCTACCGGGCTATGGAACGACGCTCGCCACGCAGAAAACCGATGTTGTTGCTTTTATTATATGGGTAAGCGTAGAGGTATCGGTTTGAAGCATGCAAGGTGATCGTGATGTGATATTGAATGCTCCGGCGCGCACACCACGTGTCGAGGTGTCAACTATCGTTTCATTAAATTCATTCACATTTCCGCCCTGATCGAATGTACCATAAGGGCTGTAACTGTTCTCAAACTCGCCTACAGGAGTGGTTCCGCCCGGGTAGCTAATAGTATACCTTCGCCTTGCTGATCTCGATTGGGAACGCGGAGCAATGACTGTTAGATCGCCAAAAACCGAAGGACACGTCTAAGGGCAGCGCATAGTACCAATGTTTGCTCAATTGCGCCCATATTTGGAAGAGGCTTGGACTATGGCCCGGGAGGGACAAACCAATGTGATTCCAGAGGATATGTACCTTCCAGCGGCACACGGTCCACGCGGCTGGGTAAACTGCAATCTGCGGACTACCTTTGAGAAAATCGTCAAGAGAGCGGGCTTGGAGCCTTGGCCCCGATTATTCCATGCCCTGCGGGCAAGCTGCGAAAGCGACCTGGCCCGAGAGTATCCAATTACCACAGTCTGCCGGTGGATTGGCAACACGGTATCTATAGCAGCGCGGCACTATGTCCAAGTGACTGATGAAGATTTTCGACGTGCATTCGGCGCGGCGCAGAATCCGGCGCAGCAACCGTCAGAATTGGTCCGCAAGGCCACGCAATGAAAAAATAAAACCCCCGCAATTGCCGAGAATTGCGAGGGCTTGCGATACTGTACAAGTATCCAGATGGAGGCGGCGGGAATCGAACCCGCGTCCCGCGACATTTCCATGCAAGCTTCTACATGCGTAGTCGGATGATTTAAGCCTTCGCCGTCAAGGCCCCCAACCGACGGGGTGCTCCAACGGCTAGTCGGGAACTTTTTTAATCTCGGGCGTACCTAACGTTGACCCGAGACGATCCGGAATTTGTGACCAGCAGTCGGACCTCTCCGGCAAAGGCCCTCAGCCGGGGTTGCCTGTTATTAGGCAGCCATTGCGAGTTGATACTCGGCAATTAATTGGATGGTCGGCTTTTAACGTGGCCTGCTGACCAACCACGGCACGCCACTTGCACTTCAACCTGTCCGGTCGAATCCAGTTCGCCCCCAAAATAAAGGCTCAAGGTTTAATACTATATTTTACTTGAATTGTATCTATTGTGCAATTGGCAGTCCACAGCATCCGGCGGTCGGGCAAATTTCGCAACAATCTACAGTAGCGGCTATAAAGGTGGGAAATCCGCCATTCCTGGAACTGTCGAGGGAAAAATTTCAACCCACACCGCCAAACAGACATGCACGCTTTGGACTAGCGTAGGCAAATAGGCCCAGGACGCCTACGCCGAGAAGTATAACGGTGGAGGGTTCAGGAATAGGCGTGAACTCGCTCTCCAATCCCGAGCCGCTAACCGCGCTGATGATAAGCTTGGCGCCAGCGCCAATGTAGAGCCCATTTAATTGCACGCTTTTGGCGATAACGGTGCCGTTAAGAATATCCATGCCGTGAGAGCCCCTTATGCCTCCGGATAAAGTGAGAGTTCCAGAGCCGCTGAGATCCAAATTCCCCTCCAGAATCACCTCCGCGGTTATTAAATGGTTTCCTTCCACGGTGACAATCGAGTCGTTGCCATTGTTGTCCAAGGTTAGATTGTATCCGCCCGTGCTTTGAATCGTGGTGCTGGTGGCGGCGGTAAAAGCGATGTTTCCCACGGTCCGGCCGACAGAGATCATATCTACCACGTCGTGGTCGGGCAACTGATTGCCAAAAACGACTTTAGTCCCCGGTCCATCTGGCACGCCGGACCCGGGATCCCAGTTGGCCGCCAAACTCCAGTCAGTCGGATCGGAACCATCGCCGCCGATCCAATCGAGCTTAGGCACGCTTGCCACGCGAAAACCGATGTTCATGCCATCCGTCGTTGGCGGAAAGTAGTAGCTCCGGTCGGTGGCGGCCAGGTTGCTCGGTGTATTAAGGAAGGCCCCTCCGCGCAATCCACGCTCTGGATCACCACCATACGGATTGAGTATCACCGTTGCGTTCCATTCCATGACATTCCCGCCCTGGTCGAATGTGTGGTAGGGGCTGCCGGAATTTTCATGCGCGCCAATAATTGTGCGATAGTACGGGCTGCCGATCGTGAAATCGGGGATGTTCGGGTCCCAATAGGTCGCGTTGTTGCCCGGATCGTTCGGTTCGACCAGATCATTGCTCGGCGTCATATTGCTGCTTGTCGGATAGAGGAAATAGTTGCCCGTTATGCCGTCGTTCTTGTGGTACGCAGCCTTGTACCACTCGTTCTCGGATGGAATCCACCATAGCGCACTGCTCTTGCGCGTTACGGACATCAAGTCCGCATTGCTCGTCTTGCCGTTGAGGAAATACGCGCCGTCCTCGGTCGTCGATAGGGTCTGCGCCAGTAGGCTGGTTGTTGTTGATCCAGTTGCAAAACCGCGCCGCATCGCCCCAGGAAACCCAGTTCACCGGGCGGTCGGCCCAGTCGGCTGCCACGCTGTAGTTGAAGCTTCCGGAAGAGCCGGTTTGCTGGATCTTGCAGCCGTAATCGCTGCTCCACATATAAGGGTGATATAATCCGTAGTTGTCCGTGTGCGCCACGGCGTTGAGGAACTCGCAGTACTGTCCGCTAGTGATCTCATATTTGCCAATAGCGTACATTTCGGCCACCGAACCGTATCCGGTGGTCGTGTCGGCCGCGTTGTTCGGATTGCCAATAGTTACTGTATCGATGGTTACGGCATGTGCGGCAACAACAAAGAAGACCGCCAGGACTGACACAAGGACTGTTGCCGCCAGATATTTCATATTCATTGTCTTGTGCTTTCGATTTAGGCCGAAAAACTGCTTTGATTTGTTAGTAAAGAAAAGGGATTTTACCCAATTTACCATATTTCACATAGTAATTGCCAATGAATTTTATAAGAAATTTTCAGTTTTTAAATAAAAAATCCGTACTGAAGCGGGAAGATTGGAGAAGTCGCTAGGCAAGAATTCCACATTATTCCAAACTGTTAACCCCTTTTTCGGTAGTGGGTTAAGTTGAAACTTTTTTTGTGGATGATTGGCACGCAACTTCGGGCAGTAAATCCACCATTTCTTCGATGCTCCATAGGTGATCGGTAACACCCGCCTTTATAGCAGGGGTGCTTTTCAGGGTTTGGTGAATCCGCACAAAGTTATGATACATGGCCGTGATAGCGAAGGAATAAGCCAGCATGTCGGCCTTTTTACTGAAGGCATTGGTTAGGCGGGTATAGCGGCGATTATTCATCCTGAAATTAAGATTTTGCCGTTCGATATAACTTGTTGAGACATGGGCAGGATCGGGATTTCCCATAATTACCTTTTTCTTAGTTCCATTGCATTTAGGTGGGCTATAACGTGATTCTGCCCCCAACTTCTGTATTACCGTAAATCTTATGCAGCATGGCGTAATCAACCTCTGCAAAGCAGTCTGACACGGCGGTAAGATATGACGCATGGGAATCGGTCGTAAGCTGAACCCGATTGGCTAGCCGATCCTGAATGTCTTTAACAAAGACATAAGCGTTAGAGGCGTCACGGTTTCCAAAATGCCAAGAGAAAAGCAGTTTGGTATCAGCATCTATGGCCGTCCATGTCCACATTGAGCCGACGCCCGGCTGGCCCTTCATCTTCTCGGGCAGGTTCTTATCTTTGGCATAGCAGAAACACCAGATTTCGTCACATTGGACCCGCTGGGATTTCAGGTTGCGGAAGACATGGCCCTGGAAGTCCAAACAGGCTTGCCCCAATTCGCGGGTTAGCTTTTGGATGGTGTTTTTCGCTATCCCCGTAATTCGGGTTATAGCCCGGATAGAGCAGCCATCCACTAGGCATCGGATGACCGCACAGCGTTTTTCATGGGTTATTGTGTTCATACTTATATTATATGCTTAGGCGGTCAAGCATGTCAATAGACAAAACTAGAATTAACGAAAATTATGCCCGAGCACATAAGTATATATATATCAAGTAGTTATAGAGACTTATCACCGGTAAAATCACCATTTTGCCCGGGGACTTCAAGATCAACTGCTATTGTTGATTACAGTAGGGTATTGACAAGCTGGCGCAAATAACTACACATAACTACACGAACTATACCCAAAACTACACGAACATAAGGATAATTGTATGGCTATTTCTAATGGTGAAATTCAAGAAAGAGCTTTTAAATTATCAAAGCATTTCAAACCAGCTTCACCTATCAATCGTGAGGACCTATTTGCGGGTCGCACTTCGCAAACGCGTGATGTAGTTGATACGATAAATCAGACTGGACAGCATGCGGTTTTATATGGGGAACGTGGAGTCGGTAAAACTTCACTTGCTAATGTGATATTTCCAAAACTCAAATGCGAGAATTCGGAAGTAATAGCGCCTTTAGTAAATTGCATGACTCAAGATACATATACAGATATTTGGAAGCGTGTATTTGGAGAAATTGATTTTATATCCCGAGAGCGAGGAATAGGTCTACCCAAGTCAACAAAAAAAATCATCGGAGATTATACTGGCTTATATTCCGATTCCATTTCACCAGATGTAGTAAGAATGATGCTTATTGAGCTTGGCAAGGAAATGTTGGTGGTAATAATCTTAGATGAATTTGATGCTATTACCGACGAAGGTACCCGATCAATGATGTCTGATACCATAAAATATTTGTCAGATAGATTTGTGCCTGCAACACTTGTGCTAGTTGGAGTTGCAGATGATGTTGATGGATTGATTGAAAATCACCGATCTATCGAGCGATGTCTTCGGCAAATAAAAATGCCGCGCATGTCCCGTTCCGAACTTGAAGAGATTGTAGTTAATGGTTTAACAGCCGTTGATATGAATATTGACGAATCCGCTCTTTACGAAATATCCAGGCTATCAATAGGGTTACCTCATTATGCACATTTGCTTGGTCTTCATTCTGGACGGTGTGCTCTCGATAACAGATCTGAAGAAGTCACAAAGGAAGATGTAGGACTAGCAGTACAAAATGCTATTAACACTGCTCAGGCATCAATCCAATCTGATTATTTGAAAGCAATAACTAGTTCACGAACGGAAGCGCTTTACAAACAGGTTCTACTTGCATGCGCCATGGTTAAGACTGACGATTTGGGATGGTTTTACGCAGGAGATGTGCGAGAACCATTGGGGCGAATTCTCAAAAAACCGTCTAAGATTGAATCATTTGCTAGACACCTTCATGCGTTCTGTGAACGAGAGAGAGGGCCTGTATTAGACAAAGACGACAGACCAAAACGAACCCGATATCGTTTTGTTAATCCACTTTTACAGCCTTATGTGATGATTCGTGGAATGGCAGAAAAGTTAATTTTAGAACAAGATTTGCATGAGACACGCGATAAATCTGATCCACAAAGGAGATTATTCTAAGGCTTTCTAACTTTTTCCCATCGGGATTTTGCAGCTTTTTTGGCTATTTCTTTCCGTTTTTTTGCAGAAAGTTTGGCCGCTCTTGCCAATCCACCTTTGCGCCCTCCGAGTTTTCCCAGTGCCACGGCAGCGGGATTCTTTTTTTCCCCTGATTTGGGCGGTTCGGCATCCGGCACCACGGTATCGAGAATATGCCGGGCTATCTGAAATGGATCAGTGGGTGTGCTTGGGCGTCTAGGCATACCATAAGTATATCATCCCCTTATTTGGGGTCAAGGCTGCTTTCGATAATCCGCATTTCAAACTGACCCACTACCCCTTCTTCCGCCCCCCTTTTAATACAGAAACTTATCTGGCAGAATAATGAGTTTGTCAGCGGTCGTATATGACCCAACGGTGGGGCAGAGTAATTAATCTTCGGTTTACGGAGCATGGCTATGTTCAAAAACTTAAATCCTTCGTTTCTTGGCATAACTGGGCATCAAAGCGAGATCATCGAGCTGGCCCTGACATATAGTTTTTCAGGAATGGATCTGAACATAGCCGATTTTGCCACCCGGGTGCGCTTAAAAGGCTTGCCTTATGCACGCCGACTTATCGACAGCGCCAAAATTCGCATCGGCACTTTCCAATTGCCCATCGATTGGGACGCCGACGACGAGACGTTCCAAAAAAACCTGAAAAAACTGCCGGAATATGCCGAGGCCGCGGTGGCCATAGGCTGCACGCGGTCCTTTGCCACGCTCTCTCCGGCCGGCGACAAGCGGCCGTATCATGAAAGTTTTGAATTTCATCGGCGCCGCTTCCAGGAAATTGCCGCCATTTTCAAAGCGGCGGGCATTCGCTTGGCCTTGGGTTTCCAGGCCGCTGAATATCTGCGCCGCAACCAGGCGTTCCAGTTTATCCACGATATCGACGCCCTGACCTTGCTGTTGAATATGATCGACTCGCCCAGCGTGGGCCTGCTGTTGGACGTTTGGGAGGTGTTTGCCTGCGGCGGCTCCCTGGAATCGATCCGCAAAATTCCCCCGCAACAAATCGTTACCGTGCAGATTGCCGAGATGCCCGCGCAACTGCCGCTGGCCGATCTGGACGAGAAATCGCGCTTGTTGCCCGACGCCCAAAACGGCCGGATCGGCATGGCTGCGGTCCTTTCCTACCTGGCCGAAATAGGTTACGAGGGACCGGTCACTGTTAAGCCCAGCCGAGCGGTATTTCCCCATCGGCGTCGCGACATGGTTGTGAAACTCACCAGTGAAGCGTTCGATAAGGTGTGGCATAATGCCGGCTTGCCAGCGCCCCCCCGCCCCTTCGTCGTCGCCGCCCGCGAGTAACATGTTTCATTGGGACAACGGTCTGATACTGACCAAACCTCGTCTGGCGATTGACGTTCGACGTCGGCAGCCTCGGGCATTCATTTCTCACGCACACAGCGATCACGTCGGTCGCCATGAGTATGCCCTTTGCACGCCGGAAACCGCGGTGCTTTATCAGCTTCGCTTTGGCCCGCGCCCACTTTGGCCATGCCCTACAGGCAACCCATCCAGTGGGCAGGTATGCAATTGACCACCTATCCCGCCGGCCATTGCCTGGGCTCGGCCATGCTCTTGGCCGAAGACGGCGATCAATCGTTGCTCTACACCGGCGATTTCAAACTGGGCCAGTCGGCCACAGCCGAGCCGGCCGAATTACCCCATGCCGAGATTCTTATTATCGAAAGCACCTATGGCACGCCTGAGTATTGTATGCCCCCGCGCGAGGAAGCAATTAATCAACTAATCACTCTCGTACGGCAAACAATCGAACAAGGCGCAGTGCCGATTATCCATGCATATACCCTGGGCAAGGCCCAAGAAGTAACCAAAATTCTTACAACGGCAAACATCCCCGTTTTGCAGCACCGCAAAATTTTCGATGTCAGCCGCGTCTACGAGCAATGCGGCGTGAATCTGGGCCGCTATGATTTATTCGCCGGACATGTCGAGCCGGGCTGGGCCTTGATCGTGCCGCCGGGCATGGGCTGGATATATCAGTTGGGACAACAGGTCCGCTTTATCGTCACCGGCTGGGCAATCAATCCCGGCGCCAAATACCGCTTTCGCGTCGATCACGCCATCCCGCTTTCCGACCACGCAGACTACAACGAACTAATCGAGGCCGTCGATCGCGTCGCTCCTCGCATCGTATATTGTACGCACGGCCCGGAGAGTTTTGTCGAACGATTGCGCGACGCCGGCCACGACGCCCATCCCCTGGGCCGCCCCAGCCAAAAAAGACTCTTTTAGATCAGGTCCTTGTTTTTTGAAAGAAGGTCAGTTTGATGGATGGCGCAAACTAGACAACAAGGGGAACATTCAGGATGACATCTATCCAGTCAGCGTTGCTGTCATCTTAGTGCGTTTTAGCACTTTCTGAAAAAACTCTTACGCCAAGGTGGGGGAGAGAAGGGAGGTAACAGGTGCCTTTTTCAAGTACCCCTAATAATTTATCTAACGAAATCTTACATAAAAACTGTTTACTTTCATGCTGCTTATCTATCTTAACTTCTTGAGGCAACTTATGTAACTTCTTCCCTAGACGTTACTTGCATTAAATCAGGCCTCTTCACTGAATAACCCATCTTACTGATTTTCAAAAAAAATATAGCTGCATCCTTGACTAACAAATTCAACTTGGTAAAATTAGCCGTTTGAACAGGATGTGCAATATGTGCGGCCTTAATCGATTATGTGAAGTGGGTCGATAAGAGGACTATGCGAAATGAAGCAGTTGTGGGGTTTTTGTTAATCTGTTTCTTTAACCTACTGAGGAGACTTGGTCATGAAGAATGTACTTTTAACTCTGGCTCTTGTTGCTTTGTTTGCGGCCCCGGCAATGGCCGCCAATGGAAATTTGTCAAATGACATGTTGTCGAAAATGGGCCTTTCGGGCATGCAGACCATGAGCGACGCCCAAGGCACTGCGGTTCGTGGCATGGGCTGGGTCTATGCATCTCTAGAGGTCCATATCCAATCCGGCCTCAACACCTATGATTTGGTGCTCAAAACTGGAGATTGTGGAGAGCACGCCGCTGTTGCATCCCGGGACTCTGTATTAACGTCGCATGCTTTAGCGTACATACCAAGCCCATCGTGCTTGCATTACCTTGCGGCAATAATAACCATCCGCGCTAAACATCTAAACGCCTGACTTGTTAATTCGATCGGCCGCATAAAAGACATAATTTCGCATAGTTCTTCTTTATGTTCCACAAATACCTCATACCACTTGGTGGTATGAGGTATTTTCTTTCATAAAAACAAAAAACGGCATGAAGGTTTGGGGCCCTCATGCCGTTTTGTTTTTTTGCCAAAGGATGGATATTCTTTGCAGGCTAGGTAATTGTCATAAGAATGTTTGCTACCAAGTAAAACCAGTGGCAACTGTGAAACCGATCAAATCCACTCGAGGAATGTCTGTTCTCGTGGAGGCGATGACTTGGTGATCATTGGCTGTATTATTTATAGCAAAACCCATATCACTTGTTTGGTTGGCCTTCCAGTACTGATACTCCAAGGCAAAGCGGAAGAAGGCGTCGGCGCAGTGGTTGCAGAGTTCAAAGTTCCACTGGGCGCCTATTTGCATCTCGCCGATGAACATATCGCTATGGCAGAGCACCTCACCACAAGTGACGGGGATTATCGAAGCATCATCGCCCACATTTATGGAGCCGATCTCTATGCTTTTTCGCGCACTGCCGTCCCAAAGGATGGACCCCCTCACGCTGTAGAACAGATTGAAGTTGCGACCCATCAAGGGTTTCAAACCGGTCAATCCGCAAGTCAAGCCGGGGCCGCTGAAATTCCGCTGAGAGCTCACCATGCTCATGATTACGCCGTCCGCGCTTTCGTTGGACACCGACAAGCTCGAACCTTGGTTCAATTGTCCATATCTGACGCCGAAGGAGAGCACGTTTGTGGTGTCCCGCCAATAGAAGAGGCGCGTGGCTTCAACATCGACGGTTTCGGCTTTGAAGATGCACGAGGAAAAATAACTAAATCCATTCGCAACGCCGGCTTCAGGGGGCACAATCGTGGTTCCCGACTCATTCATCCGCCAGTAACGGGTCTGGATGCCCCACTTTTCGCCTTGAAAACCCAAGGAAAGTCGAGGGGTAATGAAGAGACCGCTTGCAATGGGGCCTCTCAAACTGGTAACCAAAGCGCCATCGTCCGATAGTGAGTAATTAACCAATGAGGAGTTCTGCTGCTGGGGCGATAGCCAAACGGCTTCCACGCCGACAATCCAATACGGCTCGCAGCCGCAATGACTGGTTTCGCAGGAAACGTCTGTTGGGCAGCAAGTGGCGGCGGCGGGCGGCGCGGCGTCTTTTTCCGCCGCTGTATAGGAAAATTCGTTATACATCACCAGTTGCTCGGTGGTGGCGGGATCCGGAGCTACCAGCGGCAACAATGAATTGGCGCTCTCGGCGGCAAAGGACACCGCTGAAAGCCCGCTGGCCACAAACAACGTGGTCAGAAGCAACAATTGATAATAGCAGGCACGCATGTTTCCATTTCCTCCTTGAAAGAATTGGGGACTCGCTTAAAATCCTCCGGGGATTGTGGAGCGGATGGTTGGGCAAACTAACTTTGCTATCCATCATGTAAGTTTGACAAACCGCTAAGGTCGGTCTTGCTTGGCTCCGAATCGGCCTGATTCCACCCGTGAATTTATGCTTTCAGGATTTCTCGGTACTACCGGCATAACCCGAAAGCTTTGCCTCATGCGAATAACCCAAATGGCTCGTTTTTCAAGAGGTTTCCGTTGCGCGAGGCCGGGACAGAGACTTTATTGCTTTCCTGGAAAGGCCTTAGGTACTGAAAAAGAGGGAATAAAGTTTAATTTGAGAGAAAAGAAGCCTTTATTGTGCTTGAAAATTCGAAAAGGGCGTGGGGGGTTCTCTGAGATGACAGGAAAAAATCACAGTCCGGTTTTCGGGATTATGCTCATTTTTCAGGTTAGTGAAAATTTGCCGACTATGCCGGTTTTGGGGGCGGAATACCATGCTCTGGAGGTTATTATTCCTACATCCGATAAAAGTTCGTGTGCAGGTAGAGCCACTATTGTCGTTCGTGGTTTGTTGACTGGAGTTTTGTTTTTATCAGCCGGAGCGGTTCGAGAATAACTTATAAAAATTATTGACCAAAGGTGTCCTCATGGATGGGGAATGTTTGTCTCACGGAAGAGGGCGGGCATTGGTTTTCGGCAGTTTGTTGTGTTTAATGGCTGGAGCCCAGCTTGGTGCGACGATCGGGAAGCACCTTCATCTTCATCGGGCACGGTAGCGGTGGCATTCCGCGAGGAAATAGCTTCCGCGTCTATAGAAAATACCGCCCAGAACCTGACGCCTGGAGAGCGGGCGAAAAAAAATAATCCCGACAAACTTTCCCTCAGGACTCCGGCGCAATCAATCTCGATCACTTTGCGAAATCCGGAAAATCTTGCCCAGCAAAGTATGATCTGGACCACTGCGCCCGGCGATTCTTTGCGCAACCGGCACAGGCGCCTGCAGAAAACACGAGGCCCCAGGAGTCGGCGGCGAAGCCTCCCGTGCAAATTGCCGGATCTTCGTCTCAAGCCAATCTTGCACCGCCTTCATTAATAATAAATCCCTCATTGAATCCTGTTTCGCAGCCAACAGAGCAACCGGTTGTTCAACTTGCAGCGCGGCCGGTTTCCGCGATCCGAGGCATATCGGCGGCGGACGTTCAACCCGCCGTTGCGCCGCCTCCGGTTTTGCCGACGCCTGCTCCGGTTCCCACGCCAAGCCCGAACCCAGAGGTTCGTGTGTACCCGGTGTCCAATCAACTATTTAAAGATAACGTCGAACCGGCGCCAAAGCCGGAATCCACTTTGGTCAGCGATTTGCCGACGCCGCCGTCGATCAACGGTGCGTCCGCTCCTCAAACTGGCGCCGCCACAAAGCCCCCGGAAAAGCTGGGCGAAGAGCCGCGCAATTACAACCTCGATTTCCTCCGCCGGCAATCTGTATTGTTGCGTCCCTGCGAATGGCAATTAGATGTGGGCGTGTCATATCTTTACGACGAACATTTCTATACCGATATCGTCCTGCCCGACATAGTGCCGCTTGATATTCGCGCCCGGCGACGACTTTTGACTATGCCATTGGAGTTCCGTTACGGCCTCAGGGAGAATGTGCAACTGTTTGCCAATACGCAGTTCGGCTGGGCCAATACAGAATATTCCTACATTGGGGCAGATGCGTTTTACAACGAGGGAGGCATTGGCGATACGAACGTGGGGGCCTCGATCCTGGTTCATAAAAGCAATGGACAAAGTTATTCGCCCGACATAGTGGCGACTTTCGGCTTAACCGCGCCAACGGGCAAGGGCACCGCCTTGATGGGTATCTTGCAGTCTCCGGAAATGACCCTCGGGCAAGGCTTCTGGGGTGCTTATTGGAACCTGATATTTATTCACCAGTGTGATCCGGTGATCCTCTTTTACGGGTTTGGCAGCCGCCATTACTTAGCCCGAGATATTGAAGACATCCACGGCCAGATGATCACCGGCAAACCTGGCGATCAATATACCTACCAAATGGGTGTCGGATTCGCCATGAACGAACGGATCACGCTGAGCACGGCGTTTTTCGGCTCGTACATCACCGAGCCGCTCGTGGAGGGCGAAGTGCTCCCAGGCGCCATCCTGGAGCCCTTGTATTTGCGGTTTGCCGTCACCATTGCCCGACCCCCGAAGCGGATCATCGAACCCTTCGTGGAATTGGGCCTAACCGACGATGCCCCCAATGCGCGTGTCGGCATCACCTGGACGTTTTAACGCGGCGCTTTTTCCGGCATAACCCCCGGCCGCTTGGAAACCCGAAATTAAATTCCCATGCTTCGCACGCACTATAAGGTGATTTGTGCAGTTTTCGCGGCCGGCCTAATATTTTCTTCGGCGCCATTGGCGCTTGCACAATACCCGCCGGCGCCGATCCGCGACCCAGATCACGTGTTCCAAAAACACGTCTGCAATTGGAAACAGCTCAAGGAATTGCACATCGTCATGCAGAAGCGCGATTATTCGTGCGGGGCGGCTGCTTTGGCCACCGTGCTGCGCTACTACTGGGACGACAATGTGACCGAAGATCAAGTGCTCCTGGCCACTTTGAAGATTCTCACGCCCGAGGAAAGTAAGGAACGCATTAAAAATGGTTTAGCCATTAGCGACTTGCGCCTCGCCGCCGTGGAGATGGGCTATTTGTCAACCATCGGCACCTTGACCTTCCAGCAGCTTTCCGAGTCGAAGGCGCCGCTGGTGGTAGGCATCAGCCCCGAAGGCTACAAGCATTTTGTGGTTTACCGCGGCACGGACTGCGAATTTGTCTATCTGGCCGATCCTATCCGGGGAAACATCCGGGTGCCCGTCTCCGAATTCGTTTCCCAATGGCAGAAGAATGCCGTCTTGGTGGTCGCCAAGCCCGACCAGGAACCGCCAATGGTTTCGGCCCTTACCATCCGCCGCTATGAAGTCGAATTGGGCGACCTGAATAAACAACTAATCCTTACCCAATACCCCAAAGCCTATACCCGCCCCACAAAGTAAGGCGCAAAAAGGCAACTTGGGACTTTTCTTCACTGAGCGGCCCAGGCTTGGGGCGTTACTTTTTTGCGCCCATTAAGGATTTACGCACCTGTTCCAGTTGTCCGGCGGAACCGAGCTTGCTGTTCTTGTGCATGATGTATTGGGCATAGGCCGCCATGAAAATCTTTCCCGGCGGACGCAGATCGAAGTTGGCCGGATCGTCGCGGAACGACTCGCGGTGGATTGCGCACCACACCAGGCGCCCGTCGGTGTCGATATTGACCTTGCACACGCCCATTTTGGCGGCGGGCAGATATTGATCTTCTGGTACCCCTGTAGTGTCTTTCATTTTTCCGCCGGCGTTGTTGATCCGATCCACCCACTCCTTGGGCACGCTGCTGGAACCATGCATGACCAAGGGGAAATTCTTGGGCACGATTTTTTGGATCTTTTCCAGCACGTCGAGATGAAGGCCCTGTTTACCGGAGAATTTGTACGCCCCGTGCGAAGTGCCGATGGCCACGGCCAATGAATCGCAGCCGCTTCGGGCAATGAACTCGGCCGCCTGGGCAGGATCGGTCAGACAGACGCTGCCCACCACGTCCTCTTCCACGCCGCCGAGTTGACCTAATTCGGCCTCGACCACAATACCCTTGGCATGGGCCCGATCGACCACGCGCTTGGTAATCTCGATGTTCTTCTCCAGCGGCTCGTGCGAGGCGTCGATCATCACTGAACTGTAAAATCCGCTGGCGATGCAGTCGTAACAGGCTTCTTCAGTGCCGTGGTCCAGATGAACAGCGAAGATTGCGTCGGGAAAGACCACCTCGGCCGTACGGATCATGGCTTCAAGAAAACGCTTATCAGTGTAACTGCGTGCGCCGCGTGAAATTTGGATGATAAATGGAGCGCTTTTCGTGGCATCGACCGGCTCCTCGTTCGTTTTTACCTTGCCCAGATTTCCCCGAAACAACCCCACGGTTTGTTCCAGGTTGTTAATGTTATAGGCCCCCACGGCATAATGGCCGTATGCTTGTTGAAAAAGTTGGTTGGTGGTAACAATCATGTTCTTCTATGGCTCCTTTGATCTGACTGAGTTTGGAACCGAACTATTTTACAGTCCTTATCTTATGTTTCCAGGGTGGTTGTTTTAGAGGGAACACCTTGCAAACACGAAGGAGATACAGCTACTAGGAAAAAATACTCTTTTGTTGAGGTGTACTAAACTCCATTTCGTTTACTTTCTTACTAAGGAAATGGCTCGGTTTCCATAAGTACTTACACAACAATCCGTTACAACTGCGTACATGGGATTTTTTCGTAATAATATTCTTTATGTGCGAAAAAGGGCCGTAATCACAGAACCCCTCCACAAGGGTTATTTATGATAAAAAAACTTTCATTGCTCCGTCTAGTTTCCCACGGTACAATCATCCTGTCTGTACTCTTATTTTTTCGTGATCTTGGTCAAGGACGACAAGTCAATGAGCACGGAAGCACTTGCTCTATCGGGGGATTTTAGCCCCTTTGAACAACTCTCCTACGCCCGGCAGATACTCCAACTGGAAAGCCGCGCCCTAGACCATCTGGCCGGCCGATTGGACAGCGAATTTTGCCGTGCGGTGAAATTGCTTCACCAGTGCCGGGGAAACGTGATCGTCACCGGCATGGGCAAAGCAGGTGTAATCGGACAGAAAATTATGGCTACACTTGCTTCCACGGGCACGCCGAGTCACTGGCTGCATCCTGCCGAGGCTGTCCACGGCGACCTGGGCCGGATCCAACGCGACGACCTGGTGCTGATTCTCTCCCAAAGCGGCGAGACCGAAGAAATTGTCCGCCTTTTGCCGCCGCTCGATGAATTGGGCGTGCCGATTTTGGCCGTCACCGGCCAGAAGACAAGCACCCTGGGCCAAGCCGCCACGGTGACCATCGAGCTAGGGCCTTTGCAAGAGGCCTGTGCCTTGGGCCTGGCGCCTACGACCAGCACCACGGCGATGTTGGCCATTGGCGACGCCTTGGCTTTGGTAGCCAGCCGCATGCGAGGTTTTCGGCGCGAAGATTTCGCTCGCTTTCATCCCGGCGGCAGCCTCGGTCAGAGACTCAGCAAGGTGGAGCATCACATGCGTCCGCTGGAACAGTGCCGCCTGGCCGCGGAGGACCAAACCGTACGCCAAGTGTTGATCCGCGTAAGTAAACCCGGACGCCGGACCGGGGCTATTATGCTGGTTGATGCCCAAGGCATACTATCGGGCATCTTCACCGATAGCGATCTTGCCCGGCTCTTTGAGCAGCATCGCGACAAAGACTTGGATGGTCCGATTTGCAATGTAATGACCCGCGATCCGCTCCGGGTGCCGGCTGGTTCCATGATCGCTGACGCCATGGTGATCATGGCGGAGAGGAAAATCAGTGAATTGCCCGTGGTCGATGCCGTTGGCAGGCCGCTGGGCCTGGTCGATATCACCGACGTGGTGGCCCTCATGCCGAAGGAAACGTCCCCGCCAAAATCGTCGACCAGCGACTCACCGCCCAAGGGCCATGTTTCCCCTGCTGCTTGGCGCGTGGTGAGCGAAGGCGACGACAAAACCGATTCCCAATAATCCCTAAATACCATTCCTTATTCTCTGACCTCTGTTCCCTGACCCCTGTGCTTTCTCATGAATCTCAATGAGCGCTGCCAACCGATCCGCTTGATTCTTTCCGACGTCGACGGCGTACTGACCAACGGCTGTCTTGAAATCAACAACGAGGGCATTGAAACCAAATGCTTTCATGTGCGCGACGGGATGGGCATTCGCTTATGGCAGAAGGCGGGCTATCGCTTTGGCTTGATCACGCTCAGGAGCTCGCAAATTGTCAAGCTCCGCGTGGCGGAATTGAGTATTGATATTGTCCGCCAAGGCATCGAAAACAAGCAAACAGCCATGCGGCAAATTCTTTCCGAGTTGCGGCTTAAGCCCGAGTGTGTTTGTTACATCGGCGATGATCTGCCTGATCTCTGCGTGATGCGCAGCGTGGGCTTGGGCGTGGCCGTGGCCGACGCCTGCGAGGAGCTCCGCCAGGCCGCCCATTATGTCACTACCCTGCCGGGCGGCGCGGCGCGGTGCGGGAAACAGTGGAACTGATCCTTAAAGCCCAACGACTTTGGGAAGACTTGATCCAGGCCTTCATTGAAGGATGAGAAATGAAGGATGAAACAAGAACTGTAAACTGTGAACTGTAAACTTTAAACTTCCCACAACCGCTTGCGGTTTCGCACTGCCCACCGACCACCGTCCACTTACCATTTACCACCTACTATCCCCTAGCGCGGCCTGACGGCCGCAACCAAACCGCGACCGACCAACCTTCGGTTGGTGCCCGTCGCGGCTTTACATACTGAACAAACTACGGTACTTGATGCGCGAAAACGCACTTAAACCTCAAACAAAGACTCTATCCCCTAACCAATGTCCCGACTTTTCCGCTCAGCCGTTAGTTTTGCCATCGTGTTGGTGGCTTACTGGATGTACGCGCTGGTAGCGGTGCCGTTGATCGAGCCGACCATTGCCGATTCTGCCAGGACCAGCAGCGAAGGCAGTGCGTTCGAGCTCGGCGCCGATCAACGTTTCAAACAGTTCGAGGGGCTCTTTCCCCCGGACGCCTGGGATCCGAAAAATACGATAATTCTCGAAAACGACAAGTGCAAACTCTTAATGAAGAGCTATAAAAATCTCGGCGACGGTCGCGTGGAATTGCGACCTTGCACGATGGTTTTTCCCTGGGACGGCCCGGCCGAGGACGAAGCCCAACGAAGGCGTCAAGCGGTTATTCTCGAAGCCCCACAAGGAGCGATCCTGAAATTCGACAATCCCATTGACCTGCGCACTTTGAAAATCGGCCGGCTGATGGGGGGAAGGTTGTCGGGCCCGATTACGATCCGCAGTCAGGGAAAGCAGCCCGGTCCGGAAGACGACCTGCTCATCCGCACCAACGACGTGGAACTAAACGAACAGGAAATTTCGACTCCAAATCCGGTGGAATTCACCTGGGGGAAAAATTCCGGGCGCGGTCAGGACATGCACATCAAACTCCTTGCTGATCCCGCCAAATCCGGCGGCGAGGTGAACACCCCGAACGTCGGCGGCGTGGAAGTGTTCGAAATGCGCCATATTGAACGATTGCATCTGGAAACAGCTCCCGCGGCGCCCGCGAAGCTGCTGCGGCGCTTGCCGCGGGGAATCAGTCCGGCGGTGTTATCTCTCCTGCCGCCGCAGCCGATTTGCCCGTGGAAATCACCTGCGACGGTGCATTCAGCTTCAATGTGGTTAATCGCGTGGCGAGTTTTGCCGATCATGTCAATGTCGTCCGAGTGAATCCAAACGGCCCATCCGATCAAATTCAATGTGACCTGCTCTTGATCCATTTCCTCCCGCGCGACGCTTCCAAGTCTGCTTCCAAGAATTCAGCCGATTTAGAGCCGGAGCGGATCGAAGCCCGCGGCCATCCGGTCGTCATAAACGCGCCCACGCAAAACCTTACCGGCCGGGGCGAGCGGTTAGAGTACAATCTCAAAACCCAGTTAATTGCCCTCGATGGCGGGCCGGAAGTCTTTCTCCGTCAAGGGCCGAACGAAATCCGCGCATGCAGCCTGCAATATCAGTCCTTGGGGCCAAACCGACTGGGCCGGGCAGCGGCTCAAGGTCCCGGTTGGCTGCACGGACAAATGGCCGACAAGCCCGAAGGGCGACTCGAAGCGCGCTGGAATGATCAACTCCGCCTCTTCCCACAGGGGCAAAATCATGTGATTTCCTTCACTGGCGGAGCGATCTTGGAATATGCCGGCATCGGCTGCTTGGAAGCCCAGGAAATCTTCTTCTGGTTACAGGAAACGCCTTCCGGCACTGCTTCCGACCAACCGCCCATGCGCCCCGACCGCATGATGGCCCGAAAACAAGTGAGCGTCAACTCACCCCAGCTTAACGCCGCCGTTGAACAACTGGAGGTCTGGTTCGAGCAAAAAGGCTCTCCACAAGACATTCGCTGGAAAGCGGAAAGCATGACCGCGGCGCAGTCTGGCAAAGGAGTTCAGGGCAATCCATTATCCACGTTGACAAATGTGTCGCATGCCCAAAACTCCTCGGGGATTGTTTCGCCGGCCGCCTCAGCGAGGGGCGATACCTCCGCTGCCTCGGGCAACGCGCCAGGGCGAAAGCAGCACTTTAAGATCAGTGGCCGTACGCTCCGCGCCCGCGTCCAATTAGGCGATAACCAAAGCAACTTGGCGGAGTTAACGATTGAAGACGGCGTCCGCCTCGAGGAAACACAAACCCTGGATCCCAACGAACGGCCGGTTTTGCTCCAAGGCGATCGGCTGCACGCGCAGGACGCGTCTTTGCCCACCGCCGTGGTAAATGTCACGGGCAGCCCGGCCCATTTTGAAGGCCGCGGCCTGGGATTGACCGGTGCGAACATCAATCTCGATCGCGGCGCAAACTGCTTGTGCATCGACGGTCCGGGACGCATGGATTTGCCGCTCCAAGGCAATCCGGCGCAAAATTCGCTGCTGCCCGGGCAGCCCGCTTCTGCCCCGGGCACATTGTTAGTGGAGTGGAAAAAGAAGATGGTCTTTGACGGGCGCACGGCGAAATTTTTAGAGGCAGCATCGGTCGCCACTCCCCAACAGCACGTGCAAACCGACCATCTGGAAGTCTGGCTCAAAAATCCGGTAAATTTTTCCGATCCAAAATTGCAGGAACAAGCTCAGCCGGAAGTCGAAGAATTGCACTGCTATGGCGGAGTGCTTTTAGAGAACCGCTCGGCCGACGCCCAACAGCAATTGCTCTCCTTCGAACGTATGCAAGTGACTGATCTGGCGGTTAATCTGCAAACCGGCGTGCTCTCGGCCGGTGGCCCGGGGTGGTTGAACAGGGTGAGCTTTGCCTCCAACGAAGCCCTGCAAAATCCCCTCGCGCGGGATTGCTCGGCCAGCGCCCCGCCGCGCCGAAAGCCAATAACGGCGTGACCAATCCCCCCGAATCAATAACTCAACTAAATTGCCTGTACGTCCGGTTTCAAGGTTCGATCACGGGCAATCTCCTCCAGCGGGAACTGATTTTCCACGATCAAATCCGCTCAAGCTATGCGCCGGTGGCCGACTGGACGGCAATGCTCGACCCCGACAAGCCCGAAATGCTGGGGCCAAATGGCCTCCGCTTGCAGTGTAATCATTTGAAGGTTAACCAAATGCCCACGCCCGCGGGCAACAACCAATCGATCGAAGTGGTGGCCTGGGAAAACGCCGTGGTGGAAGGCGGTATTTTCACCGCCCGCGCATACCGCGTCACCTATGCCGAGGCCAAGGACCAGTTGATCCTCGAAGGCGACGGCCGAACCGACGCCCAGTTGTTCAGACAAACTCAACCCGGCGCCGTTGCTTCCAAAGTTTCCGCGCAAGATCATCTATCGGCCAAAAACCAATAGCATCAAAGTAGACGGCGCTCGTTCCTTGGAGATTAATCAATGATCTGGGGGGAAAAACTAAGGGCGTGTCCCGAATATACCATTGTTTGGTCCCCTCTCTCAAAGGGAGAAGGGACAATTTCAGGATAGGCTCTAAACACAAAGCGCGGAAGGCAAAGCAAGGAACTGATTATGAGCCATTCCCCCGCAGATACGGCGCCAGATCCCGGCTTGCATTCTCGCTGCCTGTTCCCTACCGGACGTTCCTGGTTCTGTCTTTTTTGCCTGCTCTGGCTGATGCTGATGATCGCCGGGCGCAGTGCGATGCTGCGCGATCCGGGCACGTTCTGGCACGTAGTCGTGGGTGAAAAAATTCTTTCTTCCAGGCAGCTTCCCCGGGAAGATGATTTCAGTTTTACTCGCGGCGGGCAACCTTGGATTGCCGATCAATGGCTCGCCGAAATCGCCATGGCAACAGTGCATCGCCTGCCCGGCTGGGATGGATTACTGGCGATCTCAGCGGCCATTCTGGCCGGTGTATATAGTTTTATTACCACGCGAATGTTGCGTGCCGGCATACACTGGCTTCCCACCCTCTTGATTCTGGCCCTGATGTTATTAGCCAGTTCACATCAATTTCATGTCCGGCCGCTTTTGTTCACCTTGGCCGGCCTGACGATCACATTTTCCCTGCTTGTTGATGTGGACGCCGGCCGAAAATCCCTGCACTGCTGTTGGCTGCTCGTACCGCTTTTTATCGTTTGGACGAACGTACATGGAGGCGTGCTGTCCGGCATAGTGAGTGTGGGATTGTGTGGATCGATCTGGTGTTTCTTTTGGGCAATAGGCAGAGATTCACCGCTTCGCGGCGGCGGCCAGGTCGTGGAAATGATTGCTTTCATATTACTTCTGCTGCTGGGATTGTTGATCAATCCATACGGTGCGAATCTTGTGGAGGTGTGGCTGAAGACATTGTCCATGCCTTTGCCGAAACTGATTGAGGAACACGGTCTGATAGAGCTGACCACCCCGGTGGGCTGGGCCACGTTGAGTCTGGCGCGATCTATGGAATAGTTCTGCTCAGCATCTTGCCGCAGCGTGTGAAAGCAAGTTGGCTCATACCCTTGGCGTTTTTGGCCCTAGCAGTGCGGGTTCGCAACGCGCCGCTTTTTGCCCTTGCGGCTGTCTTGGTTCTGCCGGAGATGCTCAGGCATTCACGCCTGGCAAAAGGGCTGCAAGATCGGGGGTGGTTTTTCAGTCCTGTAACTATTCCATTGGACAGGCAGAGTGATTGCCTGAATTCGCGAAAAGTTAATTTATTCCTGACATTAGGACCCCTGGTTGTGATTGCAGCAGCCTTGTGCTTGCAAAGCGGCGGAATTGCCCTGCCCATTTTCGGCAGTGGTTGGGCCCGTTTTGATTCCGCCCATTGGCCCCTGGATTTGCTCCCGGAGTTGGAAAAAATAAACCAGCAGGCCGCCCCCTCGGACCAGCGGATCTTTAATGACCTTAGATTCGGCGGTTTTTTGATCTATCATACCCCCCGGCTAAAGATTTTTATTGATGATCGCTGCCCGCTTTACGGCAGCGAATTTCTCTGGGCCTACGATCATGCCCGCCGCTATGATCCCCAACAAATCGACTGCTGGCAACGGCAGTATCAATTTCGCTATGCCTTGGTCCAGGCCGGCAGCCCCTTTGACCGTTACTTGCAGCAGAGCGAGCAATGGTTTTTGCTGGGGCGTTCCGCCGCCGCAAGTTTATATCAGTTCGGGCTGGGATTTTCCGGCAATGGGGATTAAAATAAGTCCGCATACCCGTACGTTTTTCTCACCACAAGACAACTTTATACTAGACTCCATCCAGGAACGCGCTTATGAAAATCCTCCTTTCCGAAGAGCAGCTCAGGCAGGGGATTCGGCAATTGGCCGAGAAGATTCAGAACCATTATCAAGGAAAACCATTGACGATCGTAGGCGTGCTGATCGGCAGCGTGGTTTTATTGGCCGATTTGATCCGGTTATTGAATATTCCCTTGTGTGTCGAGTTGGTCCAAGCCCGAAGCTATCAGGGCGACACCCGACCAGGTCCGCTGGTGATCAATTTGGATTTGCTTTCCGGCGGCATTCGCGGGCGCGACGTGCTTTTGGTCGACGATATCTTCGATACCGGCCGTACGCTCTGGGAACTGATACCGCAAATAGACGAGCTCGGTCCGGCCAGCCTCCGCAGCGCGGTCCTGCTCCGCAAGCAAGGATGCTGCAAACTGGATTTGAAGCCCGATTTTGTGGGCTTCGAGATACCTAACCAGTTCGTGGTCGGATACGGTTTGGATTACCGCGATTTATATCGCAACTTGCCCTATATCGCCATCCTGGAGCCGTCGGATATGCAAGAAACTCCCTCGTAGGGTGCGTGAAACGCACCGATTTTTCAGATATTCAAACTGGTGCATTACATGCACCCTATAATACAAGCGGCGTTGGCGGAGCAAATAGTGATACCTCGCATCCTACAGATCATTCCCACTCTGGATAGAACCGGCGCGGGCAAACAACTTTGCCTGCTGGCGCAAGGACTGCCTCGCAAACAGTTCGAGGTTCATGTTTTGCGCTTATACGCGGCGGTCCCTGGGAGGCGGAGCTGAAGTCGGCCGGCGTGCCGGTCGCGGTGATCGGCGCAAACCGGAAATACGACCTTAAAACATGTTGGGATTTGAAACGTTTCATCGCTCGGCTCAGTCCCGACGTGATCCATACTTGGTCGTTTATTGCTAATGTATATGGCATGGCCGCGGCCAAGGCGGCGGGGATAAAGCATCTCGTGGCCGGCTATTGCCGTGTCGATCCCTGGAAAAACTGGATGCAAGCGGCAATCGAGGGCTATATTGGCAAGCATAGCGCACAATTGGTGGTCGATAGTATTAGCGTGCAAGATTTTTACCTGCACCAGGGTCTGCCGGCGAAAAAGTTTTGCCTGATTCCCCCCGGCGTGGAATTGCCGCGGCCCGGCACGACCACGCGAAGGCAGTTGCTGGCCGAACTGGGACTCCCGGAAAACAGCCGCTTAATTGGTCTGATCGGTCGGCTTTTGCCGTGCAACCGGGTGAAAGATGCCATTTGGGCCGCTGACTTGATCAAGGTCATTCGCAAGGATGTGCATCTTTTGCTTATCGGCGAAGGCCCGCACCGCGACCTTTTAAGGCGGTTCCGCGATCAGGTGCGCAACGCCGACCGGGTGCATTTTCTCGGCCAGCGCGACGATGTGCCTCGCTTGATGCCACACTTTGACTTGCTCTGGTCGCCCGGCGCCGACAATGGTCAGTCGAATGCGATTCTCGAGGCGATGGCCGCCGGCGTTCCAGTGGTGGTCGGTGATACTCCCAGCAGGCGCGAGTTGATCGTCCACCAGCAGACCGGTTTTCTGGCGCCGATCGGCGATCGCACCGCATTTGCCCGCACTGCCCATCAACTGCTGGAAAATCCCGCGCTTGCCCGCCGCGTGGGCCAGGCGGCACAAGAGCATGTGCGGCGTGAATTCACCGTCGAGAAAATGATTGCCCGCCATGCCGAAATGTATCGGCAGATACTGGGAACATAAAATAAAACGTTATACTCTATTATCTCGACCTGCGCATGTCCAAGCGCATGAAACCTTTCCCAAAAGACGTTCCGCGGACCTGGTGGAGAGCCCCTGTCTTATCGTCGCTGAATCTTTACGTATTGGCGGGAGTGTCAATCATCGTTCTGACCGCCTTCCTCGCTTACTTTCCCTCTTTAAGCGGCGGTTTCATCCTCGACGACGACCTTCTGCTCACGAATAACGAGCTCATTACGGCCGCGGACGGCCTATACCGCTTCTGGTTCACCACTCAGTCGCCAGACTACTGGCCGGTAACCAATACCACGTTTTGGATCGAGTGGCGCCTGTGGGGGATGAGCTCAATTGGGTACCATCTCGTCAACCTGATCTTGCATATCATTACGGCATTACTGCTTTGGATTATCTTTCGCAAGCTATCGATTCCAGCGCGTTTTTTGGGGCCCTGATTTTTGCCGTACATCCGGTGAACGTGGAGTCGGTTGCCTGGATCGCTCAGCGCAAAGGCCTATTGGCAATGTTATTTTTTTTGTTATCGATACTTTGTTATTTGAAGAGGGAAATTCCGTGGTCATCTTTACAAAATGGCATTTATCGGATTGCCTCACCGCTGGCCCCTCGTCCCTCGCCCCTTTGGTATTGGCTGAGTCTATTGGCATTTGTGTTAGGAATGCTCAGCAAGGGCTCGGTGGCGGTCTTGCCCGTTCTGTTGCTGGGAATCATGGGGTGGCTCCGCCCGCTGACCAGAAAAGACCTGTGGCGCACCATGCCGTTTTTCCTGGTTGCCGCTGTATTGATCTTTGTAAACTTATGGTTCCAAACCCATGGCATGGAAAATGAAATTCGCACCGCCGGCTTTGCCGAGCGTCTGCTGGGCGCCGGCGCCGTGATGTGGTTCTACCTCTACAAGGCGCTATTGCCGCTGAACCTGATGTTCATATATCCCGAGTGGCGCATCCAGGTCGGCAATTGGTCGTGGTGGCTGCCGCTGATGGCCGCCGTGGCTGTGACCGCTGTGTTGTGGCAATATCGCCAAGGCTGGAGTCGGCCGTTTCTGTATGCCTGGGGATTTTTCTGCGTGACGTTGCTGCCGGTGCTGGGCTTTACGGATGTGGGATTCATGAAGTACTCGTTGGTCTCCGACCATTATCAGCATCTTGCGATCATCGGCGTGATTGCACTCGTGGCGGCGGGTTGGAGCGTGTGGCATCAGCACCAGCGGGGAGTAGCGCATTTGGCGGCCAATGCCGTGGCGGTCCTCGTGATAGGTGCACTTTTGCTGCTGACTTGGCAGCAAAATAGGTTATACCGCGACGCCGAAACACTGTATCGGGCTACGTTGCAAAACAATCCAGACTGTTGGGTAGCCCATTTCAATCTGGGCATTGCCTTGGTCAATTTAAGCCGGCCAGAAGAGGCGATCGAAAACTTCAATCAAACCCTGCGACTGAGGCCGGATTATTACCAAGCCCACTTCAACCTGGCCAACGCCTTTCTCCTCGTAGGCCGGTTACAGGATGGACTTGATGAATACCAACAGGCTATCCGCATGAGGCCCGATTACAATGAGGCCATTTTCAACCTGGGCAATGCCCTTCTACAATCAGGGCGATCGCAGGAGGCGATCGAACAGTACCAGTGCGCCCTGCAAATCAAACCCAACTTCCCCCAAGCCCACAACAACTTGGGCGCCGTCTTGGCCAAAGCGGGCAACTTGCAGGAGGCAATAAAGCATTACGAACAGGCCATACAATCTAAACCTGATTACTTCGAGGCTATTTATAATTTGGGTTTCGCAATGGAGCAAACAGGTCGGCCGCGGGAGGCGATCGAACAGTATGAGCAAGTCCTGCGAATCAAGCCCGATCACTATAAAGCTCACTACTATCTGGGCAACATGTTGCTCCAAACCGACCGGATCCAAGAGGCCATCGTCCATTACCAGCAAGCCCTGCGCTTCAAACCCGATTACATCGAGGCCTATGGAAATCTGGCGTTGGCCTATGCCAAGACGCAAAAAACATCCCAGGCCCTGGCCGCGGCCCAAAAGGGCTTGGAACTTGCCCGATCGCAGGGGCAGATGGCTCAGGCCAAGCAGATTGAAGATTGGTTGAATTCCTATCGCGCCGGCCAGTCAGATACTCTGGATGCAGTGCAACCTTCTAAATAACTGTAGCGGGTAAATATCGGTGGAAAAGGCAATTTCCCCATGTTTTTGCCACACTGGCGAGACGCCAGTGCCACCCAAACGCTACGCTTAAATGAGATCTGCTCTAATCTCCCGCCTCCAGCCTAAAACTTAAATTCATCATTCGGCATTTTCCTTCATCCTTCATCCTTCCCCTCTAATCTCTGTTGCTTCCCCCGGTAAATCGCATGATGAGATATAGCAGGGTCAAGAGGGCTTGCAGTGTGGCGGCAACGTATGTCAGGGCGGCGGCGTTGAGAACCTTTTTAACGTAAACCAATTCCTCATCGTTGATGATGCCCAATTGCACCAATTGCGCCTTGGCGCGATTGCTGGCATTGAACTCCACCGGCAGATTGATCAGTTGGAAAAATACAACGCAGCTAAAAAGTCCGATTCCCAGCCAGATCAGAACTATGTTCATGTGCAATATCGCGCCCAAAATGACCAGCAAGACGCCGATATTGCTGCCGATGCCGGCTGCGGGCACGGCGGCATTGCGGACCCTCAGCGGGGCGTAGGCATGGGCGTCCTGGATCGCGTGACCGGACTCGTGGGCGGCAATGCCCACGGCCGCCAAGGTGCGGCTCTGGTAAACCTCCGCACTAAGTCGCAGCACCTTTTTCCGCGAATCGTAATGGTCGCTCAATTGGCCGGGTATTTGTTCAATTTCTATGTTTGGCAAGCCGGCCGAATCGAGGATATGCCTGGCCGCCGCCGCGCCGCTTAATGGCGCTGCGAGTCGCTGGGCCTGCGCATAAGTAACATGAATGCGCATCTGCGCCAAAGACCCAACAAAAACGCCGGAAGAATGAACAGAAAATACATCGGATCAAAAAACATTTATATGCTCCTTTATAAATGGTCCTCAGTTGGCGCCGAATACGGCTATAGAATTATATATTAAAGGCACATCCTCGTATACTCGATTTTGCAACATTTCGCCGTCCCTGGCGGGGCTGTTTTCTGTAAGTACAAGTTCTCAAGAGAGGTTACGTCAGACGGCGGGCTGTTGTCATTATCGGTTTGAATTACGCAAAATTTTTCCAGATGGTTATTTTGCCTGTGAAGTGCCTGCATGTACAGATTACGTTCGGCTGCGGATATCTGTTTGGTCGGGCTTCCCGCTGACACGAATTAATCGCTTAGCGGCGAGACTTATCCGCGTCTCTTGGAGTAAGCGGGGGGACTTTTTTCTGAAAGGCCACTTTCAGAGTCTGTAACGGAGAAGGGCAGACTGTATACTCTTCCAGCGGTATGCGTATTTCATGGCGCGGCTCGAATTTGCGAAGTACTTCTTCCATGAATGGGGTGCCGGAAAACCAGCCTGGAAAAATGGTTATCCAATCAGCCTTCACAAGCACGTCTTGCAAGCTCATCTTGCCAAATGCGATGGCAGCATTATTCAGCCCCATAATGTCAATGGTAAACCTTTGCCCAAAGTAGCGAATCGCCCCCGCATCGTTGACTGCCACAACGGCATCTTTTGGCGTGTGGTCCCGGATCCACTCCCCCATCCCCACATTCATGATGGTTGTGGCCCTGGAGTCTGAAGAGAGCTGCCATCGACGGTTAACGAAAGATTCGCTGAACTTGGGTATCGATAAAACCAACATGAGAAGCATCACGATGCCAGCGGCGCGGATGGCAAAAAAATGCTGATCAGATAACAGGCGCCCTGCGGGCAAAACTTTTTTTGTACGCAGCGATCGGGCTCTAAGCCGCCTCGATTTCGACTGTTTTTTTAATCCCCTTGACACTCTCTCTGCCGCGGCAGGCTTCCTGTAATTTTCTGCCCAATGCCGACCACTAGGCATGGCCCACCACGGAAAAAGCTTGGGTTGCAGAACCAGGCCGATGATGGAACTATACCCCAGGCAGAAAGGAATAGTCAGCATTATAGCGGCCGGGTCAAGCCATCGCGTCCAGTAGTACCCTTCAAGAACGATATACCTTGTCCCAACCACGCCCAAGAGGAAGATTATAGGCGCCACCAACAGCATGAGCAGGGCAACACCAAACTGAAGACGTCGTTCGGATCTGAACAATATGGCACATCCGGCCAGACCCGGCACGTATACCCAAAGCGATGCAAAGCCATGTTGAGACACGGCGCCCCATGCGAGCTGCGCCTCAGACAATCCAAGGTGGAAATCTTCGGCTTTCATATAATACGTATTTGGGAGCCAATGTCCGGTTACGGTTTGGCAAAAAAGCATCCAGAGCAGCATCGGCACAGCAGGGATCGCGCAAATTGCCACGGTCCCAGCAGTCACTCCTTGGCGACGGATCAAGCCGATCATGGCCAACACAGAGAACGGCAGGATTAAAATCGCTTCTGGTCGGGTCACGGGGGTCAGGCTGAACAGGATCAGTGAGAGAACGAAATGTTCTTGCAAGAGCGCTACACAAATCCATGTCCAGAGGGCCACAAGAAGTATTACTTCCATGCCCGAGAGGGCTGAGAACAGAAGTCGCGGCTCCAGCGCAAACAACAACGCGGCCAGACAGCCAATCCAGTCCGAACCGCTCAGGCGCCGGGCCAGGATTGCCGTGGCGCTAACGGCTGCCAGTCCCAGGAGTACACCGATAAGTTTAACCAGGAAGACGACAACATTCGTGCCCAGCGGCTCGGCCCAGTGTGCAGGGGCTGTGATTATCATCCAGAACGGACAGGTGGCCCCTGCTTCCTGCACGCCTTCATTGTATGCGAATCCCTGCCCCAGGGCTAACGACCGGGAATACACGCGCGATCCAGGCATCGTCCGAGGAAAAACCGAACAGGCTGTGCTTATCACGGATAAAACACAAGACCGCCAGGCAATACACCACTGCGGGGATCAGGACTGTGGTCCTCACCGAACAGTTTTGTATCAGTCGCAATATCCACGCACGAAAACCGGACATGCGATTATTTCTCGTAGAGTCCAACAAAGACTACACACCTGCAAAAATAGTAAAAGCGATCGGTTTCCTTTTCTCTAGTCCGATATTTTTTTTAAGCGAGCCCTAACCTTATCCAGACTCTCGATGCCGTCCATCTTACTATCGCGCTCCCCCCGGTGTCTATCGACCAAGCAGATTCTCTTTGCTTGGCGACTCGTTTCTTTGGTTTCCCTGATGGCCACCCTATCAGACACTTGAGCAGACGACCGATATCGGCGGTAATACGCGTTTTACTTTGAAAAGAGCGCCTCTTGATTAAATGCGAGCGTGTTTTTCCGCAAGGTAATCACGGGGCAACGTGACGTTTCAAACGAGATCGGGTAATAATGAGGTCTATATTTTGATGAAACGTTAGACCATTTTTTTCGTAACAAAATTAGCGACACTTCTTGCCGAAATCATCATAAGTCATTACCGGGATTATATACTTGACACAAGTGGCCAAAAAGCAATATTGCAATTTTGCTAAAATTATATACTTATGTACAGTTAATTTAATGCAGCTCTGAATTTGTTAAAATAGGCTGGCATACCCTTAAAGAAAGGAAATGTGCCATGCCTGATAAAGACGGAAAGTTAAGTCCAGAAGAACAGCAAAAAATTATAGACTGGATACAGAAGCATAGTCTCGGACTATTGAGTTGTCATCTTTGTAAACAAACTAATTGGGGGATTACAGAGCATTTAATATATCTGCCAGTTTATACACCAAATGCGCTTATGATTGGTGGACCTACATACCCATGTATCCAACTCATATGTAATAATTGCAGATCAATACAATTTATAAATGCGATGCAGGTAATTTTATCGCC
The DNA here is from genome assembly GCA_963820545.1 of Pirellulales bacterium. GTDB lineage: Bacteria > Planctomycetota > Planctomycetia > Pirellulales > Thermoguttaceae > CAWGAJ01. The sequence goes on from CAWGAJ010000004.1 coordinate 136,734, forward strand.
CTCGCCTCCTGATAAAAAGGAGGCGTCTAATGGTTAATTCACAACAAAATGAAATTGCAGCTAAAACTACTTCTGATTCAACGTTTCAACCAATACGAGGATCATATGTGTCAACTACTCATACGGAAAGAAGAATGAAAGCTTTTGAAATTTTTGAAACTGAAATGGATACGTTATCTGCATTTAATGGGATCGCAACGTTATTTTTTAGTTTAGGTTGGGGGTGTATTACTTGTGCAATTGGGATAATTATTAACTGGATTATTGATTGGGTAAAAACAGCAACAGTCATGCCAGTAGGTATAATAGTTGTTATATGTTCATTATGTGCCTTTGTGTCGATATTATGCTTTTTAGTTGGTGCATATTATTTGTACAAAAAAAATTCTCAAATAAATAAAATCAAAGAGGAAAGCAAAACAATCGAGTAAATAAAAAGAACAGCGACTTAATAATGATCTTTGGCGGTTAGTTTTTCGTAAGGTAGACAATCAGCTTGTAATAACCGAGAAATAACCTCCCGAAATAAATAAGGATTTTTACGATTATCGAAACGAAATTCCAATTCATCAAGATAGGCGTCAAGATGTTTGTGGCTTATTTGATGATAAGAACCGATAATGGCACGTTTTAAAAGGCTCCAAACGCTTTCCACTGTATTCGTATGAACATCGCCCCTAACCCATTCTTCGATGCTATGATTGACTGTTTCATGGATGGTATCTTTGTCGGCTATGCCTTTGTATGCTTCCCAGTCATCGGTATAAATTGCTTGCGCTTCATCGGCAGCGTGCTCTTTCAGGAATTTATGAAGGTTTTCCCTTGTGCGGTCGGGAATAACTTTAAGGCGGGCTTGGCCACCACGCGCCACAATACCCGCGACGGTTGTTTTGTTGCCTTTGAATCCATGTCCCTTCCCCCTAACCTTGCCTCCCACAAACGTTTCGTCAGCCTCCAGGATGCCTGTAAGCTTGCCCTTGAGGGCATTGGCCATGGCGGCCCGGACGCGGTGGCAAAGATACCAGGCGGTCTTGTAGGATACGCTGATAGTTCGCTTGATCTGGTTTGCCGAAATACCCTTTTTAGATTCGATCATAATATAAGCAGTCAAAAACCACTTCCACAAAGGCAAATGGCTGTCATGCAAAACCGTCCCAGCGGTTACGGAGAATTGATAGCGGCATGAATTACAATCATATTGGTTACGATCTTCGATTTTTGATATACTATTACTGTGGCAACGGGGACAGATTACGCCCTTGGGCCAGCGTAGTTCCTCAAGGTAATCCCGACACTTGCCTTCGCTACCGAATTGTTCGATCAAGGATATAAGATTGATTTCCTGTTTTACTTCAGGTTTGTACTTTTTGCCATTCATAGGAACCGCCATTATGGTAGAAAAAAAGAAACGGATCACAAAGTTACCAACAAAGCACGCGATAAAGCATTTATTCCATCCAGAGGTGATAAAAAAGGCCCATGAGGTGGCTCATAAAAAACATCCGGGAAATAAGGCTTAATCGTGTTCATACCCTAATTATAGCAGTTTTCTACCTTGTGTCAAGTATATAATCCCGGTCATTACATTACCGAATACCACTTAATGGGGGTAAAACCGACACAAACATAAGACATAGCATCTGGTTATCCAGCCTAAACTACTTTGCCCCAAACTTACCTGTCGTAGAAATAAATAACTTGGGGGACAAGAGGCAGATGCGCAAGTTGTCACTGGGGCTTATTTTTCTGCCCGGCACTCTAAGTCCAAGCTAATCTTGAGTATATGGCAATAAAGGGGTAAACAAAATAATATATAGTATATCATGAGAATTCCGACTCACTTAAAACCGGAACCTCATTTTTTTTCCTGAGGCCTTAGTATATCGAGCCGGCTTATTAGATTTCCATTTGCATAATTCATGCCGGACCCGATGGGACCGCCGAATGAGCACTGAACAACCTTTGGATCCGCAATTGATCGAACAGACAAAGCAGCAAATTCGCTCGCTGGTGGCGGAAATTGCGCAGCTCTCGAAGTCGGAAATCACGCCCGAGGAGTTTTACAGCGAATTTCTCACCCGTGTGGTTTCGGCCTTGGCGGCCGTGGGCGGAGTCGTCTGGACCGCCAGCGAGGACGGCCGGCTGGCATTGCAATATCAAATCAACTTTCAGGAAACCAAACTCCATCAACGGGAAGAAGATCAAGTCCAGCACAGTCGTTTGTTGTACAAGGCCCTTGCCAGCAGCGAGGGAATGTTGGTGCCGTCGCATTCCGGCGCCAGCGACGACCAGCAGGCCGGCAATCCCACCGATTTCCTCGTGGTGCTCGGACCGCTGAAGACCGACCTGGAAACAGTCGGTTTGGTGGAGATTTTTCAGCGCACCGACGCCACGCCCAGCGCGCAGAAAGGCTATTTGCGTTTTCTCCTCCAGATGTGCGAGCTGGTCGGCGATTTCTTAAAAAGCCATCAACTCCGGCACTTCACCAATCGGCAGGTGCTTTGGACCAAGTTGGAGGATTTCGCCCGCGTGGTTCACGCCTCGCTCGATCCGCGCGAAACCGCGTATACCATCGCCAACGAAGGCCGGCGCCTGATCGAGTGCGACCGCTTAAGCGTGGCCATCCGCAAAGGCAAGCGTTGCCATATCGAGGCCATCAGCGGCCAGGACGTATTCGACAAGCGGTCCAACGTCGTGCGCCTGTTGGGCAAGCTGGCCACGGCGGTGACCGCCACGGGCGACGCCGTCTGGTATTCCGGCGATACCCAAAATTTGGCCCCACAAGTGGAAAAAGCCGTGGAAGAGTACGTCGACGAGGCCCATTCCAAAACCGTGGCCATCTTGCCCTTGAAACGGCCCGCGCCGTCCGAGGAGGAGGATCCGGCCAAACGCGAGAAACCCCAGCCGCCCATCGGGGCATTGGTGGTTGAACAGATCGAAGACAGCCGCGTGCCGGCGAGCATGATTCAGCGGGTCGAGGTCGTCAGCCGGCACAGCGCCACCGCCTTGGCCAATGCGATGGAGCATCAAAGTTTGTTTCTCATGCCCCTCTGGCGCATGTTGGGCAAAACGCGCTGGGTGTTGCGCATGCGCACGCTTCCCAAAACGCTTTCCATCGGCGGCGCGGTGCTGATAGTGATATTATTCCTGGTGCTTTGGCCCGCCAAGTTCGAAATGGAAGCCAAAGGCACGCTCGAGCCCGTCGATCGCCAGGACGTCTATGCCGGCATCGACGGCGTAGTGCAGGACCTCCTGGTCGATCACGGCGATCGGGTCGAGACCAATCAACTTCTCGTTCAACTCCGCAATACCGACTTGGGAAACGCCATCCTCGACGCCGAAGCCCAACGTCTGATGACCAGCCAGCGCATGGGAACAATCCAACGAGAATTAGCGGAAGATCCCAAACTCCGTTCCGAGGAACGCAATCAGAAGTGGGGTGAATTAGCCGAATTGAAAGAAAAACAATCCAGCCTGGAAAAACAATTGGTTTTGTTAAAAACCAAGCAGGCAGAGTTGTCCATCAAAAGCCCGCTGGCCGGCCAGGTCGTTACCTGGGAGCTGCGCAACCGCCTGACTGCCCGGCCCGTGCAGCGCGGTCAGGTATTGATGCGCGTGGCCGATCCCACCGGGCCTTGGCAACTGGAACTCCACATGCCCGAGAACCACATGGGCCATGTCGCCCAGGCACAACAACACATCTACGACCGATCGCGCGAGCAATTGCGCAAGTTGCTCCAAGAGCAGATCCGCGCAAAGCTGCCCGACGCCACGGATGAAGAACTTGCCGCCGCCGTCCATCAGGAGTTGGCTGAGGTGCCGGATGAGCAGTTGTACGCCAAACGCATCGCCCTGTTGAACGAACGTCTGCACGAACAATTAAGCGAAATCCGCAAAGATTTGCCCGACGGCGAACTGAAAGACAAACTTACCGAGATCCTTAAAGAAGAACAGTACGATCAGTTGCTGATAAAATTGAAAGGACTCATGGCCGAGGCGACGGATGCGGAGTTTTCCCACCGCCTCTCCGCTTTGCCCTTGGAAGAGCCGGTCAACGAGCAGTTGCAGGTTTCGTATATCCTGGCCGCCGAGCCGGGCAAAACGCGCTACGGCGCGGTGAAGGAAGTTCAGCACAGCGCCGAGGTCCGCGGCGACGAGGGCAACACGGTGCTGATCAAGGTGGCCATCGACAAGCGGGAATTGCCCGATCTGCGCCCCGGGGCCACGGTTACCGCCAAAATCTATTGCGGGCGCCGCCCCTTGGGCTACGTGTACCTGCACGATTTGATCGCCTTTATCCAGTCGCGCATAATATTCCGGTATTTTTAATATATTTCGTAGGGTGCGTGAAACGCACCAATGATAATCTAATCATGAAAGTGGCTGCCATGTTCATTTCCTCAATGTTGTGGGGTTTATTATGTGCTGTTTCCGCGCAGCCGGCCGAAGCGCTGCCCGCTTCGGTGCCGATCAACGATTGCCTGATCGCCCTGGATGAAGAGGCCGAAGTGGCGGCCCAGGAGCCGGGCGTGCTCATGGAGCTGCCGGTTAAAGAAGGGCAAGCGGTAAAAGTCAGCGAGTTGTTGGCCAAGATCGACGACACGCTCTCCCAGATGGAACTCCGCGTGGCCAATAATAAGTTGGGAGTCGCCAAGGAACAAGCCGCCAGCGACGTCAATGTGCGATATTCAAAGGCATCCGCGGACGTGGCATACGCCGAGTATCAGCAGGCCGTCGATGCCAACAATAAAGTGCCGGGCTCTAAACCCCTAGCCGAGGTACGCGAGCTTTTACTCAAACACAAGTATGCGGTTTTATCCACTGAAAAATCGGAAATGGAGCTGCGCATCGCCGCTTTGCAGTGTAAAGTCAGCGAGGCCGAACTGGATGCCGCCGCGAGAAGGTCGAACGACGCCACATCAAATCGCCCTTGGACGGCCAGGTGCGCAAAATCTACCGCCACGTGGGCGAGTGGGTGGCCGCCGGCGATCCGGTGGTGCACGTGGTGCGGGTCAACCGCCTGCGCAGCGAAGGTTTTTAAACGCCTCGCAGTTCGCCCCGGGAGAAATCAGCGGCCGACCGGTGACCATCAAAGTCACCTTCGCCCGGGGACGCACGGAAACCTTTAAAGGCACGATCGTCTTCGTCGATCCCCTGGTACAGGCCGGCAGTCAATACCTGGTTCGCGCCGCCGTCGAAAATCGGGAGGAAAACGGCCAATGGCTGCTGCGCCGGCATGCCCGCCGAAATGACCATCCACTTGAAATAACCAAGTAGGGTGTGTGAAACACACCTTTTCATTCAGATTAGTCGCTTTCCGTTCAGATTAGTCCGCTTGGTGCATTTCATGCACCCTACATGATTCACACCCATGGTCACCCTGCACGACAGTTTGCTTTCCAGTTCCGCCCGGCAATTGGCCATCCGGAAGCGGCCCGATCTGGTCGCTCGCCGCCAGCATTATCTGGGAAAGACCTATTGGGTGGTAAAAGATCCGGTGGGATTGCAGTACTTCCGTTTTCAGGAAGAGGAATTTGCCATCCTGCAAATGCTCGACGGCACGGTGAGCATGGATGAAATCAAGCAGCGCTTCGAAGACGAATTTCCGCCGCAAAAGATCACCCTCGACGAGTTGCAGCAATTCTTGGGCATGTTACATCGCAGCGGCCTGGTGGTGGCCGACGTAACGGGTCAAGGACGGCAACTCCGCCTGCGACGCGATAAGCGCAAACGCCAAGAGTGGCTGCAAACCTTGGGCAATATCCTCTGCATCCGTTTCAAGGGCTTCGATCCTGAGCGGCTCTTGAATTGGCTTTATCCCTTTTGCCGCTGGTTCTTCACGCTGCCGGCGGCCGTGTTTTGCATCTTGCTGGCGCTGGCGGCGCTAACGCTGGTGATCGTGGAATTCGACGTCTTCCGTGCCAAACTGCCTGAATTCCATCAGTTTTTCAATATTCACAACGCCTTTTTATTGGCCATCACCTTGGCGGTAACCAAGGTTTTCCACGAATTCGGCCACGGTCTGGCCTGCAAGCACTTTGGCGGCGAATGTCACGAAATCGGCATCATGGTGCTGGTTCTCACGCCCTGCTTGTATTGCAACGTCTCCGATTCCTGGATGTTGCCCAACAAATGGCATCGGGCGATGATCGGCGCGGCCGGCATCTACGTGGAACTGCTGCTGGCCTCGATCTGCACGTTTTTGTGGTGGTTTTCCACGCCGGGATTGTTGAACAACCTCTGCCTGAACGTGATGTTCATCTGCTCGGTGAGCACGGTGCTTTTCAACGCCAATCCGCTCTTGCGTTACGACGGCTACTATATCCTGGCCGACTTGACCGAAATACCCAATTTGCGGCAGAAAGCCACTACCATCCTCAGCCGTAAAATGGGCGAGTTGTGCCTGGGCCTGGAAATGCCCGAGGATCCCTTCCTCCCCCAATCCAACCAATTATTTTTCGCCCTTTATTCGCTGGCCGCCGCGGCTTATCGCTGGGTTGTGGCCTTTTCGATTTGCTGGTTTTTATACAAACTATTTCAGTCGTATCATTTGAAATTCGTGGGGCAGTTGGTGGTGGCGGCGTCGTTATGGGCGTTGTTCTTCACGCCGATATATCAATTAGGAAAATTCTTTTATGTGCCCGGGAGGCTCGATAAAGTGAAAAAACCCCACATGTACGCCACCCTCAGCGTGTTGGCGGCCCTGGTATTGGCCGTCCTCTTTTTACCCCTGCCGCACAGCGTGGTGGCCACTTTCGAAATCCAGGCCCGCGACGCCAAACCGGTCTACATCGACGTGGCCGGCAAGCTGACGTCAATCGCCATTACTCCCGGCCAGCAGGTCCAACAAGGAGCGCAACTCGGACAATTGCAGAACATCGATCTGGAACTGGAGATGGCCAAGCTCTCGCAGGCGGCCAGTCAGTATCGCACCAAACTCGATACCCTGCGTCGCCTGGGAATCAGCAATCGCCACGCCCAGGCTCAGGTGCCTCAAGTCCTGGAAGCCCTCAAGACCACCGAAGAGCAATTGCAAAAAAAAGACGCCGATCTGAAGCGTCTCTGCCTTACAGCGCCGATCGCCGGCACGGTTTTGCCCCCGCCCTTGACCACGCGCCGCGACGATCCCGAAGGGCAGTTGCCCTCTTGGTCCGGCTCGCCTTTGGAAAAGGAAAATCTCGGCGCCTTTTTGCAAGAGGGCGTGCTCTTCTGCCAGATCGGCGATCCGCGAAAACTGGAAGGCGTTTTAGTGATCGATCAGGCCGATCTGAACTATGTCCATCCCGGGCAGCGCGTGGACATGAAAATCGACGAGCTTCCGCACCAAACCTTTTCCAGTAAAATTACCGAGATTGCCGAGTCGGAATTGAAAATCAGTCCGCGTCGCCTGTCGAGCAAATCGGGCGGGGAATTGGCCACCAAAACCGATCCCAACTCCGGCCTGGAGCGACCCATGAGCACCTCGTATCAAGCCCGGGCGGCGCTGGACGACGAAACCGGACTAATGCGCCTCGGGCTCGCGGCACTGCTCGCATCCACACCGAGTGGCTGCCCTTGGGAACACGCCTCTGGCGATTTATCACCCATACGTTTAACTTTAAATTGTAGCTGCTAAATTCTATGGCTAAATTGGCCTATCTCGACTGTTCTTGCGGCATTAGCGGCGACATGCTTCTCGGCGCTGGTGGATGCAGGCGTCCCGTTGGAAAGCCTCAACGAAGTCATCGGCTCCTTGGGACTGCCCGATTGCCGCTTGGTTGTCGAGGAGGTCAAACGGCAGGGCTTTCGGGCCGCCAAGGTCAACGTGCTTTATGCACCCCAGGATGAACATCGCCATTTGCGTCAAATCCTCGCCATAATCGACGCCAGCCGTCTGGCCCCGCGGCAAAAAGATCTTGCTCGGCGGATTTTTACCCGGCTGGCCGAGGCCGAGGCCAAGGTCCACGGCATGGAGATCGAAAAAATCCATTTCCACGAGGTGGGAGCGGCCGACGCGATTGCCGACGTGGTTGGCGCCGTTACGGGCTTCGCGTTTTTAGGCGTGGAGCAGATTGTGGCCTCGCCGGTAGCCGTCGGTGCGGGCACGATCACCATGGCCCATGGCCAGTACAGCGTTCCCGCCCCTGCCACGGCTGAATTGTTGCAAGGCGTTCCCCTGGCCGAATCGACCATCCCAGGCGAGTTGACCACGCCTACCGGCGCCGCCGTTTTGTCTGTCCTGGCCGATGCTTGCGGACCGTTGCCCTCGATGATCGTCCAGCGCATCGGCTGCGGGGCGGGCAGCCACGATTGGCCCCAGCACCCTAATATCCTGCGGCTTTTACTGGGCGAATCGGTCACCGCCGCCGATTCTGCCCAGACCGAGCAGATTTATCAATTGGAAACCAATCTCGACGATATCAGCGGCGAATTGATCGGGCACTGCATTGCCCGGCTTTGGCAGGCCGGGGCCCGGGACGTCTTTACCACGGCCATCGGCATGAAGAAGAACCGGCCCGGCGTGCTGCTGAGCGTGTTATGCCGCCCCGGCGAGGCGAATTGCCTGGAAGAAATCATTTTTCAAGAAACTTCCACGCTGGGCATTCGCCGCATAAAGGTCGATCGCCGCGTGTTGGACCATCAATCGCATACCGTCAGCACGATTTGGGGACCGGTGGAGGGAAAGATCGGCCGGCTCAGCGAAGGCGTCTCCCATTTTGCCCCTGAATTCGAGGCCTGCCGTCGTATTGCCGCTGAGCACAACCTGCCTTTACGCGACGTCTACGAAGCAGCGCAAAAGGCCTTCGACGTAACAAAAGTGGAGAGTGGAGAGTGAAGAGTGGAGAGAGATAAAAATCCATAAAGCCGCGACCGTTGGTCGCGGAATAATTTGTTTAGTCCCGGCACTTGTGTCGGAAGGAGGCCGGCCATGGATTTTCTGAAACAAATCGACCCCATGGTCACGATTTTCATCGTGATCCTGGTGTTGGTCATATCGTTTATCTTGTTGCGCTCCAAACGACATTCCGCCGCCAAACGGGAAGAGGAACCGAAACAGTCGCCTTCCGACAATACTGCTCATCACACGGTCGGCGGTCAGAAGGCCCATCCCCTGGATGCCGCGCCGGATATGGACCAAGAGGAGACGCGGATCGCTGACACTACGCGGGAACTTGACGCCCAGCTTGACAGTAAAATGTGCGCCTTGCAGGCCCTGATAACCGAAGCCGATCGCGCCGCGGCCCGCTTGGAGGCGGCATTAAAAAGAGAGCCCGAAACACCTGCGGATCGCATACCGTCGCGCCGCTCTCCGCTTTTCAATCCGCAACCGGGTATCCTCGCCGAAAAAGAAAACAGCTAAACCCGCCTTTGCCTCCCCTAGGCCGGGGAAAGATACTCATCCAGGGCCAACAGCAATTGGCAGGTGGCCGTGGGAAATTGCTGTATCAGCGCAGCCCCGGCGTGAAGCGTGCCCAGTGCGGTTTGCAGAAAATCCTTGCGGTCGCAAAGTCTTGCCAGGCGCAAAAACAACATTGCCGCCAGGCCGTTGCCGCTGGGTATGGAACCGTCTAAAAAATCTTTTTTCCGCGCGATCAGCGGCTCGTGATCCGCGGCAGTGTAGAAAAAACCGCCGCGCTCCGGATCGGCAAACCGCCGACGCATTTCTTCGGCCAATTCCACGGCGATTTGCCGCCACTGGCCGTCGCCGCTGGTTTCGTGAAGCGTTAGTAAAGCGTTTGCCAATGCGGCATAATCATCCAGATAAGCCTGGCATCTTGCCTGTCCATTCCGGGCGTAGTGCATCAGCCGGCCGGGTTCGCGGCAAAGACGGCCAAGCAAAAAAGCGGCGGCTGAAGTTGCCGCCTCGCCGAAGCGCGCTTCGCCCAATGCCGCCCCGGATTGTGCCAGAGCCTCGATCATCAAGCCGTTCCAACTCGCGAGGATCTTGTCGTCTCGTCCCGGGTGCACGCGTTTTTCCCGCGCCTGGAAAAGTTTTGCCCGCGCCGCGGCCAGTGCGGTTTTTAATTGTGTAGCGTCGCGGCCGAGCAATTTGGCTTCCATCTCGATTGGCCGGCCCAGGTTAAGGATATTATGTCCCTCGAAATTGCCTTGCTCGGTCACGTCATAGACCCGGCAAAACGTGTCGGCGGTCTCGGCTCCCAGGACGGACTGAATCTCGGCGGGAGTCCAAAGATAAAACTTTCCTTCTTCTCCTTCGCTATCGGCATCCTCGGCGCTGTAGAATCCGCCTCCCGGATCGGTCATCTCGCGCAGTACGTAGTCGAGGGTTTCCCGGACCACGGCGGCATAGGTTTCTCGTCCGGTGGTTTGCCAGGCTTTCAAGTAGCAATTGGTCAGCAGGGCGGCGTCATAGAGCATCTTTTCGAAATGCGGCACCAGCCAGCGCGCGTCCACGCTATAACGATGAAAGCCGCCGCCCAGGTGATCGTAAATTCCGCCCAGGGCCATGCGATCCAGGGTAGTAGCGACCACCTGTAGCAGTTCATCGTCGGCGGCATGGGGCCAACGCCTGAGCAACAACTGGAAAGCAAGCGGTTGCGGAAATTTCGGCGCCGGACCAAAACCGCCATATTGCGCATCGAACAACTGCACCCAAGCCGCCTCGGCCGTCTCCAAGAGACGTTCGTCGAGTGGCACGGCTCCGCCTTCGCGCATCGAGTAATCGTGATCTTGTAAAACGCGGGTAATTTTGGCGGCCTGATCCAGCAATTCCCGCCTCCGGTTTGTCCAGGCCTCGGACACTGCCTGCAAGATCTGATCGAAGCCGGGCATCCCATATTGCCGCCGCGCCGGCCAATAGGTTCCGCCGTAGAACGGTTCCATGTCGGGCGTGAGGAATACCGAAAGCGGCCAACCTCCATGGCCGGTCATCATTTGCACGGCCTCCAGGTAAATTTGATCCAAATCCGGCCGCTCCTCGCGATCGACTTTAATGCTGATGAAATTGTCGTTCAGGAGCTGTGCAATCCCGTCGTCCTCGAAACTCTCATGAGCCATCACGTGGCACCAGTGACACGAAGAATAACCGATCGACAAAAATATCGGCTTCTCCCGGCTGCGAGCTTCTGCCAAGGCCTCCGCGTTCCAAGGATGCCACTCGACGGGATTCTCGGCGTGGGCCAGTAAATACGGGCTGATTTCGTGGACCAGTTGATTGGACATTATGCGAGGGGTGAGGGATAAAAGTTAAGTTTTAAAGCAGATCGCTATCAACAATCTTCCTTTTTATCTTATGCAACAAAGCTCGTCCCGTCTCAGACAGGCTCTAAATGCCGGAATTTGTCCAGCGGACACTTGGGTCATTTCCCTAATATTTAGCCCGCCGTGAATACACGGCGGGTTAAGCTAAATACACGGCAGGTAAAAAAGAATACACGGCGGGCAAAGGTGGAAAATGCTTCACTTTGCCCAGGGTGCATTCACCCGAGGCTAAATGTATTCATTTCAGAAGGAGTGCTCCGGGCCGGGGAACACGCCGCGCGAACTTCGTCGCGATACTGGACCACGGCCTGGGCGATCGTGTTTTTCAGATCCGCGTATGCCTTGACGTGGCGCGGCACGTGGCCGGCAGTCAAGCCCAGCAGATCGTGCAGCACGAGTATTTGGCCGTCGCAGCCCGCGCCCGAACCAATGCCGATGGTAGGAATTTCCACCGCCTGCGTGATTCGCGCGGCAACGTCGGCCGAGATGCACTCCAAGACAAGGGCAAAGGCGCCGGCCTGTTGGGCGGCTTGGGCGTCGGCCAGCAAATGCGCCTCATCGCGTTGCACCCGGTATGCGCCTAACTGGCGGATTCTCTGCGGGCGCAGGCCGCAATGGGCCATCACGGGTATTCCCGCCGCAACCAGGGCTTCGATCACGTCCGTTTGGTCGCCGCCGCCTTCCAGCTTCACTGCCTGGCAGCGGGTCTCCTTGAGAATGCGTCCAGCGCTCTCAACCGCCTTGTACATCCCCAGGTGAAAGCTGGGAAAAGGCATGTCTACGACCACTAAGGCGCGCCGCACCGCGCGGCCCACCATTTCGGCGTGATAGATCATTTCGTCCAAGGTGACCGGCAAGGTGTTGGAATGGCCTTGCACCACCATCGACACGGTATCGCCCACCAGAATGCCTTCAATTCCCACTGCATCGACCAGGCCGGCCGTGACATAATCATAAGCGGTGAGCATCGTGATCTTGCGCCCGGCCGACTTCAGGGCCGTAAACTGTGGCACAGTTATTTGCATCTCCTCGTCAGGCATGATTAACACCCAGCAATTCGGCTTTGATACTCTATCCCGGCAACCTTGATTTTATTTTATAAGACCCGCCGTAGCAATATCAAGGGAAAGAGATTATTTTGCACCCAGGTGCTGGAAAAAACTGTTCTTATCAATCTTGGATGTATATTCTTATATAAGGGCCCGAGCTTTCCTGCGGGATTACGTTTACAAATTAGCAAAGGTTTTTCCATGTTATATGGTATCTTAATAACCACCAGCGTTCTTTTCCTTGCCATCCGGCCCGCCGAGGCTCAAATTAATCGTTCGCCCTATGGCGTTAAGCTGAAACAGGGCTTTGCACAGCAGGCCTTGGAAAAGTTCGCAGGCGCCGGCACGATTGCGGCTATTGAGCCGGGCCGCATTCTCATGGTCACTAACTTCAATGAAAAGTGCCTGATCTGGCTTATGCCGCAGACAAAAATCATTACCACCGGCGAAGCCAGGCAGGAATTTCTCCACCCTGGGTTGCTCGTCGAGTTCAAAGCCGAGCTTGACAAGCACCGCAACGTAACCGGCACAATCGAGCAGTTGACGCTCATCTCGGCCTCTCCAGAAAAAATCCCTGGAATATTTCCTCTGGATGGCGATCAAACGGATTCAAGCGGCGGCCAAACATCCCCGGCCGGGCTTTGCACGGTCGTTGGACGCATAGCCGCTTTGCACAACAACACATTGCAGGTCAACGTCGGACACGGAACGTTGCTTGCCGAATTGAGCCCAAACGCCAAAATCCGTCTGGAGATTAATGATTATTCCATGGCCAGAAAAGGCGACAAGATCACAGTCTCGGGCATGAAGATGCGCGGCGCCGCCAATCAAGTGCAAGCCCTGCAAGTGAAGATCGAACTGGCCGAAGCCCTGGCCGGCATGAACACCAAATCGCTGCCCTTAAAATCACAACTCCAGCGCAGTTCAAAGTCCATCAAATCCAAGCTGCTTGAGGGCCTGCCCGTCCCGGCCGAAGAGAAGTAGCGGATCAGGAATTGGGATGAGTGAGTCATAAAGCCGCGACCGTTGGTCGCACAAAAACCGCTCGCGGTTTCGCACCGCCCACTGCCCACAAATCTCCAATCTCTATTCACAGATGGCGATCCAGCCGTTGGCCCGAAAGCGGGCGAAGAGCCAAGGATAACTGAGCGGCCGTTGGCGATCGACGCTTAAGGGAATCCACTGGCGAATTTTAAAGCCTGCCCGATGCAGCGCCGTGCGTAATTCGGTTTGCGTGAAGGTGTGCAGAAACATCTGCGCAATACCGTGAAAATGGAAAAATTTGTCGCCCCATTCCAGGTCGTCATGCCGGAGTTTTTCTAAGAAGTGCCGCGCCAGCCAACGGCGGCCCAGGGGATCAAACAGGTTGAACCAGAAGTTGTGCACGTGGATCGCAAACAGTCCGCCGGGTTTAAGGATGCGGCGCACATGCTCCAGGATGCGCTGCCGATTGTCGAATCCGCGGATCATGCCCAGAGTGCTAAACAGGCAAATCGCGTAGTCGGCCGAGCGGTTGGCAAGGCAATCCAGTTCCACCAGATTTGCTTGGATCACCGCAATCGGCAACTTTTCCTGTAGTGCCTTTTGGGCCACGATTCGCAACATGTGGGGGGAAAGATCAACGGCAATCCCCCGGAACCCGCGGCGCGCCAGTCCGATCAGTGCCCGGCCGGTTCCAGCCCCCAGATCAACGACCAGGCCCGGGCGGCCGAAATATCGCGCCAGCACCTGCTCGTCGAACTCAAAGAGCAAATTGGCGGCAAAATATTCGTCATATTCCTGGGCAATATGCTCCGACTGGGTGTATTCCCATACTCCGCGGGTAACACCCTGAGGTAATTGCCATTGAGGTCGAGAAGGTGTGGACAAGACAATGACTCACCAGTAGAGTTGCTGGCCCATAACTACTCTAGTATAATTCCCAATTCTTTAACTGAATACCGTGCCGGTTGATTGCCGGGAAAAAAATAGCCCCTAAAAGCAGGGGGGAAACATTTTTACAAAAGGAGACGAGATGTGGCAATTCGTGTAGGTATTAACGGCTTCGGCCGCATTGGACGCCTGGTCTTTCGAGGGCTGCTGCAAAAACCAAAGGTCTTTGAAGTAGTTGGTATTAACGACATTACCGATAACAAGACGCTTGCTGTTTTGCTGAAATACGATAGCGTGCACCGGCAGTATCCGGGTACGGTCGAGTACGACGACCAGTACCTGATCGTCGACGGCAAGAAAATCAAGGCCATGGCCATCAAGGATCCGGCCACCCTGCCTTGGAAAGAACTGGGCGTGGACGTGGTTTTGGAAAGCACCGGTGTATTCACGTCGCGCGGCGGGGGCGGAAAGGTCGGCTATGCCACCCATCTCGACGCAGGCGCCAGAAAAGTGGTCCTTAGCGCCCCGGCCAAAGACGAGCCCGATCTGACCTGCGTGCTGGGCGTAAACGACGATCAACTCAAGCCCGAACACAAGTGTATCTCCAACGCCAGTTGCACCACCAACTGCCTTGCCCCCGTGGCCAAGGTATTGCACGAAAAATTCGGCATCGTCAAAGGTCAGATGACCACCGTGCACGCCTTTACCAACGATCAGCGCGTGCTGGATATGCCGCACAAGGATCCGTATCGCGCCCGGGCGGCCAGTTTGAATATCATTCCCACCAGCACCGGCGCGGCCAAGGCCGTGGGCCTGGTCATCCCGGCGCTAAAAGGCAAGCTCACGGGCATCTCGCTCCGCGTGCCGGTGCCCACCGGCAGCGTGGTTGATCTGACCTGCGAAATGGCCAAGCCGGTGACCAAGGAAGCGGTCAACGCCGCCATGAAAGAAGCAGCCGAAGGCAAACTCAAAGGTATTCTCAAATACACGACCGATCCGATCTGCTCCAGCGACGTGATCGGCGAACCGGCCAGCTCGGTCTTCGCCGCCGATTGGACCAGTGTAATGGGCGATACGCTGCTTAAGGTCATCTCCTGGTATGACAACGAATGGGCCTATAGCGTGCGCAGCATCGACCTGATGGAAAAGATCGCGAAAATGTAAGTATGTTATAAAGCCGCGACCGTTGGTCGCGGTTTTGGAAATAGCCGTCGGCTAACAGCCGGCGGCGGAGCGGGAAATGTGAATTTCCATGTTGGGGTGGCAGTTGAACTGCCACCCCAACTTGTTTTTTACTCATTCCCAGGCTCGGCCTGGGAACGAGATATTCCGACACGAAGGGTCGTTGCCCTGTCGGGACAAAAGGTGTAGCATAGATCACGGGCTCTGTTGGGAATAAAATAATAAACAACAACACCCAACTTCTTTAATACCGCCAATGCCGTTCCGTTTATCAACGCTGTTTTTGATCGTTTTTACAGTGGCAATACCACTGGTAATCTTCGGTATTTGGACAATATTCATCAATGCAATTTTCTTGCTCGCCGCATTATTGCTCAACCGCGTAAAAACTTTAGCACTTGGAATCCTGTTTTTATTACTACTCATTATCTTAAGTATTTTATTATTACTTCCCGCCGTATCGTCTTGCCGCGAAGCTGCCCGGCGCGCACAGTGTATGAATAACTTAAAGCAGATAGGTCTTGCACTGCATAACTATCACGATGTACACGGTCATTTTCCTCCGGCCAAGATATGCGAGAAGGACGGCAAACCTTTATTCAGTTGGCGGGTGGAAATTTTACCCATGCTGGGACGTCGCGATCTTTATGACTCATTGAAAAAGGATGAGCCTTGGGACAGCGAGCACAACTCCAAAATTTTAAACCAGTCTTTAATTGAATATATATGCCCGAGCAATATTCACAACGAAGGGGATTTTACCACGAATTACGTGGCCGTGATCGGTCCGGGCACGGCATGGAGAGAAGATGCACTGGTAAAACTCTCGGATTTACCCGATGGCGGCTCCCATACCTTCATAGCCGTTGAAGTGGCAAACTCGAGCATGCATTGGGCCGAACCGCGCGATATTACCGTGGAAGAAGCCCTGGAGCGCATGAAAACCGGACAAGGATTAAGTATTTCAACCCCTCACCCCAGCGTAATCTATGTATTGTTTGCCGACGGCGCAGTTTGGCCTTTGCCAGCGAAAATGCCCATCTCTACGTGGAGAAAAATTCTTGCGGGTGAAGTAACAGATTTGGAAAATATTTATGGCATTGACAAATCTGCAGCGGATATGGTCGATGTTTCAGTCTACAATCCTCCTTATGAACCGGACAAATGGACCATCCTTTTCGGTGTGATTGTCTGGCTGATCTCGATCGTGTTACTCTTCCGCCGGGCGATAAAAAGCCGCCTAAAATCCGCATCGGCAACGTAGAAATCGTTGGGGCGGCAGTTGAACTGCCGACCCAACATGAAGCCTACAGTCTATAGTCTCTAGTCTACAGCCTATTCCGTTTCCACTACCTCGATCTTCAACCTGCCCACCACTTGCACCACGGGCAGAAAACTGCTGTAGGCCGATGCGCCTTTGAGGCTGCCGCGGGCGATTAGCAGATGGTCGGCCCCAATGCCGCCCTTGGCAATTGTGGCGTCGATGGGAATCCACGTATCGTTGATATAAACTTCGGTCCACATGTGATAACCGAAGGCTTGTGCCGCAGGCATGTAAACCAATCCGATCGCCACCCGGGCGGGAATGTCCCGGGCGCGGCACAAGGCGGCCAAGAGCACGGCGTGTTCCGTACAATCGCCCTCACGGGTTTCCGCCACCTCGGCGGCCGTGGCAAAGGCCTGGGAAAAATCCTTTTGTTTAATGTAGTTGTGCACGAATTGCTCTAACTTGGTGGCCGCGGCCCAGTGATCTTTCTCATCTCCGGCCGCCTCCTTGGCCAAGGCGACAATTTTCGGATTATCGCTTTGGATCCAATTGTTCGGCTCCCGGTCGTCGGGGGAAAAAGGGGACGCAGCTAATTTATGCGCAGCACCCTCCGGGCCGTTCCGGTAAATTAGCTGCGTCCCCTTTTTTTCGGGCCGAACGGCAAAGACCGTTACCTCGGCCGTATGCGCATCGAGCGATTTGACTTTTTGCGTCGTAGTGGTGAGGAATACTGTTGCCGGATCGCTGTCGGCCAAATGCACGCGGTAGACAACCCGTTTTGTGTCGGGAGGATTTCGCAAAGGCTTTTCTAGCTTGATGGTCGTGCTGAGCCCAATATCGAATTGCGCCGCCTTCCGGTTTTCCAATGCTTCGGCCTTGGTGGTGCGGAAGGTTTCCATTTCCATGGCCGGGCTGCGGGTCTTCAGCATTTCGCCCGCACGATCGGTCCATACGGTTTGCTCCAGTTGTTGAGCGTTGGAAAAGATTACCATGGTGTCGATGCGCAGCAACTTATTATTGCCGTGAAGCAGCGGCATTTGTTCCCAATCCCGGGCAACCATCTCGATTGTGGCCAACTGGTTAAATCCGGTGATCAAGGCGTGCAAGGTGCGCTGTTGGCCGGGCTGCATGGGTTGCGTGCGAGCGACTCTTCCAAGGCATAGAATCCGCCGTACTCCGGCGACCAATCCATAACTTCGTCCGTTTTTTTCCCTTGCGAGACAGTTTCCATATTGAGGCGTTTGCCTTCCACCTGGCCGGTAGTGCGCAACGATTGCGGTCCCATTTTCATCTCGCTTTGGAAACGAATCAGTTGCCCCTTCGGCGTTTCGATACTGGTGCAGAAAATCTCCTGTTTTGTCTCTTGGCCGAAGCGTTTCATGGCCAGGTGTATGGCCCCTTCGATGCGCAGGGCCGGTTTTCCGGCTTCCATTGTGCGATAATAGGCGGTTTGCACATACCCCACGCGCACGCCCTGGACATAACACGCGTCCCAAACCTCGCGCTGGAGAATATCCTGCTGTGGGGGCTTCTTTTCCGCGGAACATCCGGCAATAGCGCACAACATCAAGGCCGCAATGGTCAGGCCTGTGCCGGCAATGGGGCAATCTTGGTAAAACCGGACGTAAATCGCGAGGGGAAGTGCTGTATTTGTGACATGGGGAAAATCTGTTAGGCGGAGGAACGGTCGTTTTCTATAAACTGCTTATTAACTGGCTCTGATAAGTTTAACGATTGAGGGCAATAACGGATACCGCTACCGACTCACATTTTTTAATGATAATACCGTGACCGACCAATGACCATGCCGACCACGGCCGACCATCGCTGCGCGACGGTGCCCGCGCGGTGCCCGATGGTGGCCGTCGTGGCTTGATGGTTGAGTGCTGCCAAACTTTTCGTGAACCGAACATGTGCACGCGGCAACTCCGCTAACTGCTTCAAGAAACCCCAATCTGGCCCACTGCGTATTTTTTTAGTGCTACACTTCTTCAAGCAAGTTCGCGTTTACGATCTGATCGTGGTGGCATAACTTAAACACACGATTGGTTTTATGCAACGCCAACTTGGCCGATTATGGCAAAGGTGAGGATTGTTAGGGCTATAGCGGACTGGGTTGAAGAGCGGGGAGTTTTGCGGATCAACGAGTCCTCAATGATCACAAAGCGTAACCTACTGTTCAGAAGAGGGCTCCCAGTTGCGGTTCATCCAATCCCCTAGACCTAGCACCGCTGATTACTCAAACCGAGAAAATCAATGGGTTTTTTGAAACGTTTTTTCCGCAACGTGTTCCGCGAAGGCGCTATGCCCATCGGCACCAGCAGCTTTGAACACCTCAGCGAAGAGGAGTTGGAAGCCCATCTGGGCGTCTCGCGCTACGGCGACTTTTCCCTGACCGACGCCGTCCGGCCGTCTTACGATCTGCAAGTCGTGCCCGCGCAGGGATTCCGCCACGATTCGTATCGCGACGAGCAAGGCCGCACCAACGTACCGGTGCTGATGGCCGCCGTCTCCAAAGAAAAACTCTTCGACGTTTTTTTGGATCTCCTCGACCCCTTGGGATTCACCGTGGATGCCGTTTTGGAAACCAGCCACAATCGCGACCAAAGCGGACACGCCGATTTATATCGCGAACACATCGACCTGCCCGTCTTGAAGAGCATCCTCTGGGAATACGAGGATCTGCTCTGCAACGACGGTTGTACCGGCCTGGCCGTGCTTAATCCCGGCATCCCCCAGGAAATCCAATTCGACGAGCATAAATTGCTGATTGTTTACGGCAACGATCTCAGCGAGTTTGAAGAGATTCTCCGCCAACGCAGGGTAGAGTGCCGTGACCAGATGAAATTCATCACCGAGGCCGAGCACGTCCACTCCTCCAGCGACACCTACACGCGACAATTCGAAGAACTCAAAACCCGGCTGGGCATGGATTGCGCGTATGTGTAATTTTGGAGAGAGGGAACAGGGGACAGGGCGTAGGGGAAAGTGGTGAAAATTAGGGTTCAGGATTCGGTATTCTACATTCTCCACCCTTCACTATTCACTACCTCCGGCCTAGAGCCGAAATTCCGCATGCAAGTTTTTTTCTACTTCATCCAGCATTTTATTTATCCACCGTCCGCTATCTTTTTATTGAACCGCTTCAATCGTGTGAAAGGAGCCAAATCATGCAACGTCTTTTCCTGAGGCTGGCAGTGGTCTTTCCCTTGATTTGCCTCGCGATCCCCACCAATCTCAATGCACAAGATTACATCGATTATAACGACCGCGGCCTGGAGTGGTACGATAAAGGCGACTATGACAATGCGCTCGCCAACTTGAACGAATCCCTACGGCTGAATCCCAATTATTCCGTCGCCTACAGCAACCGCAGTCTTGTCTGGAACGATAAGGGCGAGTATGACAAGGCCATTGACGACTGCAACCAGGCCCTGCGCCTCGATCCCAATAACGCCTACGCCTACAGCGGCCGCGGCATTGTCTGGATTGGCAAAGGTGAATACGACAAGGCCATCGCCGACCTTAATCAAGCCATGCGCCTCGATCCCGATGTCGCAGTCCTCTATGGCCACCGCGGCGATGCCTGGAGTGGAAAAGGCGAATACGACAAGGCCATCGCCGACTACAACCAAGCCCTGCGCCTCGAGCCCAATAACGCCATCGCCTACAGCAACCGCGGCATGATCTGGAACGATAAAGGCGAATACGACCAGGCCATCGCCGATTTCAATCAGGCAATTCGTCTCAATCCCAAATACGCCAGCTCCTACGTCAACCGCGGCTATGCCTGGAGCGACAAAGGCGAATACGACAAGGCCATCGCCGACGCCGACAAAACCCTGCAAATAGATCCCAAACACTACTCCGCCTACAATCTCCGCAGTTATGCCTGGAATTCCCAAGGCGAGTACGACAAGGCCATTGAGGACTGTAATCAAGCCCTGCGCCACGATCCCAAAAACAGCGTCGCCTACAACAACCGCAGTTGGGCCTGGAATGAAAAAGGCGAGTACGACAAGGCCATCGCCGACGCCAACCAATCTCTGCGGCTCGATCCCAATTATGTCAACGCCTACCTCAACCGCGGCTATGCCTGGATGGAAAAAGGCGAATACGACAAGGCCATTGCCGACCACGACCAAGCCATAAAACTCAATCCCAATTCCGCCAATGTCTACGTCCACCGCGGCTATGTTTGGAAAAGGAAAGGCGAGTACGACAAGGCCGTAGCGGACTATAACCAAGCCCTGAGTATTGATCCCAATTTCGCCCTAGCCTACCGCAGGCTCGGTTGGCTGCAAGCGACCTGTCCCGATAAAAAATACCGCGACGCCAAACGGGCCTTCGAGAACGCCAACAAAGCCTACCAATTAAACTTTGGGAAAGACTGGACTTATATCGACACGCTCGCCGCGGTGTATGCCGAAAACAAGGATTTTGAGACGGCCCGCGAGTGGGCGGCCAAGGCCATCAAAATGACCGAGACCGACAAGACCGCAACGGACAAAGACAAAAAAGATCTCAACGCCCGCCTGGAACTCTACAAGCAAGAAAAACCCTTTCGCGAAGAACTCAAAAAACCGTAGCGGAAGCGTGGCTTGAAACATCTTATCGGTCCGAGAATTAGGGTTTTATGGCGGCGTTCTCCCTGCCAAAAGGTGATGCGCCATACTGTAAGCTATATTTTCATAGGGTTTTATGGTTTTTTTTAAGTATGGTTTATAAGGAGCAGGATCATGTTCACGTTCGACTGGGTGCTGAACGGCATTGCGATCTTCTTTATAGCCGTTGTAGTTCTGGTAGGTATAGCCTCATTGATCGTGACGGCGATCTACCATTACTCCCGACTCCGTGGACGGACCGGCGCCATGCGTTTAAACACGCAGACAGACACGAGTGGGGAAGCTGCCAAGGCAGACCGGGCACGGAAATTTATCCAGGCCAGGGAGGCCCACCAAGACGCCTTAGGTTGGTCCACTGCCGAGGACGAAGCTGATTCCGCCAAACCGCAGGGACATTTAACGAAAAAGGAGGACGCGATAAGCGACGGAGAAAAAACTATTCTCATTGCCGATGACGATCCCGTGGTAGTCTTTGCGCTCATGCGGCGCTTGCAACAACTCGGCTTTCAGGTGATCCGCTCACCCGATGCCGCTCATGCACTAATGGGCATCATGAAAGTCAAACCCGACTTGGTAATCCTCGACATATACATGCCCTCGGGCAATGGTTTGGCCGTGTGCGAGATGATGGCCTCCGATCCGCATTACTCTGGCATCCCGGTGATTATTCACAGCATTCTCGGCGACGAGGCCACTAAAGAGCGTACTCAGCGTCTGGGCGCACACTATGTGGAAAAGTCGCCACAGTCGTGGGCCCAGATCAAAGCGCTTGTGGAGACCCTTATCGGCAAAGGCGGCGGCGAAGATGACATGACAGAGAACATGCCGGAGGTGGCCGGCGCTTTGCCTGAGGAGCAGTCCACCGCGGCGCATGGCAATGAACCCGTGCCAGCATCGCCGGCAACTGCCGATATGCTGGCCGGCGGCGAGACCGTCGCTGCGCCGAGTCCCGAAAAACTCGACTCTGCTTTAGCTAAAGAACCGTCCGATGTCATTCCACAACCGATAGTGCCGGTGTGCGGACACGCGCGTGTGCTGTGCATCGACGGCCTGCAGGGCGAATTGGAATTGTTCCAGAACCGTCTCTCCGCGCTGGGAGTGGAAGTGACCAGGATCAATGATCTGGAGGAGGGTTTTTGGACGTGTTTTACTAATAAGCCGCACGTTGTAGTGATCCGTATGGCCGGCGGCGACAAGAAGCTTCTGGAGATTCTCCATCGCTTTGTATCGCATCCTTTCACCCGCAACTTTCCCGTCATCTTCATCAATCAAGGTAATGAAATCCCCGCGGAAAATTTGCCCGTCTCGGCCAATTTCAAGGCCTTAAGGACGCCGATTGCTTGGAACGAACTGTTCCAGGAACTGGAAAAAATCATCCCCATCGCCGACCTGCAAAAAGACGACCCGCTTGTGAAAACCATGTATTCCGGCAAGGAAATCGATGTAACGGACGCGCCAGCATCATCCGCGCCGCCATTGCAGTCCGCAGTCCCCGGCGAAACGTCGTTAAAAATCCTCTGCATCGACGACGATCCCGTTATCGTCAAGTCGATCGCCGCCCGGCTGAAGCCCTACGCCATCGAGGTCAAAGAGGCCCATAACGGCACGACAGGATACCTGCAAGCGATTAGCGATATGCCGGATATTATTCTGCTCGATTTGCAAATGCCCCACGGCGACGGCCACTACGTACTGGCCAAGTTAAAGGAGCATTCGCGCACAAAAGATATTCCCGTCATCATGTTGACCGTGGAAACACACCCCGGCGTTCGCCGGCAAATGCTCGGACTGGGAGCGGCGGGCTTCTTGAGCAAACCCGTGCACTGGCGCGAGTTTTTTGCCGAGATCGGACGACACGTCCAATTGCCCGATCAACTGATCCGCGACTATCATCTCCCCGAAGATCTCTTTGTCCCCGTCTGATCAACGGTTCCGCGCTTCCTGGAGATAATCGGTTAAAGCCCGTTCAGTCAATTCCAGTCGTTGGCATACCTCCGTAAACAACTGGTCGGCTTCCGACAATCGGCCCTCGCGGCCTTGTTGCTCCAGCGCCCGCAGCGTAGAAACCATGGCTTTTGCTCCGCAAACCGCGCTAGACCCGGCGAGCTTGTGAGCCAATTGCTGCACATTTTCCGCAGCGCCGGCAGCGATCGCTTGTTTTAGCTCGGTTAGTATTTCCCGGGCCTGCGTCAGATAGAGATCGACCAGTTCGCTCATTACTTCCGCACCCATTTCGGAGCTTTCTTCCAACAATTCCAGGTCTAGCAGCGGTTCATCAGGCTGCACGGTTAGTGCGTCGGGCGTCATGGCGAAGGCCTTGGACGCCGTGGTTAGGGTATTGGGCGTCATGGTGGAAGGCGTTGTTTCCTTTGCCGCGGCATGTTCGCCGATCGACGCTTGTTCCAGGCTGGTTTGAGGCGTGGCGGCATGCTCGGCACGGTCCTCAGTATGGACAAGCGCACCGCAGCGCTCTATGGCCGCTCTTAGTTCAGACTCACGAACCGGTTTGCTGAGGTAATCGTTCATGCCTGCGGCAAGGCATTCTTCACGGTCGCCCTTCATGGCATGGGCGGTCATGGCGATAATGTAGACGAGTTTCCGCTGTTTGCGCTGTTCGAGCAAGCGGATCTCCCGCGTGGCTTCGTAGCCGTCCATTTCCGGCATCTGGCAATCCATAAAAATCACGTCGTAGGGGATCCGCCGTAGCGACTCCAATACTTCTAGGCCGTTGGAAGCCACGTCGGCGCGATAGCCCATTTTCTTCAGCATTTTCAGGGCCACTTTCTGGTTTATAAGATTGTCTTCCGCCAGAAGAATCCGCAGGGGATAGCGCTGTTCGAAAGCACTATGGGTTGGCGTCGGTGCAAAGTCCTGCTTCATTATGGACGCGATTCCTGTTCCTAACATGTCACATAGCACATTGTATATTTGAGAGGGCTTGATCGGTTTGATCAAACGGGCGGAGAAGCGAGCATTTTCACTGTTGCTCAGGCGGCAATAGCGCGAGGAAAGCAGAACCAAATGCATCGACCTCGCGCCGGGTATTTTTTTCATCTCCTCGGCCAGCGTAAGTCCATCCATCTCCGGCATCTGCAGATCCAAAAAGGCCAGATCGAACGAGGCGCCTTTGCACAGTAGATCCAGGGCCTCGGGCCCCGAAGCCACGGCGGTCGGACGCATCGCCAGGCGTTCGACCTGGGCGACGAGGATGTCCCGGTTGCTCTTGTTGTCATCGACAATCAGCACCCGCTTGCCGGCCAGAGAGACCATAATCGATGTATCCTGAGGCGACTGATCGGGGGCCAGCACCGCTAGGACGGAAAAATTGAACGATGCCCCTTCGCCCGGAATTCCGCTGCTTTCCACCCACATCGTTCCGCCCATCATCTCACAGAGACGCTTGCTTATTGCCAGGCCCAGACCGGTTCCGCCGAAGCGACGGCTTGTCGAGGCATCGACCTGGCTGAAGGATAGGAACAACCGGTCCTGGCGGTCGGGTGGAATTCCCAGGCCGGTGTCTCGGACTACAAAATGAAGTTGGTATAGGCCATTGTCGCGCATTTCACCCGATACAGACGCCGTCACCTCGCCCTGGTCGGTGAACTTGACCGCGTTGCTCAACACGTTGACCAGGATTTGGCGCAGCCGGGTCACATCGCCCACGAAGAAAGACGGCAGGTCTTCTTGCATCTGGTAGCCGATTTCAAGTTTTTTCTCCTCGGCTCTCTGATTGACCAGGTCCAGCGACTCTTCGATGCATTGACGCAGGTCAAACGGTTGGTTTTCCAGGTCCATTTTCTCGGCTTCGAGCTTGGAGAAATCGAGGATGTTGTTCATCAGGGCAAGGAGCATTTCCCCGCTCGTGCGCACCGTCTCCGTACAATCCTGCTGCTCCGCGTCCAGCTTGGTGTCCAGCAGCAAGCCGGTCATGCCGATGATTGCGTTTAAAGGCGTGCGGATCTCGTGGCTCATACTGGCCAGGAACCGACTCTTGACCGCGCTCGCCTTTTTGAGTTCAAGATTCACGTTTGCCAGATCATCATGTGCCTTTTTCAAGGCTTCTTCAGCTCCTTTCCGCTCGGTGATGTCCTCCTTGATGGCGATGAAATTGGTG
The DNA here is from genome assembly GCA_963820545.1 of Pirellulales bacterium. GTDB lineage: Bacteria > Planctomycetota > Planctomycetia > Pirellulales > Thermoguttaceae > CAWGAJ01. The sequence goes on from CAWGAJ010000004.1 coordinate 162,045, forward strand.
ATTCTTCCCAGCTCATCTTTGATCGGCGCGATCAGCGCTTGCTCACAATAGTACTCGCCGTTTTTCTTCTTGTTGTAGAACACGCCCCGCCATTCGCGTCCGGATAGGATCGTGTCCCATAGTTTCTGGTACTCCTCCGGCGTCGTTTTCCCGGATTTTAGTATGCGGGGGTTCTTTCCCCGGGCCTCGTCGAGCGTATAGCCAGTGGTCTGGCTAAATTTCGGATTGACGTATTCGATGTTGCCTTCCCGATCGGTAATCACGATAATGGCCGGGTTCTGCTCCACCGCGACCGATAGCTTCTTCAACTCTATCTCCACCCGCTTCCGCGCGGTGATGTCGCGTACGGTTGCCTGCAGGACTCGCTTTCCGCCGTAGTCAAAAGCCGAAAGGAGCACTTCCGCCGGGAAGTCTTCGCCGTTTTTGCGGTAATGCACCCATTCAAAGCGATTGACGCCTGCTCGGTAAGCCGTCTGAATCTGCTCCTGGGCCGCCAGCAAAGACTCCTGGCCGTTGGGTTGGGTCGGAGGAGATATGTCGGCCGGATGTATATTGATGAACTCTTCCTTGCTCTTAAAGCCAAACAGTTCCAAAGTCCGCGGATTGCAGTCAAAAAATCCCTTCTCCGTAAGCAGCATGATTGCATCGTTGGAGCACTCATACATGGCCCGCAACCGTTCCTCGCTCAAGTGCAGTATTTCCTCGGCGCGTCTGCGCTCGGTGATGTCGCGGAAGACGCCGACATTGCACGTCCTGCCACCAAGAGTGACACCGACCCCCTTGATATCCGCATAGACAATTGCGCCGTCCTTGCCGAGACAGGGAATGTCCCGTGCAAGAGCTTTGTTTCCGCGGATCTGAGCTTCGAAATCCGCCAGGATGTTCTGCAAAGCATCTTTCGGGTGAATGTCCCCGATGCCCATCGTTGTCAATTCGTCCTCTGTGTACCCCAGCATCCGGCAAAATGCCGGATTCGCGTACTTCAGCATCTTCGTTTCAACGTCGGCAATCAGGATGCCATCGGCACTTGCTTCAAGAATCGCACGGTATCTTCCTTCGGAGTCCCGCAGCAACTCTTCCGTCTGCTTGCGCTCGGCAACCTCTTTTTTCAGCGTTTCGTTAGTGCGGCTCAATTCGGCGGCGCGTTCTTCGACAAGCCCTTCAAGGTTTTCTTGGTATCGCCGCAGTTCAGCCGTGCGCTTCAGCACCATGCGTTCCATGCGCGTGCGTTGCGACAGGATAGCCCAAAGATAAAGGCCCAGAAGGAACGTTAGCCCGAAACCGGCGGGCAGTATGAGCCAGCAATACAAGTGGTAATGATGGATCATGTAAGCTGAATTTGGCGTGATGTACATTGCCCACTGACGATCGGCAAATATCCATTTGGAAAGATAATACGGCGGCGGGGGAGTAAAAGCCAATCTCCACGAAGGCGCCGGTTTTACTCTCGCGGTCCAGTGATGGATCAATTGCCGTTCTTTTGGTGCAGACAGGTCGAGGAGATCGAACGAAAGACCTTCCGGCGCTACGGTGTCCATTGCAGAGGCGAGGGTATCACCGGCCCAAAATATTCCCACCGCGAATCCTTCCAGAGCCGCTCTCCGCTCTTGTACCGTAGCGTTTGGCAAATTCTTTTTGTAGACGGGGAGAGCGACGATAAAACCCGATTGATTTTTATCCTCCTGCATCAACTGGATTCGTCCGCTGACAGCGGCCCCTCCTGTGTCACGCGCCCGCTCTAGTGTATCCTGGCGGAGCGGTTCCGACCCTAAATCGAAGCCAATCATCTTTTCGTTTCTTTTCAGCGGTTCGACATACAATACCGGATAGTATGCCTCGCGCTGGTCAGCGGGAACGAGGTGTCTGTTGGCGTCGCACTCCTTAATCTGAAAGTCGGGCAGTCCCCCTTGCCGCTGTGTTTCAACAAAGTTGGCGCGCTGGTCTGGTAAGACGCGGGGAATCCATTCCATCGCCTGGAGCTCTTTCTGCTCGGCCAGAAAAGGGACGGTGAAGATCGCGAACTCTCTGCGTTCCACGAAATCTGATACATTATAACAACCTTGCAGGGCCTTGATTGCCAAAATACACTGCTCCAATTTTCCGGCAATGAGATTAGCGCGAAGGCTGGCGTCGTGCTCGAACTGGATCTTAAATCTGTTTAACTCCGCGTTCCGTGCCGACCCAAAAAAAACCGAGGTCACTGCAAGACCCAACAGTGTGACCGCAAAAAGACGCCAGACTGTTCGCCGCGAGGTTGTAAACATATTGAGACGTTGTTCAGACATGCCCCTTAAAATCCTCGGAAAAGAGTAGTCCAACTGTAGTTGGATAAATACAAAACATACCCTGTGAAAATATAAGCCGGACTCTGCCGGCTGGTACAAAAAGAGATCCGTATGCCCCCATAGTCTGGTTATCTCTCTGAAATCCAAGAAACTGCCGGTAGGTAAGAACCGGTTATGAGGATTTCAACGGCATCTCCAGTTCTAGTGATTTAGCATCCGCCGGGGGCTGCGCTGATAACCAGTTGAGGCTGTCCGGGAATTGCCCCGGCTACTTGACATCAGAAAGGCATTCAGAGATGTTTATCAATGTCGTTCGCCAGATTGTTTTCCGCTTAACATAAGGAGATTGAGCAATGGAAGATTATGTTTTTTTCCGGAAAATGATCACCCCCGTGATCATCCAAGCGTTATTTTGGGTTGCGGTTGTTTTATCAGTTATTTATGGCTTATATGTGTTAGTTAGGATCAATTTTATTTTCGGCCTTTTGATGATAATATTCTATCCCATATTGTATCGAATCTTGGCCGAACTCATCTTACTGGCCTTCAAAATTTATGATCGCCTGGGCGAAATCCACGATTCGCTGAAAGCGGGCAAATAACCGCGAATATAACACTACCGGCTGTAGGGCTAACGGGCCTGCTCATCCACAGGCGCGACCGACGGTCGCGGCTAGATGACGTAATTCCGATTCCCCTATCCCCTATCCTCTAATCCCTGTTAAGCTAGCACTGCTGGCATGACCTGGAAAAACCGCTCTTTGTGATTTGGCCGGGATAATGTAAATTTTGCATATCCGACAACCCCTATCACCGCTGCTTAATTTTTTATTTGGCATTGCGGGCCGGGTGCAGGCAAATATTTTGCCGGTTAATGGGGCTGGCGAAACCAGAAGCCGCAGACCTGAAACCGCCGAGTCCCGGGAAAAAGCGACCGTTTTCAAGAGGAGAAGAAATAAAGCGAACGCTTATTTTCCGGCGCTCGAAACGGCCGGTTCGACTGGAGATTTGGTCCCAGTCGCCGACATAACGTCGGATCACAGGGAGGTGACCGACGGTTACCTGATTCTCACCAGAAAGGCAACAAACAGAGCATGGACGCTCGCATCACTCGGGCCGCCTTGTTGACGGCCGTGCTGCTGGTTTCGATGGGTGCCCGGCACCGCAGCGCCAATTTCATCGTCGAAACCGCCGATCCCCGCCTGGCCGTACAATTTGCCGAGGCCGCGGAAAAATACCGCCACGACCTGGCAGTCGAATGGCTCGGTCAGCCCATGCCTGACTGGTCGCAGCCTTGTCCCATGACGGTCATGGTCGGCCCGAACCTGGGCGCCGGCGGAGCCACCACCTTTGTCTTCGACCGCGGCGAAGTCTTTGGCTGGCGCATGACTATCCAAGGCTCGGCCGAACGGATTGCGGATTCGGTCCTGCCCCACGAAATCACGCACATGATTTACGCCAGTCACTTTCGCCAGCCCTTGCCCCGCTGGGCCGACGAAGGCGGGGCCACCAGCGTGGAACACATCAGCGAACGCGCCAAGCAGCGGCAAATGTTGGACCAGTTCCTCCGCACCGGACGCGGCATTTCCTTCAGCCGCATGTTCGCCATGACCGATTATCCTGCCGACATCATGCCCCTTTACTCCCAAGGTTATTCCCTGGCCGAATATCTCATCCAGATCGGCGGCCGGCGCAAGTACGTGGAATTCCTCGACGACGGCCTGAAAAAAGGCGACTGGGCCGGCGCCGCGGCCCGCAACTACGGCATCGCCAACTTGGGACAACTGCAAAACACCTGGCTCAGTTGGGTCAAACAAGGCATGCCCACGCTCGGGCCGCGCGAAGCTCAGCCCGGCACTACATCGCCCGAGATGCTCGCCGCCAAGGCCCGTTCAGCGCGGCCGGCACCAAATTCGAGCTCTCAACAGCGGAATCCGGATCGCCTGGCGTCCACGGCCATAATTCCGGTCGGGCGTTTGGTTCCGGTGCCCAGTTCACTGCTGAATCCCCAGACGGCCAACAGCCATCCCCGCTCCGTGCCCAACAATGCGATTTCCGCTGTGCTGCCTTCTTCCGAATGGCGCACGACCGGCACGCGGCCTTCATCGCCCGCAATGCTTGCCCAGTCATCTTCAAAGCAGGGCGAGGCCCCAGGTGGGCAAATATCGCCGGCGCTAACTTCGCCGAGCTCAGTTGTACCGCAGGCCGATCCTTTCCAGGCCGCGGTCACGCGCCCACAAGACGCGGAACAACCGCGCCAAGTGATTTTGGAATGGAGCCGGTAGAAGTCTCAGGGTTGACAGCCGTCATCTAAAAGTGTACACTTTAAGTGTACACATAAGGAGATGTTTATGAAGGCGTCTATTCTTGATCTTCGCAGACAAATGAGCAAAGTCCTCAAATCGCTGGAGCGCAACGAACCGGTGACGATTTTGCACCGCGGCAAGAAAAAAGCCGTGCTTTATCCCGCCCGCTCCGCTACTTCTCAACCGGGCGCGGTAACCGATCATCCGGCCTTTGGAATGTGGAAGAAACGCGCGGGCCTGAGCGACGTTGACCAATGTGTCCGTAGGCTGCGAAAGGGCCGCCACGATGCAATTTGACACGGACGTGTTGATTTGGCTTTTTCGCGGTCATGGCAGTGCGGCCCGATTGATCGAAAATACCCGGGACCGATTTATTTCTGTAATCTCCTATATGGAATTACTTCAAGGAGCCCGGGACAGGAAGGAATCGCGGATCATCAAGAGTTTTTTATCGGATTTCAACTTCCAGACGCTCCCGCTTACCGAAAACATTGGCCATCGGGCCTTGATCTACCTGGAAGAATATGGCCTGAAGGTCGCCCTATGCGTGGCCGACGCGCTGGTCGCCGCCACCGCCGTGGAAAATCATTTAACCCTCTCCACGGCCAACCGCAAACATTACCGACCCATCGGAGATCTGGATATCAACGTCTTCCGGCCGTAGCTTACCTCGTTCCGAAACTCCAGTTTCGGAACGTGCTTGGTTACCATAGTCACTCTTCCCCGACCATGCGCGAATTGTCGCACTTCAACATGCCCGCGGCAAGCGTGATACATGGCACCATGCAAAAGAATGATATCCCTATCTGGCTCTGAACTCCTTGGCCTCTACAATATCTTCAAGACAAATTTCCCAAAGAGTTGCCTGAATTGACTTCTTTTTGGGCGTATCAGCTATCGCTCGGCGTCGATTTGCCCATGTAACATCAAAAATTCTTTCCCAACTCCGCTCAATTTCCCGTCGGTATTGGGCATGGGGCAATTGGTTGGAATGGTTAAATTTGTAGAATGACAGACCAACTCCAGCCAGTTTCTTTTCAAACGCATTTCCATCCCGCTCGCTGGTAGGCAAATACCAGTAGTTCAGCACATAATGCCACAAGTCAAAATCCGATAGGAGAACTCGCTGGTCATCCAACCGACATTCAACTCGGACGCCATGAACACCAATGGGCAGATGTCCGCCCGCTCGCAAATCCGGTTTACGTCGATTCACTCCCTCCCACTGGCGCCACGCCCAGATCGGCATAGCGGCCTGGCTTGGTCTAGGCACTTTCAGCCTTTTCTCCATTTGCTTCGCCATCCAGAGATAAGGCCCAAGAAACTCTTTGATAATATGGCAACAACTCGCCCGCAAACGGCCTTCCCGCTGCAATTGTTTCCAAGCCTGTCGAGTAAGAATTGACCAGATTAGCATTAATTATTAACTTGGAGCCCTGGCCATGATTGCGCGGCCATGCAGAGATTATCGCATTTCCACATGCCCACAGCAAGCGTGGGGATGGCACCGGGCCGTGACCAAACCACGACCACTGGTCGCGGCTTTACAGCCGGTATGTCTTTTTTTATTTAATTCCAAACACTATCCCAGCATTTCGCGGAACTGGGCGAATAGATAATTGCTATCGTGGGGGCCGGCAGAGGCCTCGGGATGGTATTGCACGCTGAAGGCCGGCACGCGCTTGTGACGCATGCCTTCCACGGTGTTGTCGTTTAGGTTTAGATGAGTGATTTCCAGATCGCCGGGCAGCGAATCGGCATCTACCGCAAAACCGTGATTCTGCGTGGTGATTTCCACGCGCCCGGTGAGCTTGTTTAAGACCGGCTGGTTCGCGCCGCGATGGCCGAATTTGAGTTTGTAGGTTTTCGCCCCGCAGGCCAGGGCCAGCAGTTGATGGCCCAGGCAGATGCCGAAGATCGGCTTTTTACCCATAAGTTCGCGGATGGTTTTTTGCGCGTAATCCAGGGGCTCAGGATCGCCCGGGCCGTTTGATAGGAACACGCCGTCGGGCTTATACGCAAGCACTTCTTCGGCCGTGGCCGTGCCGGGCAAAATAGTAACACGGCAGCCCGAGTCGAACAGCCAGCGCGCAATGTTCCACTTCATGCCGTAATCCAAGGCCACAACCAGCGGCGAGTCCGGCCCTACGGGCTTTGCATCCTTTGGACGCAGGCGCACCCAGGGACTTAAAGGCTCGTGCCATTCTACAGGTTTTTCCGGAACGACTTCGCGCACCAGATCGCGCCCGACCAGGCCCGGACTGGCCTTGGCTTTGGCCACCAGACTGGCATCATCCAGATCCACGGTCGAGAGCACGCCTTTCATTGCGCCTTGGGTGCGGATGCGCCGGACCAGCGCCCGGGTGTCGATACCTTCCAAGCCCACGATGCCATACCGGGCCAGATACTCGCTTAATTCGCCGTCGGCCCGAAAGTTGCTCACCCGGCGACTGTGTTGGCGCACGATAAATCCGGCCAGATGCGGTTTATGGCTTTCCATGTCTTCGGCGTTTACTCCATAGTTGCCGATCTCCGTATAGGTCATGGTCACAATTTGCCCGCGATAACTGGGATCGGTAAGAATTTCTTGGTAGCCGGTCATCGAGGTGTTAAAGCACACTTCGCCGTCCACTTCGCCTTTGGCGCCAAAGGAAGTTCCGCTATAAACCGTGCCGTCTTCCAGGGCGAGTTTTGCGATTGTAGTCATGATTTTTCTCTAAAATTTCTCACCACGGCACGGGAAACTCGGAGATTAAAAATTACTCATTTAAAGTCTAATTGGTAATCGGCCCGATAGCTTTTATACTGGCTGTGGGTCTCCGAATTAAGCACCCATAAGATGCCAAGTTCGGCCAGCCTTGAATTGGGTTCTTGTCCCGGCGAGCAAGAACCCTTTTTTATTTTCTCCTGGTTGCTCTGTTTATGTAGCTTTTGATCAATTTCAAAGCCACATCAGCGTAGTTGTTTTGCTGCTTTATGTACTAGCTATAAACTGCCTAACTTGTAAATTCATAACGAATTACCAAATAAATAAAAACCTCCTAAGAATTTTACAGACTTTTGTGTTGATCGCATAGTTGCGCAAATACCACCATCTCGGGTGGGAGTGCGGTACGACCTAGATCTAATAGATACTGTGGATGATCTAAACTGCCCACCGTCCACTATTCTCGCCCCCAGTCTCTATTTTCCCAGGCAGCGGCCGATTTGTCGCACGGCCTGGCGCAGGCGATTTTCGTTCTCCACCAGGGCCATGCGCAGGTGGCCTTCGCCGGCCGGTCCAAAACCTGCGCCGGACTAACGACCACGTCGCCCTCTTTGAGCAGTTTCATGGCAAAATCAAAGGAACTCATCTGCGACGCCCAAGGCTCGGGCATTTTGGTCCAGGCGAACATCGTGGCCTTGGGACGTTCAATGGGCCAGCCCAGCCGTTCCAGGCCTTCACAAAGTACGTCCCGCCGGCGCTGATAAATCGCCGCTTGGGCCTCCACGGCGGCATCGGTGTGGCGCAAGGCCATGATGGCGGCGATTTGAATGGGCTGGAACATGCCGTAATCATAATAGCCTTTAATGGTCGAGAGGGCCCGTAGCATTTCGGCATTGCCCGCGGCAAAACCTACGCGCCAGCCGGCCATGTTGTAGCCTTTGCTCATGGTGGTCAATTCCACGCCCACATCGATGGCGCCTGGGGCGGCAAGGAAACTCGGGGTTTTATAGCCGTCGAAGGTCACGTCGGCGTAGGCCAAGTCGCTAATGACCATGAATCCCCATTGCTTGGCCAGCCTCACCACTTCCACGTAAAAATCCGCTTCGACCACGGTGGTCGAAGGATTGTGTGGGAAATTGACGATCAGCAATTTCGGCCGGGGCACAATATGCCGGCAGGTATACTCGATGTTGGAAAGCAGTTTTTGCGGATCGGTTACTTCCAGTAGGATCACATTGGCGGCAGCCATTGCCACGGCGTAAAGATGGGCTGGATAAGACGGCGCGGGCACAATCGCCGTGTCGCCGGGGCCCACCAGTGCCAAACATATATGGCTAAATCCCTCCTTCGAGCCCAGGCACACAATAATTTCGCGTTGCGGATCAAGCCTGACGCCGTGTTGTTTGAAATATTTTGCGGCCACCTCGCGGCGCAGACTCAAAATGCCTTGGGCCTCGGAATAGCCGTGATTTTTTGGATCTCGCGCGGCCTCAGCGAGCTTTTCGATGACCAAATCTTGCGGCGGATCGCTGGGATTGCCCATGCCCAAGTCGATTACGTCATTGCCCGCCCGACGTTTTTCATACATCAATTTGTTAATCTGGGCAAAAAGATAGGGCGGCAATCGCCGCACGCGATCGGCCACTTCGATGCTAAACGGCTGGTTGGTCGAGATCTGCTCGCCTATGGGCTGCTCTTCGCTCATAATCATTCCTTGGAAAGAATTATCATCCAGCATAGTCTGTGAAAGCTAAATTCGCCAGTACCGGTGGTAAATTATGAATGATGAATAATTACGAAGTACGCAGTGAAGTAAAACATCATGTAAGTGTTTGCTGTTGCTCAATTTGCAATTTGCAATTTGCAATGGTCAATTTGCAATAAAAAAACATGTGCGCAAAACGCGCTCAAACCTCAAACAAAGACTTCCTCCTAACAGATCCTCGGCAACTGTTCGCCGGAAAGCAGGTCGGCGATTCCGCCGGCATTTAACGATCCTGGCCTTGCCGTTTCTCGCGCAGTGTGCGAGCTTCCGCTTCGAGTTCGTCGGCTTGGTGGGTATCTCCCATGCTCCGTAGGACCTGAGCCAGGTTGTTCATGCTATTGAGCGTGGAAGGATGCTCAAGACCAAGCACCCGACGTCTGATGGCGAATGTCTCTTCATGGAGATTGCAAGCCTCCGTATAATTGCCTTGTTCGATCAGGACCTCAGCCAAGTTGCTCATGCTGGCGAGTGTATCGGGATGCTCAGGGCCAAGCACTCGACGTTTGATGGTGAGTGTCTCTTCGAGGAACTTACGAGCCTCCGCAAAATTGCCTTGATAACCCAGGATCGCAGCCAGGTTGTTCATACTAGCGAGCGTATAAGGATGCTCGGGGCCAAGCACCCGACGGTAAATAGCGAGTGTCTCTTCATTGATCTTGCGAGCCTCCGCATAATTGCCTTGATAAGTCATGACTAGAGCTAAGTCGCTCATGCTATTGAGTGTTTCTGGATGCTCGAGGCCAAGCACCCGACGTCTGATGTCGATTGTCTCTTCGTTGATCTTGCAAGCCTCCTCATAATTGCCTTGAGTGCTCAGGACCTGAGCTAGGTTGTTCATGCTGATGAGCGTTTCTGGATGCTCGAGGCCAAGCACCCGATGTTTGATAGCGAGTGTCTCTTCTAATATCTTGCGAGCCTCCTCATAATTGCCTTGCTTTCTCAGGACTCGAGCCAGGTTATGCATGCTTGTTAGCGTTGCTGGATGCTCGGGTCCAAGCACCCGACGGCAAATAAGAAGTTCCTCTTCGTGGAGCTTGCGAGCCTCCGCATAATTGCCTTGTTCACTCAGGACCTGAGCCAGGTTGTTCATGCAGGTTAGCGTGGAAGGGTGCTCGGGGCCAAACACTCTACGTATAATGGCGAGTGTTTCTTCGTGGAGCTTGCGAGCCTCCTCATAATTGCCTTGAGTGCTCAGGACCGTAGCCAGGTTGTTCATACAGGTGAGCGTTTCTGGATGCTCGGGACCACTCACCCGACGTCTAATGGTGAGTGTCTCTTCGTGGAGCTTGCGAGCCTCCTCATAATTGCCTTGAGCGTGGAGGACCTGAGCCAGGTCGTTCATGCAGATGAGCGTGTGGGGATGCTCGGGACCACTCACCCGACGTCTGATGGTGAGTGTCTCTTCGTTGATCTTGCGAGCCTCCGTATAATTGCCTTGATCGCTCAGGACCTGAGCCAGGTTGTTCATGCAGATGAGCGTGTGGGGATGCTCGGGACCATTCACCCGACGTCTGATGGTGAGTGTTTCTTCGTTGATCTTGCGAGCTTCCACATAATTGCCTTGAGCGTGGAGAACTAGAGCCAGGGCGTTCATGCTGTTGAGCGTGTGGGGATGCTCGGGACCAAGTCGTGATTTGCATATTTGCAGGCCTTGTTCCATCCAATAGCGAGTTTTCGTGAGATCGGCCTGCCCATAGAAGAAACGAGATAAGCCGGTATAGGGCCAATAAACATCATCATCCTTAATGACCTTGGGAATAGTGGACAGCATATAGGCAAGATGGGCACTGGCTGGGCGAAAGGCCTCGACGTGGGCTAGGGTCGTGGGATGATCGACCTTGCGGGCATAGGCGACTAAGACTTGGGCTAGCGCCGAATTCCAGGCCAATCGCTGAGCGAAACCATCTACTCGTTCGTCGAAAAATTGGCGGATTAACGGGTGGAAGCGATATGTCTGATCGCCCACGCGGCTGAGCAGGTGCCATGAGAGTAGTTCTTCGTCCCGGGCATCTTCCAGTTGTTGCCGGTCCTCGTCGGCGCAGACCTCGATCACCAGTGGCCAGGCGATGTCGGCCTGGGCGAATAAGGCCAATCGGCAGCCGAGTCTGCGAGCCGCAATGCTTATGCGCTCCCAGGTCAATTCGAAGGCGGCGCCACGCTGCGCCGTGCGGTCATCAGGCTGTCGGTTTCTGCAAGGGCGCGATCGGCCAGACCGTTTTGGGCCAGCGAATCGATCAACTGCGAGATTTTCAGGTCTTTGTGTTTTGCCAAGTGCCGGCCGACAAGTTCGATGGCCAGCGGCAAATAGCCGAGCCGCTCGCAAAGATCGGCCGCCTGTTTCGATTCATGCTGGCAACGATCCGCCCCGGCAAGACTGCCGAGAAGCTCCAGGGCCGCGTCAGGCGCAAGCACCTCGACTTCCACCGGCACAAATGGAGATGGCGGCTCTAGCCGTGTGGTAACCAAAGTGCTGAATCGGCCGTTGGGCGGCGCCAGAACAGGCCGAATCGCGGCAAGGTCCGCCACGTCGTCGAAGATAATAAGTACCGCCTCCGTGCCGGGCCAGTGGCTCCAGCAGTATCCGAGTTGGCCTTCAATCGTCAGCCCCTCGGGCGGCGCCAGGCCAAGCCGGGCGCGGGCAAAGGCGACAATCTGGTTGGCCAAGTCGCCCTGTGCCGCGTCAACCCAACATAGACCGCCGCGATAGCGGGTCTGATTGTGCAGGGCATATTGTAGGGCAAATTCCGTCTTGCCCACACCGCCCATTCCGTGGATGGCCGTAAGTGCGGCACATCTGCATTCGCCGAGTGCCGTATCGATGACTTTGAAATCGCGGCCGACAAATCGTTTCACCCCGCTTTGACGCAAATTCGACGCAATACCCGTGACAGGCAACGGGTGCGAAATGTTGTACTGTTTGCCAATGTTGATTTGTTTTTGAACCGTCTGCTCGCGCTGATTGAACTGGCTCACGAGAAGATCCTCGCCACGATTCCGGCGGCCTCCTTGATTGCCGAGATCAAACCACCCACTGCCACCGACGTGGTCGCGACACGCTCGACGATTTCCCGGGCTTTGTTCAGGTACTGAAGTATCGGCCCCGGTTTGGCTTCGGGCTTCTTAGCCTGGACGATTGCCATCTCCAATTCACACTTGGCCTGGACAGCGTCCTCCTCGCCAATCGCCTTTTGCTGGGCAGCCTTGGCCAACTCGCTCAGAAGGTTCTGAAGCTGAGCCACCAGGTCTTCCCGACTTTGAACCGAACTGAAATCGATGTTGCCAACCGCGTTATACTGATACTGAACCGTTTGCCCACGCTGATCGAAGATTGCCATAAAAAGTACTCCGAAAAGACACGGTCGAGTATATCACCCATCCGTATATACGGCAAGATAGCCCCCCGGCCTGAGAGTGAGATATCAAAGAGGCGAATGCCACTGCGAATTTTCTTGTAACTGCTGAAAGATGCGGGCTTGCTAGATTCTTCGCTTCGCTCAGAATGACGTTACTGAACCCTGAACCCCGAACCCTGAACCCTTTTTGTTGCCCACTGTCCACCATGCTGGATCAGCATATCCGCGGCAACTGCTCGCTGGAAAGCAGGTCCACGATCCGCATGCTGCCCAGCAGGCTGCGCACTACTACCGTGCCGGCGTGCTCTTGTGTTACTTTGCCGATAATTGCCGGGCCGTGTGCGGCAGGATGCCTGCGCATCGCATCCAGCACCTTTTCCGCTGCCTGGGGTGAAACAAAGGCCGCCAAACGGCCTTCGTTGGCCACATACAAAGGATCGAGTCCCAGAATTTCGCACGCGCTGTGGACAGTTTCCAAGACCGGAATAGCCGACTCTTCCAACTCGATGCCCACCCGGGCGTCAACGGCGATTTCGTTTAAGGCCGCGGCCAGGCCGCCGCGGGTCAGGTTGCGCAGACAATGAATATCTTTTTCCACGCCGAGCATTGCCTCGACCAGCCCGGCCAGCGAGGCACAATCGCTCTGGAGATCTCCTTCAAAGCCCAAGGCTTCGCGCACCGACATGATGGCCATGCCGTGGCGGCCCAGATCGCCGCTTAAGATAATTACGTCGCCGGGCTGAACCCGCACAGGCGAGATATTGACGCCCTCGGGCACCAGTCCAATGCCGGCGGTGTTAATAAAAATTCCGTCCCCCTTGCCGTGATCGACCACCTTTGTATCGCCGGTGACGATGCGCACGCCCGCTTCGTGCGCGGCAGCGGCCATCGAGGCCACCACCCGCTGCAGGATTTCCATGGATAGTCCTTCTTCAAGTATGGCTCCCGCGCTGAGATATAGCGGCTTTGCCCCGGCCATTGCCAGGTCGTTGACCGTGCCATAAACGGCCAGAGCGCCGATGTCGCCGCCGGGAAAAAACAAGGGACTGACCACAAAAGTATCGGTAGTAAATGCCAATCGCACGCCGGCGATTTCCACGACCGCGCTATCGTGTGCCGCTTGCGTTGCCGATTCTGAGATTCCCTCGGCAAACGCCGGCAAAAACAGCGCCTCGATCAACTGCCGCATTAAACTACCGCCGCCGCCGTGGGCCATTTGCACCGTGGGGTGATCGCGAAGCAAAAGCGGACACTGTAATTGAAATTCGTCATTCATTGTTATTTTAAGATGGACTAATTGAAATTCAGGCAAGTGTGGCACGTCCCTGAGCGAAGCGAAGGGCGTGATTTGGCCGTCCACCACGCCCTTCGTTCCTCAGGGCGTGCCACCCAAATTTGACAACTTGTTTTTTTACGAGTCCTAATTTTTATTTCTCCGGTAGCGATAATACGCCGCGCAAGCGCCTTCGGCCGAAACCATGGGGGCCCCCAGCGGCCGATCGGGCGTGCAGCGCACGCCGAAGGCCGGGCAGTCGAGTGGCTTTTTATGACCTTGCAGCACCTCGCCGGCAATGCACTCGCGCGACTCCTCCGCGGCAATTCCCGCCACGTCAAACCGCCGCTCAGCATCGAATTGGACGTATGCCTCGCGCAGGGCCAGGCCGCTGGCCGGAATCTCGCCGATGCCCCGCCACTTGCGGGCCACGATTTGAAAAACTTCTTCTACTTGCCGCTTGGCGGGAACATTGCCCTCGGGCCGCACCGAGCGCACGTATTGATTTTCCGCCTCGTAACGTCCTGCTTCAAGCTGGCGCACGCACATCAATATCCCCTGCAAAATATCCAGCGGTTCAAAGCCGGTAATCACAATCGGCACGCGGAACTCTGCGGCAATGTGACGATACTCGTCCATGCCGGTAATCGTGCACACGTGCCCGGCGGCAATAAAGGCCTGCACGCGATTTAAAGGCGACGAAAGCACGGCGCGCATGGCCGGCGGCACCAGCACGTGCGAAACCAGCACCGAAAAATTCTTCAGGCCCAACCGGGCCGCCTGGGCCACGGCCATGGCGTTGGCCGGCGCAGTGGTTTCAAAACCCACGGCAAAAAAGACCACCTGACGATCCGCGTGCTTTTGGGCCAGTGCCACGGCATCCATGGGCGAGTAGACCACGCGCACGTCGCCCCCCTCGCTTTTTACCGTAAACAGATTTTTTTGCGAGCCGGGCACGCGGAGCATGTCGCCAAACGAGCAGAAAATCACTCCCGGCCGCGAAGCAATGGCAATGGCCTTATCCAAAATCTCCACGGGCGTCACGCACACCGGGCAGCCCGGACCATGGATCAACGTAATCTGCCGAGGTAAAAGTTCATCCAGCCCAAAGCGGATAATGGCATGGGTCTGTCCGCCGCAGACCTCCATGATATTCCATGGCCGCGTGGTCGCGTTGGCTATGGCCTCGGCCAGTTGTTTCGCTTGCTGGGGATTGCGATATTCGTCTACGTAACGCATGAATAGGGAACAGAGTTCAGGGGACAGGGATCAGGGAATAGTAAATAGTGGGCAGTGCGAAACCGCAAGCGGCTGCAATGTCATATTCATCATTTAGAATTCATCCTTCATCCCTCATCCTTCGCTTCTATCTCTCCAATTTCATTGAGATAGGAAAAAATCTCTTCGGCTTCAGTCTCGTCGATGCGGCTGATGGCAAAGCCCACGTGGACCAGGACGTAATCGCCCACTTGCGCCTCGGGCGTGTAGGCCAGACATATATCCTTAAAAATGCCGCCAAATTCGACCTTGCCTGTTGGCAAGTCCGCTCCGGCGTGCGGATAAATTTCCACCAATCTTCCCGGAACGCCTAGACACATATGATGATTACCTCAGTTATGTTTGATTTTTCTTTAACGCCGCCACGTAGATTTGTCCCAAGGCGATGCCGCCGTCGCCCGGGGGAATCTCTTTATGAAGATACACTGAAAAGCCTGCTCTGTGCAACCGATTGTATACCCGTTTAGTCAACAAGGCATTTTGAAAACACCCGCCCGTAAGTGCAACCTTGTTTAAGCCAATGGCCTGGGCAATGTCCAAGGCCATTTCGGCCAGGGCATTGTGGAAGCGGGCGCTAATAATGCCGATCAGCATATTGCCGGACCGATCGGCAACGATTGCCCTTAACATCGGTTCCCAATCGGCTATTAGAATCTGATTCTTGGCACGATGTAAAGGAATGGCATACGCCGACTCTTCATTTTCATCAGCGGCGAATTCCAAGGCCATGGCAGCCTGACCTTCGAAGCTGATAATCTTTGGCAGTCCGCAAAGCGCTGCCGCCGCATCGAAAAGCCGACCCAGGCTGCTGGTGCGCGGACAATTAGTACCGCGGGCCAACATACGCATCAGTGCTGCCAACTCGACAGCGGAGAACCAGTCGGCGACGATTTGCGTGGCCTGCTCGCCAAGAATTTCATAGAGCACTGCCAAGGCCGATCGGCGGGGCTCGCGTATTGCCCGGTCTCCGCCCGGCAGGGCAAAAGTGCGCAGATGTGCCACGCGGGTGAATTCCGCACCTTCGCAGCGCAGGGCTTCGCCGCCCCAGATCGTGCCGTCACTGCTGTAGCCCGTGCCGTCCCATGCCAATCCCAGCATCGGCCCTTCAAAAACATGTTCCGCCATGATAGCGGCCACGTGGGCGTGATGATGTTGCACGCGCACCAGCGGCACGCCCCATTTGGCTGCCAGCACTACCGCCTCGCGCGTGGATGCATAATCCGGATGCAAATCGCAGGCTATCACCTCGGGCGTTACCGCAAAAAATTTTACCAGATCCTCGATCGCCCGTTGAAAAACCTGCACGCCGAGCAGATTATCCAGGTCGCCGATGTGCGGGCTAATCACTACGGGTGTAGGCGTAGGGTGCGTGTAACGCACCTTGGTATCAGGGGGATTGGCATCGTTAAATGAATCTTCTTGGTGCATTTCATGCACCCTACTGGAATTTCCCAAACACAGCGCCACGGTATTTTTTAAGTGTCCCCCCAGGGCAAGGATCGTAGGGGCGGAAATCTTTAACTGGATCGGCAAAGGCGCGAATCCCCGAGCGCGTCGCATTACCTGGAAGCCGCAAGGACCATGGCGCACGATTGAATCGTCAACCGGCCGGACAATCGACCGATCGTGGATCAGAAACACGTCGGCGATCGAGCCTAATCGCTCCAAGGCCTCTTCGTTGTCAATGGCCATGGGATCTTCAGAAAGATTGCCGCTGGTACAGATAATCGGCCGCTGAATGGCCGCCATCAGCAAATAGTGCAACGGCGTATAGGGCAGCATTACTCCCAAGTAAGGATTGCCCGGCGCTACGCCTGCTGCCATTGACCGATTTTTTTCCATTTCGGATGAACCACGACCATTCCGTTTTCGAAGCAGGATGATTGGGGCTTGATGCGAGCCGAGCATCGCTGCTTCTTCCTGGGAAACTTCACAATATTGCCGTACTTCTTCCAGCGTGGCGATCATCAAGGCAAAGGGCCGATCGGGCCGATGTTTGCGCTCCCGAAGCCGGCCTAGGGCATCGGCATTGGTGGCATCGACAACCAACTGGAAACCACCCAAGCCTTTCAGGGCCAGCACGCGGCCTGCCAGCACCAGTGACGCCGCTTGGGCAAGGACGTCGTCGCCTTGGGCCACAGTTCTGCCAACCGAATCGATTAGTTCAAGGCGCGGTCCGCACTGTGGGCAGGCAATCGGCTGGGCGTGAAAGCGCCGATCAGCGGGATTTTTGTATTCGGCCCGGCACTGCTCGCACATGCTAAATCGAGCCATCGACGTTCGCGGCCGATCATAGGGCAAATGCTCGATAATCGACCACCTCGGCCCGCAATTGGTGCAATTGGTAAATGGATATTGATAGCGGCGTTCGGTTGGACTGAGAATCTCCGCCAGACACTCGGCACATGTGGCCAGGTCGGCCGGAATGGTCGGTCCTGGTGCTGTGGTATCGACGCTGCTGCGGATTTGGAACGTCGCAGCGGGGTCTTTTTCGCAAGGCACTTCGTGGATTACGATTTCATCAATTCGCGCCTGCGGCGGATGTGCGCCCCGCAACGCGGCAACGAAATCGTCCAATGAGCCGGTATCGCCCTGCACTTCCAGGCGCACCAGGTCGGACTGGTTGAACACCCAGCCGCTAAGGCCCTTTGCCCGGGCGGTATTATAAATAAACGGCCGAAATCCCACTCCCTGGATCACGCCGCGCACGGCAATCGCCAAGCGACGCATAGACGATGAAGGCGAATTTGAAACAGTCATGGCAAGGGGCGAGGAGCGAAGAAAGTATTAAGGATGAAGACGGACGGCGGACGGACGAAAACTGAAAACTGATTACTGAAAACTGACAACTATCTACTACCTACCACCTACCATCTACTATTTTCTACCTACTTTCTCGGCCAGCCATGGGGCGGCGGCGGCGATGCCATCGCCTTTAAGTGCGGAGACTTGGAACACAGCGGCCTGAGGGGCCAGGCGCATCATGTCGGCGGTCACGCGCTCGACGCTGAAGTTCAGATACGGCGCCAAATCCATCTTGGTGATGAACAAGGCCTGTGATCCCTGGAAAATTGCCGGATATTTCACGATCTTGTCGTCGCCTTCACTGGTGCTCAGCAGGATGATTCGCAGGTGTTCGCCCAGATAATAGCTGGCCGTGCAGACCAGGTTGCCCACGTTTTCGATCACCAGCAGGTCAATGGCCGACAGATCCAGTTCGCCCACGGCCGAGGCGACCATGGCTGCATCGAGATGGCAGGCGCCTTCGGTATTGATTTGCACCACGGGCACGCCGATGGCCTCCATGCGCTCGGCGTCGAGCGAACCGGCGATATCGCCTTCGATCACTGCCGGCCTCAGGCGGCCTTTGAGATGCGCGAAGAGGGCCTCCAAAAGCGTGGTTTTGCCCGATCCGGGCGAACCCACCACGTTGACGCCAAACACGCCGGCGGCCTCCAGTTTGACGCGATTCTCCGCGGCAAGTTGGTCATTGAGCTTCAAAATCTTTTTTACGGCTAGGATTTTCATGGTCGGTAGTTTTCAGTTTACAGACGTCAGTATATAGTTCCGCGCCAATTCATCACTCTCCACTGTCCACCGTCCACTGCCCACTGTCCACTCTTTGTTCATCTTCCACTTCGATACTTTGCAGCAAAAGATCGCGGCCGCCTTCGATGACAATGGCATCGCTGGTGCATTGAGGGCATTTGAAGACCAAATCGTCTATTTCTACCCGAGCGTGGCAGGTCTGGCAGCGGCAAACGGGCTTGGCCTGGTGAATAACAATTTCGGCCCCTGCCACCGGCGTAGTGGGGGCAAACAGATCGAAAGCAAAGCGGAGCGAGTCGCAGTTGACCCCCGAAAGCCGACCGATGCTCAGGTCGATGCGGAGAATTTTTCCCCTCTGGCCAGCGCGGTGGACCTCCCGCCCAACTTGCTCGATCAATGCTTCGACAATAGACAGTTCGTGCATGGCAAGTACAGGGGACAGCGGACAGGGATTAATCGATGGTAATATTTGCGAAACCGTTTCGGCGAGCTCACGTCGAGCCGCAAGCCGTTTCGTTCATCCTTCATTCTTCTCTAATCTCCAATCCCTGATCCCCAATCCCTCCTTCATTATACCACTGCCAACTGCACGCGGGCGCCTTCCAGGCGATGGGCGAGGAGTTTGGCGATTTGTGTGATTAATCGATAGCCCAGTAGTGAGTCGTTTTCGCATAGTTGGCGTAGTTTAACGGCACTGATCCTAACTAACTCGGTGTTTTTGGCGGTGGTGCCATTGGCGGTCATCTTGTATGGTTCGATGAGAGACGACCAGCCTAGTAGATCGCCTCCAACTACCGTATCCACGACACGTAGTTCGCCGTTACCCAGCAGGAACTCGATGTTGACCTCGCCTTTGACGATCAACAACATGTGAGTGGCCGGATCGCCTTCGTTGAAAATCCGGGTCTGAGCCGGAAAGGACTTTTCCTCGGCGATCATGGCGATCTGCTTTAGGCCTTCCTCGCTGATGCCGGCGAAATAAGTGTAGCGTCGCAAAACTTCGGGGGAAATCATAATTGTTTCTCCGCATGTAAAGCCGCGACCAGTGGTCGCGGTTGGTGTGACAAATCCCAATCCCTATTCCTTACTCTCCAATCCCTTTTGCATTTCCGCAATTGCCTCCACAACCACTTCCACCGCCCGGGGGATGGAGGCTTCGACAGCGGGCGTACACCGCTGGCCAAAAGTTAGTATATCCGCGGCCTCGATTCCCACAAGCATAATATGCTCATTTTTCGGCAAGGCGACTCCGGCCTTGCGGCCGAATTCCAAAGCCGTGGGCAAGTTGACGTCGTGGGCCGAGGCGCTCCGTTGCGTAGGGATCGACTCGGGAGTGAGGCGGAGGATGGCACCGGGCGGGGCGCCGCTACAGACGGCGTCGATGATAATTGCCCGATCAAAACCGATCATTCGCTCCATCAGCCTCAGCCCGCCCCAATAATCTTCCCCTACCTCAATCTCCGGCCGACCGGCCAAAAGCGGCTTTAAGGCCTCCGCCACGCGCAGACCCACGCTGTCATCGCTCACCAGCGGATTGCCCAGGCCAAGCACGAGTATTTTCATGGAAATGACGAACCTGTCCCCTTCATGGTTGTATTAGAGGGCCCTGGAATTATTGGGCGCACCGGCGCCCGACATGAAACAAGCCGCCCGCGCCGATAACCAGCACAAGCCACGTTGCCGGCTCGGGCACGGGAGTTAGCAGAAAAGCATGGGTATTACCGCCGTATGTGCCGTAACCCACGATATAGCCCGAGTTGTTGATCCCTTCGGCCGATTGGAATAGCCAACCGGTTCCTGAACTATCCAGAAGATTAGGATCGTTGAGATCCCTGATTGTAGTATCATAAACGAATGCATGCATTATGGAACTGTTTGTGTACGAGTTTCCCACCACCCACCCGTTGTCATTGACGGCCATTGCCACGGTGTCTCTGGCCAAAGTTCCTAAATCCCGCATGCCGAGTCCTGAGGTGTATCTGAAGGCATGATTATAATTGCTTCCGCTGACGGTGCTGGTGCCCACTACTTGTCCATTGTTGTTGATGTCCCGCGCCCGCTGGAGCCTGTGGTCCCTTCCAGCAATCCCAAGTCATTCATTTGCGTTCCATCATAAAGAAAAGCATGCGTGACGCCGCTAACGGTGAATTCTCCCACCGCATGGCCATTGTTGTTGATTCCATACCCAATGCTAGTGGTAGCGCCTGCCTTGTGGATGTCATGTAATGTCCCATCGTATATGAAAGCATGCCCATAGCCGCCGACGATCATGCTGCCGGTGATCAAGTCGCTATCATTGATGTCTCGCGCATAAGTGTTGGATGAATATGATGAATCCAGGTCTGTCATATTCACGCCGTCGTAAAGGAAGGCGTGGTAATTGTATCCCCCGATATTCGACCAGCCCACGACCTTACCGGCGGTATTAATGGCTTGGGCGGTACTGGAATTTCCCCCGGAAAGCACGCCGAGATTTTTCATGGGCGGCGCACTGTTGGAATCATAGAGAAAGGCGCGGTCGTCGTTACTGCCGTTGGAGGAATAACCGACCACTTTTATGCTGCTGTTGCTGTTGCTGATGTCAAAGGCCTCGCTGAATGTTCCTCCCAGAGTGCCCAAATCCGTGACATGATAAAGCAGATCCCCCCAAGCTGACGCCACGTTGAATGTCGACAACAATGCACCCGCGACAAGAACAAGCGTGATGTATTTCATGGTTTTTTTCTTTTTTATTCTTAGATGAACATGTCCTGCAATAGGCTGATTAAACAACCTCCCGGCGCTTGACAAAGACAATTTCCTCAATTACAGAAGTAAAGAAACGCCTTCGCTGGGAAACGTTGAAAAGAGAACCCCCAAAAAAATCCACCATGTCCGATTGCAGTGCAAAGGTGATCAAGGGGCGCGTTACTGATTCACTGGGAAAAAAGGCCATAATTAATCAAATATGATGATAGATAATCGCCAATTTGTCAAGATAATTATGTCCCAGGTGGGATTTACATTTTTTCCACCACCTTTATGCCCAATAGTTCCAGGCCCTTTTGGATGGTTCGGGCCGTGAGGTCGCACATTAGCAGGCGGCTTTGACGCAAAGCCTCGCTTTCGGCCCGCAGCACGTGACACTGCTCGAAAAAGGTTGAGTAGCGGTTTGCCAGCTCAAAAAGATAGGCCGTAAGCTGGTTGGGACGGTAGTCGGCCGCGGTCAGGTCCAAGGTCTCGGCAAAGCGCAAGAGTTCCAAGGCCAATGCCCTTTCCGCGGGCGCGGTAAACATAATGTCCGCCCCCGAGGCCCGCAAGCGCTCGGCATCCACGTTGCCCTTGGCAAAGATACTGCGCACCCGGGCGTAGGCGTATTGCATATAGGTGGCTGTATTGCCGTTCATGGCCAGCATCTTGTCGTAGCTGAACACGTAATCGCTGGTGCGGTTCTGGGAAAGGTCGGCGTATTTCAGCGCCCCGATGCCCACGATCTCGGCGATTTCCTGGCGGTTCTGTAGGGAGAGCTCAGGACCGTCGGGCTTGGCGTCGTCGTTGGCGGCCACGATTTCCGCGGCGCGGCGCACGGCCTCGTCCAGCAGGCTTTCCAGGCCCACGGTCTCTCCCGATCGGGTTTTAAACGGCCGGCCGTCTTCGCCCAGCACCGTGCCGAAACTGACGTGCTGCAATTCCACGTCGTTGTAGCCCCAGAGCCTTGCCGCGGCGAAAAGCTGCTGGAAATGCAGGCTCTGCCGATGGTCTACGACATACAAGATGGCATCGGGCCGCCAGGTGTCCAGGCGATAACGGATCGTGGCCAAATCGGTGGTGGCATACAAGAACGCCCCGTCCTGCTTGCGGATGATCAGCGGCGCTTCTTGCCCGGCGATGAAAATACAAATCGCTCCCTCGCTTTCCCGGGCGATGCCCTTGGCAAGCAATTCATCCACCACGGACGGCAAACGGTCCTCATAAAAGCTCTCGCCCAGAGTGTGGTCGAAGTGAATGTCCAGACGTTTATAAATCCCCTGGATTTCTTCCTCGCAGAACGGCAAAAATTCCTCCCACAAGCCACGGTTTTCCGGATCGCCGGCATGTAGTTTGGCGGTTTCCGCCAGCACTGATTCGGCTATTCCCTGGTGATTTCTCGCTAAGCCAGAGAGTTGTAGATCTGCCTCAATTTTCGCGACCCGTTGAGATCTATCCTCTTCCTCCGCGATCTCCTGCTGAACTTTCTCTACAATTTTTTGCGTTTGAGCACATTCCTCAAGATGAGGATAAAGTTTCTTTAGGGCATCAGTGATCTGTACTTGGTCTGATGGATCTAGGTTAAGGAATTCTTTGAGTTTTGGCAATCTTTTCTCAAGCCATTCTTTGTCCAGCCAGTAGCCGATCAGCACAGCAGTAAGCCGATAGAGCCGGGCCAGCTCCGCGACGGGATTTTGCCGAAAAGCCTCGGCGTTCAGAAAATGCTTGTATCCATAAAGAATCATGCCAAACTGCGTGCCCCAGTCGCCGATGTGATTGTCGCTGATGATCCGGTGCCCGAGAAAACACAGCGTGCGGCAAAGCGCATCGCCGATCACCGTGGAGCGGATATGCCCGACGTGCATGGGCTTGGCCACGTTGGGGGCGGAATAATCGATCACGTATATGCGCGGCAGTTCGACCGGCGCAATGCCCAAGCGTTGATCTTGTGCCGCCGCGCACAACTGCTCGATAATCCACTCGTCTTTCAAGCGCAGATTGATGAATCCCGGGCCGGCAATCTGGGGCGATTTGCAGAGATCGTTCACTTCCAGCCGGCGCACAATTTCTGCGGCCACCTCGCGCGGCGGCGCCCCAGTGCTTGCCCAGCGGCATCGATAGGTTGGCTTGATAGTCCCCGAATTTCGCCTCCTGACTGGGACGAACCTGATCGAGATACTCGTCGGGCGCTTCGATCAATCCGGTCAGTGCGGCGCGAAAACGCGATTTCAGTTGCGTAAGAATATTCATGCTGAAAGAAAATGCTCGGGAATCATCCGTTTAGCCGCGGCACTTGTACCGCGGGTTTCTCTTCCCGCGGTTTGTAGGGAACCCGTTTAGCGTGGCCCCAAAGTTGTTCCAGGGCATAGTAAGCGCGGGTTTCGGGCTCGAATAGATGCACCACCACGTCGCCGTAATCGAGCAGTATCCAACGGCTCTCCACGTATCCTTCTATTCCCAGGCGCCGGTCCCCTTCTTCTTCCATCACGCGGTCGATTTCTTCGCTCATGGCGTGCAATTGCCGCCGGCTGGCGCCGCTTACGATCACAAAAAAATCGAACATCGAGCTGAGCTCGCGCATGTCGAGAACTACGATGTTGCCGCCGCGGTTGTCTTCAGCGGTGCGGGCGGCCAGATGCGCCCGACGCAGTGCTTGAGCCGATCTGTTTTCCACGGTCTCCTCAAGGCGGCCAATGCTAGGCTTCACGTGCGACCTCGCAAATGGGTGGAAGGTCTATGCGGCCTATTATACATAAACCGCGGGGGTTCGGCGAGAGGCCAATGGCAACAGTGGCGCAGAGCCGGAAAGCTTTAAGACCAAGGACCTTTCCGTCTGGAAATAACATAGCAAATTATTGCTGTCCCGGTGAGTAATCGCTGGAGTACTGCTTTTGTTGTTGTTTTTGTTCGGCCACTTTGACGGCCGTGGCGGCGATTTGCATACCGGCTTGGATTTCTTGCGGGCTGAAGTAAGGCTCGCTGGCGCCGTTGGCATGTCGCAGACGTTTGGCGGCCAGTTCCTGCCAGCTCATGTTGTTGTTCAGGTTCCAGGCCGCAGCCTGGGCCGCACGCTGATTGAGCTGACCGCTGCCCATCATGCGGCAGAGTTTCTGTACGGCGGGATTGTTGGTAAAGCTTTCGATGGGCTTGATTTCGTAAGGAACGGCCGCGTGGGGCTCTTCTTTGCCGTGTTCCAGGCATACGGTGGGCACACGAAGCTGGCCCACCTTTTCCGGAGCCACGTTGAAGAATCCGCCGCCGCCCATGCCGCCCATGCCGCCACCGCCCATGCCGCCGCCGACACCCTGACTCCCGCCGCCTCCACCATATCCGCCGCCGCCCGGCCTGCCACCACCACCAGCGCCGACGCCAGCCCCTCCTGGCCGGACTTGCGCCAATACGGGTACGCCCGCGAATGCCTCGGGCAATTTTATGCTCAAAGGCTTATCCGTTTTATTCTCGATCAGCACGCGGCATTGTGTGGAATCCTTGGGGATCAGTTTGACGTTGATTTGGCCCTTCTCGATGGCGCTAAACATCTCGACCGTCGGCGGATCCTGACTGAGTGCGCCGGCTTTCGTTATGCGCCGCTCTCCGGCGTTCAACAAGGTCGGAATCAATCCTATGGCAATTGCCAAGCATAGCCAGGACAATCGCTCTTTGCGCTTCAGGATAGTCATGACAAAAGTCTCCCGCGAATCTTCACTTAGATTATCTGCACAGGACGGCAGAATTGATCGTTCACCTCAACTCTATACAGCCTAATTGATTTGAGCAAGAAAGCCAAGTAAAAAAGCCTAACTGGGAAGTTTCTGAAAGGCTTATGCTTAACTCTTTAGAGGGGTGTTAAACGCGGTTTTTCACCTACGATCATCGTTGCCTGATTCTCAACTGCCATCCACGAAGGGGAATGTGACTGAATGAAGATTCTTTCCGACATCGGGTCTTATTTGTGTGGTATTTAATGAATAAGCATACTTGTCATAATCCAGCCTTGTAAAAATAAAAAAACTCCCGCGATCTCAGACAAGCGTGCCCAATTGAACACTCCCTCCCTAATTCCCGCCTTAATTCATAAACGTCCCCCCCGAATATATGATTGTTGACAGTAAAGCAGTCTGTTCTGTAAACTTTTCGGTTTATTAAATTTGTGCTTATATTATCCCTGATATAAGCATTCCCTCATTCCGCTTAGGAGTACCTGAAGCATGTTTAATCGTAACGATCCAAGTCGTGGACCGGCCAAACGCACGTCGCACAGGATGCGCGTCTTATGGTTATTGTTTTTGACGGTGGGCATCCTTTCGGCCGCAGGCTGGATGTTCCAGCAGCCCGAGGCCGCGGAATCGGGGGCAGGCGCAGAGCAAACAGCCGGTACCACAATTACCCTTTGGGAACCGCTGGTCAGTGGCAAGTACATGACGTATGAGAAGATTGCATTGGTCTCCAACGTGTTCATTGCCCTGGCGGGTTTGATCTATGCCGGGCTGTTGGTCAAGGAAGTGTATAGCGCTCCGAAAGGCACCCCGCGCATGCAAGAGATTGCCCAAGCCGTGCGCGAAGGCGCAAATGCTTATCTCTATCGGCAATTCCGCGTGGTGGGCGTGCTGATCGTGCTGATTACAGTCGCGTTATACTTTGCTGCGCAACAATCCAACTTGCAGCCCGAAATTTGTTGGGGCCGAGCGGCTGCGTTTTTCGTTGGCTCGTGTTTTTCCGCCACCGTGGGTTTTGTCGGCATGAGACTGGCCACCGTGGGCAATCTCCGCGTGGCTACCGCCGCCAAGGACAGTTTTGGCAAGGCCCTGCAATTAGGCTACCGCACGGGCACTATCACCGGCATGTTGACCGACGGCCTGGGGCTGCTGGGCGGTTCGATTATTTTCCTAATCTACGGCGAACATGCTTATGAAGCCCTGCTGGGATTCGGCTTCGGCGGCACACTGTTGGCCTTGTTCATGCGCGTCGGCGGCGGCATTTATACCAAGGCCGCCGACGTCGGCGCCGACCTGGTGGGCAAACTCGAGGCCGGTATTCCCGAGGACGATCCACGCAACGCCGCCACTATCGCCGATAACGTCGGTGACAACGTGGGCGACTGCGCCGGCATGGCCGCCGATATCTTCGAAAGCTATGAAGTCACCATCGTGGCCGCCATGATCCTGGGCATCGCCAGTTTCGGCCACAAGGGCGTGATCTTCCCCTTGCTCGTACGCGCCATCGGCGTAATCGCCAGCATCATCAGCACCTACTGCGTGCGGGCCGGCGACAAGGGCAATGTGGCCCAGGCCATGAAGAGCGTCAACAAAGGTTTTATTATCGGTTCCACCCTCAGCGTGATCGGCTTTATCGTGCTGGGATTCTTCTACATGCGGTTCGATGAAACCTATCCCAACTGGGCTCAGATCGCGCCGTATATGAAAGATCTGCCGTTTTGGGTCACACTTGGACAAACAGGCCTCGACATGCGCCCGGCGTGGACGTGCTTGATCGGCATTGTGCTGGCCGTGTGTCTAAACAGGTGCACCGAATACTACACCGGCACCGAGTATTCGCCTGTCAAGGGCCTGGCCAAGTCGTGCGAAACCGGCCACGCCACGAACATCATCCAAGGTTTGGCCGTCGGTTACGAAAGCTCGGTGGCCGCCGTGATGATTATCGCCGCCGCCATCATGGGCAGCATTGTGATATATCAAGGCACGAATCCGACCTTCGTCGCTTTCGGCGTGGCCATGTGCGGCATCGGCATGTTGACCCTCACCGGCAACACCATCTCCATGGACGTCTTCGGACCCGTGGCCGACAACGCCAACGGCATTGGCGAAATGGGCTACGATGAAAAAGAGATGGGCCCGGCCAAGTATAAGGAAGCCCGGCAAATCCTGGCCGACCTCGACGCGGTGGGCAACACCACCAAGGCCATAACCAAGGGCATCGCCATCGGTTCGGCCGTGATCGCCGCGGTCTCGCTGTTCAATAGTTTTATCGTCTCGGTGGGATCGGGCGGCGGCGGCGAAAACGAACGCATCTCGCGCTCGGTATATGACGCCGTGGCCGCGATGCTTAGCATTTCCGATCCGACTTTGTTCATCGGCATGTTGCTTGGGGCGGCCGTGCCGTTCTTGTTCAGTTCCATGACCATCCGCGCGGTGGGTCGGGCGGCGTTCTTGATCGTCAAGGAATGTCGCCTCCAGTTCCGCGATAAGGAAATTTGGGAAGGAAAGAAAAAGCCCAATTACGGACGCGTGGTCGATATCTGCACCACCTCCGCTCAGAAAGAATTGATCGGCCCCGGCTTGCTGGCCATGTTGGTGCCGATGCTCGTCGGTTTCGGGCTAGGCCCGATCGCCTTGGCCGGATTCCTCGGCGGGATGATCGTCTCCGGCCAATTGCTGGCCGTGTTCATGGCCAACGCCGGCGGCGCATGGGATAACGCCAAAAAAACCATCGAGGATGAACCCCGCAGCGAAACCACCGGCAAGGGCAGCGAAAAACACAAGGCCGCCATCACCGGCGACACCGTGGGCGATCCGCTCAAAGATACCGCCGGCCCCGCCATCAATCCGCTGATCAAGGTGATGAACATGGTCAGCTTGTTGATCATCGGCCTGATCCTGCCCTATCACCTCAGTGTGGTCGATAAGCTCAAGGAGCAGGGCGTAAACGTAACCTGGAAACCACATGACAAATTGTTCTGGATCGTGCTCGGCGTTGGCGCCCTCGGCCTGATCTGGGCCATCTGGCAATCGAAACGCGCTGGCCCCGAGACAACGGAATAGTAATCCCGATCACATTTTGTTCGCGAAATAATCACCAGAGCCCAGGGGTCGCAACCCCTGGGCTTTTTTCATAATATCGCGTTGGGTGGCACTGGCGTCTCGCCAGTGTCGGGCGCTTGGTTCATAAAGCCGCGACCGTTGGTCGCGCCTTCCAAATAATTAATCCCACGGCGCCGATAACCAGCAGCGTTAAAACCCTTGGCTCGGGCACGGAAGCATAATCCATACTGCCGGCCGCCGGCCCTTCGCTGCTGGCGCGCACGATGAGTTTTGACCCGGGGCCGATGTACAAGCCGTGAAGCATGATGGAATCGACCGTAACCGTGGCGCTATTCACGCCGTCGCCGATGCGCAGTGCCCCATCGCCGCTGATTTCATGCAAGTCCGACGCGGCGCCGGTGATTTGTAGCAATCCTTCCTCGATGATTGTATCGCCCGTGTAATTCAGTGTGCTGCTTAAGGTCCAAGTGCCTTGACCTTGTTTGATGAGCGACAGGGCGCCGCCGCTTGTGCCGTCGCTGATCGAGCCGCTGATCAGGCCATTGCCGGCGCCGCCTAAATAGAGATTTTGTTTACCGCCGGAAGCCGTGCTATAGATATTGCCTGTAATATTCAAGCTCTGGCCAATGGCTACGCTGTCGTTTACCAGAAAACCATTGCCGGCCAGGGCCAGATCGCAATCGAATGTTTGACTGCTTGTAACCATGCCGGTAACTGTAATCGATGCGCCGGCATCGAGCGTTAGTGTGCCGCTGTTAAACGTGAATGAACCGGCCGCGGCGGTATCGAAGGTAATATTGGCTATATACTGATTGCCGTCCAAGTTGATGTTTGTGTTGCTATTATTGGTAAAAAGGATATTTTGGCCTGAACCTGGTACCGCGCCGGAACTCCAATTGGCGGCATTGCTCCAATAGTTGTTTTGTGATCCCGCCCATAAGGGTTTTGGACCCATGATTAGATTATCCATAACGAAATAGGTCGGCGTCAGAATGCCGTTTTCATCGTAATCCGAGGATTCCATATCGAATTCCACGGACTTAACGCCGTCGCCAAAACCCGCTAGATCGATCCAAGTCCATTGGTTGACGATATAATTGTCTTTTCTGGGGTTGTCGGTCCGATCATTGGGATCACGAAAATCGGCTAGATAGAAATTCACGGGCTGCCCAACTAGGTTGCCTCCGGAATCTTTTCCTGTGATAATTAGTCTCATATAGTCGTGATCCGCGGCTGTAAATTGTTTCGCGGCGAAAGAACCATACCACGGCGGATCGCCTTCGAGCATCGAATAATAAGCGTAATTATTATTGGAAAAGAAAGCGCCCTGAATAGCAGTCGGATTGGCAAGCGTTACGGCCGTGCTGCTTGTATCGCCAAACGTATAACAAATACCATAGGCGTCCGAACCGGTCAGGCCACCCGCATCGCCGCCCGACACGGCGTGGTATTGACCGGCCGAACCAACGGGCACGGGATTAGTGTTGCCATTGGAGCCGTCGCCGGGATTATAATCGCCGGGCATGTAAGCCGTCGGATTGAAAGTCTTGTTGGAATACGCCCAGCCCGACCAATAACCGTCCGCATCGCAGTTATTATGGAAATCCACTCCGCCACTGGTAAATTTGCCGGACGTATAAGTGTACGGCCAAGGATCTGTTTGATACACGATTGTTCCGTTTGGATCAGGTCCGTGCCATTGGCTTTCTGGATCTAGAACAAGATCTTCAAAATCTATGGTTAGGGCAAAGGCCTTTGCTGATAACGCAAAAAAACCGGCCCAAAACGCCACCGCCGGCAACCATTTTGAGAACAAATAGTATCGCATGAGTAAATTCCTCCTTATGTCCACAAGATTTCACAAGTAATCTTGATTTCACAAATCATCCTGAGCGCAGCGAAGGATCTTATCAGTAGAGGCTGGAGGCTTTTGTTAATAGGCTAACAGCTAACTGCTGATGGCTATAAGCTCATAAGATTCTTCGCTACGCTCAGAATGACGTCCTAAATAAACACACTCTTAAAATTCGCCCACCGGTTCTTTTCCCGCTCTAGTGCATATAGCCGCGAGGGTTTCTATGTCCATTTCTTCGCTCAGGAAGCGTGCGCTGCCGTCGGCCATCAATCCGTTCACTCCGCCGGGATGTTTGCTGCACAAGTCATTTTCCTTAGCTGTATTGATGATGGCCGAAACATCAAAAACATTCCCTCCGTATATCCACTGCATATCCGAAAACTGTGAATCTTCAGAAACCATCAGTGTGTGACTCGTACCGTCCGTAACATCGAAGATGCGAATGTATTGGTCGTATAGCATTATGCCCTGCGGGCGATGGTTCGGACTTGGATTTGGCACGAGCCGTTGCCCGTAGATGCCGCCGTAATCGCAAGCCGCGAATCTATCAATCAAATACGAATTCCGAGAATGACTGGGGCAGAGATACAACGGCACGATCTCCGCCGCGGCCGCGGCATTTTCCGGGCTGTCAAACGCCTTCGTGAAATCGATCCGCTTGGCCAGCGAGTTCAGTTCCACGTAGGGCAAAATATACGCCGACCAAGCCAATTGTCGACCGTTAGGATATAGCGGTTTGTTGGTGCCTGGAATCTTGAGGGTTTTCATTTCCACGCCGCCTAGTGGAAAACGCTTGTTGACATCATAAAATGCCAACATGCCGATGCCCATCTGATGGAGATTATTCAGGCAAGTCATGCGCCGCGCTGTTTCCCGCGCGGCTTGGATCGCCGTCAATAACAAACTTGCCAGCAAGCCGATGACTCCGATCACCACCAGCAATTCCACCAGCGAAAAGCCCGGCGCAACAAGAAACCTAAAACGGCCGCGCAACATGAAAACACCAGTAGCGAACAAATACGCGGCGCTCTGTCCCACGCAGAGAGCCACATTCCCGCGCTGGTAGGTCTTCTGACTTCCGAGCCGGGTCCGGCCTGGCCTTCTCATCCCGCCGACGGAAAGAATAAACTCCGCGGGTACCACTACTTGCAAGCAGTGTTTTTTTGCTTGCAGGCAGTGCTTTACCAGCGTTATTCACCGTCACAACAGGACAATGGCCAAAAAAGAATGGGCCGTCCTTCTTACGCTCGGTCACAGCGGCGGGGCCGTCCCGGTTTTGCACCGGAGTTCCCTGTTTGCCGACGCTTCCAGCAGAAGCCGCCGGCCACCAACGCACCGATGTAACGAATCTTAAGTCTCAGACTCTAGCACAATGCCCAGACAATGTAAAGAGGGCCCATCCGTATTTTTGGGAGTTGTAATTGACCGGGAAAATGGTTGAATATAGTATAATTGAGGAAAGCGAACAAATCCTGAATTTTGCCGTTGGAGAAAATAATGACGAATCTATTGGCCCAGGCCTTCCAAAAGGCAAGTCAGTTGCCGGAGAATCTGCAAGACGAACTCGCTGCCGAACTTCTTGAAGAAATCGAGTGGGAAAGTCGCTGGGACAAAACCCTGGCCGAGTCGCAAGACAAACTCGACCAATTAGCCCAAAAGGCGCTCGATGAGTACCGATCCGGCAAGACCAAGGAAATGGGGTTTGACGAACTTTGAAATCTCATCTTACCGACGAGTTTCGCTCTTGTTTTCGGAAGTTGCCTGAACGTATTCAACGTACCGCCCGCAAAAACTACAAACTCTGGAAGAACAATCCAAGTCATCCGGGTCTTCAATTCAAGCAGGTGGGAAAAAGACTACCCGCCTATGCCATACGAGTGGGCATAGGCTGGCGGGCAGTTGGAGTTCAACAAGAAGATACCATCGTCTGGTTTTGGATTGGCTCTCATGCGGATTATGAGCGCCTTCTGCCAAGATTGTAACCGAAATGTTGAGCCGAATTACCTCGTTCCCACGCTCCGGCATGGGAAGGCAATATACCCAAGGCTCCGCCTCGCCAAGACAACTTTTAAACCCACGTAAGCATAGGACATGGGAGCCAGACAAGCTTACACGAAACCGTTTACGGTTTCGCACCGCCCACTGTCCACCGCCCACTATTCTTAGTGCCACTGCGATACAGCCTGGTTTTGCTGAGGCATTGGGGCATCAAGAACCTGCACGGCCACGTCGTCGATCCAGGCTTCGCCCAGGCCGGACAGCGCAAAGGTGACGTACATCGCTCCCGACTGCGGCGCCACGCGATACAAGGCGAACTGCTTCCAACCGTTGGTCCGTCCAATGCGTTCCGCCAAGGCCTCGCCGCCTAAGGAATCGAAAATCATCGCTCCGTCAACACTGCCGGTAATCGGACTGGGCACGTTCGTCCAACCGTGAATGCACACAATTTGTCCCGCCTCGACCGGCACCGCCGGACTGACGAAGCGGATCGGCAATCCTTCCAACATGGCCGGCGGCATTTTGCGGATCGTCGGCCGTGACCATGAGTCTCAGGCCCATTGTGCCGTTGTGGGCCGAGCCGGCCAATAGATCGGCCGAGGTTTGCACGCCCGGCGCGGGAGTCTTCAGATATCGCCAGCCGGCCTGAAACATCATGTCGAGATTTTCAAAATCGCCCCCGGGAAGTTGATTCGGGCCTAGTCGAGAGCCGCGAATGCGGTCAATCAAGCGCCAGTGAGTGGGCAAGGTGTCGAAGCCCAATGCCGCCGGACTGGTCACCGGCGAAGCCAGTTCCTTTACGGCATCTTCCCAGAAAAAACGCTCCGCCGTCCGCAAGTAGCCCATGGCTCGCTCCGCGCTGAGTCTGGCGGCCCCGTATTCTTGGCCGGCGAATTGCCGATCGCACAATTGCAAACTCCTCTGCGCCGAATCAATCCAGGCCGCCGTGGGGGCCTTCACCGTGGCACGGGGACTCAATTGGGCGGCGATCATTTGCACCGTATAAAGTTTGCGCACCGCCAACTCGCGCTGTAATTGGGCCGCTTGACGTCCGATCTGGGCCCAGCGCCGCTCCAGGCCGTTGACCACCAGGGGATCGTGTGCCAGAAGCACCTGGGCCGTAAGGGCGAATTCCTCTAATGTGATGCGCATCCCGCCGGTCACGCGCTTGTGACTTAAGGGCCTGAGTCCCGCTGGATTGAGTTCCAAGGCGCTGGCCGATTCCGGCACTCCCGGCACCACCAGCGAAAGATTGCTCGTTGCCGATCGCGGCGGCACGCACTGCGCTCCGGGCGAGTACCATATCGGCAACACCACTCGGGCGCGTTCGCTGCGCAGCACCGTGGCGGTTACTTCCGACTCGGGGCACTCCGCCGTGGTCAGATAACTACCCGCGGCCGCCCAGGGTTCCACCAGTTCCAATTCCAAATTGAGTAATTCCACTGCCGCCGCGCGTTGGTGAGCCGCCGCGTCGCCGGCATCCAGCGGCGCGGAGGAAAGAAACAACAGTCCGCGGCTGCCCGCGGCGATTGCGCTTTGCGTCATCAGCCGCATCTGCTCGTAAGAAATACTCGGCTCCGGGCTATTGCCCGCCGCCAACGCGGCGATCTGCTGGCGCAGGGATTCGTTCGGCTGGGTCTGGACGGTGGTCCAAACGGGCGTTCCCGGCAAGGCCTGAAGCGGCTGTCGGCGGACCCACATGCCATAGTCGGCCAGTTCCATGCTCGTGCCCAACGGCCGACAATCAATGAGCAAGATCATATTGTTATCCAGCCGACTATATCCGCGCAATTCGCCGCTGGGCCGGCAGATCAAGGGCCGCGTGCCCCGGCGGTCGGCGCCGCGAATTTGTTCCACCCAACGCCGCGTGGTTTCCAGGTGTGCGGCGTTTAGATCGCTGCCTAGATCCCACATCAGCACCGCGTCGAAGGCCGGACCAACCTCGCCCGGCTGCGACGCCGGATCGCGCCCGCCGTCCAACTGCGGCGCACGCGGCCAGGGACAAATCACCCACAGACCAAGCCGCTGGGCCTCTTCTAAAATCTCCGGAGCAGGCAGCCGTTTTAGCCACACGGTATTGAAACCCAACTGCTTTAAAACCGCCAGTGGCTCGCCTTGATGCTCGATCACCCGGGGAAAAAACGGCCGGTTATCCACGGTCAGCACCGAACCCGATAGTTTTACTTCATGCTGCTTGGGCTGGAGCGAAGCAAGCGGTTCCGTGCGAGGATATTCCGTGCCTGAGAAACCTCGGCTGGCGGGGGAAATCGAGTTTACAGTCCCGTCTTTTGTCTTGTCCCCGTCAACGGGACCAGTCAGTTGAGGGCCGGCTATGTTTCCCTTAGGCGCCCAACCGCTTGAGGCGGCAACGTCTTTGCCCACGCGCGGCGCGGGATTCACTGTCTGGGCTTGTGCCGACCCTGAGGCGCTTACATATCCGGCGATATCCAAATCGTCGATCCAAACGTTCGCCACGTCCGATCCGCAATTAATGTTCAGCAAAATGGCATCAACATAGGCTTCGCGCTGATCCACATTTGGACCCAGTTGCATGCGCAAGAGACGGATTTGCCGTGCTAAAAGTCGCGGCACGTCGGTGATGCGCAATTCCTGCCAGCGCCCGGCGTCGCTGTAACTGGCGCCGGTAATAATCGCCGCTGCCGGTCGGCCGGTTTGGGGATCGATCGTTCGCGGCAGCACGATTCGAGCGGCAATTTGCAATCCTGCCTTGTCGGATTTGATCCACACGCTGGGCATCAGTTCGTCGATGATGCTCGGTCGGCCGACATCATGGGCTATCTGCACCGAAGTATCGCCGTTGGCCGCCAGTCTCAGCCACTCGCAGCCCTTGCCGGTGTGCACCTCGCCTTGGACGCGGCGGTGGTCCAAGATGCGATACTGGGCATTGCCGCCCACCTCGCGCCAAGAAATTTCGCTGCCCTCGAAACTCTCATACCAGGCCGTCTGGCAATAGACTGCTTGCGCGGTCCAAAGTATGGCCAGGATAAAAAAAATGCGATTATATGGAGAATATGGATTTATCCCACGGAACATAGCAGGTAACAGTTTTTTACGATAATCTGTTGAATTCCATATTCCGGAACCTACCGCCGCCCCGGTTTCCCCATTACCATGGAAAGATCAACACTTAGTGGCAAAAATACCCCATGTCGGCTTGGTCGCACACCTTGACGTAACGTGTGCTTGTATCAGGATTTGTGAATAGTATCCAGACCAAACGATGCAATTTCGCAGCAAGCGATGCATGCAGTTATAGAAAGAGAAATTATGTAACTTCTTTGATATAAAGGAGTTAGCCGCAAACCTCTCCGGTGTTGCCCGGAGCTTTCCGGTTGATTTCAGATGTCTCCCTCAGAACTTCGTACGCCGCTTCGTTATCCACGTCGAGTTTGTTTAGAATTAGTCTAAATAAAAATAACAAATAAAAGGACGCTAGTCAAGCAGATTTTGAGGAAAAGTGACTGCCGTCAATTCTGAGATGCATCCTTGCACCACAAACCTCGAAATTTTGAAGATTTTCCTTGCTTTTTTTGTTCAATTTTTCGATATATTCCGCGGCCGGAAGTTAGCAACTTCTTCTAACATAAGAAGTGAATGAAGCCGCGTAAGAGTCACTTTCTTGATGGGAAGCCAAGTCTAGTCTGACGAATTCCAAAGGATGTTTCCATCACCGAATCAGGTGGACTCTCACTTGCAGGCTCGCAATTCGGGAAGAATCAGGGAAGAGTGGCGTCTTCATCTTCGGTGGCGGTTCCCCAAGAAATCCAATGCTGCAGACAGAACCGCAAATCCGGAAGTGCTGAAAATCAAAGAAAGGGGGGACGACTATTTCCTCCATATCACGGATGCCCGACCTGACACCGGTGGGCTCTCCGGTGCCAAAGCCCGTCGGAAGCAGTCAGCTGGGGAAAAGTCGATCCCGATGCTTCCGGACGCCGTCGTCGCCTATGTGGATTCCACCGTTGCGATACCCATCCTGACCTCCTACGCGCTCCGGAAGCGGCGGCAGGAGGCTGAAACGGCTGTATGACAGGGAGACGGAATGACGCGTGTTGAAGAAGGAATACGAGAAAAGAAAAGACCGCATAACTGTAAACCTATATCGAGGAGACACGGATGGACAGATTCCAGGAATTGCGCGACCTTCTCGTGACCTTCGAGAAAGATTTTGTGAAGTTCTATGAGAAGGGGAACAAATCAGCCGGAACCAGGGTTCGGAAGAATATGAACGAGCTGAAGAGGAAGGCGCAGGAGATCCGGAAGGAAGTGCAGGAAATAAAGGCTCAGGCCAAGACCACTGACCAACAACAGGCTCACTAGCCTTTCATCACGGGACTCATCAGGCTTGTTAGCTGGGTGAGGGGACAACAGGAGACATGCTCTCAATGGCTGGGGTGGGATAAGCCATCCGGGGTGTGTCTCCTTCCATTTTTTCCCGTCCCTGCAGGCTTCTGACAATGACTGAATCTCCACTTCGCCGTGCCCGCGTCATCCTCGCGCTGATCATTTTTGGCGCGACTATTCTGGTCTTCACCGGAACACTCAGGAGCAGGTTCTACCGGCTGGGATGACGTAACTCTGATGTGTAGAACAACTCCCGCATCCGAACTCTCAGTCCAGAGACGATCGCCTGGTTCTTCACACCTCCTTCTTTGCGTCGTACACACCCCTCGCTCTCGTTTCCCATGCAGTCGACTACCAGATGTGGGGGAACGATCCGAAGGGGCATCACCTGACCGGCGTCCTGCTGCACGAAAAGAACACCGTCTGGCTTTATGTGCTCGCTCTGCTGATCTTCCCCCTCGTCCTCAACAGGAGAGGAGAGGATGGTCCTCTGGTGTATGGTGCGGCGATTGCGTCATTGCTCTTCGCCGTTCATCCGATGCGCGTCGAATCCGTCGCTTCAGTTGCGGACCGAAGGATCTCCTCTGTGCATTCTTCTTCCTCCCCTCAGTTATTGCCTATGTTGCCTACGCCAGGAATCGGGGATCGAAAGAAGGGAAACGCTGGTATGCCGCCGCACTCGGGTTATTCCTTCTGGCCTTGCTTTCGAAGTCTGTCGCTCTCACCCTGCCGCTCCTGCTTCTGTTATTGGATTTCATCCTCTTCCAGCCAGGATCGTGGCGGACCTCGGCATTGCTCAAGGAAAAGATCCCATTCTTTGTCCTGAGCCTTGTGGTGGGTGTCATAACGATGCTGTCGGCGCCGCTGGAGATGGAAAGCGACGCCTTGAGTAGCTTGACCTCCTTCGAGAGACATCTGCTCCCGTGGTACAACGCTGCTTTTTACCCTGCCAAAACCATCTGGCCGCGCGACCTTTCGCTTTTGTATCAGTACAACCCGACAACATTCATTGCATGTGCAGCGGCAGCCATTGCCATCACCGTGGCCTTGCTTGCCCTGCCTTCCGCCGCCAGCGGCTTGTTCCCTCCGTCTGGATCGGGTATGCCGTACTTCTCCTCCCAACGAGCGGATCGGGCTTTCCGGAATTCAGCCGACCGCTGACCGGCACTCCTCCATCCCCACGACCGTTTTCTTCCTTGCTGTTGGCGTCCTCCTGGTTGAGGGGATGGTCGGGCCCCTGGCCTCCAGGGCGGATCACACTCTTGTGCGCGGCGGCCTTGGTACCGCTGTTGGCTGCCTGCTGGTGGTCTCAGTCCTGATGACGACGGGGCAGATCGGCTACTGGTCAGATGCAGAGACTCTCTGGCGACACGCACAAGGTGTTGCTCCAGCGAGACCGGAACCGTGGTACAATCTAGGACTGGCATTGCAGGAGGGGGGCGATTACGAATCGGCTGTGGAGGAGTACGTCAGAGCACTCAGGATCAAGCCGGAGTACCCGGAGGTGTTCGTGAATCTGGGGAATATCCACCGGGCAAAGGGTGATACGACGCGGGCACTCGCATCGTACAGACGGGCAATCGAGCTCCAGCCATCCTATGTACTTGCCTACAACGACCTCGCCGAACTTCTGCTGGCAAACGGGAAGGCCGACGAAGCGATCGGAACTTACGAAAAGAGTCTTTCGATTGATCCACATGCATCCGGAGCGCTGTACGGCCTTGGGCTTGCGTACCGTTCGCGGGGAGATACCGCGAAAGCAATTGCAGTGCTCCAACTCCTGACGAGCATCAACCCCTCTCACGTACAGGCGATGGTCGTCCTCGGCGTGATATTGCTGGAGCGCGGTGACCGGGAGGGGGCCCTGGAGTATCTGCGGCGGGCTGCCAGACTAAACCACCTGGAAGCGCAGAGAGTACTCACGGAACGGAATATCGACTGGTAAGAGCGTAAAAGTCGGACAAAAAACCCATCGATGTGTTCTGGATGGGTTTTGATTGCGATGATCCGGGCGATGATCAGGATTGCTCGGCGAGGCTCCGCTGAGCTCGGCGGATCGCTTTCACTTTCTTCATGCGCTTCTTCACGGAAGGCTTGGTGAAATAGGCGCGCTTCTTGAACTCTTTGATATGCTGGGAACGCTCATACTTCTTCTGGAAGCGTTTGATCGCGCGGTCAATGGGCTCGTTTTCTGAAACGACTATGCCGACCAGACGAATTCACCCCTCTTCCGTCAAAAGTTTCTTCGTTGTACAGACATCACACCGTGGTTTC